>CAWCYJ010000001.1:0-305365 GCA_963799725.1 uncultured Pseudomonadota bacterium
CCTCGACCGTGTCGCGTTGCAGGACAGCTTCCAGAGCAGAGAGCACTCCTGGGCCTATGACTGACTCACGATCTCGTCCCGGCGGAGCTTGGTAGCGGAGCAGAGCTTGCCACCGTGTTGCCGGCACACGCCGACCGAGCATCTCCATTTCCGGTAACCGCCGTTGACAATGTCTTCAACCGCTGCTCCGGACAAGTCTGGATCCGTATCTGGAGACAAGTGATCCCGACCTCGTCAGCATCGGTCCCGCCAACGAAGGCCATTCACCGGAAAGATTCGCTCGGGTTCCTGCGAATGTTAGTAGCCGTCGGCCAGCTGGACCTGAGGCTATGAGATTTGAGTTGGCCAGATTTAGCAGCGCGACATTTATGGCGGCCAGACGGTTCGTGAGATTGGTGTCCATCGGTTCACCTGGGTACACGTTTGCCGGTTGCTACGTCGCGCATTGCCGCCGCCGTGAGCGCCGGCACAAGTGGCGAACCGTCATCATAACTGACTCGAGTTGGGTTCGCCACTGCAGTGGCGGAGATTACGTGGAGATTTGACCCCTGGAGGGCTTGGATTCGCCAATAGCGGCCAGCGAACAGTAAGGTATCGCCGGGCGTTGGCGGAGCCGAGGTGTTGACGACCGCCAACTGTTGTCCCCGTTCTCGCAGGGTCCAACGGGCCCGATCAACTGGGAAATTCCCCCATCTGTCAGCCCAGCCACAACAGATCCTCGCCTGCCAGTGTCCAACTCATACGCATTCAGAGCGGGGATGTAGGCAAGGATTCCTTTGGATCGAAGGAATTCCAGAAGTTCGGATGCCCCTCCGGGTCCACTCTACAATCCTTCAAGGCATCAGCCAGTTGATCCGCCCTAAGCCTTCCTTTCTTGTTTCCCGGCGATAAGACACAAGGCTTGCTGAACTCCGACGGAGTAAAACCGTGGGTGAGTCCCATCCGCGTCGCTTTCCGAGGGGGTCAACTCCGCAGCAGCCACAAGTCTGATCAAGGCCCGGTCGTTTTCGGGCGTTGCATGCCCCTTTGATGCGCTGGTTCGCCTCCCGGCTCTCCCTATCCTCTGGATAAGGTCGAGCGTTGACCACGGCGCGTCTCCGAGAATCACGGCATCCATGTCACCAATGTCAACGCCCAATTCAAGGGTCGATGTGGCGTACACGCCCAACTATTAGGCAGCCGTCGTATTAGTTCTTCTGCTTCTCGCCGAAGAGCCGGCTGCAGGTTGGAGTAGTGCACGAGCACTACCCGATCGTCGGAGCCCGGCCGCCCGCGGCTGTGGGTGCTTAGGGCAACGAACACTTCGTCGCAGCGCTTCCGGCTGTTGACAAACAGCAACGCCTTAGCGGGCGCGCGTGAAGAGCGAAGCCATGACTTCGAGTCCCTGTAAGTCCGCCTGAGGTAGCTGACACAGAGCGGGTGCGGCGGTCTGCCTCTCGTCGCACCCCAACGCAGCCGGCGACTTCTCGCTTCCCCAGTAGAGTGCCATTGCCTCCAAGTCTGGAACGGTGGCGGACAGAACAACTCGAACTGATGGGCTGTCTCCGTCGCTGCTCAAGCCTTAACACGAGCGCCCGAAGCTGGGTGCCCCTAGGCTGGCCATCTAGGCTGTGTAACTCGTCGAGAACGAGGTATCGCACCTTGTCGGTCCATTCGGCGTGCCGCTCTAGAGCGGCCTCTAAAGCCTCTGGTGTCGTAAGAATGCAGGCGGCGCTGTTCAACATCGTAGCCGGGGCAGTGGCTTCTGCGTGGCGGGCCGCAACCTCCAATCCCAGGAGGAGAACCCTGGCCGCAGCCTCGCCGCCAAGTCATTAATTAACGCTCGTGTCGGGGCGAGATATAGAATCGTGCCAGATCTGTCGAGATGTAGAGTGGTTAGCGCCATCACCGCTGCCTCGGTCTTGCCAGAAGCGGTCGGAGCAACGACCAGGGCAGAGCGCTCGTTGGCCACGACCGACAACATTACCCTACGCTGCAAGGACGTAGGTCCGCCGTATTTCCCAACAAAGGCGGCCTCGACGGTCTTCTGTGCTGAAAGTACGGGTGGCTCAAGGCCGAGCGCGCCGGCGAGAGCGAGGCCCGGATCTCGTTCAGTCTCGGCGGGCTTGCGTTCGGATCTCATCAAGTGCACCGACGATTGAGCGGATGACATTCGACTTGTTGGGAATTGCTAGGTCCACTGACCTCTTCAGGATGGCTTGGATTTTACTCGGAGGAATCACGTCGCCGTACTGCTCACGGTATACATGTACGATGTTCTGCACGAGATTTGCAGCTTCGTCAGGGTCCAACGGAGGAATTTCGAGGACCCTCCGGTCTGCTTTCCGAGGATGGAATTCCGTCCTAGAAGCATAGGTCTCGGCGAAGGAAGGTTCGTTGCATAAATGAAATAGACTCCTGCCGACGAGTCTGCGAATTTGACGAGCCGCATCAAGTTGGGAGCCCGCTTTTTCTCTGCGACTCGATCGGGTGAATGACACCATTGACTCCGCTTCATCGAACAGAATGCAGATGCCACCAAAGCCCAGGTCGTGAAACAGATGAAGTGATTGCTGCCAGCATGCCCAGAGCATGCGCCTCAGTCAGATTGTTGTAGAGCGCTAACGGTTCGCGTTCGGCTTTGGGAACACGCTCACAGAAGCCAGCGAAGCACTGTATCAATTGCGTGCGGAGAGGGTCTCAAGAAGTTGTTGGCCTGAAGGTACGCCAAGAGTGCGGCCTGCATATCGAGCGGCAATCGCTCAAGTGAGCGCCTGCGGACATCCTCCTGAGCCGTCTTTAACTGTCGAAGCCAACGGCCGAGCACCGACTCAAGTGCAGGCGCCGTCGCACTCTGGGCAGTCCTAAGTCCCTCAACAACCTTTCGGTATACCTGAAGCAGGTCAAAGAGCGGGCACGAGTCCGCACTCAGTTGCACCTCAGACACCACGAAGTCACGCGCCAGAGCCTCATTCCGCAACATGCGCAGCAAATGAGTTTTTCCGTGGCCCACGTCAGCACAGATGTACCGTAGAGACTGAAGCCCGAGGCAACCCGATCAGGTCCTCGCTAAAAGAATTCAATATCTGCCCCTGGCCTACGGAGTAGCGCTCGACACCTGCCTCTGGGGGCACTCCCATCCTCAGGGCGCTGATAATCTCACTTGGCGAACTAGTCAAGAAACACTACCTTGTTACGTCGCGCTGCGACTAGCCCTCAGTAAGCTCGCGTTGCAGTTCTTCGATTTGTTCCTCTACGAGGAATGGGTATGTCGACGCAAAGTCAAAATCAGGCTCTTGTTGGGCCTGTAGCATGACCAACACAACAGAACGAACGAGCGTGCTAATCTGATCACCCGATCGGTCACGAACGTATGCCGCCAATTCCTCAATCTGGGCTGCGGAAATTGACTGCGGCGCCTGAGGGTGCCCGCAATCCACTAACGCCTTTATCCGGAGGGCTAACTCGACAAATTGTTCCCGGCTGAGGTCGGGCAGTTCGATGATCGTGCGCTCCAGCGAGTTCCTGCTCCACCAAGGGGGTCGCGGATACGTCTCCATAACGCTTGATACGTGGCTGCAACTTGGGAGCGTTCGGGGTCCAGGAAGCTTGGTGTTGTGGCGAAAACGAAGTAGAAGCCAGCGGTTTGCCTGCGTTGTCGATGATGGAGCGTATGTTCTCGTTGGCGGCATCTCGCGAGGCGATACGAGGCAGAGAAGGGATAGCTTCAGCCTCATCTAGGAGAACCACGAATCCCGCGAATCCTTGGGACCTGATGAACTCCAGAAGACCGTGCAAAATGTCAGATGCGTTGGCTGGGCCCGATCGTGGATGTCACGCGGAGGCGGCCGCGCTGCGAGGCGGTCAGACGTCTGCCCGCTAGCCCACACCATCAGGTCAACCTGCAAACCCAGCACATCACCGTCACCGGCAGCCGCCTTGCGACCGAACTCAAATAGCGCCTGCCGGAGGGTCACAGGCAAACCGTGCACCTCCCGGAGCTTGGCGTATACTTCCACATCGGAGAGCCCCTGCAACCCCGAACTCCATGCTCAAGAATTGCCTCAAGGGCATTCTCCGGATACTCTCTAGTCATAATGCCCTGATGAGCTTCGTGTAGACCTCCTCAAAGTGGTCAAACCGAGCGCCGCTCAGGCCGAGATCGACCTTCGAAACCGCAAAGTCCCGCTCAAGGGCAAGTTGAGCGAGCAGGTCGAGAAAACACTCTTGCCTGCTCCATAGCCGGCGCTAACAAACTTCACTTCAGACAGGCCGACCGCTGCGATCTCGCTGAGTTTTTCCTCGAAATAGCTAATCTCGCGATCACGCCCAAAAATGGGTTTCTTAAGTGCTCAAGAGGCGGATCACCGACCTTTAAGCGTGAAATAATGCGGTGCGCCGCTGCAGCTTCGATTTGTTCCACCCCTGACATCAAGAACCTACTTTTTTCGAATGTAGCCTCTGAGCGCCAATTCGCCGTCTGGCGTTATGACTTCGTAGGCCAACTCGGGATTTCGCGCCGCACTCATTTCGAACCGAGGGGTATGCCTGCCCTCCACCTGACGCTCGAGGACAACGGACAAATCGGCTGAGAACTCGTCGCGGTAGTAGGACGTCAGCCTACCCCGTTCCTTCGGCAGCTTTGACTTTATGTCACGTTGTAGACGGCCCTTAGTTGTACATAACTATCGCCAGGTTCCTGCTGAGCGCTGTCTATGGCCTCCGCCAGGTCATTGAGCAAACTTGGCGCCCTGTTCTTAGCACGCTCCCAGACCCTCTCGTACTCAGAGTCGAGCGCGGCTCGAACACTGTCCCACTTGAGGGAGCGCACGGATCGCGACTGCACTTTGGTTGTTCCGCCGGGCATCAGGTTTGACCCATAAGGGTGCAACTCGCACACCACCTTCGGACCGAACGCATGCCCATCCTCTCTGTCCCGCGTAGCGCTCCACCTCCTGGAGCAACGAGTCCACGCGGCCTGATGAGGCTCTCTGACTGGCCAGGCGAACTCTTCGACATTCGCCCGGACTTCCGGGTACATATCGAGGGCGAGCCTCAGCTTTGGATCGGCGAGCAGTCGTGCGGCTCCATCGGGTCGGTTCTCGGCGACGGCCCGATGAGGCGGGTCAGGATACTCAGGGCTTCTTGCCTCCGGTTGACATCAACGCGAGCACGTTCTTTCGCCGCAGCAGCCTGCTGCACGGCCGCCGACCACAGCGGGTCCTTGGATGTCTCGTCGTCGGCCCTATCCTCTTGCCCGGAGGCGTGACTTAGCTCGACCATGTCCCTAGAGTTTAAGGCCTGATATCGAAAGCGGGAAAATTAAATCCCGCACCCAAGTGCCTTCATCTGAGGTTGATCTTGGACCTTCCTTCCTGCTGGGAAGTCTCTGCAAACTCTTCGCGAGTGCATTTAGTGACCGCTCCCCAGCATTGGTTTCAAGCGATGACTCCCCGACGCACGAACGATGCTGGGCTTGCCGAGGTGCATTAGGCGACTATCAGTGATGAGATAGTCTGAGACTTCGAGTCGCTGCCTCCCCGCCGCTAGGGTGCTGTGGCAGGTGCACCCGTCTCCCACGGCAGCAACGGGCGCAGACTGTCCACGGGGCCGGCCTCACACGACGGCGTTTGACGTCACGAAACGGACATCGGATGCCCTTCGTAGCCGCCTTCCAGCCTGTCAGAACCTGCTTGATGGAGGGCAGGACGGCCACCTCAAAAGCCAGCGGCCACAACAGAGCGTGGAAGGCTCTGGACTTTCCCGTCGCCTACTTTGGCGGTCCAACGGCAGCGGCCTGAAGCGGCGCAATAGCTGCTACCAGTCCGCCGGCGCTTAGGATGCTGGTCGACGCTAGCGGAGCCACTTCATCGAGGTTGACGTCGAACTTGACGTGCGAAAGACCTGGCGGAACATTGGCAGGATCAATCCTCGGGACATCTTCAGTTGAATAAAGAGCGCAGGTATCGCGCGCACGCTCCCAGTCGAATCGGACCCGAGCGCCCTGTCTCCATTCCGTTCCTAGGGTCTCCGTCACCACGCTCCGCAGCTTGATTTGGAGATCGACTCGAGCCGATAAGCGCCGCGCTATAACCTGACCAGGTCCTCGATAGTGCTGCCGCCACCGGCTGACTCGACTACGATGCTGGCGATGAAGGCCGCCGCCCGCGAGGGTGGAAGCAGTTGCTCAAGCGCAACTCGGTGCGATCGTCCCCGGCGCGATGCGCTCTTCACCTCTATGCGTTGAACCTCATCGTTGAAATCAAAAAGGTCCGCAGGATCCTTGTGCCAGGCGGAAACCAGCGTCTCCGGATCACCCGAGGCGGCGATGAGAAAGAGTTCTGCCCAGAGTCCTTGCACAGATCTTCTGGGTGCGATCGACATGGCACGGAAGAGATCGACCAAACGCAATACGACCCTTGCGCAGATCTGCGGAGCTCCGCTCCCGCTCGTGCGTAATTGATCAAGGAGGCCAGCCATGAAGCTGATGAAGAGCCGACGCAACTCCTCGTCGCCAGCACACCGGATCAGCGTATACAGGCCATCGCGGTGCGAGCCATCGGAGAAGGCAACGTGGCAATACGCTTCCGGTTGAATGCTTAGATGCTGCAGCTCTACTCGCAGCGGCGTTTCATGAGCGGTTGATGACTCGACCAAGACCGCCGGCTCCCCCTGCTCATCCTTCCCCATGAGGTATCGCAAATCGCCCTGGATTGCAGTAACCGTAAAGCGCTGACCGCCTCCTTCAGGCGGATCGAGTAAATCGTAAAGGTCACCAAGGTCACCAAGGTCAGTCATACGCTATTAGCACGCCCAAAGTCATGGCCTTGGGTAGCCAGATCGCGAGGGTAGGGACAGCTTCATCGATGCCAGGGAGTTGCAACCGATGTATCTGGATAGAAAGTGCGTTCTCCTCCCGTATTCGTTGATCGCCGGGATATGTAGCCGGTCCTGTGAGTGGATTGCGGCCCTGGAAAAGGTTCTCTATGTCATCGCTCTCATTCAGGCTCCTCCTTCTGATACGACCGGCGCTCATCTGATAAACGGAGGCGGATGCCTCCGGATGTTCCTCCAGATATGTTCGAAGCTGGAGGAGCAGGCCTGTGAACTCCACGGAGTCCGAGGTATCGGCGACACGGAATGGAACCAGAAGCTCCCCAAGGACTCGCAGCGCTGGCATTATTGCCAACTTATGAATTTGGTCATGGGTACGGGCAGGACTCCCCTCGTCGGGCCGCCAGTCATCCACTACCCTGCAGAAAGCGTCAATGAGGCCGAGGTTGGCCCTAGCAACCTCCAGGTTTCTGTGTGGCGCGTTCAAACGCAACCACTTCCCGGCAAAGTCCTCATGGAATATGTCCAACCCGAGTACGGTGCGACGAGTTGGTTGGTACGCCTTGTCGAGCAAGAAGGCTCGCTTCCACTCGGTTAATGGCCCGTCACCGTGATTGGCGAGTTCCGCCCGTAAGGCTTCCTCGTGTTTCACGTATTTCGTAAACATTTGTGCGACCGCCTGCTGAGGAAGATGCGGCAGTAGCCGATATAGGAAGACTTGTACCCGAAAAATCTCGCACGCTGCTGGAACGGTATCGACGTTCCCGTCCCGCGAGACCGCGGACATGTAGGTTACTGTCAGGCCTTCTACGGTGAAGCCTCGATTCAAGACCTCTCCGCCGACCAATATGCGTGCGTACCGGTCGTTCCAGTTGAGATCGGGCGTGCCTCCGATCTGGGCCGCATTCAAAACCATTCACGTTGTCCGATCTATGCGCAGCTTGCCATAACGTCCATCACGTCGACAAACGACGGGAGGTCGGGTGTCCATCTATTTATGTCTTCGTATGACGGCTGCATGTCCTTAATCAACTCAAGCCGTCCAGGATCACCTGGATCGGCCTTAAGAAGCTGTGCCCACAGAGCCCTCACCTCGTTGATCCAATCCTTGAACTGTTCATGAGGCAGAACTCCCATGGATGGTCGCCAGCATGGATCGATTGCCGGTGGCTGCTGGCCTCCGTTGCGGACGTACCCGGCTGCGACCCCTATGAAGAACAGCCGGAGGGCCTCAAGGAGACTCTCGGGAGGACCCCGCAACTCGTTACCCGGGATCGGCAGTTCGGAATCAGGAATGATCCTTATCAGCTGATCGATCAGGAAAAACGTCCGGCCTCCCGTGTACTGCTTCCCCGGCCGCAACACTGATACGAACTCGGGCGAAAGGGCGTCAATCAAGCTGATCAGCAGCGGGGCCTGCGGCGTTGCCGTGTACTGCACCAACGTATGCACAGGCAGTCGTCGCCGTACTTCGAGGAGCTGCCTATACGTCGTGCTCTGCTGCTGCTTTTGGGCCTTCGTGTTCAGACTCGCTTGATCAGCCTCGTCGTCAATCAGCAGGCACGGAATCCCCGTTAGGTCTAGGTCGGCTAACAGTTCGCCGAGGTGGCGCAGTCGTGCGTAATTCTTCATCACCGTTCGAAGAACGGTCTGTGATCGATCGCCGTCGCGCCAATCCTCAACAGGGCCGCGGATGCGGTCTGCGTCCTGGATTCCGGGATTCTCGATGTGCATCCATGCCCGATCTCTTCTATTCAGTAGGTCGAGGTCATGCTGCAGTCGCCAGACCGACTGCCTGAACAGAGGAATATTCGTGCCCGCCACGAGAATCACTAGCCCAAGGCCGTTGTCTCGCGCTAGGGCGGCGACCGCGGTAAAGGAGGATGTCTTGCCGCTTTGGATATGACCAACTGCAAGCCCGGTCCGCGATAGTTCTGCTGAGCCCTGGCGGACACAACAACTTCAGGATTGACACTGCATCCTGCAAGAGCGAGGCGCGGTCATCGGGATCCTCAATTCCAAGTGTCCGCAATACTCGCTCGGTCTCATCGCCAATAACGGGGTCCCAACGCCCGGTCCGGGCATATGCTGACGTGACTTCTGCGACGCCTCGGTTGACACGCGGCACTTCGGCCATTCTTATGCTTGCCTCGCCAACGCGCTTCGAGGCTCGTTCAAGCGCATACGTACAGCGCTGCGCGAATTTCACGCCGGCCTGCCTTGGCCGATATTCTCAGCGAGACCGAGGCCCATTGCGAGTCTGACTAGCGGTTCCAGAGCCTCTGCGCCTCGGTCCGACGAACCGCTCCATGAACGGGTGGGCTAAGGCAATCCTTATGGTTACGTGACGTGCTGCACCGACGGCACTTGGAGGTTGATCAGATACTAGGAGCCAGTCACCGACGGCGGATCATCACCGCCTCGACCTTGACAATCCAACTGACATTCGCCACTTAGAACTCGAACTCTCGGGTAAACGGTTGAGGCACCGGGCCAAGAGTTGTTGAGGTGCTTCAATATCGGGGTGTGGTTCACCCAGTCTTTGTAGATCCTCTGATAGACCGTGTTGAACGGCGGCCATTTGATCAAGGGCAGCCTCAGTTGCTCGTCGTACATCGCGCTTTGGTTGCCGCACGCGGTAGCCTTCTGCCTGATCAGGAGGTCGATGGGCGCCTTGCGCAACTCCCTAGCAATAGAGTCAATAACGTGGTCTTCTTGACCATCCCACTGGATGGCGTCCTTGGTGTATGTGACCCCGAACCCTTCGACTGTGATCTCCCCGAACAGGCGCTGGTACGTGTAGCTGTTCGCCTTCTTAAAGATTTGTTCTGGTCGCCAACCCTCGTCGGCTCCGCCTTGGACGAGTCGTCGACGCCCGAAAGACTGCGAAGCCTGAATCCGACACGCTGGCGGTCTCGCGCAGGGCCGCAAAACCGAACACTCGGCGGCGCTTCCCAGTTCGAGGTTAAGTTAGCTACACCAAGCTGGCCTCTTGCCGTCAGGATCCCGATAGTTGGCTGCCTTGAGAATCCTGGGTTCCGTGTAAGTCAACTCCTCGTCGTTGTACTTGAAGAACCCAGAACACCATCTCGCGTAAAAATCCTGTAGATGCTCGCTAGATGGTGCTTAGTCCCGATAGTTCTCGGTCCGAGCGACTTATGAAGATTGGTGAGGATCACCTCGGTGTAGTGTTCGTTGGCTGGGGCAGGCATTGTGCCTACGCTCAGCTCGTCGATCCCTTCGTCAACTATTGCGTCGACATCGAACGTCACCGTCCGCTCCTTGGTCTCACCCAATGCTTTCGACCGAACCGACCAGGTGTGCGCGAACCAACATGCCGCGCTCTTCATTCCCATTCCAAACTCAGCCAAGTTTGACACGTTGGGCGGCTTCTCGGCCGTCTTGAATGTTCGCTCGTAGTCTGCGTCATGGATGCCTGCAGCGTTATCCCAAATAACAATGCCGACCTTGGTCCACCGGGTCGTGCTGGATCTCCACCCGGATCATGTAGCCCGGCCCCTCAATACGCCGGAGTTCTTGCATGTGATCCAATCCGCTCTGGAGCGAGTTATCCACAAACTCCGCCAGCGCATACGACGGCTCGTAGTTCAGATATCGGAGTACCGAGAGCACGCTCACACCAGGCCGAATGTTGAGTCTTCGCGTTGGGGCAACCAGTGCGTGACTCGAAGGGCGGCCACCTGTGGCTCAGCAATATGGGATGTCGGCTGTTTCTCTGGGACCCTGTTGACAGGACCCGTCTTGGCAATACTCATCCAGTTGCGCGTGGACGGCGTTGCCGAGCGCTCGGAAGCTGCCTACACGGGACTCCGGCAACCGGTGGTGGTCGGGGAATCCTTGAGCCTCAACCCTTCGACCCGGGTTATCCAACCGGTGCCTTGGGCCAATGACCGGAATCTGCGTTGTCGTCAATGCAACCAGGGCGGGCACAGTCGACATGCGCTTGACACGCAGTCCGGACGGCCGGAACTGCATCACATGCTTCCAGAGGTCCCGCTCCTCCCCCTTACAGTTCCACTCCAGCTTCCGCAGCGAAGAGAAGGGAAGCCCTGGCGTAGGTCCCGCAACCATCCCTCGGGGAGCCACTTCGCGTTCTCGTGGAACCACGTTCGGTTCTGACGGATGAAGGCTTTCTTCCACTCGGGAAATTCAGCGACCTCTTCTCGAGCATCAGAGGGGAGACGTCTCAACAATTCCTCCCTCGTGGAGGCGGCGCGGGCAGCCTCACCGACCCACTCCCTCAGGTCTTGCAACCTCGCAGAAAATGGTGTCCCGTCTTCGAATTCGTACACCGCCCCACATTCGTCGCTCCACAGAGGAAACGATGGCGGCTCGACAGCCTCTGGGAGCGCCTTGATCAGCTTGTTCCCATGGTGGAATGCACTCCTGCTGCTGGAGCGATAGCTGCAACTCTGCCGCCGCGTCCGGGTGCAACTCGTTGTTGTCCTGAAGGATGTCGGTGACCGTGGTCTTCTCCCCTCTATTCCAGCGATGCAGAATGTCGTCCCGCAGCGGGCCCCGTAGTGCCACTGCATAAAAGCGGTCCCTGGATTGCGGAAAGCCAAGGTGGTGCGGAGAGATCAATCCGTGTCCACCGCTTTTCACGTGCTCGGTGGCAACTACTGCATAACACAGGCTCTGGAGCGTCGCCTTTGCAATCTGCCACGTCCTACCGGCATCGTGTTGTTCGAAGTTGCCGACGTTCTCCAACAGAATGTACCCGGGCTCGTACTTGCGTGCCACCTCGACAACGTCGTGGAACAACGTACCGCGGGTGTCCTCATGACCGTTCTGGAACCCTGATTTGGAGAACGGCTGGCAGGGAAACCCTGCACAAAGGACGTCATGATGCGGCACCTGAGAGTGGTGGGCTCTGATATCCCCACCACAGCGGACTCGGGCATATCGGGAAAGTTCTTGCGATAAAGATGCCTCAGTTCGTCGTCGATCTCTGAGGCGAACACACACTCGTGACCGAGAGAAGCGAGCGCGACATGGAATCCGCCTAGGCCAGAGAAGAGGTCCACGAACCTCACGGCTGGACCCTGACCAATGAGGCTGTTGCTTTGGCCTTTGCGCCATGCGCTACTAACTCGGCCAATCGGCTCGCTGCTAAGCCCGGGTCTTCATGCTCCCAAATGCGGATCGAAACCCATCCGGCTTCGGCAAGTCGCTCGTCGACTCTTCGAGTACCGAACCCTCTTCCGCTCGATCTTGGCGCTCCAGTACTCGGCGTTCTGACGGCTGAACGCCGTGCTCCGGACAGCCATGCCAGAAGCAACCATCAACAAACACAGCCACACGGGCGCCCGAGAAGACAAGGTCGGGACGCACCGGCGGCACCACTTCGATGCGCCGATAAAGCCTGTAGCGGAGGCCGAGCCGGTGGGCGGTTCGCCTAAGCCGCAGTTCGGGCCGACTGTCCCTCTTCCGATTGGCGCGCATAACATTCCGAGCGGCGGCGGACGAAGCCCAGGAACGTAACCACCGCCATTGGATTTGGAGGCACCCTCCGGCTTCCCCACGTCGGCCTCCTTCCGCTCAGACTACCGAATGATACCGACGCCAGAGGGGAGTTCGCCAGTCAGTAAATTGTTCTGGTCCAGCTTGCGCTCACTCCGGAATCAGTCTCCCAATCGGGTAGCCATGCACTTCTAGCTCCAAAAGCCGAGTCGACCATCTCCACTTGGGACCCTGCCACTCGCCGAGTGGGTCCACTTGGAAGAACGAAACAGTGTCGAGAGTACAGACCGGAGTTCAAGGTCTAGATGGTGGAGTTGCTCCCTCACTCCAGCAGTGCATCACGCAGACGTGTCGGGAGCATGGCCTACCGGAGACTACGGTGCAGCGGTGGCTCAAGCAGGCAGAGATCGACAAGGGGTATCGACCGGGTCTCGGCTTTGCAGGCCTCGGGCGCAGGACTGGTGGCCGTTTGGCTCGTCCGAGACCCATCTTCCGAGCGACGGCCGGGTCGTGGGAACGGACGGATAGCGCTCGAGAGAGCATGTGTAAGGTTTGCCTCACTGCAGCCGCGTGTTCTTTCAGCCTTATAAGGGCACGCGCTTCCTGTGGCACACAGGTCGGGGGCCGCTGAGGGGATCTTCCTATGACGACACGCTCAGAGGTTGGCGGCAAATTGGCAGTAACACGGCTCCAATTATGCGACAACATCTAAATTATTCGGCTCGAACTAGGAAACGGTGGGACTCGAACCAACAACCCTCGCCTGTCCAGCTTTCACGGCTAGCCTGGGCCTGAGCTACGTGGGCGGCCAAGGGCAGTCCTGCCGACCCGGTTGCGAGAGTCGCCCCGAGACGGCTGGTCAAAAGTTGTTCCTCCCGCCTGGGTTAACTGATCCAACCCCCTAAGTTGCCCGCGCGAATATGTTCACCTCATAACAGCGCTGCGGTGGGCGAGATCCCTTACGCCACAAGACGGAGGAGTAGACAGCCGTGGTATTGCTCCCGCTCTCGTGATCCTCAGGATCAAGATCCCGGGCGGTCGAGATAATACGCGTGCCACTTACCAATCGCGCGTGATGCGCTGAAGCCCCGAACTGCGAAGCAACATAGCCGGTGCGGCTACGACGAAGCGGGGGACTTACGCGTGCTTCGCATCGGATGACTCGGTTGGGGGAACATCGGCCGTCTACGCCAAAACCGTCCACAACCGGACTGCGCTGAATCCAGCCCCAGAAGTAAGCCAGAGAGCGACACTCCAAGCAGGACGGGGACGGGAATAAGGAGCGGAAGAGCAGAAGGCACGACCGCGCCTCGATGCACGATCGTGTCTCGAAGCCTCGGCAGAATCCATGCCAACAGAGGCGTGAGCAGCGCCACTAAACCAACACAGGCTATGGAGAAGCCGACCACTGCCAACTCGGGGTAAGGCTCACAAGTGCTGTTGCAGTCAGGGAGGCCCGGGCCAGCCAATTCCGCCTCCTGCAGTGCGATGTACACACCGGCGGCAACGAATGGCAGCCCTAGGACCGGGGCGAGTTTCGTTGCGTGCCGGCCATGCCAGCCGTACGGAGTATCTGGTCCCCCGAAAGGAAGAAGAAGATGGCCGCCGTACCGAGGGCGACTGCGGCACCCAATACGTTCGGGGCTGGCTCGACCGCGGAAAGCTCCGTGGTGGCCAGGGTGAACGGCCAGGCGAGCGAGTGATAGGCAGCCTCCGAAGTAGAGCCCCAGAGCCGCAGACGCACGAAGTACGGCAGTCGCTCGGGCCGTCCGGCGAAATCCCGGGCCCTAGAGGCTACCCCGGCCAGCGTTGCCAGTCCCTACCCCTTTCATCCGTTGAGGGGACCGGAGGCTCCGAAACCGCAAATTCGCTACGCTCGTCGGCAAGCTGGCCGGTACACACGAGCATCGCCGCCGACGCCACCAGTGCCCCACCGAAAGGATGAGTCCCACGCCCGCTCGTGTCTTGGCGACTGTTACGATGTCGACCGCCGACATCGGCGGCCACTCGAGAGGTATAGATGTCGTTGATGCCGAGCCCGATGAACATTCCTGCGAACGTCAGCATATATAGAACGACGGTCAGTATGGCCGTTGACCACGAACGCACAACGTACCTCGTCAGGAGGAAGGCAATGATGAACGGCAGGCCGAGGGTCACCGCGAGCGCAATCACGAAGACCGCGACAAAGAATAGGATCAGGAAGCGCCCAGACCCCTGCGTTGGAGGACGCTTCGGTTATCTTGACCCAACGTGGACCAAACAAATCCTTACCGGCGCCGGTCACTTTGTAGCGGGTACCTGCGTCCCTCCCCTTCCCGTAGCTGATCATACGTCGAAACTGGAGCGCATTACGAGGCCGCAACTCTTCCCGTCGATTAGTTTGCCGATAAATTGCCTGAAACGGTGGCGGGAGCGGTGGGACTCGAACCCACGACCCTCGGTTTAGAAGACCGATGCTCTATCCACTGAGCTACGCCCCCACATTGGAGTTTACGTCCAAGAGCCGGCGACCCAAGCTCACTCGAACGACCGGGAAGGCCAGTTGTGCTTCCTTAGGGGAAAGAAGACAGGCGCCAGCGGCCTACTTGGTCAGGATGGTGTCGACCAGGCCGTACTCTCTGGCCTCCTCCGCCGTCATGAAACGGTCTCGCTGGAAGTCGCGCTCGAGCTGCTCCATGGTCTGGCCCGTGTAGTCGGACATCAGCCGGTTGCCGCGGTCCTGAAGCTGCAGGATGAATTGGACCTGGATCTCGATGTCGGGTGCCGAGCCGCTCATCCCCTCCCCGCCGATCCCAGCCGGGTGGAAGTGGATCGTGGCATTGGGAAGGGCGTGCCGCTTGCCCTTGGATCCGGCCGCCAGAAGCAGCGTCCCCATGCTCGCCGTCTGCCCAAGCGCAATCGTCGAGACGTCTGGCGCGACGTACCTCATGGTGTCGTGGATGGCCATTCCGGCAGTAACCGATCCGCCCGGACTCATGATGTAGAGGCTGATGTCCCGCTCCGGATCCTCCGATTGGAGGAAGAGGAGCTGGGCGATCACCAGGCTGGCCAGCGCGTCGGTCACCGGCCGGTTGATGAAGATGATGCGCTCCTTGAGGAGTCGCGAGTAGATGTCGAAGGCCCGTTCGCCACGGGACGTCTCTTCGACGACAGTTGGTACGAGTACGCTGCGGTCCATATCCCTCACTTGTGCTCTGACTACCTCAGCCTATCAACCGGCAATCTTAAATCTGGCCGCGGCGAGTAGCCAAACCCTTCGCCGTCTAAGAGCACCGACACCCCATGCTGCACGGCTAGGCGTACTCGCGCTCCTTCTCCTCGAGAGCCTCGTCGAGGAGATGACGGTACGTCGCATACCGTGACCTGCTGATGGACCCAGCCTCGAGGGCTGCCAGCACCGCGCAACCAATCTCATCCCGGTGGAGGCAGTTGCCGAACCGGCACTCCCGAGCAAATGGGCGGAACTCGAGGAAGAGCCAATCGACGTCCTCGGGCGGCATGTCGGCAAGCGCCAGCGCCCTCAATCCTGGAGTGTCCGCGACGTAGGAACCTGGTGCGATAGGCAGCAGCTCCGACGCCACCGTCGTATGTTTTCCCTTGTTGGTGGCCTCACTGACCTCACCGGTCTTGAGCGTGAGACCTGGCTTGATGGCATTCAGTATGCTCGACTTTCCTGCGCCAGACGGACCCACCAAGGCGACATATCCCTCGAGATGTCGCCTGATTTGCTCGATGCCGATCTGCAGCTTTGCGCTGCAGGCGATGACGGGGTAACCGATATCCGTGTACTGCTGAACCAGACTCTCCAATTCTTCCGAGTCGGCCAGATCGATCTTGTTGATCACCACCACGGGTGGGATCTCCGCCTGCTCCGCGATCGCCAGTAGCCGGTCGAGACGTCCGGCGTTAAAGTCGGGCTGGCGCATGGATTGAACGATCAGGACCACATCGAGATTGGCGGCCAGTACGTCTCGAAGTCCTGGCCGCCCCGGCGCCTGCCGGCTCAGCTCGTTCTCCCGCTCGCAAACCTCTTCGATGACGCCCGATTTTCCGTCTTGGTCAAGGCTCAGCCGTACTCGATCGCCGATGACAGCGATGGTGGTCGTCTCTCTGCGCCCACCTTTGATTCGCTTGCGGAGGTTGACCGAAACCATGCGGCCGTCCTCGAGCAGCACCTGACAGAATCCCGCCTCGGATCGAAATACCGTTCCTTCGAAGGCAGTCCGCTGCTGATCCTTAGCGGGGCCACCGACCCGAACGGAGGTCGTCGAGGAGCGTGTTACGACGCCGCTCCAGCCGTGAAGAGCATCCAGTTTCTCCCTGCTCTTAGATCCCGGCGGTTTGGATGCGCCAACTTCATCCTCCGGCCGTCCACTCCTGAAAAGACCTTGGTCCATCCGTGGGAAAGGCGGAACGAACGGTGGCGAGCGGCTTCGCCGCCTCCCGAATGCGGGAGTGAGACTCCACGATCTCCAGGGGAATCAGGAACCACCTTCCGGGAGTCAAGGGGATTGTGCCGTATGTCCGTCCTTTGAAGATCATATCCGGCAGCAAGGTATTCACGTAGTAGCAGCGATCATCGGTGCTGCCTCCCGGTACGGCAGGCAGCAGCCGCCGAAGCTCTTCTTCCGTCAGTCCGAATGACTTTAACCAGTCAAAGTGCAAGATCCTGCTCCTTACCCGACTCACTCTGAGGCGCTACTGCCGGCTCCTCTTCCAGGTTAGGTGATGCCGCTCGTGTACCGGCTTCTGCCGCCTCCGACGCCTTGATCTCCTCAAGCCGAACATGCGCCCAGCGGCGTGCTCCCACAGCCGAGAGTGCCACTGCCAGGACGAACCAGACGATGAACCATAGGCGATCGAACCAGTATGGCCACGCGTATGTCAGGCTGGCCATCGCACCGACCGTTCCCACGATCAGGCAGAGGAGAGCCATGCCCCACGGATTCCCGCGGACATAGCCAATCAGAGCGCGTATCATGCCAGATCCATGCTCTGCTGGACGGGCTGACCCGCAGGCCAGGCGGAGCGGGGATCGACCGAGGGAAGGCGCGAGCCGGCCCTTGAGATCTGCCACCGAACCGGGGGAGTGGCCGGCATAGTGGTTATTCATGAATCCGTAGATCCGCTGGACCCGCCTGGCAATGCGCTCAAGCTGCTCCGCCCAGGCGTCGATATCCTCTGATCGATCGATCTGGATGCGGTCGAGACGTTTGATGTCCTCACGGTTTCCAAGCCAACGGACGTAGGTGAAGTCGGTGGTCACCGTCGTGTCCTGAGGCATGTAGTGCAGATCGATGACCGTCCAAGCCAGGCGCCGCTCCTCCAGTAGGCTCCGCGTTTCATGACGGAGCCAGGAGGGATGACGGAACTCGACAGCGTACCGGAACTCATCAGGCAGGAGGGGTAGGAATTCCTCGAGAGCGGCACGCTCCCCATAGTCGAAGCTCGGTGGCAGCTGGATGAGAATCGGGCCAAGCTTTGCCCCGAGAGGCTCCATCGCTTCCAGAAACTCCAGTAGGTCGTGACCAGCGTCGTGTAGCTTTCGGTCGTGCGTGATGATGCGTGGCATCTTGGCCGCAAACTCGAATCCGGCGGGCGTCGCCGCATCCCATGCCCTGACAGTATCCGGCTTGGGCGGACCATAGAACGTCGTGTCGATCTCCACCACGTCAAAAATCCGTGAATAGAAGTCCAGATAGTCGCGTGGAGGGGTATTCGGCGGATAGAAGGTGGCAACCCAATCCTTGTAGGACCAGCCCTGCGTTCCGAGCCTGAACTTTTCGCCTTCTATCTTGGAGCCTGGCTCTCGACCATCGGAAGCCAGGCTCGTCTGAGTCATCGGACGGGCCGGCCGGCTCGCATCTCAGATGTTGCGATACGAGTCTCCATCACGCCGAGCTTAGACGGGAGATGGCGTACAGGCCCTCGGCCACTTCGTCGCCGTTGGGAAATGGCTGCGTGTCGGCCCACTGGACGGCATCCTCTATTTCCGCGTCGACGCGCTGGGTGATGTCCTTTCGCTTTTCCTCGTCCATAACTCCCCACTCTTCCAAACGGGCAGCCAGGGCCTGGATAGGATCTCGCTGAGACCACAGCTCGAGCATCTCTCGTGGGACGTAGTTGGCCGGATCATGCTCGGAGTGTCCCCGCATTCGCATGGTCACGCACTCGATCATCGTCGGCCCTTTGCCCTCTCTGGCGTTGGCGACGGCCAGCTTGGACGGCTCGTAGACGGCCAGGACGTCGTTGCCGTCGACGCGGTCACCCATGATCCCGTAGGCCTCGGCGCGCTCCACGATCTCGCTGATGGCGAACTGCTTGGAGAGCGGGGTTGAGTAAGCGTATTGATTGTTTTCGACGATCAGAACAAACGGCAGTCGCATCGTCGCAGCAAAGTTGACTCCTTCATGGAAGTCGCCGGTGTTCGTTGCCCCATCGCCGATGTAAGCCATCGCCACGTTGTTCTGACCTCGCTGCTTGAAGGTCAGCGCAGCGCCCACAGCCACCGGTATGGAGGTTCCCAACATGCTGATGGGAGAGAAGATGCCAAGCTCCATATCGCCGATGTGCATGTTCTCGTCGCGTCCTCTTGTCGGCCCCGACTCTCGAGCCATCCAGTGGGCCATGACGCGTTTCACCGACATGCCCCGTACGAGCTGGACGCCCATGTCTCGATGGATCGGGCTAACGGTGTCTCCCGGCCCAAGACTGTAGGCTGACCCGACGCCAACGGCCTCCTGGCCGTAGCCTCCGTAGACGCCTCCTACTACTTTTCCCTGCAGGTACAGCTTCCGGATCCTGGCCTCAACGCCTCGGGTCAAAAGCATGTAGTAATACAGCTGAAGCACCTGCTCCGAATCCAGACCTGCGGTGTCGGGCAGGCGCGTTTCAATCGCCATGTGGGCTGTTCTCTCCTCGGTTTGAGTTGCGAGCATGTCGCCTAATCCATTATGTAGTGTGCATTGACGGCTGAGGCCAGCGGCGTACCGGATGGCACCCTTGCTCCCGGAAGTGGTTGATGGTTGGCGCTCTTCCAGTTGCTCTTTGTAAACTTGAAACGATGCAAGGAACTGTACTGAGAATTGCTCGCGCAGTGATGGCCTCAGCCATGGTGGTGAGCCTCCTCCTGGCCTTCGGGGGGATTGGGTCGCCTCAAGCCGTGGCATCGAGCTCGGGAAGCGCGGGCACCAACATCGGCAACGCCAAACAGCTCACCGGCACGGCATCCGGAAGGCTCACAAGCGCGATTTCGGATGACTGGTATGCAGTCTACCCAAAGACCCGTGGCGGAACCGTGAAGGTCGAGGTCAAGGATACGACCACGAACGGAGCCACCAGCTGCGAGGATCTCGCCGTCTCATTCCTTAATACCAACGGCGACGCCGTCGCGAATGCGGGACTGGTGCCAAACTCCAGCTACGACCAGCCCTTCTCTGCGCCGGACTCCGATCGCTACTTCATCGAGCTTACAACCGACAACTGCACGCCGCCTCCCGATCAACCTGTCACCTATAAGCTGACCCTCCAGTCGGGCGGAGGAGGTAAAGCGCCGAGGCCGCGGAAAGGTAGCGCCCAGGCCGGCGACTCCATCGGCAACGCCTGGCCGCCACTCAAAGGCAACACTTCATACACCGGATCCATAGCGAATGGAATCGCGGACGAGTGGTACGTCCTGTACAAGCACCCTGGCACAAACTCGGCAACCGTTCGCATCGAAAACACCACAGTGAAAAGCTCTACCGATTGCACGAATCTCGATGTCGTGCTTCACGACACGGATGGCAACAGTCTGAACAATGCCGATCTTGCGGAGAACACGGCGACGACATTCATCATTGCGAACGGTGGACGCTACTACCTCGAGCTTACGGATGGAAACTGCGTGGATGGCGGGACGACCTATCGCATTGAGCCGCAGCCGGCAAACCAGTTCGACAGCCCGACAAAACTGCCTGTGGAGTCATTGCCTGTAGGACCGAGCATGGCCAAGGCGGGAGGGCCGTTGGCCGGCGGCCTTACCTATACGCACTCGATCACCGGTGGGAGTGTCCAGCTGTGGTCGGAATTCGATGACAACGGAAGTGTCCCTCACGTCACGGCGAGTGTACAAAACACGACGAACGATCAGTCGAACTGCCCGGATCTGACAGCGGTGCTGTACAACTCCAAGGGCAATGCCATCGATAACGCCAGCTTAGCTCGCGATACTGGGCGTGAGTTCACGGTGGACACGAAGGGCAAGTTTTACCTGGAGCTTACCGATCTTGAGTGCAACCCAGGAGGCACCCCGCCCACCAAGGTTGGCGTAACCATCACGCCGGCGAAGGGGGTCACGGGTCCTTCAGTCAAGAGCGGCTTACAGCTTGCCGAAGAGATCATCAAGCAGTTTGAGGGTTTCCGGTCGAAGCCATATAACGATGCGGCGGGTCATTGCACCATCGGCTACGGCACCAAGCTGTCGAATGGACCATGTACGGCTGCCATCAGAGAGAAGTACGGCAGTGGGATAACCAAGACGCAGGCATCCAAGCTCCTCGAGCAGGCACTGGCTAAGTTCGACCGCCTGCTCAAAGCGAAGGTGAAGGTGGCTCTCACTTCCAATCAGAGGGGCGCCCTCGACAGCTTCATCTATAACGTTGGTCCTGACGCCTTTGCCGGCTCCACGTTGTTAAGGCTTCTCAACCAAGGCCGCCTGACTGCTGCCGCGAATCAACTTCCCCGTTGGGTTCACGTCGACGGTGGGAAGGTCTTGAAGGGACTGAAGCGACGGCGAGCCGAGGAACGCAATCTATTCCTCTATGGAACCCGGCCGCCTTCCTCGGCTGGCTCAGTGCTCGCGCTTGGGATAAGCCGGGGAGTTAGCCGGCATGCAAACAGCCCCAAAGCGTCCGTGTCAGTCTCCGCCTCGCCTTCTACTGTTGTGGCTGGACGATCCGTTCGGATAAGCGGGTCGGGATGGGGCGGAAAGCCCAGCTGCGGGTCGGTTGCGATTGGGGCGGAGGTGCTGGGTGTGAGCCCCTACGTCGCCTCGAGCATTCCGGCTAAAGGGACACCTCCGAAGCTCGAAGCGACATGGTCAACCTCCAAAGGAATCGTCGATACCCTCCCGTGGCGGATCGTTGCGTCTCAGACCTGCGGATCGTCGCGGCGTTTGGCGAGCACTTCGGTTACTGTCAAGTCAGCCGGCTAAGCTCCCTACGCAGCAGTCTCGTGACGCGATCCTGAGCCGTCAAAACGGATCAATTTTTCCATGCAACCAAGAGCTGCCCGCCCGTCCCCTCAAATAGGCCGACATGCTCCTCAGGCACACCCACCTCGGCAGCATACTTCGAGAGATCAGGGCTAAATACCTTCACCGGAGCGAAACCGGCATCCTCGGCCAGTGCCTGCAGCTCCTTGTTCTCGTGAAAGAAGATCCGGCTGGCCACGGGCTCAGGCGCGGCCGGCGTGTTTCGCAGCTCCTTCCCGCTCGTAAAGACGACCAGGCGACCGCCTTGCGCCAAAACGCGATGAATCTCCCGCAATGGCGTCAAGGGATCGGAAAAGAAGTTGAAGACGCCGGTCATGACAGCACAGGAGAACGTCTCGTCGGCGAACGGCAAACTACCTGCGTCGGCTTCGAGGATCTCGAGACGGCCCTCCTCGACGGCTTGACGGTTTGCCTCAGTCGCGACACCGATCATGTCACGGCTGTGATCAATTGCCGCCGCGCGAGCGGACGATCTCCAGGGCGTCATGCAGAAGAGCTCCGCCTCCGCAGCCGATCTCAAGCAAGTAGTCATCCGGGGTAAGGCGGAGCTCCGCCAGAATGGCCAGAAAATTCGGCCGGTGATAGAGCGGGTCCCGATAGCCCTGACGTGCCGCAGGGCCAGATGGCCGGCGAGCGACACGGTCTGTCATCCAGTCTCCCAGGCGATTGGGTGTTGTGGCCAGAGCGAGTGGTCCAATCAGTTGATTTGTGATCCAGCCCGTCAATTCGGGACCGTTATCTCCAACTGCTGAGCCGAAGCCTCGTAAGGTTGTCGAGATGATTGTGCCGTGTGTTGAGGATTCGAATCGGATGTCGATCTCGTAGTCCGCGTCCGCCTGCCATTCGGCACGGTTCCAGCGCAAGACAAGCCGTTCGTTCGGGACGTACTCCACCAATCTGCCGATTTCGACGCTGGCCTTTTGAAGGGCCGCCTCTGGCCCGAAATCGACCCGGATTCCCTCGTCGGCAAGGGCGCTACGCAGCTCCGAACAAACGGACTCGAAGGCAGCAGCCGCTTCTAGATCGATGCAGACCGCGATCCGAAGCACTCCCAAGTCCTGCAAGTCCCCAGCAGAATCAGTCATCACATTACCTCGCCTTGACATAACAATTCGTTGCCCTCGACCGTCCCTAAGGGCCTGAATTCATTCTGCAACCCGGCTCCTATCGCCAGTCCAGGCTCCACGCCTCGCAGTCCGGGGTATGTATGATGGCGAACGCCCGTTCCCGCGCCTCGACCGCCAGTGGTGACAGCAACATCGTGGGCGGGCACAAGGGCCTCCCCTACGTTTCTCCGCACGTCTCTCGCGACTCAATAATCCGGAACAAATTCGTTTCGACACCCCGGCTCCATCGTATCGACTAATCGGCACCTGTGACCGCATTTCACGCTGTCGATTTGCCATTTTCGCCGTTTGGGTGTAGTCTTTGGCGGTTTCCTTGGCGGCCCAACCTTTGTGTGGGAGCGGACTTTGGGTCCTGGGTCCATCGAGGAGATGTATCGCCCTGGTCAGACAGGGCCGCCGGGTGCTGTCCCAGTCAGGGCGCGCTTTTCCGTGGTCGTCCTCGCCCTTGATGCCGAGGAGTCGATCGCCTCCTGCCTTGCGGGAGTCAGCGACGCCCACGACCTGCTCGTCTGTCTCGACGACCGAACGGTAGATGGGACGGAGGCAGTGGCTCGATCCTATGGTGCTCGAGTCGAATCCGTGACGTGGACGGGAAGCTTTGCGGCTCAGCGGAACAGAGCAGCCAGTCTCGCTGCGAACGACTGGATCCTGTTCGTCGATTCCGACGAAGAGGTCACTCCGGAGCTTCTCAGCGAGGTAGATGCGCTGCTTCTAAGAGGGCCGGACAAGCCGGCTTACAGCGTTCCGCGGCGCAACCGGCTACTGGGTCGATGGATGACGGCAGGAGGGTGGAGGCCTGACCGGCAGGTGCGGCTCATCAACCGGCTCGACTGCACCTATGCCGGATCTATTCACGAGCGTGTAGAGCTGCCCGAGGCTCGGATCGGCCGGCTCAACAACAATCTCCTTCACCGGACGCACAGCACGTACGGGAGCCTGCTCGAGCGGACGGACCGCTACTCGCGCATGGAGGCGGAGGAGGCGAGGGAAGGCAGGTTCAGGCCGGCCTCACTATCCGTCGTGACCCGTCCTCTTGCGCACTTCCTCAGGCGCTACGTGCTTCAGCTGGGATTTAGGGATGGACGCGAGGGTCTGATCGAAGCGCGGGTCCAAGCCTACTACCGCTATCTGACGCTGCTTCGAATTCGGATGGGGCCGGATGCAGAAGCGGGCACGCTCGGCCGCTGGCTCTTGCCGCGGCAGGACCCGAATCTACAGCCTCACGACACCCCGTTCCACGAACCTGACGCTCCGCGCTTCGTTTTCGCCATGCCGACGGACGTCATGGCTATCGGGCTCATGCTTCTGCTCATGTTGCTGCCGTTCTATCTGCCGATCAAACAAGCTCTTCCTGGGCCGGCGGGAATGATCTGGAAAGAGCTGCTCGTCCTCGGTCTGAGCCTCGCCGCAGCCTGGCGCCTCCGCGACCAATTGTGGTCGATCGTTCGTGCCTCATGGCTTATTCGCTTGGGCATCGCGTATGCCGTTCTGGTCTTTCTACGGGCATTGATCTCGCCGCACCTGGGTGTCGCCTTCCAGGGAGTCCAGGTGGATGTCACCTACCTCTCGCTGGCTCTCGTTCTGCTTGCCATCCCGGCCATCGAGCGGTTTCCGGTTCTGCTGCTGAGCACGCTGGCGGTAGGAACCATCTGCGCACTGGGTGCGATCACCGAGGTTCTGTTGGGACGTGCCCTGGTGCCTTCGCAATCACTTGTCCAACAGTACGGGCGGCCTGAGGTCTACATCTCGGCGACCCACATCCTGCGGCCGTACTTCGTGTTCGACTTTCCCACAGGCCTGGCGGCCTATCTTGCCGTCGCTACAGTGATTGCACTGGGTCTCTGCCTTGGTGGGCGCCTTCTCTGGCCGCTGCCTCTCGGGCTCCTCTGTGCGGTTGGGTTGATGCTCACGTTCAGTCGAGGGCCGTGGCTCGGCTGTCTAGCCGGGATTGTCCTGATCGCCGCCTTTGTCTCCACGGCCGGGCCATGGCTCCGGTGCGTTGCCGTCGGTGGGATGCTGGCGCTCCTCGTTTCGTCTTCCTTGCTGACAGGAGGAGGCGGTTCGGCATCAAATGCTGCTTCACGCCTGTCGAGCAGCCCCGAAGTGCGGGCGGTCGCTGGGCCGACTCGGACCGAGTCCTTCATGTCGTCTTTTCTGCACCATTCCGATCTCACCATCCGCCGGCACCTTCCGACTCCAACTCCTTCGGCCAAACAGACGTTCTGGCAGATCCAGGGCATCCGGACGCAGGTCCTTGGCGAGCCACCGCCGGCGAGGGGCAAGGCAGTCCTTGGATATGCCCTTCGCGTTCCCAACGACGCTGTCCTCGCCTGGGGAATCGCCCTCGACCCTCGGGTGTGGGCTCAGGCAAAGGGCGACGGAGTTAGATTTGGCATCTCGATCATGGATGGCGGCCAGGTGACCCAGGTGTTCGATCGGTACATCGATCCCAAGAACGTCCCGGCGGATCGACGGACCTTTCAGTATCGATTTCCACTGTACGGTTATGCCGGCGACACGATCCGGATCGATTTGACCACCAACTCCGGACCCAGCCACGACGCGGATTATGACTGGGCCGCGTGGCTCAACCCGAGAGTCGTAAGGCTTCCTCTTACCGTCAGCCTCGAGCGCTTCCCCTACAAATCGGTGAGCACCGTGTCGTGGGAGCGACCTCTGCAGCTGCCGGGCAGCTATCTTGCGTCGGTGGCCAACTGGCAAGGCGATGCGAGCAACGGTGAGCGATTGGTCGCCTGGAAACGCACTCTCACGGCTTGGAAGTCGGCCCCCCTTATGGGCCTGGGTCCGGGATCGGTCGACGAGGCGGCGTTACGAGCCAATCCCTCGACCGCCTTGATCACCGAGAGCCAGCTGCTCAAAGTTCTGGCGGAAACAGGGCTGGTTGGCTTGACCATCTGGCTCGCCATGGTGGTCCTGGGAGTCATCTCGAGCATCCGGGCATATAGACAGGAGCGGAACTTAGAGCAACTGATCGTGGGTGCAGCGCTTGTGGCTGTCTTTGTGTCCGGAATCGCTTTCCAGGTCTTGGAGGTTAAGCAGATCGCCGCCCTCTTCTGGGTTCTCACAGGCATGGCGGTGGTTGCCGAGCTGACACGATCGGCCCTGGTCATTGATCCCGCTCCGCTCGCCATACCTCTGCCCTCCATGCCGGACATCGACTCCTGGATTCACCCTGCTCCTCGGGCCATCACGGCTTCATCACTGCAGGCATCGGCGTCCTCGGATGACCTGGCTGCCGAGTCCGAGATCATGCCGAATGATTTAGATAGCATCGTGCCCCAAAACGGAAACGGATTCGCCGGGAACGGCCACAAGTCAGGGGCTAAGCGAGAGCCTGGACTCGGCAACGTCTCGACTGTTGTGGTCGCCACAGAGGCCGCGGATGTAAACGACCGGCTGAGAGACGGCTGGCACCTTATTGCTACAGGAGTCGCCAAGGATGGAACGGCCTTCGTCCTCGGACGGGATGACTCAGAAGACAGTGAGTGATCGGATTTGGCGTCGGGAAAGGTGCCTGCTAGCTCTACACGGCCGTCTGCTGCTCGTCAACGGCCGCGACCAGAGCCGTCAAACCGTCGAGTAGCAGCACTTCGACGCGACTCCCTTCCGGCAACACGTCATCCGGATTAAATGCACGCGCAGACCAGAACTCTCCCTGTCCAATCCGAATCTGACCACCGTCAGTGGAGACGGTCTGGGTGACGACTCCCCGTCTGCCTACAATGTGGGCTCCGCCCCTTTGAACGGTCAGGAACCCGTGCCGCTGACCAGACAGCAATCGCAGGACAGGAGGACGGAGGGTGACAAGATAGACGACCGCAACGATAGCAAACGCAGCCGAAGAGCCCACTAACGCGACGGCTGAGCCACCCAGGATGCCTGCCACGACAGCCGCAATCGCCGCGGCGCCTGCCACTCCGATGAACAGCAGCCCGGAGCCAAAGATCTCCACCAAGGCTGCGATGAGGGCGATGATTACCCATACCCACAACAACATGGTCAGAATTCCTTGTCGGGCGACTTCCCCTGTCTTCATTATCCCCGAAGGGAGAGAAGTGTGGCGCATCTCACCGGTAAATCCCCACCCCGAGTTGGGCCGCCATTGCGCTCAAGAAGGGCATGAGCGCTTGGATGTCATGAGACCAAAGAGTATGATTCAGTACGGGGTGGTTACGTCAAACTTCCGCCAAATTTCGGTAAAAACCGTTGGCGCGAACAGGACGGCCGCCCAGGAGGTTAAGCAGTTATGATCCCCCTCATCATCGCCGCCATCATCGTCGTCCTAGGCCTTGTGACGCTCATACGCTCGGTGCGTGTTGTGCCCCAGGCCCGTGTGGCGCTCGTCCAGCGTCTCGGCCGTTATCTCAAGACGGCCGACAGCGGTCCCCTCCTCGTTGTCCCCTACATGGATAAGGTTCTACCCATGGTCGACATGCGAGAGCAAGTGATCGCCTTCAACCGGCAGGCGGTTATTACCGCCGATAACGTCGGAATCCAGATCGATACCGTCGTTTACTACCAGATAATCGACGCCCAGAAGGCCACGTACGCCGTAGCCAACCTGCTCTCAGCAATGGAGCAGATCACCATCACCACGCTTCGTAACGTCATCGGTAGCCTCACACTGGACAAGACATTGACCAGTCGAGAGGAGATCAACTCCAAGATGAGAGCTACCCTCGACGAGGTAACAGAGAGCTGGGGCACGCGGGTGAACCGCGTGGAGCTTCGTGATATTCTGCCTCCTCCGGACGTCCAGCACGCCATGGAGAAGCAGATGCAGGCTGAGCGAGAGAAGCGCGCCACCATCCTCACAGCCGAAGGACAGCAGCAGTCGGCTGTCTTGCGAGCCCAGGGAGAGAAGGAGGCAGCCGTTCTCAAAGCCGAGGGTCAGAAGCAGTCGGCCATCCTCGAATCCGAAGGCCAGGCAGAAGCGCTGCTCAAGGTCCAGACAGCCCAGGCCGAGGCAGTCAATCGCCTCTTTGGCGCCCTCAATGGGTCAGGGACCACCCCAGAAATCCTGAAGTACCTATACATTCAGAACTTGCCCAAGCTGGCCGAAGGTTCGGCAAACAAGCTGTTTGTCATTCCATCCGAGCTGGAGGGAATCGTGGCTGGAGCCAACATCGTTGGGAGTGCCATCGCCGACAACATTCCCACGAGGGACGCCAACGGCAGCGGGAATGGCCAGGTGCCGGCGACCAGGCCGCGGTCGACATCTTAGGGGAGCTAACTTCTACGATCACGTCTGAAGCAGAGCGTCGAGGCACTGTCCTCGACGCTTTTCACCGTCCCCTCCGCGATCTAAGGATCTCGGTCACCGATCGCTGCAACTTTCGCTGCGTCTACTGCATGCCTCGAGAGGTTTTCGGCAGCGACTATCCATTTCTGCCTCGGTCCGAGATGCTCAGCTTCGAGGAGATCACCCGCCTAGCTCGCATCTTTGTTGGGTTGGGAGTCGAGAAGATCAGGCTGACGGGTGGCGAGCCCTTGGTGCGCCGGGACATTGAGGTTCTGGTGGAGCAGCTCGCTTCGATCGACGGTCTCAAGGACCTGGCTCTAACCACAAATGGCTCCCTTCTTCCTTCCAAGGCAGCGAAGCTGAAGGAGGCTGGACTCACCAGACTCACCGTGAGCCTGGATGCACTGAACGACGATGTGTTCCGATCGATGAACGACGCTAATGTCTCGGTTTCTCGGGTCCTTAAGGGAATGGAAGCGGCGAGAGCGGCCGGGTTTGGTCCGATCAAGGTCAACATGGTTGTCAAGAGGGGCCTCAATGAGGGGGAAATCCTCGGCATGGCTTCCCACTTCCGTGGTACGGGCGATATTCTTCGCTTCATCGAGTTCATGGATGTTGGAACGACCAATGGCTGGCGAATGAACGATGTAGTCAGTGCGGCTGAGATCATCGCCACGGTCGATCGGGAGTGGCCACTCGAAGCTGTTGAGGCAACCCGACCCGGAGAGGTGGCCAAGCGGTATCGTTACCTGGACGGAAGTGGGGAAGTTGGCGTCATCTCCTCCGTATCACAGGCATTCTGCAGCACATGCGTTCGCGCCCGCATCTCCGCTCGTGGCGAGCTATTCACCTGTCTGTTCGGGGTGAAAGGCCATGATCTCCTGGCTCTGGTTCGATCCGGCATGTCAGAGGAGGAGATTGCGGCGGAGGTCGAGAGTATCTGGGGCCGTCGTGTCGATCGGTATTCTGAGATTCGATCCGAGCGAACGACGGAGATAAAGCGAGTGGAGATGTCATACATCGGCGGTTGACAGGCCGATGATTCCGTTCCCGCTTTCACAGTAGGATCAGCGACAGACAGCCGGCTCCGCGGCCAGGAGGTAGTCATCGAAGGCAAGACGTCGCAACCAGACTGTTTTCCGGTTAAGAGTGAGCTGCTCTCAGGGCTGCGGATCGCGATCGTTCACGATTACCTGAACCAGCAAGGGGGAGCCGAGAAGGTCGCCGAGACCTTCTGCCGCATGTTCCCCAATGCGCCTGTGTATACCTCTGTCTACGATCGGTCGGCGATGGGGTCGTTTTGGCAGGAAGTCGATGTGAGGACCAGCTTCATGCAACGGTTGAGTCCACGGCTGAAGATCGCCAAAGCGTTGCTGCCGTTGTATCCCTCGGCCTTCGAGAGCTTCAATCTCAACGACTATGACCTGGTGCTAAGCAGCTCGAGCACGTTCGCTAAGGGCGTTATAACTCCGGCCGAAACCTGCCACGTCTGCTACTGCTACACGCCCACACGATTCGCTTGGATGTTCCCGGAATACATCGCACGTGAGGCCTTACCGAAGCTGGTGAAAGTGCTGCTACCGCTCGTCGTCACTCCTTTGAGGGTGTGGGATTACGCTGCCGCGCAGAGGGTAGATCGCTTCGTTGGGATCTCGAACGCCGTGGCAGCACGGATCGATAAGTTTTACCGACGCGGAGCCGCCGTTATCGAGCCTCCCGTGGACATCCAGTCCTACGAAATCTCTGATGAGGTCGACGACTTCTTCCTGGTGCTCTCGCGTCTGCAGTCATACAAACGCATCGATCTGGCGGTAGAGGCGGCCACCCGTCTTAACATTCCGTTGCTTGTAGCCGGAGACGGGCCGGATCGCAAACGCCTGGAAACACTGGCTGGTCCGAATGTTCGGTTTGTGGGACGCGTCGAGGACGCCGAAGCGCGACGGATGCTTTCCCGCTGTCGGGCACTTCTCTGGCCCGGCGAGGAGGACTTCGGACTGGCGCCTGTTGAGTGCCAGGCATCCGGTCGTCCCGTGATCGCCTTCGCGGCCGGAGGCGCTCTGGAGACGATTGTCGATGGCGAGACCGGAGTGCTGTTCCCGTCTCAGACCGTCGAATCGATGGTCGAGGCCATCTCTCGATTCGAGTCGCTTCAGTTCTCGCCGGACAAGTGCCGGGCGAACGCCGCGCGATTCGATATTTCCAACTTCGTCCAACGGTTGACGCGGGAGCTGGAATCGGCGTATGGGCGGCACCGGGCACAATACGCGAAGATCCCGGCAGGTCCTCAGCCGATCGTTTGAGTGACGATGGCGGAACTTACCGGCTTCGGGCTGAACAACCCGGCCATCGGCATGAGCAGTTGTCGGTCGAGTCCGTGCCATCAATGAAGGCGGCTGAAGAAGGAGCTCGACATAATGGCCCAGCCTGAGCGGATAGAAGTTCAAGGTAGGAGCTACAGGGTGACCTTCGAGCAGGCCATCATCGCTGGACGGCGCAGAGTTGTGGCTACCGCCTACGATGATCGGGGCGTAGCCATCCGACAGCATGAAATGAATACGTCGTCCGCCAAGTCGTATCTCGAACGCGACACAGCAGAGGATCCACCCAGCTGGGAGGAAATGAAGCGCCTCGCGCTCTCCCTCTTGCAAATCGAACTAGAAGAGTAGCCGGCGCGGCATTGCACAGTGGGTGAGCTATCGGCTCGATTGAGGGTCGGCTCGGCCGTGTGTGACGTCGAAGGCTTACGGAGCGCCTAACTGCTCTACCCTCTCACCGGGAGGTCCGATTCGTTGGAGGCGGCACTCGGTGAAATGCCAGGGCATCAGCCCTCAACCCGTCTTCGATCTGGCGCCGTTTGACCCTCGGATCATTTGGGGGAACCGCAGCACTCCATTGTCTTCTCCTTCTGGCAGATGTGTTTGTATGTCGCCCTCTATTCGATCTGACCCAACTGGCAATCGCATGATCCTGCCGTGCCCTCTCCTCCTGCCCGTGCAGGCCAAGCTCGCCTCCTTGCAGCACGTTTTCATGAGTAAGCCCAGTTGTCGACCAGGGGAGGTGTCGAAGCCGGTCAACAATCTGGAAGAGCTCGCTGGGCCAGATGCGCTTGTCGAGTTGAATGCCAGAGTTCCCGCACCCTCGAACTCCGCAGCCGCAGAGCGGAACGCGGGCGATAGCTTCTGCCACTCCTTCCCTGCCTAGCACGGCGATTCCATCAGAGTCGTCTGGTTGCCCCGCCCACGCCTCGATTCGCACCTTGTCGCGCCAAGGGCCTGTCTTGAGGTGGGGCGGTATGCCCGTCGCTTTCCCTTGGACCACATCGTCCGGATCAGGCGGCGTAACCAACAGGTTCAGTCCATCGCGTACACCTACAAGAGCAATCCAGGTGTCGGCGCTGCCCCATATCCAGCTGGCCTGGATTGAGCCAAGGGGAACGATAAGCCGCCTGGACCCCGGGTCTGCGGTGATAATCTCATCCGTCTCAAGTTCCGTCTCGAATTCCATTTTTCACCGCTCCAACGGTCAATGAACCAGCTCTAGGATTCGACAGACAGATCCATCTGGCTCTGTGGGGGCATCGATCGAACCAACTCGCTCGTTAGGGAGATCCACCTCTCAAGCCCACTCCTCCAGCTTTCCAGGTTTCGCTGGAGTCCTTCGATTGGCAGTCAGCCGCTGCCCGTTCGACTGGTAAACGACCCGAACGAACCGCAAGGTCGGGCGCGGCGTCATGGCTCGTTCCTTGATGACGTACGTCACGGCTATGGACCCCCTCCTCGCCCTCCGCATCGACCACACCTCATAGGTGATGTGCGGAGAGGCTATGCCCACAAACCGGTCGTCGTGCCAGAAGAAGACATCCTGTGCGCTCCCATCCGAGACGGCGAGGACTGCGTCGTCGGCCGTCATAGTGCTCGCGCGTCCGTCCGCTACTGTCAGCGGGGCCGCCAGAGGGGATCATATGATCGTTGGGCCACTGGGCGGCCACCTCCGCGTATTCCGTCTCGGAGATGTCGCCGATACCTGGACGAGGCCCCAAAATGCGTCGGTGCGGCGAGTGAGGCCCGACTGGGCGAACGGTTACAAGGGGGCAGCCCGGCTTACGCTTCGGCTTTCGAGGCGCCGCTAAGGTGGCGATGCTACGGCACGCCGTTCTGCCGGCGCGGCTACCCGGATGGATGGGGGCGTATCCCTGCCATCCGGTGGCGAGTTGTTGGCCGCAGCCCGAGACGAGCGATGCGACGGCGAAGAAAGCAGCCAGGAGCAGGCTGCATGAGGTCTTATGTCCCGCTTTCATCTTCACGTCGTCTCACCCCAAGCTCGGTTCCGTTCGATAATCCTGACTGCCCCCGTGAAGGATCCCCTTCACGAAGCCCCGCCTGCCTGTCGTGGCCCGTACCTTCTTCGAGGAAGACAGGCTCTGATCACGTGCATCCGAGAACCTCCCTCGCCGTTGTAACTGACGTCGCCGGTAGAGGGAAACATCCAAGGGCACGGCCGCCTAACGGTATTGTCCTATGGGATTGCGAGCCCCTGAAAACGAGAGTCTTGCCGAGCTTGCTCATCCGGCCATCGATTGCCGCATAGGGAATAGTCACGTTCAGGGGGCCACCATACCCAAGCTGTAAATTATCAAAGCCGATGACGAGGCCATGGACAGTGAGGGCGAAATGGCTGTAATTGTCGCCGGAGGGGTTAAAGCCGCTGGCGTTTGATCCCACAGTATCAGGACCCTTTACATAGGCTCTCAGCCATGGATCGGCTGACAGCATCCGATGCCTTGTCTCTCTGGCCACCAGCTTCATGCCCACGCTGGGATTCCGAAAGAGATCCCGCAGATGAATCTGGCGGCCAGCTGGCTCCTGAACCGTAAGTGAAAACCACTCCATGCCGTCAGTGCCGCCTGGGTACAGCTGAAGTGTTGGGATCAGCGCGCTCACGACCAAAGAGCTCGCGGAGACCCTCTCTGGTAAGCCTCTCCAAATAGAATTACGAGTGCGTGAGAAAAACCTGAATTCGCCTTTGCCGCCTGCCTCCTGGCACCAGCGCGGGCCCTTCGCAAGGCACATTCGCACGTAAGGCCTCGCGGATCGGGCATACTTTCGCTCAAAAGCCTTCACCAATGTGTGTATCGACGCATCGGCAGAGGCAACAAGCCTGCTGTTGCCTGACGGTGCAGGGTAAGTGCCGAGCGTCACATAGTCGGCAACAGGAAGGCGAGGTAACGCCACCTGTGAGATTCGGAGCCGATGGACTCCGGCGCTGGCACGCGGGTGTGCGTCACCCGCAGCGTTGCGACCGCATCCCGTGAGGAATACAGCCATGAGGAGGATGGAGCCTGCTACGTAATTCCTGCGCATCGAAAACTCAATGTTTGGATATTCTACCGTCGGTTTGCGCTCAACAGCTACGCTAGGTGAATGCGTTTGGGGGTCGCGTCTGGCTGGATGGCTCCCTTCCGGTGGGCTGGTCGCTGAGTCGGAGCGAACGGCTCGATAGGGATCTAATATCCGATAGAATTAATCGGAGTTCTTTATGATCAAGTTTTCGACGCGCGGCGAGTACGGGATACGGATGATGGTGCAGATCGCCCGTAACTACGGCGGTGGGCCTGTTTCATTGAGTGACGTGGCGCGGCAGGAGGATCTTCCGCTGGCCTATCTCGAACAGATGGTTGGCAAGCTGCGAAAGGCGAACCTGCTCACGAGCCACCAAGGTGTTCATGGAGGGTACCGCCTGACAAAGCGACCGCAGGAGGTGACGATTGGAGACGTTCTCAGGGCCCTTGAGGGACCAATCTCACCCATGATCTGTGCCTCAGAGGCCGTTCATGAAGCAGAGTGCGCTCGGTACAGCTCCTGCACCGTCAGCACGGTCTGGGAGCGCGTTAGGGATGCCGTCGCCGGCGCACTTGACTCGATTACGCTGGCCGAGCTTGTGCCTCCCAAGGCCAATCTCGACTGGATTCGGTCGCCAGGAACAATTGCTATCTTGCCGGCTCCAGGCAGCACGCACGCTCATTGATTCAAACGGTCGGACCCGACCCACAATTGGAAGGTTTAGGAGAAGGGAGTCGAATGCCTAATCTGCTCGAAATAAGAAATCTACACGTTAATATCGAGGCTCGCGAGATCGTCAAGGGCATTGACCTTATCGTCAATCCGGGCGAGGTCCACGCCATCATGGGGCCAAACGGCTCAGGGAAGAGTACTCTGGCGAGTACGTTGATGGGTCATCCCTTCTACACGGTCACGGAAGGACAGATCCTCTTCAAGGGTCAGGACATCGCAGACCTGGGGCCAGACGAGCGAGCCCAGCTTGGGATCTTTCTCGCCTTTCAATATCCCCACGCAGTGCCGGGTGTAACGGTTGCCAACTTCCTTCGTACCGCAGTCAATTCCGTTCGCGGAGGAGCAGAAGGCAAAGTCTCCCCGCGGGAGTTCCGGCAGGAGCTACGACAGCAGATGGCCTTGCTGAAGATGGAAGATTCCGTGGCGGGACGTTACATCAACGAAGGGTTTTCGGGTGGCGAGAAGAAGCGAGCGGAAATCCTCCAGATGGCGATGCTACGGCCGCAGCTCGCGATCATGGATGAAACGGACTCGGGTCTCGACATTGACGCGCTTCGAATCGTGGCAGACGGTGTCAACGCGCTTCTCGGTCCGGAGCTGGGTGTCCTGCTGATCACTCACTATCAGAGACTATTGAACTACATTACTCCAACTTTTGTTCACGTGATGGTGAATGGAAGGATTGTGGCAAACGGGGGACCGGAGCTGGCTCTCGAGCTGGAGAAGAGCGGTTACGCACCATACGAAGAGGGCGCCGTCGCCGGCGTCGCATAGGAGAGAGAAACATGGCGATTGCAACAACTCCGCAGGATCTGGGCGACTACAAGTACGGCTTCCACGACGAGGAGAATAACTTCTTCAAATCGAAGAGGGGTCTCAATACCGATATCGTGAAAGAAATCTCCGGAATGAAGAATGAGCCACAGTGGATGAGGGATTTCAGACTCAAGTCTCTTCAGATCTTTCGAGCGCAAGCCGATGCCGAGATGGGGCGGAGATCTATCCGACATCGATTACGACGACATCTTCTACTACGTGCGACCGATGGAGAATCAGGGCCGCACCTGGGAAGAGGTGCCGGAGCAGATCAAGAACACTTTTGACAAGCTTGGAATTCCGGAAGCCGAGCGGAAGTTCCTGGCCGGGGTGGGGGCGCAGTACGACTCCGAGGTCGTTTACCACTCCCTGCGCGAAGACTTAGAGAAGCAGGGCGTCCTCTTCATGGACATGGATGGCGGCCTTCGCGATCACGAAGATATCGTTAAGGAGTATTTCGGCACAGTCATTCCTCCTGCGGACAACAAGTTCTCCGCACTGAACAGCGCGGTGTGGTCTGGCGGCAGCTTTGTTTACGTGCCTGCCGGCGTTCACGTTGAGATTCCGTTGCAAGCCTACTTCCGGATTAACTCCGAGAACATGGGACAGTTCGAGCGGACCCTCATCATCGCGGAAGAGGGTTCGTACGTTCATTACGTGGAGGGCTGCACGGCACCAACCTTCACCACCAACTCGCTTCACAGCGCGGTGGTGGAAATCATTGTGAAGCGCGGCGCTCGAGTCCGCTACACCACCATTCAGAACTGGTCCAAGAACGTTTACAACCTGGTGACGAAGCGCACCAAGGTGTACGGCGAAGGAACCATGGAGTGGGTGGACGGCAACCTCGGAAGCAAGCTCACCATGAAGTACCCGAGCTGCTATCTGATGGAGCCGGGGGCAAAGGGAGAGATCCTCTCCATCGCCTTTGCGGGTCAGGGGCAGCACCAGGATGCCGGTGGAAAGATCGTCCATGCCGCTCCGCATACAACCGGTACGATCTCATCCAAATCGATTTCGAAAGACGCGGGTCGAACGAGCTATCGGGGCTTGGTCAAGATCTACCCGGGGATGGTGGGATGCAAGACCCACGTAAACTGCGATGCCCTGCTCCTGGACGAAGACTCCCGGTCCGATACCTACCCCTACATGGAGATCGAAGAGGACGACGTGGCGGTCACTCACGAAGCAACCGTCTCGAAGATCGGTGAGGAGCAGCTCTTCTACTTGATGAGCCGGGGTATTGCTGAGATCGAGGCCAGGGCAATGATCGTTCGTGGCTTTATCGAGCCCATCGCCAAAGAGCTGCCGATGGAGTACGCTCTCGAGCTGAACCGGCTGATCGAGATGGAGATGGAAGGTTCGGTCGGATAACCGCCTTGGGGCGCTAGCATCCGCTCACCCTCGCGCAGCTTGGGCTCACCCAAGGAGTGTATCGAGGGCGAGCGGTCCCAGCGATTGAGAAGCAGTTTCTGCATCAAGAGAGAGTTTGTGAGGTAGTGTGGCAACCCAGACCGTAATCGGCAATCTGTCCCAGGAGTCGGTTGAGCAGCTATCGGCTCGAAAGGGTGAGCCCGAGTGGATGCGCAACCGACGTCTTGAGGCTTTCCGCATCTACCAAGAGCTTCCAATGCCTACTCGAACGGATGAGGAGTGGAGACGGACCGACCTACGGCGACTCAAGCTCGACGAGATCGGTGCCTACGCGCCGGCTTCTCGTTCCATCGCCGAGTCGCCCCTGAGACTCGATGCTTCTGGCTCCGGCGGGACGTTGATCCAGGATAATGGTGACTGCGTAAGCCAGTCGACTCAATCGTCGGTTTCCGATGATGGCGTCATCTTCTGCAGCCTCGACGAGGCCGTGAAGAGCCATGGCGATCTGGTCGAGAAGTATTTCATGACGCGCTCGGTCACGCCTGAGTCGAGCAAGTTCGCGGCCCTCAACGGCGCCTTCTGGAGTGGTGGGGCTTTTGTTTACGTGCCTGACGGAGTGGACGTCGCCCTGCCGATTCGGACATTGTACAGTTTCAGCGATGGCGCAAGCGGCCACTTTCCGCACACCTTGGTTGTCCTCGGAGCAAGATCTCACCTCACCTACGTGGAAGAGTATGCTTCTCCCGACCTACATAGCTCGAAGGCGCTGAGTGCAGGCGTTGTCGAAGTCATCGTGGGCCAGGAGGCTCGCTTAACCCAGATCACGCTCCAGGAGTATCTTGGCGGAGTCTTCGATATCAACTACCAGCGGGCATTGCTGGATCGGGATAGCCGCCTCGACTGGCTGGTGATCGGCCTGGGAGACGGCACGACGAAGTCGAATATTGAAGTTGCGATGCAGGGGCCAGGCGCTTCCACCCAGATGCTCGGCATTTTGTGGGGATACGGGCACCAGCACACCGACTACCACACCCTCCAGGATCATCAGGCGCCCAACTGCACAAGCGACCTCCTTTATAAGGGTGCCCTCGTAGATCACGCCGAGTCGATCTTCTCAGGACGCATCAGGGTCGAGAAGGGCGCTCACAGAACAGATTCGTATCAAGCGAACCGGACGGTGATTCTGAGCGACCATGCTTCCGCGTACCCGAGTCCCAATCTGGAGATCGAAGCCAATGACGTCCGCTGTACCCATGGGGCGAGTGTAGGGAAGGTTGATGCTGATCAGCTCTTCTACCTCATGTCTCGGGGTCTCTCACGCGAGCTTGCCACAAAGATCATCGTCGAAGGGTTCTTTGAGGAGGTTCTGCAGAGAGAGCCGGCAGGCAGCATCCGCGAGAACCTTCGTGATCTGATTCAGCGAAAGATGGAGGGAGTGTCACAGCGAACGTGACACCGAAGGCGCGCTTCGAATCGCTGCCGGTAGGGACTGGCTCGGAGCAACCATGACCGCGGTACCTCCCTCCTTGGTGGCCCTATGACCTCGGTGGTGGAAGTCCCTGATACGCTTGACGTTGGCAGAGTCAGGCAGGACTTCCCGATCCTGCAACGCGAAATGCAGGGGCATCGTCTCGTCTACCTGGACAGCGCCGCCACCTCTCAGAAGCCGGTTTCGGTGCTGGAAGCCATGGATGACTACTATCGCGTTTCAAACGCCAATGTCCATCGAGGCGTTTACCAGCTCGCCGAGGAGGCGACAGAGCTATACGAGACGGCGAGAGCAGCTGTCGCGAGCTTTATAGGTGCTCCGTCCGAGGATGAGGTCATCTTCACCCGCAACGCGACAGAGGCTATCAACCTCGTCGCCTATACCTGGGCAAGGCAGAATGTTCAGCGTGGTGATGTCATTGTTGGCACTCCTCTGGAGCATCACAGTAATTTTGTTCCGTGGCAGATCTTGGCCCAGGAACGGGAAGCCGATTTCCGGCTGATGAATCTCCGTCCAGACGGGACGCTCGACCTCGACAGCTTCGATTTGCTCCTGCAAGAGGGCCGGGTGAAGCTGGTGACCGTCGCCTACATTTCCAATGTCCTAGGAACCATTAATCCCGTCCAAGAGATCGCACGCCGAGCCCATGAGGCGGGTGCTCTGGTGTTGGTTGATGCCGCGCAGGCAGCGCCACATCTTCCCCTCGATATCCCGGCGACCGGGGCCGATTTCGTTGCGCTGACGGGGCATAAGATGCTCGGCCCGATGGGTATCGGAGTGCTTTGGGGCCGTCGTGAGCTTCTCGAGGAGATGCCACCCTTTCAAGGCGGTGGTGAAATGATCCGTCGTGTCACCGAAACCGGCAGCACCTGGAATGACTTACCTTGGAAGTTTGAGGCCGGAACGCCCAATGTCGGAGGAGCCGTCGGCCTGAAGGCCGCTATCGAGTACCTCAGCGGCGTCGGGATGGAGGCGGTTCGGGCGCATGAACGTGCGCTCGTGGCGTTTGCCTTAGAGCGACTCGAGGAAATTCCGGACGTGACGGTGTTTGGTCCGACGGACCCGGAGCTAAGGGGAGGAGTGGTGTCTTTCGACGTTGAGGGTGTCCACCCGCACGATCTGGCGTCGATCCTCGATCGTTGGGGAGTATGTATCAGGGCCGGCCATCACTGCGCTCAGCCCCTCCACAACCGCCTTGGCATCAGTGCCAGCGCCCGGGCCAGCTTCTATATCTACAACGATGTAGACGACATCGACATCCTCATGACCGGCCTACAGGACGCCAAGCGGATCATGAACCGATAATGCGTGCATCGAATTCGATGCACGCACTTTAGACTTGTTTATGGACGACCTATATCGAGACATCGTTCTCGAGGCGTACCGTAACCCTCGAAATCGTGGTGAGATCGTTGATGCTGAGGCCAGCTTCGAGGACGAGAACCCGCTTTGCGGCGATGTCCTTCACATTGATCTAAGAATCCGCGACAGGATGATCGAGGATGCCAAGTTCCATGGCCAAGGATGCGCCATCAGTCAGGCGTCGGCGGATCTCCTACTCGAGAGAGTCAAAGGTCAGCCTGTCGATGTGGTGCTGGGCCTAACGCGAGACGATGTCTTCGAGGAGCTGGGCGTGGAGACGCTGACCGTCTCGCGGGTTAAGTGCGCGATGCTGGCATTGAAGGTTCTGAAAGCGGCGGCCTATGGCATGGAGGCCGTTTCCCGATCCTGATGGCGTGGAAACGGGTCTGCAGCTCCTCGGAAGTTCCTCAAGGCGATCCACGGATGGTCGAGATTGATGGTAACTACCTGGCACTGTACAACGTCGAAGGTCAGCTGTTCGTGACGGACGACACCTGTAGCCACGAAGAGGCGTCGCTTTCTGATGGGTTTCTCGAGGGCTACCTCATCGAGTGTCCCCTGCACGGTTCTCAGTTCGACGTTCGGACCGGCGAAGTGCTGTCGCTTCCGGCGGTTCAGCCGATCAAGACCTATGCGGTCCAGATCGAGGGAGACGACGTTTTGGTGGATCTCTGAGGTTGGAAGATTGCGGAGGAAGACGTCGTTAAAGGAGCTAACCGGGAGTACTGGTTCCCCGGCTAGCGATAGACTTGAACACAAGGGAGTCGCAATGACCACAGAGCAAGCCGCGCCTTCAGAGGAACTGATCCTCGAGGCACTCAAGGAAGTTCACGACCCGGAAATCGGGATCAATATCGTCGACCTTGGCTTGATTTACGGGACGGAGATCGACGATCAAGGCGGGGTCACCATTACGATGACCCTCACCACTCCAATGTGCCCCCTAAACGAGTACATCGACGCTGCTGTCAAGAGCGCGCTCCAAGAGGTACCAGGCGTAACTGGCAGTCACGTCGACTTGGTTTGGACGCCACCGTGGGGCCCGGACAAAATGAGTGAGGACGCCAGGCTCGAGCTCGGCTTCTGGTAATGTGCCGAAGCTAGCGGCGGCTCCCGCCGCTAGCCCCGACGGTTAGTCTGCCGGAAAGCTATGCCGCTTCTCTGATCGGGTGATGCAAGGGCGAAGCGTGATGGCTCATCACCGGCGTTACTCGTAGGCGATTGCCCGGAGGATATCAAGCCCGGCCGCTCTCCTTGCAGGAAAGACCGCTGCGACGATACCAAAGACGATCGCCACGACAACCCAAATGAGCAGCTGGCCCACAGGTAATGCAAACTCGATGCCCTCGCTTCTAAGAGCGAAGGTGATGAGTATCGCCAGGACGATGCCGAGTAACAGGCCTAGAACTGCACCGATGACGGCTGTGATGACGCTCTCCCATCTAACCATCCAACGGATCTGTCCCTTCGTTGTTCCGATCGCTCGAAGCATTCCGATCTCTCGAGTACGCTCGTAGATTGAGAGCACCAGAGTATTAACGATACCAAAGAGCGACACCACGATGCTCAGACCCAACAAGACATAGATAAGAGCCAGAAGCTGGTTGATATTGGTGCTCTCCTGATCCTTGAACTGTTGCTGGGACATGATCGACAGCGAAGGGTAGCGATTCGTTAACACAGTCGAGATGCGATCCTCCAAGCGATTGAGGTTTTGGCCGCTGGCCGCCTGAATTGCAAGAACGCTGTAGTCGGGTTGTGCCCAGTCCCGCGCGAAGCTGGAATTGGAAACGAGCACACTCGTCAGAAGTCCGCTCGATTTGTATACTCCCGCTACCTTAAACGTGACGTGTTTCCCAGAGGAAGTCAGTATCCGGAGCGCTGAGCCTAAATGCAGGTGATGTGACGACTGGAAGCTGTCGTCAATGAGCGCTTGATGCGAAGCGAGGGAAGAGGCGACGGCGTTCGTTCCGTGCTTCCATTGAAAGCGGTAGACCTGATTGATCGTCCGTGGGTCCATCCCGTCAATCCTCGTGGTGCCGATGCCGGATATTTTGCCCACATCTTCCTTCACGGGAGAGACGATTCGGACTCCACGAACCCTTGCGATCTCGCCGGCAACAGCAGGGATGATGGCGTTCTGGTTGGTTTCGTTGTTCTGTACGAGATAGGTGCCGGCCACGTCACGACTGATCGCATCATTTGCCGTCTTTCGAAGCTCGGCAGCGAAGATGGTTACGAACCCAATGAGGGCGAGCCCGATCATAAGGGCCGCCGCAGTGACCGCGGTTCTGGATGGGTTGCGAACCGTATTTTCCCGTGCGAGCCGGCCAGTGACCGTTGTCAGCCGTTCAATCGGCCATCCAATGAATGCTGCAAACGGGCGTATGAAGTGCGGACTGAGCATTGCAATTCCAAGGAAGAGGGTAGCCGCTCCGATCCCGATGATTAGAAGTCGCTGGCTGGTAGAGGAGATCGATGCGAAGAGTCCCACAACGGTGCACAATAGTGCGGCTCCGGCAAGAAAGATAGCGAGGTACGGGGTAAGGCTGGAAAGCCTTCCCTTCGGCAGCTCAACGCCCTCTCGCATAGCGGCAATCGGTGGAACCCGCGTGGCCCGAATGGCTGGAACGATACCGGCGGCAAGGCTAACCAATGTTCCGACCACGACCGCGACGATGATCGTCCTGGTTTCGAGCACAAGCCCATCGTTGGGGAGGCTGATCCCCGCAACAACGAACAAGGCGTTGAGGGCTCGGGCAATCGCGAAGCCCGCGAGAAGGCCAATCAGTGAGGACAGGATCCCAATCGACAGCGCCTCCGTGATGACTGCCGACAGAATTTGGCGGCGGGTGGATCCCAGAGTTCGGAGCAGAGCGAACTCACGCGTTCGTTGCGCGACAGTAATGGAGAAGGTGTTGAAGATGATGAAGGCACCTACAAAGATCGGCTATCCCACCGAAGACAAGCAGGGCGATGGTGAGGAAGCTGAGGGCATCTCCGATCTGTGAACTTTGACTGTTGGCCTGTTGCTCTCCCGTTCGCACCCTAACGTCCGATCGCAGAGTACGTGAGGATCACTGCCTTGACAGCCCGCACGAGACTTCTTTGAGAAGTGCCGGGCCTGCCGATCATTGAGATCTGGTCGAACTCACCTTCCTTATTGGTCAACCGTTGGGCGGTAGCCAGATCAACCTCGATCAACGTTGCGCCGCCGATGGAACCGACGTTGCCAAACCTCGTCTCGCCCACCAGCCGGAACCTCTGAAGTGGCTGCTGTGCCGCGATCTCAATGGTCTGTCCCAGGTGGAGGTTGTCACGCTGGATCGTGGACTGGTCGAGAACCAGCTGATGGCCGTGGGGCCAGACACCCTTGACCAGACTCAGCTCATTAAAGCGCTGATTTCCGACTCCAAAGAGTAGGGAGGGGGCTCCTCCTGACGATCCGAGACGGTGTCTGTGTCGACCGGCTGGCCCAACCAGCCTCTTTTTCCCCTCGAAGAGGGCTGCTTGATCCGCGATCTCGCCGTCTGCGGCCAACACGTCGGGAACTCGCCGGACGATCGAAAGAAGCCGGGCCGGCACGGGAGGGTTCTGTTCGAATTCCGATGAGACGATGGGCCTACCGGTGATCACGGCGTCGATGTGTCGCGATGCCTGCTGAAAGATGTGATTAAACGAGGCATCGATGGTGTCGGTAAGGATGTAGGTCCCCGAAATCATGGAGACCCCCAGCACGATGGCCATGATCGTGAGCGCTGTTCGCAGCTTCCGAGAGAGCAGGCTGCGGAATTCCGCCTTGATCAAGCGACGACTTTCATCAGATCCAGGATTTCATCTACAGATCCCGATTCCTGATCGCGGACCACCGCTCCATCAGAGAGAAAGAGAATTCGGTCGGCAGTCGCAGCCGCCTGCGGCTCGTGCGTCACCATGATGATGGTTTGATGGAATCGGTCGACCGCATCTCTGAGGATCTCAAGCACTCCCTGGCTTGACGAGGAGTCGAGATTGCCCGTAGGCTCGTCGGCGAATACCACAGAGGGCTTGGTGATCAGCGCTCTGGCGATCGCAACTCGCTGCTGTTGACCACCCGATAGCTCCGCTGGTTTGTGCTCCAACCGGTCCTCGAGCCCAATGGACTGAACCAACTGTCCGAAGAACTCCCTGTCCACGTTGCTCCCCGCGATCTTCAGGGGCAGAAGGATATTATCCTCGGCGGTCAGCATTGGGAGCAGGTTGAAGAACTGGAACACGAAGCCGATCCGCTTGCGGCGGAGCAGGGTGAGCTGCTTATCGCTCATTCGTGAGATTTCTTGGCCCCCAACGAAAACGTGGCCGGAGGTGGGTCGATCCAACCCAGCCAGAATATGCATCAGTGTCGATTTTCCGGATCCGGAAGGCCCCATCACGGCAGTAAAGGTGCCTCCCTGAAAATCGAGCGATACGTCCTTTAAGGCATCGACCAGAGCGTCCCCTTCGCCGAATTGGCGAGATACCGACTGGGCGCTCACCACGGGAGCCGTCTCGGCGGACCTTGAATCGCCTGCCGTGCTGCCTGAGCTCGCTCGATCCTCTTTCAGATTTGGCCTCCAGTGTGGGCTGTACGAGTGTCCCATGACGCTCGACAGAGGCGCAATCGAAGCGTTTACTCAGAACTCTGACTGCGTGAAACCCTTCCTCCCTGACCGTTGAACTTCCTAGCCAGCTCAGCAATCTCAGCCGACGCTTCCACTGTGGTGATTGGCCGATCACGTCCGGGCTCCAGATGAAGTAGCTTACGGAGCTTAACGATGGTTGCGATCTGATTGGCGGTAGCCGGCTGATCGCCTCCTTTGGAAGGCCCTGACGGAGTGCCATCTCGATTCTCCGATGTTGTGACCTCGGTCTGAGCTTCGTGCTTGTCCGCGCCGTTCTGTGGGGCGCCGCTCAGTTGAGGCTTCGCGACGTCCAAGATGACGGCGGTGCTCAACTCTTCCCGGCAGGGGCTCGAGATGTCGAGACCGTCTCTCAAAGCCTTGGCCTTGGCCCGGATCTCTGCCGTGGCAATGGCGGTGATGATCGGAAGCTCAGCTCCAGCCAGCTCTCGAGCGTCTCCAATGCCGGTGAAGCAGCTCTCTGCCAGCTCCACCGTAGCGGTGACAATCGCCAAGCAGTCGTTCTCGGGATGAGGAGCCTGCACCAGGCGTGTGGATATTTGCTTGAGTCCGGCGGCATGAGCTCGGTGTATGAGATCTGCGTAGCTAAACTGAGTTTCCTCTTGCTTGGTCTCCATGCAATACCCCGCGACTAACTAGTACAGACGTCCTAATTATGCCCAATCTCGAGGACTGGCTCAACCTGGCATTTCACCGGAAGCTGGAGACAGAATCGTGCTAGCGACAAAAACTCTGGATTCAGTTAGACTGTCTGCGAGTCACCAAGCACCCCAAGTGAAACAATGAAGCGTGCTGCAGCGTATTAAGAGTATGTGGATGTATATCTAGTGACCGCCGCGAGCAGTGACGTTGTAGTGCCGGACATTCGCGGGTTGGTGCGGCTTGCCACCAATGGAGACCACGCCGCTTATACCCGAATCGTGGAGCACTACAAGGGCAGCTTGTATGGTGCGGCCCTTCGGATCTTGAAGCGGCCTGCTGACGCTGAGGATGCTGTGCAGGAGGCCTTCATTAAGGCCTACGTGCATCTGGACAGTTACGACGAGCGATATAGCTTCTACACGTGGATTGTCACGATTCTCAATAACGTCTGCTACAGCACACTGCGCGCTCGAGACTGGCACGTCGCTCCAATGCCTGACACTCTGCTTCACGTAATCCGGGTCGTCGATCGACGCGATGAACCTGAGATGGCGGCGCTCCTGAAGTCGCGTGACGAGGTTTTGGAGTCGGCCATCCACACCCTGCCGGAGAAGTACAGTCGAGTTCTGACGCTTCGTTATTGGAGCGACCTGAGTTATCAGGAAGTGGCGGACGCGACTGGGCTCACTCTAGCCACGGTCAAGACGCAGATCCACCGGGCTACGCTTCTGCTCAGAGAGGCCCTCGCCGGGACCTATGGAGAGCTGCGGCCCGAGGGAGCCTGATGGGCTACAACGACGGTTCGCTTCGAATTGACCGGATTGAGTCAATTCCGAACCTCGAGGCTCGGTTGCGGCGAGCCGATGAAGAGCGGCGTCGCCGTACCTGGCTGCGTCGCTGGCGCTGGCGAGCCTTTGTGGTGTTCCCCCTGATTGGCGCCGTCTGCTGGGCGGCACTGCCCTGGACATTCGGAACAGGTGTCCGGGCGCTCGTGAGTGGCATGGCATACTCGACCCTCCTCATGTCAGTTGCGCATCAAACCGATCTAGGATTCATGAGCTACCTCGGCATCGGCTTCATGCCGGTCTTGATTGACGCGCTCCTTTTCGTCGGAGTGGTGAGCTGGCTCATTTGGGCCTCCCGAGCACAGGAGACCGGATCGGAGCCTGGAGACGCGAACCACGGTGTTGAACAAGCTGGCACGTTTTCCTGGGGGGAGCGACCTGCGTGGAGATTTGGCGGAAGGGATAGAAGTCGAGGCTCTAGCGAGATGGGCCAGTGAGCGCGGCTGCCAAGCGCCGAGTATTCTTGGCCGCCTGGGTCCTGGCGCTGGCTGTTGCCGCATCCATTCCAGCATTGGCAGTAGTTCGCGGCACCGTTTGGATTGGACCACGAACGTATAGGGCGAACCAAACCTTGACTCATCCACTCCTCTCGATTGGAGCAAACGTCGTCCTTCCCCGGGGATCCAGGGCAATGGTAATCTCTGTTCTCGGTGCAGTCCACGTGTCTGGGACCGCATCGGATGACGTGGCGACTTTGAACGCCCCGATTTATCTCAATCCCGGGGCCGTAGTCAAGCGGGATATTCTTGCCGTGGGTAGCAGCGTGTTTCGCGGGCCCAACGTCCATATTCAGGGACGCGTTGGCGGCCAGATGCGGCCGTGGGCTGGACGTGGGAATCCCGGACGGCAAAACTGGCTTGCAGCAACATGGCACTATACGCGTCTGAGCTTTGCCGCCGGTCTGGCACTCCTTCTCGTCTGTACGTGTATCGCCCTTGTGCTGCCTTGGCAGACGGTGCTGGTTGCGAACCGGCTCTATAGCGACCTTGCTCGGAGTGTCGTGGCCGGGCTTATGGGAGTGTTTCTGTTTGCATTTCTGGCGGTACCACTCGCATTAAGTCTGTTTGGGTTACCGTTCGCACTACTCCTTTCAGTTGCCGCGGCTGCCGCCTGGCTCCTTGGGTTGGCGGGCGCTTCGGTAAGAGTGGGCCGCTCTCTGGCACGACTTCGCCAGCATGAGGCCAGCCTCCTATGGGCGGTCGTCTCCGGGATGTTCTTGGTTGCCCTCGTTACCGCCGTACCCTGGGTTGGCCCGTTTCTTGTTGGCCTAGCGGGAGCCACTGGAGCCGGATCGCTTGCTCTGACTATGATCGACCGAGCGAGGCCGGCCAGGACGATTTCCACTGTTCCGTTTGGAGACGAAACCTTTTATGCGCCTGGTGCGTATATGACTACAGGGGAGCATTCGCGTATTGACTGATAGTTCAACCTTTTGGGGGAGTGATGGTTAGCATGCATCGCGAGACTTCGAGCGTCGATCTCAGGGATGCTCCGAGCATCCGGATTGTGTCAACAGGTGGCGAGGCGCACGCGGTATTTTGTGTCGATACCACACGAGCTCCCCAGTTCATCGATGTCACAGAGATCGTAGCTCAGCTGCTCGAAGGAAGCGGATTGCTTTCAGGGATTGTCGTTGTCACGTCGCAGCACACCACCGCTTCGATCAAGATCAACGAAAACGAGCCAGAGCTGCTGAAGGACATGGAGCAGTTCCTGTGTGGCATCGCTCCATCCGAAACCTACTACAGGCACAACGATTTCACCGTTCGGACGGTTAATGTCGAGGAAGACGAGTGCCCCAACGCTCACTCTCACTGCCAGCATCTTCTCCTCAGTGCCAGTGAGTCGGTTCCCGTCATGGATGGCCGTCTGATGCTGGGCCGTTGGCAGCGCATTTTCCTTGTGGAGCTGGACCGACCCCGTCCAAGAAATGTTGTGGTCAGCTTCCTGGGCTCGCGCGGGTAGTAAATAGTCTGAGCGACTTAGAGGTTTAGGCCTTCGAGATGGTCTCGTCCAGCCTCGATAGCTGGGCCCCAGCCCAGGCTCGACGACACAATTGGCGACAGAGCCAGGAGCGGAGAGTTCCTGACGCCGAGGTCGCTGCCGAATTTATTGACGAAGTCGGCATTGCCAGCCTTTATCCGGCTTCGCCGGAGGTCGCCAACCTCTTTCACGCTCATGTAGGCGATCCGAATGCCAAGACGGAGTCGAAGTGGGACAGCCCTTCTGGCAAGGTATACACTTGGCGCTGGACTCTTGGAAGGCAAAGGGCAGCATTCTACGCTCCGATGATTCGGAGAAAGGCGTCGTTCGTTCGCTGGTCGTTGCTTCCGGCCGTCTTGAGGCTTCGAGCTGAGTTCAGAACTCCCGATGAGCTCTATGACTTTGGTGTTATCTCGGCCAATGCCTATCGAATTGCTCGGGCACTCGAAGATTCCGGTTCCACGTTGTCAACCGGAGAGATTCGCCAGCAGGCGGGATTCCCGACTGGTAAGGAAAGCGGAGTCGCATACCATAAAGCTCTTCAGGAGCTGGATGACCGCTTGCTCATCACGAGTGAATTCGCCTCGGACGAGGAAGGGCAGAAGCGCCACGGGCTGATGTACGTTAGGCATCGCGACGCGGTCGATCTGGCTGAGGGAATGACACCTGAGGACGCGGTGAAACAGCTGGTAGAGGCGTATCTGCCGGCGGCAGCCTACATATTGCCGGTCACGTTCGCCAAGCACCTATCCCTGGACGGAGCGGCAGTCGCAGAGGCTCTTGAAGGCATGCGCGAGTCTGGGAAGCTTGAATCGGTTGAGAAGCCAGGCTTCTCCGGTACCTGCTACGTCGGGAGCTGGATAGTATAAACCTTTGGATCGATGAAATGCCCCGGGTGAGCTGGCTGCTGTGGGCCGCGGATTAGTAGAGAAACATCGGCATTCCCATCAGGTGCCTGACCTTGGGTCGGTACTGGGCTGAGTCATAAAGCTCGTCGACATCTACCCGTCTAACTCCCTCGCCGATGGTTTCGATCGGAATCTCGGAGTAGACGCCTTTTTGCAGCCCGACCATGATCCCGGACTTCCCGTTGAGAGCTAAATCCAGGGCCAGATTGCCGTAGCTCGTCGCTACCATTCGATCGAGTGAGTCTGGCGGGCCAGATCTCATGAGGTAAGCGAGCTGCTGGTAAACGACTCCAATCCCACTTATCCGCTTCAGCTCGTCGCTTAGCATCTGGCCAACTCCGCCGAGCTTTCGGTGGCCGAACGCGTCTTCTGCGCCATATTCCACGACATCCCCGCCAGCGATGATCGCACCCTCCGAAATGGCGATGATGGCGTATTTGGACGGGTTACTTTCTCTGTCTTGCGTGACGAGCTTCGCGAGAAGGTCAACGTGTACGGGAACCTCTGGGATCACCGCTCGGTCCGTGCCGGCGAGGTACGCCGTAACCAAGCGCCGTCTCACCTGAGTTACGGCCAAACAGCTCAACAACGCCTATGCGTTCATGCGAGCCGATAGTCGAGCGGAGGGCGTTGATGGCCTCGACGCTACGGCTGACAGCCGTGGAGAAGCCAATGCAGTAATCCGTTCCATGCACGTCGTTATCCATGGTCTTGGGAATGGCGACGACGTGGAAGCCTTCCCGGTGCAGTCGTAAGGCGTAGCCAAGAGTGTCATCGCCACCTATGGGGAGAAGAGCATCGATGCCCAGCCGGTCGAGGACGCGGAGCACGTGATCTGTGCAGTCGTATGGGCCTTCCTGCGCCCTGTTGGATTGCAGAAATGATGGAAGATTGTCCCTCGATACTTTGGCCGGGTTGGTTCGGGACGTGTGTAGATACGTTCCGCCATACCGATCGATTGTGCGGACCCGGTTTGGATTGAGCTCGACGACACAGTTGCTGTTGTCGGCGCCATCCTCAAGACTGTACTCCAGGAGGCCGGCCCAACCGCGCCTAATGCCCAACACTTTGTGACCGTCTTCCCAGGCCCGATCGACGATGGACTTAATGGCTGGGTTGAGCCCTGGGACATCGCCGCCTCCCGTCAGAACCCCTAATAGCATTCGACCTTCCTCCAGACCCATTCTTCTTATCGATTATGGCGGTCCCAAGGTCGAAGTCACCTCCCGGGAGTGCCGATTCAAGCTCGTCTTGTTCTTGACTCGATTTAGCCACGAGTTGGCGGCGGGTCTCGGGCCCTCTGGCTACAATTGTGCGAGAATACGACGGACAAACGCCGTCCTTGACGCTTTATCCGTGTGGCAGACGTAAGGTGCAGCCAGGATGTGGTGTTGAGTTCGTCGCGACCAACTAGCGGACACAAATCCGGGTAGCTGACCGGCTCAGGTGTTGACCGAAGCTCTACTCGGGCAAAGTGAGGTATGTGCTCGGCGCCGTGGATCCGCGCGGGTTCTGTTGGAAAGCGCTATGCTAATGAAGGCCGAGAGCAGACAGCTGCAGTCAAACCGACCTTCTTTTTCGACCCTCGCATTTTGGTGATGCCTCGGCTGAGGCAGTTCGCCTAGCGGGAGGGCAACTCGCAATCGTTCTGCGGATGCTCCTGTTTTTCCACTGGCCTACCCGGCCGTAACGAGTTGATGTTTGACTTCCAACGTTGAATATGCTCGCCTACGTATAGACCCACTTTTGGGGAACACTCATTAGTCGTATTGTTCTAAAACAGCCATGATATTTCCGCGTATTATGCGTGTGATCTTAGCAGTGAAGTTTGGATAGCAGCGAGCCTGTTCTCCACGCTGCCTGGCGTCCTCAGCGAGGACCCAGCGACGACCCCGCCCTGGTTGTTTGGGGTGAAGATGCTGGGGGAAACCATCGTTTCGCCGTCCCATCAGCCGACATCCGTCAGGCCCTTGGATCCAATGGACGTGGACACGCTTCCCGTCTCACGCTTTTGGTTCCTTCGGAGGATGACCACGTGCTGCCCTCCACGCATTCTGAAGTGGAAGGCAGCGTTGAGCTGGTGCCGCTTGAAGTCACGGGATTGGCCCTCCCTGCCGGAGAAGCTGTTCGCTGTCTCGTGGAGCTTCCCGATGGGCCGCTCCGCCTGGGGGACGACTTCCTCTTCTGGCGCCTTGCGGCAAGGCTCGCCCTCGAGTTCATGGCACGGGAGCGAATCATCCCTGTTCTCGGACACAATGGCGATACGGCCGTGGGTAGGTGGGTGCCGTTGCTTCAAGGTGAGGACAGAAGGCGTTTCTCCGTTCTGGCGGAATCGATGCCACGAGCCTGCCGAGCGGTGGCCTCCGAGGAGAACGGTGACCTCTCTCAAAGCGATATTCTCTTCGAGTTCCTCGCATACGCCGTCGATCAGCTGGCCAGAGGTTGGCTGGTTGAACGATACAGCGGTGGACGCGGCTCATCGTCGTCATCCGAGGGGGCGTCGGCGGCACTCAAATCCTGGATTTCCTCGCTTACGGCTGAAAATCCACGACCTGTCCCACATGCGGACCGAATCGAAGGGGCGGTGGTCCAATGGCTTGGTCCCCTGTTTGAGACGCCAGACGCTCTGGGGTTTCGCACCTGCCTCCGCTTACGCCCACCGAAGGAAGGAAACGACGAGTGGACGCTGACATTTATACTGCAGTCGGCTGACGATCCGACAAAGCTGGTTCCCGCCGGTCAGGTTTGGCGGGAGCGTGGACGCCAGTGGGACGAGGTGAAGGAACAAATTCCGGCGTCCTCAGGAGAAGATGCTCTACGATCTAGGGCTGGCGGCTCGCGTCTTTCCTCCAATCGCCAAAGGGCTGAAGAATCAGCACCCCGAGATCGTGAGACTCACGTGCAAGAGGCATATACGTTCCTGAGGGAAGCTGCGCCCATACTTGAGGAGAGTGATGTCGCAGTCATGGCTCCAGGATGGTGGAGCCGGAGACGAACAGGACTTGCCTGGCGGGTAGAGTACTGCCGGTGGACGAGGCGAACGTAGCGGGTTTCGAGACTCCGGTTAGCTTCCGATGGCAGGTCGTGCTTGGCGGAAGACCGCTCTCGCCCGATGGATTCAACCGGCTGGTCCGAATGAACACTCCCTTGATCCGCCTACGCAACGAGTGGATTGAGCTGAATCCAGAAGAGGCAGAGAGAGTCCAGCGATTCTGGTCGGCACAGCGAGGCAACGGTTCGGCCACTCTGCTACAAGCTCTTGATCTCCGCTCAGGATTCGGTCATGGGACTAGCCATCGAACGTGTGGAGTTTGAAGGCTGGCTGCAGGGGTTCATGGATGCGGGTGCGAGGACGCCTGAGCTTGATCCACCCAGTCTTCATGGGGAGCTGCGTCCTTACCAGAAGCGCGGCGCCGGCTGGATGGAGTTCATGGTTCAGCACGGCTTCGGGGCGATTCTCGCGGATGATATGGGCTTTGGAAAAACGGTGGAGATGATAGCGCTGCTCCTCCATCGCCAGGAGCAAAAGACCTTACGAGGTCCAGTTCTCCTGCTGTGTCCGATGTCGGTGGCGGGAAACTGGATCCATGAGATCGAACGGTTCGGTCCATCGCTCAAGGCCATGCTACACCATGGAGCCGGATCGTTAGCGGAGAAGCTTTATTCAGGCGGCGAAGACTCACGACATCGTCATCAGCACTTACTCTCTCGTGACTCGCGATCTCGATGAATTGAAAGTCCGTCGAGTGGCATGGAGTTGTGCTTGACGAAGCCCAGAACGTCAAGAACTCGGAGACGCAGCAGGCGCGTGCTGTAAGGGAGCTAAGCGCCGGATTCAAGGTGGCGCTCACGGGCACGCCAGTTGAGAACCGACTCTCAGAGCTCTGGTCGATCATGGAGTTCCTCAACCCGGAGTATCTGGGCTCACAGGAGTCATTCCAACATCGATTTGCGGTTCCAATCGAGCGCGGTGGCGACACAACCATCGCCCAGCCAGCTGCGCCGTCTGGTGGCGCCCTTCATCCTGCGTCGAGTGAAGACCGATCCCACGGTCATTGCGGATCTGCCGGAGAAGATGGAGATGAAGGTGTACTGCTCCATGGCGCCAAAGCAAGCTGAGCTGTACGAGGCGACCGTGAACGACATGCTTCGCCAGATTGACCTAGCCGACGGGGTGCAGCGGCGGGGCCTGGTTCTCGCGACGTTGACACGAGCTCAAACAAATCTGTGACCACCCTGGCCATGTGCTGGGCGAAGAACAATTGCTGCCTGCTGCTTCCGGAAAATTGCTCCGTCTCGAAGAGATGCTGGAGGAAGTGATTTCCGAAGGGGATAGTGCCCTGGTCTTTACGCAATTCGCCCAGTTCGGACGCAAACTCCAGAAATATCTCGAGCAGCGTCTCGCGGCCGATGTGCTCTACCTTCACGGCGGGACGCCCCGCTACATGCGTCAGCGGCTGATCGAACGGTTTCAAGATCCCCGGCGTGGGCCAATGATCTTCCTCTTCTCGCTTCGGGCTGGAGGACTTGGACTGAATCTGACCCGAGGCGAACCATGTCTTCCACTTCGATCGGTGGTGGAACCCTGCCGTTGAGGATCAGGCTACTGACCGGGCGTTTCGGATCGGCCAAACAAGGGATGTTCAGGTCCATAAGATGATTACGATTGGAACTCTAGAGGAGCATATCGACGAGATGCTAGAAAGCAAGAAGTCGCTGGCCGGGGAGATCGTCGGAAGCGGCGAGGGCTGGCTCACGGAATTGAGCACCCAGGAGCTTCGCAGCGTATTGACGATGAGACGGGATTTGGTGGGTACCTAGTCCGTTGGTTGAAGAGAATCCGAATCAGCAGCCGGAGAACGCGTCGCCCTCAGCAGGACGCTCATCTCGACGCAGGCACCGCTCGGGGAGAAGACCCGCCCAATCGACGCGGACTGCGTCGAACGACGAGAAGTCCGCAGGAGGACAGGGGAACGCGAGCCCATCTGGCACGTCCAATGGCTCGGTCAACGCCAGTCTAGATCCCGCGCCTTCCCCTCGTCCAAGGCGTCGGCGCCGTCGCCCGAGACAAACGGTTCCGGCCGAGAACGCGGCACCGCGAACGGTCCAGCCTCCTACCAAGGAGAGGCGGTCAAGCGGCCGAGCTGCCCGCAGCAGCTCTGCACCGCGCGTCGGAAGGCGTAAGCCGGCAGGTCGAGGCCGAGGGGCAATCCGAGTCCCGGATCGGGCAAGAGCGACCGCCGAATTTGGGAGCCATTGGTGGGCTCGACGATGGCTTGCTGCGCTCGAGCGCTTCGGATGGGCCGCGAGGCTCGAGCGAGGTCGCGACTATGCTCGCCGCGGTAATGTCCTGGATCTCGACATCCGGGCTGGTCTTGTCACCGCAAGAGTTCAGGGGTCTCGGCCCTGGCCATACAACGTAGAAATCGGGCTACAGACGCTTGACGACGAGCAGTGGGACCGAATCATTAAGCGTCTTGGCCGGCAGGCGCTCTACGCGGCGAAACTTCTGGCCGGTGACATGCCGCAAAATATCGAGGACATCTTCAATGCCGCGGATGTGCCGCTGATTCCAAGGAATGCATCTGCGTTCTCGATGAGCTGCACATGCCCAGACGAGGTGAATCCGTGCAAGCACATCGCTGCGGTTCACTACGTCCTGAGCTCGGAATTCGATCGCGACCCGTTCGTGCTCTTCGAGCTCAGAGGCCGCACTCGACACGATGTCGTCAAAGCACTGCAAGGACGTCCGCAAGACCATTCGTCAACTGGTCTTCCTCTGGTCCCGACGGAGAATCAAGTGCCCCAGGAGTCTTTGGAAACATTCTGGCGGGCGAGCATGCCGTTGGAAGAATTCCCGGTGCACATCGCTCCCGCCCCGGTTCCCGGTGGTTTGATTAAGCGGCTTGGACCTATCCCCATTCGCGGCCAGACTGACGAGTGGCGCCAGCAGTTATTTGATGTTTACCGGCTGGTCAGCCGGCGGGCCTATGCTCTTGGTCGCGGCGACGAGCCGAACGGCACGGGGTAGAATACCTGCCGAGGCCCCCGATTCGTCCGTCTTGTGGGACCAGCCGAAACGGCTCGACATCAACATTTGTTCGCTATACTTAACGGCCATAACCCTTCGGAGGGTATAATCCGTACATGAATTGGCTCGAGCTGGTAATGAGCCTGCACTTGAGGCGCCGGAGACGGCGCCTTCCTTGGCCTACGGAAGAGTGGTCACGCCTGGTGTACGCTCCAACTCTTCATGGCCGCCGAGACGGGGTCCTGAGGCGAACGGGAATTTCTCCTCCTCAATGGGAGTCCCGCATGGACTTTAGTTCATGAGCAACCGGCGACGTCTTGGGTTGACAACTGGGATATTAGCAGTAGCGGCGGTATTTAGCTACCTTTGTATCCCGGGACATCTTCTCGGGACGTTTTTTTATGATCTTTTTCCAGGCGCCGTCAAGAGCGCCATCGCCTACGCACAAACTGAAAGTGGCCAGTATTGGGCCGAAGTCGAGAACCACCTGAAGGTTACGGCCTTCGCTTTGTGCATCTCTTCCGGAATCTGCATTCCGGTCGGTGTCCTCGCTGCGAGAATCAGAACGATTGCGGTTGGCGTCAGCAACCTTCTTGGCATCGTTCGCGGGATTCCGAGTCTGGCTGTGCTTTTCCTTGTCTACCCGTGGCTGGGGATTGGATTTACTCCGGCCCTTGTGGCACTTACATTACTTGCTTGTCCCCCTATATTCATCAACACCGTGGTGGCGTATGCGGGGGTTGACCGAGGAATTGTCGAGGCTGCCAGGGGGATGGGAATGAATCAGGCACAGGTCCTGTACTCAATCGAAACGCCGTTAGCTCTTCCTGTCGTCATCGCCGGCATTCGAACCGCGGCCATCGAGGTCATCGCAAGTGCAACGATTGCGGCGTTTATCGGATTCCCGACTTTGGGGATCGAAATCGAAAATGCACTAAACGGAGGCTATAACGGCACCAATGCTCTCATAGTCGGAGTCGGTTCAATCGCTCTGATTGCCCTCACCGCCGAAGTCGCTCTGAGCCTTGCTCAGCGGGCCTTAACGGCGCCATCAGCGGCTTAGGGTGGTCAATCGGGTCGTAGCGGAATTGTTTCAGTAAGGAGGGGTTCGCAGGGTATCAATCGCCTCAGATCGTTCGTCGGATAGTGACAGACCACGAAGTAGTTCTAAACAGAAACAGACCAGGAGGACTCAACCCAATGTCTAACGGAATTTCAAGACGTACTTTCATCGGTGGAGTGGGAGCCGGCGCGGCCGCTCTTGCTGTCGTTGGTCCGGGAGCACTTGTAGGAGAAGCGGCGAAGAAACCAGCCGTTCGCATTGGCAGCAAGGGCTTTACGGAAGAGAACATCGCAGGCTATTTGTACGCCGAGCTTCTCCAGAGCGCTGGGATCAAGGTCGATACTTCACACTTTGGGAATCAGACTGCTCAGCAGCTAAACACAGAGCTGATCCACAACGAAATTGACCTGTATCCGGAGTACACAGGCACCGGCCTCTTCGACATCCTGGACTATAAGACACTGCCAAGTCACAATCCTCACAAAATCTGGCAGATTGTGGCATCCAAGTACAAGTCAAAGTGGGATCTCATTTGGCTCAATCCGGCACCCATGGATGACGCAAATGGCTTTGCTGTAACGAAGAAGACAGCGAAGAAGTATCATCTTAAGACGTTGGCTGATCTTGGTAAAGAGTCGTCGAAGCTTAGAATCCAGGTATTGCAGGAGTGCACAACTCGAAATGATTGTCTGCTTGGACTAGACAGCGAGTACCACGCCAAGTTCAAGAGCGTCACAACGTTTTCAACTCAGACCTTCCTCTACAAGGACATCGTGGATGGAAGCACCGACGTTATTCAGGTGTTCACAACGGATGCCCAGATTCATCAGTACGGGCTGGTCGTTCTGACGGACAACAAGAACTTCTTCCCGCCATATCAATTGTCCCCAGTTTGTAGGGCTCAAATCCTCAAGACCTATCCGAAAATAAAGACCGAGCTGGATAAGCTTGCGCCCCACCTCACTACTCACGCCTTTAGGAAGATGAACTACGCTGTTGTCGTCGGCAACAAGTCGGCGCAGTCAGTCGCCCGCGCCTTCCTAAAGCAGCATCACCTCATATAGGGATTGGGAGTTCGAAGGTATGGATCGTCATACCTTCGAACTCCGTCCGTATTCCCATGAACACGGTCGCATACTCATCCAGTGACGGATTGGTGGACTTCGCCTCCGAAACCCAGACATCAATACGTTATGTGGCGGCGACGAAGTCGTATCAAAAGAGTACGCGGGCCGCTATTTTTGATGTCAGTCTCGATGTTGCGCAGGGCGATTTTGTAGTTCTGCTTGGGCCCTCGGGATGTGGAAAGACTACCCTCCTTAAATCCACGAATCGGCTGATCGAGCTTACCCGAGGCGACATTCTTATCGGTGACCGCAGCATTCGAGAGATCAAGGTTACTGAACTTCGCCGCCACATGGGATATGTCATACAGCAGGTGGGCCTCTTCCCTCATCTCACTGTGGATGAGAACGTCGCCACGGTCCCAAAACTTCTTGGATGGGGACGTTCGCGTATACGTCAGCGAACGGAAGAGCTGCTCGAGTTGGTAGATTTGGCCCCCTCGCAGTACGCTCGCAGGTACCCGCGGCAGTTGTCGGGAGGACAACAGCAGCGCGTTGGCCTCGCGAGGGCAATGGCAGCTGACCCTGCCATTATGTTGATGGATGAGCCATTTGGAGCCATAGACGCGATTACCCGTACACGGTTGCAGGACCAACTCGTGATGATTCAGCGGAAGGTTCGAAAGACGATACTTTTTGTGACGCACGACGTGGAGGAGGCTCTCAAGTTGGCTGACAAGATCGTCGTGATGCGTGAGGGACGTGTGGTTCAATACGACACACCGTTTAACATCCTCAGCCACCCGGCGAACGACTTCGTGCGTGAACTACTGAACTCTAGCGACGTGTTGCGCCAGCTCAGCTTGATTACCGTCGGTTCCTGCACACTGCCTCCTTCAATCAGAGCGGATGGAAGTCCTGTGATCCGCCCGGAAACGAGCATACGGGAGGCGCTAAATCTAATGCTCGCTAAAGGGGTTGACGAACTCATCGTCGAGCAAGAAGACGGCAACACGCTGGGAGTAATCCAACTAGATCAAATACGAGCACTAGCTGCTAGTCGAGTGCAGCAGAGCCCCGTTCCTACAACGTCAGCCTTGTGACAACTCGACTGCGAGACGCTGTACCCCTGGCAACGATTGGCGCGGTACTGATCGTTGGATGGTTCCTCAGAGGTCTATTGCTGTGGCTGGCCTCAGGCGCGGCATTAATTCTTGGCCGAGCCTTACATGCGGTTGTCGGTGTCTCAGCTCTTCAGGGGATCGCAGGGTTTGCGTATTTGAACTCTAATTGGAGCACTGTAGCTGCGTACACGGGCGAACATCTGAGACTCGCCCTCATTACACTGGCGGTTGGGCTTGCTATCGCCTTGCCAGTCGGCGTCCTGGTCAACCGAGTTAGATGGCTGTACGTCCCCGTTTTCTCACTCCTTGACGGGATTTATACCATTCCGAGTATTGCTCTATTCGTGGTCCTTGTTTCGATACCCCAGCTGGGCCTCAGCGAAAAGACCGCGCTGATTGTCATGATCGCGTACGCGCAGTTCATCCTCGTGCGTAATGTTGCCGCTGGAATGGAAGGAGTGCCGTCGGAAACGAAGGAGGCGGCTCTAGGAATGGGAATGAACCGCCTTCAGGTGTTTCTCCGCGTTGAGCTGCCTCTTGCCCTTCCTGTGATTGTCGGTGGCCTCCGGATTGCGGCTGTGGCGACGATAGGTATCGCCACTGTGGCAGCCTTCATCACGATTCACGACCTTGGGTATCTATTCACCGACGCCCTAAATAACTACAGTAAGACTCAAACTGCTGCGGAAATCGAAGCCGGCGCAATTGCGGTTACCTTCCTAGCGATTTCTGCCGACCTCGCCTTACGCTTTGTCGAGCGTCTCATCCCGGCCAACCGTGTGGCCCGGGCCGGACGTCCCAGCAGACTGAGGAGCTATCTCCAGTCGCCCTTGACCTCGAGGGCAGCACCGGAGGAGGAGGCGTTGGCTCAGTCCCGGCTTCCTTAGGCCGGTCGAGCCGAACTCATCCACTCCTGAAGTCCAACTATCGATCGCTACTCAGTCACAAAATTCTTCACGAGAGAGCAGCCGGATGGAGCCTGGAAGTGCGGTAGTGGTTGAGACGGCAGATCGGCACCTATTTCGTGGCCGCCTCGTCGAGGTCAGGGTAGACAAGACAGGTCGCGAGATAGCGGTGATTCGCTTCGAGACGGGCTGGCTGACGTCATACCCGCTCTCCATGGTTCGGATCGATCCCACAGCAGCAGAATCCGATGCTCCGTCACCCCTATAGGGTTTGATATAAATCGTTTTTCTTAACTGCTTGTGATGGCTGCTCGTCAGACTTTGTTGGACCGCCAGCTTCCACTGCCTCACAAGACGCTCCGATGCCAGTTTTCTGGCGACTGGCCGCCAGGAATTGCTATAAACCCCCTCAGGCGACTATTATTGTTCGGTAGCTAGGAGAAGTCTGGCTCGCCGATTCTCACGCCGAGCCCCTCCTTGGTTAGGTCGCGGAGCGCTTTATTGGCGCAACAGACAGCATGTGCGCCGCAAATTGAAGTTGCGCTCCGGACGGCGCAGCTAACGGAGATAACGGAGGACGTTAATGCCGGCCATTCCCATCGGGACAATTCAGATGTACTACGAAAGTCATGGCAAGGGGCAGCCACTTGTGCTGCTCCCGGACATGGGCAACGATGTTACGTCTCTCTGGGGACAGGTTCCCCGGCTCAGTCAGGACTTTCGGTGCATCGCCGTCGACAACCGCGGAGTGGGTCGCTCCAGTAAGCCATCCTCTCCCTACACCATCAAGCTGATGGCAGACGATGTTGTACACATCCTCGACCATCTACGGATTCCTCGGGCCCACATTTTAGGCATCTCAATGGGAGGCGCCATCGCCCAGGAGATCGCAATCAATCACCCAGATCGTGTTGGGGCTCTTGTTCTTGTCGCCAGCTGGCCTAGACCGGATCGGTATCTTACGAGCCTCCTCGAGTTGTTCAAGGATGTAAAGCGAAGTGTAGATCCGCTCACCTTTGAGCGAGAGGTGGCCCTGTGGAGCTTCACTCGAGGCTACTTCGACACCAGCTACGACGAGCTGGAGAAGCGTCAGCGCGCTTCTCTGGATGTCCCCTATCCGACCCCGTCGACCACCTTCACCCGACAGGTTGAAGCCTGTATCGCTCACGACGCTTGTGACCGCCTTGGCCAGATCACCGCTCCCACCCTGAATGTCGTGGGGGAGCAAGACATCTTCACGCCCGTACGCTTCTCGCGAGAGCTGACCGATATGATTCCTAGTGCCCGGTTGGAAGTCGTTCCCGGCGCCGCTCATGCTGTCCATTGGGAGAAGCCGGACGAGGTGAATGAGCTGGCTATGAACCACCTTACGACGGGCGGAATAACGCTCGAGCCGATCGACACTCCGATCCCGGTCTAATACGACCGGACGTGGTTGCGCATTGAGCCACAGATTGTCTATGCTCAGACGGATTAAGCCGGAGGTATGACGTGAGGGTGTACAGACTCGTTGGCGGTGTAGTGGTGATTGCCGTCTTGATGACGGCGATGGTTGGTTACAAGGCTTCGGCCAGCTCTTGGCAGGGACATGACCGGGCTGTCTACGTCGTCTCTACCCTCAATGGCCCGTTGTGCCCTTCGGGTGAGCAGCTCTCCACGGTCCTGTGGCAACGAGATAAGGCTCGGGTATTCAGCGTGCTGAAAAGTCGGACTGATAACGGCCTGTACTATATCCGGGTACGCAAAGCCGACAAGACGATTCTGGGCGTTTACGCGTATCGGTTCGGATGGAAAGCTCCGGTGGGAGTCAAGAACAGCAAGTGCGTTGCCGTTTCCACCGATCCCGCGGTTGTTGGACCTTATAACGCAAACCAAACAAAGTGGGTCGCCAACTTTCACACCACCTACCCCACGTAACATTGAAGGTCGGCAGCCGCTGACGCGTATCGACGGGACGCTGCAGTGACGACTCGACTTGACCGCAACGCTGTCGACGTGCTCATCGAGCGCGGCTTCGTCAAGGATGTGTCCGATCTCGAAGGGCTTCGTGCTGCCTTGGAGCAGCCGCCGTGTGGTCTACGCTGGCTACGACGCCACAGCTCCCAGCCTAACCATCGGCAATCAGGTGACTCTGATGATGTTGGCGTGGTTGCAGCGATGCGGGCACAGTCCGATCGCGCTGCTGGGTGGTGGAACCACGATGGTTGGAGATCCTTCTGGCCGGACGAAGGAGCGTCCGATTCTCAGGCCGGAAGACATCTCTGCCAACCTCGACCGCTTACGCCCTCAAGTGTCGAGGTTTATCAATTTCGGCTCCGGAGCTCTGCTTCTTGACAACTCAGACTGGCTTCTTCCGCTGAGCCTGATTGATTTCCTCCGCGACATCGGCAGCAAGTTCAACGTCCACCAGATGCTCGGCTTCGAGACATACCGAACTCGTCTGGAGCACGGTCTAACGTTTCTCGAATTCTCCTACCAGCTTCTGCAGGCCTACGATTTCCTCGAGCTGTATCGAAAGCAAGCTTGCGTACTACAGGTGGGAGGCAGCGACCAGTGGCCCAACATCCTTGCGGGCGTTGATTTGATTCGCAAGCTGGAGCGGAAGGAGGCGTATGCCTTGGTTTGTCCGCTCATCACTCTGCCCGGTGGCGCCAAGATTAGCAAGAGCGAGGGAGGAGCAGTGTTCCTCTCGTCTGAACTAACTTCCCCATACGACTACTACCAGTACTGGATTAACGTAGAGGACGCGGAGGTAGAGCGTCTGCTCGCCATTTTCACCTTCCTCCCGATGGACGAGGTTCGCAGGCTTGGCCAGCTTGAGGGGGCTGACCTTCGTCACGCAAAGGAGGTACTGGCGTACGAAGTAACGACAATCGTTCACGGTGAGGCTGCCGCCGAAGCGGCGAAGCAGGCTTCGGAGGCTCTCTTTCGCGGAGGCGATATTGCAGCCGATGCTCCGAGTGCCGACTTTCCTTTGGTCAGGATCCAAACCGGAGTCTCCATCGTGGACTTGATCGCTGAAGTGGGGCTCGTGGCCAACGGAAGTCGGCGTGAGGCTCGGAGGCAGATAGAGCAAGGCGGCGTAAGCCTCAACGGGGAGACGGTCGACTCGATCCAGCGTGCCGTCACTGGTGAGGATCTTAACTCTGAAGGAAGCCTTCTGCTTCGCCTTGGAAGGAAGCGCTTCCTGAGGGTCTCGGCGGTCTAGCGAACAGCTCGACAGAAGCTCCTATCCCACGTCGTCAAGTCACTTCTAACTTCTGCCTAGAACGTATGAAAGGAGGGGTCAGGAGCACTTACTCGGGGAAAGCTTCGCTTCCTTCTGAGGCATCCGTCTGCGCCAGCAGTCGCTCCAGCAACGCCTCCAGATCCTCCGGCGAGTAGTACTCAATAACAATTCGACTCGCCTTACGACCTTGGCGGATCGAGACCTTGGTCCCGAGGGATGCTCGAAGTCGATTCTCCAAGTCTTCAATCTCAGGGCTGGATCTCTTACGTGTCTGTCGTGGTTTCCGATCCGTTCGAAACTCCGCGACCAGGGCTTCGGTTTGACGGACTGTCAGATCGTGCTCTCGAATACGGGCGAGAAGTGCCGAAACAATCAGCGGATCGGAGACGCCGAGAAGTGCTCTGGCATGGCCCTCCGTTACATCACCTGCCAGCATCGCTTCCTTCACAGCGGGCGGAAGCCGAAGAAGGCGGAGAGCGTTAGCGATGGCGGGGCGGCTGCGGCCAACACGCAAGGCAACGTCCTCTTGCGTGAGTCCGTACTCATCGATCAGTCGCTCAAAGGCTGCCGCCTCTTCCAACGGGTCGAGATCCTGTCGCTGAAGATTCTCGATCAAAGCAATCTCGAGTGCCGACTGTGGCGTGCTCTCCCGCTCAATAGCAGGGACCGTCTCGAGACCCGCCAGCTTGGCAGCCTGCCACCGTCTTTCCCCGACGATTAGTTGGTGCTTTCCCGCTTCATCTTGGCTCGTGACGATGAGCGGCTGCAATACCCCGTGTTGCCGGATGGACTCGCTGAGCTCCGACAAGGCATCCTCAGGGAAGCGATGACGTGGTTGATTGCTGTTGGGGATGATGTTATCGAGCGGAATCTCCCTGAGCCACTCACGCCCTGTCCGGTTGGGGATTAGAGCATCCAGTCCCCGCCCAAGCGCGGTGCGGGGCTTACCCACGAGTTGCTACCTCCAGCGCCAGGGAAGCATAGGCTTCGGCGCCTCGACTTGTCGGGTCATAGTCGATGATGCTTTTACCAAAGCTGGGAGCTTCACTCAGGCGGACGCTCCTAGGGATAACCGTCCTGAAAGTCAGGTCAGGGTAATGATCCCGCACTTCCTTGGCCACTTGGTCCGAGAGCACCGTGCGCCTGTCAAACATGGTCATAAGAACCCCAAAGACTTCGAGGCTTGGATTCAGCCCGAGACGTATTCTCTCAACGGTTTCCATGAACCCTGCCAGTCCTTCCAGGGCCAAGTACTCACATTGGACGGGAACGATAACGGCATCGGCCGCAACCAAGGCGTTGACCGTGAGGATCCCAAGAGAGGGAGGGCAGTCCAGCAAGACGTAGTCATAGTTTCCGACGATATCGTTGAGCCTGGATTTAAGAACGGACTCCCGGTCAGCGGCATCGAGTAGCTCAATCTCAAGCCCAACCATGCGATTCGAAGCGGGAATGAGGTCTACGTTGGAGCTGGCGGTTTTGAGGATGGCGTCGGCGATCTCCACATCACCCGTCAGAACCTCATAGATCGTGGTGTCCCCGTGACTACTGGCGGTGAGTCCACTCGAGGTGTTGGCTTGCGGATCGCAGTCGACAAGGAGTACCCGACCACCTAGAGCTCCGAGCGAAGCTCCTAGATTGATGACCGTCGTGGTCTTACCCACACCCCCCTTTTGGTTCGCTACGGCCAGAACCCGATTCGTCCTCCCCAGTGCCGCCTCCAGTCTCAAAAACAACGGCCTGAGTATATCAGGCACGAGCCCGCAACCCTCCTGGCTGCCTGGAGAGAAAAGAGACGAGGGCTATGAGAACTACCAGCTCGGCAAGTGAAGCACTGATGGATGCCCCGTTGTAGCTGAGGCGAGGCATCAGGATAAGGTTGAGGCCGACATTCGTGCCCAATCCCAGAAGGGTTGCCGCCAGCGCCGCGTGCATGCGAGACCGAGCCTGTAGCAAATACGCCAGCGGTACTGTCGCGAACGCAAGGAGAACCGAGCAGCTAAGCAGCCTGAGAGCCGAATCTATGCCCTGGAACTCACTTCCATAGATAAGGGAGGCGATCAGGGCACCGGGGAAGATGCATAGCGTCGTAATTCCTGCTCCCATAGGCAAGCACCACCACAATGCCTCCCGAAGTCTGGCCCACGCAAGATGCGCATTTGCGGCGAGGGAAGGGTACAAGCTTGCCCCAATGCCAGCCGGGATAACCAGAATTCCCTCGATTAGGCGGTCTGCTGCGGAGTACACGCCTACCGCTCGGGAGTTTGATAGGTGGGCCAGCATCAGCACGTCGACGCGGCCGTAGAGGACGACCGATCCAGCCAGGAGTGCGAACGGCAGTGAGGCACCCAGGAGTCGAAATGGTGGGTGCGGTCGGGTCAACGGAGGGAGTCGCCACTGTTTGAGGCAAAGCAGTGCAGGTAGGGCTGCACCAATCAGGCCGACAGGAATCGCGACCGCGATGAGGGGCACGACACGAGCATCCATGGTGAGAACAGCCAAAATCAAAGCCGTATTCGCGACACTTGTGAATACGATGATGGATGCAGCTCGCAGGATCTGTTGGCGGCTGATGATCACTGCCGTGAATGGACGGCCCAAGCTCTCAAGGAATAGCCCTACCGCAGCGGCGCAGAGCCCGAGGCGCACTGTCCCGTTCGTTTCCAGAGCAAAGCCGACTCCAACGAGCGCTACTGCTGTAATCGTGGACAACGCAAGCTGTAGCGGGAGCGCTTCACCCAACACACTCTCCGTGGAAGCAGGAGACCGAGCCAGATCACGGATGAGCAAAGAAACGAGACCAAAGTCAGCCAAGTACGAGAAGATCAGCGCGAAGGTAATGACAACGCTGTACTGACCGAATGTGGACGAGCCAAGCCTTCGGGCTAAGAGCACTCCTGCCAGAAAGGCCAGAAACTTCGCCGCAAGCCGTGCTGAGCTGAGTGAGAGGGCGTTTCTAACCACGCCAGTCGCGTGGCGGGCCGCTCATCATCTGTTCGTAGACCTCGAAAGTCTTTGACGCTATACGCTTCTGCGAGTACTCACTGAGTACCCGCTGCCGGCCCTCGGACGCTAGTCTATTGCGCAATGTCTCGTCCTCCTCCAGTTCGAGTAATCGCTGCGTCAGGGCAGCCACGTCGCCCTCCGGGAACGTCAGGCCCGCGGGACCGATGACCTCTGGAATCTCCCCAGAGCTGGAGCCGACAACAGGAACACCCGAGGCCATGGCCTCTATCAGCACCCTGCCGTACTGCTCCGTCCATCTGGCTGTGGTTCTGGAGGGCAGAACCAGGACGTCGAGTCGCCTGAGTAGGGCCGGAACATCGTTGGACGGGATTCTTGGATACCGCTCCAGTCTTCCCTCCTTTTTCAGCCGGCTCGTGGCAATTTCCACGTAGTCGGCCTGAGGGCCATCCCCAGCGATGATCAGCCGTGAGCTGGGCGGAAGGCGCTCGAAGGCAGATATGAGATCGGCAATTCCCTTTTCGGGAACCAGTCTCCCGAGGTACCCCACGGTGAAAGATCTGGCTACGGTGGCTCCGGGAGAAAATCGCTCCGTGTCAACTCCGAACTGTGGGATGACCGACAGCTCTCCTCGGAAGCCCTTTGAACGAAGCACTCGTTCTGCGGACCGACTCCCGGCCAGGGCATGGCTCGAGTGGCGAAACACCCATGTCTCCATGGTGCGGAAGGGAGGAGGATAGCGCCGTTGAATGTTTTGCCAGGCGAAAAAGATCGGTCTGGCTCGGTTGTGCAAGGCTTCTCGGAATGCCAGAAAGGTAGCAAGGTTGTAAGGTTCCTCGTCAACGTGCACGATGTCGGGGTTGAATGCTCTCAGCGCCGACGCTAGGGTGGGGTAGTAGTGCAAGTGGAAGTGACCGTTCCAGGCGATGGGAAGTTGGACAATATCGACATCGTAGGCCATCGAACGTTCAAAGCGTAGCGGCCGCCCTTCTTCTATCCAGGACGATGGAGCATAGCCCCTCACCTCGATCCCCAGAGCTTGAAGCTCGACCAGTTTGGAGCGGTAGGCGTCGACAACCAAAGCCTTGGAGACCATCGCCACCCGCATCATGTTTTCAGCACCTGGTCGTAAACCTTGATGGTCTCTCTGGCAGTTTGTTCCCAGGAGAAGTCCTTTACCCTCGCAAGGCCCTTCGCAGCCAACGCGTTGAGCCAGCTCGAATCCTCTTGCGTTCGAATCACCGCATCATGCCACGCCTGTAGATCGTGGGGCGGGAGCAATTCTGCCCCCTCTCCGACAATCTCCCGAAGGCTCGTCGCATTCGAGCAGATCACGGGTGTACCGCAGGCCATGGCCTCCACGGGGGGCAGACCGAATCCTTCGTAGGTTGAGGGGAAGCAGAAGGCTCTTGCCAAGCTATAGATGGTGGCCAGGTCCAGCGAATCAACTCTCGGGACAAAATGCACCATCTCTGACAGACCCAAGGACCGAGTCAACTCGGGTATATCTGGAAATAGCGGGTCAGAGCCGCCTCGAAACGAGCCGACGATTACCAAACAAATGTCAGGCCGGGGCTCGAGGCTCCAGACTCGCACCAGCGTTTCGATGTTCTTACGCCGTTCCGTGCCTCCCAGGTAGAGCACGAACCTTTGCGGCAGTCGATACTTGCTAATCGCCGTTTGCAGTGCAGCATCGGACTCCACTCGACATAACGAAGGGTCGGGTGCTTCGTAGGTCACCCACACCTTCTCCGGGGGATAGTCCAAGGCCGCGACGATCTCTTGCTTTGCGAAGTGTGAAACAGTGATTAGAGCGTTAGCTCTTTTCACGTTGGATCGCATTAAGGAGGCGTACCGACGCGCAGCCGCTCCGTGTGAGAATTCGGTTCGCAAGGAAATGATGTCGTGGACCGTGACGACGAGTGGCTGCGGCGACCAGATGGGGGCAGCGAAGTACAGTGAATGCATGAGGTCGGAGCGGGCCGATGCAAGCGGCCACAGGATGGTCTCCCAGGCCAGCTTGTCAAATCGATCGTACCAAGTCCGGCCCGCGCCCGGTACCGGTAGGTGCAGTTGCTTGACTGCTGTTTGACCTGTGAGTGTGCGGTTAGGCAGGGTACGCCGGGTCCAGAGCTTGAATCGATAGCTTGAGCTCGCCTGATCCAGGCTTCGCACCAAATTCTGCGTGTACGTCCACGTACCGCTATCTGGGTAGTCGAGGAACAGCCCGTTCAGGCTGATCTGCTTAGCCGTCGAGGACATTTCTATACAGTGAAAGCATCCGCAAGGCGATTGCATTCCAGGAGAATTGCTCAGCTCTCCTCGGGCCGGCTAGCCGAAGCTCCTCTCGCCGCTCACTGTCCCTTAGAAGTCCCTCTATGGTGGTCGCAATGTCTTCCACATCCCATGGATCAAAGATCTCCGCGGTACCAGCCACCAGCTCGCCTACGGCTGAATTTCCGCTACAGGCCACGGGGCATCCGGAGGCGAGTGCCTCAAGCGGTGGTAGGCCGAAGCCTTCATAGAGCGAGGCATAAACGCTTATCTCGGCTTGCCGGTACAACGCTGCCAACTGCTCGTCGTTCACAGACTCTAAGAACTTCACTCTCGCTCCCAACTCGAGCCTCTGGTGCGTTTCGAAGATGCCGTTATACATCCATCCAGGGCGACCGACGATGATCAGGCTCACGTCGTCCAAGTCGACGGGGAGCTTCGCGAAAGCTTCGAGGACTCTTTCGAGGTTCTTTCGAGGCTCAAGCGTTCCGACGGTGAGAATAAACGGCCGCTGTATGCCGTACCCTTGTAGGATCGACAGGTCATTGGTCCCTGCGACTGGCGTGAAGCTCTCCGACGCGCCGATGGGGATTACGTGGATCTTGTCAGGGCTGGTGCCGTACCGGCTTATCACGTCTGCCTTAGTGTTTGCTGAGGTAACGACAACGGCTCGCGCCCGCTTAACGGAACGCGGCGTCACGACGTGGAGGTAAGCGGCGAGGCTGGGGTAGCTGTATTGGGGCACAACCTCGAATGCCAGGTCGTGGACCGTGGCAATGGAGGGTGCGAGGGACGGAGGAAGCGAAAAGTCAGGGCAGTGCATGAGATCAATCTTTCCGGTCCGGAACTCGATGGGTAACGGCAAACGGAGTCGTTGCCACACCGCGTTTGCCTCACGGTCGGTGATTGGAAGTGAGGCAATCGAAAGGCGGCCATCAGGATCGGAAAACCGGATGCTGGGACGTCTTGAGGCATAGAACACCGCGTAGCGATTACTGGGCTCCGCCTTTAGAAGGGCGGCGAGCAGCTCGCGGCTGTAGCGCCCGATTCCCGCACCTTGGGATACTGCGGCGGTGGCATCGTACCCAACCTTCATGCCGGGCGGCATTAGGTGTTTCGGAAGTGAGACCGCTTGCTAATCAGGTAGACGATGAACCCAATGATGGCGACGCTGTAGTAAGTGAGCAGGCTATCCATCAAGACAACGTCGGCGGCATCCACGCGCCGTAAACCAAGCAGAACCATCACTCCCAACAATCCGCCCTGCACGACTCCGAGGCCGCCGGGGGTCAAGGGGATCGTCGTCAACACAGCAGTTCCCAGGGCGAAGAAAAGGGTCGCGGCATAGGGAGTACTTGTGATGGTGTCGACGCTTATGTGAAGAGCGGCGAACACAAAGAATAGTCGCAGACCTTCTAGGAGCCAGATGGGTGCGGTGACGATAAAGAGAAGCGGCAACCTCGTCAGGCTCAGAAGAGTGCCTTCTTCGAAGGCACCATATCTCTCCACATAACGCGGAGGCACGTGCCGTCGGATCATCGGACTGAATCGCTTCATCAAAACCAGGACGACAATCCCAACGACGGCGAGCAGTAGTCCCAAAGCCAAGATGTACTTTATGCTCCCCAGACGCGAGTGGAAGGCAATAAGCCCTGACGCAGCAAGCATCACGGCGACGGCCAAGATGTCGACAATACGCTCGGCTACGATCGTCCCGACGTTCTTGACCCATGAAATGTTCTGCCACAGTTTTGCCAGGTAGGCGCGGTAAAGGTCTCCCAGCTTGGCCGGCACAACGCAGTTCACAAACCAGGAGATAAATACAATTTCAGTCAGTCCAGACACCTGCATATTGGCAACCGACTGGCTGCGTGAATCTCCTCGGTACGCGTTGCGGAGGAGTAGCTGCCAGCGGAAACCTCGAAGTGGAAAAGTACAGTAGTAGAGGCAGAAGGCAAGAAGAAAATAGCCCCAGCTGGCGTGGCGCAGAGTTGTCCAGAATTGAGCTGGATTGATTCCTGCTCGGGCCATCACAACAACGAGAATGGCAACAGCCAGTAGGAATGAGAGAAGCGTTTTCCAGTTTCCTACTCGGCTTCCCAGGGAAGTCGGGGGGGTACCGCTCTCAATGGGCTCCTGCAATTCGGATGAGGACGCCGGGTACTCTACGTTGATTTCAGACACTGGCGTACACGCTACGCAAGAGGGTCCGGCTTCAGGGGCGAAAGGACGAGGGGCGGTGTGGCTACTGACTGAACAGTCGTGCCACGGCTCGCTTCAGTTAGCTTTGTTGCCAATGCTAGCGTCCCCATGAGTACTCCAAGAAGGGTTGGGATCGCGTGCACGAAGAGGACGTCAAAGAGATTGTGGAATGTCAAGCTTGTCCACGCGCCCGCCATTCCAACCGCAACGATATGTGGAGTCGCCCCAAGCGACCGATCGAACGCAATCGTAAGAGCGTACCACAGAGCCACCAAAGTGAATACTGCATAGGCAATGAAACCTAGAACTCCAGCTTCTGCGGCGATATTGATGAAGTAGTTATGCGCGTGCCCGAGCGGTTGCACGAAGTGGCCCACGTGATACGCCGGATAGGCCAACGGATAGTTCCCGATGCCGACGCCCAACAGCGGGTGTGCGTAAAACATACGTAAACCGGCTACCCAGTGGGCAGCTCGCTCAATCTCACTGAAGTTGGATTTGGAATAGTGATGAAAGTTGATGGAGGTTAGGCCAAAACCGTTCGCCACTTTGAAAAACGGCGCGGTCGAGATGACGGAGAAGCTGGCAAGTAAAGCCAGGCCAAGCCCCGCCAGAGCTGCAAAGCATAGGGCGGGCCGCAATTTGCGATTGCACACCAGCAGAACGACCAAGACACCCAATGTTCCGGCTACCCATCCGGCACGTGAAAAAGTTACCAGGGAGCCGAGTCCGATGACGAGTGTGGCTGCGTAAAGCCATCGGCTCTTGGAGAACCATGCAGCGGCCAGCGCTATGGGGAGTATGAGATTGAGATATCCGGCCATCGGATTCGGCTGCTGGAAAGTCCCGTACGCTCGGAGAAACGCGCCGTGGAATTGGAAGTTGGAGGGCCCGGCACCCAAGATGAATTGTCCAATGCCGATTAGCGCCTCTACCACTCCAGCCCAAATTGTGACGAGGAGCAGACGCCAGACATCCTGTCTCGAGTCGAGGAAGAACGGAACCGTCACTGCCGCGACCAGAAGCTCCAGCCACTTCACGATCTCTTTCAGCGAGAGTGTGAGGGATATCGACTGGGTCATCGAGAGAGCCATGATCAGAATTAGGCACAAGGTGGCGATGACCCAGGGATTGCGAGGCAGAACGAAGCTCCCGTCGCGCGGGTAGCGAACCAAGCAGGTCAGCGCCAAAGCTGCGACGAGGACATCCGTTGCGGTGACCGGCACACTTCCGACTTGCGCGGTCAATATGGAGCCAAAAGGGACTGTGGCGGGTATTGCCCATACTCCAATCTTTGGCTCGATTACAACGACGGCAGCGGCCGCCATCATAAGGAGAATCGTTGCTGCTTCTGTTGGCTGAAGCTCTACGACCACTATCGAGAGGAGCAGACCGGCTACAAGCAGTAGCGGTCGCCAAATTGGTTCCCACCGATCCGCCGGCGCAAGTAACGTAATCGATCTATCCAACGCGGGAGGTGCCGACGGCATTTCGAAGTGGGAACATCCGCTGAGTCAATGAGAGGCTGGCAATCGCGAAAAAGAGCCAGGTGAGCATACTCAGATCGATGAGGAAATACGATTCGTCGATGAGCCCGTGGATGAGTCCCGCAAGCATAGCCGCACCTGCGCCGAGTAGGACGGGAGTTTGAAGGATCTCAGCGCCTTTTCTCCACAGTACACGCCAAAACACAAACTGCAGCCAGGCGAAAGCGAACAACCCCAACAAACCTACGCTTAACCAGAGATCGAGCACCTCATCGTGAGGATGTGAGAGGCAAGGCTCGTCGTGTGCTGATGGCTGCATGTACCCGAGTCCGTGACGGCACGGTATGAAGCGCTGGTGGGTAGGCGCGTAGTAGTGCAAGAAGTTGTCTGGACCAACACCGAAGATTGGATGGTCTCGAATCATTCTCAGGGATGACTGCCAGACATCAATTCTTCTTCCGGCAGTTATGCCGTGGACATGGGTGAAGGCGCTTGCCAGATGACCGGAAAGACTTCCGGCTGCAATCAAGGCTATAAGGAGGATCACGAGCACTCCGAGGCCTAGCTGGAATCGTGGCGATCGAAGGAGCAGAGGCACTGCCATTCCCGGTGAGGTGAAGCTGACCGCCAGAAAGGCCAGAGTGGTTATGGCGACAGCGATCCACGCTCCAAGCGAGAAGGTCAGAACGAGGGCCACGACCATGACTACCAGGCAGCACGCGAGTAACACCCGCAGCGGATCGGGGATAAACGTTGCGAAGGCAGAATCCGAGGAGGTTCGGACCTTTCCTCAAGAAAAGCAAGAAAGGCCAGGCCAGGGCTAGGCACATTGGAATGGCTCTATCGAAGAGAAGACCAAGGTTGTCAGGGCTACCGTACCAGGCGCGGATCCTTTCGTAGCTGGAGCCGCTAATCGTCACCAAGTCACTCGACCCAGTGATGTACTGGCCTAACCCTATAAGGGCTGAACCAACACCTGTAACAACCACGGCAAACCCTAGAAGCCATAGCATTCTCGACCGTCTTGGCCACGACCGATGACTGCAGAATGCGAGCAGCAGGACGAAGAAGGCAATCGGTTCCAATACCGTTTCACGAAGTTCTCGAAGTGCGACCGTGTGCTGAGCCGCAAACGTCGTGCTAAGGATGGCGGCGACGACGAAGATTGACGCAGGTAGGACAAAGGGCGAGTGCCTGAGACTTCCCCAGTTAGGCCTCGCGGAAGGCAGGGGAAATTCGGGGAAGAGCGGTACGCTTCCCACGTCACCATCTTGCGGTTCCCCTGCTTCATCGGAGGCGGCTGTGCGCGAAGGCGTGGGGAGTAAGCCAAAGATTTCCGCCAGTATTATCACCGCAGCGACTACCACAAGCAGCAGAAGTAGTAGCTCGCTTGGGGCAAATTCGGCTCGCCGCAAGAGATCGATGTGCTTTGGGTGCATGAAATATGGAACGAAAACGATCACCGCAGCGAGGGCAATGTCGAGTCGCAACCACGCGAGAACGAGGAAGGCCAATAACCCAACAGCTGCCAGCAGTGGAGATGTCGCCAAGTAGAAGAGGGCCGCGCTTAGAGTTAGCGCGGCGAGACAGCTTAGCTCTTGGGCTAAGCCCCGATCCAACGGTCGACGTCGCGGGTGTAGTCGATCAGCTCCTCTTCCTTGAAGAAGATCCCAATCTCGAACTCAGCCGTCTCCAAAGCGTCGGATCCGTGAATCAGATTGTGGCCAATGTCCAGAGCATGCATGCCCCGAATTGAGCCAGGGTCGGCATTTACCGGGTTCGTCGCGCCCATCATCGCCCGAACTGCTGCGATCGCATCTGGACCTTGGAGGACGCCAACGATCACCGGCGAGGACGTTATGAAGGCAACCAGGCCTTCAAAGAAAGGCTTCCCTCTGTGGACCCCGTAATGCCGCTCTGCTAGCTCTTGGCTAACCTGCATTAGCTTGAGCCCCCGAAAGCGGAGACCCCTTTGTTCAAATCGGTCCAGAATCGTGCCGGCCAAGCCTCGTTGCATGGCATCCGGCTTGATGATTATCAGCGTACTTTGAGTGGCTGCCTCCAACTTTCCCCCTCGTGGCTGTTAGCAATCGGCTCAGTTGCCGCCTCGACCGTCAGGACTCCAGCTTCCCCTTCTCTCGAAGGTAGCGGTAGAACAGGAGCCTCTGAATGTCTGATCGACTCAGGTGATGAGATGGAAGCTGGCGTAACAGCACTACCAGTCCGACGACGCATCCACCGAGAAATGCCAGGAGCCAGGCCTGGTTCAGATTAAGACTTTGACTCCGACCGGCCGAAATGTTCTGTCCTTCGTGGTCTCGCATATCTTTATCCTCGCACGTGCACTCGCACTAACCGTACTTGAAGTGGGTGCTCGACCGCAAGGGCAACGGGACGACGCCCCTATAATTGGGCAATCTGAGTGGCGACAGGATGGCTGCATCACCCATGGATCTGCGTTTCGAGTTTGGAAGTCCTCATGCTCCCGCCGGTCACGCATTGCTGTACTTTGGCTCCGGGTCGAGAGTCTTTGCGACCTACGTTCTTGTTCTGCCAATTCGGGTGAATCTAGAGAAATACGTGCCCCCGGCGCTCGCCTCTATGGTTCAGGGCAGTGAGATGCCGGCGGACGCTGCCACTCCGATGCCCCCGATTGCCGAGGAGATCGAGAGCCTGGACTGGCTCAGAAATCTAGCAGCTCTGAGGCGGGACGACCTTGTAGATGCCGGCTCCATCTTTTCTACAGATGTTCCTAACTTAGTAGCAATGACTCAAGAGGCAGCGGCCACCTACGCGGAGCTATACCGGAACGCTCCCTCTGCACTCGCACCCCAAGAGCAACAACAGGAACTCTTCGCGGACATGACAGAGTCTGAGATTCTGGCCGAGATGACCAGTCAGGTGGGACGCCTCCGTGATACATCAGGCACGCCAGACGCAGAGTCGATTCAGGTTCAGTTGCAGGCTCTCGCTCTGCGACTACCGTCGAAATACAGGGCGCTAGAGGTTGTGGATGCTGCTAGGCAACCGGGGCCTCGTGGCCAGCAGCTAGCCACCCTTCAGCTGCAGCGCTGCTTCAAGCTGTTAAACGAAGATTATCTCGACGTAGCAGAAATCGAACGGCAGATCAAAGAGATTCAGAACGACTAGGACGTGGGGCTTGCAGATTCCCCGTCCGCGACTGATCGCAGTCCTCGACCCTCCGGTCCGTTATCTGGAGGCCGGTGGATGCGAGCCAGTGCGGAAATCTCACTCCGAAAACCACCTTGTGGTAAGGCAGACGCCCATATCTCGTCGCTCGCCGAGCGGTAACGCCTGGTTCCAGACGGTCGGTCTGAGCACCGGGCCCAGTCACGATCTGCGAGAAGGCTTGAGGGTTGCCAAGTCTTGCCGGCTGCCGTCAGAGGGAGCCACTCTGGAATGATTCGCTCCATGCAACCTGACCTAATTGCTCAGATCAAAGCGGGTGAGGTGATCGAACGGCCTGCTTCTGTGGTGAAGGAGCTGGTAGAAAACGCGCTTGATGCCGGGGCCACGAGGATCCGCGTAGAGGTGGTGGACGGCGGAACTCGCCTGGTACGTGTCGTGGACGACGGTGAAGGAATCCCCCGTGATCAGCTCATGCTGGCGTTTGCAGAACACACATCCAGCAAACTACACAGTCTTGCCGGTTTGCAGAGTATCCATACGTTGGGATTTCGCGGTGAGGCTCTCCACGCTATTGCCAGCGTTGCGCGCGTCGAGGCGGTCAGTACTCCACGCGGTCTGGTGGATGGAGCGAGTGTCGTAATAGATCACGGGCAGATGGTTGAAAGCGGACCAGGCGCGAGCGGAACCGGTACGCGAATTTCGGTTCACGATCTCTTTGCCAAAGTGCCGGCTCGGAGAAAGCATTTGCGTAGTAATCGTTCTGAGAGCATGGCAATTCATCAAATCTTGGCGCAGTACGCGATAGGCCACCCGGATGTAGCGATTTCACTGGTGGCGGACGAGAGGCCCAATTTCTCCTCACCAGGAACCGGGAGTATCGCCGACGCCTTCTCGGCCATCTTCGGGAGCGACTTGGTGGGAAGGATGCTTGCTGTAGACCTCGGGGGAGAGATCAGGGTCGATGGCATCATCTCGCCTTCAGACCTAACCAGAAGCAATCGTTCAGGAATCATGCTTTACGTCAACGGACGTCCAGTCAAGAGCGCCTCGTTGACGTTTGCCATTGAGGATGGGTACTCCGGCCAGTTAATGGTCGGGCAGGCATCCGATGGCTGCGATTCGCCTGACGGTGCCTCCGGAAGAGGTTGACCCCAATGTGCATCCTGCCAAGCTCGAGGTTCGGTTCACAAACGAGCGCAAGGCTTTTGCCGTAATTAGGAAAGCTGTGTCGGAAAGGCTGCACAGCAATGGTGCGATACCCGTTACATCGATCACGTCAGCCGGTTGGTCTACCGCCAGTTTTGCCGTGGACCCGGAGCTGAATGTGCCTTCGGAACCTCGGCGACCGCTTCCGGAGCAGGTATCTTTTCACCAGGACGAGCGCCCGCCTACTGCCCCACCGATTACCGAAGCCCTTCCTGCTCTACGTATCTTCGGCCAATCTGCGCAGACGTTCATCGTCGCCGAAGGGCCGGCAGGGCTTTACATGATTGATCAGCACGCTGCCCACGAACGTGTCCTCTTCGACGACCTGATGCGATCTCATGCGGCTCCGCCCGCGCAGCCGCTACTGCAGCCGGTGCAGCTCGAGCTCACGCCAAAGCAGATGGAGGCGCTGGAGGTCCATGCTGCAGAAATGTCAGCGCTCTCGTTTGCCGTTGATCCGTTCGGTGAGAACTGGTGTGTTGTGCGGGCGGTTCCTGCCATCGGCCGCGGCCCGCTGGAGGCAGATGCGGTGCTTGATGTTCTCGACACGTTGGAGGGAGGCGCTTCACCCCAAGATGTAGCCAGACAAGTCTTTGAGATTGTCGCCTGCAAGGCAGCAGTCAAAGCGGGACAGTCGCTTACGATGACCGAGATGCGTGAGCTGATCGGCGGCCTGGAGCGGACGGAACACCCGAGAACGTGTCCTCACGGTAGACCGACGACCATCCATATCAGTCTGGAGAAGCTTGCCCGGGAGTTTGGACGGAGATAGGCTTGCGGGCAGCGAGGCAGATGGTTCAGGTGACCATTGGATAACTCTGCCACAAACTTACTGGCCAAGCCCACAGTCTCGTTCTGAGATACACGCCGGACACGGAGCTTTGACGCGCGGCGAATGGAGCCCCGGGGAAGGAATAGATAGAGCACTCGAAGTACTTCATCCGGTGCTATACTGGCCCGAACGGGTTAATCCTCCTGTCTGGCGCGCGACCATGGGTCTATATCGCTCGACTAATCCATAGGAAGGAGATCACTTGAACCTGTACGAAATGACGTACGTGCTGCGCCCTGACCTCGACGAGGATGCCTTAAAGGCGGCTCAGGATCGGATAAATGGGCGGCTTAACGATGCCGGGGGCGAGGTCGTCCGGTCGGAAGGATGGGGCCGTCGAAGGCTCGCGTATCCGATCGACAAAGCGAAAGACGGGCTGTACTTCACGGCAATTCTGCGAATGCCGGGTGTCGGGCTCCGAGGTTTCGAGGATCAGCTAAAGCTGACCCCCGAGATTCTTCGATTCCTTGTTATTCGACAACAGGAAGCGAATATACCCAAGACCGGTTCTTTAATACCCACGGGGCAGGGCCGTCCAGCGCGCCCGCCGGTGGAAGTCGCGGCACCTGAGCCGGCGGAAGGCGAAACCGCTGCTCTGGATGCGGGAACTGATGCCGCGACTAACGAATCTGCAAGCGAAGAGACCCCTGCGGTCGAGGGTGAACCTGCCTCGGAAGTAGCACCCGATGGAGCGAGCGGTGAGGCTTCTCCGGTAGATGCACCGGTCCAAGAGGAGCGAGCATCGGTTGAAGCTGCGGCCGGTGAAACTGAAGCACCGTCCGGTGAAACTGAAGCACCGTCCGAAACAGCTCCAGGCGAAGATCGTCAGCAGGAGCAGGTGGCGGCCGACGAACCGACTACGGCTGAACAACCATCCGAGGAAGCTGGCGGTACTGACGCGACCCAAGCGACAGCTGATTCAGAGCTTGATGAGGAAGGTAAGTAATGGCTGGAAGCTTGAACAAGGTGATGTGCATCGGCAATCTGGGCAGGGATCCCGAAATGCGTTATCTATCGAGTGGAACGAGCGTCACGAATTTTTCCGTCGCGGCAACCAGGAATTGGAAGAATAACGAAGGTGAGAACCAGGAAGAAACCGAATGGTTCAACATTGTTGCCTTCGGTAAGCTCGGCGAGGTTGCTAACCAGTACCTGAGCAAGGGGCGCAAGGTGTACGTCGAGGGACGATTGCGAACCCGGTCCTGGGACGACCAGACTACAGGAGAAAAGAAGTACCGCACGGAGGTAGTCGCCAACGATATCCAGTTCCTGGAGACTCGGGGAGCTCAATCGGGCGGTGGCAACGGCGACTTTGGGGCTGTTCCGGAACACGACACTGGAATAGACGAGATGCCCTTCTGATAGGGGCTTGATAGACATTTTCTAGCCCCTCGAGGGCAGCCGCTCTTTGCGCGAATCAACTTTGAAATACGAACCATCCATGGAGGCATAGTTGGGACGACCCACCAGCGGACCGCCCGGCGGAGCCGGCGATAGGCGTCCGCGCCGCGACTTCCGACAGAGTTACAACCGACGCCGACCTTGTCAGTTCTGCGTCGACAAGGTGCAATATATCGACTACAAGGACGTAAACAGGCTCAGACGATATTTGTCTGAACGGGCCAGAATTGAACCACGTCGGTCCACGGGTACGTGTGCCAAGCATCAGCGCCGGCTGAGCACCGCCATCAAGCGCGCCCGATCCCTGGCGCTGTTGCCTTACACTCCCGACCAGTTGAAGACGCTCGGTTTCTCCCGACCGGAGGGTTTCGGTAGGGGCCGGAGCGACGGTGGATATCGTCCCGGCGGAGGCCGCTACCAACGTCCAGAAGGTGGAGGTGGTGGAGGTTATCGCAGCGGAGGGTACCGTCCGCCGGTTAGGACGGATTCCGGGGCAGCACCGGGACAACCTTCTTCGGGCAATGTTACTCAGCCGGCTCCATCAGGAGATGCGGAGAGAACGGGGGCAGACCAGCCGAATCCTTGATCGGTGACACGCTTGAGGTGAGTAACTCACCTCTTGCCGTGCGCTCTCAAGGGCTAGGACGGGATGGGTCTGGAGGATTCACCGCCTCCCGACTGAAACCTGCGGGCCAAAACTTGCGGACAGTAGCTACTTAGTACTACTCTTTGTCAAGAGTATATGATTCTGGAGTTGGATTCTAGTGGAGTCAAGTGAACGAGCTCGTCGAGGCCGCAAACGGCCACCGCAAAGAGCTGTTCCACAGAGCGTAAGGCGGAGTGGAAAGCCTCTCTTTTTCGGGTGGGGAGCGCATCTCACCCACCACGAACGGGAGCAGGTCAAGGAACGATTAGCTGCGGCAATTGGGATCTTCATTGCCTTGCTTGTGATAGGCATTCTGGCCCACGGCTGGTACCAACAGGAGGTAGCTGGGCCTGCTGCCGTCGCGGCACGCAACAATCAGGTCTACGCCAAGGTGGGGAACTCCGTGATCACCCGCGGTTGGTACACCAAGGTTCGACGCTACCGTGCGGCTACCCTCAAGAATCAACTTAGCTCCTATCAGAATCAGCTCGCCCAGCTCGAAGCCGGCAAGAGTGCTACAGACAAGGCGGAAGCCGCTCAGCTGCAGTCATTGGTCAGTCAGCTCCAAACATCGCAAACGACGATTGGGTCCGACACGCTTACGTCATTGATTGACGCTCAGATCATCTTGCAAAAGGGTCCGAGCGCGGGGTTAAAGATATCAAAGTCCGCAGAGGCCAAGTATATCCACAAGTTGATTTTTGGCCCTCAGATCGGCGGTCCTATCACCTTCAAGAATGATGCAAAGGGATTCGGCATGACGGCGGCCCAGCTCAAGAGCTTGCTTGTCGCCGATTATCTGCAACAGAAGATGCAGTCCGTCTTGGCAGCCACGATTCATAAGACTCAGCTCGAGGCCGATGCGCGCCATATTCTGGTCAAGAAAAAATCCCTTGCAGTCAAAATCTTGAGCCAGCTTAAGGCCGGGGCAAACTTTGCAACCCTGGCAAAGAAGTACTCTACGGATAAGGTTAGCGGCAAGCAGGGCGGCAACCTCGGCTGGTTTGCGCAAGGCCAGATGGTTGCGCCTTTCAACAAGGCAGCCTTCCATCAGCCCATCGGTGCGATAACCATCGTGCACTCAACGTTTGGATACCATGTGGTCCAAGTATTGAAACGCGAGAAGCGGGCCATACCGGCTTCTCAGCTGCAGTCGGACAAGCAGCAGGCTTTGCAGACCTGGCTCACCAAGGAAACCGCGATCAAGGGATACGTGCATCAGTATTTCCATCCGCCGGTTTCCACGCCGGCAGGCCTTACTGGGCTGCCAACGGGCACCGGGTCCACGGGTACGACAGGGACTGGTAGCACGGGGACAACCGGCGGCACTGGCTCGACGGGCACGACGGGGACCGGCACCACCGGCGGCACTGGCTCTACCGGCACGACCGGGACTGGCAGCACTGGCACTTCGAGTGGAGGCACCTCCTCTAGTTCGGGATCAGGCTCCGGCAAGAAGTAAGCAGGCTTTCGACTAACTGCCTTCCACCTGGACGGCGATATAATGCGGAGGCGTGGACTGCCCGTTTCCCGCCCCGAATTTAGGAGGTCAGCCGCGTGAACGAAGCTAGAAGGTATGCCTACTTCCAGGGTGATTTTGTACCCATGGAGGAGGCCAAAGTCAGCGTCATGACGCACGCCCTCAGCTATGGCACAGGGGTCTTCGAAGGAATCCGTGGCTATTGGAACGATGACCGTGGGACGCTGTATGTGGTAAAGCTACGGGAACACTTTCTACGCTTCTTGCAAAATACAAGGCTCATGTCCATCGCCGTCCCTTTCGGGGTAGACGAGTTGTGTGAGCTAACAATTCGGTTACTGCAGATGGACGCGTTCCAAGAAGATGCTTACATTCGCCCCCTCGCCTACAAGTCGTCTGAGCAGATTGGCGTCTCGATGGAGGGTGTGACGGATGACCTCACCATCTACGCGGCTCCTTTTGGCAACTACGTCGACATCGACCGGGGCCTCGCGGTCTGCGTAAGCTCTTGGCGACGCACGAGTGACAACGCCATTCCGCCTCGTGCCAAGGTGACGGGTAACTACGCCAATACAGCCCTGATTAAGAACGAGGCAGTGGTTAACGGTTACGACGAGGCAATCACACTTACGGAGGCGGGCCTCGTCTCGGAGGGAAGCGCCGAAAACCTGTTCATCGTGCGAGATGGCCGGCTGGTAACGCCAACAGTGGCGGATAACATCCTGGAAGGCATCACGCGGCGTTTGATCATGGAGCTGGCCAAGAACGAGCTAGGCGTTGACTCTGTGGAACGGTCGGTTTCTCGGTCGGAGCTCTATATTGCCGAGGAGATGTTCCTAACTGGTACGGGTGCGCAAATTGCGCCCGTGACGAGCGTCGACAGGCGACCGATTGGCAATGGAGATGTCGGCCCCATCGCCTACCGCCTGCAGGAGCTCTATATGGATGCCGTACACGGCAGGCTGCCAGCGTACATGTCCTGGCTCACCTCGATCGAAATCGCCTCTCGAGTTGCCGCAGCCAGCTGAGCGGTGCGCGGGACAGTCGGTCCGTGATCCGCTGTAGCGACGCAACCCTTTCGGCGTTATAGGCTCTCTATAAGGTCAGTTCATGAAGAGGGGGACCCACCGGGGATGGTGACCATCGCGCGGATCCGGTAATGGTGTAGATGCTTCCGAGATGAAACGGGGCGGTCCGCTCTTCTTGAATAGACGAGACGCAGGTCGCCAGCTGGGCAGCATTCTCCCTCTCCACGATGTGACGAATGCTATCGTTCTAGGTTTGCCCAGAGGGGGCGTGATCGTTGCCGCCGAGCTGGCGGCCAGCCTCAATCTCGCGGCTGACGTCTACGTTGTGCGGAAGTTACGTGCCCCTCGAAGTTCTGAATTCGCAATTGGTGCGGTTTCGGAAGATGGCGAGCCCGTGATCGACGAGGATGTCGTTCGCCGCCTCAGCATCCCTGAATCGTATCTAGAAGCCGAAGTGCGTTCAGGTCGTTTGGAGATTGAACGGCAGGTCAATTTGTATCGCCGGGGTCAAAGTCTGGTTGCGCTCGAAGGAAAGATTGTTGTCTTGGTCGACGACGGTATCGCAACCGGGTCCACGGTTCTGGCCGCCATTTCGGGGATTAGGAGTCATCATCCCGAGGCGATCATTGTGGCCACTCCGGTCTGTGCTCCTGGAGCCGCAAAATCTCTTTCGCTGCATGTAGATCATCTGGCATCGATCGCTTCACCGTCTCAATTCTTCGCAGTAGGTCAGCACTACGAGGAATTTGGGCAGGTAAGCGATTCCGAGGTTATGGAGAGTCTCCGATAGGCGGATACCGATACAGTATCGTCTGCCTGCCTTACGTGCAGTTCCGCAAGACGAGGTAGTGGTCCTATTGGCGTTTGGCTCCTCAGGCGCAATCTAAAGCGAGCCTCAGACGACACAGCCCCATCGAAGTTGCACCCCTTGGCAACCACGCCGGTTCATCGGACCCGACTGGGGGCTGCCTAAAGCCATGCGAAAGGAAGGATTGCGCTCCTTGATCTCTTCAGCTACATGCCGTCGAATTATTAAACCGCGACTTGCTTTGGCCGCCTTGACCATAGTGCTTGTCGTTGCAGGTGGAACCGGCGTTGCCGCCGCTCTCAGGATCACTCCGCATGTTCGACCAGCCCTCGCGCCTCATGCCACTGCAAGCTCCAGAATGCCGAGCCCTGGAGGCTGGAGTCAGCTTGGTGCCATCGCCTGCCCTTCTCTTTCCACCTGTTTGGCTGTGGGAGTTTACCAGCCGTCAGGAGGATCCGAGACGGTGGACCAGGTAACACAGTGGAATGGAAGTGTTTGGTCTCAGCTTTCGACTCCAGACCCGGCAGGTAAAGGTTCGAGTCAACAAATGCTTCAGGGCATCGCCTGCACCAGCGCCTCAAACTGCTGGGCTGTCGGTTCTTACCAACCTGACGGCGGGGCAGCAACTTTGAATCAAGCTCTTCATTGGGATGGGCATGTTTGGTCGTCGGTTGCAACTCCGAATCCAGGAGGTACCACTGGCGAGGCTTCAAACGCACTGGGGAGTGTGACTTGTACATCAGCCTCCAACTGTTGGAGTGTGGGCATCGATCGACCGAATAGCCAATCGACCAGCCAGAACGAAATCCTCCTGTGGAACGGTACGAAGTGGTCAAAGGCTTCAACCCCTGAGCCGGGCGGTTGGATACAGGGAAATGCCAACGCCCTATTCGGAGTTAGTTGCGAGTCAGCTACCACTTGCTGGGCAGTGGGCAGCTACACGATAAACCACTTTCAGACCGAACGGAATCAGGTGCTGCGGTGGAATGGATCCACTTGGTCGTCTGTCAACGTCCCAAATCCTGCCGGAACAAGTGGAGTGGTATTCAACCAACTTACCTCTATCAACTGCAGGACGGGCAACTGCTGGGCAGTCGGATCCTATCAAACGAATAATGGCCAGACGACCTTGAGTGAGGCCCTGCACTGGAACGGAAGCGCCTGGACCTCGGTCCCCATACCGGATCCAGCCAGTACCAATACGGGGGCAAGCAACAATCTCTATAGTGTCACCTGCTCTGGGTCCTACACCTGTTGGGCCGTAGGCCGTTACAGCCAGTCGTCGGGAGCACCAACGACGGACACCGTCTTGCGCTGGGGCGGCTCGAGTTGGGCAGTGGCCAGCATCAAGAGTTCCGCGGGAGGCTCGAGCAGTAGCTCCAATCAACTCGCCGGCGTGGCCTGCGCGTCATCCAAGAGTTGCTGGGCAGTCGGGTCGGAGTCAAGCTCCAACCAAGCGCTTTACTGGGACGGAACCAGTTGGACTCCGGCATAGTAGTAGCTGGCATCCTGTCAAATGGAGTTTGAGAAAACGGTCGGAGAGGCAAAGGTTGCATTAGCGAGCTGATCCTATGAAGTTTCCCCCAAATGCCGCGATATGGTGTCAGCCAAGGTGTAGATATCCCTCAGCCGCACCAGCCCTGGCGCACTCTCACTCGAACGCGATACTCTTGACAATGAGCACATAGGCGTTCGATTGTGTTTCGAATCGAATCTCGAAACCGAAAGGTGACCTAATGGAATCGAGAACTGTGAAGCATCAAACTGGACGATGGCGCATGACGTTGGCCACTTCCGCCGTTATGGGGCTGGTGGTGTGCCAGCTCTTCTTAGGTTCGGCGAATGTTCTCGCAGGCGCAGGTAAGTCTCAGGTGCGCGGCACTGGTACCAACCATCTGGTTACTAGCTCTCGAACAATTGCTCCGGCGACGGAACCCCTCGTCCCAAAGCAGCACATCGTCCCTCTCTCCAAAAGGGAACCTCTGGCGTTAAGGAAAATTGAATTCTCCGGCATCACGATCGAGGTTCCGGTTGGATGGCCCGTCGAAGACTTGGAGATTCGACGAGGCGTCTGCCCTCAGCTGACGGCTCACGTAATATACCTGGGAACCGCATCTGATGACGCGAGCTGTCCAGCCCGACTGGTTGGAGTCAGCGATACCCTCCAGCTCATTCCCTTGAATCCAGGCCGCGCCCGACTCGCTCGGTCCGGGAATTCCACCTTGCCGGTGGAGAACCAAGCGGCTCACGAGATCACAGCCATGCTTCCTCACTCGAATGTGGAGGCGGTGCTCACGTTTGGCTCCTCCGACAGGATCCCGCTGGGGCTACTCGCCAAGTGGGGGATGACGAGGGCGCGAACCCAGTCGTTTGCCGAACCCGCAGGTCTTAAATCCAGGGGTGAATACTCGCCGCCAACCCTGAGTCCTTCAACCTACATAGGGTTGGGATTCGACACGTGTGGGGCTCCAAGCTTCCGGACCCTGCGAGCCTGGAGGGCTTCTCCATTCCGATCGGTGGGAATCTACATAGGCGGTGCAGAGCGCGGCTGTGCTCAGCCCAATCTCACCCCCTCGCTGCTTGTTCGAGCTCATCGATTGGGCTGGAACTTCGTGCCGACATATGTCGGTTTGCAAGCACCTTGTACCGACTTCCAGGGAAGAATTGACCCAGGCAGGGCGCCGCAAGAAGGCGTGGCTGCTGCCGAGGATGCGATCATCGACGCCCAGCGGCTCGGATTAGGAGTCGGCAATCCCATTTACTTCGATATGGAGGGTTATCAGGGCAACGAGAGCTGTATCAGGCCAGTTACGCGATTCCTATCGGCCTGGACAAGGACCCTTCACCTGCATGGCTATATATCCGGACTTTATGGAAGTGCCACCACGACGATCAGGAATATGGCCGAAGCTCCACGGACTCCGTGGCTAAGGATGCCGGACGATGCTTGGATAGCAGACTGGAACGGAAGGGCCAATTCCTCGGCCAGCGGAATACCTGCATCCGCCTGGGACTATCACCGCCGGCTTCATCAGTACGCCGGCCCGCACGATTCAACATATGGCGGCATTACCATCGATATCGACACTAACTTCAATAACGGAGTGGTTGCGCCCAGTCTTCCCAACCACACCTTCTTGCTGCGGGCGCGCGGCGTCATTTATCGGTTGGTGGATGGTGTCCCGCTGCGGATTTTCTCTTGCCTCACGATCCCAGGTGGGTGCCATCCCCGGGTTGCCGTATCCACTCTTGCCAACTTGAAGGGCCGTATCGGGGATGGTCAGGTGCTAATCGAGCGGGACGCAAAGCCAGAAAAAGTGTTCAAAGCAGCCGGTGGCAGTCTGCTTCCGATTCCTCAGTGCGTCGTGCGGGGAGTCAACCTGTGCATTGGGCCCCGTACATTCGTGAACTATGACAGTATCGTCGTTTACGATACGTCTCACCGGCGGCCTCTCCGTGGGGCGCTACTGCGTTCGGAACCCAGCGCCCAGACGTGGATCTCGACGGGCAGGGCACGGACCCTGGCCGGCCCTTCAACCAAAGCTGTTTCAGTTGACGATGCCAGTCTTGGATCGTTACCGCTTGAGGCAAGCCCGAGGGGAGACTTTGCGGACAACTTTGCTACTGCTGCAAGATGGAAGCTGCACCGAGGGAAATGGAGAGTGGCAGAGCGCCACCTCTACGTCAAGACCCGGTGGGGGTCTGTTGCCTTTGCAACTGCAAAACGGATTCTGTTCGGCGACGGAACCTACCAATTCAACCTTTCGTTTGGGAAAGCCTTAGGCCAGGACAGCTGGGCAGGCATAAGCGTTGGGAAGGATATTCCCAGCGAGGGTTACACCCTGACAGGCTACACCCTCATGGTTCGTAGGAGCGGCGCCGTCGGGCTTTGGAAGCCCGGAGTGGGACTCATTGCGCGCGGGTCGACTCCTTCACCGCTGTTACACTCCACGATGCGCGTGCGGCTCGTCCGCCAGGCCGGGAAGATTTCGGTATACATCGGGGCCCGCACTCTCCCTGTCCTTTCGACTGTCGATGTTACGGCTACGGCTTATGGCAGCGGCTACCTTAGCTTGATCGACCGTTCGGGAGGCGCGGTCTTCTCTGAGGTGCGAGTAAGCCATTGAGCTGACGGAGCTAAAGGGCGGCGCTGGGTATGGCTATGCCCTTGGTGAGCCCATCACAGGTCGAATAGAGCGTCTCGATTCCCCTCTATCGGTTGACGATGACGGATCAGATCCACCAACTTACGGCGGCCCCGAAGCTCGCCAATAATTACGGCACCGACGAGCCTGTTCTCGTAGAAGAACAGCTTGCGATAGTGACGCGTGGCGATGTCGAAACGCACCACGTCTTCGAGTCCGCCCATGACGTCTGGAGTGATACCGAGCACGGAAAGTCTCGATCCGAACATCGTCGTGACGTACGTCGGAACTTCGTCGAATACCTCAGAGGCACCCAACATGTTCCGAGCAACGATTCGCCCCTGCGACATCGAGTTGTCCCACGTACCCATGACGTTATGCCGATCGATAACAACATCAAAGAACTCGGCAACATCGCCCGCCGCAAATATATTGGGCACATTTGTCCGAAGATACTTGTCGGTGACGATGCCCACATTAACCTCGACGCCTGACTCAGCCACGATGGACGTATTTAGGTCGTTGCCGATTCCATAACCTGCCATGTCAGCCTCGATCGACTCACCGGAGAGTGTCTTGATTCCGCCAACTTGGCCGTTATTTGTGGCGAAGCTCTCTGCAAAGTCGTCATGAATGACACGGACTCCCATGTCTGAGGCAAGCAGGTCAACAATCTCACCACCGATGTCGTCCAGGACCCTCCACAGAAATCGAGGTCCGCGCATAATCCAGGTCGTTTCGAGCCCGCGCTCGGCGAACCCATCGGCCAGCTCGTAGCCGATGTAACTGCCGCCCAGAGCTATCGCAGACCGTGACTCCAAGATACGCTCCACGATGGCCTTGGTTTCGTCGAGGGTTTGGAAGACATAGATCCCTTCGAGGTCGGATCCCGGAATGGTCAGCTTTCGAGTGCGACCGCCCGTAGCCACGAGAAGCACGTCGTAAGGGAACCCCGAGCCATCGTCGAGGTAAACAACCGATTCCTCAGAGTCGATCCGAGTAGCTGTCTTCTCTAAGAGGAGCTTGTAGCCTCGGGTTTCCGGGTCCTCGGGTTTTCGCATAATCACGTTTCGTTCTTGAACCCGGCCCTTCAGTAACGGCGGAAGAGCCACCCGGTTGTAGAGAGGATAGGGTTCGTCTTCGATGATGGTGACATCCGAGTTAGGGTCGAGCCGGCGGATGTGCTCGGCAGCCGTTGTCCCTGCAGCACCGTTGCCGAGAATGACAAATCGACGAAGCTGTGAGGTCATGTCACGGTCTGTCGCCGAAGGACGACTTCTCGCCATACCCCTGAGCTACCGCCTGCTCATAGACAAACCGTGCTGTTGTGACATCTTCCACGGCGAGTCCCAGCGATTTAAAGACGGTGATGTCTTTCTCGGTCGAGCGGCCGGCACGATCTCCGGTCAGTACGGCTCCGAGTTGGACCACATTGTCCCAGCTCAACTGTCCATCCCCGGACGGGATCAGCAAATCACCGGCCTCAATCTTCGCCTGCTCGATGGAGTCAACCGCCACCGTAGATGCTCGGGCCAGCACCTCTGAGTCGAGCTCCCGTCTATCCGGCTGGTTCGACCCTGCGGCGTTGACATGGGTACCAGGTGTCAGCCATGCTCCCTCCACAGTTGGTTTGGAGGAGGTGGTGATGGTCGTAACGATAGCTGCCGCACTCACTGCCGCTTCAGCCGTCGTGGTTGGGACTACTTCTATCGCCAGACGCTGTTCCATGTCCGTGGCAAACTCGGCTCTACGTGTCGAGTTCCGGCTGAAGACGTATACCTTCTCAAGCTGACGCACAGCCGCTACTGCTTCAAGCTGCGTCTGGGCCTGGCCACCCGTCCCAATGATCGCCACGGTAGATGCATCTTTGCGCGCCAAAGCGTCTGTTGCCACTCCAGATGCCGCTCCGGTTCGTATTCTGCCGAGCCAGTCCGCCTCGATTAAGGCCAGCAATTCGCCACGCTCACTGTCCCACAGAGCCACAAGAAAGGTGGTGCCCCTCCGGCTGCTTGCATAGGCTTTGAGACCGATGGCATGGCTACGGAAGGAGGCGCCTGACATCGAGCTAAAGATGCATCCTTCTCCCTTGATGCGACGGCGCGGTTGATTCACAGCTTGGCCGCGTTCCCAATCCTCCAGCACCTGCCGCACAAGAGCCACAGCCTGATCCATCGGAAGCAAAGCACGAACGTCGGCCTCACGCAGCAATAGCGCCATCAATGCACCCCACAAAAATGGTGGCTCGAAGAGCCACCTCTCATCGATTCTAGCGAGTGACTAAGATACCGAAACTTGAGCCTAGCAGAGAAGGATCGAATACTGTCGGCGTCCTGGAGAAACGTGCTGGACTCTTCTCAATTGGCTACCCACCTCACCCTGACATCGTCGGGGCGGCGGTAGAATGGAGCACCATCTACGGCGAAAGAGGTTTCCATGCAAACCGTGCTCAGCTGCGAAAATTGCCGGCGATCTGACTTCGCACCATTTCTCATGCTGGCAGAAGCAGATACCGTGGGAAGTGCTTCGCAACGCCTTTGGCTTCAGTGCCTCCACTGCAAGGACGTCCTCGTCATGTCGGTTGATCCAGAGGTCCAAAATCAACTTATCGAGCTGGTGGAGGACGACGAGGAGGAGATCCGTAGCAGCGACGCGTGACTTTCGTGAGACAAGCCGGTTTCACGAGAGCTGACACTGTTCGGACTGCTATGGACGCAGCTAGAGAGGCCTCAATCGCTCGGAAATGTACGCTTTGGCAAGAACGTATCCAGTCCTGTCGTATGGATGGGATGACTTCAGGTGACTGAGGAGCCACTTACGATCAAGGTCTTCTATCAAGAGGAAGACTTTGCAGTCCAATCAATCCTCCGGGAGCTTGACGATTTGGATATGCCCTATGAGAGGCTGCTCTTGTCTGAAGCCTCTGAAGAGGATCTTGCCCGATTGTCTCAGGCTGCAGGACGATCTCCGGAATCTCCGACCGTTGAGATCAACGGCGAGGTTTTGGTTGCACCAACTCCAGCCAACGTCATGAGCGCCATTATGCATGCTCGTTCCGGCGGTTTCTATCAGTAGACGATGAAGTACCGCTGCCCCGTGATCCTAAGCAGCCGTCTCCAAGGACGCTCCGTCTCGCTGCTGGTGCTTATCGGAGGCTCCTCAGTAGTCGAGTGGCTTAAACTATAGGCGCCCATGTCGCACCAGTACCAAGTCGGAGTAGAAGTGCTGTGATCGAAAGCCAATGAAACCAACCGACGTACGCAATCCCTCGTACTATCACAAGGTCGTCGATTGCCAGTGGGCCTGTCCCGCTCACACGAACGTTCCGGAGTACATTCGCCTGATTGCTCAAGGACGCTATACCGATGCCTATATGGTCAATCGGGAATCGAACGTGTTTCCGGCGATTCTAGGACGCACCTGCGACCGCCCCTGTGAACCGGCATGCAGGCGCGAACGAGTAGATGGCAAGCCGGTGGCGATCTGTAGGTTGAAGCGGGTTGCGGCTGACAACCGGGGTGACATCTCGGATCGCATGCCGCTGATACCCGAGGTCAAGAATGGCAAACGGATCGCTTGTATCGGCTGCGGGCCGGCCTCACTCACTGTCTGTAACGACCTCATACCTCTCGGGTACGAGGCTACGATCTTCGAGCAGCATGACAAGCCTGGCGGTTTGATGCGGACGAATATTCCTGCATTCCGGCTTCCGGAGCATGTCCTTATGGAAGAGGTCAATCAGATCATTGGAATGGGTGTAGAGGTCCTATACAACACTCCGGTCGACAGCTTGGGAGAGCTTCTTGCCAAGGATTACGACGCCGTCTTCATCGGGAGTGGTGCCCCACGAGGCAAGGAGCTGGACATCCCTGGTCGCCATGACGAGGAGGGTGAGACCCATATCCACATCGGAATCGACTGGCTCGAATCCATTGCCTTCGAGCATATCGACTCCATCGGTGAGCGGGTCCTAATTATTGGCGTTGGTAATACGGCGATGGACTGCTGCCGATCATCGAGGCGGCTCGGCGGCAAAGACATCAAGGTGATGGCGCGTAGACCTCGGCCCTTCTTCAAAGCCTCCCCATGGGAGCTCGATGACGCCGAGGAAGAGGGAGTGGACATCCTGATCAACCACGCTCCGAAGCGTTTTGTTGTGGAGGATGGCAAGCTGGTTGGGATGGAGTTCGATCGTTTGGAGTGGGATAGCGACGGGCGAAAGTCTACCGTGCTGGACTCCGTTGTTCTTCCATGTGACGACGTCATTCTCGCGATCGGCCAAGAGAATGCCTTTCCTTGGATCGAGCGAGACCTCGGGATCGAGTTCGGCGAGTGGGACATGCCGGTAGTCGATCGCACGACCTTTCAGTCCACACGTCCCGGTGTCTTCTTCGGCGGCGATGCGGCGTGGGGTCCCGAGAACATCATCTGGGCTGTGGAGCATGGCCACCAAGCGGCTATCTCGATCCACAACTACTGCAGTAGTATTTCGGTGGCTGAGCGGCCGCCCCAGCACATGAACCTCCTTAGTCAAAAAATGGGTCTAAGCGAATGGAGTTATCACAACGACTACAATCCCGCAAAGCGTCAAAAGATGGAGCATGTCGATCTCAAACGACGCTTTGAAGACCTGCATGTTGAGGTGGAGCTGGGCTTCACCGCGGAACAAACCGCTCGAGAAGTTCAACGCTGTCTTAACTGCGACATTCAGACGGACTTCACCGCGCCGCTTTGCATTGAGTGTGATGCCTGCGTCGACGTGTGTCCTGTCCAGTGCCTGACGATCACCCACGACGGGGATGAAATGGATCTGCGTGGCCGGCTTATGGCTCCGGCCACCAACCTCCAGCAGGCTCTCTATGTTTCGGAAGCCCTTCCTCAAACGGGACGAGTCATGGTTAAGGACGAGGATGTTTGCGTCCACTGTGGGCTATGCGCCGAGCGATGCCCGACGGCAGCATGGGATATGCAAAAATTCGAGCTCCTCATTCCATACGCCGGTACAGTCGAGCTCTCGCTTGCTTCGGCTTAGGGCGAGCAGGTCCGAGGAGGGCCCTTGCGCTACCTAGAATCTGGAGTGGCGGAGAACGCCCTCAATCTGCCACCGACTCATGCTTGGTAAAATGCGTTGAAGCCGGTGCGCATGAGTGAAGAAGTAGCTGGATAAGCACCAGTTCAAGCGATGGGGCCGATGGTGAAAGAGCCCCAACTGTGCCCAGTGAAGGTCGCACTCTAGCCGGTTCCGGTGGCTCCGTTCGCCACCAGAGGACGGCGATTTTTTCGCCGTTGAATACGGGTGGTACCACGCATGTAAGCGCGTCCTGAGTGGACGCGCTTTTTTGTTTCTCAGCAAGTGAGCCGCCCATCCAACCATTTGCTTCATTCCTGAACATTTGGTGGTGTCGAGAAGGCTATACCGGAGGCAGTTCCGGAACCTTGTTGACGGTCGTTATCGGAACAGTCGAAAAGTGAGGAGGGTCCAGATAGTGACGATTGAATCAGCTTCAATCCAAGAGCTTCCCAAGACGTACTCCGCCGCTTCGGTTGAGAGCCGGCTTTACCAGTTTTGGGAGGAACATGGATACTTTAGGCCTGGCCCTTTACACGAGGGAGAGGGTCACTTCGCAATCACGATTCCGCCCCCGAATGTCACAGGTGAGTTACACCTCGGACACGCCCTCACCTACACGATCGAGGATGTACTGGGACGTTTCAAGCGGATGCTGGGTTACGAAACTCTCATCCTTCCCGGGACCGACCATGCGAGCATTGCGGTTCATACAAAGGTCGAGGCGCTGCTAGCAGAACGTGGCGAAACTCGCCGCGATATCGGTCGGGAGCGATTCGTCGAGGAAGCATGGGCTTGGAAAGAGCGCTACGGGCGAGCCATCGACCTCCAGTTCCGAGCTTTGGGTGAGGGCTATGACTGGAGCCGCGAGCGCTTCACCATGGATCCGGAGTACCACCGAGCCGTGAACACCATGTTCGTAAGGCTCTACGATGAGGGTTACATTTACCGTGGCTCTCGGGTAATCAATTGGTGTCCCGACTGTCGCACCGGAATCTCCGATATCGAGGTCCGTCAGGATCTCCGCGAAGATAGCCTCTTCTACGTTCGGCTGCCGTTTTCGGACGGATCTGGTGACATCGTTGTGGCAACGGTGAGGCCCGAGACCATGCTTGGTGACGTAGCAGTAGCAGTTCACCCTGATGACGAGCGGTACCAAAGCGCAGCGGGGAAGACCATTACGCATCCAATCACAGGTGCGGAGTTACCGGTGGTTCAGGATGCATTCGTGGATCCGAGGTTTGGGACGGGGGCCGTTAAGATTACCCCTGCCCATGACTATGCCGATTTCGAGGTTGCCGAGCGCCATCACCTACCGATGCCAGTCGTCATTACCCCTGAAGCAACCATGGCGAAGGATACCGGCCAGCCCTATGCGGGGTTGAGCGTTGAGCGAGCGCGGGAGGTTGCGGTCGACTATCTGCGGCGGGAGGGCTACCTCATCAAAGAAGAGCCGTATGTTCACAACGTGCCTCTGTGCGATCGCTCCGGCACAGTGATCGAACCGCTGCTCTCGGAACAGTGGTTCATGCGCATGGAGGACCTCGCAAGGCCTGCCATCGACGCGGTTCGAGAAGGTAAGGTGCGGTTCGTCCCAGAGCGTTGGACGAAAGTGTACCTGGACTGGATGGAAAACATCAGGCCCTGGAACATCTCTCGTCAGCTTTGGTGGGGACAGAGAATTCCCATCTTTACTTGTGCTAATGGGCATGTCCAGGCCTCTGTAGACCGACCAGAAGTGTGTGGGAAATGCGACTCCACGCTGTTGCATCAGGATCCTGACGTGTTAGACACCTGGTTCAGCTCGGCCATCTGGCCATTTGCCACGCTCGGATGGCCCGACAGGACTGAAGACTTGCAGAGGTTTTATCCCACATCCTTTATGAACACCTCTAGCCAGATTCTCTACCTTTGGATCGCCCGGATGATCATGATGGGAATTCATTTCATGGGAGACATCCCGTTTCCGGTGGTGCTGATCAACCCCACGATTCTGAACGAAAAAGGTCAGAGGATGAGCAAGTCGCTCGGAACGGGTATCGATCCACTGGAGACCGTCGAGCGGTATGGAGCGGACGCGACCCGGTTTGGTGTCCTCTCTGCGGGAAGCATCATGCAGCAAGAGATTCGAATCTCCGGATACGAGAAGGCAGAGGAAGGACGCAACTTTACGAACAAGATCTGGAATGCTGCCCGGTTCGTGCTACAGAACGTGGGCGAGTCCAAGGGGTTGGATCTTAACGGGGAGTCATTTCCGCTCGCCGATCGCTGGATACTCAGCCGGCTTAACACCGTAACCAACGATGTGACCCAATCACTGGAGTCGTATGATCTGACTCGCGCCGTCCATACGATCTACGACTTCTTCTGGAGCGAGTTCGCGGACTGGTACATAGAGATAAGCAAGTCGCGGTTGGGTGGCACAGAGGGCGGAACGGTTCGGGCGGTGCTGTGGTCGATTCTTGACAGGACAATGCGGTTGCTACACCCCTTCATGCCGTTTGTCACGGAGGAGGTGTGGCAGCAATTGAAGAACATAGAATCACCTCAGGGACTACAGCTGTCGATGTTATCGGGTCCCCTACCCGACTCAATCATGATTGCTCCATGGCCGCAAACCGGTACCTCTGACAGGGATGCCGAAGCTAGCATGGCGGTACTAATGAACGTGGTTCGAGCGATTCGAAACCTGCGGGCCGAGCATGGAGTCAAGCCGCGAGATCGCATCCAGATCGCGGTTGAATCAGATAGCCACCAACAGTTGCTTGCTCAGGAAGGAGAACTTATCGAGGCACTGGCCGGGGTTAAGGTGATGGAGGATTCCAGTGTCGGCGCCTCCGGGGATGTTGCCGAGCTGGTTGTCGAAGCGACGACAATTCGTGTTCCTCTTGCCCAGCTAACCAATATCGAAGAGGAGATTCGGCGAATAACCAAAGAGATTTCGCGGCTCAAGTCGGAGGCGGAACGTGCGCGCGTTCTCCTGGAAAACACTGGCTTCACCTCTAAAGCTCCGGAGAATATCGTTGACGCTGAACGCACCAAGCTTAAGACTGCCGAGACCTCACTTGAGCAGCTGGAAGCGAGTCTAGCTCGCTTGAGCAGGAGGTAAGTAGTGGGAAACCCCTTGCGTTTAGATCGACACGGACAAGATCCATCCGGGGAAGTCCATTGGCTAGCGTAGAGCGTCTCTTACCGCGATGGATAATATCCAACCAGCTCCGTCCGGCCTTGTGCATCTGACGGGAGACGAGAATCCGCCGGAGATGATCGCGAACAATTTCATGGAGCTGTCCGCCCTTGAACTGATTCGTTCGGAGGGTGTTCGGATCGTCTTTGGGCCGGGTCAACCTCAGGACCGCATTGACCTGGTCTCTGGAATGAGCGAGTGGCAGCAAATTCTCGTTGGTGATGGGCCGGGAGTGCAGCCAAGCATCTTCGCGTTTGCTCCTGGTGATGATCTTGACCGCGAAGCTATCGAGCAGCTTCAGGATACATTCGTGAGACGGATAGCCTCTTCCCAGAGCGGTCGCAGCGGCTCGTCCAGTCCGTTAACCCTTCGCCTCGTGACGATCCTCTATTTCCGGTCCATCGCGCCTTCGGAGGCTAGGACCATAAGTCGAATAGTACCGGGACAGTTCTATCAAGGTCTTCGACCTCAGCTTTGGGTGGTCGATCTATCTACGGCTCGAGTATGGTCGGGTCGGCGCCTCCGTCCACCGAGCCGTGCGGAAAGGGCTGTTGAGCTGGCTGCTAGGGAGGCGCGATCCGGACGACCGGTGGATTCCATGGAGGTCGCGCTAGTCCAGGAGGAGTCAGAGACTCAAAGGTGGCAGTTTGTAAGCCGGATGAGGAGCGGCGCCCCCTACGTCACATACGCGCTATTGGGCCTCATCTGGCTCGTCTTTCTTCTCGAGTCACTTTATCGGGGAGGGCCGGGAAGTGGACGGGATTTGTTGCACTTCGGAGCACTCCAGCCAATTCTTGTGCAACACGGGGAATGGTGGCTGCTGCTGACGGCAATGTTTGTTCACGTCAGCATCCTCCATATCGGATTCAACTCAATTGCCCTGTACAGCATCGGCAATCTTGTCGAGCGCATCTACGGCTCCCTACGCTACGCAGTTATTTACTTTGTTTCCGGCATATTCGCCTCTCTGGCAAGCTTTGGCTTCTTGGTTTTGACCCATCACACCCATGAGGTTGCGGCTGGCGCCTCTGGAGCAATCTTTGGAATTGCTGGAGTGGTGATTGTGCTAGGCGTGCTGCGCCACTCGATTGTTCCCAGGGCGGTGGCCCTCCAGCTCTCCGTCTTCATGCTCGTCCTGATAGTCGTTAATATTGGTCTCGATGCCTTCACGCCCGGCATTGATATTCGGGCGCATATCGGCGGGTTGGTTGTCGGATTGGTACTCGGATACGTAATGGCACCCCGCAGTGCCGTGCAGGCAGGAGATGAGCTCACCACTGACAGGCGAAGCGGAAGGCAGTATGGATCCTGAGACTGTTCTGACGACAACTGACAACCCCGGGTCTCACGGCAGAAACGATGTCGCCACGAAGAAACTGATGCTTGTGGACGGCCATGCGCTTGTGCATCGAGCCTTCCATGCGCTGCCAGAGCTGACGACCACGTCAGGAGAGCTGGTCAATGCCGTCTTCGGCTGGACGTCGATGGTGATCAAAGCCATGGATACCCTCCACCCGACTCACGTGATCGTTGCATTCGACCGACCATCGCCCACGTTCCGGCACGAACAGTACGCTGATTACAAAGCGACACGTCCACGTACGCCGAGACCGCTTGCCCTGCAGTTTGACAGGGTCCGGGAAGTCGCGGCTGCCTTTAACATGCCTATCGTCGAGCTTTCCGGTTACGAGGCAGACGATATCCTGGGAACCCTGGCCCATCAAGCGGAACGCATGACCGTACCGACAGTAATCGTGACCGGTGATCTCGATACGCTTCAGCTGGTGGATGATTACATCACTGTGCTTACGAACGGCCGTCAATTCAGCGACACCAAGCTCTATACCCGGGAGTCGGTTGTCGAGCGTTATGGGCTTACGCCTGAACAAATCCCTGACCTCAAGGGATTGATCGGAGACACTTCAGACAACATTCCCGGAATCCGCGGTATCGGTGAGAAGACAGCCGCCAAGCTGCTCATCCAGTACGGATCTCTTGATGAAATCTTTGAACATATTGGCGAGATCAGTGGCAAAGTCGGTGAGCTTCTCAGAGACGCTCGCGATCAATCATTCCGATCGCGTGATCTTGCTCGGATAGTGACGGCTCCGGTTACGTTGGATCTGGATGCGTCGGCCGTGAAGGACTTCGACCTTCCGAGACTAATCAGTCTGTTCCGAGAGCTGGAGTTTCGATCGCTAATTCCGCGCGTCCAGCAGCTACGCCCTGGCGAATTGGCACCAACCACCAGGCTTACCGCTCGGACAACGACCGAGCAGCTGAGTATGTTCGCAGAGGAGGGGACTGAGACGGATGAATCATCTACCCCTGCGACCGATCAACAGGACACGGCTCGCCGCCAGACCGAGGTAACGGTAGTCGACAACCAAGAGGCGCTCGAGCAACTGATCGAACGGCTCATTGCCGCAGGAACATTCGCGCTTGATATCAGGGCGGACGGTCCAACGGGATTCGACTCTGAGCTCGTCGGGATTGGTCTCGCCGTAGAAGAGGGTAAGGCTTTCTATGTTCCGGTCGGCCACACGTCGGGGTCTCAACTGGAACGAGAGGTGGCGCTTGATCAATTAAAGAGAGTGTTCCAGGATTCTTCGATCGGGAAGTATGGCCACAACCTGAAGCCGGCTTCTCTCATCCTGGCTCGTTATGGCATTGAGCTTCGAGGTTTGGAGCTCGACACGATGTTAGCGAGCTACCTCGAAAACTCATCCTCTCGGATGTTGGCCCTGGATTCACTGGCTGCTCAAAGGCTCGGAATCGAGATCATGACGCTCGAAAACCTAGCCGGCAAGGGCAAGAACCAAATCCCGCAGTCCGACCTTCCGATTCAAGACCTGGCCACGTACTCCGGCCTCGTAGCCGAAGTGACTCTCCAACTCGGTCCTCTACTTCGTGAGCGGTTGAAGCATCGTAATCTGCTTGATCTGTTGGACAAGATCGAGATGCCGCTTATCGGCGTTCTTGCGGATATGGAGGGCAGCGGGGTAGCGCTTGATACTCAACTCCTGCAAGAAATGTCAGGCGAAATGGCCAGCACGCTGGAGCAAATTGAAACTCGCATTTACGACCTTGCCGGTCAGAGGTTCAATATCAGCTCTCCGCCCCAGCTCGGAGACATTCTCTTTAACCAGCTGAAACTCAAAAAGAGCCGCAGAACCAAAACGGGATACTCAACCGACAACGAGGTGCTCGACAAGCTACGCGATCAGCATCCCATCATCGCCGACGTACTGGAGTACCGCCAGCTCATCAAGCTGAAGAGCACCTACATCGATGCTTTGCCTGCAATGCTGAGTCCGCGAGACGGCAAGCTACATACCGACTTCAATCAGGCGGTAGCAGCTACGGGCAGGCTCTCCTCCAGCAATCCGAATCTTCAGAATATTCCCATTCGCACGGAGATTGGATATCGCATACGTAAGGCTTTCATACCGAGTGAGCAGGATTGGGTGCTATTGGCAGCCGATTATTCACAGATTGAGCTGAGGGTTCTAGCCCACCTTTCCAAAGATCCGCGGCTGATAGAAGCATTTCTTCAAGGCCAGGATATCCACGTAGTTTCGGCAGCAGCGGTCTGGGGCATCAACCCGTCAGAAGTTACATCAGAGCAGCGTCGAATTGCGAAAGTTGTTAACTTTGGCATCGTCTATGGGATTGGAGAGCAGCGACTCGCCTACGAGACCGGGCTATCACGCGAGGAGGCGGGAGCCTTCATCGCCGACTATAGAAAGCTATATTCCGGAGTCACTGAGTACATGGAGGGCGTCAAGGCTCAGGCGCAGCTCTACGGGCAGGTCTTGACGCTACTCAATCGCGTCCGCAGCATTCCGGAGATTCACTCGAACCACCCTGGTGTTAGGCAGGCAGCAGAACGACAGGCGATCAACATGCCCGTCCAGGGAACAGCGGCGGATATCATCAAGATCGCCATGGTCGATATCTGGCGAGAGATCAAGCGGCGAGACCTGAGGAGCCGGATGCTCCTCCAGGTTCACGACGAGCTTGTTTTCGAGGCTCCGAAGGAGGAAATCGACGAACTGAGCGTCCTGGTTCGAGAGCGAATGATGGGCGCTTTGGACCTTGTTGTCCCGCTTGCTGTCGAGCTACACGTGGGTTGCAGCTGGGGAGATCTGGCGACAGTGGAAGACAACGTTCCTACCGAAGGCTTGCTACCCGCCTAAACTGGCATCGAAATCCTAGACAGCAGTGTAAGGCAGATCGGTGCTTGTTGAATCTGCCGTCAGTTGGCCGTGCTTGGTTCCGCGGTCTCTGCCTCTCCATGAAGTGGGCAGGCCTCGCAATGATCGAACCGGCAGAAGTGTAGCGAAAGATGGAGAAGCCCCTGCTGCTGCAGTGCTCGATAGGGTCGGAAGCGGAAGCCGTCCTTGGCTAACTTGGATCGAAGGCCTGACACCCAGCGGTTGTCACCGGCTGCGGGCAGGCCAGCCAGTGTTGCTGCTCCGTCGAGATTGGAATAGGCCGTCAGGTAAGGCAGCCCCACATTCACGACGATGTCCAGGGCTCTCTGTTGGCCAACCAGAATCTGGTCGGACTCTACCAGGAATAGCTCGGCTAGAGATTCCGTCCTCGACCCTTCGAGAGCGTTTGAAAACCCTCGTCGATGACGATGGGTCAGTCGCGCGAGTGCCCGAAGACGTGCGGCAGGATGGTTGGCGGGACGGACGCGGAACGCCTTAAGCTCGCCCGGCTTGAGAACAGGTTCGTCGATGAACGGTGAGGTGAACTGATCCGTGGCGATTCCGGCGGCAGTAAGTAGCAGTCGCTCGGCTTCAAAAAGGCTAAGCGAGGAGAGCAGATCGAAGGGAATGGATTCGGCGATTTTACGGAAAGCATACTGATTGGCGCTGTACCCCAAGCATTCAGCAATGAGACGGTAAAGCGCTTCATTTGGACCCAGTGCTTCGACATCGCTCCGAATACGCATAACCTTGTCTGCGAATCTAAGCCGGCCCGCCGTTTCGACCGTCTCTTGAATCTTCTCCGTATCCATCGTGTCTGCAGGGCAGCGCACGATTTCGGTTGGACGCCCATCGAAGGCGTGCTCCAGCAGCGCTAGGGAAGCGGTCAGGATACCCGCCAGCTCGAGCTGATCCAGTGACCTTCCCGTGGAAGTGGAGGGTGGGATGAGCTGGTCGACACTCAAGACCACATGAAGAACGACATTGTCATAAGCCGGGTCGAGATGATGCCGGTGAGCGGTCCAGTCTGAGCTAAATGTGTGAATCTCGACGTCCCCGCGGCGCAGGGACCCGTTGGTGCTACCGATGATGGCGTCGCGAAAGTCAGGACCGGCAGTGGTACTCGGCCAGCCTGGAAAGACCACATCGAAACCGGACGCCCTTGCGGCACTCGAGTCGAACCGGCGGGTCTGCCAGATCCACCACACCAATCGTTCGTCGACTCTGGCAGGACCGCTTGCATCGTGTAGTGTTGGCCAGGTCGAGGCTTCCTCAGACGACGGATAGGCGCGCGTGATCGCCATGTCCGTCACTCCTCGGGCCAGATAGGCGCCGATGTCGGAGTATAATACTCCCGTCTCAGGAGGTGTGGATTGGTCGACGGAATCGAGCGGATTCGGGGCCTGATACGAGAGGTCCCTGACTTCCCCAACAAGGGCGTGCTTTTTTACGATGTTACGACCGTCCTCAAGGACGCGCAGGCCTTTCGCCGATCCATTGATTTGATGGCTGAGCCCTGGAAGGGCGTACGAATCGATGCGATTGCCGCCATGGAGTCCAGAGGTTTCATCTTTGGCGCTCCATTGGCGTATGTTCTTCAGTGCGGCTTCATCCCCATCAGAAAGCTGGGTAAGCTACCAGCCGAGACTGTGAGCCGTGAGTATTCTCTGGAATACGGATCCAATGTCCTGGAGATTCATCGAGACGCCGTAAGCCCCGGTCAGCGCATCTTGCTCGTGGATGACGTGCTGGCGACCGGAGGAACAATCGCCACCTCGATCGACATTGTGCGGGAGCTGGGAGGTGTTCCGATCGGGATCGCAGTTCTGATCGAGCTGGACTTTCTCAATGGTCGAGAGCGGTTGTCACCATACGAGATCGACGTCAAATCGTTCGTCCATTACTGACGTCCCGTGATAACATGGTCTGTCGAGTCCGGCACCCATACTTCTCGAAGGAGAAGTCTTTTTTTTGCAAAATTCTAGCGGAGTAGCGGCCGAAGATCTACTCCAGCCGGTTCGATGGTCTGATGGAACGCTGGAAATCCTAGACCAGCGCTTGCTACCGCAAGAGTACCGGGTCGACCGCTATACGCGGGTCGAGGATGTGGCGCTGGCAATCCGGGAAATGCGGGTGCGGGGCGCTCCAGCGATTGGCGTGTGCGCTGCGTACGGGGCGGTATTGGCATCCTTCGACGATTCGGGTGATCTTTCGGCATGCATGTCCAGGGCGTTCAATCTACTAGGCTCAGCCCGACCCACCGCCGTCAATCTAGCTTGGGCTGTCGCACGGATGTCGCTCGCCTATGAAAAGGTCTGTGATGCTCCACTGGACGTACTCAGAAACCGCTTGCTCAGGGAGGCTACCGACATCCATGAGGAGTCATATCGAGCCGACCAGGAGATCGGACGCCTTGGAGCAGAGCTCCTGCGGGGGCGTGAATCCATCCTGACTCACTGCAATGCCGGCCCACTGGCGACGGCCGGGTTCGGGACTGCAATCGGCGTCATTAGGTGCGCCCACGCGGCGAATTCGGGCGTGTCTGTTCTCGTGGATGAGACACGACCCTTCCTGCAAGGATCGCGGTTGACGGCGTGGGAGTTACAGGTGCTGGAGATACCGGCAACAGTCATTACAGACAGCATGGCCGGATTCATGATGCAGCGAGGAAGGGTCGATGCTGTTGTGGTGGGTGCGGACCGAATTGCTGCAAACGGCGATGTTGCCAACAAGATAGGGACGTACTCCTTGGCGGTTCTCGCCCACGCACACGATATTCCCTTCTATGTCGCAGCTCCAACGTCGACGCTTGATCTCTCATTGACCTCTGGCACTGAGATTCCCATCGAGGAACGTGACCAACGCGAGGTGATGGAATTTCGCGGAATCCGCGTTAGTCCAGAGGGAATGCGGGCACTCCATCCGGCGTTTGACATAACGCCGAGTCATTTGGTCACCGCCATTATTACTGAGCGCGGAATTGCTCGCGATCCCTACACTGAAAGCCTCCAGAATCTGGTCGAAGAGGAGCTGGCTGTTGGCTGATGTGGAACTGGGCATCATCGGTGGGTCCGGTCTCTACAAGATGCCGGCGCTAGCCGATGTTGAGGAGCGCACGGAGGAGACTCCGTTCGGATCGCCAAGCGACAAGGTTATTCTTGGAACCCTTGCTGGACGCCGGGTGGCATTCATTCCTCGACATGGGCGCGACCACACTTTGTTGCCTTCCGAAGTACCTTATCGAGCTAACATATGCGCCCTCAAGCAGCTGGGAGCGACGAGGGTTCTCGGGGTTAGCGCCGTTGGAAGCTTGCGGGAGGACTACCGTCCGTTGGATGTGGTGGTACCTGACCAACTTTTCGATCGCACCAAGGATCGAGCGGCTACATTCTTTGGGAAGGGAATGGTTGCCCACGTCGGGTTCGCTCATCCGTTTTGTCCCGCCTTTTCATCCGCAATCCTTCGCGCGTCGACTCGTTCACCGGCAAAAGCTCACGATGGCGGAACTCTGGTGGTCATGGAAGGGCCGGCATTCTCGACGTTGGCTGAGTCTGAAACCTATCGACGTCTTGGCTTTGACCTGATTGGAATGACGACGTTACCGGAGGCCAAACTTGCAAGGGAAGCTGAGCTTTGTTATGCTTCACTGTCGATGGTGACAGATTATGATGTCTGGCATCAGGCGCATGAGTCGGTGACCTCCGATATGGTGGCGGAGACTCTCCGCCGCAACATCGACATCGCCTACGGGATCATTGAGGACCTGGCCGGCAATTTAGAAGACGTGGGCACATGCGAATGTGGCTCAGCTCTGTCGTCTGCCTTGCTGACAAACGTTCGATCGGGTTCCCGATTCGACCATCCGGGAGCTTCAGCCAATTCTGGGAAAGTATCTGCGGGAGGAGCAACAGCGGCTGATGGGAGCGCTACTTAATAAGGCAGTAGGAAGTAAGGAGATCAGAGGGCGACATGAGTAGTCTCGTAGTCGGTTCCGTCGCCCTGGACACCGTCGATACCCCGTATGGGCATGCTCAGGAGGCATTGGGTGGGACCGCCGTCTACTTCTCTATTGCCGCATCGCAGTTCACCGACGTCAAAATTGTAGGCGTCGTCGGAGACGACTTTCCGGATCATCACCTGCAGGTGCTTCAACGGCACGGATGCGACTTGGAGGGCCTCCAGCGGAAAGAGGGAAGAACCTTCCGTTGGGTTGGTAGCTACGACGAAAACATGAACATTGCGCACACGCTTGATACCCAGCTCAATGTTTTCGAGTCGTTTCGACCCGAGCTTCCTTTGTCCTACCGACGGTCTCGGACGCTCTTCTTGGGCAACATCGATCCAGAGTTACAGCTTGATGTTCTCGAGCAGACGACCTCACCCTCGATTACCGCTCTCGACACGATGAATTTCTGGATCGAGCGCAAGCGAGAGGCACTTGAAGAAGTGGTGCGCCGAGTCGACGTCGTTCTGGTAAATGAAGACGAGGCGCGGCAATTTGCAGGCGTCTATCACATAGCAGAGGCAGCCAGACGAATACGGGCGTACGGGCCTCACTCCGTCGTGATCAAGCGTGGGGAGTATGGCGCCGTCATGTTTACCGACGACTGTTACTTTGCGTTGCCGGCCTTCCCAAGCGAGGAGGTTCGTGATACGACTGGGGCCGGAGATTCCTTTGCCGGCGGCTTCCTCGGATACCTGGATACGGTTGACACAATCACGTCCCGGGAGCTGCGACGCGCGCTTGCCTTTGGAACGGTGATGGCCAGTTTTACTGTCGAGAACTTCAGCATATCAGGGCTCCAGGCAGCCAACCGTTCAGAGATAGAGGCGCGCTACGAGGCACTTCGAGAGCTTACGGCAATTGAGCCGGTACCAATGACACTAGCAACAGTTCAAAAAGGAGCATGACGATGCAGGAAGTAATGACGAAAGGCGACGTGAAGGATTTTGGTCTGGTCGAGAAGGGCAGGCTTAGGATCGAGTGGGCCGATTCAACGATGCCTGTACTGCGAGCGATTCGGGAGCGCTTTGAACGGGAGCAGCCTCTCCAAGGCAGAAGAATTGGCGCCTGTTTACACGTGACGACCGAGACCGCGAACCTTGTTCGAACACTCAAGGCTGGAGGCGCAGATGTCGTTCTCTGTGCGTCTAACCCTCTCAGCACCCAGGACGACGTGGCGGCCGCCCTTGTGGCCGAGTACGACATTCCAACCTTTGCAATCAAAGGTGAGGACAATGCCACTTACTACCGGCACATCTCGGCCATCCTCGATCACCGTCCCAATATCACCATGGATGATGGATGTGACCTTGTATCGAAGCTGCACAAGGATCGTCCCGACCTAATTGCAGATGTGATCGGCGGAACGGAGGAGACGACAACCGGCGTCATTCGGCTACACAGCATGGAGGCAGACGGGATGTTGCGCTACCCCGTGATTGCGGTCAACGAGGCGGACACTAAGCACCTCTTCGATAATCGCTACGGTACCGGCCAGAGCACCATCGACGGCCTAATCAGGGCCACAAACATACTACTGGCCGGCAAGAAGATGGTGGTGGCCGGCTATGGCTGGTGTGGCCGAGGAGTGGCGACGCGAGCCAAGGGCTTGGGCGCCCATGTGATCGTCACCGAGATCGACCCGACTAGGGCGATTGAAGCCGTGATGGACGGATTTGAAGTCATGCCGATGATCGAGGCTGCGAGGATTGCGGATGTCTTCATCACCGTCACCGGAAATGTGAATGTCATAGACCATGACACGGTAGTTGCGATGAAGGATGGCGCTATCGTAGGCAACTCCGGTCACTTCAACGACGAGATCAATATAGGGGCACTCCAGGACATGTCGTCCTCCTCGCGAGAGGTGCGTGAGTTCGTGCGGGAATTCATCATTGGAGACAAGCGGGTCTATCTACTTGCTGATGGCCGGTTGCTGAACCTGTCGGCCGCAGAAGGGCATCCTGCGGCGGTTATGGACATGAGCTTCGCCGACCAAGCTCTCTGCGCCGAGTATCTCGTCCAGAACCACCAGAGCCTTAAGGCGGAGGTATATCGCGTCCCCGAACGCATCGACAAGGACGTGGCACGATTGAAGCTCGAGTCTATGGGCGTCAAGATCGACACCCTTACCGAGGAACAGGAACGCTACATGAAATCCTGGGAATCTGGTACCTAGACTTACAACAGATCCTTGATTAGATGCATGAAGCTTCAGTGAGCCCTGTGGGAAGCCGCGATGGTTCGCTGAAGCTTCTGCTCTTTTGTGGAGGATCCGGTACCCGCCTCTGGCCGATGAGTCGACAGGGACGCCCGAAGCAATTTCAACCTCTGGTGGGATCCGACTCCCTCTTTCAGTTGATGCTTAGGCGACTGGCGAGGGGTTTCGGGATCGAAAACGTATTCGTGTCCACGGGTCTCCAGTACGTGGATCTCGTCAGACAGCAAACTCCAGAGCTGCCGGCCGAGAACATCATCGCTGAGCCCGAGATGCGAGATACGCTTGCGGCGGTGGGATACGCGGTCGCGGTGCTCGATCAGCGGTTTCCCGGCACAGCTGTCGCGACCCTCTGGGGAGCTGATCACGTGATACGCAATGAAGAGATCTTCCTGGAGGCCATCAGAGCTGCGGCTGAGCTAACCGTGGAACGCGACTGGGTAGTAAAGATCGATGTACCGCCCACTTATCCAAATACAGGACTTGGATACATCGAGGTCGGCGACAAAATCGACCGCGTGCACGATTTCGATGTCTATGCCTTCGTCCGACAGATCGAAAAGCCGGACGAAGAGAGAGCCCGTGAATTCGTGGATAGTGGTCGGTTCATGTGGAATACCGGCTACATTGTTTGGACGACCTCGAAGGTCCTTGATCTCTACGCTAAGCATGCGCCCGATACCTTTGAGCGGCTGAAAAGGATTCGGTCACTGCTCGAGGAGGATGACAGATCTTCGGGCAAGGGCCTTTCCGACAGCGATGCGAGACTTGCCGAAGAGTTCGGGAAGATCGAGAAGCTTTCCATTGACTACGGTGTTTTCCAGAAGATGGGCGGAAGTGAGTTTGCGGTCATGCCGGCTGACTTGGGTTGGAGCGATATTGGAGCCTGGAACGTTCTGCGTGATGAGCTGCAGGAGGGCGAAAACGTGGTGCGTGGCAGCGTCATGACCATCGACACCCGGGGCAGCCTCGTCTATGGGCTCACGGATAGGACGATCGTAACGATCGGTCTCGACGGTTTTATCGTGGTCGATACAGAGGACGCGCTGCTCATCTGTCCGGCCGACCGTTCACAAGACGTCAAACGCGTAATTGAACGGCTGAAGGGCGAGGCCCCGGAGATGCTCTAGGGGGTCGCGAGACAACTGAGCAGCGACTGCCCAGTCTTCGGAGCGCGGATCGGTCAGATTCCTGAGGGCTTACTTGACGGCGATGGCGCTGCCTATGAGGATCGTTACGGCTCCGAGAATCGCACTGACAATGACGAGAAGAAGCGGAAGAATGGGAATCGAGAGCCTCGATTCCGGCTTGTCTCCAGAGCCGAATAGACCTCCTTCCACTTTCACAAACGAGTCGTAGTGCAGACCCGAGTCTGCGCCACCAATTCGAAAGACCAGTTTCCGGAGGGGGTGAGACCACATCCACTGCGAGGCCGGCAGCGAGTCCCGATTGTATGGAATGCTCGCCAGTAGAAAGCCGAGAGCCAGGGCAACTGGAATCGCGAAGCCAATTTCGCCAGATGCGGGAGGAGTGAGATGGGCAATGATGATCACTGTCAGGATCCATCCTCCAACGGCAATCACCGCATAAACAAGGCCGGTCGGGAGGAATGGCTTGGCCCTCAGCACTCGCAGGTTCCAGATTGCGACACAGTAGGCAGCGAGAACTCCACCCAGCAGGGCAGCTATCCAGATGAGGTTGGGGCTGAGAGGAAGAGGTTCGAGTCTGGTGCGTCCCTTTGCCTCGCGGTCGACGTGGCACTCGGCGCACGATTCGAGTAGCGACGGATTTACGTCGCCGCAGTTGCTGCAGGCCCATCCCATGGCAGTATTTTACACACCTCAGTGCTCACCACGAGATCGGAACATCAGGCGAATGGGTGTACCGAAAAAACCGAATCGCTCTCGGAGCCGATTCTCCAGGAAGCGGCGGTACGAAAAATGGATCAACTCGGGATCGTTGACAAAAAAGGCAAAGGCCGGTGGGCCGGTGCTTACCTGCGTTACATAGAACAGTCGAACCTTCTTGCCCTGACGTGCCGGAGGTTGATAGTCAGACAGGGCTTTGTGAACCACCTCGTTCAGTTGCGCGGTTGGCACACGCTTGTTCCGCTCTCCCGCGACGCTTAGGGTTAACTGAAGCAGCTGATCGATCCTTTGTCTCGTAACCGCCGAGAGATAGGTGATCGGCGCGTAATCCATGAATTTCAAATGCTCGCGCAATGCCCGTTCGTACTCGTTGATTGTGGTGGCGGTCTTCTCCACGAGATCCCACTTATTTACTGCGACGACCAATCCCTTGCCCTCTTCTTCCACAAAGCCGGCGATATGGGCGTCTTGGGCTGCGATAGGCTCGGTGGCATCTATCACGAGGGCAGCCACGTCTGCGCGATCGATAGCTCTATGCGCTCGTAGGACGCTGTAGCGTTCTATGCCAGCTTCTATTTTGCCTCTCCGCCGAATTCCCGCTGTATCTATCAGGACAATCGACTGATTGTGGTACCGAACCTGGGTATCGACTGCATCACGAGTCGTACCGGCTGCCGGGGCCACGACCATCCGTTCTTCCCCAGTCAGCGCGTTCACTATCGAAGACTTCCCAACGTTGGGACGACCTACGATGGCCAGCTTCACCAATTCCTCTTCGAGTGGCTCCTCCTGAAGTGGAGGAAGAAGCTCGTCGATGCGATCTAGTAGATCTCCCGTTGCGAGTCCGCGCTCAGCCGACACAGCTACGGGATCTCCCAGAGCCAGGGCATGGAACTCGACCGCAGCCTCCATTTGGTTGCGGTTGTCTGCCTTATTCGCGACGAGGAGAACCGGCTTCCGGCTCTGCCGAAGGCGTTGGGCAATCTCTTCGTCGACTGAAGTGACGCCAGAGCGGATGTCAGTCACCAACAGAATGACATCGGCCTCATCGATAGCCACAGATGCCTGCGCCATGACGCTTCGACCGATATCCTCAACCGGTCCCGTGATCAGCCCGCCCGTATCCACCAAGGCAACGTTCCGCCCGTTCCAGTCGTACTGGCCATAGAGCCGGTCGCGGGTCGTACCCGGAACATCCTCCACGATGGCCTGCCTTCGACCGGTAAGCCTGTTGAAGAGTCGAGACTTCCCCACGTTCGGGCGTCCCACCAGAGCCACTAGCGGCTTAGCCAGATTGCACCCTAACCTCCGGCTGGAGCTTGCTCTCGACGGCGTCGAGGGCAAGCCTGAGCGACTCTTCGATGTTGAGGTGGCCGGTGTCGATGGGGATTGCATCGGGAGCCGGTCTCAAAGGTGAAATGGGCCGGGATGAGTCCATCAGGTCACGTCGCTTGATCTCAGCACCAAGGTGCGACTCCCCCTCAACCCTTTGCTCCGCTCGGCGACGTGCACGGATGTCTACCGAAGCCGTGACGAAAAACTTCACCTCCGCGTCTGGCAGAACAACGGTCCCGATGTCTCGTCCAAGCACGATTATTTTGCCCTTCGAAGCCAGCTCTCGCTGTCTTTGAGCTAGGATCTTTCGCACCTCCCCATGGGCGGAAACAACTGAGACGTTGCGATCGATGGCTGCGGTATGAAGCTCATCCGGTTCCAGATCCCGCCCATCGAGGGTGAGTCTCGCTGCTTGACCATCACCCTCGAGTGAGAAGTTCATTTGAGAGGCTACGTAAGTCACGCAGTTGGAGTCCTCTGGAGGAGCACCGGCCATTTGGGTTAGCAAGGTCAAAGCCCTATACATGATTCCTGTGTCGAGCACCGGCCAATCGAGGGTTCGAGACAGGCCGGCGCCGAGAGTTGTCTTTCCCGCTCCTGCCGGACCGTCCACGGCGATCCTCAGTCCTCGTTTGCAGGTTGGGCTCGGCTCCTCTTGCCTCAACTTCGTGGTCGACAAAGGATTGCACTTCCTTCTTGCTGAGATCCCTGAAACGACCACGCGGCAGGTGACCGAGCCTGACCTCGCCAATGCGCACCCTTTCAAGGTACAACACGGGATGCCCCGCTTCGGCCGCTAGGAGTCGGATCTCTCGCTTACGACCCTCCTCAAGCTCGAATGCAACCCACGTATTGTTCTCTTCCACCTGCTGGGGCGACACCGACTTAGGGACCGCCAGCTTTCCGTCGATTGTGATGCCCTGCCGAAGCCTACTAAGCGCCTCTCGATCGAGCCGTCCCTGCAGCAACGCCACGTACTCCTTGGTGATTCCGTAGCGTGGATGGCTCACACGATTAGCCCAATCTCCGTCATTCGTCAGGAAAAGTAGTCCGCATGTATCTTTGTCGAGTCTTCCGACCGGATAAATGCGCTCGGACATCGGTACGAGATCCAGGACGGTGAGCTCATCCTTGGTAGGTACGTTCGCACAAACGTAACCCTCGGGTTTATTCAAGGCGATATAGCGCTTATTCGGGATGGCGATGGGCCGTCCGTCGACGAGAACCCTGGCTTCGAGTGGTACAAGCTGACCCACATGAGCCGTCCTTCCGTCCACAAGCACCCTTCCCTCGCGCACGAGATCTTCGGCACGCCGTCGGGAGGCAACGCCTGCCCGAGCTAGCCACTTGTGGATACGTTCGAACCCCTGGTTCACGATCCTTGCCTCGAACAATGACGCAGGAGCCACCAGCGAGTTCGCTGCCTCCCTCCGCACAAAGCAATCTATGCAAATGGTCACCGAGGGTCGAATGGAGCGGTTACGTACCCCGCCTTTCCAACGCTAATCCAGCCTGACTCCCAACGGGGCACGGGAGCTGTCGTGACAGCACGGTGATGCATGAGGGATTGAGTTGACCACATCGTATCCGAGCTGGTTGGCCACTCGTAGTTGTTGAAAGCAAACGTGAGAAGTGTCGCAGCATCGCTGAACCTTCCAAACTCGGTGGATCCAAGAACGACAGCAATGACCACGTGACCCGCGCGGCGTGCGGCTGCGCTGACTGAGGCTCCGGCCGCGTCCGTAGTTCCCGTCTTCACACCAATGATGCCGGGAAAGCTGCCCAGGAGTAGGTTGGTGTTTGTGAGGTTGAAGTTGACACCCCCACCTGCACTTGGGACCACGATATGCTTCGTATCGACGATTTTGGCGAGGACGGGGTACCCTAGTACGATCCTGGTCATGTGAGCGACGTCAGCCGCGCAGGAGTACTCCCCTGGTGCGTCGAGACCGTGGGGCGTCACATAGTGTGAGCACTTCAGACGGAAATCGTGCGCTTGACGGTTCATAAGTGCCGCGAACCGCTGCTGAGTCCCTGAGACGGCGAGGGCCAACGCCTCGGCCGCGTCATTTCCAGACGGGATGAGCGCACCATATAACAGTGAACGCACGGTGACACGGTCGCCGGCCGTGAGCCACATCGTCGATCCCGGCTCAGATGCGGCTTGAGAGTTGACGGTTATAACCCGATTGAGCGACAGGTGCTTCAGGGCAAGTACCACTGTCATGAGTTTTGTAATGCTGCCGATCGCGTGTTTCTGGTAGGCTCGTTCGCTTACCAAGACCCGGCCAGTTGTTCCATCAACCACGTCTAGTACATTGCCTGCGGTGGCAGGAACGGCATCCGTCGCGATCGCGGGGACCTGGCTGTCCTGCAGTTGGTAGCCGGAGCTTGGATCTCGAATGGAGGGAGCCCAGGCGCATAGAAATACCGAGGCCAAGATAATCAAACAGAAGCGCAAGACAAAGGACGGAAGCGTCCGTCTTGAAGCCGACTCCGCACCTTGAGCACTCGAATCCATATGAAATGATCACACATCGGAATTACCGGATTCGCCTCGACCGTTGACGGTAACATGATGGCGTGAGCGGAAAGATCGATGCCATCGTCGCCGAATTGGCCGACCGGCTAGATGCAAAAAGCGCTGCTCGCGACAAGGCCCTCCTTGATTCAAGAAAGCTGACGCGCCAGGCCGCGCTCGCCATCCGGGCTCTGCATCGGGGAGATGTGGATCAGGCACGCTCCCTACTGCAGGAGGGCACTTCCATCATTCGAGAAGTGACCAAGGACCTCGAAGGGTTCCCGGATCTCTACTGGAGCGGCTACGTTCAGGATGCGCAAAAGGAGTATGCCGAGGCCTCCATTGTGGCTTCCCTAATGGCTAATGAGGTGGTGCCTGGCCCGTCTGACCTGGCGGTAGAAATTGCTCCCTACCTCAATGGCCTGGGAGAAGCCGCAAGCGAAATGCGTCGGTATGTCCTCGACATCATCCGCCACGGATCTGCGGAGCATCAGCAGGAGGGAGAGAGAGTGCTCGGCCAGATGGATACCATCTACACGGCATTGATCACAGTCGATTTTCCGGATGCTCTAACTGGAGGACTTCGAAGGACGACGGACCTGGTTCGTGGGGTTCTGGAACGCACTCGCGGTGATCTGACGATGTCTCTCCGCCAAGCGCAGCTGGAACGTGCCCTAGCGTCCAAGTAGGGCTACTTAGACATCCTCCCCACCCGCGGGTGCCCTTTACAGGATGTGAACCTGAGCGCCTGCTTGCTCGAGACGAACCCTCACGAACTCTGCCTCATCTCGTCGCACCCTCTTGACCACGAACTCGGGGGCCCCTTCGACCAGTGCTCTGACCTCGGGCAACCGCAGCTGGGTCAGCTCGCGCACCACTCGCATGACCTCGATCTTGTTTGGACCGGGAGACTTTAGAACCACGGAGAAGTCCCAGGCGTCACTTCCTAGGGAATCAGGCGAGCGATTCTCGATACTGTCCAGGCTCTCGAGAACTTCACGTACCTCGCGGAAGACGGATTCGTCACCGTTCAAGCGGTTGCTACCACCTCACTCAGCCGAGATGTTGTGATGGTAGGGATCATCGGATGATGACCCCTACCATCCAAACGGCCTACTTGACTTCGACCGGAGCTCCGGCTTCTTCGAGCTTCGCCTTTGCGGCATCCGCCTCTTCTCGTGAGACGTTCTCTTTCACCGGCTTCGGCGCTTCGTCGACCAACGCCTTTGCCTCCTTGAGGCCGAGCTGCGTCAGCTCGCGAACAGCCTTGATAACGGCGATCTTGTTTGCGCCTGCGCCATTGAGCATAACGGTGAATTCCGTCTGCTCCTCGACGGGAGCGGCTTCAGCAGTGGCTGCGGCCGGAGCGGCGGCTGCTGCCGCTGGTGCGGCGGCGGTGACGTTGAACTTGTCCTCAAATAGCTTGACGAACTCTGCGATCTGCGAGAGAGTCATATTCTCAAACTGATCGACGAGCTCTTGGGGCGACATGGAATTTGCGACTGCCATGGTGTTTCTTCCTTTCTGAACTTGGTTAGCTGATGGAGTTAGGTGCTTGCGGGACCGTCATCTTAGTGGTCAGTGAGTGGTGATAAACGAGATGTTCGAGCAATCCCTTACTGTGCCGAAGCCGCGGCCTGTTGCGGTTCGCTCAACTCGTAGGCGTTCATCGCGTAAAGGATCTGCCTGGCGGGTGCTTGGGCGACGCTGAGCAGAGCCGATGCGGGGGCCTGGACGACACCAAGCACTCGTGCCAGCAGCGTCTCTCTGGGTGGAAGCTCCGCAATGGCTCGTATCTCGTCGGCGCTTACGGCACGCGATCCGTAGATGCCACCTTTGATGGAAAGCGGTGTGCGGGGCACACGGGCGGCTTCCGCCATCAGCCTTGCCGGTGCAACCTCGTCCTGCTCGCTGGTTACGATGGCGGTTGGTCCGGTGAACAGCGAGTCATCGACGTCGAGTGTCGCGGCTTTTGCCGCTCGACGTAGAAGCGTGTTCTTGGCTACCCGAAACTCGACCGCTTGCTCACGCAGGTGCCGGCGAAGCGTGCTGATGTCGGAGACATTCAGGCCGCGGTAATCGACTACTACCGTGCCCTTACTGTCGCCAAGGATGCTGGCCAGTTCTTCGGTGGTGTCGATCTTCTGTTGTGTAGGCATCCGTTCTCCTTCTCTCTTCATTTAGCCCGAGGAGACAAACGGCGCCAGAAGTCGACGCAGGCAGGCCAAATCTCGATTGAGTCTGGCTGCGCTTCAGGCCTCGGCAGGATTCTTAAACGCTGATGCGTCCCTGCTGTCTCAGGCTATTTAGTTACTGCCTTCTATATTTTGAACTCAGAAGTCGCGGAGGAACTGAGAAATCGATCCAGTGGGTTTATTGAGATTGCTTGTCTAGGCAGCTGGTTGGAGGCTAAGTGCTTCCGCTATATCCAGCTTTACCGACGGTCCCATGGTGGGAGCGATGGCTGCCGAGCGAACGTAGTGGCCCTTGGCGCCCGATGGTTTCGCACGCGAAATGGCATCGATCATCACAGCCAGGTTGTTGAGCAGCTGACCATCCTCGAAGGAAATCTTGCCAATAGGGACGTGGATATTGCCCGTCCGATCGACGGCAAACTGGACCCGGCCCTTTCGAATCTCGTCGATACTCGAGCGGACATCTGTGGTAACAGTTTCGCTTCGAGGGCTTGGCATCAGACCTCGTGGTCCGAGTACCTTGCCGAGCTTCGAAACAGTTGTCCGCATGGCGTCAGGAGTGGCCAGGGCGACGTCGAAGTCGAGCCAGCCTGCCTGAATGCGCTTTGCCAGGTCATCGCCACCAACGAAATCGGCGCCAGCCTCCTCAGCCTCCCGAGCGGCATCGCCTTCCGCGAAGACCAGGATTCTGACTTTTCGACCGGTTCCCGCTGGTAGAACGGCTACACCTCGCACGCGCTGATCGTCATGTCGCGGATCAACTCCGAGCCTCATGTGCAGCTCAACCGTTCCGTCAAATTTGCTTGTCGAAATCTTCTTAACCAGCCCAACGGCGTCGGCTGGAGCGTATTGACGCTCCTGCTCGACCTGCTCTAGAGCAGCGCGATACTTCTTTCCTCGGTTCATGCTTTAGTCCACCACCTGCAATCCCATGCTGCGAGCCGTGCCCTCGATAATCCTTTCGGCGGCTTCGAGGGTATTGGCATTCAGATCGGGCATTTTTGTTTCTGCGATCTCACGAATCTGTGGGCGGCTCACGGTTCCTGCCGATGCGCGACCGGGGGTGCCGGAGCCTCCCGGTATTCCCGCGGCCTTCTTCAGTAGCTCGCCAGCGGGAGGAGTCTTGGTAACGAAAGTGAAGGAGCGGTCATCGAAGATTGTGATCTCGACCGGAATCACGGTTCCGGCTTGCGAGGAAGTCCGCTCGTTGTACTCCTTGCAGAAACCCATGATGTTAACGCCGTGCTGGCCCAGTGCCGGCCCCACGGGAGGGGCCGGATTTGCCTTTCCGGCCTCAATTTGCAGCTTGACGATAGCCTTTACTTTGCGAGCCATGTTAGAGCTTCTCTACCTGAAGGAAGTCGAGCTCCACTGGCGTCTCGCGACCGAAGAAGCTCACGAGCACCTTGACCTTGTTTCGCTCTGCCGAAACCTCGTCAACCACGCCGATGAACTCGGCAAACGGTCCGTCCACAATGCGGACGTTCTGGCCACGGGAGAACGTCGGCTTCATACGAGGAGCTTCAGCCTCAATCTGCTTGAGGATTTGCTTGACCTCTTGCTCACGAAGCGGTGTCGGATTGCTGCCAGAGCCGACGAAGCTGGTAACGCCGGGAGTGTTGCGAACAACATTCCAAGCTTCGGAATCCATCATCATCTCGACCAGAACGTAGCCAGGAAAGACCTTCCGCTTGACAGCCTGACGCTGACCGTTCTTGATCTCCATCTCTTCCTCTTCAGGCACGATGACACTGAAGATCTTCTCGCCGCCGCTACCGTGCATCGATTGCATACGATGCTCGAGGTTTCGCTTCACTTTGTTCTCATAGCCGGAGTAGGTGTGAATTACATACCACTCTCGCTGCTTGGGTTGGGTATCAAGCTCCATCATGTTCCTACTTGAGACCCGTGAGCGGCGCTACGATCCAGTTGAGCACCTGATCGACGATTCCAAGAAAAGCCGCTATTGCCAACGTCATTGCAATCACGGCAATCGTGAGCTGAGTCGTCTCCTCGCGGCTGGGCCAGTTGACCTTCCGCAGCTCGGCGCGAGCTTCCTGAAAGTACTGCGCCGGTGAAATGACCGGCGACCGTCTGCCTCCAGTCGGTCGGGTTGGAGCAGCCGTTTGTCCCGTCATCTGTTTTGCCACACTATACCTCGCAGTCTTTCGAAGGGCTGCCGGCTCCCAAATCGCACCTGATTGAGGAGGAGATGGCAGGCCCGGCCGGACTCGAACCGACAACACCTGGTTTTGGAGACCAGTACTCTACCAATTGAGCTACGGGCCTACGAGTTGTCCGTATTCTTAACGAACCGATCGAAGCGCTCAAATCGCAGGTCTCATGGCTCAATAAGAATATGACCGGCCACGCAGGGCACGGTTCGCCTGCATTATACAGGCGGAAGGCCGGGTAAGTCGAACGCTCACAGGGATGAATGCACATCAAAGATCAAAGGGAACACATCCTTCCTCCAGACGGTGAAGAGGTGGTCCCGTTCGATCTCTATCTGACGACTTCCTACCGGGTTTCGCGATGGCCGGTGTGCCGTCTGCAACGGGGACAGAACTTGTTCAGCTCCAGCCGCTCCTTGACGTTGACCCGGTTCTTGCTTGTAGCATAGTTTCGCTCCTTACACTCGTTGCAGGCGAGCGTGATGGGATTGCGATTCTCTTTCTGCTTGGCCATTTCCGAAGCTCCTTGAGATCAGATTAAAAAGTTGCGCTGATACCGCTTGGTCGGCGCCGATAGGAACATCGACCGCTAGGAGTGTTCTCCGTTCGGCGACAAACCTAGGCACCACCATTTAGCTGGCTCATTGTGGGAGTCGACGCTAGTCCTCCATATGCAAGAAGGAGCGGCCGACTTCGATCCCTTTACATCCTTAGTATGGCGGATTTAGGCGATTTAGGCGAATTGAGCCTCTCTATCAACAGTTACTCGCGGTCTTGGGAGGCACGATAGCTGCAACATACTCAGGTAGAGAGTATGTCAGCGACCTGACGCCGGCCTGAGCAGCTTCCCGCAGCTTCGAAGGGGCCCCGTCAACACTGAGGGCATGTCGCCCATCAGTGTCTCCAACGTTCGGGCGCCGTGCCCCGCCATTGGCGATGGTATTGGCAGTAAGAGAAGGAGGTTATGGGCCGCATCGCATCGCAAAGGGCACATAGCAGCACTACTTCAGGCCGAGAAGATCGGTACAAGTGGACCGCTCTATCCGTAACTACGGTCGGGGTGGTTCTGGCGACGATCGACGCCTCTATCATGCTGATCGCCATGCCGGACATCTTTCGCGGGATCCAGCTCGATCCGCTCATCCCGAGCAACAGCTTCTACCTGTTGTGGATGATTCTCAGCTTTCTTGTCGTGAGTAGCGTACTCGTTGTCAGTCTCGGCAGGCTCGGCGATCTCTTCGGACGGGTTCGGATGTACAATCTCGGCTTCGTCATCTATACGGTTTCGTCGCTGTTTCTCACGGTCGATTGGCTCACAGGCCGGTCGGGCGCCACATATTTGATCGTGATGCGGGTATTCCAGGGAGTGGGTTCCGCCTTCCTGGTCGCCAATTCGGCCGCCATCCTCACTGACGCGTTTCCCAGCAATCAGCGTGGCATGGCGCTTGGCATCAACAACGTCGCAGGTATAAGCGGGATGTTCATCGGTCTCGTCCTCGGCGGGATTCTTGGGCCGATCAACTGGCGTCTCGTCTTTCTGGTTTCCGTTCCATTCGGCGCCTTCGGAACGGTTTGGGCCTACGTCAAGCTTCGGGAGCTGGGAACACATCGAAGGGCGCCGATCGACTGGCTGGGAAACGTCACATTTGCCGTAGGCTTGATCCTGATCATGGTGGGTATCACGTACGGGATTCAGCCCTACGCGGGCAGGGACATGGGCTGGACAAATCCATTTGTCATCGCATCACTGTGCGCCGGTTGTCTCCTGCTGGCGTTTTTTGCGGCCATCGAGAACAGAATCCCCAGTCCAATGTTCACGACCCGACTCTTCGCGATCCGGCCCTTCACCTTCGGAGTTCTGTCCAGCTTCTTGGCAGCCGTCGCTCGCGGTGGTCTCATGTTCATGCTCATCATCTGGCTGCAGGGGATCTGGCTCCCTGAGCATGGATACAGTTTTCAGGATACGCCGCTGTGGGCAGGCATCTACATGCTTCCTTTGACGGCTGGATTTTTGCTTGCTGGCCCCATTTCCGGGTACCTTTCAGACCGTTTCGGAGCGCGGCCTTTCGCCACAGGAGGAATGCTTGGGGCAGCGACGACGTTTATTCTTCTGCAGTTCATCCCAACGAACTTTGCCTACCCGTACTTTGCGGCCATCCTGCTCATGAACGGACTTTCGATGGGAGCGTTTGCCGCGCCGAACCGAGCAGGGGTCATGAACAGCCTTCCGGTGTCGGATCGCGGAGCCGGAAGTGGGATGAACACCACCTTTCAGAACTCGGCGCAGGTGCTCTCCATCGGCATCTTCTTCACCTTGATGATCGTCGGGTTGGCAAAGGTTCTTCCCGCGACGATGAGCCGCGGGCTCGAAGCGAACGGCGTGTCTCCGGCGGTTGCCACGCAGGTAGCCCACCTTCCGCCCGTATCGATCCTCTTCGCAGCCTTCCTTGGATACGATCCGATCCAACATCTATTACCGGCCCGAGCTATGGCCAAGCTCTCCCACGCGCAGGTCGCCAAGCTTACCGGCCGAACCTTCTTCCCACACCTGATCTCAGGACCATTCCACTCCGGTCTCGGCTACGCCTTCACGTTTGCCACCATCGCCTGCCTGCTCGCCGCCGCAGCCTCGTGGTCTCGAGGAGCGACCCGTTATGTGGCCGAGGCAACAACGAGCGCAACAGCAGCCGAATAGACCACGGTGGCCATGTAGCGCGAAGTCAACAGGAACCTTGGTCGGCCCACGTCCCCTGGCTTTGATACGTTTGGCTAGTTCAGCTCTACTGTTGTGGTCGCCGTTCCGGCTCGTTCCGATATGGCGGTGATCTTGACGGATTGATGCGGTTGGGCTCTCACAACCCACTCGAGCCGGCAGCGGTTGTCCGTTGGAGACACGCCGAGACCGCCGACGGTGAACTTGTTGCTCCGGCCCTCGAGCTGGCCGATCTCCGTCTGAAGCTTCCCCTGAACCAGAGTGGCTCCTTCCGGCAGCTCGAGATCTACCCGAATGGGCTTGACCGCCTGCCGCTCTTGGCCCCGTTTCGATGTATAGGTGGGAAGGTAGCCGGCATTTTCCAGGATCAACTCGATCTTGCTGTGATCTGCGCCTAGCCCGGATGAGCTCGCTTGGACGATCCGGAGACGGGCAGATGCCGATGCCTGAGAGATGACGAAGTCGTTGACCTTTGCGATCTCTTCCTCGAGGAAGGCGAGGGGCGGATTCCTCCACGTGAAGAGCTCATCCCAGCCACCAATCTCAACAGAGCCCAGCTGAGGATGCTCGAACGGCTGCCATCGGACTAAGCCCTCACCGCCGCAATTCTCATCGATCCATCGAAGAACCTTAAGATCGTCCTCGATCGGGTGATCTCGATACCATTCGATGAACTTTCGATCCTTTATGCCGGCTCGCGCCAGAATATCCCACAATTCGACTGTCCAGGCGAAGACGCCGAGGTGATCGTAGCACCAGTCATCAAAGGCGCCGTAGGTGAGTCGCTTCGGATGATACTGGAATTCGTGAAATGTGGAGACGTTGGGATATCCGGTGATCTCCGTTCCTCTTCTGCCCAGCCTCTCGAAAACCCAGACATCCTCCGGAGCCATCTGGTCATCCGGCTTGGTGCTGTAGGACCGGAGCAGCACCCCGCCGAATGTGTGGCAGGTGACGGCTCCGTTGATGTTCCCGTGAGTGGCCACGAATTCGACGGCGACGCGTGTTTCGGGCTCGGAGAGCGGAAACGGTCCAGCTCCGGCCTGATCGCCTTCCGGGGCCCACTCGAAGGGAAAATTTCGATTGAAGTCCAGTCCCTCAAGGGGTGGCGCTATGGGAATTAAACCGGGCTCCGGGTTATGGATCAGACCCTCCGGCAGCAGCCGGTAGTAGGTGCCGCCATACTCGTCAGGGGCCCGTTTGACCATGAGCCGATCGTCGTCTGCAGAGATCTTCCAGTCACCCGCCGGATCCTGCAGTCGCATCGTTAAGATGCGTCCATCGCCGTCGACATCCTCTTCATGCAGCCCATCGCGTTTCTCGGCATATGGATAGGGCCTGACTCCACTTCTGACTTGATGAGGCGGCTGCAGAAAGGTCTGAGCCGCACCGTCCGGGTTCAGTCGGGGAGCGATGTAGAAAGCTGTTTCGTCCAGCAGGCGCGTCACCGTGGCATCCTCCCCATAGAGCGAAACCAGGTGATTGATGGTGTAGAGACAGGCCATGGTCCCAGTAATCTCAGTCGCGTGGAGATTGCCGTCCATCCATTGCGCGGGCTTTTCCTCCGCAGGCCCTGTGTGCAGATTCGTCACCGTCACAAGCCAGATCGGCCGGCCTTCATAGCTTCGGCCCAACTCAGAAAGAACACAGAGATCCGGATGGGCCTCGGCAAGTGCCCGTAGCTGTGACTCGAGGGTCTCGTTATCGGAATATCTGTCGAATCGAATCTCCACTCGACCTCCCCAACTCTTCCTAGTTTTCTCTCGAGTCACTCTTGGTGCTGGTCAGAGCTGTACGATCTTCGGATGAGATGGCTACCAGGCTAGATCTACGGAGAGAGCGCTGCATCATGGAGCTGTGCCGTTTGGCGTAAGCTTCGAGCCGTTCCAGGAATAAAAGATTGATATAGGCTTGCCTTTAGGGCAGCACATCGGATCTGACGCCTTATAGTTCGCGTACTTGACAGATATCCCTGGTGTCGGGCTGGCCTGTCCGGCTATCGCCATCACGGCGGGCGATGGTTTCGATGTATCTGTCCCAAGCCAGGTGGTGTCATGGAAGAAAAAGACCTTCTGACAGTACCCATCTCCACTACCGGTGCATGTTGCGATCCAGGCGTATACCCTTCCGCCCTGCCCATCGCTGATCCAGGCGTACCTCCCGTTCGGTACGTAGCCGTGGTTACGTATCGTGCGCATATCCACTGTTTGTACATTCTGAGTGCCCTTGGTGCCTGTCGGGACTGGTGTGCTCGTCGAGGGTAGGATCGTGGCTGTTACGGCTGAAGTGGGAGCGGAAGTCGGCGTTGCAGATGGAGCGGACGATGGCGTCGGAGTAGGAGTTGACGCCGTGGGTGTGGGAGTCGACTTTGGTGAGGCGGCTCGGTGACCGATCTCGTATCCGGCAAATGCAATCGCGCCGGCGAGTATCACCGCTATAACGACTGCAGGTATGACCCACGAGGGGGTATTCGAACCGCTTGGAGGTCGATTCTGGCTCATGTCAGGACCTTCTTCCCATTTCTCTCACCATTCTCTACGTCGTCCAACTGCCGTCAGTTTATGAGACAGTCCTTGCAGTGTCAACCGCAAAACGGAGTGTCCTACCATGGAGACCAGCCTAGCCCAGTACGTGCCGGCCTTTCCACTTCAAAACTACGCCTCATCCCACAATGCTTCAGTCGTGCCCATCAGAAGCCGTTCGATCTGTAAGGTGTTCGGCTCCGCCGGTAGCGGGTTAGCCTCTCGAGCGGCCTCGAGTCGCTGGACTCCCTCATCTGCTTCCCGTTGGATCTTGTCGAGTGGCCATTCGCCATGCTTGACAGCGATAATTTCCTCCGCGTCGATACCTGTCCTGTCGACATTCATCTCACCTGTCTCTGCCAGCTCGAGTCCCATACGGAGGAGACGCAGGCAGTGGGCTGCATTCTTTGGGGAGTAGCCAAACTGCTCAAATTGCTCTTTTCGCTCCCGCCCAAGACGTCCCATGTGGTTCGGGTGAGTGAGGCGCCTCAGCTGGTCGGCGGCGTAGTTCACAAATGAGTCGTATACTCGTTCGGACAGGAAGTCTGTCCGATGCTGCCGCCACTTCTCCCACTCGGCATGTTCGACCAGGATATGAGCCTTCGATATCCACAGCAGCCCCATGGCATTCGGATTCCCCTTAAGCAGCAAGCGTGCGAGTTTTCTGACGGAGTAGGCGACGACATCCAGGTCGCCATAGGTGCCTGCAACCGGCGTCCAGTGCTGCCACTCCTGAAGTCCATAGACCAGTCTCCGAGGAGGCTGAACGATCCACATGATGTCTGTGTCGTCGATGGATAGCGGATCCTCTGGAGGCACGTAGGTTCCGTGGCTGTGGGAGCCAACCCTTGTCATCAGAAGAGTGGCTGGCCGCCAGTCGTAGGGCCAGTTGCCGGCCACCTCAAGCTCAGTGAACCTGTTCATCCCCGTTACTCCAGTCAAGTCCTGCAGGGTACGGTCGAGTAACAGCGCAGAGTGCTTCCTCAAGGTGTTGTGAGAGGAAGAACCAACTTAGCCGTACGTCGAACGCGCTGATGTCATGTAGATCCGGCTGTCGGTCGGCTGTCGCTCAAAAGCTTCCCTCAGAGCGAGGACCATGCCTGCTATCCAGGCGAACGTGCGTTAGCTCCGTAGGGGTTCAACTAAGGAAAAGCCCCAGGTGGGAATCGGACCCACGACCTCATTCTTACCAAGAATGCGCTCTACCACTGAGCTACTGGGGCGGATGGTGGTGGGGGAGGGATTCGAACCCCCGTAGCGCGTAACGCAACTGATTTACAGTCAGTCCCCTTTAACCACTTGGGTACCCCACCCCGCACGCCATGCATTTTAACAAGTCAAGCTCCGACTTTTGTCAGCTCGTCCGCTAACCGGGCTGCCAGTATCTGGGCGTTGCGAGGTCCGCTAGGCTGCTGGCTCGTCCGGACCACGGCCTGCATCACTCTGCCGCTTGATAATCTGGATCAGTCTGCATGCTTCCGTAGCTCAATCTGGCAGAGCAACCGCCTTGTAAGCGGTAGGTTTCCGGTTCGAATCCGGACGGAAGCTCCACTAGCCCGATCTGCGAACTGTCTCTCGCTGCCGCAGGACCTCGTATAGTGCGATACCGCCGGCCACCGAGGCATTGAGGCTAGAGATTCGACCTTTCATCGGGAGCGCGGCGACAATATCCAGCGTGTCGGCGGTTAGTCGGCGGAGTCCCCGACCCTCACTCCCGACAACGAGGGCCAGTGGCACGGTGAGATCAAGGTCGTACAGCGATTGACTGGCTGTTTCAGCGAGACCAACGGTCCAGATACCTTCCTGTTTGATGTCGCCGAGTGTTCTGGCAAGATTTGGCGCCGGGGCTAGTGGTAGATGAAACATCGCCCCGGCCGACGCCTTCGCCACGACTCCCGTGAGGGGCGCACTTCGCCTCTGGGTCAAGACGGCTCCGTGAGCCCCTGCACTCTCCGCGGTTCGAAGGAGACTACCGAGATTGTGTGGATCCTGGATCTCGTCCGCGATCAACAGTAGGGCCGGACCGGAATCTTGGCGGACCAGCTCCAGAAGTTGTGCCACGGTATAGTTCCGTGGGCCTGTAATCTTCCCTATAACACCCTGATGCGACGCTCGCGGTGCTCGGCCATCCAGCACTTCGCCTGGAACAAGACGTACTGGAACTCCCAATGCTGAGGCCGAATGCTTAATGTCTCGAATGATTGCCGATTCTTGCACGTAGTCAGCAAGGAGGACTGAAGCCACACTGCCCGCCGTAAGCGCCTCGAGAACGGGTCGCCGGCCCCAAACACAGGAAGGTCCCGATGAGTCGCTTCTCACAGAACGAACAGGATGTTCTTGCTCATCCGCGACCCATTGAGCCGGCTTCTGTGGCTGCCAGTACCGCCCGAACCATCTCGAGATCCTCAGGCGTTGTCACCTTTAGGTTCCGAGGATCGCCTCGGACGATACGGACAACGCCTCCCATCCGCTCGATCATCGATGCTTCGTCCGTTGCCGTCTCCTCGATCCAGCAATCAAGGGAGAACGCACCCTCCAGTAGCTCGCGCTCGAACACCTGAGGAGTTTGTACTGCCCACAGGTCTGAACGGTCGACCGTCTCCAAGATGGCGCCGGCGGAGACTCGCTTTAAGGTGTCGGGAACAGGAACGGCCGGCACTGCCCCTCCCGTCTCCCTGCTGGCCTCGACCACGCGAGCAAGAAGCGATGGACCGGCGAGAGGCCGCGCGGCGTCATGGATCGCAACGCGAGCCGCATCACCGACGGTTCGCAGTCCGTTCAGAACCGAGTCCTGTCGACGGGTGCCACCTTGGGTGACTCTCCAGGGTATGGTTGAGGCGATGGTCATCTCCAGAATATCTTCCATCCGGGTTTCGTCGCCGGGTTTGCAAACGACGGTTAGCTCATCTACCGAGCCAGAGAGACGCTCGATCGAGTGGAGGATGAGCGGCTTCCCAGCAACGTCTGACCAAACCTTGTCGTCACCGCCCATTCTGGAGCTGGAACCAGCGGCAACCAGAATGAGGCTCAGAGATCCAGTCACACGGTACCTAAGAGCTTCTCTATCTGGGTCGCATCATGGCTAGCAGGTTGCGAGGACGTGAAGCGCCTCCTGGACACTTGAGATGGCGTCGACTTGAATATCGAAGTCAGCATTCAGGGAGCTGGCCCTGGGTACGATGGCTCGCTCGAGGCCGAGTTTCTCCGCCTCTCGAACCCGCCTCTCCAGGTCGCGTACAGGCCGCACTTCGCCGCCGAGCCCCACCTCCCCAATGGTCGCCAAACGGGGCAGCTCTCGATCCGCGTAACTCGAGTAGATTGCCGAAAGGATTGCCAGGTCGACGGCTGGCTCGTCAATTCTCAAGCCACCCACCGCGTTGACGTAAATGTCCTGCGTGGAAACGTCAAGACGCGCTCGTTTGCCGAGCACCGCCGTCAGCATATGGAGGCGGTTAACGTCGAGACCCGTACAGGAGCGCCTGGGCAGCCCGAAGCTGGTAGGCGTCGCGAGTGCCTGGATCTCCACCAACAGAGGTCGTGTCCCCTCCAGCGTCACCGCAATCGCCGAGCCGCTGTAGCGGTGGTCATTCTCCGTCAGGAACAGGGCAGAAGGATTCGTTACCTCCCAGAGCCCGCTATCCCGCATGTCGAAGACTCCGATCTCATGCGTAGCACCATACCGGTTCTTGATGCACCGTAGCAGTCGATGAGCCTGGTAGTTGTCGCCCTCGAGATAGAGGACGACGTCCACCATATGCTCCAAGACTTTTGGTCCGGCGATAGCGCCGTCTTTCGTGACGTGACCGACGAGGAACACGGCCATGCCGGACTCCTTGGCCATGCGGACGAAGCGGCTGGTACATTCACGGGTCTGTGAGACGCTTCCAGCTGGAGACTCCAGCTCGTCGAGCTGCATTGTTTGAATGGAGTCGACGACGAGGACCTTGCATTCGAGGGCGAGCGCGGTATCACAGACCTCCGTGGCGTCCGTCGTAGGCAATACCGCGAGATTGCCTCCATTCCGTGTAAGCCGCTCGGCTCGAAGCTTGATCTGCTCGGCCGACTCCTCACCGGAGGCGTACAGAACACCAACATCTTCATCCGCAATAAGCCGCGAAATCTGGAGTAGAATTGTCGATTTCCCTATCCCGGGATCGCCACCCAGCAGGACGGCCGACCCCGGGACAATTCCGCCGCCCAGCACACGATCGAATTCCGAAAGTGGAGTGTGAATTCGTTCGAGGGCACTCGTGCTGATATCGGCGAGAAACTGGACGCGTCCGTCCGTCGCACCGTGTGGATCAGCGGCCGACTTTGCCGCGGATCCCTGACGTACGAACGTCTCCTGAATCGTGTCCCAGCCTCCGCAGCTGGGACACCTACCGTATGACTGAGGATATTGACTTCCGCAACTCTGACAGATGTAGCTCGTGCGGCCCCGAGGCATTAAGCCTCGGATTCAGTGGCCGATCCGGCGGCGGACAGCGGCGGCGTTTCCTCCATCGGTGGGGTGGGCTCTTCCGGTTCCTCCGGCAGAACCGCGATGAGCTCGAGTCCATCCTCAGTTCGATCCACGACGATTTGCATCCCCGGATAGAACCGGCCGGAGAGCATTCCCTCGGCCAAGGTGTCCTCGATGCGGCTCTGTATCGTACGCCGAAGTGGTCTCGCTCCGTTTGATGTATCGAAGCCCTCTTCGACGAGGAAGGCCTTAGCCGCTTCCTTGATCTCGAGGTTGATCTGCTGTTCCACCAATTGGTTCCGGACTCGCGCAAGGAGGATGTCCGCGATCTCGTACACCTGTTCCTGCGTCAGTGAGCGGAAGACAATAGTAGCGTCGATCCGGTTCATGAACTCCGGCTTGAAGGTGTTCTTGAGCTCGCCGGTGATTTTCTTGATCATCTCGCCATGGCTGCGTTCGAATGCCTTGGCCTCGTCGCCTTCCGACGTCTTCACCTTAAATCCGAGCTGAGCATCCTTGTTGAGGAGGCTCGCTCCGACGTTTGAAGTCATGATGATGATGGTGTTGCGGAAGTCGACACTTCTGCCCTTTGCATCCGTCAGTCTTCCGTCCTCGAGGATCTGCAAGAGGATATTGAAAACCTCAGGGTGAGCCTTCTCGATCTCGTCCAGAAGAACCACAGAGTAGGACTTTCGCCGAACCGCCTCGGTCAGCTGCCCGCCCTCTTCATAGCCAACGTAGCCGGGAGGTGCGCCAACGAGTCTGGCGACCGCGTGTCGCTCCATGAACTCCGACATGTCGATCTTGATCAGTGAGTCTTCGCTTCCGAACATGAACTCGGCCAACGCCTTCGCAAGTTCGGTCTTTCCAACACCTGTTGGTCCAAGGAAGATGAAGCTGCCGATTGGACGCTTGGGATCCTTTAGGCCGGTTCGGGCCCTGCGGACCGCACTGGAGATCGTGGAGATAGCTTCATCCTGACCCACGACGCGCTTGTGAATGGCGGACTCCATTTCCAGAAGTCGTGCCGACTCTTCCTGAGCGATTCTCATCACCGGGATGCCGGTCCACATTGCAACGACCTGGGCAACATCTTCTTCGGTGACCTCGAGGTCCTGAGCATTCTGCTGTGTATGCCAGCCCTGTTCAAGCTGGGCAATCGACTCGCGTAACTGGCCTTCTTTATCGCGGAGTTTGGCAGCCTGCTCATACTGCTGCGTTTGGATTGCCTCGTCCTTCTCCGCTTGGACGCCCTCCAGATCCTTCATCGCATCCTTGAGCGTTTGCGGAGCGACGGCCTTCTGCATGCGAACACGGGAGGAGGCTTCGTCGATGAGGTCGATGGCTTTGTCAGGCATGAATCGATCGGTGATGTAGCGCTCTGCCATCTCTGCGGCTGCCTTAATAGCCGCATCGGTGATGCGCAAACGGTGATGTTGCTCGTAGCGTTCGCGAAGGCCCTTCAGAATCAGCACTGCCTCTTCCACGGTCGATTCTCTTACCGTGATGGGCTGGAATCGGCGCTCTAGCGCCGCGTCACGCTCGATGTACTTGCGGTACTCATCCAACGTCGTGGCGCCAATTGTCTGAATCTCTCCACGGGACAGGGCTGGTTTGAGGATGTTGGCGGCATCGACCGCTCCTTCAGCCGCTCCAGCTCCGACGATGGTGTGAAGCTCGTCGATAAAGAGGATACAGTCTCCCGAGGAGCGAATCTCCTCAATGATCTTCTTCAGACGCTCCTCGAACTCACCGCGGTATTTTGTCCCAGCTACCAAAGAGCCAATATCCAGGGTAAGCAGCCTCTTACCGAGGAGGTTTTCGGGAACCTCGCCGCTTACGATTTGCTGGGCAAGCCCGTCTACAATTGCGGTCTTGCCAACGCCCGGCTCGCCAATCAGAACAGGGTTGTTCTTCATTCGTCGTGAGAGCACCTGGATTACACGCTCTATCTCGCCGTCCCGTCCAATGACTGGGTCGAGCTTGCTAGCGCGAGCGTGGGCAGTCAGGTCTATCCCCAACTGGTCAATGGTTGGCGTTTTGCTAGAGCGTCGTTCGTGCGCGGGCGCACTGCCGGTCTGGGTGAGGACCTTGATCACCTCTGTCCGTACTTTCTCGAGGTTGACGCCCAGGCTCTCAAGGACGCCGGCCGCAATGCCTTCTCCCTCACGGATGAGTCCAAGCAAGAGGTGCTCTGTGCCGATGTAGTGGTGGCCGAGTCTGCGCGCCTCATCTACGGCTAGCTCAATCACCTTCTTTGCCCGCGGCGTTAGCCCGATATCCCCCGATACCTGACGCTCGCCACGTCCAATGATGAACTCGACCGCGCTGCGAACCTTTGGCAGCTCGACGCCGAGATTGGACAGCACTTTGGCGGCAACACCATCGCCTTCTCGGACGAGGCCAAGAAGAAGATGCTCGGTGCCGATGTAGTTGTGATTGAAACGCTGCGCCTCTTCCTGGGCGAGCGTCAGGACCTTTCTGGCACGTTCAGTGAAGCGATCAAAACTACCGCTTGTCATTCCTACGTTCCTGAGTTCTCAATAATATGGTCGTTATGCAACGGGAAACTGAGGCTGACGACGTAGTCGCCACCTGCGCTAGACCGCGTCGGTTACCGCCTGGGGCACCTGCGCAGTCTGTGGTTCGTCATCGAGGGAAGTGCTCCTCGACTCGATTTCTTCCGAGCTCACGTCCTCTTCCTGCTGCTCAGTCTGAGTTGGTTGTACTTCTGTTCCGCTTTCAAAGTTCGCCTGCGCATCGTCCGGAGACTCCGAGGCTTCAGCAGGCTGGTCCTGCTCAGCCGTCACAGACCAAACTTCGGGATTGGCCTCAGCAGTCTCGCCTTCTGCCCCACTCTCAGTGGAGACAGGCTCCGTTACGGTCAGCTCTTCCGCGACGGCTTCCGACTCGCTGTCACCGGATTCCTCAGTACTTTCGATCAGTACGGCAGCGGCTTCGCCATCTCCAGACGTGTTGACACCCGAAACGTATTCGGTGTCGTCAGCTGTCGCGGCCGGCTCCTCCGGGATTTCAAGTTGTGGGGACGAGCCTTCTTCGGCACCTTCGGTGTCGGAAAGACCTGCCAGGGCATGAAATGCAGTTGGCGTCGGATCCTCTTCCCGATTCTGCTCCGCTGCCCACTCCTCGACAGTCATCTCTTGGATTGCCGGCCGAAGCTGTCGAATGCTCAAACCAAGCCGCCGGCGCGCCCTGTCGATGTGAATGATCTTCGCCTCAACGGTCTGGCCCTCGGATACGACTTGGGCCGCATCTCTGGGAGTTGCATCGGCAAGCTCACTTAGGTGAATGAGTCCTTCGACGCCCGGCTCGATCTGCGCGAAGGCCCCGAACTTCACTAGTCGAGTGATGGTTGCTTGCACATTTTCGCCAGGCTGATAGCGGCTTTCAACTGATTCCCATGGATCTGCCATGGCTCGTTTCAGGCTGAGGCTAATCTTTTGGTCCTGAGGACGTACGTCGAGGACGAATACATCGATCTCTTGACCAGGAGAGAGAACCGTTCTCGGGTCGTTAATGCGTTCGTACGACAGCTCGGATACGTGGACCAGCCCGTCGGCCCCTCCCAGGTCTACGAATGCACCAAAGGTGGTTACATTTCGCACGGTGCCTCTTCTGATCTGTCCTGGCCGCAGCTCCTGCATCAAATCTTCTTTGCGCCGGGCGCGTTCCTCGAGACTGGCGGCTCTCTCAGAGAGGATGAGACGATTTTGCTGGTGGTTTGCCTCCAAGACCTTGACACGCAGCGATTTACCAACGAGCTCGGCCAAGCGCCGCTCCGTCTCGTCGCCCTCGCCAGATCCGGCCGGAGGCAGGCTGGCAAGCTGAGAGACTGGGACAAAGCCTCGTATCCCGCCGACTTCCACCAAGGCGCCACCTCGGTTGTAGTCGACGACAGGGCCTTCGATAACCCCACCGTTCTGGGCCAGGGCTTCTACATCGACCCAAGTTTGCTCGCGGCGAGCGCGTCGCAGCGAAAGGATCGGGCCGTTCGAGCTATCTGGTTGCAGAACCTGGACAATGACCTCCTGCCCAAGCTTGAGATCAGGGAGGTCGTCGCCGTTTTCGCCGAGCTCTTCCCGTCGGATGATGCCTTCTGATTTGAGGCCTACATCAACAAGCACCGCGTCGTCTGCGATGCTCACGATCGTTCCGGTAGTTGTCTGGCCGCGGCGCAAGGCTTGGAAACCAGCCTCCTGAGCCTCCATGAGGCTCTGCATGTCTTCGAGCTGAAACCCAGTCTCCTCCGGATCTTGTGTCTCGCTCGCGGCTTGGTTTCCCGGTTGGTCTTCCATATTTCTCCTGACGCTTTCCTACGGAAGCGTTATACCGCAGGGCCAGTTTTCCCTGTCTGACTCAGCACCGAATTATATCAGCCGCATGTGGCTCTCACGAAGGCATGCGGCCCAATGCAAGAGTTGTTGGACATAACGTGGAAGAGTGCCTGGGAGCTCGACTCGAGACCACGTCCTCCCATGCCGTTCATACCATCCGCTGTCTGAATTCACTCCGCATGCGAATCGTAGGGCGCTTGCGTGAAGACAGCGGCTCGTAAAGACTACTTCGCGCATCACGCAAGACTTTCGACCACGCTTTGAGCGTACCTGGCGGGAAAGCTCAGACGGCGCCGTCGTCTTGGCGAACTCTACTCTACGATTCGAAGCTCTCGAGGGAAGTGATTGAAGCGTTCAGCGCCTTCGGACGTCACAGCTACGATATCCTCGATCCGGATTCCGAATTTCCCTGGCAGATAACACCCAGGTTCAATGCTGAAGGTCATTCCGGCAACCAGGTCGAGCTGATTCCCGCTCACGATGTAGGGCTCCTCGTGCTCCTCCAAGCCGATTCCATGCCCTGTCCGGTGGATGAAGGCGTCGCCAAAGCCGGCTTCGGAGATGATCGATCGCACAACCGAATCAATCGATTCACATGTCCTACCCGGGCGAACTGCGTCGACACCCGCCTGCTGCGCGGCCTTCACCACTTCGTAGACGGTTCTCATCTCCTCAGTGGGCTCTCCAACCGCGAGGGTACGCGTCATATCGGCCCAATAACCGTTCAGCGTCCCACCAAAGTCCAGAGTCACAAATTCGCCGGACTGGATGACCCGATCGCTAGAGCGGTGATGGGGAGAGGCCCCATTGGGACCAGATGCAACGATGGATCCCGGCTCTCGCAGCCCGACATTCTCCAAAAGTCTCTGCAGCGTTCGCCCGATGTCCGCCTCAGTTCGCGACTGTAGAGAACCTTGAAGCAGACTATCCAGAACCGAGTCGGCTCGTTTCCCCGCGTCGCGGAGAGTTGTCAGCTCATCCTCATCCTTGACCATCCGCAGGTCTCTAATGAACTGTGAGGCGTGAGTGAATTCGCTTGAAGTAAGCTGCTGTTGCAGCCCTAGTAGGAACCGTGCTCGCATGTGGTCTCCCACGGCGACCCGGCGGGCCTTAAACTCTTTGTCGATCATCCGTTTGGTCAGCTCGTACGGATCCTCTGTCTCCCCATACGTTGCAACCTCGATGTCCCTATCCAATGACGGAAGTGCTCTCGCTTCGAAAGCTGCAATGACGATGAAGGGGTCCGATTCCGCGGCGATGCAGAGGAGGACGGGCCTCTCGGACTGATGTCCCCAAAAGTTGAGCAGGTAGGCCATGTCAGGGCCAGGCGCGAGAATGAGCAGATCGATGCCGCGATCCTGCAGGATCTGCTGCAGCCTCGTCCGCCTACGTCGCCTCAAGATAGATCTAGTCCGGCGATCCTATCCATTTGGGGAGACAACGCCGAGTGGATCGATCGACCCACCAAGCGGCCAGAGGGGATCGGCGACAGGAGGTGACGGCATTAGAGTTGCCGGCTTATTACATCCACCGGACGGATCACAGCCATCTGGGATCGCAAGCTGTCCGGGACCATTGCCTTTGGCATAGTGACGGTTGGCCTGAGGTCCGGCCTTTCCAGGCTTTAAGTACTTGACGTGATGACGGCTGTGAAAGTCGTGTAGGCTTCTCTGATAGCTGCTCTTCGCCGATCCTGAGAGGCCGTGCTGCGAGTACTCATCGTAGAGGTAACTGACGATGACGACGTAATCCTCGGTCTCCTTAAAGGGAGGGACTCCGCCATAGTGGATCACCGCACCCGGACCCGCATTGTAGGCGGCCAAGGCCAGCTTCCAGGTTCCGAACTCCTGATAATATCCCGCTAGCATTGACACTCCGAGGTTGATGTTGGCCTGCGGGTCCCAAGGTCCTGCGAGAACCTGCATCAGTCCCCTTGCGTTGCTCCCGGACAATGCCAAGGGGTCGCCCTCCGACTCGGCGGTCATTACCGCTGCAATCATGGCAGGCGGGATGTCGTACTTGTGAGCCGCCGGAAGAATCAAATATGCCCAGCGCCGAACATTGGCAGGGATATCACCGTTGCCGGGTAATCTGCCCTCGGCCTGAAGATCGGCAACGGAAGGAAGGCCGACTGAGGGAGGTGTCGCCTGCGAACCTGAGGTCCCGTTCGAGGAGCCGGTCGAGCCGGTTGAAGGCTGGGTGGGGTGGGAGCCTCCCCCACCGCCATGACTGGTCCCCCCTGGATGAGTTTTGGGTGGGTGATGGTGATGAGGAGGATGGGGGATTGGGGTTCTGGTGACCACGGGCGTGCGCACTGGCTTTGTGGGCGTCGGAGTAGGAATCGAGGTCGCAGTGGGCGTGGGCGTTACGACGGTGGGAGTGGGCTTTACGGGAGTCACCGTAACGGTGGGCGTAACAGGGGGTACGGTAGGTGTGGGCGTGGCGGTTGTCTTTATGGTCCCCACGCCTTGAACGGACGTAGGAGTCGGGGTGGGACTATTGGCTTCGACGGTTCGCGCACTCGCTACGTAGACCGCCGGGGCGACCATGAATAGAGAGAACAGCATGACTGCACCCGCCAGAAATCTGATAGACGTGCGGCGCGTGCTTTTTGAGGACGTATCCAATGGATTGATTCGCTTCATGTAATGTCTTGAAGGTCTGCAATTGGATTCTGGATGTTGGCTACGGCGCTGATTGGGTATTCAGGGGTATCCGCAACATCCGTGCTCAGCTCCTTCATCTCCTAAGGCAATGGGATGATGACCGCTTCGAGCCGATGTGTAACGGTGAGCAAGGCAAACGAGCGCCGCTTGTCGAACCTCGGCCAGGTGGGTGAACCTGGATTCAATAGTAGCAGCCCATTTGCGTCATCAACATAGGCCTTGTGGCTATGTCCAAAAATAACGCAATCTGCATTGTCCTTGGCTGAGACCGATTGCGCGGTGCTCATGGCCGTCTTGCCCTGGTGGCCGTGAGTTACCAGAATAGAGAATTGCTCAGCTTGGAGCCGAAGCTCTGACGGGAGGGTGGATTGAAGATTCGGCGGATCACAATTGCCGTGAACCGCGGAGACGGGCGCAATGCGTTCCAAACCTTCGATAGCCTCCGGCGAGCAGAGGTCCCCGGCATGGACGATGAGATCGCAGCCGTCGAGACCACGCAAAAGCTCGATCAGGTAATTCATACCGAGGCAAATGTGTGTCGGCTACGACGCCCAGCCTCATCGGACAAACAAGGCCACGATGGCGAGACCATTCAGAGATCCGTGGACAAGCATGGAGGCGGCAAGCGTATCGGCGTACTGGAATGCAAAAGCCAGCACAATTCCCAGAAAGATCAAGATTGGCAGAGTGTTGATCTCTCCCGCCCCTCCTAAGAGGTGGGCCAGGCCGAAGAGGGTGCCGCTGGCCACAGCCGCAGCGACGATTCCCCACTTCAATCCGAGCCGGCCGCTGGTGTCCGACCTTAGGCCTTGGAAAAGTACGCCTCTAAAAAGAGTCTCTTCGGTAATTGGGGCTAGAATCGCTGCCAGGATCAATAGCACGATGAATTGCGCGAAGGTCAGGTGAGATTGATGCGGCGGAAGCAGCTCGCGCGAGTTTCCCTTGACGTGGAAGTTTGTCAGTGCCTCCAAGACGGCGCTGATAATTGCGGCTCCGACGAGAAAGGCCCCATACGCGAGTGGAGGAGCGGCAATAACCTTGGTCCATGGGTTTCGCCGGTTTAGGCCCAGAAGCTGGCATCCGATGATGATCGCCGCGACCAATCCGATGACGCCTACTCCTATCCAATTTCCAACGGCAGCTCCATGTTTTGGGCTCAGTCCATGAACTCCCGCCATGGCGATTAGGGCAAAGAAAGCTGTGACCACGGCTCCGCCCATAGACACCGGGTCGTCTCCTGGCCTCCAGATCGCGGGTCGCCGAAAACCGATTGCCGTCCAGCTGCCACCTCTCCTTCTGATGATGGCTCCGTAGGCAACCGAGAATGTTCCCCCGGTGAGGAACAGGTAAGAGACAGGTGCAACCCAGAACCCGACCTTATGTTCAAATGCACGGTCGATGCTTACCAGGACGATACTTCCAAAGATATAGATGAGGAAGGCGGCGAACACCACGAGGATGCCGTCCCCAGTGTTCCAAGTGATCGTCGACGTTGGTCTCTCCGTCTGCGTCTCAACTGGCGGTTGAGATAAGCCCACCTGCACGGTTACTGGAGATCGCCCGAAATGGATTCGGCAGCTTGCACAATATCCCCTGAGTGGATTAACTGAGTCACGATCTCAATATCCCTGTACATCGGACGGTCATCTTCGAGATGCGGTATTTGACGTCGTACCAAGCGGTGGACCTCGGAAATTCCGGGAGAAGGAGTGAGCGGGGCCCTGAAGTCAAGTCCTTCGCAGGCACACAACAGCTCGATTGCAAGAACTGTCTCACTATTTTCGAGAACGTCTCGCGCCTTCCGTGCGGCGATTGTTCCCATGCTGACGTGATCCTCTTGGTTTGCAGACGTGGGAATTGAATCGACTGTCGCCGGGTGGCATAGGATTTTGTTTTCAGACACGAGTGCGGCAGCAGTGTATTGAGAGACCATATACCCGGAGTCCACACCGGCGTGACGAGTGAGAAACGGCGGCAGCTCACTAAACGCGGGATCCAACATTGCTTCCACCCGGCGCTCTGATATGTTCGCCAGCTCGGAAATACCAATGGCGGCGGTATCCATGGCCAGACCGACAGGCTGTCCGTGGAAGTTACCACCTGAAATCACCTCGTCTGTCTCAAAAAAGACCAGCGGATTGTCTGTGGCAGAGTTCATTTCGATCTCGACCACCTTCGTGGCATACGTGAAGGCATCCCTGCTTGCCCCATGGACTTGGGGCATGCAGCGAAGTGAGTAGGGATCCTGCACTTTGTGTTGATCGTGCCTATGGGATTGCATGAGGTCGCTGTCGTGGGTAAGAACACGGAGATTGGCGGCGGAAGCTAGCTGACCGGGATGGGGGCGTAGGTTCTGAATACGCTCATCAAAAGCCCTATTTGTTCCTCGAACAGCCTCCAAGCTCATGGCTCCAATGATGTCCGCGGCCTTTGCCAGGTTCCAAGCGTCAAATAGCACCAAGGCTCCGATCGCGGTCATGGTTTGAGTTCCATTTATAAGAGCCAGACCTTCCTTGGGTCCGAGTTCGATCGGAGTAAGACCTGCCGCCGCCAGAGCCTCAGATCCTCCCAGCCGCCTGCCCTCGAATATCGCCTCACCTTCGCCAATCAGTACCAAGGACATGTGCGCCAACGGAGCAAGGTCCCCGCTTGCGCCAACCGAGCCCTTTTCTGGAATGCAGGGAAGGACGTCTCGATTCAGCAGGTTGAGGAGTGCCTGGAGAGTTGTGAGGCGAATACCGCTAGCGCCTATAGCTAGGGCGTTGATACGCAGAAGCAGCATGGCTCGCGTGACCTCAGCCGGAGCGAGTGGGCCCACACCCACGGCGTGACTTCGCAGAAGGTTACGCTGTAGCTCCCGAACCGCCTCGATCGGAATGATTCGGTCAGCGAACTTCCCGAATCCGGTTGTCACCCCATAGATCGGGACGCCGGCTTCGAGTGCTCGTTCGATTACCTGCGACGAGAGGTTTACCGCGTGAATTGCGGAATCTGAGAGAGCGACTCGACCACCCTTCCGGGCCACATAAACGAGGTCCTCAAGGGAAAGATGATCTCGGGATAAGAGAAGATCATTCACTCGAGGTAATCGTAGCGCCCATTGATTCATGCTACTTACTTCGTAGAGAGGCGCGTTGAGAGCCTGAGGTGCGAGCCGACTTAGTCAAATGTCTGGAGAAGGATCAAGCTTGGGATCCCAGGGGATAGCATCAGTCGATGCATGAAGGCGCGAGAGAAATCCAAAAACCACTGATCATCATCCCAGCTCATACGGAGACGATCGCTTTGGGAGACCACTACGCGATTCGTGTAACGTACGCCGATACCATCCTGGCTCACGGCGGTTCGCCGCTAATGGTGCCGTTGATGACCGACAGGGAAGCGCTCGAAAGTATTGTTGAGGTCGCGGCAGGCTTGCTTCTACCTGGCGGTGTGGATGTGGATCCGAGTCTCTATGGACAAGAAGCTCATCCCATGCTGGGGGCGGTTGAGCCTAAACTGGATTTCATGGAGAGGGAGCTGGTACAAGCAGCCTATGGTCGAGATATGCCCATCCTGGCAATCTGTCGTGGCCTACAGTCACTCGTCGTGACTCTCGGCGGAAGCCTCTATCAGGACCTGCCGTCTGAAACAAGTGGGATTCCTCACGAGGTTAGACAACACGGCAGGAGTCACCTTGCGCACTCTGTTCGACTGACCAGCAGCTCGCGGTTAGCAGGTATGTTGGGCAGCGACGATATACCGGTCAACACCTTTCACCATCAGGGCGTCCGGGACGTGCCTGAACAGCTCCAGGTTGTAGGGCGCGCAGAGGATGGTCAGATCGAAGCCGTCGAAGATCCAAACCAGACGTTTGTATTCGGCGTACAGTGCCATCCTGAGGAGCTGTGGCAGAGTGCTGAGCCACGATTCGGCAACCTGTTCGCCCGGTTCATCGAAGCGTCCATTAACTACAGTCGACGGGCCATCCACTAATCGGGACTTTCCAGGTCTAGCGTTTCTGCTTCGAAGGACGTTAAGAAAGCTGGACCAGAAATCGCTCGATTCTGGACCGTTTCCCACTTGTCTGCTCTTTGCCGAATCGCTAGTCTACTTGAGGTCGGTGGAAATAAAACTCCTCGGCACGCAGCGCATCGAGGTTTGGATGGTAAGGATAAGGCGCGAGCATCGTGGTGCCTGTTTCACTGACGGTGGCAAGGGAATCCGCAGGAAGAGTTTCGTCACCTCTGGGAAGTACTGCGCTGCGAGCGGGATAAGCAGATCCTTTCGTCAGGATGATGCTCGAGGAATGACGTGTCAACCCAGGTTGGCACTCACCGATAGGAGTCCAAGCCAACGAGCGCGGAGGCACAAGCTCCGACAGTTGCAAGGCGAATCTTCATCTCGATATCTTGGTGGGCCGGAGCTACGGATGGGGCGCGCATGACAACCAAAAGGCAAGCATGAGACTTCTTTAGCGAAACCGCCGCGGGACGCTCCACATTTGAAACTTCGGGGGCCCGGCCCAATGTCTCTGGCCACCGGGGACAGGCCGGCCAGGCTCCCGGAGATGTGGATTCCTCGGACCATGTCAACTGAAGGTTGGCTCGAGCTTGAATAACAGGCAGTCCGTTTCTGACGCAAAAGCTAGAGACGATCGGCTAGCAGCTCTTCAAGGCTCGACGATATGCCGGCGGCGGTCGGTTCTGCTGTCACGTGTGCCACGCGATAGCCCATATCATGGATCGCCTCAGCCGTTCGCTCTCCAATTGCGACAAGCGGCACTTGACCAAGGGCCTGAGCATGCGCTTCATCTCCTTCAGCGATGGCACGAAATGCCGAAGGACTGGTGACCACTAAGGCTGTCAGATCCTGGTTCACGAGGCGACGCCGTACGAGAGCCACTCCAGCGCTGTTTGGACGGGTGACGTAGGCCACAACCCGCTCGACTGCGAATCCGATGGCCCTAAGTCCTTGCAGCAGCACCTCGGGAGCAAGGTCGGACTGTGGAAGCAGGATCCTCCCCCGCGGCCTTTCTCGCATGGCTGCGAGGATTCCCTGGCTGTTCGACCTTGTCGGTTCAATGGGTACGTTGATACCCGCATCGCGAAGGGCACGACTGGTTGCTGGCCCGATCGAGACAACTGTGCGACCTGCGAGATGATCATCCCGGAGTTGCAAGGACGTCAGTCGCTCCATAAGGAAACGGACAGTATTGACGCTGGTGAAAATGACGTAATCAAACCGATCCAGCGACTTGAGTTTGTCATCCAAGGAACTTGGACTCCCAGGCAACTTAAAGTCCAAAACGGATATTGGCTCCAGTTCGAAGCCACGGGCGCGGAGTAACTCGGAGAGTTCTGGGGACCGGGTTGGATCCTGAGTGATCACCACCTTGCCGCGGTTTTGGCTTGCTACTTCAACTCCTGCTGAAGCAAGGATTATTCACCCAGCCGATCTACGTCTTCTAGAGGGAGGACCGGCTCTCAACTACACTTCCCGGCGTCGGTTAGCGGCTGTTAAACCAGTCCCACCATCGTCGGTACCCCTGCATTTGGCGTTCGCGAATGATGTCGTGCGCAGCTTCGCGTCTGGAGTCATCGAAGTAGGTACAAGTGTGGGCGGTAGCAGGCCGATACTCTGCGTGAACCCGACAGATGCCATTTGCCCAAAACGGACAGTGGCGGCATGTCTTGTTTTGCCAGGGAAAGCCCGTTTGTTCTTCGATTGCCGGCTCTGTCTTGTAGTAGCCCCAATCGGCCGCCTCTTTGAGTCGGAGAAGCCAGGCTTGGTCCAGATCGGTTGACGTGGGGGCAGTTTGCACTTGGCGAATCCTCTTCCGGAGGAAAGCAGATTACGTGCCACGCGATGCCATCCACTTGGAGAAGAAGCGACGTCTCACCCACTTACGGGAGATGAGCGTTTGCTGCCGCCGTTGACACTACTCCCGAATCACGAACCACAGAGCTAATTGCCCGATCAAGTCGTCTGAGCACTTCGTTTGCTTGTTCCTCTGAGATCACCAGAGGCGGAAGAAGACGCACGGTACTTCGACCAGAGCCTAGGATCCAGAGGCGCTCGGAACGCACACAGTGCTTGACAACAGCATCCCGGATAGCGACAGCCGGCTCCCGCGAAGCTTTGCTATGCACAAACTCCATGCCAAGCATAAGACCCTGACCCCTCACGTGACCTACGCATTCGTACTTCTCTTTCAGCTCGTTAAGGCCGTTCAGAAGCATTAGGCCGATGGTCTCCGCGTTTTGGCGCAGATTTCTCTCCTCTATTGACTTGAGGACGAAGAGGGATACGAGTGCCGTTCTCGGTTCGGCTGAGAAGGTTTCCGAGTGGCGGCTAGGTCTCCCGAATAGAGGCGCGCGTCCGATAATGGCTCCAAGCGGAAGACCGCCGCCGAGCGACTTGGCCGTCGCGATGATGTCGGGTTCAACGCCAGCGTGCTCGATAGCCCACCAACGACCGCTTCGTCCGACACCTGATTGGACCTCGTCTGCGATTAGAAGAGCCCCGTGCTCGTCAGCTATTTCCCGCAGTCCACGCAGGAACTCGGGTGGCGGCACAATGATTCCACCCTCACCCACAATGGGCTCGACCACAATCCCTGCTATATCCCGGCCCTCAAGCTCGATGGCGTACCGTAGCTCTTCTAGAGCTCGATCTGCCACCTCCGACGGTTCTAAGCCATGACTTCGATAGGGATCTGCGTATGAAGTTCTTATTACCGGCAGAGCCTGCGGGAAACCTTCCCGGTGAACCGCTTTACTCGCCGTCAGCGCCAGGGCGAACCCTGTCCGTCCGTGAAAGGCTGGGCGGAACGCTACAAAGCGTTGCCGCCCCGTGACGTCCATTGCCGCCTTGACCGCCGATTCGACGGCTCGGCCGCCGCTGGTAGTAAAGAACACGTTTTTCTGGAAATTCCCAGGGGTTATGCTAACCAACCGCTCTGCCAGAAGGGTCTGCGGGATGCTATCAAAATCCTGGCCCGGCATTTCGGAGACCACGTCGCGAATCGATTCCTCGAACTCGATCAGCCCTTCGGGGCGCCAGCCGAGAGCATGGACCGCAACGCCCGCGGTGACGTCGAGATATTCATTCCCCTCGAGATCGTATATGAAAAAGGCCGCGTCCGCGGGTATGATCCAGAACGGGATAAACATCCCGGTCCTGAGTTGACGTGGCAATGACGCGAGAAGCCCTCTCTGCCCAATATGAGCTCGACTCCGGGATGTCATCGAGATGTGGAACGAGGCTTCGCAACAGGTCGGCGTGACGTCTATCCATTTGACTCTCCTGACAGAAACAGAACGATGGCCTTTTGAACGTGAAGACGGTTCTCGGCCTGATCGAAGATGACGGATTGAGGTCCATATGCAACCGCTTCTGTGACTTCGTCGCCGAGGTGTTGCGGTAGACAGTGCATGAAGATGACATTAGAATTTGCGGCGGCTAGGAGTGACTCGATTTATCTGGTATGGTCGGAGCTGAGCGATCCGCCAATCTCTCTGGCTCTCCTGGCCCATCGAGACCCAGACATCCGTATAGATAACGTCGGCACCTGACGCTGCCTTTGCCGGATCCTCATACGTCACGACATGGCTTCCTGAAGCGCTTGCATTGGATTTCGCGGCCTCCACGACCAGTGGATCTGGTCGAAGCTGAAAAGGGGAGGCTACGCGGATATTAGCGCCGACTCTGGAGCACGCTAGCAGGAGAGAGTGAGCGACGTTATTCGATGCGTCTCCGATGTAGGCAACATTCACTCCCTCGAGACGTCCCAGGTGGTCTCGTATGGTGAATAGGTCCGATGTGGTTTGGGTTGGATGTTCACGGTCGCTGAGGCCATTTATCACCGGCACGGAAGCGTAGCGAGCCAGCTCGGCCACGGTCTCGTGAGATTGAACCCTGGCCATCACGAAGTCGGCGTACCGTGATAGCACCTCAGCCGTATCTCGGATTGATTCTCCGCGGGACAGCTGAGACGATTCTCGATCGAAATATACAGCGTGGCCTCCCAGCTGCGTCATACCAATCTCGAACGAAAGCCGGGTTCGAGTCGATGTCTTCTCGAAGAACATGACCATAGACCGACCGGATAGCAGGGACGAGATTGGACGCTCCCTCAGCTCTCCAGCCCGATCAAGTATCCAGGAAAGGTCCGATCGCGACAGATCGTTCTGGCTCAATAAGTGACGCGTCATGGTCCCTCCCGAAGGGACCGCTGCGGTCCCGGGGATTCTATCATTGGGCTGCAGTATTTCCACTATTTGATGCGAAGAATCCTTCGGTTCGATGGCCGAGGTGTTCGTGTCACGGTTTGAGAGTCAGCGCAAGCGTTCCAAGGTGAGACGCAAACCATGAAACATGAAGCGAACAACTTTGGAGGAGCAACTAGAGCAGTTGTCGCCTTCGGTGGTAACGCCATTTCCCGGTCGGACCAAAGAGGCACGTACCAAGAGCAATTAGACAACGTTCGAGCCATGAGCTCGGCTCTTGCACAACTGGTGATCAATGGCGTTGAGGTCGTAATAACCCACGGCAATGGACCGCAGGTTGGTAAGATAGCCCTCCAGCAAGATCTCTGTAGTGAGACGATTCCCCCGATGCCGTTTGATGCGGCAGGAGCAATGTCCGGCGGGCTGATAGGCTACATGTTGCAACAGACCCTCACCAATACGTTGGCCTCGATGAATGCGTCCCGTCCCTGTGTTACGGTCGTAACGCAGGTCGTTGTGGACGAGGATGATCCTGCATTTAGACGGCCAACGAAGCCGGTGGGGGCGTTCTATGACGAAGCGGCAGCCCGTGCGCTCGAGCGAGACAGAGCCTGGACTATGGTCGAAGATGCAGGACGTGGCTTTAGGCGCGTAGTTCCCTCCCCAATGCCAGTCGACATTGTCGAGTGGCCCGCCATCAAAACGCTGATCGATGGAGGCGCCTTGGTGATAGCAGCGGGAGGCGGAGGCGTGCCGGTAGTACGAGACCCTAACAGTGACGCCTCTCTCCGTGGGGTCGAGGCGGTTATCGATAAGGATCGAGCGTCCGCGCGGCTAGGGGAGCTGGTGGCAGCGGATACCTTAGTCCTCCTAACCGACGTGGCCAGGGTCGCCGTGGGATATGGGACTGCCGAACAGCGATGGCTCGATCGGGTGTCGGTGCGAGAGATGAGAGGGTATCTTGATGCTGGCGAGTTTCCAGCGGGCAGCATGGGACCAAAAGTCGAATCCGCGATCCGGTTTCTGGAAGCGGGCGGAGAGCGCTGCATCATCACTTCGGCAGCGAATATGGTGGACGCAGTCGTAAGCGGTGGCGGAACTGAGGTGCTATCAGATGTGAAGATAGCGCGGTCGGCTCCTGAGGAAGTGCATGGATAGCGAGAGAATTCGCCAGGTACTGCCGCATCGCTATCCCTTTCTTTTCGTAGATCGGATTCTCGAGATCGAGCTGGGCCGCCGAGCCGTTGGAATCAAAGCAGTGACGTCGAGTGAAGTGTATCTGCAGGGGCATTTCCCCGACTTCCCCGTCATGCCTGGAGTCCTCATCGTGGAAGCAATCGCTCAGGTCGGGGGAGTTGCACTGCTGAGCGACGAGAAACATCGCGGCAAACAGCCATTCTTGACCGGCATCGACAACTTCCGCTTCCGACGACAAGTTGTGCCGGGAGATGTTCTGGAGATGGAAGTGACGATTACTTCCATGCGTTCAAACTTCGGCAAGGGGCACGGCATTGCGCGAGTGAATGGAGAGACCGCAGCGGAGGGCGATGTGCTTTTCGCGATCCTTGCGCCATCAAAGGAAGTCAGTCGCTAAGAGCCAGCAGACGCCGTGAACGTAGTTTCTCTGGCCATACGGTTCTTGTCGGGAACATAAGTGGATCCTTCTACAGACTCCAACCCCCGAGGTTTGCGTGACTTGTATCCGGTAGAGCTGGTGCCGATGATTAAGGCTCTTGTCCGGAAGGGGCTACTGTTCGGTTTCGAGGTGGTTTTCTTTGCGCTCGGATCCGTCTCAAGATTCCTACGGCAGTTTCGGGCGGCATCTCCCACATCCATTCGATCAATTCGGCTGGTACGACTGGATCTTCTGGGAGACGCTGTCTTCTCGCTTCCAGTAGCCAGGAGGATCAAGGAGAGCTTTCCCGACGTTCGAGTAAGCATGGTGACGCTCCCCGGAACTTCTCCGATAGTGGAGCTCTCACCGGACGTGGATCGCGTGATTACCGTGGACACCAATCGAATCCGGTCACCCCGTGCCTGGTTGCAGAAGTCCACGTACCGGCAGCTTTATCTGGCCTGGAGGCAACTTCGATCGGAAAGGCCGGACGTAACCCTTAGCCTCTATGGCAAGACAGCAAGCTTCATCACGTTCATTAGTCGATCGGCGCTGAGAATCGGCTATGCGGACGAAGCTTACCGCAATCTGGTATCACCCGCTTCTGGCTCAGGCAGGCGATCGATGCGACGCCGTATGCACGATAGCCGATTCTCTCTTGAGCTCCTCGACGAGATCGACGGCATATTCCGCAAGGCCGAGTGTGCACCACGAATCGAGTCCTCCGCTGCCGACAATGAAAGTGCCACTGCTCTTCTTGCCGAGGTCGGCATTCGGAAAGATTCGAAGTTCGTGGTAGCCCACGCGGGATCTCACAACGGTGAATCGAAGAGATGGCCGGCATCATCCTTCGCTGTTCTGGCCCACCGCCTTGCGGAAGATGGAGTTCCAACGGTTCTTGTCGGCTCATCCGAAGAAAGCGATCTTGCACGAGCTGTTGCCGAGTCTGGAGACGCGGTCTCCATTGCAGGGCGCACTTCAATTCCGGAGTTGGTTGCAGTACTTCGACGCGCCAGCTTAATCGTGAGTGGCGATAGTGGTCCGCTTCACATCGCCACCGCACTCGGTGTGCCGGCCGTCGCGATCTATGGCCCAACCGATCCTGCCATCAACGGTCCGATCGCGTGGCATGGACAACCTGTCCAAGTTCTGAGACGCGACATCGTCTGTTCGCCCTGCTATTCCGTGCGGGTTAGGGCTGAGTGCCCCCTGGGTGATCCCATCTGTATGCGACTGGTAACCCCGACGGAAGTCTACGAGGCTGTCAGCTCGCTCTTGGCCACGACCAGCTAAATTGTGCCGAACATGAGTTTTTTGTTACGGAGCAGAATGCTCTCGAGAATGCCAAGCCCTGCAAAGCTGGTTATGAGAGAGCTGCCTCCGTAGCTGATTAGCGGCAACGGAATGCCGGTTACGGGCATGATGCCGATGTTCATCCCAATGTTGACAAAAGTTTGAAATAGGAACATCGCAAGGACGCCGCTCGCCACGAGCCGGCCGAAGGAGTCAGCCGAGATAAAGGCAACTCGGGCCATCCGTAACAACAGTGTGGCGAAGGCGAGAAACAGGGCGAGGATGCCGAAAAATCCAACCTGTTCCGCTATCACCGAGAAGATGAAGTCCTTATCCTGCACTCTGAGAAAGTCAAGGCGGCTTTGCGTACCGCGACTAAACCACTCCCCAAACGGCCCCCCGGATCCAACGGCGATTCTGGCATGGATGATATTCCAGCCGTTGCCAAGCGGGTCTTTGTTTGGTTGAAGGAAGGAGGTGAAGCGGTTTCTCTGGAAGGGCTTCAATAGGTTCCAGGCAAAGGGAGCGATCGCCCCGGCAGCCGCCACGATTCCTCCCATATACACCGGTGGGGTTGAGGCAAGGAGAGTCGTGGAGAACCAAATCGCTCCCAGGACCATAGCCGTTCCAAAGTCCGGCTGCCTCATGACGATAGCGGCGGGTATTCCGGCAATGGCGAGAGACATGATGAGCGTGCTGAACTCGCTCATCCGGCCCTCGCGATCGGAGAACAACTTCGCCAACATGACGATGACCACGAGCTTTGCCGGCTCGGATGGTTGAAGCTGGATGAAGCCGAGATTGAACCAGCGTTGTGCTCCATTTGTGCTCTGGCCGACGAGAGACACACCTATCAAAGCCAGCAGTGTTAGGCCATAGACCGGAAGAATCGCCGCCTTTAGGAACTTGTAGTCGATCGACGTCAGGATCCAGAACAAGATCAGTCCAACAACTAAGTAGACTGCCTGCTTGATGGGAGTGCTCGAGGGTACGTCCGGCGCCCATCGGGAAATTGCGTACAGCATTACGATGCTGAACAGAACAAACAGAACCGGGATACCTATGAGAACCCAATCGAAGTTCTTCCAGTGCTTCATGACCCGTCTACTGTCCGAAACCCACGAACTTTTGCTGAACCAAGTCCACCCATGTTGGGGACTCTTTGAGATGGAAGTAGTCCTCCATCATCTTCCCCGCAATCGGCGCGGCGACGTAGGCGCCTTCCGCATCAGCGTTTGGCACTGCTACCGCGATGGCGATTTTCGGATGCTTGAAGGGAGCGAAGCCCATCCACCAGGCCACCACGCCATTTCCGTCTTGCGCCGTTCCCGTCTTACCCGCTGCCTGAAGCCGCGGGTCCATTTCGCCGTTGGATGTGCCATACAGGTTGTCGACGCCTAGCCGCATTCCCTGGCCAATAACATTCGTGACCCAACGTTGGATGAAGTGCGGGCGAGCGATGTCTGGTACAAGGTCGTAATTGCGTCCCGGCAACGCGCTACGTCCGTTTGGATAGGTTTCGGCTGCTACAAGGTGGGGTCTAATCAAATTCCCGCCGTTGGCGATCGCCGATACCACCCTGGCCATCTGTAGGGGCGTATCGATATTGTCGCCCTGTCCGATCCCGCTGTTGTAGGAGTCACCGACCGACCACACTCGATGTTCGGTACGCCTGATCAATCCAGGGGTGGGAACCAGCCCTTTGTTATCGCCAGGCAGCTCAATTCCGGTATGATGACCCAAACCATAGAGCCAGGCCCATCGGTCGAGACCTCGCGGGCCAACGCCGCCGTTGGGGATTTGCGGACCTCCGCCGGCAAGCTCGTAAAAGTAGATGTCGCTAGACTGCTCAATAGCTGTGCGCATGTCGACGTCTCCCAGAGCCTTCCATCCGTGGAAGATGGGACACACTGCACAGGGCTGGATCTGGCCGGTATCGTCGACGACGGTGTAGGGAGTGACTACCCCATCCTCCAGGCCGGCTGTAGCTGTCACTACCTTGAAGATGGAGCCGGGTGGCATTCCTGAAGCGATGGTGAGGTCGACGAGTGGATGAAGCGGATTCCGGTAGATAGAGGCAATCTCCCGGTCCCTGCGCTTCGTGGGGGGAATCCCGAACAGGTCGGAATTGAAGCTCGGAAGGCTAACCATCCCCAGCACCTGACCATTGTTCGGGTTGAGTGCGACGGCGGCGCCTTGTTGCAACCCGATATGGTGCAACCCGGTAGCAAGATCTTGGGCCATGCGGTTCTCGAACCCTGCCTTAATCGTGAGGCGAATACCCTCGCCGTCACGGGGCGGTGAAACCGTCTTCCAGGGAGTTACTTGATTGCCGGCGGCATCAATCTCCGACGATTGAAGTCCGTTGATGCCATGGAGCTGATGATCGTATACCGCTTCCAGCCCGGCTCTTCCGACGATGTCGTTCAGAGTGAAATGCTGATACTTCCAGGGGCCCGTTGTGTCCTGCCGGTAGGTCTGCGCGTCGATAGGCCCAACGTAACCGAGGATGTGCGACAGCGGCCAGGGATACTTCTGGAGATAGTGGCGAATGAAGGTTTGAGTCGCTCCAATGCCCGGTAGCTCAAGGTTCTCGGCCTGAATCACCCGATAAGTCGACAGAGCCACCCCCCGCTTTATCGTCAGGGGTAGCGTTACCGGACCTGTCGATGTGGAGATGATTTTGAGAATGCCTTTAGCACTCGGTTGGTAGCGCAGAAGCTTCGAGAGGAGTCGGGCTTCTCTAAGGGCCCTGTTTGGAGAGGATGGCCACTGGTCGGGGGTGACCGTGATATCGTAGCTGGCCAAATTTCGTACCAACGGTACGCCGTTCCTGTCGTAGAAGATTCCGCGAGGAGCTTGGACCAGGCGGTACTGCAGTTTGGTAACCTTCGCCTGGGCTCGATACGCGTTTACTTGCACGATCTGCATGTACCAAAGTCTTCCGACCAAAACGGCAAAGAGCACCAGTACGGAAATCTGAAGGATACGGTAGGTGGTTGAACGCTTCACCAGTTCGTTCTCGGAGCGGGATCCAGTCGCCGGTCAAGCGCTTGGGCCGCTATGTAGATGAGAGGATTGACAACGGCATTGAAGATCGCGACAGCAATCACAGTCCTCAGCATGGTCCCATTCAGGTAAAGAATGTGTTGAAAGCTCGCCGTCAGGATGATCGATACGAAGTAGTAAACAAGTGTCGCCAGACAGCCGGCAATCATCGGCAGCAGGATGTGAGCTCGACGGAGAAAACGTTGCCCAAGCGTTACAAGTCCCGCGATCGTGCAATAGGCAAGCGAGGACGTGCCAAACGGTAGCCCTGAGAAGAGGTCGACAACCACTCCTCCAATGACGCCCCACAGCATGCCTTCCTCAGTACCGCGAATCAGAGACCAGTTCAGCACAGCCAGCATGACAATGTCTGGTCGGGCTCCTGAAAAGGTGACATTGGGGGTAATGCCTTGCTGCAGTACGGCAAGGCAGGGAAGAATTATGATGGCAGTCACGGCGGTGGGAGTAAGTCTTTGAGAGATCATTTGGTCTTCGGAGGGTGAGATGCGGTCGAGTAGCGGGCTGGAACCTTGGTACTCCAGTTACGGATGACTTGCAGCAGCTGAAGGTTATTCATGTCGGCTCCGGTCCGCATATCCGCACTCTGAACTGAAGCCGCATTGTGAGGGGCAACCCGGGTTAACTGACCGATGATGATACCGGCTGGGAAGAGGTTTTCCATGGCAGAGGTCTCGATCACGTCGCCCGCGGCCATTCGGTTTCCCGTGCCGACGAAGCCGAACTGAGGAGTACCTCCGTACGGAGTTGCCACGAGTCCTTGGGCTCCCGAATTGCTGTCGACCGCCAGGACCCGGCTCCTGGGATCCGTTATGAGCATGACCGTCGCTCTTTGTTGCCATACCTCGGTCACCTGGCCGACGAGATACAGGTCTGGATCAACCACAGGATCGTGGACCCTGACGCCTTCCGCGGCACCCGCGTTGATCCCGATCGCGTCGCCAAATCCAGGCACACTTTCATCGATGACCCTGGCCGGCTGGAGGCTCAGCGAGGGGTTCAGGTCTCTATAGTGAAGGGCCCGTGCCAGCTGAAGGTTCTCTCTCGCCTGATCTCTGTGAAGGGCGACTTGTCGAATCAGGATTGCGTTCTGACGCCGCAGCACGCTCACCTCCGACTGCAAAGTCGGAAAGTTCTTCAGCGTCGAGACAGTGCCTGCTACGTCGTCAACCACGCCGCTGACGACGGACTGCACAGGCACGAATACCGGCGAAAGAATGCTTTCAACCGGTTGAACTCTCGGACCGACTACTAGCAGACCAACGCACGCTGCTAGGCATGCCAATATGACCCTGCGATTGCTCTTGGTTTCGGCTGCTCCTTGTCTCATACCTCGGGATCCCTGCTCAGGAGCTGCCCTCTAACTACACGGTAAAGGCATCCGTTTCCCCGGCTCCCTCGTCCTTCCCGTCGTCCCTCCCGTGCTTTAGTGCGGCATGCTCCCGCTATACGGCGTGACGAAGACCCTCCGCAAAGTATCGAGGTCTTCCAGGCACTTGCCTGTCCCTCTTACCACGCTCGTTAATGGATCGTCAGCGATCTTAACCGGCATCCTCGTCTCTCGTGAAATCCGTTCATCAAGTCCCTTTAAGAGTGCGCCTCCCCCCGCGAGGGTGATCCCTTGGTCCATGATGTCGGAGATGATTTCAGGGGGCGTCTCTTCGATGGTGGTGGTAACGGCGTCCACAATCATCGCCAATGGTGGCTCGATCGCCTCCCGAATCTCCTTACTTGTAAAGTCTACGGATTTTGGTAGACCTGTTACAACGTCGCGACCCCGGAGCATGATCGTTTTTTCCTCTTCCATGACACTGGCCGATCCGCACTGAATCTTGGTGTACTCGGCACTTCGTTCACCGATGAGGAGACCATGCTCCCGGCGTGCAAATTGGAGGATCATCTCATCGATTTCATCGCCGGCAACGCGGATGGACTTGCTTAAGACGATGCCGCCGAGAGAGATGACGGCGACTTCAGTTGTACCGCCTCCGATATCCACAATCATGCTGCCGGAAGGTTCGGTGATGGGTAGGTCAGAACCGATAGCGGCAGCCATTGGCTCTTCGATCAGATAAGCCTCTCTGGCACCGGCGTTAACCGCGGCATCCGAGACCGCCCGTCGCTCAACTTCGGTCACACCTGATGGAATACCAACGACCACCCGAGGTCGAGGGAGGAGCGAGAAATCCTCATGGACCTTATTGATAAAGTACCGCAGCATGCTCTCGACGATCTCAAAGTCAGCGATAACTCCATCCTTCAGCGGCCGGATGGCGACGATATTGGCTGGGGTTCGCCCAACCATTCGCTTGGCCTCTGCGCCGATGGCAAGGACTTTGCCCGTTCGTTTGTCGATTGCCACGACAGAAGGCTCGGAGATGACCACACCCCTGCCGCGCACGAAGACGAGGGTGTTGGCGGTTCCCAGGTCGATTCCGAGGTCTTTCGAGAACATGCCGAAAACAGCGCTTAAGGGACTGCGCATGGGGTGGGTTCGCTCCCTACTTCCGCTAGCGGAAAGTCTGGCAATTATAGCAGCCAGGACCTACATTTCTTACGCTAACCGCCCAGCAAATCGGTAATGCGCATGGAGCCTGATTCGATCGAACAGCAACCTTCGAGACAAAAAAGAGAGGCGCCTTTTTGGCGCCTCTCCGCGTTGCTAAACTTCCGTTACAAAGGAGACAGGCGGTCGCCTGTCGAGACTCTTAGTGTCCCATCACCTCCGTGCAGGACGTCTCGCTCACGCAACAACTACAACTACTATCCACTGCACATCACCTCCTTTGCTCTTACGCTTGACTCTAGCAGTAAAAGGCAAAGCCGGTCAAGCCGGGTCAAGATTGGAACTAGGCGACCGAGGAGGCGCATGGCGCGTAGGGATAAATTCCTTGGAGACTTGTTTGTTAGAAGCTAAGCCGGTGAACTTGGATGTACTTCGGCCGCGATCCTCCGGATCGATCGGTGGAGTCGTATGGTACGTGCCGGTGATCCGATCCACGAACGACGCACTGCTAGCCATGCCGGGATTGGGTGGTGGCCACGGAACCGTCATGATTGCCGGAGAGCAGACAGCGGGCAGGGGAAGACGGGGGCGCACATGGGATGCCAGAGTAGGATCTGCCCTGCTGGTCTCAGCTGTACTGACCCCTATCGAAGTCTCCGAAGCCTACTCGATTGGCGCCCTGGCTATACTCCGGACAATCGAAATCACACTGGGTATTGAGCCTCGCATAAAGTGGCCCAACGATGTGATGATTCAAGGTCGAAAGGTGTGCGGCATCCTCGTCGATCGCACGGATGAGAGCGCAGTTGTGGGTATGGGGCTGAACACCAACATGTGCTTGGACGAGGTGAGGAGGATTGGGCCCCAAGCAACGTCTCTGGCTCTCGAAGCGAGACAAACGGTAGACCCAACAGCGCTACTTGAAGTTCTCTTGGATCAGCTCGAGAGCCTGTACGAGAATAGCCGCACGTCTACTGGGTCGATATTCCAGGAGTGGCGAGGGAAGTTGGATACTATAGGACAGGAAATTGAGGTCCAAACCGCGACTGAGACGTGGACAGGACGAGCAGTGGATGTTGCAGAAGATGGGTCTCTTCTGGTAACTAATGACAAGCGCATCGTGCGGGTCTACGCAGCCGACGTGCGTGTGAAGGTGACGGACCCGGTGTAGTCACCCCCATTCGGTCTTCACGAATTGGGGTATTGCAGCTTGAGCCGGGCCGCACCAGAGCCAGGAGGTAATTGAGTACCGTGCAGTATAAGCAGCACAAGATCACCGTCGAGGGCAAGGCGAAGCTCGAGGGTGAGCTGGAACAGATTCGGGTGGTCGAGCGACCGAAGCTTGCCGCTAGCCTAAAGTCATGGCATGAGGGCGGCGATATCACTGATAATGTTGCCTTCGAACAGATGAAGGAACGGCTTGCGGCCCTGAGTGATCGGATTGTAGAGATTGAGACCCTCCTGCGAGAGGCCGAGATCATCGACGTGAACGGCCACCACGGTAACGGCACCGTTGAGGTCGGTTCCTACGTCACAGTTTCGAGAGACGATGGAAAGACGACAGCATATACCATCGTCGACTCACTTGAGGCTGCCCCTCACGATGGAAAGATCTCGGACGCCTCGCCGATTGGGTCGGCTCTTGTCGGTCGCACCATTGGGGATACAGTTACGGTCGAGGTGCCAAGCAGGGTTCTAAAGCTAACAATTACTTCGGTTACCTGACCTTAACGTGGCAGCAGAGGGAGATAACTGGCGGCAGCAGCGCCAGGGCAAGCTTGCCGAGCTGACTCAGCTGGGACTGCCCTTTCATCCGACCAAGTTTCGGGTATCGCATTCTTCTGCGCAGCTCCAGGAATCATTTGAAGCCCTTGAAGGCGAAAACGTCTGTGTCGCCGGGCGGCTCATGGCCGATAACCGGATGGGCAAAGCGGCGTTTCTTCGCGTGCAAGATGCCGCCGGAAGGATCCAGGTCTACGTTAAGCGGGATATCGTGGGAGAAGCGCTTTGGGCGTACTACAACCTCTTGGATCGCGGCGACCTCGTTGGCGCATGTGGGCGGCTATTCAAGACTCGGACGGGTGAAGTGACCGTCGAGGTCCAAGACCTGGTGCTGCTGCAGAAGGCCTACCTGCCCCTGCCCGAGAAGTTCCACGGCCTGCAGGACGTCGAGATTCGTTATCGTCAGCGTTATTTGGACCTCATAGCAAACGAATCAAGTCGCTCTATCGCCGTGAAGCGAAGTCGGATGATCTCGTCCATCCGCGCGATTCTCGATGGCCAGGGATTCGTGGAGGTAGAGACTCCCATTCTGCAGCCCATTTATGGGGGCGGAGCCGCGAATCCCTTCGTGACTCGTTACGAGGTATTCGACTCGCCGGCTTATCTCCGAATCGCCGATGAGCTATATCTCAAACGGCTCATCGTGGGTGGCCTTGAGAGAGTGTACGAAATCGGCAAGGATTTCCGGAACGAGGGCCTCTCTCGCAAACATAATCCAGAGTTCACCGTTCTGGAGCTCTATCAAGCGTACGCTGACTATCACGACATGATGCGGTTGCTCGAGGAAATGGCGGCCAGCGCCTGTCAACAGGTCAACGGATCTCAGAAGGTCCTATTCGACGGAGCGGAGATTGATTTGACACCTCCTTGGCGTCGCATCCGCTTCCAAGAGGCGATGGCCGAATATGCCGAGCTCGACACGCAAACCATGTCAGAAGTTCAACCTCTCCTGGCCTTCGCTCGGCAGAGGCACGTCGTAGTCAGTGATGACATGTCACGCGGCCGCGTGCTGGATCAGATTTGGAGCGCGCTCGTCGAGCCGAAGCTTGTGCAGCCGACGCTGGTCATGGATTATCCAATCGATTTTCCGGGGAGCACCTTGGCTCGCGCATCTCTCGAGGATGAAACGCAAGTGGAGCGGTTCGAGGCGTTCGTTGGGGGAATAGAAATCGCAAACGCGTTCACTGAGCTCAACGATCCGTTCGACCAGGAGCGGCGCTTCGAATTCATGGCTGGAGTAATCGGGGAAGCGAGAGAAAATCCGTTCGATCGCGACTTCATCACGGCCCTCGATTACGGCATGCCTCCGACCGGCGGCCTCGGCTTGGGGATTGACCGACTGGCCATGATTCTCACCGGCTCCGATCATATCCGTGAGACGATCTTGTTCCCCTTTCTTCGTCCCAAGGACGAAGAGTAATGCTCAGTCTTTCGTTTATTCGCGACCACCCCGACGTCGTCAGGAGGGCGGTCGCGGAACGCAAGGATGAGGCGCCTGTGGACGAAATACTCAGGCTAGACGCGGAGCGACGGCGCCTGGCGGTCGAAGCTGACGAGTTGAAGAAGGAGAGAAACGAGGCCTCGAGGAGGATCGGCCGGCGGGAGGTGTCGCCTGCCGAGGCAGAGGAGCTGAAGCGACGCATGGGCCCGATCGGGGATAGGATTCGAGAGCTCGACTCGGTATTGAGCGAAACCGAATCGATGCTCAATCAGCTGCTCCTTCACGTGCCAAATATCCCAGATCCGAGCGTCCCAGTGGGTGACTCGGAAGCCGATAACGTCGTGGTCAAGGAGTGGGGCCGCAAGCCTGAGCTTAATTTCCCACCGAAACTGCATGACGAGATCGGTACCGCCCTTGGCATTTATGACTCGACGGCGGCGGTGCGGATGGCAGGCACCCGATTTCACACGCTCACGGGTTTGGGTGCGAGGCTAACGCGAGCTCTGGCCACCTTCATGCTTGATATGCACGTCAAGCGCCATGGCTTCGAGGAGGCATACGTCCCCTACCTGGTTAAACGGGAAGCGATGGTGGTTTCGGCTCAGCTCCCCAAGTTCGAAGAGGACGCCTACTACCTCGAGAAGGAGGATATGTTCCTCATTCCAACGGGAGAGGTGCCGCTGGTAAATCTCTTGACCGGCGAGACGGTGGATGAGGTTTCCCTTCCTATCAAGTACACCGCATCCACGCCGTGTTTCCGCAGGGAAGCGGGAGCGGCAGGTCGAGACACGCGTGGACTCATCCGGGTACATCAGTACGAAAAAGTGGAGATGGTGGTGTTCACCGAACCGGAAAAAAGCATGCAGGCGTTGGGCGAGCTTCTTGGATATGCTGAGGCTGTTCTCCAGGAGCTTGGGCTCGCTTACCACGTTCTGGAGATGAACACCTCGGATCTTGGCTTCGGTCAAGTGAAGAAGTACGACCCGGAGGTTTGGATGCCGGGTCAGGACAGGTACGTCGAGATCAGCAGCTGCAGCAACATGGGCGACTTCCAGGCACGTCGGGGGAACATCCGCTACCGAAAATCTGGGGAGAAGCCTCGGTTTCTCCATACGCTCAATGGATCCGGACTTGCGATAGGCAGGACGCTTGCTGCGTTACTCGAGAACGGCCAGCAGAGTGATGGTTCGGTCAGGCTACCGGCAGCCATCGTTCCCTTCATGGGCGGGATCGAGGAGTTGAGACCTCCGGCCCAGCAGGGCTGACGCGAGTGAACCCGTCTCCGACGCGTTCCCATCGAATCTCACCACAGGTGCGTCAAGTCCCCTCGCTAGAATTGCGTGACGCTTGGAGGGATGGCCGAGCGGTTTATGGCAGCTGTCTTGAAAACAGCCGTGTGATGAGCACCGGGGGTTCGAATCCCTCTCCCTCCGCCAGTCGATCGTCTAGTCGCATCTCGAATCTTCCAGAATGTGCGAAGTTGGGCCTCAATCGTCGGGGACATTTCGCCATGCGGTAATGTCTGGAGACGGACCTTTCGTGGCAGGAATTGCGTCTCTCGCCACGATCGCGTAACCAGAAATGGACGTCAGTCGCCGGTCTGTACACAGGGCTACAAGAGCTGGCGGCTGCAAGCGCCCCCTGCACCGGCGCTGCCGCCAGGAGCTGTATCTATGCCTTCGGGGGCGTGGATAGCGAAGGCACACCCGTGGGAACGGTGGACATGTACGACCCTCAGGCCGGCACCTGGACCCTCGAAAACTCGATGAGCCTCCCACGCTACCTGTTGCAGGCGGTGACGGCTCCCTGTCACACGGCAGTGCAGAGGCTATGCATCTATGCTATCGGCGGCGAGAATCCCTCCGGACCAACCGCGTCGGTTCAGATGTACGACCCTTCGACCGGCAACTGGTACGCGTCCGCTTCACTAAGCGCCCCGCTGTACGACTTCGGCGCCGCGGCCGGGCCCTGCCCTGCAGCTACGCCCTTACGGGAACTTGCATCTACGCCTTCGGCGGCGAGGGGCCCTCGAACGCCATCCTCGCGACAACGCAAATCTACTCTTTGCGGGTCGAAGCTGCCGCGACGTTCACGCAGGCCGGCGCCGCCGTAGGGACCGTGCAAGAACAGGAGCCGTCGGCGAATGAGATCCAATTATCTTGGGCTGCGGGTTCCTGCCAATCCGGGGTGCAGCTTCCTGTAATCTCGGCGGCCTGGACGCTGGGAGGCCAGAGCATCGGTGTTCCCGCCTATGCCCCGTGCGGGGCCGACGGCCCTCAGATGAGCTGGACGGCCACCGGCGGGATCGCCAGCGCGACTTGGACAAAGGCCGGCGCCACGGTGTCCCAGCTCCAGATGCCACCGATGTCGGGGCCTCTGCCGGAGGACCTGCACCTCTTTCTGTCGCCGGGCATGGCGTTCGGCGGCGCGGCGTGGCTCAATAACGGAAGCGCTCCCCAGGCGATCACCACTCCCTCCGGGGCCGACGGAGCTGTCCTGACTGGATAGCAGATTCGCCTGATACACCAGGAGCGCCAAGAGGAATGCCGAGTGCGACCGACGGCGAAGGTGTCCTTCTCCCCCAGGGCAATGTGCTCGCCGGGCTCTTAAGGCTTAACCACAATGCTCGTCCGTCCGGAAGCTGCGAGCTGCCCAACACGTATCGAGTACCGTACAGCCACCCGACCAAGCCAGGAGTCGTTGGCGAAGCTCCATGTCGCTCCGAGAATACTCACTCCGTATTTGAGCGTTCCAGGGCTGAGCCGTAGGCGGACGTGAAGCCGGCCACGAACGAACGTGAGCGATCCTCTGGCCGGGCCTGTGATAAGGTCGCCCACTGGGCTGTACATGATCCCGAACAGATACGTGTGCCAGAGGGGCGCATCAGGAACCATCTCGTCCTTTCCCGGTGGCTGGACCAGCCTACCGATCCCGATTATGTCCGGCGAAGGGCGACTGAAACGTAGTCGGGAGAGGTTCCCATTGTCGAGGAGGTAGTATTTCCGCCTGGGATAGAGCTTCATAAGCAGTCCGTTTTCCGAGCCCTCGTCTCGAGCCCAGATGATGTCACCATTTAATAACGGAGAGTTCTGGTAGAACACGTTGCCGTATGGCCACCATGAGTAGATGGCCTTTGGCTGTGATTGGAAGACGACCGCGTCGTGGACGTGCCGGGATTCTACCGCTTGGATGAAGCTCGCTGCATTCACGTTCTGAGATCGAGTGAAGCTCCACATCGCCGGTGTGAAAAACGATGCGTCGTAGCCGACGCCGGCTACTAACACCAGAACTGGGAAGACCAGAGGGGCGAGGCGATTCTTCGGAAGTGGAAGCGCCGTCCTTAGTGGCCAACGTCGCAACTCTTCCAGACCCCGAGCCACGAGTAGAGCGAGGCACGGAATGGTGAGATACCAATAGCGGGGAAACGTTTCGCTGAGGATCGCGTCAAAGAAGTAGAAGACGTACGACAGAACAATACACGCGGCGGCCGCCGCAAGGAGCCAGTCTGCTTTGCGAGCTCGACCTGCCAGGAATGGGATCGAGGCTACGCCAAGAGCGAGCAGATACGGCCAGCCCAGCAGACTCACCTGCAGATGCTGGAGGTCGCTGGCGACGTTCCAAAGCCCACGGGCCAGCGTAAAGTCGCCGCCGTAGCTGCCCTTGGCGCCGCCTACGTAAGGCCCGAAGCCCAGCCGGTCGAACCGGTTGGATGCTGTGTAGGCGTTCCCTAAGAAGTTTCCCATCAGAGCGCTGTTGTAGAGCAGATAGAGTCCGGCCACTGGCAGTCCGCCGAGAGAAAAGCATACAAATGCCAGCGGCCGCCTGAGCAGGATCAAGGCAAAGGGAAAGATAAAGGCGATGGTATCGAGCTGCCTGGTCATAAACCCAAAGGCTGTCAGGATACCGGCCATGGCCAGCAGCTGGCAGGTTCGAATCGAAGGGACAGCCAGCAGGCGGACTCCGACGCCGGCTGACCGACGCCACCGCAGGATCAAGTAGGCCGCTGCCCCCAGGAAGACCCAGGTCGCTTGCTCGGATAGATAGGAACCCGAAACAATTATCACGAAAGGCGATGAGAGCATTAGACCGGCTGCAAGGAGCCCGATTCTAAATCCGTATAGCTCCCGCCCAATCAGAAACATTAGGAAAATCCCCAGACCCGTCAGAACTGGATTAACCAGCCATGGTGCGCCCGCGATGACACCGACCGCCAGGAGCAAGGGCCAACCCGGCGGATACTTCGAGAACCAATGGCCGTGCTCAATGAGCACGTACGCATCGACGAAAAAGGAGGGAACACGAGGCGCAGGAGCGTAGATCCTCCCCAGAGCCAACGTCTTCGCCTGGAAGAGCTGCGCCGTAGCATCCTGCACGTTTGGTACTCGCTGATAAAGGTAGGTAGCGGCAATCGCTCCCGTGAGTATTGCCGCAGTAACGATGGCCGCGACGGCGATTATGGGGGCGGCCCTCCGCGGTCCGTTGTATCGCACTGCCCAGCGGCTCAGGCGCCGGGTGAGTGGCCGGGCAACACTCTCAAGCGACAGAGAAAGGAGATAGGTAGGGATTGCCAGCGCAAGCAGGAGAATAGCCAGAAAGACGCTAGGGAGCGCCGTCCTGACTATCCACTGACTCATGGCGATCGGGTCGACGGAAAAGGTGCGGGTGCTTGCGATCAATTTGCCAGGCCTTCCGTCCCAGGCATACCAGTCAGCAACGCGGTAGTCCATGCGCACGGCAAGCAGGTAGCCGCGGCGAGAGCGCCCTGGGTAGATAACAATGCCTTGCATCCCGTCGGGCCGCTGAAGGTTAGCCGAGAACACGAAGTGCCGGGGGACAACCACAGACATCACACCTGAGGCTCCGAGAGAGCCCGTTAACGATCCACCTAGGGTTGTTGACCATGTCCCGTGCACGTGGGTCATGCGGGGGGTTTCTAGCAGTGTAGCCCTCTTTGCGTCGGTGAGGGACAAACGAATGTTATCCCAGGCGGGCGCCGGCGATACGAAGCGCAGACTTTCACCCAGCCAGCCGAGGACACCCGCTGGGCTCTCATTGCGAACACCTCCGAGAGGAGACACGGCATATGAGTCAGCGGCCCCGGCAAAGAGTCCGACCCGCGGCGCTCCGGCAGGAGCAGCAACGGTGCGTAAGAGTGTGCGGTTCCCGCCGATGATCGCCAGGTATCCCAGCGGGGTGGTACGAATCACTACGTGGACCCTTTGGTCGAGAGACCAAAGGTAAGCCGACACGACAACGACGGCAAGGATGACGGCGAGATTCTGGAATCCGCAGCCTCCGACCGAGGTAGCTAGAAAAAGGCACAGTGACAGCCCGGCAACACCGATGAGGACGGGCTGCGGATTCGCGAGGTACACCAGGAGCGCCAGAGTAATGGTCAGCGAGGCCCCCGACACGGCCCTGGCCGCCGGCCGGTGTCGCGAAAAGCTGTGGGTCCAAAGGGTAACCGGCATCGAGGAGCGGTTTAACCGTATCATTTGCGTACCAACATCAGTCGCGTATCTGGTAGGGATGTAACGTGCGGTTGGCTCAGTGCAGAACGGCCGCTGCGGACTGAACCGCAGGGCAACCTCAAAATGAAAAAGACTACTTTTAGGAGCGAGGACGTAGTCTCGGCGGCCTAGTATATGAGACCCAAGCCGGGGTTGACGACTCGGCACCACCTCTCGCCCATCATCGATTGCCGAGCGGGCCCCGCGCGCCCGTAGTTTACCCGCCTGGGCGCGGGTCTTACGGTGGCACGACGATTGCAGCATCGGCTTTTCTCCGACGCGACTTACAAGGGAGAACTCCAATGACTTTGGTCATCATCGTTGTTATCGTGGTCGTGGTCCTCATTATTATCGGGCTTGCGGTGTGGCAGCAAGCACGGCGGCGCAGGACGGCACAACTCCACAGTGCGTTTGGTCCTGAATACGATCGAGCCAAAGATCGGTACGGAGGCGACGCTGAGTCGGTCTTGGCTGAACGAAAGGAAAACGTTGAAAAGCTTGAGATTCACCCGCTCTCAGACGCCGACCGCGACACCTTTACCGAGCAGTGGGTCACGGTTCAAGCTGAGTTTGTCGACGATCCCGGTGCATCGATCGGAGACGCGGACCGAGTGATCACTGAAGTAATGAACAACATGGGCTATCCAGCGGGCGCTTTCCAGAACCGGGAAGAAGCAGCGTCCGTGAATTACCCTGACGTGGCCGAAAATTACCGTCAAGCACATGAGATTGCCGAGCGACAAAAGTCAGGCGATGCGGGAACGGAGGATCTTCGAGAAGCGATGCTTTTGTATCGGTCGCTTTTTGAAAAACTCGTCGGCACAACTGAGGCACCGGCCGCGGCTCAAACCTAGGAGAACTGGTAACTCCTTGAATGCGAATCCCCGACGGCACGGACAGCGCCGAGCCAACTCGCAGACAAATCAGAGAGCAAAGGCTGGAACCTGCTCGAGTCTTCAAACTGATCGGCCTGGCAACCTGTGCCAGGGGAATGTCGGGACGGTCACCCCAGGCGGCTGTGTTTGATGACCGACGTGTGGGCTAATATAATCGCCGCCGGAGGTTGAGGTCCTACGCCAGATCCCTTGTCGACTTCCGGTAGCAGTGTTTCCCTGAAATTCGATCCGCCAGGAGAACTCCTGGTTGTCCCCAAGCTGGCATGGCTTGATTGAGAGCCATCGAATTTCAGCAGTTACTCACGAAGGGCAGGAAATAAGAGGAGCCACCCGGCAACGCCGGGTGGCTCTCGTCTTCTGCTGGGCTTAGGTGCTTTAGATGGAGTCCTCGGAATCCTTGGCTCTATCTGGATACGAAACAACACCATTGACGTCGACATTGTCGACCACAACTTGCTGTTCGTGATCCGATTGTGTCTGGCTCCAGCCGCCGTCGACAACCAGCTGGACACCAACCACTTCCCAGCTGCCAAACTGGGTTTCGGTGGCAGTATAGGTGCTTGCCTGGGTCCCACCGGCCTGCGAGGAGTCGTAGCGGCCGGGTGTGTCTCCGGGCCCACCCGTGCCGATGTAGTTACCAGTCTTTTGCTCGCTGCCGTCAGCCTCGGGGCAGGCGTTCGTTCCCGACGTAGGTACACTCCCGAAGTAGACGAAGATATTCTTCGCGTTGGCGAGATTCTTCTTGTTTACCTTCGTGCCAGGAGGCAGAACGTCTATCTGCCAGCGAGGTGAGCCGCCTGCACAGGATCCCCCAGGTCATGGCGTAATCGGTCTGGAGGGTTTTCAGGTCGGAGAAGGTGAAGTTCTTCGACGGAGCTGCAAAGTTGAGTCCGCCATAGCCGTAGTACCAAGAAGTTAGCTGCTCGGCTCCACTCTCAGGGGAGCCATTCACGCGGCTGGCCCAACCATCACCTGGTTTGGTGCAACGTTTGCCATTGCATTTACCGGATCGATACGGATGAGCTTTAAATGCGTTGCTGTGAGGCTTATGCGGATTGTTGCCCTTGGCCAGCGCTCCTGTGAGCGGGAAAACCGAAAAGGCAGCTATGGAGAGGGCAAGACCAACTGTCCAAACGCCCCGTGCCATTGGAAGTTTCGACATTCGTGTACCTCCTGTGAAATTTCGACACATTTTGGCGGCAATATGCGTGCCAGTGAGACATCAATTGCTCGTCCCGTTCGTGTCGCCCTTCTCACTCCATACCTAGGTACTGACTGCTATCTCGAAACAAGCCTTCGCGCCGGGGGCTTTTGGACCTAGTAACCAGTCCGCTTCCGGTGGTTGTGTTAGTGAAACACACAGGCCGTCCACCAGCAATCTTTGGCGACACAGATGCTCCGCGCCTAACTGTCGATCCAGTTGATGAAGTCCGGTGACAGCGGGGATCTGGCGAGCGGCGGCACAATCTCCGGATAGCCGAGGTAAACAAAGGCGACGATATGCGTACCGGAATCGAAGTCCAGGAAGCGCTTGACCAACGGATCATATGCTGCGTCCCCCGTTCGCCACATCGTCCCCAGCCCGAGTGCCTCGGCGGCCAGCATCATGTTTTCGACTCCGGCGGCGACGGCTTCGACCTCCTCGATCTCTATGGTTCGGGGATCAGGTGATGGTTTGGCTCCGACGGCGATGACGATCGGAGCCCTTAGGGGCTTTGCCCGCTCCTTCTCAAGGAGCTCACGTTTCCGATCGCTTTCAATGCCGCCCTCCATTCGGGCCTCAAGAGCCTGTGCCATCACCTCACCCATGCGAACACGAGCGTCGCCTGTCACCACGGCAAACCGCCAGGGATTCGTGCGGCGGTGATTCGGAGCCCACGAAGCGGACTCAATGACCTGTTCGACGAGCTCGATCGGTACAGGGTCTGGTCGAGACTTCGTCATGCTGCGACGATTCCGCAGAGCCTTCATCACTGCCCTTTCGGGTGTGTCTGCATCCTCAGCTATCAAGTACTCTGCCGCTCAAACGATGGCTGGCTGCGTGATTTGATCAAAGGGCATTCCGCAACACCAAGGGCAGGGTCGCGTAGAACTTGGCGGACTCCACGACGTCATGAAGATTGACCTGATCAAGCGTGGTGTGAGCATGGCGCTCGTCACCTGGACCGAAGCCGATCGAAGGGATACCGGCCTTGCCTGCCCAGTAGATTCCGTTGGTGGAAAAGTCCCATTTGTCAATTCGTGGCTGTTCCCCAAAGACTTGCTCGTAAGTTTCCACTGCTGCCCGCACGAGCGGATGCGAATCCGGGATTGACCAAGCTGGGAAGATCTTTGGAACTGGAAATACGAACCCTGTGTAGCTTGGTTCTTCCCACATGGGTACATCGATCTCCGCTTGTTCCGCCTCAGGGAGCGTTCGAAGCTCAGCCATGACGGATTCCGGTGTGTCGGCGACGGTCACGCGACGATCGAGGTAGATCTGGCATTCATCCGGAACAGCGTTTAGCGAAGGAGAGATGACTGTCACGTTGCTCGGTACGATCGTGCCCTTTCCCAGGAACTCGTCGGAGGGCAGTCTCGAGCCTAGATGCTCAAGGCCCTGAATGAAGCGGGATGCGGGATAGAGCGGGTTCACCCCGAGATGCGGCATGGCGGCATGCGAGCTACGGCCGTGGAATGTTGCCGTCAGCTCGATTCTTCCTCGGTGGCCGCGGTAGATGCCCATCCGGGTGGGCTCTCCGATGACAACGAAGTCGGGCTTTATACCTTCATGCTCTACCAGCGCGTGCGGAGCAATGCCATCGCACCACTCCTCCATATTGCCGAAGTAATACGCCGTTATGCCCTCAATCAGGCCCAATCTCTTGAGAAGCCCGAGAGCGTAAACCATCGGGGGCGTTGAGCCCTTCTCGTCGCAGGCTCCCCGGGCGTAGAGCACGCCATTTTCGATCTTGCCTTCCAAGGGGTCCCACTCCCACTGCGCTAGCTCACCGAGACCGACCGTGTCGATGTGGCTATCAAAGACGATGGTGAGCGGACCGTTACCCACACGGCCGAGGATATTTCCCATGTCGTCGAAACGAACATCGTCGAAGTCGAGATCGCGCATCCTCTCGCCGACGGCCTTCCCGACCTCGCCAATCTGAGAGTCATAGCTCGGTATCCGTACCAGGTCGTGCAGGAACTCCGTCATGTCCTCCGCTGATTCCTCCACACCGCGTGCGATCGCGGCTTTGGACTCATCCACCTCCATCGACTCCATTCCGGCCTCCCAGGATCTTGAATTCGTCTTCTCATCGCTGGCTGTTTCGGCTTTGTTGACTCCGAATCGTTCAGGTCACCATCTCGGCTCGCGGTGGTGAGCCGGCTCGCTTTTGAGCTGCATGCTCGTGCAACAGATGACGGAATGAGATGGCCGCCCGAGAAAGCCGCTTGTCCTTGTGGTGAACGAGCAATAGATCTCTATCGATGGTTAGGGAGGGCAGAGTAACCGCCATGATCCGGCCGGCGTCGATCTCCAGACCCACAGCGAATCGGGATGCCACGGAGATACCGAGGTTAGCGGCGACCGCTTGTTTGATGGCCTCCGTCGACCCTAGCTGCATCGTGTCGGCTGGCTCAACCCCGATCTGAAACAGTCGCTGCTCTAGCAGCTGCTGCGTTCCGGAGCCACGCTCTCGCATCAGGAAGATTTCTCGTTTCAGCTCCGCAGTCTGGATGTGCCGAGCCCTGGCGAAGCGGTGGTCCGTCGAGATAATTGGTATCAGCTGATCTTCCAGGTAGGTTTCCACAAGGAGATCCGCGTCTCTGACCGGACCCGCAACCAGGCCAAAATCGACCTCGTTATCTTTCAGCCGTTCAAGTGTCCTGGCTTTATTTCCCAACTTGAGGTTGACCTTGACAGATGGATGCGCCTGACGGAATGCTGCGAGAACCTCAGGGAGAAGATAGATGCCTATCGTAGCGCTAGCTCCCACCACGAGCACGCCGCGAGTGAGCCCTTGCAGCTCGGTGAGGGCGATCCTGGCCTCCTCTTCGAGGTTATGCATCCGCGCCGTATCCTCCGCGAGGAGCCGGCCGGCACTCGTCAAGAAGATTTGCTTGCCTACACGTTCAAATAGGCTGACCCCCAGCTCTGCTTCCAAGCCTCGAATGTGAAACGAGACAGCAGGTTGGCTGATCCCCAGATCTTTAGCCGCCTTTGAGTAGCTTAGGTTGGCTGCAACGGCATGGAAGACACGAATGCGCTGTGAAAGCATGCAGCTCCGCTGAGGTTGGAGTCGTTACAGTGCTATTGTCCCAAACCATGCCGCCCGAACGTGGAGCCTTATATAACTTAGGGTTATAGATACCCAAAGAATCTGATATTGGATTTATCGAGGCGACCGACCGTAATCTGAATTAGGTACCGAGATTCCGGGGAGGTTAGCTCGTGGCTGTCAATGCTGTATCTGCCGTTGTGCATCGGTTGCAGAACGATACCGGTTTCCGATCTCAGTATGTGACGAATCCCGACCAAGCTCTGTCCGCCTACAAGCTCAGTGGAGATGAGACGCGAGCCCTGAAAACGGGGGACGGGTTTCACCTTGAGCTGATGGGTCTCGGGAAGGAATGGTGCGACTTCGTGGAGACCGTCTGCGGTCCCCATCCAGGACCGTAACCAAGAAGATCACATTCCGCGATCCTTGGGGTTGCGGTCGGGTTGAGTTTCTAGAACGGACCTCGCAGGCTTTCGGGTAGCAGACGGGCCAAGGCTCCCATCATGATCGCTCTAACTTTTGCGTCTTGCTCTGACTTGGGACCCTCTTCCTGGAGAGTCAAGCTGAGCTGAGAACCGAAGCGGATGACGAGACCTTCCTCACTGTCGTAGACGGCAGCCGGCACCACTGGCGCTAGCCGGCTAAGGCGAAGGACAAGAGCCCCAGAGCCTGGAACAGCCTCGATCAGGGCTGGTGTCTCCCCAATACCTCCCTCGGGAAAGATCCCAACAAGACCGCCTCGACTAACCGTTTCAAGGATCTTTCTCACAGACCTTGCCCTATCCGCAACGGGTGCTGATGGCGGCACCATCCCGATAAAACCAAAGGTTCGGAAGAAGCGGTCAAAGATAAATCGAGTCACTGAATTGGGAATTGGAATCCCGGCGATGCGGTAGTTGTCCCACTCGGTGATAGCAATCCAATGGACGTCTGAGCCGCAGTGCTCGTAAATGGCCCGGCCCAGCAACATCGCCGACCATCCCATCCAGAGACCATCTCGTTGATAGTGATTGCCGACAATAACGAGCGGTCCGCGAGCCGGGAGGTTCTCTGTGCCCTCGACTATGGGAAATGAAGGGAGATGTGGCACTAACCAATCGAAATCCACGCCGAGATTGCGGGGCCTGCCCAAGACGAGGAAATAGACTGCCTGAGCTAAATGGTGGAATGGGATGCGATACCTTCCGGCAGCATATGGTCCAAAAGTGCTAGAGGCGCCCACACTTTCGGATGCCGAAATTGGCTCTGGCACCCTAGTCAGACCTGAGTCAGGCTATCGATTAGATCGGCGGTCAACTGAAACGAGCTCACTGTCTCGCGCGGGAATTCTCCTCGTCGAAGCATGTCGACGAGATCCGTGATCGTCCTTCTAGCGCAGGACGCCTGAGAGGGCGTGATGATTCCCTTTGTTTCTGCTGAGGTTAGCTCCTCATCATCGAGCACGATATGGCGTCCATCCGGCCATATCCAGAGGTCGAGAAAGAGATCGGTCAGCCCATTTAGCGACTCCGGGTCGTCACCCTCCCAGTCGACCGGCTCCAGCGCGTCGACGTAGTATCCCCGAAAAATGCCCGTCGGAGAGTAGACACGGGCTACGTCGTAAGAGGCACCCTTCGGGAGGAACCACACCCCGACGCTGCCTTTCTCGATCACGATCTGGCCATCAACGACTAGCGGTCGGCCCGGACTGAGCCGCTGAGCTAGGACGATCTGTGCGTGGCTAACAGAAAGGAGTGTTGAGCTAAAGAGTTCCGGCGGTTTCGGCGGCCGTAGGTAACTGAAGCTGAGTCGACGATAGCCTTCTGGGTGCTGAGCCAATCACGAACCGAACCCGGTCGCGATCAACGTTAATCGAACCTCGTCCTCGAGATGGGGATGAACACTCGTGCCAACGATGATGTTTGCTTCGGTAGACACGGCTGCGCCCACGCTCTCTGCGATGATCTGAACATCATTAAGGGTCATGTCCGGCCCTCCTGTGACGTTTAGAAGGATGCCCCGGGCACCCGTGATGGAGCCATCGAGGAGCGGGCTTTGCATGGCGGCCTCGGCGGCTTGTGCAGCCCTATCCTCACCACTTCCCTTACCCACAGCCATCAAGGCGGCCCCGCTCCTGGCCATAACTGAATAGACATCCGCGAAGTCGAGGTTGATGATCCCTGGAGTAATGACCAAATCGGCCACTCCGCTGATTCCCTGATGCAGTACCTCGTCCGCGAGCTGGAAGGCGTCGAGGAGGTTGCTGCTGCTGGGAGCAACCTGAAGCAGCCGTTCGTTCGCGATCACGATGAGGGCGTCGACACGCTCCTGCAATTCGGCCACGCCGGCCTCTGCGATTTCTTGGCGACGGCGGCCTTCAAATCTGAAGGGTCGCGTGACTATACCAACGGTAAGCGCCTTCTCAGCCCGTGCAACCTCCGCCACATATGGCGCAGCTCCGGTCCCCGTGCCGCCGCCAAGTCCCGCTGTGACGAAGACCATATCAGCACCTTGAATGGCCTCTTGGATAGATTGGGTATCCTGTTCGGCTGCCTGCAGCCCCAATTTTGGGTTTCCACCAGTTCCCAGACCTCGCGTCAGCCGTTGGCCTATGGCGATCTTTCTCCGAGCGCGAGAGTTTTGCAGCGCCTGCATGTCGCTGTTAATGGCGACGAACTCAATGCCCCTTACACCGGCTTCGATCATCCGGTTGACGGTGTTGCCGCCTGCGCCGCCCACTCCAAGAACCCGAATCTCGGTAAAGCCATGGGCACGAGACTCGTTTGTTTCCGATAGTAGGTCCGAGATGATCGAACCCTGTCGCTTATGTTCTCCCAACTTGCTTGGGTCGAAGCCGCTCTTACGATCAGACACGTGCCAGTACCTCCTGGGCTAGTTCTCGGTAGGCTTCGACTGCTCTCTGGGCACCATTCAGCTCCGTCAGAGGAATTCCCGCAGATGCCGCTTCCAGGATCTTTGAGTTGGTACCGACTGTGGTCTCGAAGACTAGCTCGCCCCAGTTGTCGCGCAGGTATTGGGACACCGTCTTCTCCTCGCGCAGCCGGCGATCAAACTTGCTCAGAAGGATACCAAGCACTTTCAGGTTGGGATTGATGTACAAAATCTCGTCGATGCTCTCCTGTAACATCTGCAGGCCCTGTAGCGAGAAGTAGCGCGCCTCTGTCGGCACCAATACCATCTGGGCGGCTACCAGCGAGTTGATGGTTAGAAGCCCTAGCGAGGGAGGAGTGTCGATCAAGATAAACTCGTAGTCGTCAGCGGACTTCGAGAGCTGGTCTCGGAGGCGAAACTCTCTCCCGAGCTTGTTCATGAGAGCCGCCTCCGCACTCGCCAAGGCTAGTGTCGTTGGGACCAGGTCAAGACACCCGTTCAAATCGTGGAATATTGGAAGAATCGGGAGAACGGTCTTATGGTCGAGGAGAGCATCGGCAACCGTCACCTCGATTTCACGACCGGAAAAGAGACTGGAGGTGAGGTTTCCCTGCGGATCCATATCCACAACAAGGACTCGGTGCCCTAATTGATGGAGCGCAATCCCCAAGTTCGTCGCGGTCGCGGTCTTGCCGACGCCGCCTTTTTGGTTCGCAATCGAGATGACTCTTGCTGACATGCTATGCCAATCTACCGGAGGGAGGTCCTCTCACGCCATATGAACCCAAAACCACATGAGGTGCTGGCTGCGCTCCTCGACCAGCATGGGCTGCAAATTCAGGAGCTTCCCGCAGAGACTGGAACGGCAGTAGAAGCTGCCAAAGCCGTTGGTGTATCAACTGCCCAAATCGTGAAGAGCCTAGTGCTGGTCGACGATTCCGGCATTCTCATCGTCCTCGCTTCCGGCGACAGGAAGATCGACCTAGCGTTGTTGGCCGCCCGCCTTTCGACCACATCTCTCCGCATGGCAACCGGCCGTGAAGTGAAAGCGGCAACGGGCTTCGCAATCGGCGGCGTTCCGCCAATCGGTCATCTAACAAGTTTTCCGATCTATCTCGATCGGCGGTTGCTCGATCAGCCCTTGGTCTACGCGGCGGCTGGAACACCACACCGCGTGTTCAGGATCGAGCCGGAACTTCTAAGGAGAATATCCAGTCCGTGGTGATAGATGTCTAGGCACTTGAGGGCTGGAGCAGCAACCATGCAAGTCTTCTCTCAGTAGATAGAGAGCAAAGGATCCTCTTCAAAAGCCTCCTCCCGACCACGGACGTTGGCGAGTAAGAAAGGGGAGGACCCGCTTGCGGCGGGCGGGTGCAAGCGGGTCCGGGGTGGGATGAGGAGCTAATTTACTGGTCTGGAGCGGGATTCAATTGACCTGCAGTCTTAGGGAGCTGCTCCAAGAGTGACTTTCACTTTGCTTGTCTTGCCGGAGCTCCAAATCGTTAACGTGATGTTATTTCCGGGTCGGTAGGGCTGAATGAGCTGCTGCAACGCGTTGGGCCCGTGCAGAGCCTTGCCGTTAATTGCAGTAATGACATCACCCTTCTTGAGTCCGGCGTTGCTGGCGGGGCCGTTCGCTATTACGTTCACGATCTCGGCGCCCGTGACCGGAGAGGTTTCGGGCTGGTAGCTCACCCCAAGATAGGCCGGTGGTATGTGGGCGATCAACCGTTGGGCTAAAAATGCGGCGGTATCGCTTGGAATTGCGAAGCCCAATCCCTCGGCAATTGTGCTATTCGGATCCGACGTCCCAAACGGGCTGCTTGACGCTTCTCCAGTCGAGCGCTGAATCTCCGTGTTAATGCCGATGACCTTTCCCGGTCATGTCTATGAGTGGGCCGCCACTATTGCCATGATTGATGGCCGCGTCCGTTTGAATCATGTCATTCATGCGGCCATCGGGCGAAATGCGATGAAGTCCGCTCACGATGCCCTCGGTTACGCTGTTTTGATACACACCCAGGGCATCCCCGATGGCTACCACCGGCTCCCCGAGCTGCACCTCTGAGCTGTTCCCAAACTGAGCCACAGCCGGGACCGGTGTGGGAACCCGTATTACTGCAATATCATTCATCGTTGTCCTGCCAACGAGCGTGCCAGTCGCCTTCTTACCGTTCGCGAATGTGACACGAAAGCGGTGGTTGGCTGGGAGCGGTGTCAGCACGTGGGCGTTTGTCACGATGTCGCCTTTCCGATCCACGATGAATCCGGAGCCTATGACAGTGCCACCGGGTACAGGCGCAGCAAACGGATTGAGCGGATTCGTTTGTGGTGGAAGGCTGTGTTGGATCTCCACAACTGCGGGAGAAACTCTCTTCACTACCTGTTCCGCATTGGTGACCGGGACGACAGGACCCGATGACGACTGATTCGAGCTGGAAACAAGGGGTGCAACGGCCTGTCCGGAGCTGGGCGAGTTCACCGCCACTGTAACCGCTCCGACGATAGCCCCGGCAATAGCACCGAAGATTACGCCCAGCATCACTAGGATGACTACGCTGCCGATTCCAATTCGACGCATTGAAAAAGCCCTTCTCTGAAACGTGTCTACTTTATTATCTGTGCTCGGACATTGGATGCAGATTTACGGCAAATTACGGCCATGGATTGTGTGTTTAAGGGAGAGAGGCTTATACGGCAAACCCGAGCCGGGTGGTGTCGCGCGTTCGCCATCTTGCTTCTGCGAAGGCCGAGGGTGGCGGATGGGGTGGGATTCGAACCCACGAGACGGTTGCCCGCCTACGGCATTTCCAGTGCCGCGCCCTAGGCCAGACTAGGCGACCCATCCAACGACTCTAAATCTCCCTCAGGGGCCATGGAGCACGGCCTACGAGAGGCGTCGAGCAAGCCATATCGGTTTCTTGCTGGCTTGGTGATTCTATCAAGGGATTGCTAAGCTCTGGCGGGCGCTGCGGCCGGTTCGCAAAGGTCGATATTGGCCGTCGTCTAGCTACAGTAAATCCGCCATGACCAGATCTGCGTCTCCGATGTCCATCGTCATGCCCGCACGGACTGCCACCGGCCTGCCATTGGAGAGGTAAACTCTTGGCACTCGGATACTGATTCGCGCTAGGACCTCGTAGCTGATCGAATCCGACCACTTGGCGATATCATCTGCGGTAATGACCTCTTCCCCCGAGCGCCCGAGGATGACCACTTCGTCACCCTCATACACATCGTCTAAGTCGGTCAGATCGACCATCAATTGATCCATCGCCACGCGTCCGATTATCTTCGCTCGCTGACCCTTCACCAGAACCCATCCCTGTCTTCCCGCATATCTAGGGAAACCATCAGCGTATCCAAAGGGAACGAGTCCGATCAGGCTCTTACGTGATGTCACAAATTCGTGACCGTAGCTGACTCCTACCCCGGGCTCAATCGGTCTGACTCTACCTAGCAGGGAACGGATTGTCAGCGCAGGCCTGAGAGGCACGGCTTGAGGCACGTGTGGCTGACGGGTAATAGCCATACACCGATACGCCGCAGCGAACCATCTGAAGATGCATCTCAGGACAACCCAACATGGCTGCTGAAGCGGCGGCATGATGGAGCGGAAAGTAGATACCGTGCTTCTCGAGAGTCTGGATGAGGGATTCAAGGACCTCGAATTGTCGCCAGGCGGACTGTTTCGAGGGCTCAGGCTCATCAGCGGACGCGTAGTGTGTAAATATCCCTTCTGGCGCAAGACCGGGCAGCTGCTGGATCGAGCAGAGGAATGGCTCTGCTTCCGAGGCAAGGATCCCGTAGCGGGTGAGCCCTGTGTCGACCTCTACGTGATAAGGGATAGTGAGCCCGGCAGAAGTGGCTTCGATGGATAGGGCTTGAGCCAAGCTCAAACTTGCGATGCAGGGGGTCAGTCGGTTACTAACGCAGACGGCAGATTCTGCCGGGTCTATCGGACCGAGGACCAAGATGGGTGCCTCAACTCCAGCTCGTCTAAGGGATACTGCTTCAGCTGATGTGTAGACCGCCAGGTGAGAAGCTCCCGATGCAAGCACTTGACGAGCGACCATGATTGCTCCATGGCCATAGGCATCTGCTTTGACCACGACCAAGAGTTTGACACCTTGCCCTATGAATTTGCGAATCGATTGAACGTTCGCCGCCAAAGCTTCCAGGTCGATCTCTGCTCGGGTTTTTGGGAGATCCATCCGGCGACGGGGAGTCCCCATCTCTGTTGACTCCGGCTGCGACTGACGAGTCACGCCCCCGCGTCCTGTGACTCCTCTACTACCAGCAGGCGGACAATGTCTGTTTCGTCGATCAACCCAATGAGCCTGTCGTTCTCGACTACCGGAAGAAAACTGACCTCATGATCAATCATCATTGACGCTGCGGTATCTATATCCGCCGTTGGCTCGATGGTTCTGACATGGGTCGACATTAGGTCTGCCGCCCGAGTCGCAAGAGCCTTTTCGACTTCGCGATCGTCTCGACTCGGTTCGATCGGAATAGAAAAACCGAGTAATGAAAAGTACGTCGGAAGATGTACGCGTGCGTGCCTCACGATCATGTCTGCCGCCGTGACGACACCGACCACTCGTCGCTCTCCATCGATTATCACGATGTGAGTGGTAGGTCGTTGAGTCATCATTCTGGCCAGGTCGGTGACGCTGGTACCTGGTTCCGCGACGGGCACATCGCTCTGCATCCAATCGGCGACGTTCATGCTGGCTCCTATTTCGTGCTGTAATTCGACTCGAGCCGCGCTCGTTCTATGGGTAACTGATTCAGCAGATCTGAGGCTATGGTTCCCGCCTCGCCGAGTCTCTTTGATAGATGAGAACCAGCTGCTCCATGGAGCCAAACTCCCACGATTGCAGCATCTCTCGGTGCCAGACCCTGAGCCATCAAGCCGGCAATCGTTCCGGTTAGAACGTCGCCCGTTCCGGCGGTCGCGAGATTGGGCGCCCCAGTGGGGTTGACTACGGTGGCGCCATCAGGCGTGGCGATGACAGTGTAGGCGCCCTTCAGCACAACGACCACTTTCCAGCGCTTGGCCGCCTCCGCTGCCGTACTAAAACGATCCTTCTGTACTTCGTCAACCGAAGAGTGAAGCAAGCGAGACATTTCTCCTGGGTGCGGCGTTATCACCAGTTGGGAGGGAGTCTGCTCCCACCAATGGTCCCAATCAGCCACTGCATTCAATCCGTCAGCATCGAGTACTCCCTTGACCTGACCCTTTGCATGGCGAGCGAGAAACGTTCGGACGAACTGCACAGACTCCGGGTGCTTTCCAACACCGGGTCCGAGTGCAAAGCTATCGGCCCGTTCCAGCCTCTTGGCGATAACCTCGCTATCGCCATCAGAGAGCCAACACTCTGACCGTGGCAAGAAGGTGAAAATGGTCTCGAGATTGTGGCAGGCAAGGACTTCCTGAACCTTTTGGGGGACTGCGGCATCAACCAAGCCCGCTCCGATTCGGTACGCTGCCATCGATGCTAAGGAGGGAGCACCGCTGAAGTCTCTACTCCCGGCCATGACCAACACTGTTCCGTTTCGCCCCTTGTTCGAGTCGAAGCTTCGGTGGGGCATCATCGCCTGTATCGCACGTGGTGTGGCGAGAGTCGTCATCACACCGGATGCCAGCTCCACTGGGATTCCGATATCGATGGTCTCTACCTGGCCGGCGAAATCTGCGCCCGGAAAGGACCAAAGACCCCGTTTGCCGAAGCCCATGCTGAGTGTCGTGGAAGCCCGAAACGCCACCGATTCAACAGCCCCGGTGTCGGCATCGACGCCCGTTGGGATGTCGATTGCCAGTCGCTCCTTGTCCTCAGAGCCATTCACTGTGGTGATGATGGCGGCGAGAACATCTTGGACCTTGCGATTGCGGCCTGTTCCCAGGAGCCCATCGACAATCACGTCTGACTGATGAAGCAGTCTTTGAAGCTTTGACTGGTCAGGGTCACTGGATGCATGGACGGAAATGTCCACACCGTCCGATCTCTCACGCTTGTAGCCATAAACCGAGACCGATTGACCACGATTTGCCAGAGTGGCTGCCGCGACGAGAGCATCTCCACCGTTGTTTCCCGGACCGGCGAGAACAAGCACTCTCTTGCCTCGCGTGATGCGACTCGCAACTGCCTCGCCGGCTCTGCGCATAAGCACATCGAGATCTCCCGTCTCCTGAAAGGCGCTTTCAATCCTGCGCATCTCTTCTGCCGTCACCAGGGGAGTCATGGCGACAGCTGGTGGCCCACAACCACCGCGGCTGCTAGATCACGCGAATGGGTGATGCTCACGGAGAGGTTGCCAATCTTGCGATTTGTGGCGGCTGATGAGGCCAGACCATAAAGGTAGATCTCCGGCTTTCCCTCTCGGTTCGGCAGGATCTCTATATCGCGCCATCTGAGCCGACGAATGCCGATGCCAAGGGATTTTGATACCGCTTCCTTTGCCGCGAATCGTCCGGCAAGCCGCTCCATTCGCCTCCCACAGTAGCGCTGCTCTTGATCGGTGTAGATGCGGTCAAGAAATCTCTGCCCAAAGCGCTCCAAGGAACGAGAAATTCGAGCTATCTCTATCAGGTCGATACCGGTTACAAGGTCGGCAGTGGAAGGGAGAGGTTCTTCCATGGTGGGATGCAATCAGGCATTTCCTCTGCCGGAAAATGTTTGATCGCTCGCGCTCATTACACCGAACGGTAGATTAAGCGCTAATGCTCCGTCGAGCGTCAGCTGGAGCTGGTGGATTCCGGTGGCCTGAAAGGGCAGGTTGTCAAAGGCGATGATCAGGTTGGTTTCCGCCTGTTCATCGGCAACGGAGATTTCCATTTCTGGCCCTTCGGGAATCATGTCTTCGCTGCTTGGTCCCACAAGTTGCAGCCGGGCAACGTGTGGACCGGCGTCCACAGAAGCGATGATGACAACGAAGAAGCGGGGATAGTTAGCCGGTAAGCTGGCGAAGGTAATATTGCTGAAGATGCCTATCGCGCTCACTTTGCCGTCTTGGCCTGTAATTGCATAGTCACACAGTAGAGCTGCCCTGATGCGTGGGTCTATATTCTGTCCGTTCATGGACTCCTCTGGGTCGATTCGACCTCCCAATCCGCTCCATGATAGTGGCGATGTAGGCAGCCCCGCCCTTCACATCGAATTGACTTCGCTACCGAGATCAGCCTCGGTGAAGGGCATGTGTATGACCCATTCAGGCGCCCGTTACCTGTCACCTTCTATTCATCTCAAGGCCCTAAGAATAGTAGTGACGGCGGAGCTCAGTTCCGACCGATCTCGTACATATAACTCCAAGGAGGAGCTATGAAGCGTGTTTTGTACCTCGCAAGTAGCGCGGCGCTGTTGGCGTCGATGGTACTGGGAGGAAATGCTCTGGCAGCCCATCAAGCTGCCAAGACGAAGACCGTGCAGATCAGGCTGTGCACGTCGACCCCAATAGGGGTAGCCTCATTAAAGCCCGATTCCCAGGGAATCCAGAATGGGGTAGCACTCGCCGTCTACAACATGAAGGCGAAGCTCGCCTCCGTTCATGTTAAGATCCTTCCCACGCTCAATACCGACTATGCAAAGGCCGATGGCTCGGGCTACGACGCCAGCCTTGCAAAGAACAACGTAGATGCCTGTGCCGCCGCCTCCCATAGCATTGGCCTAGTCGGAACGCTGAACTCGGGCGCGGCCCTCGTCGGTGAGCCAGAGGCCAACCTGGACCATCTGGTGATGATAAGCCCTGCTAACACAAGCCCGCTACTCACTCAGCCCAGCGGCCGAAAGACGCAGGAGCCTCTCACCTACAAGCATAAAATCCCCACTGTCACCTATTTCCGGACCGTAACGACGGATAAGATCCAAGGTGATTCGGATGCATTGTTCGCGAAGGCGCAGTTTAAGGCAAAGAGCTACTATGCCGTCGATGACGGCCTCGCCTATGGCGACGGGCTCGAGGCCTACTTCACGAGCGAAGCCAACAAACTGCACCTTAAGAGGAAGGGATTTAGCCAGGTCAACAGCTCCAGCGCTGCAACCGAAGCGCAAAGCGCCGCGACCATCGCTCCCCTCATCAAGGCGGCGAACCCCGACTTCGTCTTCTGTGGATGTGACGAGGAGACTACTGGCCCACTGGCCAGCGACTTGCGCAAGTTGAAGTACTCAAAGCCGTGGGAGGGTGGAGACGCCTTCGTCACGAGCGCGTGGTTCAACAACAAGACCGGAGCCGGCCCGTCTGGAGCCAAGAACAGCTGGGCGACCTCCGTCGGACCAGATGTCTCAAAGGCCTCAAGCAGCTTCGTGAAGCTCTACAAGAAGGTTTACCCGAGTTTCTATCGGAATCCTGGCCCACAGGCCTACGATGCCACGTCCTTCGACGCGGCGACGGCGATCTTAATGGCCGCATACAAGGCGGAAAAGGCGAAGCAGCTCACCGGGTCGATGATTCGTCAGCGAACCGCGATAGTTGCAAACGTTGCGAAGATTAAGTTCACCGGAGCGACAGGTAAGGTTAGCTTCGACAAGAATGGTGATACCAAGGACCGTATCATCAGCGTTTATAAGGGACAAAACAACAAGTGGAAGTTCCTTAAGCTGCTGAAGGTTAAGGGCAGCCCCGTCTAAACGCTAAGGAAGCCGACAGAATCATAGGCGGGGCCTGCCCGAAAGTGCAGGCCCCGTCTTTCTATCCCCTGGCCCAACTGCCTCCCTGGCTTACAGCCAGCGGCATCTATAATATCCGGTGCCCAGCCGTTGTGGCAGATGGCGGTGCCGGCCCGGCAGCTGACTCGGAGAGCGACGAGGTGACTAGATTTGACTAGTATTTTGCTTGGCGGCCTGGTGCTCGGTGCTCTTTACGCTATTGTCGCCCTCGGATATACGATGGTGTACGGCATCATCGAGCTGATCAACTTCGCACACGGTGACGTCTTCGCCTTTGGGGCGTTCGTGGCGATGCCGGTGATCCAACACTTGGTCACCCAGACGGGGAATCCGAGCGTACTGCAGTCCATCATCGGTATTGGCGCTGCCATGATCGTCGCCTCGGTTGCCTGCGCAGTTCTCGGGTTCGTAATCGAGCGGGTGGCCTACAGGCCGTTAAGAAATGCCCCCCGCCTGGCGCCTCTGATCACTGCTATCGGCGTGTCCCTGATCATAGAGACGGCGCTGTACGAATGGCAGGGAGGTGGCGACGTGGCCTTTCCACAGGCCCTCACTAGCTCCACTTATCCGTTCTTCGATACGACCATTTCAAATGGGCAAATTTTGGTCTTGGTTGGGGCACTCGCTTTGATGGTGGGGCTTGACGTGTTTGTCAATCGCACCTCACTGGGAAAGGCGATGCGAGCCGTCGCTCAGGACCGAGAGGCGGCCTCAATGATGGGAATCAACGTCAATCGCATCATCTCGCTCACTTTCATCATCGGCTCGCTTCTGGCCGGCGCTGGATCGGTTCTGTATGGCCTGCAGGTATTTTTCGTCGGATACAACAGCGGGTTTGCGTTAGGTCTGTATGCGTTCACGGCTGCCGTACTCGGAGGAATCGGGAACATCCGGGGCGCGATGTTGGGGGGCGTCCTTATAGGCGTAATCCAATCCTATGTGTCTAGTCTCGGGTCGGGCTTGGGTAGCGAGTGGTACGATGTCTGCGTTTTCAGTATTCTCGTCCTGATCTTGGTGTTCCGGCCGGCTGGCATCCTGGGCACAAACACGGCCGAGAAGGTCTGATGGCGCTAAACGTGAAGGCGCCCAGCGCCCAACGGCCTCCACTATTGCCGGGGTTGGCGCGGATGCGAGAAGGGCCATGGTTTGGCCGAAGTATTATTGTGATCATCCTTCTCGCCGCCTTCGCGTATCCGATCATCGACGGCAGCGTTGTTGACCTCGACACGGCCTATCTAGCGGAGATTTATATCCTTCTAGCCCTAGGCCTGAATGTTGTGGTTGGCTTTGCCGGGCTCCTCGACCTCGGCTATGCGGCCTTCTTCGCTATCGGGGCGTACACCGCCGGAACATTCGCCTCGACCCACTGGTCGGTCGGGACCCACACCATCAGCAATATGCTGTTTACGATTGGTCCCGGCGGGATCCACCTTGACTTCATCATTCTCGTGCCTCTCGCTGCCCTTGTTGCAGCCTGCTTTGGCATAGTTTTTGGTGCGCCGACGCTGAGATTGCGCGGTGACTACCTCGCAATCGTCACCCTTGGCTTCGGAGAAATTGTTCCGATCGTGGCGGCGCACATCGGTCCAAACGACGGGCTTTACTTTGGACGTGGGAATACGGTAGCCGTGCCCAACATCACAAACGGGGTCAACAGCCTTATTGGAATCGACGGCCCGCCTCCGTTCAGCATATTTGGAGCCCACGTGACGTTCACAGGCAATGACGGCCGGTCGTTCTACTACCTCGCATTTGGGCTCATCATCCTAAGTCTGCTGGTGATACACCGCTTGCGAGCGTCCCGAATAGGCCGGTGCTGGGTCGCTATCCGTGAAGACGAGGTAGCGGCGGCCCACGCTGGAATAAGCGTGACCGGCACGCGACTGACCGCGTTTGCCATCGGGGCCGCGTTTTCTGGATTTGGAGGGCTGCTTTACGCGAGCAACCTTCACAGCATAGACCCGACTGCTTTCTCTTTTAACGTCTCTGTTTCCATCCTAGTCATGGTCATTCTCGGAGGGATAGGGAGCGTGCCGGGGGCCATGATTGGCGGCGTGATAATCGCTTACCTCAGCCAGACTTGGCTCACTACCGCGGCCATAAAGCTAAACCAGTTCGGCGGTCTTATTCGCGGGCTCCCTGGCCCGGTAGGGGCCTTCGGTGCTTGGCTGCACACGGCTCCATTTTCGACTGCCAAGCCGCTGATCTTCGGCGTAATCCTGGTGGGAATGATGCTTCTTCGCCCTCAGGGCCTGCTTCCGGATAGACGGCGTGCACGGGAATTACGGCCGGAGACGCCGATGGAGCTCCAGGAAGAGAACGAAGAGCTTTGGACAGTGCAGACGGGCGAAATTTAGTTGGCCGCTTCCCAAAAGCAGGTACTACTCGAGACTCAAGGACTGACTCGGGTTTTTGGTGGACTGAAGGCCGTTGACAACCTCGACTTTGTAGTCAATGCGGGCGAGATCGTTAGCTTGATCGGTCCAAACGGAGCTGGGAAGTCAACGGTTTTTAACCTGGTCAGCGGTATCTATCCGCCTACAGCCGGACGCATACTTTTCAAGGGCGAGAACATTGGTGGGCTCAAGCCTGATCGAGTCGAGCGCCGCGGAATTGCACGAACGTTTCAGACACTTCGACTCTTCTCGAACATGACGGTTCTCGAGAATGTTCTTGTCGGATATCACTCCAGGCTCAAATCGAATCTGTTTGGCGACGTTATCAAACCGCCCTGGGTGGCTAGTGCTGAACGTCAGGCTGTAAGCGAGGCCAAGCGAATACTCCAGCTTCTTAGCCCGAGACTCATGTCCCATCAGGACTTCAGAGCATCTGATCTTGCCTACGCGGACCGACGATTGCTGGAGCTGGCTCGGGCGGTGGCTTCGCAGCCAGATCTTCTGATGCTTGACGAACCCACGGCCGGGATGAACCCCTCTGAAGCCGTCGAGTTCATTGAGCACATCCGTGAGATCCATGCTCAGGGCTTTACCATTCTTCTCATCGAGCACAATCTCAGCGTTGTAATGGGCGTATCCCAGAGAATTACGGTTCTCGACTATGGAACCAAGATCGCCGAGGGATCGCCGGATGAAGTTCGCCGCGACGAACGAGTAATTGAGGCATATCTTGGACGAAAAGCCGCAGCCACTGCTTGAGTTTCACGGAGTTGATACCTACTACGGGAGCCTGCACATCCTGAAGGACGTCAACTACGTAGTGAACAAGGGTGAGATCGTGGCCCTCCTCGGAGCCAACGGCGCAGGCAAAACCACGACCATGAAGACCATACTCGGCATTGTGAAGCCCCGAAAGGGCCAGGTGTTGTTGGAAGGTAAGCGCATCGAGGGAACTGCAACGCGACGGGTTATCGAGATGGGTGTCGCACCGGTTCCGGAGGGTCGCCGGGTCTTTCCCAAACTCACGGTCCTCGACAACCTCAAGATGGGTGCCTGGACTCGGAAAGACAAGCACATCCAGGAGGACGTGGACAGAGTTTACACGCTATTTCCCCGACTTCAAGAACGCAAGGGGCAACAGGCGGGAACGTTGAGCGGTGGGGAACAGCAGATGCTTGCCATCGGCCGCGCGCTGATGGCCCGCCCTCGCTTGATGATCATGGATGAGCCCTCCATGGGGCTCTCGCCGATCCTGACAGAACGAGTATTCGACACCGTCGTCGAGATCAACAAGCAGGGCACCACCATCTTCATGGTGGAGCAGAATGCTTACATGGCCCTCCAAATTGCTTCACGTGGCTACGTGTTGCAGACGGGACAGGTGGTGCTTAACGACACCGCCGAAAATCTCTTGGCCAGCGATACTGTGCGGAAGGCTTATCTCGGCGAGACGTGAAACTAGGACCGAGTCAGGATGGTGGGTTCCATAGTCCGATAATCGGAAGTCGTCGATGCCAGCCGAGCAGGTCCTTCGTCGAACTTCTGGGTCCCTGCGGCCCATTCCCAACCGCGACTTCTGATTCATATGGAGCCCTGAACGTGTCCCGTTTCATCATTCAAGGTGGTCACCCCCTTAGCGGGACGATAGAAGTGGCTGCTAATAAGAACGCAATTCTTCCCGATGATGGCCGCCTCGCTTTTAACAGATGGCGAGTGCATCATTGGCAATGTGCCCGCCATCGCGGATGTGTATGTCATGGCCGACCTGTTGCGGAGTGTGGGTGCGCAGGTTGAGTTTGAGGGACCGCGGAGCTTGCGCATTTCGACCAAGGGTGTTTCCAATTGGACTCCAGCCGTGGAACTCGTCGAGAAGCTCCGCGCTTCGGTTCTGATGGCAGGGCCGCTTCTCGCACGCTTCGGGCATTGGTCGATGCACCACCCGGGAGGCGATGCCATCGGCACTCGCTCCATTAAGACCCATCTGGAGGCATTCCAAACACTTGGTGGGACAGTTCAGGCGAGTGCCGGAAGGTATGACGTGAGCTGTTCACGCCTCGAGCCTGGAACGATCTTCCTCGATGAAGCCTCCGTCACAGCGACCGAAAATTTGATGATGCTGGCTTCCAAGACCCAGGGAAAGACCACGATTAGAAACGCTGCCTGCGAACCTCATATCGTCAACCTCGCCGAGATGCTGAATGCAATGGGAGCAAGGGTACATGGAGCCGGCACCAATGTTCTGGAGATCGAGGGAGTGGAGGAGCTGGGTCCAGTGACGTGCGAGGTTTGGCCTGACCACACCGAAGCAGGCACCTTCGCAGCTCTCGCCGCAAGTTGCGGCGGTGCTGTTGATATTGTCAATGTCGTTCCCGAGCACCTTGAGATGGTGTTGCTGGTCCTCAAACGCATGGGTGTCGACTTTCGTCATGACGGACGGACCATGCACATCGAGACTTCGACTCTACGAGCTGTGCCACAGATAGTGACAGGGCCTTGGCCGAACTTCCCGACCGACCTGGCGTCCGTATTCATCGTCCTGGCGACGCAGGCGAGTGGAATGACCATGGTGCATGACTGGATGTACGAGAGCCGAATGTTCTTTGTGGATCGACTGAAGGACATGGGGGCGCGGATTGTTCTAGCGGACCCACACCGCTGCGTCATTTCCGGTCCGGCCGAGCTCCATGGTCGCCAGTTCGTAAGCCCTGACATTCGTGCCGGCATTGCTCTCGTCATGGCTGCACTCATTGCCGAGGGAGAGAGTGAGATCGAGCGCATCGAGCTCATCGATCGTGGCTACGAGCGAATTGATGAAAGGCTCCGCGCACTGGGAGCCTCGATTGAGAGGGCGGATTAACACGTAGGCTTTGCTAGAGAGACAGCAGAGCTGCGCCTAAGGCGACGGCCGCAGCTCCTCCCAGGCGAAGCCACAATCGCCTCCGCTCTTTAAGCCCCCAGATGCCCCATAAGGCCGCGATGACCACCGACGTCTCTCGCAGGGGAGAGATTATCGCTAGCGGTGCGAGGCGAAAGGCTATCAGAACCAGGAGATATGTGGCTGTCATGAGGAACCCAATCAAGGTCGCTTGTCCGATGCCCGCCCGGAGCGGAGTCGTCTCCTCTTTCCTTTCGGGACCCGGAGGTTTCTTGGCAATATGCAGGCGGATGTATGAGAAGGCAGCTACAAGACCTGCGGTCAACGCCCAGAGTATCCAGCCGTAGAGCCATGGCTGTGCGAGATGGACCCCCTCGCTGTCCAGCGACGAGTAGAGCCCGACGAGGAGACCCACAGAAAGGGCCGGAAGTACTGATCTCGGACGCTGGTCAGGGTGTCTAACAACCCAAACTCCGCAGAGGAGCAGGGCTACGCCGAGCAGGGCCATTGGCGTTAGGTGTTCACCTAGCACAACGATTCCAATGAAAACGGCAACCAAGGGAGCCGTGCCACGGGCGATCGGATATACGGACGACAGCTCACCCCGCTCGTAGGCATAGGAAAGGGCAAGTAGGTACAACAGTTCGAGCACAGCCGACGCGACCGCCAGGATCCATGCTTCGGGCGGGACTCCCGGCCTACCGTCTAAGAGCCAGGCAACGAGGACCACAGGAGACCATAGAAGGGCTGAGGTTACTGTGGCGAGAGCGGCGAGACGCCACGGGTCGCCGCTTGGCTTGAGCAATGCGTTCCACAAGGCATGCATGGCCGCGGCGGTTAGGGTGAGGAGAATCGCCGCCAGCAACATACTCAACTTTGCCTCATGCCGACGTCGAAGGATGATAGGTTTCAGCCGAAGGGCGTGATGCAGGCATCAGGAATACGTGGGGCGTGGGGTTCCCAAAGGGAATATCCGTCGTTATATATCCGTTTGGAAAGAGGGAGAAGGGTGTGGTAGATTGAAGGGCAAATCGGCAGGGGGACCTGCCGGTTCGTTGTCTGAACGTTCACAAGAGAAGAGTGAGAGTCACGCGTTGAGAGATGCGAGGCAGGAGCAGGAACTCGAAAGGCGGACCACAGCCAAAAGGTGGTTTGATGGAGAGTTTGATCCTGGCTCAGGACAAACGCTGGCGGCGTACCTAAGACATGCAAGTCGAACGGACTGCAGGTTTTCGGATTTGCAGTGAGTGGCGAACGGGTGAGTAACGCGTAGGAACCTGTCTCGACGTGGGGGATAACACTTGGAAACAGGTGCTAATACCGCATGTGGTCGGGAGAAGAAAGGCTCGAGGAATCGAGTCGCGTTGAGAGGGGCCTGCGTCCGATTAGCTAGTTGGTGGGGTAAAGGCTTACCAAGGCGACGATCGGTAGCTGGTCTGAGAGGATGGTCAGCCACACTGGGACTGAGACACGGCCCAGACTCCTACGGGAGGCAGCAGTTAGGAAATTTTGCCAATGGGGGAAACCCTGAGCGAGTAACGCCGCGTGGAGGAAGACGGCCTTCGGGTTGTAAACTCCTTTTCTGTGTGACGATGATGACGGTAGCACAGGAAGAAGCCCCGGCTAACTACGTGCCAGCAGCCGCGGTAATACGTAGGGGGCGAGCGTTGTCCGGAATTACTGGGCGTAAAGAGCGCGTAGGCGGCGTCATAAGTCCCGTGTGAAAGACCCCGGCTCAACTGGGGAGGGTCGCGGGAGACTGTGGTGCTGGAGTGTCGGAGAGGGAAGTGGAAGTCCCGGAGTAGGGGTGAAATCCGTAGAGACCGGGCCGAACACCAGTGGCGAAGGCGACTTCCTGGCCGACGACTGACGCTGAGGCGCGAAAGCGTGGGGAGCGAACGGGATTAGATACCCCGGTAGTCCACGCCGTAAACGATGGACACTAGGTGTTGGTGGTATCGACCCCACCGGTGCCGGCGCACACGCAGTAAGTGTCCCGCCTGGGGAGTACGGCCGCAAGGCTAAAACTCAAAGGAATTGACGGGGACCCGCACAAGCAGCGGAGCGTGTGGTTTAATTCGACGCAACGCGAAGAACCTTACCTGGGCTTGACATGGCTGTGAAACACTCAGAAATGAGTGCCTCCGCAAGGACAGAGTCACAGGTGCTGCATGGCTGTCGTCAGCTCGTGTCGTGAGATGTTGGGTTAAGTCCCGCAACGAGCGCAACCCCTGAGGCTAGTTAGGATGTCTAGTCTGACTGCCGGGAGAAACCCGGAGGAAGGTGGGGATGAGGTCAAGTCAGCACGGCCCTTACGTCCAGGGCTACACACACGCTACAATGGCCGCGACAAAGGGCAGCGAGAGCGCGAGCTGGAGCGAATCCCATCAAACGCGGTCTCAGTTCGGATTGCAGGCTGCAACTCGCCTGCATGAAGTCGGAGTTGCTAGTAACCGCCGGTCAGCATACGGCGGTGAATACGTTCCCGGGTCTTGTACACACCGCCCGTCACACCATGGAAGCGAGGAACACCTGAAGCCGGTGGGCTAACCGCAAGGAGGCAGCCGTCGAAGGTGGGCCTGGTGACTGGGGTGAAGTCGTAACAAGGTAGCCGTACCGGAAGGTGCGGCTGGATCACCTCCTTTCTAGGGATTACACGAATCCTAGGTCGATCGGAAGAGCAATCTTTCGTATCACATCCCGATCCCCAACAGGATCGGAACAAGTTGACTCGCATCAATCCCGTGACTCTCACTCTTCTCTTATGAACGCTACGAGCCCGGCCATAGTGGCCGGGCTTTTTTGCTTCTTCCGGAAAGCAGCATGAGCCTCTTCGACCAAGGGTCAGCTCGCGCTGCAGGCGAAGAGGGTAAAGCCGACGAGGGCCATCCCATCGATGCAAGATGGACGCTCCCTCGAGCCAGACGAGCACCGGTTAGTGTTTGTGATGGGCCTAAAAGCTGTGAATAAAAGGCGGAAAGGGAGAGCTCAGAATAGGCTGCTGGAAACGGGACCTGAATGTTGACCAGCATGAAGGATTCCAGAGTATAATGAAGTCGTCCGATCTGGGTGTCCGGCAATCCACTTCCGCTTCCAACGGTTGACGTGGAGGGCTGGGACTTGCTAGATTGGAGAGCCCGGTCGAGGATCGGGCATTCGTCGTCTCTCACCGATTGTCGTAATCGAGGACCGGTGAGCAGGAACGTTCACAACTGAAGAGAGCACAGAAGGTTCTATTTGAAACCAATATGCCGGATCCGGCCGTTGGCCTGAAGGGTGCATCGCACTCGTAGGGTGTAGCGGCTGAGAGACAGCTAGGGTTTCTGAGCAAGGGGAACCAAAGAAGAAGGAAGTATGGGCATGCGGTGGATGCCTAGGCGCTAGGTGCCGAAGAAGGACGTGGTTAGCTGCGATAAGCTCCGGGGTGTCGCTAACAGACTTATCCGGAGATTTCCGAATGGGGCAACCCGCTATGGGTTATGCCATAGCACCCACATCTGAACACATAGGATGTGCGGAGGGTACCGCGGGAACTGAAACATCTAAGTACCGCGAGGAAAAGAGATTATTCCCTTAGTAGCGGCGAGCGAAAGGGGAGAAGCCCAAACCTATCGAACCAGACGGTCATCATGCCGGAGTTCGATGGGGGTTGTAGGACCGATCAGTCGGGCTGTGATGGGCCCGAGCAGAGTTACAAATCTGCAATCAAGCCGAAGTCGACTGGAAAGCGACACGATACACGGTGACAGTCCGGTAGGCGACTGGTTGTAGACTCTGGATCGGCACCTGAGTACCACGGGACACGAGAAACCCTGTGGGAATCTGGGGGGACCACCTCCCAAGGCTAAATACATCTAGCGACCGATAGTGAACTAGTACCGTGAGGGAAAGGTGAAAAGCACCCCGGGAGGGGAGTGAAAGAGACCTGAAACCGCATGCTTACAAGCAGTCAAAGGCCTATGGCTCTTCGGAGCAATGGCTGATGGCGTGCCTATCGAAGAATGAACCGGCGAGTTGCTGGTCGTGGCGAGGTTAAGGGCAGTGATGTCTGGAGCCGTAGCGAAAGCGAGTCTGAATAGGGCGTCTAGTCGCGGTCAGCGGACCCGAAACCGCGTGAGCTATCCATGGGCAGGGTGAAGCCGGGGTAACACCCGGTGGAGGCCCGAACCCACGTCTGTTGCAAAAGGCAGGGATGACCTGTGGATAGGGGTGAAATGCCAATCGAACGCGGAGATAGCTGGTTCTCCCCGAAATAGCTCTAGGGCTAGCCGTTGTGTGTAGTGCCATGGAGGTAGGGCTCTGGATGGGCTAGGGGGCGCAATCCGCTTACCAACCCCAATCAAACCACAAATGCCATGGTATGGTCGCAACGAGTCAGACGGTGGGGGCTAAGCTTCATCGTCAAAAGGGAAACAGCCCAGACCGCCGGTTAAGGCCCCGAAGTGTGTGCTTAGTGGACAAGGCTGTGCGACGGCACAGACAACCAGGATGTTGGCTCAGAAGCAGCCACCATTGAAAGAGTGCGTAATAGCTCACTGGTCGAGTCGTCGTGCGCCGACAATGTAGCGGGGCTGAAGCACACCGCCGAAACCGCGGGATTGATCGTCTTCGGATGATTGATCGGTAGGGGAGCGTTCCTGTCTGCTGAGAAGGTCGACCGTGAGGACGGCTGGAGCGTCAGGAAGTGAGAATGCCGGTATGAGTAGCGTATAACACCAGTGAGAATCTGGTGCACCGAAAGCCTAAGGTTTCCTGAGGAAGGTTCATCCGCTCAGGGTTAGTCGGGCCTAAGCCGAGGCCGAAAGGCGTAGGCGATGGACAAACGGTTTATATTCCGTTACCGCACAGTTGGAGCGAGGCGGGGACGCAGGAGGAACGGCTGAGCGCACCTATTGGACATGGTGCGTGACCCAGCGAAGCCTGGTCCGGGGGTAAAACACCGGACTAGAGGTGAGGCTGGGGCCAAGGGCTGCGCAAGCAGCCTGGAGTCGCCGGGGCCACACTGCCTAGAAAAGCCGCTCAGCGTTGAAGATTGTGCGCCCGTACCGCAAACCGACACTGGTAGGCAGGTAGAGAATACCAAGGTGATCGGGAGAACCCTTGTTAAGGAACTCGGCAAATTGACCCCGTACCTTTGGAAGAAGGGGTGCCCCTACTAGGTGAGATGGCCACGCGTCGTCGAGCCGAGGGGGGTCGCAGTGACAAGGCCCAAGCGACTGTTTACCAAAAACACAGGTCTCTGCTCAACCCGAAAGGGGAAGTATAGGGGCTGACGCCTGCCCAGTGCCGGAAGGTTAAGTGGAGGGGTGATGAGCTCTGAAACGAAGCCCCGGTAAACGGCGGCCGTAACTATAACGGTCCTAAGGTAGCGAAATTCCTTGTCGGGTAAGTTCCGACCCGCACGAAGGGCGTAACGACTTGGGCACTGTCTCGACAGGGGGCCCGGCGAAATTGAATTCCCTGTGAAGATGCAGGGTACCCGCGACTGGACAAATAGACCCCGTGGAGCTTTACTGCAACTTGGCATTGAGTCGGGTGCGGTCATGCGTAGCATAGGTGGGAGCCTGTGAAGCCGTCCTTGCGGGGGCGGTGGAGGCAACAGTGAAATACCACTCTTGTCCGTGCGTGGCTCTAACCCCAGGCCACAAATCTGGCTGGGAGACAGTGTCAGGTGGGCAGTTTGACTGGGGCGGTCGCCTCCCAAAGAGTAACGGAGGCGCCCAATGGTTCCCTCAGGCTGGATGGAAATCAGCCGTAGAGTGTAAAGGCATAAGGGAGCTTGACTGCGAGGAGGACATTCCGAGCAGGGACGAAAGTCGGGCTTAGTGATCCCACGGTTCCGAGTGGAAGGGCCGTGGCTTAACGGATAGAAGCTACCCCGGGGATAACAGGCTTATCCTGCCCAAGAGTTCACATCGACGGCAGGGTTTGGCACCTCGATGTCGGCTCGTCATATCCTGGGGCTGGAGTCGGTCCCAAGGGTTGGGCTGTTCGCCCATTAAAATGGTACGCGAGCTGGGTTCAGAACGTCGTGAGACAGTTCGGTCTCTATCCGTCGTGGGCGTAAGAGGTTTGAGGGGAGCTGTCCCTAGTACGAGAGGACCGGGATGGACTGACCACTGGTGAGCGAGTTGTTCCGCCAGGAGCAAAAGCTCGGTAGCTATGTCGGGAAGGGAGAAGCGCTGAAAGCATCTAAGTGCGAAACCCGCCCCAAGATGAGACCTCTCACTCGAAAGAGGTAAGACCCCAGATAGACCATCTGGTTGATAGGCCGCAGGTGCAGGGGGAGTAATCCCTACAGCTGAGCGGTACTAATGGTCGAGGCCTTCGTCTTTGGTTCCACCTTGCTCATGCAGCCGCCAAGGTGGCTGCGAATCGAACCTTTCTGTGCTCTCTTTAGTTGTGAACTTCCAATCGTCTCAACAGCTGAATACTCTGCACGCTGATATAGCGAAACAATGCTCTGGTGGCCAACGGCGCATCGGAACCACCCGTTCCCATCCCGAACACGGTCGTGAAACGATGTAGCACCGACAATACTGGAATCGCGAGGTTCTGGGAAGATAGGCCGCTGCCAGGGCTTTTTCTTTTGTCAGCCGAGGCCCGCGTCACTCGATCGTCGCCAGCCCTCACCTGAAGCAGAATATCCAGATCGGTGCGTCATACGCGACAACCGTCGGCTTCGGTAGCCCTCGTCCGTCTCGCCAGGAATCATCTCAGTGAGGCGATTATGCAGGGACAAGATATTCCCTTCGACCGATATCTCGACATCATCTTCGCGGGCCCAAATCGTACCGATGCCTGCCTCAGCATGCTCTCGGAGTTCCTCGAGTGCATCGATGGTTGTCGCGACAACCTGAATGAGATGCTTCCCGATATAGCCCCGGGGATAGTCGAGCAGTCTGAAGCAGTCAGTGCCCGCGCCCGCGAGTTCGAAGCCCACCTCCGGAGCGAAACCGAGCGACACGGGCCGGAGTTCAAGACATGCCAGCTCGGGGCGGCCCTGTGGTGGGCAGGAATGGCTTCCCACAAGGCCACGGCAGCCGGCAGAGGTTCTTGAGCAAAGATGGCTGCGAACGACTGGGACGGCGCCTGGATCGAAATTCATGCGCTCTTGTTTGACACGATGTCCGCCCTTTCGCTGCTCTCCGTGGCGGAAACGACACTCCAGCGGATGGTGAACGAGGGCTTCGGACACATTCGGGAGAATTAGCGGCGAGGCCGCCAACGCAAACTGGCAGTGTGTTGTCGAATTCCGCAGGCTCACTCGATAGGCCCGCCTCATCGCTAGTGGAATTAGGCTGCGATCAGCCTTCTGGGAGAGAGTCAGGCGCGACTCTCACGGATTGGAAAAAGGACGTCCACTCACGCACCGTCTTCAGGGGCTCAACCTCAATTTCGTGTGCCTCGGCTTCCCGTGGACGATGGCCACTGGCCATCGCATCCCAAACAACCAAAGTCGGCGCGGAGACAGGAAAAGGGGGGTTGGCGCTCCTACAAGGATTGCGCATTATGCGTCCTGACGCCCCGGGACAGAGACCCCGGAACCCGGTGCTTGGACAGTGGTCATCCGCGCCGAAGCCTATTTTAAATCTCGCTGGGGCGCAGGCGTGGTAATGGCTTTCGTGAAACCCGAATGGGCGCCCGCCCGCCCGAGACGTGTGTCGATAGCTCTCCGCTATTGGGGACCGCCGATAGCCGGCCCAATCTTTGTCGTGAGCGGACATGCCTAGTTGTTTGACGATTCGGAGGAGGATAAGATGGAAGAGGTAGTTTGTGAAACATTTATTGGTAACGGTTACAGCAATTGATTCACAGGTCAGGAGGTGAGGAAGAAGCGACGATTGCGAGAACCGCTCGATTTCAGGAGCAGCTCAATTGAATCGATGGTTTATGGAGGATATGTTGCGAACATCTTTCTTGGCACGCACCGCATGCGCTGCCGTCGTATTAGCCTTTGCCCTATCGGCCCCCATGGCCGTTTTGGCGGCGTCGACACATCATCCGGCCCATTCAAAGCAAAATAACTGGACACACGTCTCGTCAACTCGCTTCTTTGTGCCCGCCCCCGATAGAGGTGCAGTTCAGCAGATAAGGCAGTTACTCGGAAGCGGCGACGTGGCCGATGCCAAGCTGCTCATCTCCATGGAAGCCACGCCTCGATCCGTGTGGTTCACGGGTGGAACGTCCCGGGAGGTGGAACACTCCGTCCGTTCGACGATGAGGGAGGCTGCCTTTGAGAGATCCGTACCCAGCCTGGTAGCCTACAACATTCCGGGACGCGACTGTGCGCAGTACTCCGCCGGCGGTGCCCTCAACCTCGCAGAGTACGAGAAATGGATCAGCGGTTTCGCACGGGGAATCGGCGACGGTAAGGCGATGGTCATTCTCGAGCCCGACAGCCTCGGACTGCTTCCCTCCACCTGCGGTGGTCCCTCCACCAGCTATCCATTCACGGACGCCGACCGCTACGCCGAGCTCAACTATGCCGTCACCATACTGGAGCAGGATCCCAACATCAGCGTCTATCTCGACGGCACGCACAGCGCTTGGCTGGGTGTCGGCGCGATTTCGCAAGAGCTGGTCCAGGCGGGAGTACAGCGAGCTCAGGGCTTCTTCCTCAATGTCTCCAACTACCAGCCAACCCCCGAGCTGATCGACTACGGCACCTGGATCTCAGACTGCATCGCATTTGCCAACGATCCTGAGCAAGGTGGATGGAGGCTTGGGCATTACGACTACTGTGCCAGCCAGTACTACCCAGCCACTCAGAGCGACTTCAGCACTTGGGGTCTGAGCACGGCTTGGTACGCGCAGAACATGGGGACGGCTGTTCCCACAACCCACTTCGTGATCGACACGAGTCGCAACGGCCAGGGGCCGAACAACATGGAGACGTATGCGTCGGCTCCCTATAACCAACCTTCCTCGGTCATCAGCACTCTACAAGCCGGTAACTGGTGCAATCCGCCCGGCGCAGGCTTGGGGCTTCGTCCGACAGCCAATACAGGCGTTCCTCTGCTTGACGCCTATCTTTGGGTCAAGACTCCGGGTGAGTCCGATGGTCAGTGCGACGCGGCGGGCGGGGCTCGTGCCTGGGACTATAGTGCCTATACTCAGCCCGGCTGGCCCACTACCAGCGCTGCCCAAGCTCTCTTCGACCCACTCTGGGGCCAGGTCGATCCGGCCGCGGGAGACTGGTTTCCGGCACAAGCGCTACAGCTGGCACAAGACGCTAACCCGCCGTTGAGCTGGCCGCCGGCGCCTTGGCAGTCAAGGGTGCTGACGCGGGCCGATCGCTAGATCGCAAGGATCTCCTGAAAGGAGAAGCCCGGCCAGGAATGGCCGGGCTTCTTTCACACCTCGAAAGCCGCTCCCAGCTTCAGAACCCAAACCCCATCAATTACGGTTGCAAGGTCATGCATGGCGAGATCGCGTCTCCGATTGGAGGAGCTATATTGCGGCGTGAGGTGTCTCGAGAGGCCGAGATGCCAAACTAGCGACCGTCGTTCGCTTTCCAAGATCCGCTCTTTTCGGCCTCGTGCCGGCGACGTGTTCCGGAACCGAACAGCCCGGCTGCCAGGGCCGCGGGCGTGCAAGGGCTCTGCGACGCAGCCGCGGTCGATGCCGCACCGCTTCAGTTGGCCAAGCCAACCCATGTCTAACTCCTGTAGCGACGGTCACCTGAAAGAGATCGTGACCCAGAGAAGATCGTGACGGTCAGCAACGTCGCAACACCTATCATGATATCTGGCCGGGCGGGAACTGCGTTTTCGAGCTTGCGGATGTTGGCCGTTTCGTCGACGCCATCGTGATAGGCGGTCCACGGAAGTCGTGTCTCGCCCTTGCGCTTCCCCTTGTTCCATACCGATAGCACCCACTTCCCGCCTCGGGAGTAGTGCTGGCGCTTCTTGCGCATCTCATACCGGGTCATGTAATCGTGGATTGGGTTGAGAATTACGGGGCCCATGGACGAAAGAACTGGGAGAGCGCCATAGGGATCGCTGAAGCCGGGCTCCGGTTTGCGCTTTAGCTTGATGATGTTCGTTTCGCCGCAGATGAGTACAGCGCCCCCGTCGACCGTTCGATTGGGTAGAAAGTCAACAAAGTCCTTGCCCTCCGGTGATTTTGAGGTCCGTAAGACGGCCAAACTTCTGTGGGAATTTGCATGGGAGATCTTCACCTCGCTTCCACACCTCTAACACTAGGTCGCGTCCCCTGACGCCCTTGTCGGAAAGCTGGCCGACCTCTACCATCACAAGCCGAACGTCAGAATTCCGTTGAACACGGCCTCCTGCTTTATCGGCCGGCGCGGCCAATGTCCCAGGAGTAGAGAGCATAGAGGATAGTATCGCAGCCCTGGCTATCGCAGACACTGTTTATTGCCGAGAATTGAGTCGAGAAGTCCCAGCTGCCATCGGGCTCGTGAATACGGTAGTCATGTGAGACTAGAGCGACGCACTTAATCGGAATGGGAGTCCTCCGCTTATGCTCCGGAGGTCCGGCGCATCATTTCTCGAATGGAGAGTGCATGTCATTGAAACACAAGGCGCGGTGTAAGGACTGCAAGGCGGCGGTTCTGAGAATGCTCCAGGGGTTCGCTACCGTCACGCCTGGCTGGCGATCCGGCTGGACAACTCACATCGATGAGATTTTGCGCGATCCGGCGAACCCGGGGAGGGTGCTATCAGAGATATACAACGCTTTGGTGCCCTACAGGGGCTTCGATCCTTTGCTGTTACCAAAAGGCTGCCACCTTGCGACTTTCTTGTGTCTGGTTCCCCGCCATTTCTTGTCGAGTTCGACGAGTCGCAGCACTTCACTGTGCCTCGACGGCTAGCCTTGGAGCGGATCCTTGGATTGGTGCCTTGGCTTCGATAGGGAGCTATGGATCACGAATGCGATCGCGTTCATGCGCGAGACAATGAACCCTGCTACCGTGATGAGCAGAGGGCCTGGTACGATACCCTCCGCGACATTTTGCCCGTTGCCATGGATGGGGCCAACCGTTCGCTAATGGATCGGAGCGAGGCCTGCGAGATCGACTCGGCAACGAGGCTGCGATGGATGAGGTTCCGTCAACGCATCTTCGAACCGGCAGCCTCCCCCTGATCATCGTCTATCCGGCCGGCTAGCCGGAAAGGCGGACAGCATTAGCCAACTGCGGGCAACCCGCTTACTCTCCCGTTGCACCGTCGATCCGTTCCCGCAGCAAGTCGGCGTGGCCGGTATGCCGGGCGTACTCGCGCGTCATGTGAACGGTGATCCAACGGAGATTGACCGGCTCATCATCCCATGGAAGCGCAGCCGGAGAGTCGAGGTTCGGGAGAGAGGCGGCGTTGCGTCGAGAGGTTTCTGTGGCCTCACGCCAGCGTTCAACCACCTCAACTGACCGGTGGCTATCCAGAGCTGTCCACGCCTCATCGCCAGCCGCTGGATTCTTCTCAACCGAATACATCCCGAGGCTGCCCGGGTGGCCCATTAGTACGTAGTCGAACCAGAAATACTCGACCTCGGTTAGATGACGAAGGAGGCCAAGGAGCGTCAAGCGCGAGGGCGGGATCGTGGCCTCTGTCATCTGCTCTGGGGTAAGTCCGCTGCACTTCCACTCGAGGGTGTCCCGCTGCCAATCGAGAAAGGCGTTGAGCATCGTGCGCTCGTCGCCGTTGAGGGGGACTTCCGTTCTCTGTCCATCAACCATGGTTAATCCTGGGAATCGAGAGTTCTTCCACTAAGACCTGATTGTAAGCCCTTCGTACTCTATTGGCTGGTTTCGGTACCCGCAGAATCAGGCAGCGACCCCGGTCGGGCTCGAGGTGTGAAACAGGCCCGAAGGATTTGGCCCGTTGGAGGGAAGCGGTCAGGGAATAAGTCGTTTGAGGGTCATGTCGCGACCACCGTCTGGAGAGTAAGAGGTCTACTTCTGGGGAACCTTTCGCCTGGCGTGCTCAGGTTCGAACGCTGTAAAGTGTCCACGCTCCTGGAACCCCTTTGAGGTTGTGCTGGCCCGCGTCTTCGAAGGTGAGGCCGGAGCCCGCGACGAGATCCTTGACCGTTTGTGAGACGAGCACCTCCGAGGCGTTAGCCCTGGCCGCAATCCGGGCTCCGATGCTGACGGTAATGCCAGCACACTTGCCGTCGACAAGCTCGCACTCTCCCGTATGGACTCCTGCCCGTATTTCGATCCCAAGTGGCTGTACTCGCTGCTGGATCTCCCTGGCAGCCCGAATGGCTCGAGCCGGCCCATCGAATGTCGCATAGAAGCCATCTCCTGCAGTGTCGTTCTCGCGACCGTGCCAGCGGCTCAGCACTTCGCGAACTATTCGGTGGTGAGCGAGGACCAAATTTCTCCATCCCCTGTCTCCAAGAGCTGCCTGCTTCTCGGTCGATCCAACGATATCCGTGAAGAGCACTGTCGAGAGGACAGTGTCGAGCCCTGCCGGCTCCGGCGCCGCTCCGACCATGGCCCGGAGGACTCTGAGGAACGGCTCTGCTGCAATTCCGGACGAGCCACTTGTAACGTGCACGATGGCATTGGGGATAAGGGAAGCGATGTATTTCGCCTCGTCAACCTGATCCGCCTCGCCTACGACGAGAGCTACCGGGGCTTGCACGGACGGAAGCACAGAACGCACGTCACTCGCGTAGGCGATCCGCAGCAGCTGTTCGGCAACGTCGGGCGTCGCCGTATTGCGGATGATGCGCGCATAGGCGCGAGTCCGGCGCAGAAACTCGCGCGTGGCGGCCGCTTTCAGCTCATTGAGCTCTGGTGCGTCATTGGGGATGCCCAGTCGTTCTGCCTCACGATAGCGGAAGATCCGGAAGGCGTATTCCCAGCCCCAGGCTAGCCCGTCTCGGAGGTCCCTTTCGAACTGCTGGGGCGTGACGCCCCAAGGATAATCGCTTGCCCAGGCTTCGCGAGCCGCAGGAGTGTTCCACACCATTCCGGATGTCCGCTTAGGGTGAGTAGCGGCAAAGAGAGCGTGCATGGAACCGGAGTCTCGACCCGCAGCTAGGGTTGCGGTCGAGGCGCCTGCGGCATCGAGAACTTCGAGAAGATCGGAGACACGTGTCTCAAGGTTAGGCAGCGGCACGTTTCGGCTTGATACTCCTACCCCACGCCGGTCGTGAAGGATGAGGGTGGCGAATTCAGCGGTGCCGCTGAGGTATGGAAACCAGTCCGGCTCGTCCCACATGAGATCAACATTGCTTTCGCTGACATTGAAGTCGACCGCCACGTAGGGATCTCCTTCCCCTACAACCTGATACGCGATGAAGACACCGTCGGAGGTTTTTAGGTATCGGGTTTCAGGGGCAGGTCGTTGCTCGTAGCCTGTCACGCATCATGGTACGCGTCAGGCCAAGTGTAGCGACGACATATCGATGAACCGTCGGCGCTCATTCACACGGCAGGATGATCGGACTGCGAAAACGAAAACGCCTCTGCGATAGTCACTCTGCAGACAAGATCACGTTTTGATGTTGAGCGGTGATGTGAGGCTCTTCCAGCATCTGCGTCGACGCTTGCTTCTTCCGTGGCGGGAGCCTGTTGAAGATGTTCAGCCGCTGTTGTAGATCACTGTTAGCTGCATCGATGTCGCCGCTGCCACGTCGACACCGGCTTCGCTCCACCAGTAGCCAGCCTCTGGCGAAAGGATAGCCGATCTTGCGGCTCAGCTCGAGGGCTTCCTTGACGGAGCCTCTCCGCTTCGACGAAGGCGTTCCGTCTGCGATCAGCGCCTTAGCCTGAATTCGCAGCGCCTCAGTGAGTGCAGGGCTCGTGGCGGCATCGGTTGACACATCGGAAGTAAGCTCCAAGCCTCTTTTCGGTTCCCAACCTCGACTGGCCCAGGCAAGGATGGGAGCCGTAGACGTGAGAATCTCCTGCGGTAGTTCGAGGCTCTCGAATATCTGATGGCCTCGCGTGGCTCGCCTTTCTCGATGTGCAGCTCGCCACGGACCGCTAGCACCGCCTCTGTAAACTGGTGGTCGTTGATCTCTACCATTCGATCGTTTGCTTGATCGAGATACCTTCTGCCGAGCCCAGTCGCCACGATAGAGCGCCAGCTTTGCGGCTGTATCCAGCTGAGTCTGATAGCCCGAGGAACTAGATAGCAACGCTGCCACTTCGGCAGCTCGCTCGAGATATTGATCCGCTTTGTCCCACTGACCCTGAATGAGATGAAGTGCGGCTAGGTTACCAAGTATGAAGGTGGTTTGATCCGGATTGCCGACCGCTCGGCCACCGCAAGCCCCTGCTCCGTGTAGCGGATGGCCGACTCGATATCTCCGGCGATCTTGGCTGCTTCTCCGAGGTTATTCAAGGCACGGAAGAGTACGACCTGATCTCCGCTCCGCTCTATTAAAGGAATCGATGCTTCAAGAACCCGAGCGCCGTTCGGATCCCCAAGCATTTCGAGCGCCGTTCCACGTCGTTCCTCCGCTTCGCCAAGCTGGCGTTCATTGCCGATGACCCGCGCGATTTGCGCGGCTTTGTCGGCCGAGTCGAGGACGTCTCTCCAGCGGCCGGCAACAAGGAAGAGATTGGCTAGAGCCAGATGAAGGGAAGCCAGCGATTCAGACGGTCCTAGCGGGGAAAGCGCTTCCACCATGGGCGTGACTCGGGCGATTCCTTGATCGAGTGTTCCGCGATAGCGGTGCGCCATGCCTATTTGGGCAACGATCCTACCGGCCGCATCCAGGTCTCGCCGCCTCTCATGGACCGAAGCTGCCCGTTCCAGCGCCTCCAGAGACTCATCGTAGCCGCCCAGCGTCATGAGCGACCGCCCCAAGCTTCTCGTCGAGACGTGCGATCATGGCAGGTTCGGCTCCCGTTCCAGTAGTCCCTGTTCTGGCTGCGCTGTAATCGGCGATGGCCGAATCGCCGGCATAGATGCTGGCAGCCCGATCGCCCGCTCGTTCCAACCATTCGATCGCCTCAGGCGCCTCCGCGAGATTGTAGTGGTGGGCAATCATCTCGGCATATTCGTCGGCAGGGTAGAGGCGGCAATTGCTTTGGCGGTCTGGAGATGCAGATCCTGACGACGCTTTCTGAATCATCGTGTTGTAGGCGGCATCTCTCATGGAGACATGTTTGAAGACGTATTCGACGTCGGGACTTCTACGGGGAAAGGTTATCTCCGTGTGCTGAAGGTTCGTGAGCGGTTGCTCCAGGGCATGCGTATCTTCACCCATAACCTCGGCCAGAAGTCTCAACGGGAAGGTTCTGCCGATGACGCTGGCCACCTGAACGACGCTCCGAGATCGTTGATCGAGGCGGTCGAGACGAGCAAGCAGGACACCGGTGAGCGTGGTGGGTAACCGCTCGGCGGCCGCCGATAAAAGAACCATCTGGCCATCGCGTTCCTCGATACCTCCTGCATCGCGAAGTGCACGCATGATCTCCTCAAGGAAGAACGGGTTACCGGCGGCGCGTTCGGCGACATACCGCTCCAGCTCAGGGGAAAGGTTGGCACCGCCCAGCACTGCGCTCGCGAGCTGGCTCGCATCTTCAGTGCTCAAGGGCCTAAGCGTGAGACGTTCCGGCCAGCCCCACTCACTCCAGGGAGCGATCCAGCCTGGTCGATGGGCAGCGATGACGAGCATACGAAGCCCCAGCACGTCCGGCAGGACTTCGGCAAGCACCTCTTGACTAGCGGGATCGATCCAGTGCAGATCCTCGAGGACCATGATGGTGGGTGCTCGCTCCACCACGCCTCCCAGCAGGCGCCGGAGTCCACGCGACAAGCCCTCGACGTCGAACCTGCGGACCGGCATGGGCCAAGGGCCGACGCTCCCGGCGCCAGACCCAGAACCTCACCCAGAACGTCGATAGCCTCCTCGCGTATGTCGGGCTCGTGAACGAGGTTTGGGATAGCCGCCCTCAGGGTCGCGCTGCACATCTTCGAGCGTGTTTCCCTCCTTGATGTCGAAGATGGAGCGAAGGAGGTCCGAAAGCAGCCACAGGCTCACCTCTTGGCCATACGAGAGTGATCGCGCTCGAATGACCCTCACGGCACCGGACGACGCGACCTTGCCGAGGAAGTCGGCACCAGCCGGCTCTTGCCGACGCCCGCATCGCCAACTACCGAGATCAGCTGCCCTTCTCCGCTTTGCGCTCGAACCCAGGCATCCAGGAGCTGGACCATCTCGCGATCTCGACCGAAGAGCGGCGTCTCGTACCCTTCCCAGCGCTCGCCAAACTCCTCTCGGAGACCCAGGGCCGGCCACACCGGTATGGTGCCAGCCTTTCCCTTCAGCGTTACGTCGCGACGATCGCCGTAGCGAATTCGCCGGCGGGTCAATTGCCGGGTTTCCGCTCCTACCAGCACCTCACCCGGTTCGGCGATGCTCTGTAAGCGCGCCGCCACGTTCACCGCGTCGCCGGTGACGGCCACGTCTTGCCCGCCGCCTGAGTGCCAGGCGCCGCTGACGACGTCCCCTGTGTTGACACCAATCCGAATAGCCGGCTGCACATCCCACGGCGTCGAATCGAGCTCGCGATCTGCTCGATCGCCTCCTGCATACCAAGAGCGCAGAGAACGGCTCGCTCCGCGTCGTCCTCGTGGACGACTGGAGTCCCGAAGAGCGCCAGCACGGCGTCGCCGGCGTACTTGTCCGTGGTTCCTTGATAGCGCGCGACCTGCGCGCTCATGGCTCGGAAATAGTCGGCCTGGATATCACGAACCTCCTCCGGATCGAGCCGTTCCGAGAGCGGGGTAAAGCCGACCAGATCGCAGAAGAGTGTTGTGACCAGCCGGCGCTCTTCGTTGGGCACCTTCGGAGGTATGACCACCTTGGAGGATGCGACAGCGGGGTGTGATCTGGGCGTATCGACTGCGTCTCGATCGGGCCTCGTGCCGCTGTCAGCCGCTTGAACTGGATCGGCAGTGGGTGATCCGCATGTTGGACAAAATCGAGCCTCAAACGGATATTCGGCACCGCACTGCTGACATGTTGCCGGTAATAGGTTGCCGCAGTTCGAGCAAAAGCGGTGGACGGGCGGGTTGGCATGTCCGCAGGATGGCAGATTGTGCGGTAGACATCCGCCTTTTACCACGTCGGGCTACGGACATCGCTGTTCGAGCGGTACTCGGCAAATCTGAAACAGCGCAGATCACAAATTGAGGAGTGTTCAGGCAGATGAAGTCGGTAGCTCAGCGTCTCGCGTGGGACTTGACCTCCTTAACGCTGCCGATTGCGGAACAGTCCTAGAACGTTCGCCTGCTCGAAGGACTCTGACCAGGATAGGCGGCTAAGAGTTGGGAGACGCGCTGCAGGAAGCGGAGTAGGTCCGTGCTTGGCATGCTGGCTTTAGGCAAACAGAATGCAAGCCAAGCTACCAGTTAGCTCCAAGGTGCGAGATGGCGGCTGTCGGGCTAGCGCCTTCCGAGAATGAAGTAGATCAAGGCAATGATCACTAGGATCAGCAAGATCAAACCTAGGATTCCGCCTACACCCAAAAATCCGACGTACATTTAGCACCCCTCATTTTTCATTGCTCTGATCGCCAAAGCCGCGTACACGAAACTATTTGTCGCGGCCTTGAACGCACGTCTAAGCAACTTTCATGCCGCCTGCCAGTATGTCGAGAGTCGTGGAGTGGGAGCCTGTTACAGCGCCTCACCAATACTCGATCGAATGCCTTGACTTCCGGCGGGGGCATCCGTTAGGCCAGGTATCGTCCCGACAGGTCAAAGAGCGCCGCACTCGAATGGCAGCAGTGGGTCCTTATTGGTCGAAGACAGAAACGACTACTTCTCGGTAAGTGAACCCTTCGCCAGCTGCTTAGATCCTCGCAGTATCACGAAGTTGTACTTTCCAGCTGCCGTTATCCCGAGGGTCGATAGATCCCCTGGCGTGAAGAGGTTCGCCATCACGTTGCTCTTCGGAGAGCCGACGTTATAGGGAACGGCGTGCGCGGTGCCGCCCTTTGTCACCTTGAGAGTCAGTGTCTTGGCCTTTGCATTCTGACTGAGATCTGCGACCATGGCAACATTTTGCCCGAGCTTAAAGGTGGTAGTTTTCCCAACTACCGAGATGTTTCCGCCATTTCCGGATTGTTTGTAGTTTTTGCCGAAGTAGATCTTTCCGGCGTTGCAGCCACTTCCCGCACAGAAGCTGGCCTTGCATCCCGCAGCTCCCAGCGTAGCTAGGATTACGGCAACGGCTAACACCACTCCAGACACCTGCTTAGCACGCAAAAAGGTCATCACTCACCACTCCCACTTGTCTACTCGTTCAGTGTAGGATGCTCGGGGTTGGCCAGGGGCACTATAGTCTCTTTATCTCCGCTTGTCTCTTGCATGGACAAGCGATCATGCTCAATGTCTTTCGACGACAGGCCTGGATCAATCTACCGGGGTCTAACTGCCCGTTCTGGGACCACACTCCGGCAGTAGCCTTCGAGACGACGCAGACATTGATAGCCCTCAGTAGCGAGCGCTAAGAGGCCTCTTTGTTCGCCGCTTTATCCTGGACTTGCTGCTGACGAAGGACGCGCCGATGAGGAATCTTATCGCGCCAGCATGCCTCAGGGCTCGCCATGCAGTTCACTTGCTCGTCGACGGTCTCGGGCGGCATCTCCCGAAGGCAGTAGATCTCGTAGAGGCTGAGCTCGCCCTTCCGATTTCTACGCTGGTCGGCCGTCAGCCAGTTCTCCCTGTAGAAGGGGCAGGCACCATCATGCCGTCGAAACCTTGGCTGATCACTAATCATCGTCGTTCATTGGTCATCCTCATGCCCCGGATTTTACCAGTGAGAGGCATTCCAAATCGACTTCACTGCTTGGTCCGCTAGGGTTGGAACAGCACACAGTCTTCGGGCAAAGGGTCACCCACGTGTTACATTCCCATTACCGTCAGAAGCTCTCGGACCGCGTCTGCCGATTGAGCAAGCGCTCGCGTCTCATCTTGAGAAAGCTCCAGCTCAACGACGCGCTTGACCCCTGCCCCGCCAAGAATCACTGGAACTCCAAGGTACACATTGTCTTGCCCATACTGACCGGATAGGTAAGTGGAAGCGCTCAACAGACGCTGCTGATCGTAAATGATCGCGTCGAGCATATCGAGGAAGGCGGCTGCAGGAGCATAATACGCACTCCGCCCCAACAGATTTACGATTTCCGCACCGCCATCCCGGGTGCGCTGGACCAGCTCTTCGATACGGTCGGGCGGAAGCAGCTGAGGTAGCGGAATTCCGTTCACGGTGGTGAAGCGCGGGAGAGGGACCATCTGATCGCCATGCCCTCCCAATACCAGGGAAGTGACGTCACGAACCGATACTTGCAGCTCGCTGGCAATGAAGGTTCGGAAGCGGGCGGAATCGAGCACCCCCGCTTGCCCAATGACCTTCGCCGCATCGAAGGCCGTCTCCCGGAGCGCTAACTGCGCCATGGCATCCAGCGGGTTGGTCATGATCAGCACAATCGCCTCAGGGGCCTGCTGCTTGACGTGTCGCATGACATCGGCCACGATTTCCATGTTGACTCTCACGAGGTCGTCCCGACTCATACCGGGTTTTCGAGGCATTCCGGCAGTCATGAGAATGACGTCTGAGCCGGCCATGTCCTCATATCGATTGCTTCCCGAGACTCGACTGTCAAAACCCATGATGGGACCGCACTCGAGGATGTCTAGGGCCACTCCCTGAGGGAGGCCCTCGACCACATCAATCAAGAGGATATCGGCGTAGTTGCGCTCGGCGACGGCGCGAGCCGTTGAAGCGCCAACGGCGCCCGCTCCGATGATGCTGATCTTTTTCCGACTCATTCCTGTACCTCGCATGACATGTTTTGAACTTTAGTCTTTCTTATCAAGGATCTGAGCGTACACATCCAGGTAGCCGTCTGTCATGGAATCGACGGAGAAATTCTCCTCCACTCTGCGACGGCAGGCCGCCCGGTCCAGTCTCCCCACCTGATCAAGCGCCTGCGCGGCTTCCTCGACGGTGTTCACCAGGATTCCGGTCTGGCCGTCTGCAATAACCTCGCGCACCGATCCCAGGTCTCGTCCAATTACAGGAGTGCCGTTGGCCATCGACTCCGCTATGGCTAAGCCGAAACGTTCTGGGATCGTGGTCATGTGTAGAGACGCCAGCGCTCCCCCCAGCAACTCGTCGCGTTCCTTGGGTTTCACCGGTCCCAGAAACTCGATGCTCTTGCCATCGATGTGTGGCGCAATTTCATTGTCGTAATACGCCTTATCCTGGACGATTCCCGCAATCTTTAGCGGCACACCGGAAAGCTTTGAGATTGCAATAGCGTCATGAACTCCCTTGTCCCGGTGAATGCGCCCGACGAAGGCCAGGTAATCCCCAGCGCGCGGGAAGAATTGGAAGTCCTGTACCCGGATTCCGTTGTAGACGGTCCTGAGGTAAGGCAAATACTCGTCTCGGTCTGCATTGCTGATGGATACGAAGTTGGACTCGCGATACTTACGGTAAACCAGCCGATACTGATCGATGGAGAATCCATGGATCGTCGTGACCATTGGAACGTCAACAAGCCGGGAATACGTAAGAGGCATGAAGTCGAAGCTATTGTGGATGAGATCGTACTCGCTCGCCTCCTCCATGCACTGAGATATATGCAGATATTCCCAAACCTTTGGGTCCAATCCCTCGTCCTCGCTCCAGGATCTGGGGGCAATAGCCTTCAGAGTTCCATCAGTTAGAGAGTCGGCTGTCGCATACAGGGTTACATCATGTCCCCGTCTGACCAGCTCTTCAGTGAGGTTGGTGACGACTGTTTCCCAAGCTCCATAGTGAACCGGAGGGGTACGCCAGGAGATCGGTCCGAGTACTGCCAGGCGCATCGCGCTCCTTTCCCCCACATTTGGCATGAAGAGTGTTTCGCCTCCCGATTCTATGGCCGGTCCTCCCGGCTGCTCTTTCACGGGACGTCTCTCCACCGGCGGTAAATCGAGCACCCTCCAGCTCCGTAGCCGGGCAGACCAAAACGGGGCTGTTACTGTGGGCTTGAGAAGATGCTCAGCGGCCTTCTACGCTGCCCCTTGAAGAGGAGACCAAAACGATACCTTCAGAAACCGAAATCGAGCCCTCTCAACGATCCAAAGAGGGTATCGACGATCTCAACCCGATTCGGCAGTACTGGCCGCTCTTATTGGTGGCCACAGCTGTTTTCGTTGCGGACCAGTGGACTAAACGACTCATCACCGACCGGATGAAGGCGAACGGAGACCGTCCCATATCGCTACTCGGTGGCAAGTTGCTTCTTGATCTGGTCCACAACAGTGGAGCGGCATTCGGCCTGTTCCCAAACCAAACCGTGCTGTTTATCGTGGTGGCTAGTGCCATCGTGATTGGCTTGGTTGTTATGTATCGTCGCCTTTCTCGTGGCCCGATATGGCTGCGGATAGGCTTGGGACTCGTTCTTGGTGGAGCGCTTGGCAATTTGGCCGACCGCATTCGGCTCGGCTACGTGGTTGACTTCATCGATCTTCGGTGGTGGCCGGTATTCAATATAGCCGACAGCTGTATAGTGACTGGCGTGGCGGTTCTACTGCTGACGGCCTCCTTCCGCTCCGAGGGCCCTTGACGACCACGGAGATATTGAGGATTGACGAGGCCGATGACGGTGAGCGTTTGGATCGTGTTCTCATCAACCACCTTCCAGGCATCTCCCGGGCGGTTGGACAAAAGCTGATCTCGCTCAAGCAGGTGAAGCTGAACGGTCATACCCCAAAGGCCAGCGACCGCGTCCACCTCGGAGATGTCGTGGAGGTGGATGCAACACTTCCACCGTCGCTACTGGCCGCACCCGAAGCGGTCGAGCTTCAGGTGGTATATCAAGATCATCACCTTGCCGTCATAGATAAGCCAGCCGGCATGGTGGTCCATCCTTCTGCAGGACACGAAGGGGGGACCATGGTAAACGGTCTCCTTCGACTTTTCCCCGGGATTTCGTCGGGAAGCGAGTACCGGCCAGGTATCGTCCATCGACTGGACAAAGACACTTCCGGCCTCTTGGTGGTGGCGTTGACGTCGCAAGCTCATTTGGAGCTGACTGACCAGATACGGTCTAGACGCATGAGCCGACACTATCAGGCGCTGGTGGAGGGTAATGTTCGTGCCGAACGGGCCACAATAGACGTTCCGATAGGGAGAGATCCGGCCTCCCGGAAAAGGATGAAGGCCAGCCCTCAGGCCATCGCCGCACGGGAAGCGCGCACACATATCACGGTACTGGAGCGAATGGAACAGTTCACCCTGGTGGAGGCGAAGCTGGAGACGGGTAGAACGCATCAGATTCGCGCACATATGGCCTTCATCGGGCATCCAATTGTTGGAGACCGGCTCTACTCAGGTACAGCAAAGCTGGGCCTTGGCCGTCAATTTCTTCATGCATATAAGCTGGAGCTGGATGCACCCGTCACGGGTGAGCGGATGAGCTTCGAGTCGCGCCTACCGGAAGACCTGCAGACCACGCTGGAGCGGACTAGGTCTGGAGAGCTACTCCGGTCCCAGAGGTTGCCATAGCTCTATCCGATTGCCCTCAGGATCCTTGATCCATCCGAAGATTCCGTACTCATACTCTTCGATTCGTTCGTCGACCCACACTCCCTCTTGCCTCAGCTGGGTCAGCAGGGCTCGAAGATCATCGACCCGATAGTTAACCATGAAGGATTGGGATTCACTGCCAAAGTAGCCCGTTTCTTTCGGGAATATACCCCACACGGTGCTACCAGACCGGTCACCATCTTTCTCGCGCCATTCATAGGCGGTATATAAGGCAGAGTTCTCGTCTTCACCCTGGGCATCGATACCGAGGTGGCTACGATACCACTCGCCGGTGCGCCTGGGATTGCCTGCTTTGAAAAAGATACCTCCGATCCCCGTGACGCGTGCCATACCGAACTGCCTAGCCTTTCATGCGACATTTCCCGAGCTTCTACGTGAAACCTACCACGGAAAAACATCAACTGGAGATTCCTCAGAGGAGCCGCGAAACTCCTTGCTGATCGGGAGCTCAAAGCAGTTGCGACGCAGGGAAGACAGGGCTGCAGTGTGCAGAGGGAGCGTTCGCCCCAATGCGTCATTAGAGTTACTGATGGGCACGGAGGGGCTCTGCTACCATTTGGGTTCAGGGGCTTGGATACCTTGCTTGGGACGAGCGGATTGGAGGTCAGCTTGGACGGACGGGAGGCCTGGCATGAGGTTCTCGCCAACTTAGAAGGCAGCATGAAGCCTGCCAACTTTGAAACCTGGCTTCGACCCACGAGGGTCATTGGCGAGGAAGATGGTGCGCTAATCATTGCTTGTCCAAGTACGTACGTCAAGGAGTGGATTGAGACAAGATTACTTCCAAGCATCCGCAAGGCACTGGTGGAAGTAGGAGCTCCCAACTTTCAGCTACGGTTTCGGGTAACTGAAACTCTGACACAGCCAACCAGACGTGGACGCCGACTGCCAGGCACCGACTCTCGAGGCTTCATGATTGGGGACCCATTCAATCAGCGCTACACGTTTGCGAATTTTGTTGTCGGCAGCAACAATCGCTTCGCCCACGCAGCGGCGGAGGCGGTTGCCGAACGGCCAGGCGAAGTGTACATGCCTCTGTTCATCTATGGAGGCGTGGGCCTGGGGAAGACCCACCTACTCCATGCCATTGGGAGTCGGGCTCAGGCATACTTTCCTAAAGCAAAAATCACGTACACGACATGCGAACGCTTTATGAACGAGCTAATTAAAGCCGTTCGTGAGGGCACCAGTGAAGAGTTTCACCAGCGATATCGATCCGTTGATGTCATGCTTGTTGACGACATTCAGTTCATCTCCGGAAAAGAGGCCACTCAAGAGGAGTTCTTTCATACCTTTAATGCACTCCATGGGGCAGGCAAACAGGTGGTGATAACGTCGGATCGCCCTCCGAAGATGATCGTCTCGCTAGAGGAGCGCCTCCTTTCTCGATTTGAGTGGGGATTGGTAGCGGATATTCAGCCACCGGACTTAGAGACAAGGATCGCTATCCTCCGGAAGAAGGCGGAGCAGCAACCAGTACCCGTTCCTCCTGACGTGATTCAGTTTGTGGCTCGTCGCGCCCCCAGCAATATTCGGGAGCTGGAAGGCAGCTTTCATCGCGTTCTGGCGTTTGCCAGCGTGAATGACACCCGGCTTAGCGTTGAGCTCGCCACCGCAGCCCTCGAGGGCCTTGACGGTGGTCGCCGACTTCAGCTGACTCCACGCGGAATTGTGGAGACCGTGGCCGACTTCTTCAAGGTGTCAATGGAGGAGATGACCGGCAAGAGGCGAGACAAGAGCATCGTCGTTCCCCGACAGGTTGCGATGTATCTCATCCGTGAGGAGACGAATGTTTCGTTGGAGCAGATTGGTCATCTGCTTGGAGGGCGGGACCATACAACGGTGATGCATGGATGCGACAAAATCGCCACCAGCCTACATGAGGACCATCAGCTGAGAAATGACGTGGTCGCCATACGGACGCGCCTATACGACACCGTAACGAAATAGTGGTGGACAACCTTTCGAAATTGGTGGGCAACGGCTAGCTTAGAGCCGTTTTGTCCCCAAAATCATAAGGGTTATGTTGATCAGTTAGGCTTTCGGCATCTTATAACGGGCGAAGCGGCTGTCTATTTCGTGCTGAGGAAGCATCTTCCAAACCTTCTTCTCACTCCCCCGGCCAAGCTTTGTCCACGTGAACTTCGAGGCAATGGCTGGATCACTCAGGGCCCTCAGCATGATCACGGAGTGAGCCGTCTTCGGAAAGCGGAAAGTGCCCCGCAGTTGCACCGTATCAAGCGGGAGATTATGACTGTAGAGCTTTTGAAGCAGAAGGAAGACATCCGCCTTTGCCGACCGGACCTGATAGGTCGCAAATGGATTGGGGTTAAGACTAAATGTGATCGTCGCGTCGAAGAGCGTAGGTTGTGCACTGATGCGACTTCCAGATGGAATCACCGGCAAAATGGTGACGGACTGGAGTCTCGAGCGTCCGGATATGCTGCTGTACACAAGTGCCTGGTTGCAATACGTCGTTATCTTCTGCTGCAGACTTGCTGCTGAAATCACAGTCACGGTCGGATGAGGCTTGGGTCCCTTTTTGAGAACGTGGGCGGCAGAGCTTCCCAGACCAAATGCCGGTGCGAATGCCAAGGTCACAATGATGCCAAAGACGAATCCTGTCAGCGAGCCGAGCAGTACGTGGCGTGGACCAAAGACGTGGGGCGCGGCGGAATGAACATTGTCCGGAGCTGCCGGCGACAGAGTTTCTTCCATGGTTAATTCTTGTCTGTTACGAGGTCAATTGCAATGGACCGTTCTCTTACGAAGCTTTTCCCGTCTGACCTTCGGGAAATCATTACGAGATTAATCGGAGAACGCATGGCTGTTCCCTCGATTGCACAGCATCGACATCCACCGGAGGCTCGTTAGAATGACGCATGAGGCGGCTGGACAGGGCGAGACTCTCTCTGTCTGGGGTGATGATGGTGCTGGGCGCGATTATCATCGTGCGCACGCTGATCCGATTGACAGAGGGTGTTAAATCGTCCGGCGTCGCCGGAGCAATCCTAATCACGGCACTCGTCGGGGCGCTATTGGTGCTCTACGGAGCGTACCGCATCCGACAGTACCTTCAATATCGATCTCAGCATCTCCAATGATTCTTGCATCGGTACCTGTAAGTCTGGCTCCCGTCGGAATCCTTCTGGGTTGTACCTATGCCGTTGTAATCAGCTCCATCGTGTGGTGGATGCTCCACGTGCCCGAGGCAGGTGGTGCAGAGCAAAAAGTAGCAAGAGTGGTGCGTGAGGCAGCTTCCTACGCCCGCATCCTGGTGCCGGTCCAGGGAGGCTCTCTTTCCGACCGCATGGTCGCGCTTGCTTGTCAAATGGCAAAATACCGGCACGCGCAGATTACACTTCTGTACGTCATAGAGGTGCCTCTCACGCTTCCGGGAAACGCCTCAATGCCTGACGACGAGCGGAGGGCAGCTGAAGCATTCAAGCGCGCGACGGGCATAGCTGAGCGCTATGGTGTGAAGATGATCACCTCGCTCTTCAAAACGCGACAAGCCGGGCCCGGGATCGTCCAAACCGTAAATGCCGGACGCTACGATGTGGTGCTAATGGGAGATGTTCCGCGCCGAGCACGGGGAGGAACCGAGTTTGCTCGCTCGGTCGAGTATGTTCACGAGCATGCGTCTTCTGAGGTGATTATCTACCGGCCTGCGCCGGCTTAGCTTCCACTATCCCAAAAGAAAGCGATGTTCCTTGGAGCAGATTCGGAAGTTACTTGGAGACGACGTTAGACTCCGAACCAACCTTAGCGACTGCAATCTGAACCGCCTCGCCGTCTACGCTCACCGTGGTCGCTTCATCCGACATCTGCGTATCTGCCGTGATGCTCGAGGAAAGTGTCTCACGAGCGATCAAGTCATGAAAATTCGCGATGCACGCCTCGAAGCCGCTTGTAGGGTTAGCAAAGGTCAATGCAATCCGATCGTCGAGGCTGAGATCTTGGGCTTTTCTTAGGTCGTTTACAGCCCGAGTAAGCTCTCGCGCAAGCCCCTCCACTTTTAGCTCCGGAGTCAAAGCCGTATCGAGGGCCACGAGGAATCCATCTGCTGCCGCCGCGATGAATCCTTCCTTACGAATGGCTTCGACGAGGACTTCCTCAGGGTCCAAGGTCCACTCTCGGCCGTCGACGACGACCTCTATGCGCTCATTCGCTTGAACCTTGCGGGCTACCTCCGAGCTGTCGAGCGCTTCTAATCCCTTCTTGATGGTCTGCACGTCCCGTCCATATCGACGACCCAGTAGCGGGAGGTTAGGCCGGATTCGGTAGTTGACGAATACGGCATCCGCTGGAGCCGGTAGCAGCTCTTTGACATTGAGCTCATCCAGCACAATCTCTTTGTGCTCACTTCCCAGCAGCTCCTGGATGCCCTCCGGATAGCTGACGTACATCGTGGCAAGCGGCTGGCGTACCCGAATCTGGGCTTGCTCTCGCGCCGCCCGTCCCAAGCTCACAATCTTTCTTGCGGCTTCCATCGAGCGAAGAAGCTCGAGATCGAGTGCCGTGTCGTCTACCTCTGGGTAGTCGCATAGATGGACACTCTCCGGGGCGTCGCTCCCCACACCGGCAACCAGGTTTTGATACATGCTCTCCGAGATAAAGGGGAGAAATGGGGCCAGCAACCCGGTTAGTCCGGTGAGCGACTCATACAGGGTGAAATACGCCGAGCGTTTGTCCTCGTCCTGGCCGGCGAGCCCTGATTTCCAGAAGCGGCGCCGGCTGCGTCGGACATACCAGACCGAGAGGTCTTCAATGTACGCTTCTATCGCCTTGGTCGCTCGCAGCGCGTTGTAGTCGTCTAAAGCCAAACGGACCTGAAGTGCCACGTCATTGAATCTGGTAGTGATCCAGCGATCGAGGAGGCTTCGCTGGCCCAAACGGCACCGGCGTTCCGGACGGATCGAAGTGATCGAGGTTCGAGTACGTGACGAAAAAACTATAGGTGTTCCAGAGAACCAGAAGCTTGGTTTTCACTGGATCGAGAGTTGCGTACCCAAAGTTCAAGTTCGATTCCGGCGGGTGGCCACAGAAGAGCCATCGCATGACATCTGCTCCCACACCGTCCGCCGCTTCATCAAAGGGGATATCGTTGCCCCAGCTTTTGTGCATCTCTCGACCGTTGAGATCCCGGAGAAGAGAGTACCCCAAAACCGTCTTGAAGGGATAGGTATCTTCGAGCGCAGCCGATTGAGCGATGAGTGAATAAAACCAGTTGTTGAACTGACCTGGCAGACTTTCGGTGATGAAGTCCGCCGGGAACCCTCTCGCCAGTAATCTCGGTCCTTCGTGTACTCCAATGTGGAGAAAGGAACACTGCCGGCATCCAACCAGACGTTGCCTACGTCCTTGATACGTTCCACGAGATTCCCACAAGAGGAGCAGCGGATCCGAACTTTGTCGAGCCACGGCCTGTGCGGGCTCTCCAGCTGGTCCAGCCCTTCGACGGCTCGCGCGAACAGCTCCTCTTTTCCGCCGATCACCTCGTAGCTTCCACAAGAGCATTCAAAGATCGGCAGGGCGAGACCCCAAAAGCGTTTCTTTGAGATCATCCAATCGCTCATGTTTCGAAGCCAGTCTTGCTCCCGCTCCATGCCCCACGGAGGGATCCAGCGGATTTGCTCCGTGGCGCGCATCATCCTCGGACGCAGCTCCGCCATGGAGATAAACCACTCATCCACGAGCCTAAAGACTAGTTGCGTATGGCATCGCCAGCACGTTGGGTAGCGGTGCTTGTATTCGTGTGCTCGGTATAGGATGCCTTTACCCGACAGGTCCTCGACGACGTCCGGCGCGACGTCCAGGACGTTTCGGCCAGTGAGCCAACCGAATCCTGGCGCGTAGATCCCATTCTCATCGAGAGGTGCGATCGTCGATAGCTCCATGAGCTTGCCCAGGCCAAAGTCTTCTTTGCCTGCACCTGGGGCTATGTGGACGATGCCTGTGCCTTCCGTGGCGCTGACGTCATCCCAGGGGATGACGCGATGCTCGATCCCTTCCTGCACGGGTAGCTCGTCGAATGGCCCTCGGTACCGCCAGCCAAGCATGTCTGACCCGGAAAGCTCCGCTTCCACGTCGAAGCCTCCCTTTATTGAAGGTAGGGCTGATTTTGCCGCGTAGAAAACCTCGTCGCCCTGACGAGCACGAACATAGACGACCGGCTCACCCGTCTCCGGATCCTTGTTCGGATTAACGGCCGCCGCAACGTTCGACGTCAGCGTCCATGGCGTGGTCGTCCAGACGAGGAGCGACTCCCCAGGTCGATCGATCAGAGGAAACTTGACATAAACCGACGTGTGAGTCAATTCCTCATATTCGGAAGTACTGATTTCGTGCTCGGAAAGGGCAGTGCCGCAGCGGACACACCACGGCATTACATCCCGTCCCTTATAAAGCCAACCCTGCTCGTGGCAGGTCTTTAGGAAGTGCCAGATCGTGTAGTTATTGTCATCTGAGAGCGTGTAGTAGGAGTGGTCCCAATCCATGAAGTAGCCGAGGCGTTTGGACTGTCTCGTAATGGTGTCGGCGTTCTCGTAGACGCTCTCGCGGCACTTTCTGATGAATCGTTCGACTCCGTAGCTCTCGATGTCACGCTTCGACTTGAAGCCAAGCTGACGTTCGACAGTCACTTCCACCCAGAGCCCCTGACAGTCGAATCCGTTTTGATACCGTTGACGATGTCCGAGCATGGTGTGGTACCGCTGCCAAAGATCCTTATAGGTGCGGCCCCAGGCGTGGTGGACGCCCATACGCCCATTTGCCGTGATCGGGCCATCAATGAAGCTAAACCGAGTCCTACTCTGGGCGTTCTTGTTTAGATACTTGGACTCGATTTCGTTGGTAGTCCAGAAGTCGAGCACTTGCTGCTCGAGCATTGGAACGTTGAACTTGGTATCTACCGGCTTGAACAAGAAATTCTCTCCGTACTCAGTTGAGGAGTGGTGACGTTGAAGATTGGTCAGTCGAGAAGCTCAGGGATGGTGATCTCCATCCGCTTGTTTTCGGCTCCTTTGTTTTCAGTCTTGGTGATGGTGATACCTCCGACCTCAAAGGTATTCCGAACATGCGTGCCACCATCTGCCTGAAGGTCAATGTCCACGATCTCGACGACACGAATTGGATCCATTTCTGGAGGCAATAAGCTGACTTTGGTTCGAATCAGGTCGGGTATCGTGCTCGCTTCTTCACGGCTCACCCACCTCGATCGGATGGCATGACCCTCCAGTATCGCCTGGTTGCTCAGCTTCTCCACCGTCTTTCGCCGTTCCGGTGAAAGGTCAGGAAGCGTAAAATCCATGCGCGCATGATCCGGATACATCTGACACCCTGTCACCGTCGCCCCAAACTGGCGATATATGATGCCGCAAAGTACGTGAAGAGCCGTGTGGGTACGCATCTGTTGATACCGATGGGCCCAGTCGATCGTCCCTGAAACTGTATCCCCCACCCTAAATACCTGATTGTCAAGCACATGCCAGACGATTCCATCTCGCCTTTCGGTTGCAACGACGTGGCAAGTGCCGGACTCGCCACGCATGGTGCCGGTATCTCCCATTTGACCTCCGCCTCGCGGGTAGAAGAGCGTGCGGTTCAGCATGACGCTGTTGCCATTCGTGGCGATCACCTTGCCATCAAAAGTGCTGGCATATGAGTCGTCGAGGTAAAGAAGCTCTGTGTGGTTGTCCGTTTGGTGCCCCTTCTCAATCGGCGATAACGGTCTGGCTGAAGGCCGGCTCTCCGGCTCAGTAGGACTCGCAGCCATGGTTTGGAAAAATTATGTAGCCAACATGCCTTGAATTGCTTCGCTTGGATCCGGCCTACCAGGCACCTCATGGCAATTTAGGCATCGAGCTTCGTAGGTGTCGAGTCCCCCCACGAGAATCTCCGGACTGTCGTAGTGCGCCGGTTTCCCGTCGATTAAGCGTTGAGGAAGCGTTGCAGTAACCCGGGGGTCCTTGCAACGCATACAGACAGCACGAAGCTTTATGACTTCGTCTGCGATGGCGAGAAGCTCTGGCATGATCCCAAACGGTTCGCCCCTGAAGTTACGATCCAGCCCGGCGACGACGACTCGCTTGCCTTGATCGACGAGCCATAGACAGACAGATGGGAGACCACCATCGAAGAACTGCCCCTCATCCACAGCGACAACGGCAGGTGGGGCAGCAGCTCTCTGCACCAAGGAGATGATTTCTCGAGCGGTATCGACAGCTCTGGCTTTTATGGTGATGCCGTCATGTGACGCGATATCGTTGTGGCTGTAACGAACATCAATGCCGGCCTTGAACAGCAACATTTCTTGTCCCGCAATCTGAGCTATATGTACGGTTCTAATCAGCTCACGCGACTTTCCCGAGAACATTGGCCCACAGATAACGGTTAAGGTTCCCTTGCTCGTGAGGTACCTCCGGAGGTTATCTGTCCATTATCGCCACTCACTCGAGAATGATGCCTGCCCTTGAGCGAACTTCCGGAGAGAACGAACTGGCCAACTCATGCTGCGCTGACGGCTTCCGGAACTGGAATTCGATGGGCCATCGATTAGAATCTGTCGTTATCTCGCCGATGTAGCTCAGTTGGTAGAGCAGGCGCTTCGTAAGCGTCATGTCGCCGGTTCGAGTCCGGCCATCGGCTCCAACTTCTCTTTCGACCGTGTCCACTAGCTCATAGGTCGACGACCTAGGGAATGCGTCATAGACGACAAGCTTCGCCTGGAGCGGTTTGGAGCAAACCCAGCCCTTGAATCCTGTCACGATCTCGGCTTATGTTTTGGGGGCGTAGAACCGAAACCGCTCGCGAGCTGCGCATCTTCAGTCGAGACTTTCGCTTCTTGGACTGCTTGGTCGGTCGTACACCACTCGCTCTACTCGCCATGCTGGTGTTTCTTGGGACCGGAGTAACCAGCTGCGGCTTCTCGGCACCATCAAAAGGCACGATACGCTTGCCGTTCCAAGGCACCCCAGAGTTTGATCCCGTCCATGGAACCTCGCTCCAAAACCTATGGCTCGACTCGTTGCTCTACGACGGACTGGTGAAGTTCGACGCCTCGATGCACATCGTGCCGGATCTGGCAGTTGCGTTGCCCTCGATATCGGCCGGGGGCAGGGTATACGACTTCACAATTCGGAACGATGCCAAGTTTTGTGATGGGCGTCCTGTCTTGGCGAGCGACGTGGCGTTTTCTTTACTCCGGTCGACTCACCTTTCGAGGGTGCTTCGGAACGACGTGGCGGGTGTGAAAGCCATTGGTCGAAGACAGCTCCAGATCTCACTCGCCCATGCCGACTCCGACTTCTTGGCCAAGCTGGCACTCCCCCAGGCCGCGGTGCTTGATGCAGCGAGCGTGAAAAAGGGAGGCAAGTGGTGGCTCCGAGGATCTGGAAGTGGAGGTTTCAGCCTCCAGAAGATCGGCAAGGATGTCATCCTTGCCTCCAACAAGCACTATGACGGTGGCCCGATGACGATCCACAAGCTCGAGCTCATCCCTGTGGGCTCTTCCGCAGAGGCCTACCGGTTATACCGCTCTGGCCGCCTCGACGGCAGTCCCGTGCCGGTTTCCCACTTCGCCTCGTCAGTCAAGAGCCCTCAATTCCTCAGCACGTACTCCACCCGTTCCTACTATCTGGGACTCGATGGAATATCATCACGTCGAGCTCGCGTAGCCGTCGACGAATCACTCGATAGGTCCCGGCTTTTCAGCTCTGGCAGTGGATTCGACCCCAACACCACCATTGTTCCCCCGACTGTCCCTGACTACCCTGCGGCCAGCGACCCACATTCCTTGGATGTTGTTTCTGCGCGTAAAGGTCTTCTTGTATCTTCGCCCATTACCCTGTCAAGTGCGCGGGGTGCCGACCTAAAGTGGATTGATTCCAAGCTGCGGAGGTCATTGCGCAAGTTAGGGATCAAGGTCGACCCGGCCGGAGATTCACGACCCAAGAAACGGTTGTCGCTGGAGCTCAAAGTATTCGACCGGAACATCCTTCTTCCTGAAGCAGATCTCTGGCTTTCGAGCATTGCGCAGGCAGCGGCTAAAGGGTCTCAAAGAAGGCAGATATTGAAGATGCTGCGTTCAGGACGCCAGGTTAATGCGACTGCCAATCCGCTGCAGCAGGACTCCATATTTAATAAAGCCGAGCTGTACCTCTTTGGTCGGGCGCTGGTTGCCCCACTAGCGGTGCAAATGGAAGGGTACTTGGTCACACCGAAATTGCATGGGCTGGTTGCCACACCCATCGGCCTACAACCAGCGAACCAGGAGTGGTCTTCCGTTACGGTGGACTGAGAAGATCGCGATTGTCCTCTACGCATTGTCGAAGCGATGAGGGAATTCTGATCAGCTTACCAGCCCTATCCAGAAATGCAAATACCACTTCACCGTTCGCCAGAATAAGGGAGTCGACCGAGGCCTCGTAACCAACCGCAAGCGTAGCGGCTGTCATCTTCTTGACGGAAACGGTTACGACAAACTCCTGATCCATGAAGGCAGCCCGGCGATAGTCGCAGCTTGCACGCCTAACAACCGGCACGAATCCCTCACTGAGTGTCCTTTCGTAGGTATAGCCCAAGCGTCGAAACACATCGACACGTGCTGCCTCAAAGCAGTCGAAGAAGGCGCCGTGATACATGCTGCCGTTCAGGTCGGTCTGATTGGTTCGAACCCGCATGACTACCTGATTCGTGGGGTTCAAATGCTCAGCTCGCGGAACTCTGATTCGCGGTTGGGTCCCGCGGATACCGGGGATTGGACTCGGGAAGTGGTTGGTACGCTGATGTGTGATCAGGCCCGAGATCAATCTGTTCAATACTGCCACGCAGCAGGTTGAGCCGCTGCAGGTGGAAAACCATCGAGTTTCCCTGTACGTTTGCGGGATTACTCCGTACGACACGACACATCTCGGTCACGCCTTCACCTACGTCATGTTCGACACTCTGGTGCGGTTCCTTCGCTCCACCGGCCACGATGTTACTTACGCCCAGAACGTGACGGACATCGATGATGACATCTTGCGTAAATCTTCCGAGCTGGGCGTGACGTATGATCAGCTCGCACGCACGGAGACTGAGCGTTATTTACGGGACATGGCGGTTCTGAACGTGGATCGGCCCACTCATCTGGTTTGGGCGACACAGATCATCGAAGGCATTGTTTCCGAGGTTGCCAGACTCCTCGAGGCGGAAGATGCCTATGCTGTCGATGGGAATGTCTACTTCGATAACCGTCGATTCCCCGGTTATGGATCCATAGCTCACGTTTCACGGGACGAGATGGTCTCCCTAGCCTCCACTCATGGCGGGTTTCCCGACGATCCTAAGAAGCGTGATCCTCTTGACTTTCTCCTTTGGCAAGCCAAGAGGCCGGGCGAGCCCAGTTGGCCCAGCCCCTTTGGACCTGGACGGCCTGGCTGGCACATCGAATGCAGCACCATTGCGACGAGCTTTCTCGGCACCCCGGTAACCATCCATGGCGGCGGGCGAGACCTGGTATTCCCGCACCACGCCAGTGAGATCGCGCAGGTGGAGTCGTTGGACCCAGCAGCCCCATTCGTATCCCATTGGATGCATACGGCGATGGTTCGCTACGAGGGGGAGAAGATGAGCAAGAGCCTTGGGAATCTTATTTTGATCGGAGACCTGGTTGAGCGTTTCTCTCCCTCTGCCATCAGGCTCTACCTGCTCTCCCACCACTATCGGGAAGAGTTCGAGTTCTCAGAGGAGGACTTAATGGTCGCGGCCGAGCTTGATGAACGGATGCAGTTAGCTATCGAACGCGGCGACGCAGCCTCGTCCACGTCTGATTGGGGAGGAGCCGTTCAGGAAGCTCAGGGTCTTCTTTCCCAAGACTTTGACACCCCTGGTGTGGTCAGATTATTAGATCGCCTCACGTCTGATTTCCAGAGCCGGTCGCCGCAACCAGGCCAGATTCAAGCCATCAGAAGTATCGCTAATCTCATTGGAGCTCCACAACGTCTCGCAGCGGCGGCTGGTGAATCGTGATCGAATACCCCCTTTACATCTCGGGTGAGGAGGTTGCCTCGGGCAAACAGGTGTCGGTTGTCAATCCATACGACGGCACCGTCATTGGATCCACATATGAGGCTGGACCTGAAGCGCTGGAGAAGGCGGTGCTCGGAGTCGTTCGGGGCGCGGAACGCATGCGCCACCTTGCGTCCTATGAGCGCCAGAACATCTTGAACGAGATCGCTTCCGGAATTGAAAGGCGGCGGGACGAGCTGGCTCGGACGATGGCTCTCGAGTCGGGGAAGCCGATTCGTGACGCTCGGTTAGAGGTCGATCGTGCCATCCTGACCATGCGAACTGCGGCCGCTGAGGCGACCCGAATCTATGGAGAGGAGATGCCGCTCGATGTGCTGCCATCCGGCCGAGGTCGCATCGGCATCACTCGCCGGGTCCCGGTTGGGCCTGTCTTAGCCATCACGCCCTTCAACTTCCCTCTGAACCTGGTGTGTCATAAGCTCGGGCCCGCCATTGCGGCAGGTGATTCGATTCTGATTAAGCCCGCTCCCAAGACGCCGCTTTCCGCACTCGCCTTGGCGCAGATAGCCTATGAGTCGGGCATGCCAGCCGAGGCCCTCTCGGTTGTGCTTTGCAGCAACGAAAGCACTCAAGGACTGGTCGAAGATGATCGGTTCAAGGCTCTGACCTTTACTGGGTCGGACGCCGTTGGCTGGAGGCTCAAGGCTTTGTCTGGCCGGAAACGCGTCATTCTTGAGTTGGGTGGGAATGCGGGAGCAATTGTCGACGAAACCGCTGACCTGGAGCTGGCCGTCAATAGAATCGCGGTCGGAGGCTTTGGGTACGCGGGACAGAGCTGCATTTCCGTACAGCGCACCTTCGTCCATACAGGCGTGTACGAAGAATTCGCCGACCGACTACGCAGAAGAGCTGAAGAACTGACGCTGGGTGATCCGTTGGACGAAGCGACGGATCTCGGTCCCATGATCAACCCCGAGTCGGTGGAGCGCATCAAATCATGGGTAGAAGAAGCAAGTGACGGCGGTGCGCAAGTCTTGACCGGAGGCGGATCAAGAGGAAACATCTTCGAACCTACGGTTTTGGCTGGAGCCTCCCCAACCGCGCGAGTGTGCGGGGAGGAAGCGTTTGCACCAATCGTCTCGTTGTTACCATTTCAAGACTTCGACGATGTCCTGGAGGCCGTCAACGATTCTCGTTTTGGACTCCAAGCGGGTATCTTCACCAAGAACCTTAACCATGCCATGACGGCATTCGAAAGACTCCAGGTTGGCGGGGTCATCGTTAACGACATTCCAACCTTCCGGGTCGATCCGATGCCCTATGGGGGAGTGAAGGATTCGGGACTGGGCCGAGAGGGGCTTCGCTATGCGATTCAAGAATTGACTGAGTTGAAGCTACTCGTAGTGAGCCTCTAGACGCGTGATTCAACACGTCGTAATGGTTGAGCTGAAGGGAACCACATCAGGGGAGGAAGCCGACTCGTTGGCAGCAGACTTCCGCGAGATGTCAACAGAAGTCGAGGGGGTGTTGGAGTCGACCGCGGGGATCGACTTTAGTGGCCGTTGCCTGCCCTATACCTTGATCGCTGTACTTCGACTCGGCAGTCGGGATGATCTCGCCCGCTACTCCAGCCACCCGAAACACCTGCAATTGGTCGGGCGGCTCGACGAATTGGCAGCATCGCGAATCGTGGCCGACTACGAAGTAGAGGGTTGACGACCGACGCGACCGCGCGGGAAGGCGCATAGCGCGCTCGCTCTATTTCGCCCAATCGTGGTATTCTTTCAGAGCCGAACGGCAATGAGGAATGGAGGCAGCGTTGGAGATTCCACAGTTACTGCAGACGAAGGCAGAGGACGAGACGTACGCTGGTGTCACCTACCACATACGTGGGGAGCTTGTCCCAGAGCTGGCGATTCAGCTAAATGGGAGTCAGACTGTTTTCTTCGAGCACCACGTCATCCTTTGGAAGACTGAAGGTATCGAAGTCGGCCTGAAGGTAGGAGGACTGGGCGGCGCCCTCAAGAGGAAGATCGCCGGAATGCAGGTTCTCATGACGGAAGCGAAGGGCAGCGGCCAGATCGCCTTCTCTCGAGATGGAGTCGGCCACGTCTTCGCCATCCATATGGAGCCGGGACAGTCGATTGAAACTCGTGAGCATCAGTACCTAGCTGCAACATCCAACGTGGAGTACACATTCTCCCGCGTCAAGGGCATTGGTAGCGCTCTATTCGGAGGAACCGGATTCTTCCTCGACAAGTTCACCTGCAAGGACGGTCCGGGGATCGTTTGGCTTCATGCCTACGGTAATGCTCTTGAGGCCAATCTAGGCCAGGGTGAGTATCTGGATATCGAGCCGGGCGGCTTCCTGTACAAAGACACTGGTGTGAATCTAGCGTCGAGAATGCAGGGCATGAAAACGGGACTATTTGGCGGTGGCGCGAGCCTTGTTTGGAACCGGTTCACGGGTCCCGGTCGCCTCGGCCTTCAGACCATGTACTTTCATATGCCGACTGAGGAGTAGTATCGACAACCAGGTGGTCTGCACAGAGCAGCAACTTGGGAGCTTCGAAGTGGATTACCTTTGGGTTTCTTAAAGCCACGGCACGATTTCTAATGTGCCGGCATTATCTGGCAGTCGGTGCGAGGAGCTTTCATGGACCTTGAACAAGCCTTGGCAAACGTCCCATTATTCGAGGGTCTGGATCGTAAGGACCTGAAAAGGATCGCCAAACGAATGAGGGTTGTCAAGTACAGCCCTGATCACCTGATCATCGAGCAGGGAAGTGGCGGATACGGTGGTATGGGCATCGTGCTCGAAGGGTCGTGCAAGGTCGTGAGAGGCACAGACGAGGTGATAGGACACATAGGACCGAGTCAGGTCTTCGGTGAAATGTCGCTAATCGACGACCGCCCTCGGTCCGCAACCGTCATCGCAGAGGAGCCCACCGAGGCTGCGGAGCTTTCCGCCTGGGAGTTTCGAGCGCTGATCAAGGAAAATCCAGAGATGGCCCTCAATCTGCTGAAGTCTCTATCTGCTCGATTGCGAGAGCCGGGAAGATAGCATGAGCCCGCCCGCTATCGACTTGCGGCGGGCTCCACTCTTCTCTCAGCTGGGCGAAGCAGAGCTTGCTGAGCTTGAACGTCAGATGACCCGGCGTGTCTTCCGTCGTTCAGAGGTAGTTTTCTACCAAGGTGATTCAAGCGGTAGACTCTATCTCATTGAAAGCGGCTGGGTGAAGATTACCCAGCAAACAAACTTTGGAGAAGAGCTGCTCATCGATGTGTTTGGACCCGGAAGCATCTTCGGGGAGCTTTCTATCTTCACCAATGAGCCACGAAGCGGCACCGTGACGGCGCTTGAGGCTTGTACCCTCGCCTCGTTGGACAGGAAAAGCTTCTACGGTCTGGTGAAGACGAAACCGGAGGTAGCTCTTGGCTGCCTGGAAATGCTGGCTCGCCGGCTCAGAGCACAAGATGCGCTGGTCCAGGACATGACCTTTCTGGACGTGCCTGCACGACTGGCCAAACGTCTGATGGAGCTCGACGAGCAAGCCGGTGTCACAGTTCCAGGTGGTCGGTTGATTGACCTGCGGATCACTCAAGAAGAGCTAGCCACAATGGTCGGAACAACACGCGAGAGCGTCAATAAAACACTGGCGCTCTTCCAACGACAGGGGACCATCGAAAGGAAAACCGGTCGTATCCTCATCAAGGATGCAGAGAAGCTGGCGAAGCGAGTGTATTAGAGGAGCTTCTTAGCCGCGAGGCGAGATGTCGTGTTGGCCTCTACTGCAGGAGGCCCCGCATTGCCTTTGGCACTCGCTTCTTGCCCGTCATCATTGATCGCATCATCTTCTGCATCTCTTTGAACTGGTTGAGAAGCTGGTTCACATCTTGAATTGATGTGCCGCTTCCCTGGGCTATTCGCTTCCTACGGCTGCCGTTGATGAGCTGCGGGTTCCTTCGTTCGTAACGAGTCATCGAGGTAATCATTGCCTCGACACGCTTGAATTCCTTGTCACCGAAGTCGGGAATTCCACCTGCACCCTTCAACGCGCCTCGCGCACCGGGAATCATTTCGAGGATGCCGGTTAGTGGGCCCATCTTTTTAAGACTCTGCACCTGATTCAAGAAGTCTTCAAGGTCGAAGGTCGCGGTTCGCATCTTCTTCTGGAGGTTTTTCGCTTCCTCTTCGTCAAATGACTCCTGAGCCTTTTCGATCAGCGACATGACGTCGCCCATCCCCAGGATCCTATCGACCAGCCGGTCGGGATGGAACGGCTCGAGCCCGTCAGGTTTTTCGCTCGTGCCCAGGAACTTAATGGGAACGCCGGTAACGGCGCGAATGGAAAGTGCCGCACCGCCGCGAGCATCTCCGTCGACCTTCGTAAGCACGAGTCCGGATATGTCGACCTGACGATGGAACTCTTCGGCCACCCGGACCGCATCCTGGCCGGTCATGGCGTCGGCAACGAGTAAAATCTCGCTTGGTTTGGCCAAGGATTCGATGTCTCGCAGCTCTTCCATCATCATCGGATCAACATGCAGCCGGCCGGCAGTATCCAGAATAACCACCGTCTTGCCGGTTTCGCGGGCCATTCTGAGCCCATTCGTAACGATCTGGCGCGGGTTCGGCTTGGTTCCCTCATCGTACGTTGCAATGTCCAGCTGCTTTCCGAGAGCGATCAGCTGATCAACAGCCGCCGGCCGGTACGTGTCGGCCGCAATCATCAGTGGAACCTGTTTCTGCTTTCGAAGGAACAGTGCCAGCTTGGCCGCGGTCGTCGTCTTACCCGACCCCTGTAGTCCAGCCAGCATGATGACGAATGGTGGCTGACCGCCCAGGTTTAGAGGCGACGTGGTGCCGAGGATGGTCGCTAGCTCCTCGTGGACGATCTTCACCACCTGCTGCGCCGGAGTCAGGCTTTGCAGCACTTCAGCTCCGATACTCCGCTCTTTCACCCTGCGCGACGAAGTCCTTAACTACGCGGAAGTTGACGTCCGCTTCCAAGAGAGACAGGCGAACCTCGCGCATTGCCTCATCCACGTCCTTTTCGGTCAGGGCGCCTTTTGATCGGAGTCCGGCAAATACGCCTGTAAGGCGGTCGGTCAAGTTATCAAACATTCAGCGGTCTCCTAAAGTCAGGTCTTCAATTCGAGTATCTGATCTCGGGCAGCGCTATGCGAATAGCGCGTTTACAAACGCAAGATGATCAAAGGGTGCAAGGTCCGTCGCCTTTTCGCCGGCTCCCACATACCAGATGGGAACCTTGAGCTCCTGAAAAACGGCGAAGACAACGCCGCCCTTGGCGGTGCCGTCAAGTTTAGTGAGGACGATACCGTCAACGTCGACAGCATCGAGAAAGCTCTTTGCCTGCAAGAGGGCATTCTGACCGGTCGTGGCGTCGAGAACAAGAAGTGCCACTTGCTGGACCTCGGGATCGGCTTTCGCCGCGACGCGCTTGATCTTGCGCAACTCCTCCATCAAGTTGAACTTCGTGTGAAGCCGCCCTGCCGTATCCACGATCACCACATCGACGCCCCTCGACTTGGCCGCTTTGACGCCGTCAAATACGACTGCACCGGGGTCGGAGTTCGGTAGGCCGGCGATCACCTCTGTGTTCGTCCTAGCGCCCCAGGTCTTGAGCTGGTCAATTGCGGCAGCTCTGAAGGTATCCGCAGCCACCAGGATGGAGCTTCTGCCTCTGGCGCGGAGATATTCCGTGAGCTTTGCTGAGGTTGTCGTCTTGCCCGACCCGTTCACGCCCACCATGTGCAGCACAAGCCGGTTGGGAATGTCCTCCAAAAGGTCATACTCCTGAGAACCGAGGCTGTCGACGAGCTGCTTTCGCAAGGCCGTCTCTGCTTCGACAGGTGTTCGCATCTCCTCGCCCTGCACCAGCTCACGGGCATTGTCCACTAACTGGAAGGCGAGGCCGGGACCCATGTCTGACTCAACCAGAAGCTCCGCCAGCTCCTCCCAGGTGCTTTCGTCGATAATCGGGCGTTGAAACAGTGCCGATACACGTCCGAAGACACTATCCTTCGTCCTTTTGACGCCTTGTTCCAGGGCCTGCGTTTCCTCAGGCGTGAGAGAAGACTCACCAGTAGACTTCTTGCGCCGCCAGAACACTTCAAGCTCCTCCAATGAAAAACTCCCGCCGGAGCGGGAGGACAATCCAGTATATGTTCCAGATGTGCCGGATCAGAATGGCTGGCGAGCCCAGGCACCAAGTAGAAGAGGATCTCAACGTAACTGGACGGGAATTGTGGGGCGGGAAGCTGTCCTTTCTGGGGTGTCCTTGATTGGCGCACACGAACCCTTGACAGAATGCTCAACGGTAGTTAAAATTGAGGTAGCCTAATGGAGCCGGACGGGCATCGGGCCTGGACTCGAAGGGAGATCACTTGGAGAATGTGGCAGTCCCGAAGGCTCGGGATGAAGTATCGCCGGCTGTTCGATACCTAAACATGGCCGCAACAGCATTCGCTCTTGGGGCCACGGCAGTAGGCCTAGGGTCCAAGCTTTTAGAACACTTTCAGAAGCCAAAGGCAGGCCCTAACGAACGCACAAGGGCGGGAACCGCACTCATTGGCTTAACCGTGCTGAGAGCGCTTCCAGGGATCATCAAGACGAGCCGAACCCTCGCTGCTCAGCTAAAACGGAGCTGATCTGCACTAGAGCTCCTAGACGCCAAGCGAGAGAGCTCAAACTCAAATATCGGAAACCCATATTGACCAGCAGAAATATGTTGCTGGTCTAGCTAAGAGAGGTCATTGTGAAACCGGGAATTCATCCGGAATATGTCGATGCTACCGTTCACTGCAGCTGCGGGCATACCTTTACAACGCGGTCCACGAGACCGAATATTAGAGTCGATGTATGTTCCAACTGCCATCCCTTCTACACAGGCACGACCGGTCGCCTCGTGGACGCGGCCGGCCAGGTCGAACGATTCAACAGACGTTTCAAGATCAAGAACGAACAGCAATAGCCGTCAGAGCCTGACGTCCGGGAGCCAATAACTCAGATGCCCCAGTTCTACTACGGCGGTCAGGCGGTTGTTGAGGGCGTGATGATGCGCGGCCGCAATGAAGTTGCGGTCGCGGTTCGTCGAGCAGACGGCGAGATTGCGGAGCACTCAGAGACGTTGCCGCCCAAGCTTTATCGGACTCAGGTCGCGCGCCTGCCTTTGGTCCGCGGCCTCGTTGTGCTGTGGGAGATGTTGATCCTCGGCACAAGAATGCTTATGTGGTCGGCGAACATGCAGGTCCAGGAGCAGGTGGAAGAGGAGATCCCGGGCTACCTTGTAGCCGTGATGATCCTCATATCCCTGTTGTTTGCAGCCGGGCTATTCTTTGTGTTCCCCCTCTTTCTGGTTAGAGCCGCTTCGGCATCCCCCATCCTTGGGCACCATCAGATCATCAGAAACGTCGTCGAAGGCGTGGTGCGTCTGTTGCTGCTGATTGTTTATCTGCTTCTCCTCGGGAGGCTTGGCAATCTGAATCGTGTCTTCCAGTATCACGGTGCTGAGCACAAGGCTATTAATGCCTATGAGGCCGGAGCTGAGCTGACTCCGCGCTCCGTTCAGACCTTTTCGCTCCGGCACATTCGGTGCGGGACGGCATTCCTCCTGTGGGTAATGTTGATCTCCATAGTTGTGTTCTCGATCCTTGGAAACGGCCCAATCTGGTGGCGCTTCGCTTCACGAGTCATATTGATTCCGCTGATTGCCGCGACGAGCTACGAGATGCTGCGCTTCGGAGCGCGTTTCTACCACATAGCTGCGGTCCGGTGGATCATGACTCCCGGACTCTGGCTTCAAGGCCTGACAACAAGGGAGCCCGATGACTCCCAAGTCGAGGTGGCCATCAGCTCACTGAAGATCGTGCTTGCCGCCGATGGTGTGACGGATACTGTCCCCGTCACCTCCCCTGCGCTGCCCCAAGCCGTTCCCTCGTAGAATCTTCTATGGAAGAGAGGCTGAAGGCGCTCGAGGAGCGCTACGAAGAGCTGGGGCGAGAAATGGCTCAGCCGGAGGTCGCCACTAACCCTGACCGGGTCATGGAGTTAGCACGCGAACATTCCAGTCTTCAGGCTCCTGTGGAGATGTATCAGGAGCTGCAGGAGCTGAACCGCTCGCTCGCCGAAACCCAGCAGATGTTACTCGATGAAACGCACGACGCCGAATTCGAGACCTTCATTCAGACCGAGATCGATTCGATTGAGTCCAAACGAGCACAGTTGCGACAAGAGCTCGAGCGAGTGCTCGTACCGGAGGATCCGAACGATCAAAAGGACGTCATCCTCGAGATTCGGGGAGCCGCCGGAGGAGAGGAGGCAGCTCTCTTCGCCCGCGATCTCTTCCGGCTATACACGAGGTACGCCGAGAGGCACCGATGGAGGATAGAAATCCTCAGCTTGAACGAAACAGGCACCGGGGGCATGAAAGAGGTTGTCGCCCGGGTCTCGGGAAAGGGAGCCTACAGCCGGCTGAAGTTCGAGTCGGGAGTGCATCGTGTTCAGCGAGTACCCGTCACCGAGTCAAGCGGGCGGATCCACACGTCCACAGTGACGGTTATCGTTCTCCCCGAGATTGATGACGTCGCCATCGATATCCGCCCAGAAGATCTTCGCATCGATGTCTTCCGCTCATCCGGCCATGGTGGCCAGAGCGTGAATACTACCGATTCCGCTGTTCGGATCACGCATATTCCCACCGGCATTGTCGCCACCTCACAGAACGAGCGATCCCAGATCCAGAATCGTGCTTCGGCAATGGCGGTATTGAGGGCAAGAATCTTCGACTCGGAGATGCAGCGTCGCCAGAACGAGCAGGGTGAAGTCCGGCGGAGTCAGGTGCAGACCGGAGATCGAAGTGAAAAGATCCGCACGTACAACATTCCGCAGGACCGAGTAACTGATCACAGAATCGGCGCAACTTTACACAATCTTCCGGGAATTATGGACGGCGATCTCGATCCGCTGATCGATGCCTTGTCTGAATCTGAGCACGCCAACAAGCTTGGGGATCTGGAGCTGGCCTCCTGACCACAGTCGGTGAAGCGCGACACCGAGGACGAGCGGAATTGAGGCACCTCGTCGCGAGTCCCGATCTCGACACGGATCTTCTGCTCGGTCATGTCCTCCAGTGGGAGCGGCACCAAGTCATTGGCCACGAGGAACAGACGCTCTCCGATGAGCAAGATGGCTGGTTCTCGCGTCTGCTCGGGAGTCGGTTGGCGGGTCAGCCCGTGGCGTATCTGACGGGGAAACGAGAGTGGTTTGGACTCACGCTCGAGGTCGAGTCCAGCAGTCCTCGTACCTCGACCCGAGACGGAAACTCTCGTTGAAGTGGCGATCGACAGAAGCAGGGCTGTTGATGCCTCCCGCATCGTCGACATTGGAACTGGGAGTGGCGCCGTCGCGATCGCGTTAGCAAGAGCACTCCCGAAAGCTCACATTACGGCGGTCGATATCGACGAGGGAGCTCTAAATGTTGCCCGCCGGAATGCCGGCAGAATCCTCGGTACCTCCAGGATCTCGTTTCTCCAGGGCAACTTGGTCGAACCGGTCGAGATAGAACCAGATCTCATCGTGGCGAACCTTCCTTACCTTGCCGACTCCGAGCGTGGCGAGCTCTCTCGGGACGTCTTGAACGAACCTGCGATTGCGTTGTTCGCCGGCCATACGGGACTTGAGCCATTCGAGGAGCTGTTCCGACAGGTAAAGGATCGGGGCTGGTTACCCGAGATGCTCCTCGAGATTGATCCTCGAAGAAAGGATGCAATCGTGGAGTTGGCTCGGGCCTGGTTTCCTGGTTGCGCCGTAAAGGTGCAGCAAGACCTAGCCGGCACTGATCGCATCCTGGAATTACGCCCGGCTAGGGAGCCGAACGCCACCCGCCACATGATGGCGTCGGAGTAGTGATCTTCCCCGCCTCACAGGGTCGACGCTGAGAATCGCCAGCATGAACCTGCAGGCTGCGCCTCCCGGGACTGCCGAAACGATCCGCAAAGCGGTTGAGATCCTGCGCGATGGTGGCGTCTTAGCCGTTCCCACCGATACCGTTTACGGTCTCGTCGCCCTTTACGACAAGCCGGAAGCCGTTGATCGAATCTTCGATATCAAAGGGCGTCCGCTCGACAAACCCCTTCCGATATTGCTAGGTTCGGCCGCGGAGCTTCCTCTCGTCGCGTCCACCATTCCAGACTCGATCTGGCCGGTAATCGGCCGGTTTTGGCCGGGAAGTCTGACGATCGTGCTCAAGGGACACGATTACTTGCCCCACGCGCTGAGAAGTGCTTCGGGCGGGGTTGGAGTAAGAGTGCCGGCAAAACCAGCAGTCTTGGATATCCTTGAAGCCGTTAGCCTGCCACTCGCATCTACTAGCGCGAACCTTTCAGGCGAAATGCCTGCTACCACGGCAGCCGAGGTGTTCGAACACCTCCAGGGGAAAGTCGATATGGTGGTCGATGATGCTGCCACTTCTAGTTCGGGTATCGCGAGTACCGTCCTCGATCTCACTACCACCCCGGCTCTTATCCGGCGGAGAGGCTCGATTAAGATTGGCGACATCCGAAGCGCATTAGGTGCCAGGGTCGATCTAGCCTCCGACGCCTAGTCGCTCGCGGCGGCAAAGGCGTGGGAGAACAATTCGCTCATCAACGGGCTGTATTACCTCGCAATTCGAGCCGTCCATCGCATGTCACGAATCCGGCCAAAGGAGGTGTCGGGGTCATGGTAGTAGCGCACAATAGTTATAGAGTGCATCTGAAGGCTTCTGTTTGTCGTTTTGGAACGATCCAAAGTGCACCGGAGCCCGAGATATTCAGGGCGCGCAAACGCTAGGCGCTTGAATCTCGCCGTCATCCACCCATAACCCCACCTGGAACTATTGCTAATGACTCTCACTGCTGAATCTCCGGAAGTCGTCACCCCTGGCGCTGTTCGGATCAACGACTGTGCGATAAAGCTAGCCAATGTCAACGGAACTGGTTCGGCTAGTGCCAACAGCCTGCTGATGCAGGCAATCTTTCGCATGGGAATCCCGGTCTCCGGGAAGAATCTTTTTCCTTCCAATATCCAAGGCCTACCGACCTGGTACGAGATCCGGGTAAACGGTGAAGGTCATACGGCCCGCGCCCTGAACTACGATCTCATGGTCGCGATGAACGCCCAGACCTACGAGCGGGACATTCAGGAAGTCAGAGATGGCGGTTACCTGATGTACGACTCGAGCTGGCCCCTCGATGAGGACCTGAAACGGGAAGGCGTCCACTTTCTTGGTGTCCCCCTCGCCATGATGTGCAACGAGCACTTCGTCGGCAATCGGGAGCGGATCCTGATGAAGAACATCGCATACGCCGGCTCCATTGTGGCTGTCCTCGGCATCGACGTCGAACTCGTGGCTGACCTGCTCGATCAGAAGTATGCCGGCAAAGAAAAGCTGAAAGACTCCAACAGAAAAGCCTTAAGACTCGGATACGATTTTGCGAGCGCGAAGTTTGAGCCGCTACCGTTCCGGCTCGAACCAATGACATCAGACGATGCAAGCCAGGCCGACAAAATTTTGATCGACGGCAATACCGCGACAGCCCTGGGATGTGTGTATGCGGGGGCGACAGTGGCGGCCTGGTATCCAATCACCCCTTCAACGTCAGTCATGGATGCTTTCCAGGCCTTTTGCCGCCGGTTTAGGAAGGATCGGGAAACCGGGAAAAACAACTACCTGATCCTGCAAGCTGAGGATGAGCTTGCGGCTATTGGAATGGTAATCGGAGCCAACTGGAATGGGGCAAGGGCCTTTACATCCACATCCGGTCCCGGGATCTCCTTGATGAACGAGCTGTTGGGACTCGCCTACTACGCAGAGGTACCGGCGGTCATCATGGACATTCAGCGGACGGGCCCATCGACCGGTATGCCCACTCGCACTCAACAGGGAGACATTCTCGAATGCGCCTACGCGTCACACGGGGATACCAAACATATACTGCTGTTTCCCGGCGATCCGGCCGAGTGCTTTGACTTTGCGGTTCAGTCATTCGATCTGGCGGAGCGGCTCCAGACTCCCGTGTTCATGCTGTCGGACCTGGACATTGGCATGAATGATTGGGTGGTTCCCCGCCTGCGTTGGAACGACGAATATCGGCCCGACCGCGGCCGAGTTCTCGATAGAGAGCAACTGGAGAAGTTGAAGAAGTTTTATCGGTATGCAGACGAAGACGGTGACTTCGTCACGCCGCGAACATTGCCGGGGATTTCCGAAAAGGGAGCCTACTTCACCAGAGGATCTGGCCACAACAGGCTGGGCGGGTATACGGAGTATCCGGACGAGTACCAAGAGGTGGTGGACAGGCTCAAGCTGAAGCACAGCGCGGCTAAGAAGTACATGCCGGAGCCAGTGATCGAGCCGGCCTCTAACTTTCTTGATGCACAAGATCAGATGTCAGATGAAGCCGCGGGTCCAGGTCTGGATTCAACGGAATTCGGACAAATGACCATTGGAGTGGTTACCGTGGGCGGATGCGATCTGGCCGTCCGGGAAGCTCTCGGCATTCTCTCCCGCCGTGGTATCCGAGCGGACTATATGAGGATTCGTGCGTTTCCCTTCCAGGAGACTGTCGAAGAATTTCTCACCTCCCATGACGTGAATTTTGTGGTCGAACAGAACCGTGATGGTCAGCTCAGATCTTTGCTGACACTTGAAACGCGAGTCTTCCGCCGCCGGATGCGATCAGTGCTTGTCTATGGCGGCTTTCCATTAAGTGCGGAACACGTGGTGGATGGGATCTTGGCACAGCTGAGGCATCCGGAACACCCGGAGCTGGAGGGTCGTCCTTCCACGAAAGACCACTCCTCGGACGGCGACCATTCGGATATGCAGGGCAACACATGACATGGAGCCGGCAGTTCGCTGGTATTTCACTAGAATGAGGCTCTTCGAACACTGTTGAAGACGACAGACAACAGCAGGACAATCTCTTGCGCATGAAACTGCGGTATGTGGAGACAGCCAAGTGCCCTCAATAACTAAGCCTTCCGTAACCCACTATTCCCTTCAGCGAAATGAGCTTGGACTGACTGTCCGAGATTATGAAGGGGCGATGTCGACTTTGTGTGCAGGTTGTGGCCACGACTCGATCACTGCGGCTCTCATCCGGGCGCTTTGGGAACTGTCATTAGCACCCCATATGATTGCCAAGTTGAGCGGAATAGGATGCTCTTCAAAGACGCCCACCTACTTCGTCAGTGGCGCCCATGGATTCAACTCCGCTCATGGTCGGATGCCCACGCTCGCCACAGGGGCGAATGCCGCCAACAGGGATCTCAATTACATCGGAATTTCAGGCGACGGTGATTCCCTCTCAATAGGGCTCGGTCACATGTGTCATGCCATTCGCCGGAACGTCCGCATGCTTTATGTGATTGAGAATAACGGTGTTTATGGGCTCACCAAGGGTCAGTTTTCGGCGTCAGCCGACATTGGCTCGAAGCCCAAGAAGGGTGAGCCGAATCAAGTGGCGCCCATCGATCCAGTGATGCTGGCACTCAGCATTGGCGCTACCTTTGTCGCTCGGAGCTTCTCCGGTGACAAGGATCAACTGGTCCCGATTCTCAAGGCAGCATTGACTCACCGCGGATTCGCTTTAGTAGACGTGATCTCGCCATGCGTAACCTTCAACGATCACGAGGGCTCCACAAAGTCGTACCTGTACACGCGGGAGCACGAAGTCAAGGCTGTAGCAGCTGACTTTGTTATGCCCGTTTCGGAGATCATTGCCACAATTCCTGCGCAAGGGATAACTGCTGTTCCCATGCACGACGGCAGCATCCTTCGCTTTCGAGCTCTTCCCGAGGGCTATGATCCAACAGACCGAGCCTCCGTCACTGACTATTTATTGGAACGTCACGAGCAAGGCGAGATTGTTACAGGGATGCTGTACGTGGATGAGTCAAAGGAAGACGTGCACGAGCTCAATAATACGGTGAATGAGCCACTTGCTCAGCTTCCGTTTGATCGACTTTGCCCTGGCGCCGAAGCCCTCGACGCGCTGCAGGAGAACTTTCGCTAAGGTAGCCATCGCCAGCCGAGAGCCGAAGCAAGGGTCTGGGTCGCACCTGTACCCTTAGCGCCACGTGGCCCGCAGACTTCCACCAGAGGCGCGCCAGAATAGGGCGTGGAGCTCGAGTCGTCACTAGCCCGCCTCATGACCTTCTTCTCGGCCATCCCTGACGATGGCGTCGTTCCCGAATTGCTTCGACCATTGCTGGGGCAGCGCGATCATCTGAATGAGCCCGACTTTAGGGTGGTCTTCTTTGGATCCGCCAAGACAGGCAAATCCAGTCTTATAGGCAACCTGCTCGGTTTAAATCCACTGCTTGCTCAGGAAGCACTAAAGTCGAAGCGGATTTTGGAACTGAGATACGGTTCCGATACGGAAAGTCCGCCTTTCATGGCAAAGGAAACCACTTCCGGCTCTGTTGATAGGATTGCAGCTTCGGTCCAGGCGCCGACACTTCAAGAAGGAGTCGTCATCGTAGACACTCCGGGCGTGGGGATCGACGAGAACCGGGACGCCGCCGTGCGATCTGAGATTGCTTACGCCGATCTCGGCGTTATGGTCCTTTCTGCCGACAAGGTCCTATCGTCCTCGGAACGTGAACTGGCAGCATGGGCCAACACACTTCTTCAAGGCAGCGTCGTGTACGTTGTCAACCGCATGGATCTCATCGAAACAAGCGAACGGGAAGAGGTTGTGGAGTGGGCCCGAATGGGGCTGAAAGGGATGGGTAACGATTTGGTGGGCAGTCCCACGCTTGTTACCACTTCAGCTGTTGCGGATGGTACCGGCGAGAGGATGGAACCGCGGCTCGGCGGTCTCGCCGATATCTTCCAGAGAGCGACTTCCCCAGAAGCTAGGAGGCGCATTCAAATTGGGTCCAGAGTAGGTTTGCTCAAAACCAAGCTTCGGACTGTCGAGAGTGCCATCAAACAAGAGACCGCAAGAGCTTCGCGCCGCGTGGAGGACGAGCGGAGAGCAGTTCAAGAAAGAACCATGACAGAGAGAACCAATGTGAAGAGGGGAGTTGCAGCTGGAAGACTGCGGCTGAAAAAGCTTGAGCAGGAGTTACCGGCTATGGGTCGAGCTTTTGTTCGTCTATGCGTCGAGGAAACGTGCCAAGACTCTCGCCTGGAAGAGGCGAAGACATCAGTGCCCTTGGATACAAAACAGGCACTGGAATCCTATGTGGGAAAGGTAAACGAGCTAACGGCTACAGCGTTTGGCGAAGTCCCTGTGACACCTCGGACCGTCGATGCCGCGACGTGGATCTTCCGGATCGAGGTGGAGCTGCCTAAGCCGGGGCTTGTACGTGGAGTAAGCGATGCAGGCCGCCGTATCACTCAACCATTGGACGGGGGCCGTGCCGGACAGGAGATAGGTGCAGCCTTGGGCGACTGGATCGGCAGGAGCATCCTCAGGGAGCCAGCGGAGGGACAAGCGATCTCGAAGCGAGTCGAAATCGCCGCACTGCAAGCTTTAGCTTCGATCCAGCCGAAGATCGAAGGGCACATTCAGGCAGCTCAGTCACTTGCTGGACCAGGTCGAGTCGTATTACGACTCATGGATAGCTCCTTCCCCCAGCCTCGATCAGCTTGAAGCTGACAGTCGGTACTGGACCACGATGCTGCAGTGGTGCGAGGGCTTTTCTCACGCAGCCGACATCGTTAGTCGATCCGTCTGACTCCTATCAAGCGCTGGCCAGGGCCATTCCCTGCCTACTCGCCTGCAGTTTCCCGCAATCGGGCGTATGCGCCTTCGAGCTCTCGCTTGATGGCTTGGAGCCTCAATTTCTCCTTTTCGACCGAAAAGTTGACATCCTGCCTCTCGGCGACCACACGCTGCTGCTCTCGTCGGACGCTCTCGATACGTTCACTTGTCGTCCTTGCGGTTGCGCTTCCAAAGTCTCGGAAACGCTCTTCGATGGCATCGAAGATAAATCCTCTCTGCTCCTTTACCTGATCGCGCAATTCGGGTATCAGCCGCTCGCCGATCAGACGACGGATCCGACGTTTGGCTCCGCTCTCACCCTGGAGCGACTCAACCATGGCCGCGACTGAGAGCACTCGCTCACCCACGAATGAGTGTAGGAAGGCAGTGCCGAGTGAAGAAACGACGGATCGCTGAACCATTCGGCCCAAGAATCCAGAAACATCACCGAGCCCCAAGGCCCGATCGGTTAAGGATGCGACGTCACTGACTGAAAGGGCCACACGCAGTAAATCTGCGCTTTGGTGACCAGCCTTTCCCTCCTGAGGGGAGGGGAGGCCGGCGAATGTTCCTGCGATACGATCGAGCTCAAGTTGAAGGTCAGCTAGCTCCGACTCAACCTGAGCCATCATGAGCTCGATGTCGGGCTCGACAAGCTTGGGGATCCGCTCTGCCCAAATCTGAAACTTTGCTTGGATGTACTTCTGAACCTGCTCTGAGATGGCGGAAGCCATCCGCTGTCGCGCCTCTTCGTCGGCGTACGCCGAAACCACATTCTTAAGGGAGACTATGGTCCCGAGATCCATCAGGCGCTGTGAGTCTTCATCCCATGTGTTGGACATTTCGTCCACATAATTGCGAAGATCGGCGTAAACTTTTTCTTTGATCGAGTCCCCATACTGGCGAATCGTCTGTTCGCTGGCTTGCCTCTCCTGCTGCAAGGTTTTCAATCGTTTCTCGGCCTCGACTCGGAGCTGCTCCAGATGTTGAAGAGGCTCCGCGAGGGTGGCTTCTGTCTGATCTATTCGAGTTCGGGCTTGATCGAGGATGGGAGATACGACTGAAAGTGAGGACTGGATGGCGGCCTTCAGCCTATCTCCTCCGGTCAGGAAGATCTCCAACTCCCTTTCGAAAGCCGGAATCCCGCTCTGCTCCAGCATCTGCTCGTCTGGTGGAACCTTAACTCTCGCCTCGAGTCCCAACTTAGCGTTGGTAAAAAACACACGGCGGTTATAGAGATCCTCATCGAACACGCCGTCCGGATCCAAAAAGTGGGCTCGCAGCTGATCCCGTAGCCACTGCCTCAGTACTTCGGCATCCCGTTGATCGATTTGGTCGATTCGATTTACCACGAAAAATACATGAGGAAGTCTTCCTGTTCCAAGAACATCTTCGATGAAGACCCGTTCCTCACGGGTCAAGATTCGAGTGGCATTAAGCACCAGAACGGCAGCCTGGGATCGCTTCAGGAAGTTTGTAGCCACGCGGGTCCTGATGTTGTGCTCTCCGAGGCCCGGGGAGTCGATCAGCGTCACACTCTGAGCGCAGACCGGATTCGCCGTCTCAATCTCCGCGTACTCAATGTTTTTGAAGCGATTGGAGCCTTCACCTTCCTGAATCGTCTCCTGATCGCGAAGCTGCAGCTGGTATTCGTTGAGGAACGCTTCGCGGCTTAGGAGCTTTGGCTCAGATTGACCCACTTCCCAGACCTTTACCTCCTCTCGATCCCCAGATCGAATGAGGGTAATGATGGCGGTAGCCGGTGCAGCTTTTGCCGGAAGCGCGTAACTCCCCAACATCGCGTTGAGGAGGGTGCTCTTCCCGTTCTTGAACTCACCCAGAACAATGACGCTGAAGAGATTTCGAGCTAGGTCGTTTGCCCGGACGTCGAGGAGCCAGGCGTCGTCTGTCATGCCAAGTCCTGGCACGACTTCGACCTGATCTGACAAGGTGACGGAATCTGATAATCGGTCCCCGATGAGCAGGGCTAAGTCTTTCAATGCAGCTACCGCGACATTGCTGGAGCGTTTGCCCTCTTCGTGTCCGCTGAAGTTCATCCTATTTCTCTCGCCCTAGCCGGTCGACCTGCTCTCGAATACTTGGTAGCGTCGTACCAATGATGGACTTCAGCCCGGCCCTTTGGCTCACGACATCGCGGCCAACGTCTCCGCGGCTGTCGAGAAGCTCCCTGATCTCCGTGAAGGCATCCCAGTACGCGTTGGCGATTTGATCCTGCAGACGTTGTGAGAGAGCCTTCAGCTGTCCCTCGATCTGTTGCTTCACCTCACTTGCCAGCTCTCGACTCGCTGAGCAGCCGGCTCGAACCACCGCCTCTCGGTTGCCACTGCCGATACCACCTTTGAGAATGCGTTGAACGGCGCGTTCGCTCCCCGGCGGCAGAATCCCAAGGATCGGCGACAGGTCCGGGAGAGATATTCCACGCAGGTTCAACCTGCTGGCTATATTGATCCCGCCACGGTCGGCTTCACTGGGCGGAACGGATACCTGTAGCGCATTGGGGTCGAGGCCGAGGTCAGAAAATTCCGTCTTAACCTCGGGTCTAGTGGAGAGCAATTCTGCCACGTCCTGTTCGATGATGCTGACCATCGACGCGGATTCGGTGGAGAGGTCGGTTTGGACCTCGTCTATAGCCCGATCCAGAAAGCTCTTCCAGGCCGTCTCGATGTATCCGGCAAGGTGTTGGCGTAGAAGATTCACATCTTTTATCGATTCCAGCTCAGAGGGAAGACGTGTCTCGAATCGATCGTTGAACGCCTCCACCTGACGCAGAAGGCGGTCGCGAAGGATCGTGCCTACAAAACCGTCAGCTTGACGCTGCAGCCGCTCTATCCGGGCTTCGATCCGTTGCCTCCGTGCCTCGACGGCTTCGACATCTGAACGGATCTGGGATTCGTCCGCACCCCGGGCCGAATCTGCTCTCAACGCCTTCTGCTCGAGATCCCGCACCATCGTTTCGAGAGTGCGTTGCATCGCCTGCTGCCGCAAATCCATTCTGTTGGCGACCGCATCCCAAAGGAAGGCCCGGAGGTTGTTACCGCCGCCCTTTGGATCGGACTGGCTCAAACTATCCGGGATCCTTCGCACTAACTGTCAGTATTGCCGGCTGCTTCCCGAATGGACCGAGGAATCGCCAGACATATTGAAGTGCCTGTTGCTGCTCCTCTGAATCGAGGAGGTCTATCTTATTAACTACAACGGCAATCCGCTCCCATCCTCGGCGAGTCCCAGACGACACCGGAGCCAACACCTCGCTCACAAATTGCTTCTCCCGCTCCGAAAGCAAGGCGACTGCGTTCAATAGCAGGATCACGTAGTCGGACAGGCTCAAGGATTCGCGCCACTCGGAGACCGTTCGTTCTGTGTCGATCGAATCAATGTGAAGGTCGAATGCTTCGAGCAGACGGCTCGGTGCTCGAATCTCCAGGCTCTCCACAGGGTTTGGCGACCCGCTCGCACTGAATTCTGTGGCAAGGGACTCGGGCGAACTTGGCGATTCGAGTGCCATCACCAAGGACTCGCATCACCTCGACATGTTCTCCATAGGGTGATCGAAATGGCGATAGGGAGCTTTGGAATCGCCATGCGAGGTAGAAGATCCGGCATCTCGAGCAAAGCGTTGACGAGGGTTGCTCGTCCTGACCCGGTAGTTCCGAGGATTAGAAGCTGAAGCTTGGCGTCACCTTGGTGTTCTTGGATCGTGTGAAGCGTTTCCAGGATATCCGCAGCGTCTAAAGCAACAGCAACTTCTCGGAGCTGGGGGAGCAAGGAAGCGACAGTCTGGAGGGCTCTCTCTCTTGCTCACTGCGGACGGACAACCTCGCCAGTTAGCCCGAGGAGGTCGGGCTTAGGCAAGGGATCCAGGTCTGGCAGCCTGTTTCGAAGTAAGGCCGTCACTTTCGATTGGAACTGTCCATGCCCTTCGTCTTCATTCCTTCCCCGATGCGGAGGTGGCTGCACCTCAAACTTTTGGCGATCCCACCCAGCTGCATCCGCGAGGGATTCATATGCTGTATCGAAGAACGAGCGGATGTTGTGGGCCGGATGCGAGCTTGTTCTGGCGTCACGCCAAGGATAAATCCATTCCCCTAATGCTTTCTCGAAGCGAGCTTCTGCCGGATGAATTGGCACGTTCTCGACTTCATCTGGGGAAGGCAGCATGTAGGCGTAAAGTACAGGCTCCCTAAATCCTTCGCCACCCGGCCAAAACCCGACAGCAAAATTCTCCTGATCCTCGGCTACGCGATACATCAGGTCAGCCGTCTCCGGTAGGTGCGTCGCCTTGCCATTAAACCGTGTCTCGGAAAGATCGAATCCTCCCCAGTAGAAATTTACCGGACTGCTCTTGCCGGCGAATGTCTGCCGATACTCTTCGATAACCATTCCTACTGACAGAAGGACCCGAGAGAATCGCTCAACGAAGTTGGCATCATACGAGCCATGCACCGTGTCCTTCTCGAAGGGAATACCATCCGTGACCTCTGACGGCATTGTGTTGATACGGCAATCGATTCCCAGCTCTCGTAGACCATCCATGAATTCTTCATAGAAGGCGGCGACTGTCTGCGGCCGCAGTGAATGGTCGAAGGCGGAATCTGTACTTGTTCGGGTCGTCAATCGATGGGTCAGAAAGTCAAAGTCAACGGCAAAGGCCCGATCTCCGAAGGGGATCACACCTGTGGTTAGGCCCCACGGAGTCAGAGAAAACGCGACTTGCCACCACTCATTGAGGAAGGGACATAGCTCAAGTTTGACCTTGCCCACGACTTGCGTCCACATATGCAGTGTCGCGAGTGTGTCTCGACCTTCCTCATATGGGATGTCTGGCCATGCGTCCGCCATTTCTTTCCTCCGTGTCATGCGTCAATAGAAAGACGATTGTCCAGCGGCGCGATCGATACATGGGATCGATGCGACGGGAAGGACGATCGCGGATTGAGGTAGCTGGCCGAGACCGTCTCCGGGGTACCCGAAGCTCAACACAGCAGCCGAGCCGGACCTCAGTGCTTCAAGGTTTGAAAGGATTGCCGAAGTCGTTATATAGCTACAAGCCGATCCGGTAGGGATATCAGGAAGAGATAACTGCAGTAAGAGCAGACTAGGTCGCTCGATTCCGGCTCCACCACACAATCCCCAGGATGATGAGAATGACCACGATGATTATGATCCAGTAGCGGATCCGAAGACCTAGGAATGCCAATTCGTGTAGGAATAAGAGATGATCCAACTTCAAACCTCCAGTCACTGTGATCTGCTCAAGGGTACGTGAAGGAGAGCGACCGGCGCGATAAGGGAGCTGAGTCAGGTCGCCGATAGTACCCCAAGGACCTGGAGCCAGGGAGGTTCGCCCTCGTCATTCCGGAGGATGGTCATCCCAAGCTTGCGCATTACACCGATCGAGGCAAGGTTGTCGTAGGTCGTCGTAGCTATGATGTGCGCCAAATTCAGTGACTGGAAGGCAAACTGCACCAGAAGGCCGCCCGCCTCCGTTGCCAACCCCATACTCTGATGCGCTGGATCGATAGCCCAGTACAGTCCGACTTCTGGATGCCGGCCGCCGTCTTTGTGATGGCCGGGAAATCCGCTGAGCCGGCTGAACGGCCCCAGTGATGGAACGAAGCCGACAAGGCCTACTATTGCGCCACTTCCGTTTAATGTCACAGCTCGGTCGCCATAAGGGGGTTGCAGCAACCGTTCCAGCTCGTCGTAGCTCTGAATCGTCCAACGAAGCCATTGCTCGTGCCGAAGAGCCGCCTCGACATCCCCTTCCGGAGGTAGATTCCAAGCTCGAGTCAAGACACGATGTACGTCGTCGAGATCTTCTAGACATAACTCACGTACGGTAAGGCGGTTGCTTGACAGCCGGGGAACTCTCATAGTCACAAAGTCTTCACCTCATAACTCCAGTCCATACCGGCGGCGAAGCTCGCCAGATTGACTCACTCAGAGTACAAGAGACGGTCGACCAGTCACCTGCCATGTCTCCGCCCTTCCAGTTCGACTTTGAATCTGAGCCAGGGAGTAGAGTCCTGCGGCCTGGCCAATCGGAAAGTGAGAGCCTGAGACAATGAGACCAACCAGCAAACAACGGCTTGGTTATAGGAGTGATCGCTGCCTGGCGCTTGCTGGTGAACTTCGTTATGCGTTCGACAGCGGCGACGAGTCAAGCATGGTCCGCTGGTGCCGTAAGAGCAATGGAGGAAATGTTGTCTAGTAATCTAATGAATCTGCCGGGCGACTTGCCGGTCCCGATGGACGACGGAGCTGCCGATCACCTAAGAGGTTTCAGACTTCCAAGCATTACACTGTCCTCCACATCCGGACGACAGGTCCGCCTCGACGCTCTGCAGAGCCCTACGGTTATCTTTGCCTACCCTCGAACCGGGGCCGCGGATAGCCCGGTTCCAGACGGATGGGATCTTATACCTGGGGCACGCGGATGCACGCCCGAGACCTGCGGTTTCCGCGACCATTACAGCGAGTTCCGAGCGCTGGGATTCAGCGTATTTGGATTGAGCACGCAGGACACCCAATATCAGCAAGAGATGGTCGAGAGATTGGGAGTGCCCTTTGAGATCCTGAGTGATCACGAGTTCGCTCTAACGGAAGTGTTAAATCTGCCGACATTCGAATTCGAAGGCGTTCGCCTTTTGAAGCGGCTGACTCTCATCATTGGCGACGGCGTCGTGCAGCACGTCTTCTATCCGGTCTTTCCGCCAAATTCGCATGCTGACAAGGTCATCGAGTGGTTGCATAATCATCCAATTGGTGGATCACCTCAGTCCGTGACGGCGTGAAGATTTCCGGCATGTTCGCTCAATCCTGAGAGAAGAGTAGTGAGCTAAACGGCTACCGCTTTGAGCCCTAGGGGCCGCATTCTTGCCTGGAGTAACGGGAGTATTTTCGATCTAGCTCTGCTTACGCCTTATTGATCCATCCGAGACAGGATGATACGAAATACTCCGTCCGGTTGAGGTCCCTCTCTTGCGTGGTCTGGTCAATTACGTCCTTTGTGAGAGTTATGGCTCGGCCAAGTCTCTGCGATTTATGGATATGAAGATTATCCTAATAATTCATATCTCCCTAATTATTTGTTAATCTAAAGTAGTTGAGCGTAAAGGGAGGGTTCCACGTGGCTCAGAGCGGTAACATCGTTGCGGATGCGCCTCAGCTCCAATTGTCCAGGGGGGCGAGAAATGCAGTCTTAGGTGCTGTGCTCCTTGGACTCTTCCTGGCCGCACTCGATCAGTCCGTCGTCGGTACCGCCTTGCCCCGGATCGTCACGGACCTGAAGGGGAATGGCTTATACACCTGGGTCGTCACGGCCTATCTGCTCTCGAGCACGATAACCGTTCCTATTTATGGGAAGCTGAGCGACGTGTACGGCCGCAAGGTCATGCTTCTGGTCGGCGTAAGCCTCTTCCTGTTAGGCTCTGCCCTGTCCGGACTGTCGCAGGACATGATCCAGCTGATTCTCTTCAGAGCCCTTCAGGGGCTCGGTGCGGGAGCGTTATTCCCTATTGCCCTCGCGGTCATTGGAGATCTCTTCACGCCTCGTGAAAGGGGCCGTTATCAAGGGCTCTTTGGAGCCGTCTTTGGGCTCAGCTTTATTGTCGGCCCATTCATCGGTGGCTATATCACCGACAACATCAGCTGGCATTGGGTGTTCTACGTCAATCTGCCGATAGGTTTGGCCGCTCTTTCCGTGATTGCCGTAGTTTTGCCGAACTTCCATCCCGCGGTGCCCTCGCGTGCCCGTGACATTGACTATCTTGGCATCGGCGTCTTCACGGTGGGCGTCATCCCGCTACTCCTCGGATTGACCAACAAGGGGCTTACAAATAGCAGTGGAAAGCTCACGCCGTGGACGGATCCATCAGTTGGCGGTCTGATTCTGTTGGGGTTAGCGTTGCTAGGTCTATTCGTTTACCTTGAAACGCGCGCAAAGCAGCCGATTATTCCCATGAACCTCTTTAAGGACCGCACCTACACGGCTACAAACATTGCCGTTTTCCTCGTAGCATTCGGAATGTTTGCTTCGATCATCTTTATGCCTCGGTTTTATCAGGCGGTTCGAGGGTACAGTGCCACGTCGTCTGGCTACCAGATCTGGCCTCTATTGGTGGGCCTCATCGGAGCGAGCATCGGCTCGGGTTTCATCATCAGCAAGACTGGTCGATACAAAGCCATACTGCTTGGCTCAATGGTGATCTTCGCGGTTGGAGCGTTTCTTTTGACCCACCTCCAATCATCCACGAACAATTACCTCATCTGGTTTTGGCTGCTCCTCATTGGCCTGGGGATCGGGCCTTCTATGTCTGCCTTCACCGTTGTGGTACAGAACAGCGCGCCGATTCAGCAACTCGGTGTGGCGACGAGCACACTGACCTTTCTCAGGCAGATCGGAGGCTCGGTCGGCCTTGCCATCTCAGGCACTTTGTTCAGCCAGACCTTTAGCTCAGAGCTTCCGGGTCAATTGAGGGCTCATGGAGTGCCAGCTGTGGTAATAAAGAGATTTGCCGGCAGGGGCGGTCGATCGAGTCAGAATAACTTAACTGGCGTCGGCCTAGGAAAGCAGCTCCATCACACGCTGGCAGCCAGTTCCGATCCGATGATTCCAAAAATCGTGGCGGCCGTCGATAATGCCTTCTCGCTCGCTATCGGGCAGGTCTTCTGGCTCACCCTCTTTTCCTCAATCCTTGCTCTCCTCGCGGTGATTGCAATTCATGAGCGACCTCTCCGCACACGACCCACGGCTGAAGGTGAAGCGGCATCGGTCATAACGGGAAGTGAGGTTGAGGTGAGTGAAGGCACGCGAGAGCCGGTTAGAGCGCAATGACGGCCGACAGTCGAGAAGAGCTCATCTCAAAGGTCGTGGCTCAGGTGGAGGGCCTGCGCGGAAGCCGAGTTCAAGCCATCTGCTCTCATCCTTTGCATCGGGACCTGAGCCTCCCACAGCTCCACATCCTCATCCGTCTAACGGAGAGTGGCCCAATGATGGTGTCTGAGGCCGCAGGCCTGTTCGGAATATCGGCGCCATCGGCCAGCTCGATTCTCGACCGGATGGAGGAGCGTGGTCTCGTCGATAGAACGCGGGACAAAGACGATCGCCGGGTAGTGAGGGTCGCGGCAACGGCTCGAGGTCGCGCCACCGCGGAAGAGTTCGTTGGTTTGAAGCGGGATGAGATGGTTCGACTGCTGGATGCAATGACCGATGCAGAGCTCGAGGATGTGAACCGCGGCATGGCCGCGGTCCAGCGAGCTCTATCCGCAATTGGCGCTTCGCCTTCCACGAGGTTAAAGGCGTCGTAGACCTGCGATAGGCGTAATCGCGAGATGCCTAGAATGGAGCAGCGGGCGCATCGCAGGAAACCGGGTCCGCGGGGGGAGATGCGATGGAGTTTCGCATAGGATGTTCGGTTACCGACCGTGACGGAGATCGGGTGGGCAAACTGAAGCACGTGATTGTCAACCCAGACTCCAAGGAGGTCGAGGAGATCGTGCTCAGTGAAACTGGGCTGCTTGGTCGCGAGCTAGTGACTCCAATTGGAGTGGTTGGTTCTGCGGAGGCCGATGAAGTGAAGCTGGATCTTGACAAAACCCAGATAGAGGGGCTGAAGGACTTTGTACAGACTCGGTACCTAGAACCGCCTGCTGGTGGTTTTGAGGGAATGCCCTGGGCCGGAGGGGCGCTCATCTCACCGGGAATCGCTCCCGTTGGGGCTGCGGCAGGGATCGAGTCCATCGCCTATACCCCCATCGTCGAGTCTCGCGAACAGATTCAAGAAGGGGATATTGACATTGCGCCTGGTACAGAAGTTTGGGCCACAGACGGCAAAGTCGGCACTGTCGCTGATGTGTCCGTCGACGACCAGACGAAAAGGGTTACCAGCTTCACGATCCAGGAGGGTGTTCTGTTCCACCACGAAGTTGAGGTCCCAATCAGCCAGGTCTCGTCGATTGGTGAGGACCGGATAGATCTAAACGTTGCGAAGGACGAGCTGTCGGAATAGACTAGCGGCGACGCTTCCCGGTCTCAGAATCCTCCCGTGTTGGGTTCTGGCCCAACGTACCGATTGTTAAGTGGTCTCTCTTTAGCCTCGCTTTTCGACAACAGCGTCAGGACGATTCTTGCCAAAAAGAAAGGGGCCGCTTTTAGCGGCCCCGCACTGTTTTACGTGCTAATTGTTTGGCTGATCAGCCAGCTCCTCGTAAATGTTTGGAGCTAATTTTGGCCAGCGGTTAGACCGTGGCCGGCTGCCTGCCCCGTTTCCAGGGCATTATCTTCCAGCCTGATAATCCCCCACTACTACAAAGGCATCCATAAGAAAATCTCCTTTCATATGGATTCTTCGCCCTATTATACCCACTTCGACGATCCTTCCATGTGCCGGTGTACTGGTTGCTTTGAGCGAGGGTTCCCGACGCCCGAATCTGACCTCTTGCTACAGAATGCAACAATGTGGCATGAGCCACGAAGTGTCAAGTAAGGCGGACGAGCCTTTGATTGACTGGGACCGGCCCCTCAGCCGAAAGGACATCCTGCGTTATGGCGCGGGATTCGGATTTGGCGTGGTCGGAGCCGGAATGCTCTCATCTTGCGTTCCCTTTACTGCAGAAAGCAAGGCCGCGGCGTGGGACGATGTGCCGGCGGCCGAGAGCAAATATACCGTAATCGTGGTGATCGACGCCTGCCGCGGGGACTACCTTAGCTACGGGAATCTTCCCAACCTGAATAGTCTCATTAACTCGGGAACACTTTACACCAACGCTTGGTGCGGCATCATGGAGTCCATCACGCCTGCCTGTCATGCCTCTCTCAGCACCGGGTCCTTCCCAAGAGACGATGGCGGCATTCTGGGGTTCTGGTGGGAAGATCCAAAGACCCATCTCGACTTCAATTCCGCCAATACGGCTCTCAGTCCGCCAACCGGCGCACCAGACCCTGCGACGCTCGAGAAGCTCATTCGTCGCTCTGGCTCTCCCACTCTGGCGGGACTGTTGAAGGCAGCAGATCCGACTGCAAAGGTCTACGCGGCCAGTGGTCCTAAGTTTTATGCCGCCGATGCTGCCGGAGGACCTGACGCCGATTACATCACGTATCTCTGGAACGATGATCGCAATGGGTGCCGCCCACTGTCGATCTCGCCTCACGATCTTCCTGCAGATATCCTCAATGATCCAGCCTTCTATTACGGACCGAACAATCCCGGGCCCGCAATCGCCAACGGAATGAGTGCGGATTCAAGCCAGGGATGGAACAACATGATCAACGACCATCCCGGCTTACAGGATGCCATGACGGTTGATCTTGCCCTCAAGGTCGTGGAGCGAGAGCGCCCGCGGGTTGTCATTCTGAACCTTCCGGAAATGGACTACCCGGTAGCACATGTCTACGGCGGTCCGCTATCGCCCAGCAAAGTTACACACGTAATGGAAAATGCCGACCGAAAGATCGGCCAGCTCATGGATCGGTACAAGGAGCTCGGGATCTTCAAGGACACGACCTGGGCGATCTTGGGTGACCACGGAGTCACGCCCCTCCAGCAGCGTGTGGATCCAAGCGCGGTGCCTCTGGCACTGAAGAATGCTGGAACTGCGTTCTCGGGAGAGTGGCCTTACCTCACGCATGACTACCATACGGGCGGCTTCATTTGGATGGAGGATCCCAGCAAAGCTATGAAGGTTGCAACATTCCTCGACGAAGCCCGAATGCCGGGAGTCAGTGCCATCTATGCTCTTTCCGGCCTGGGCTCCCGTCAGTATTTCCCAAGCCCAGCAACCGCTTCGAACACGCCATCGGCTCTCGACTCGGCTTACCGATACCTGCTGAGCACGATGAACGGAGCCAACGCCGCGCATGTCGTTCTCATTTATGAAGAGCGTACAGGGACAGACGGTATTCCGACCAGTGGGCCTCAATGGCATGGCGACCATGGCGGCGCCAGCTGGGGATCGCAGCACATTCCCTTGATCCTGTCTGGTCCTGGTGTTCGGAAGGGATTGAAGTCAACTTTTCCCGCTCGCCTGGTGGATGTGGCTCCTACCTGTCTCAGGCTTATGGGGGTCAAATATCCCGGGATGGATGGATTGGCCCTCGCTGATGCCTTCCAGAAACCGGTAAAGGCGGAAGTGACTGCTCAACGTGCTTCTTCCGTCTATCTGAAACCGGCGGCTGCTTCATTGCGACTTAAATCGGTCCAAGACATCCGAAAGCTGGGCAGGATAAAGCCAATCAGCAAGCCGAAGCTCGGGTACGGCGCCTCCAACCATCAACTACTAGCCCGGAAGGCGCGTTAGCCGGGCCGGTCCTTTGCGTCGGCGTGCAGAGAGCCTCACTTGAAGTGAGGCCGCGGCGCCGGTAGCCTCCATCTGGGAAATCCTTGACTGATATCGACTGCACGTTTTGCTTTTTCCTGAAGCAAAACCTAAAATTAGACGAGGCTAATATTTATGCCAATGTCGAGAGTCGGATCTACCGAGTCTGCAGCAGAGCAGGACTACCTGAAGGAGATCTATCTTCTTCAAGAGCTCGAGGGCCGGGCAACCACGCAGATGCTCGCCGAGCGGCTAGGAGTCAAGCCGCCTTCCGTTACGGCGATGGTCAAGCGATTGGCGGAAGATCACGACGGCCCCTTGGTGACGCACACTCCATATCATGGTGTCCAGCTCACGAAGCGTGGGGTTGAAGTTGCCTTAGAGATGTTGCGGCATCATCGGCTGATTGAGCTTTTCCTCAGCGAGCTGCTTGGTGTTCCGTGGGACAAGGTGCACGACGAGGCCGATCGTCTTGAGCACGTGTTCTCAGAGGATTTAGAGGAGCGCATCGCGACCAAGCTGGGTAACCCGACTCGGGATCCGCATGGCGATCCCATCCCCACACGGGAGGGCGTCATGCCGCAGGTCGCGCTTTCGCGACTATCGGAGCTCCATCCAGGAGACCAGGGCTTGGTTGCCCGGATCGAGCAACAGGACGCCCCGGTCCTGCAGTACCTTTCATCGCTTGATCTCAACCTCGGTGCGCATGTAACGGTTGAAGCCGTGGCGCCCTTTGGCGGCGTTATGACGATCCGAGTCGGTTCTGAGGATCAGGCGATAACCCATCCGATAGGCGAAGGACTGACAAAGAAGATACTGATCGCGTCCATTTCCCCAAATGCGGAGGCGACCAGCTAGGTGAGACGCTACGCCGAGGCAGTGGTCGATGACAGGAGTGTCGATTCGTTGCCTCAGGAGTCGGGAGTCGCGGCAGCCGGTCGCGCATCTCTCGAAGGACGCCAGCAAGGTCTACTAAAGCTACTTCCCTTCTTTGGGCCCGCTTTCATTGCATCGGTTGCCTATATCGACCCTGGCAACTTTGCCACAAACATCCAGGCTGGAAGTCAGTTCGGCTACCGGCTGCTGTGGGCGATAGTCGCGGCGAATCTGATGGCAATGCTCATCCAAACGATGTCGGCCAAGCTCGGAATCGCTACGGGTCAGAACCTCGCCGAGCTCTGCGGTGAGCACTTCTCGAAGCGCCTCGTCTACCCCATGTGGATTATTTCAGAGGTAGGCGCGATGGCGACCGACTTGGCTGAGTTCCTGGGCGCGAGTTTAGGCTTGAACCTGCTCTTTCATCTGGATCTCCGCCTTGCCGTTTTGGTCACAGCGATTGCTACCTATGGAATCTTGGGTCTTCAAAGATATGGCGTCCGCCCCATCGAGGCCGTCATCGCGATGATGGTCGGAGTCATCGCAGCCAGCTACGTCATTGAAACGTTCCTAGCTCGCCCAGCCTGGGGCAGTGTCGGATACCATAGCGTCGTTCCGTATGTTGGCGGGGGAAGTGCTATCCCTATCGTCGGCATCGTTGGCGCCACAGTGATGCCCCATGTTGTATACCTGCACTCGGCGCTTACCCAGAATCGCATTGTTCCTCGAACCCAGAAACAGGCTAAGCGCTTGTTCAGGTACACGATTCCGGAGATCATCGTGGCACTTGGACTTGCCGGGCTCATCAATATGGCGATGCTTTACATGGCAGCCGCAACGTTTCATGGAAACGGACTGACGAAGGTGGCAAGCATCCCTTCGGCATACCACACTCTTACCCCGCTCCTCGGCTCGGCAGCTGCCGCCGTCTTTGGCGTTTCACTGCTTGCATCGGGTTTATCGAGCTCCTCAGTGGGGACCATTGCCGGCCAAGTCATAATGCAGGGCTTCGTTGGCTTCAGGATTCCGCTCTGGCTCCGTCGATTTGTCACGATGATCCCGGCTGTCGTCGTCGTCTTTCTTGGATTAAACCCAACCCAGAGCCTGTTCTGGAGCCAAGTCGTTCTGAGTGTGGTCTTGCCAATCCCGGTCATTGCGCTAATCCACTTCAGCAGGAACCGAGCCCTCATGGGCGATCTCGTCAACCGCAGGTTGACGACGGTATTAGCCTGCGGTTGCGCCGCCTTGATTCTGTGTCTCAATGCGTTGTTGGTTTACGTCTCCGTCCACAACGCAGTACCTGGCTTTCTGCCCGGGATTCCTGCCCTGGGTTAGCGATTCCGGGCGGGTGCGAGAAGCTTCTTTGATAGACTCGGTTATCTCGCCGCTCCTCGTGCCGGGACCGCCGCTCGGCTAGAGCGGTTCATGCTGCGTGGGTATGCCACACTTACTCCATACAATTCTCTCAACGTTTTCTAGGTTCGGCGTTTCGAGTGCCGTCGACATCGTCATCGTCGGCTTGATTTTCTACGGCCTCTTAATGCTGGTTCGGGGTACCCGAGCGGATCAGATCCTGCGCGGCTTGATCGTCGTATTCATCGTATTGGCGGCCGCAACCTCGGTCTTTCACCTCACGATGGTCGACTGGCTGCTAAGAAACAGCCCACTGGTGTTGATTATTGCGCTGCCGGTTATCTTTGCCCCTGAGCTGCGTCGGGCTCTGGAGCAAGTTGGGAGATCCAGCGCTATTGTGAATCACCCCCTCGCTGCGTTTGTCAGCCCGGCTCTCGCAACGACGACGGCTGTGGACGAGATTGTCGAGGCAACCAGACGTCTTTCGGAACGACGATATGGAGCACTTTTTGTCCTTGAAGGCGTGACGGGGCTTGAGGAAATCGTCAGGACAGGACGTCGCGTGGATGCGGACATTAGCGCTGATCTCCTGGTGAACATCTTCTTCCCCAACGCTCCACTTCACGACGGTGCAGTCCTGATTCGCGGAGATAGAGTCCTCGCCGCAGGATGCGTTCTCCCTCTGAGCGACGACATCGGCCGAGTCCACGGTACCCGTCATCGAGCCGCAGTTGGAATAACCGAACTGACTGATGCCGCTTGCGTCGTGGTTTCAGAGGAGACGGGGGCAGTCAGCCTCGCCCGGGCGGGACACCTCATGAATGACATTGCTCCTGAGAGGCTTCCGCGTTTTCTAACCGCCTACTATCGACGTCAGATGGTAGAGTCGCCTCTCGCTGTGGGAGAGTAATGACGTGAGGCGGGCTGGGCTCCTCGATGGACGTCGGCGCGATGCACATATCAGTGTGCCGCGAACTCGTGCATTTGGCTCCCGCACAATATCGCTTGGACAACGCCTCTCAGGGGTCCTTAGTTTAGAGTCGATTTTTCGGCTGGTCTTGGCATTTGTGCTGGCCACGGCTCTCTGGTTGTATGTCAATAGTCGCAACGCCCCAGATGCTTCCATTGGCTATCCCCAGCCTATAAGTGTCGCCGCCGAGAACGTCCCGGCAAACCTGACAATCCGCAATACGATACCTCCGGTTCACGTGGACATTCGACCGAACCAGCTAGGCATTCAGATTCCCCCGTCAAGCTTCATCGCAAGCGTCAATCTTCAGGGATTCGGCGCGGGAGTACATAGGCACGTGCCTGTGCACCTCAGCTGGGATCCATCTGTCTCGGTTGTCGGATACACTCCGCGAGCGACGGTGGTCGTCCTTGCGCCCATTGTGTCGAAGGACATACCGCTTCAAATCCATGTCCTCAGCGCTCCCGCCTATGGGTATGCCTTGAAAGACGGAAGCCTTTTTGCCACGCCCTCAATCGTTCGGGTCAGCGGTCCGAGGCAGGTTGTTCAGCAAATCTCAAAAGCTGTCGTCTTCGTTTCGCTGGGATCCGCGCGCTCACACGTGAACAGCTCTTACGCCCCATCGCTGGAGAATGCCCAAGGCCACGCAATCTCCAGTCGCCTACTCATCGATCCGGCCCGGGTCAGAGTGCACGCGGTCATCGAACAGCTGGCGGCCTATAAGACTCTTCCGATCCTTCCCAGCATCCACGGAGATCCGGCCGCGGGGTTCGGGTTGAGCTCAATCCAGGTGACGCCCGCTGGCCTCACTGCTTATGGTTCCCCGAAGGTGCTTGACCGCATTCGCCATCTGAGAACCCGAGTGTTGGGTGTGGCGGGTCTCCGGGCAGGAGTCCGGACATTTCGGGTTCGACTGAAGGTACCGCACGGCGTCTTCACGCCGAGGCGCTGGGTTTCGGTGAAGGTGGCCGTGGGGCCGGTCAACGGTGCCGCATCTTTCACTACGGGTGTCACGGTAATCGGCAACACCGGCCACTATGAGGTCACCTTCTCACCGGGCGCCGTTTTGGTCACAATCGATGGGCCTGCCCCAGCATTGGCCGCGGCGGTTTCCCGAGTACGAACAACCATCGACGTAGCTGGTCTCAGTAGCGGTACCTACTCGCTGCCCATAAGAGTTAGCGTCCCGCCGCAGGACCGGCTGGATGCAGTTGGGACCAAATTTGTCCGGGTTACCCTTCGTTCTGCCAAGGGACACTAGCGAGAAGCGCAGTCGCACGGACCAAATACGGGACTTGCAAACATCATGATGCCGCCTGTAGCCCTGCTAGACCGCTGTTCGTTTTCCTCAAGCCGAGAGCTTTGGGCAACATTCTGGCCTATGGACGTTCTCGGGTGATTTCAGAGTGAGATCCTCACGCCGCTCCTCCGAAGTCCACCGCCATCCCAGCGATCTAATCGGCTCTGTGATTTTGGGGTTGAACGACGGCATCGTTACAACTCTCGTCTTCGTCCTGTCCGTTTCCGAGGCAAGCGGCAACGCGGTGCACACGGTCCTCGTGGCAGGGTTGGCTGAAATGCTGGCCGGGGGCGTATCCATGTTCTTGGGAGGATATAGCGCCGCCAGAGCGATTAAAGAGGCTTATTTGTATCAGGTTGAAGTCGAGAGAAAGGAGATCAGAGAGGAGCCGGAGGAGGAGCGGGCGGAGGTCTCGAGGATGTATCGAGACAAAGGGTTCGGCGGAAGCCTGTTAGATCAAATCGTGGGCCACGTGACGAGTGATCCTGAACGGTGGCTTAGGGTGATGGTGCGCGATGAGCTGGGTTCGCCTCCCGATGAGGGCAGCTCTTCATGGCAAGCGGGAGCGGCGATAGGCATTTCATTCATGGTGGGTGCCCTCCTCCCGCTGCTTGCTTTCATACTCAGGCTGGGGGAAGCTAGGGGAATTGCCGTTGTTTTGTCGATTGCCGCATTAGTGATTACGGGCGCTGCACGATCTCGCTTCAGCAACAAGACGTGGCTGAGGAGCGCGTCGGAGATGGTTGCGACGGGCTTGGTTGGCGCTGCAGCGGGTTACGCTATCGGTGCGGTCCTCAACTCTCTGGCGTAAGCCAGACGCGACACGATAGGCCCGGAAGCTACGATATCTGTCTGGTGAATACGACCAACCGGTGGTCGTACCCAGTTCCGGGTAGAAAGTACCGGCGCAGGTCATGATGACGAGGATGTGATTTCTGCTCCTACTTCCGAAATAGCTGAGCGGCACGTCGGCGTCCCAGTAGTATCGCTTGTAAACGACTTCAAATGTCACGGATTTGTGGTGGAAGTACGTTACGGTAATGCGATTCCCCGGTACCAACGTGTGCAGGTACCAAAACAGGGCCGTGCCCGTGGTTGAGTCCAAGTGGCCATACATCCAAGCTACTCCCGGTGCTCCTGGGAGTGGTCCTCTATCCCACCACGCAGCATCCCACCAGGAACGCGGAGTCTCCTTGTCGGCCACCGAAGTCAAAGCAATCGGCTCGACGGCTGCATTCACGTGAAGCGTCGGGATGATCAGTCGATCGGGACGGTCCAACCCCTTTTTCATCCAAGCCGGCTCTCCCAAACAGCAGGGGGTAGCGAGCGGGTCAGAGCGAGAGGCGAGAGTCGTGGTTGGAGACTTGCTGACCTTCTTCGGCGTCGTGGATCGAGCGGTCCCGACTTTTTTCTGAGTCGAGCTTGCCTTAGTCCCGTGTTTCGGCTTGTGCTGTCTGGCTTTCCTTGCTTGATTCTCCAGACGTGACAACACAGCGGCCGATGGCTTCTTCGGCACAGGTGCAGCATGCGGGTTGATGTGGACGGAGCGCACAAATCGAGAGGCCGGTTGGATCACTGGACGAACACGCGGCGATGGGGGAGGCGAAGGAACTGGCCTCACCCGAGGGTGCAGTGACCGCGATGGCATACTTGACGCCATCTGATGCGGATCCGATATAGCACCAGTGGACCATGCGAGAACCGCTAGTGCCGAGGTGAGGAGTAGAGCGGCAATTACGAATGTATGCTTCATAGGGGTGAACTGTGTGGACTTCGAATTACTTAATCCAGCATACCCCCGCTTGATTGATCCGGAATGTGAAAAGCCTGATCGTGATGCAACCAGCAGGAACGTCCGGGCGAGCATCCTTCTTGCACCAAGTCGCTCATGCATTCGCATATAAAGAACGGAGCTCTCGGATTCCCCAATCAGGCCCACTCGATTGACTAGGTCTATGTCAGAGACGCGATATCCGGAAGTAGATGCGCCGAATGGGATGGTCTCAACCGCCCACTACCTAGCTTCTCAAGCCGGCGTCTGGACGCTTCGGCGGGGAGGGAATGCCGTTGATGCCGCCGTCACTGCCGCGGCCACCATCGCTGTTGTGGCGCCTAACCTCAACGGGATCGGCGGAGACGTGTTTGCACAGGTATGGGTGCCTGGAGAGGACCGACCGGTCGGACTAAATGCGAGTGGAAGAGCATCCTTCGAGGCCTCCATCGAGCGCGTGAAGGCACTCGGGCACGAGGTCATGCCGGTGCTTGGACCTCTTAGCATCACCGTACCGGGAGCCGTCTCCGCTTGGGCGGCCCTCCTCGATCGTTTTGGTACCATGCGACTGTTCGACTGCCTTGCGCCAGCCATTGACTATGCCACCCATGGCATCCCAGTGACCGCCAAGCTGCATGCCTCTATCGAGCGCAGCGCCGCTCTACTCAAGAAAGATCCAGGACTGCGCTCGCTGTACTTCCGGGGTGGGGATGCGTTGCAGGAAGGTGATGTCTTTTCCAATCCAGAGCTGGCAGATAGCCTGCGAGAGATCGCCGCCACCGATGGCGAGGGTATGTACAGAGGAGATCTTGCTAAGAGGCTCGCGGCCGGGATTCAACAGGCGGGAGGCTTCATCACGGAGCGTGATTTGGCTGAACACCGCGTGGAATGGGTCGAGCCCCTGGAGGCGAATCTGGCGGGTTTGTCGATTTTTGAGCTGCCACCGAACAGTCAGGGAATCACAGCTATTGAAATGTTCAATCTAGCGGAAGCCTTGAATGTTGGGGAATTGACTCACAACTCAGCAAGTTACATCGACCGTCTGGTTCGAGCCATGAGTATAGCCTATGCGGATCGCGAAGCGTACATCACCGATCCTACCTTTTTCCAGCCCCCAATTTCGCGACTCATCAGCAAAGCCTATGCACGCGAGCGCCTCTTGGAAGCCACTCCTCCCCCCAAACAGGCGAAGGAGAGTGACACCATCTACCTCTGTTCCGTTGATTCGAACGGCATGGCCGTCTCCCTCATTCAGAGTCTCTTTATGGGGTTCGGGTCAGGCGTAATGGCAGCAGGAACAGGAATCGCACTACAGAACCGCGGGGCTTTCTTCTCGCTTGACCCGGATCACCGCAATTCCCTTCACCCAGGCAAGCGTACGATGCACACGTTGATTCCAGGAATGGCATCGAAGGCCGGAAGACCTTCCCTCGTCTTTGGCTCGATGGGAGGTGACGCCCAGCCGCAGTTCCACCTACAAATTCTGCTGAATCACTTGGTATTCAACATGGGGATTCAGCGAGCGATCGAAGCGCCTCGATTCGTTTACTCACCGCTAGCTGATGGTGCATCACGCGTCCAGCTCGAGTCTCGGTTCGACGCAGCTGTGGCGGAAGAGCTTAGACAGCTTGGCCACGATGTGGACATTGTGGACGATTGGAGCTCGTCAATGGGGCATGCACAGGCGATCCGTATCGACCGAGAAATCGGCATGTTGCATGGGGCAGCGGATCCTCGGGGCGACGGCGCCGCCTTAGGGTATTAGAAAAGGCGGCTTGGGAGCCGCTATAACCTACGAGGCTATCGCCTCTGTCTCCCGAGGGAGGATGTGCTGGAGAAACTGCCCAGTAAAAGAGCCGCTAGTGCGAGCCACCAGCTCTGGCGGACCCTCCGCAACCACCTCTCCCCCTCTATTACCCCCCTCAGGCCCGAGGTCTATGATCCAGTCGGCTGACTTCACAACGTCCAGGTTGTGCTCGATGACGACGATTGTATTCCCCGCATCGGCAAGACGATTGAGGACCTGAAGTAACCTCTCGACGTCGGCAAAATGCAGCCCTGTGGTTGGTTCATCCAGGATGTAAAGAGTTTTGCCTGTCGCACGCCGGCTTAACTCCGTCGCTAGCTTAACCCGCTGAGCTTCGCCTCCTGATAGGGTGGTAGCGGGCTGGCCAAGACGAACGTATCCAAGGCCCACTTCCGAAAGTGTTCGCAGCTTGCCGGAAATAGCTGGGATGCGATCGAAGAAAGGCACGGCTTCAGCCACCGTCATTTCCAAAACGTCGCTAATCGACTTGCCCTTGAAGAGAATCTCCAAGGCTTCACGGTTGTATCGCTTGCCTTTGCACACCTCGCAGGGAACATAAACATCTGGAAGGAAATGCATCTCGATCTGAACGATGCCTTCTCCCTTGACATGCCTCGCACCTGCCACCCTTCACATTGAAGGAGAACCTGCCCGGTTTGTAGCCACGTATTTTAGCCTCCGGCATCTTGGCGAACAGTCTCACGAATGGGAGTGAAAGCTCCCGTGTAGGTAGCTGGATTAGATCGCGGTGTTCGCCCGATTGGAGATTGATCGATGTCGATGACTTTGTCGATCAGCTCCATTCCCTCGATTCGATCGTGCGCTCCCGCTCGTTCCCGTCGTTCGCTGGATGCGTTGGGCGGCGGCCTTGTACAGCACATCGTTTACCAGAGTGCTCTTCCCTGATCCAGAGACTCCCGTTACGCACATGAACGCCCCCAAGGGGATTGCCACGTCGATGTCCTTCAAGTTGTTTTCCCTCGCCCCCACGATGAGCAGCTGGTCGCCGAGATAGCTCGCCTTTGCGTCGGAACTGGTATTTCCCGTGCCCGGACAGGAATTGTCCTGTGATGGAGTCGAGGCGCATTAAGGACGTCCTCCAAGTTTCCTGCAGCGATGATTTCGCCGCCATGCTCGCCGGCGCCCGGGCCGATATCTACAATATAATCTGCAGTCCGAATCGTTTCTTCATCATGCTCGACCACGATAAGCGTATTCCCCATATCGCGCAGGTTCACAAGGGTACGAATCAGGCGGGCGTTGTCGCGTTGATGAAGACCGATACTGGGCTCATCGAGGATATAGAGCACACCCATAAGGCCGGAGCCGATTTGCGTCGCAAGTCTGATTCTTTGTGCCTCGCCTCCGGCCAGGGTTGAAGCCCCTCTATCCAGAGTGAGATAGTCAAGACCCACATCCAGCAGGAACGTGAGACGCGCCCGGATCTCTTTAACCACCTGCCGGCTGATCGTCAGCTCGCGCTCGCTCAGACTCGCGGCTCGCATCCGTCGCCCGCGACCTGGCCAAACCAGCTGCCGGCATCGATTACTGGCATCTGTGCGACCTCGACGATGGAGCGACCCTGCGATGGTTACTGCACGCGATTCGGGTTTGAGTCGCGCTCCCTTGCAGCTGGGACAGGGCCTTGACGTCATGTACTGCTCGATCTCTCCACGCATCCATTCGCTGCTCGTCTCTCGGTATCGACGCATGAGGTTCGGGATCACTCCCTCAAAGTGAACATTCATCCGATGCTGATGTCGAGAGCTTTTCCGCGCCGCGAGAGGCAACGAGATCATCGCCGAGCTCCATAGAGAACTGCCTGCACCTGACCTTCGGTCAGATCCTCGACTGGCGTTGATCATCTGAAGCCCAGATGATCGGCGACTGACTGCGAGAGACGGTAGTAGTAGGGCGTGCTGGTTCCGGATCGTGCCCAAGGCTGAACCGCTCCTTCGCCGAGAGACAGGTGACGGTTCGGGATCACGAGCTCGGGGTCCAGCTCCAGCCGTGTGCCCAGCCCGGTGCAGTCCGGGCAGGCTCCGTGAGGATTGTTGAAACGAGAAGCTGCGAGGCTCCAGCTCCTCTAACGAGATGCCGCAGTCCGGGCAGGCAAACAGCTCCGAGAACAGCCTGCCGGCCCGTGTTCAGTTGGGTCGATCCAGGTCTTGAACCATGACGAACCCTCGCCCAAGCTTCAAAGCCATTTCCAGCGAGTCGGCGAGTCGCGTTCGATCGGACATGTCGGAGACTGGCATCGGCATCTGCGGCTGGAAGCACCAGCCGATCGACGACGACGTCGATGTCGTGCTTGACGTACTTTTCCATCGGGATGTCCTCTGACAGATCGTAATCGTGCCATCCATCCGGACTCTAATATAGCCGGCACGCCTCGCATCTTCAAATACCTGCCTGTACTCACCCTTGCTTCCGCGAACCACAGGAGCCATGATGAGATCCTGTAACCAGGCGGCATATCCATGACCTCGTCGACGATCTGCTGTATCGTCTGCCGTGTGATCGCTTTGCCGCAATTGGGGCAGTGAGGAATCCCAATTCGGGCGTACAAGAGGCGCATGTAGTCGTAGATTTCGGTGACCGTGCCAACAGTGGATCGTGGATTGTGGGAGGCGCTCTTCTGATCGATGGAGATTGCCGGCGAGAGGCCGGCAATAAATTCCACGTCCGGCTTATCCATCTGCCCGAGAAACTGTCGGGCATATGCTGATAAGGACTCGACATATCGCCGTTGGCCCTCGGCGAAGATCGTATCGAAAGCTAGGGACGATTTTCCGGAGCCGGAGATGCCCGTGAAGACGATCAGGGAATCTCTCGGGATGGTGAGGTCGACGTTCTTGAGGTTGTGCTCACGAGCGCCACGGACGAAAATTGTTTCGCGTGTCATGTTGAATTCATTCTGGTTTAGTACCGAAAGGTCGTGGTGAGAAGAACCTTTCAGCCTGGTGAACGACGCCCTTATTGTAACAAATGTTCCAGAAAAGAGACGCGGCAATCGGGGTGCTATCGCAGGACATTTCGGGTTACAGGAGGACCAATTTCACTAGTCATCGCCTGGCTTAACTGCCGGTACGACCTTTACGGGACTGACTCTCGTTGGGCGAGTGAGCGGCTGTTGTGTATAACCTTGTAGGATTATTGATTCATGACGGACATCTACTCAAAAGGGCCTATCGCGGGGGAGGGAGCGCCGCTTCACGGTGGCCATCCCACGGAAGTTGACTGCGCGGGATGCACTGACTGCTGTCACTTCCCAGATATCTCTGTCAGCAATGATGAAGCGACCAGGCTCATCCAGCTACAGAATCAATTGCCTGATGTGCAAAGGCTAGTGCTGCAACCTGACCACAACAATGCCGGCTGGCAGCTTTTGAAAGGGCCATGCCCATTTCGACGATTAGACGTTCCACTTCAATTGGGTGGTTGCCGAATTTACCACGACCGACCTGGTACCTGTGTCACGTTCACCTGCATTTTCCGCTTGAATCGTGGTAGAGATAGCTAATGTCTTACCGTAGAACCCGCAATATCCGGCCTGTTGGCATGCCAGCCTATATCCGCACGGGGGCCGTATCGCTGGAGGGAAGACCGGACCCTGCGATCTCCATCATATCGCTCTGCCCGCGATGCGAGGAAGAGGTCGCACAGGGAGCGCCATGGTGTCCGCACTGCGGTCGTGATATGACGGTGTACTCACCCGTTGAAACGGTGCGACGGGTGGAGCTCGAGCGATTACAACCTGGTCGATTCGACCCTCGGCTAGCCTGGATTGGAATCGTCGCGGCGGCCGTTGTAGCTGCAGTTGAAGCAGTGCTGTTGTCGATAAGACCGTTGGCCGCTCTTTGTGTCGGCTCCGCGGTGATGTTGGTGATCCTTTTTGTGCTCGTGGAGATTATTCTCCCGGAGGGTGCCCCCGCTTACGGTGGCCACGGCGGAGGTTCGACACAGACGGCAGGAGCCAGGTCTTCAGCGCTTGGGGCTCTAGCTGTTGTCCTGCCTTCCTTGGCTGTGCTGATTGGACTACTTACGCTGCATTCTTAGAGCGGCCTAGAGCCGAGCAAGCCGAAGGGCTCCAATGGCGACAGCGACCCCAATTAGGTCCAATATGATCTGCAGCTCGCCGAGACGGGGAGTTTGCAGATTCGCTCCATCTGCCGCAGCTTCTCCGAGAAGGAATCCCGCAAAGGAAACAGCCCAATAGATGGGAACTCGGCGAATCGGTCGGGCTAGAAGGATTTGAAACCCGACTCCGGCAAGCAAAGAGATGAGCAGAGCAACGAGGAGCCACGGAGGCATCAGAATCTCGCCGGCTGGTTGAACATTTGGCTCGTTCGCACCCCGTCAACGCGGCCAGCACTCGATTCGACCATGTCCTATCTTATGAAACGAAAACCATCTCGTCCGAGAGATAGAGACCAGCCCAAAGAAGGAGTGACTTCAGGCGGCCTGCCGCATTAGGAACTCCGGGTAGGAGCCGCTCGGGGAGTCCGACACCAAAGTACCGGAGTCGAGAACGAGAACCCTTTTTGCCATCTCGTCCACCACCTCTCGGTTATGAGTGGAGATTATGACAGCGATTCCGAGGCTGTTGATTACCGAAAATAGGTGCATGACTCGATCTGTCGCGCTGGGGCTTAAATTACCTGTAGGTTCGTCGGCAAGAATCACCTCAGGACGGCTTACTAACGCTCTCGCAATGGCGACCTGCTGCTCCTGGCCGCCGGACAGCTGACTGGGAAATCTATCTGCCAGCTCCTCTAGCCCCGCCAGGCACAACGAGGCGGCGACACGATCCGAAACCTCACTTTTGCGAACTCTTTCTGCCTCAAGAGGCAGGGCCACATTCTCCGAAACCGTCTTTTGTGGAAGTAAGCGTACAGCTTGGAAGATGGTGCCGATCCGACGACGATGAAGCGCCAGATCCCTGCTCTTCAGGTTGCCAACATTCGTCCCGCCAAAGAGAATGCACCCTGAAGTAGCTTCTTCCTCTCTGATGAGCAGCTTGAATAGGGTGGTCTTTCCCGCGCCGTTTGGCCCTACTAGGAATGCCATCTCTCCCCGAGGGATGCTGAAAGTCACTCCATTGAGAGCCGTCACGTTCGGTTCATATATTTTCGTTAAGCGCCTAACCGTGATCATTCTTGGACCTCAGATTTGCGCATAACGGCGGACCGAGATGAATGAACCTGTAGCTCCGATGAGTGCTCCCGTACCCAATACCGCTATGGCGATCAAACTAAGAAACTGTGGATTGGTGTCAATCGGAAGCAGCGCTGTCGCGGCGGAACCGCTGCCCGCGAGAATCGTGCTCAAGATTGGAAGGGATACCAACATGGCGAGTACCGTAGCCGCCAACCCCCCGCACCACTCCGAGGATGATGCCCTCGAGGATGAAGGGGTTTCGGACAAATGGAGCGGTAGCCCCGATAAGCCGCATCACTTCAATCTCTTCCCGACGAGCCTGCACCGCTAAATGCGTCGTGTTGACGACGATGACGATGGCAAGAAACGTTAGACCCGCGACCAGCGCGATTCCTACGATCTTCACAAATGCCGTGATCTCAATGAGCTTGTGTGTCAAATTCGGATTGAAGATCAAGTGCGTAACATTTGGGTTTGAGCGAAGCCAGAGGGCAATCTTTGATAGGGTCTTCGGGTCGCGCGTGCGGACGTTCAAGCTCGCGGGGAGCGGGTTTCCCTGTAGAGCGGAGAGCATCGTTGAATTGCCGGAGAAAGTCTTTTTGAATTGGCGTAGAGCTTCGGACTTATTGGTGTAGGTAACGGATGTGTCAGGCCATTTCTCTTCAATCACAGAAGCAAGTTCGAGAGCCTGGTAGGGCGACACCTGCGGCCGGACATCGGCTATAAGATTGGCCTTCGATTCGAGTCCAGAGGCCGCTATGCTCATCCCGTTGGCGAGCACGATGAAGATCGTGAGGGCTGTGAGCATGAAGGTTAGGGTTGCCACGGCGATGGCGCTCGCGCCGCCGTGCCTCATGATGCTGGTGAAAGCTGACTTGACAGGGCTGGTCAATAAGGTGATGTGGCTACTCCTCTTCGTCTGCCTCCATGGTGGGCTTCCTAACGAGAAATGGCATGGCCCTTTTGGGTGCGCCGGTCCCAAGGTCGTGCGCGGATTGGTACTTGACACGGTGGTGCCAACATGGTTCAATTAGGTAGTTATAGAACAGATGCCCTAACAACAGGCTTGCAAGGAGGACAGCTTCATGAACCAGCAGCTAAAGCATTTAGAAGAGCGGCTACGGAAGGGCGCAGCAATCCTAGCGGAAATGGAGTCCAAGGGCCTCGATGACTCCCGCTATAGGCGTGTTCTACGCCAGTGGGTGCAGCTGGTTGCAGCCTATGAGTTTGAGAGCGAAATGGCGGATTCCGCAACTGACATGCTCCCCGCTGCGGTCGGCGTCTAAGGGCGTATTTGCACTGCCGGTCTATTCTCCGGCAGATGCCGCCGCCACACCCGTCCGCCGGTGGGCATGGCTGATAGGCTGGTGGAGTATGCCCTTTTGTCCGCAGTGTGCGTGTGACTATCCCACCGGTTCCGAGTGTTCCAAGCACGGAGGGCTCATCGTCAGCATGCCAGGGATGACTCGAGACAAAGATGACCAGTTCATTCGTCTGGCAACGACATGGAGCGAGGTCATCGCGCAGAGCTGGGCTGAAGTGCTCCGGAATAACAGCATACCAACCGTCGTAAAGGTTGGTGGACCAGGCTTTAGCTTCGGAGCCCCTCCTGCCTTCGGCTACGCGACCTATGTCTACGTCCCCGAATATCTATTCAAGCGGGGTCGCTTCATCCTCGAAGGATATGAGGAGCCTGGTGTACTGAAGCTGGAACCTTTGGCGGTCGATGATGCCAGCTAGCGTCGACGCCCGTATAGAGGCCTTGGGGATCAATCTGCCGGAGGTGGCAGCGCCTGTGGCGGCCTACGTGCCCGCGGTTGTAGCCGGCGATCTCGTTTTCGTCTCTGGACAAATAGCTAGAGTTTCAGGCAATGTCGTTTCGCCCGGCAAGCTCGGATCGGAAGTCAGTGTTGAGCAGGGGTACGATGCCTGCAGGCTTTGTGCTCTTCAGGCGGTTGCCGCATTGAAGTCCTGCCTGGGCGATCTGGAACGCGTGGAACAGGTTGCCAAAGTGACTGTGTTTGTGGCAAGTGCTGTGGGATTCAACCAGCAGCCGGCAGTGGCCAATGGCGCGTCGGAAGTCCTTGAGCAGATTTTTGAGGAATCGGGTCGACATGCCAGGTCTGCCATCGGCGTTGCGGAGTTACCCCTTGGGGCATCCGTGGAAGTCGAGCTTATCGCTCGAATTCGGTCCGAGTAGGCAAGAACAGTCCGATTGCCGGTTGCTCTTGCTTTGAAAGCAGGGGCAGTAAGAGCAAGGCTGACCACGTTGCGGCAATGAGGGCCAACGGGACAAGGCTTCCGGGCCCTCTCAATCCGAAGAACGAGCCCAGACTCATCGGCACCTGACCTCCGAACAGCCTTGGCAGACTGCTTCCGAAGAGAGGATCTTGGACGAAGCCCCGTGGGAAAGCTCTGCCGCCAATTGTCTCTGCCCATACATTGAAGGCAGAAAGGAGGATGAGGGCGTAAACCCCCACCCGCGAGAACATCGATCCTAGCCGGTCTAGGACAAAGATGATTGGCAGCGTCAGGAATGGCAGCATTGGGATCAGGTATCGCGGTCCAACGACCTGGCCCCCGTTCCATCCCCAATAACAGGCAATGGCGAAAAAGAACGCCACCGGGATTGCCAGCAGCAAGGCCATGCTCGCTCGATGAGCTCGGTAGTGCAGGAATCCTAGGACATAGCCTGGAAATGCGAGCAGCAGGAATGGCGAAAGGAAGAATAGACCTCGAAATCTGCTGACGGTCATCCCGTCTATGGCAGATCCCGACGGCGGTAGCGTGAATCCAGCAATCCCCCGCCCTTCCTGTTTCCAGAGAACTTCATACTTCCCGTATCCCGTCGTAAAGGGATTGTGGTAGGCGGCGTAATCATAGGCCATGACGATCGCAATTGCCGGCAAGCAGCCGGCAATCAGGTACGGAACGGTCCGACGTGGGAGCCGAAGGACGGCGTAGATGCCTATTGCCGCGCTGATCAGCGCCGCTGGGTACTCAAAGACAACGGCCAGGCCCAAAGCCAAGCCTGCAAGGGTGACAGTTGCCGCCGTGTGTTCACGGAGCCATTGCGATCCACGCCGTTCCGGGAGATTTGGATTAGCTGCAATGAAGACCAACGCAAAGCCTGCGAAGTCCAGCCCTGCACCGGGAACGTGGGAGTAAAAGAGCTGAGAGTACGGGAAGACAATCGTTCCGAGCCCGAGTGCCAAAGTCAGCACGGCTTTGTTGAGAAGAGATGACGAGAAGTAGCCCAGAAACCAAAAGAACAGTAGCAAGAAGAGGACGCTGGGAATGGCAGCCGTAACGATGGACTCGAGGTACTGCAGAAGTGCGAAATCTAGCTTGGGCGGAACGAAACGACCTGCGGCATCCTGCAGCGCCATATTCCAAGCGGAATTCTTCTCAAGTCCATTAACAGCAGCACGGATGGGAGGCAGTGCCGTCGCCAGCTTGAATGCGAGGTAAACCGGCACACCGACCAGACTCTGGCCCGGAGCCTTGTTGCTATAGAAGTGGCCATCGAACTTCGAATCGTCCATCGTATTGAAGTGGTAGGCGTTGATAGCGATCGTATCGTGGTTTACGATAGCCATCGTCATGTCCATTCGCGCGTCTTGATTCCAGTCGTGCCACCTAGGCAGGAAGTAGACGAAGCAGAGAAGGGTAAGCCCTGCTATCCAAATGGCGGCGCGTTGATTGGTCAGCGTTTCCGTCCTTCAATAGGTGGACATGAGGATTCGGAACCCGAAACCACAGCGTCAAATTCTATCAACGAGGCGATTTTCTGCCACTCTGTTGAAGCATCTGTTGTCTGCTGTGGGTTCGGGCCAGGGCCCTGTAAGAGGAGGGTACATAAAATGAGACGATTCTGACTCTAGCTACGAGGTTGATGCGATTCCCCAGTTCGAGAATCCCTACGAGCCCCCAATAGCCGCCGAGCTGTATGACCTACTTCCTCAGTCAGCACTGGATGTAGGCCTGTACATCAGTTTGGCCCAGGAAGCTGGAGGCCCAATTTTGGAGTTAGGCTGCGGCACCGGCCGCTGCCTCATACCCTTGATTCGAGAAGGGTTCGACGTGGTTGGCTTGGACCTTTCCCAACCCATGCTCGACCGGTTGGGGGCCAAGCTGCAGCTTGAGACAGAAGAAGTTCGGCGACGAGCCTCGACAATGGTAGGCGACGGCCGCACTTTCTCCTTGCCCTTGGTCTTCGGAATGGCTTTCATGGGCGCCGGTTCCTTCACCCTAATGCTGACAAAGGAGCAACAGCTGGATCTCCTGGAAGCGATGTATGGCCATCTTCGTGCTGGAGGTCTTCTGGTTATCGATGCGTTCAACCCGCTAATGGAAACGATGTTGAGTCCGGGTCGGGAAATTCACAAAGTTGGTGACCACGAAGTGGTCGAGGACGCTGGGCCACCCGATCAGGCGGAGCAGATAATTCCGATGGTGACAACCTATCGAAGGGACGGGCAAGACCTGGCATCTGTTCACTGGAACCGGCGGTATACCTTTCGGTTCGAGCTGGAGCATCTTGTCGAGCGGTCGGGATTTCGGATTTTGCATCTTTGGGGAGACTATAGCCGCCACCCATTTGGAGAAGCCCTGGAACGACTGTTTCTGGTCGCCCAAAAGCCGGATGAGGGAACAGAGCTTCTCTTGGAACAAGCGGCTAGTGTGGTAGTGGAGACTACTAAGTGAGTACACCTTTGACTGAAGATGGACCGCAGACGGATTCCGAGGTCCTTCCTCAAGGCCAGGAAAAGGAATCGAAGGCTGCCGCGCCATTCCCATTTAGATCTGAGGTGTACTTGGCGACTGTGCCAGCGGTTGTGCTTACGATCCTGATGGTGGCTGCCCTGTTTATGCCCTGGGTAAGCAACAGTCAAGGATCGCAAAGCCTGTCGACCTATGGGGCCCCTGAGCCCACGTTGCTTGCCTGGGCCTTACTGGCCCTGGGAACGGCAAGTACGATTGTCGCCATGATTGCCGTGATCCTCCGGGCGGGCAAGCTTTGGTACTCGGCCGCGGTTGGAGGTCTTCTCTACTTCCTTGGTGCCGTTATTTGGTACGGCGCATCCATCCTTCCGAGCACCGTGGCCAGCGGATGTAATTCAAACGGGGGACCTTTGTGCAACGTCCCTGCGACTAGCCCGACGCTTCACAATTCCGCAGGGGCCGGTTTCATTCTGGGAATCGTCGCATCCTTCCTCATGTTTACGGTGTGCCTAGTGATTCCACGCCTGACCTTAAGCTTGGGCGCGCGCCAATCGACTGAATCGCAGTAGCGGCAACTCGGGAAGCTGTCTCGCTGGCTCGCGTGGTATCACCATGCTGCAGAAACGACCCTAACCAGGTTCCACCGAAAGCGTCTCCGGCACCGGTCGTGTCGATTGGCTTCACACGATTCGACTTGGTGAACACGCATCTGCCCTCCTGAGCAAGGTAGGAGCCGTGCCCACCATCCTTCACGATTGCGATGCGAGTGAGGGGCGTCAAAGCTACAGCCGACTCTCTTGCGCTCAGTATGCCGGTTAGTTCAGCGGCCTCGCTTCGATTTGCCAGCAAGATGTCGACCTGGAAGTGGCGGAAGATCTCTTTCAGTCGTTCAACGCCTATCGTTCGTATTACGAACGGGGAGGAAGCATCGAACGAGAGAACGCAATTGGCTTTCCTCCCCTCCTCCAATGCCAGCGAGGCGGCGTCAAGCCCCCCGGGAGTCGTGAGAAGATATCCGGTGATGTGGACTGCCCTAGCTCTGCGAATCAATTCGACATCGACATGCTGTGGGCCAATGAGGCTCGCGACTGATCGAGCACTGTGCATAGTCCTGTGAGCGCTTCTCCCCAGCCATGACAGCACGACACCTGACTCTCCTCCGGGGATCCGAGTTACCGAGACGACAACGTCTTCGTCCTTCAGGCTCTGGACCAGCACTTCGGCGGCTTGATCGGCTGCAACCACACCGTTCCATGCCGCTTCGATACCGGATCGTTTAGCCCAGACCGCGGTATTTGCGCCCGAGCCTCCAGGCCGTACGTATATCCCAGATGGCATTCCGTCCTGCACCACCCGGCGATCCACGATGATGTCGAGCATGAGATCGCCGAGACAGACGATCACGTTGGAGGCATGAGTGATACCGCGATCCGGGCTGCCAGACTGGCATTGGAGACGAGAAGCTCGATGTTGAGGTCAACGCTTCGCCCGCCTGTCGCCCTGGCGATGTGGGACAGAAGATACGGGGTCACCTCCTTGCCGCTTACATCATCCCGCTTGGCGTCGGCAAGGGCGGAGGCCACCAGGTTGTCGAGCTCAGCTCGATCGAAAGCATTCGCCGATGGGGGCGGGTTAACAACGATGATCCCGGATCTGACCGCAAGCTCCTCTTGAGCTGTGAACATCGCCGCGACGATGCTTGTGTCGTCGACTCTTGGAACCTCGAGTCCTGAGTCGATGCCGTAGAAGTCCGGTAGCGTGCCGGTTTGAAAGCCAAGGAGAGGCACTCCAAGGCTCTCCAGCAACTCCATCGTCTTCGGTAGGTCAAGCACCGACTTTACCCCTGAGCAGACGGTAATCGATCGGGTTCGCGAAAGAACGTAAAGATCGTTCGACACGTCACCAGTTTCATTAGCTCCCCGATGAACCCCGCCAATCCCTCCCGTGGCCAAAACGCTAATGCCCGCCCGAGCTGCGATGATCAGCGAGGATCCGACGGTTGTCGCCATCGTCGCTCGTGTGGCGATGGCGCGACTGAGATCGCGAGCCCCGGCCTTCTCGATGTCATCCCCGTACGCCATTCGCTCGAGCAGAGAGCGGTCGAGTCCCACGCGCACAACGCCATCTACAACCGCGAATGTAGCGGGAACAGCTCCCGCCCTTCTGACTGCCTCTTCAATGGAGAGGGCTGCCTCGAAGTTTCTTGGCCTCGGCAGACCTTGAGAAATGACCGAGGATTCCAGAGCCACGACGGGAGCCTGGATGGCTAAGGCGGCCTGGACTTCGGGGGAATACACTAATGCTGCAGCCGCGCTCACCGCCTATTCAATCACAAGAACGCCCATGGTAAACTTCGGCGCGCTGATGGATGTGGGTACGGAGATGGAAGAAGAGGGCATCGGTTTCGAGCTGGTTGCAGCTTCGCTTCGGTCGGATGCGCGCGATGCCAAAACGTTCTTAGCAGCGCTTGCCGCAAAACTTTCCGGAGCGCTCCCACAGCAAACGCAGGTTGGCTTGAAAGGCGGATTCATGGGGAAGAAATCCGTCCAGAACATAAGCGTTGATCTGGGTGAAATCCGTTATCGCATCGAAGATGACCACGGAAGACTTCTGCCTTCACGCCAAAAGGTTGTTCGCTCCATCGTCCTTAAGAACGAGACCGTTTCGCTCGACGACTGGATCAATGGCCTGAGCGAGAGTATGGCTCAAGCAGCCAGGAGCTCGGAAGCGGATCGAATGGCACTCGAACAGCTCCTCGAGCGGAGCTAGCAAGTGCCGCTCTTTCGCCATCGATCGGACGACCAGCGAGAAGAACAGCAAAAAGCGCAGAACGAAGCAGCTTCAAGCCTGGAGTCATTGCAGAGAGGTGGCTTACCGCTTCAGGCCCAGAGACGGCTTGCCGAGCTCCGAAACGATCCGCGTCACCTCTTTACGAGTGACCTGAGCGTTTCCGAGTTCTCCCTTGTGGATAAGGAGGGGTTTCGCCCCATCACACAAGTCATGGGAAGCGCTTTCTACCACATTGGATGGTCGGGCCTTTATACCTCGATGATGATGTCCCAAGAGCTGGAGACGGTCAGTCAAGCTCACCGGAATGCGCGCACATTAGCTTTGGGGCGTCTCCGTTCCGAGGCGGCTCTGGCCGGAGCGGATGCCGTGGTGGGAGTCCACCTAAAAACAGGCGCATACGAATGGGGCGCCAACATGATCGAGTACACCGCGATCGGTACTGCTGTGAAGTTAGAGGCTTCCATGGGGCAATCTGAACCTGCGCTGACAGATCTGTCCGGCCAAGACTTTTGGAAGTTGCTCAAGGCAGGCTATCGTCCTGTTGGGATTGCCGGGGGAGTATCTGTTTACTACCAAGTTGCTACCTGGGCCACCCAGTCGCTGAACTGGTTCACGGGTGGGTTTGCAAACCAGGAGGTACGTGACTATACCGCGGGCCTGATGACAGCAAGGCACCTCGCAGCTGGAGACATGGCTTACGAAGCGCAGCAGCTTGGCGCATCGGGTATTGTCGGGGTCACAATCAAGCAGCATCAATCCGAGTACGAAATCGAAAGCTACGGTGGCCGCCGGACCGATATGATTTTCACGTTTCAAATGCTTGGTACCGCGATAGCCGGAACGCCTCAGGCGGATGGCGGCCTCGAGATCAAGCCAGTCGCCACTCTTGGATAGCTACAGAAAACCGGATCACCGGTAATACTGCTGCAATAGGAAGGAGTCATCATGTCGTATACGGCCGGCCAGAGTGAAGGGCTACCGGCGCATGCCATAGAGCGCCTCGAGACCATGTCGGGTAAACGAGGCCAAAAAGCGCTGTTCACAAGCGATCTAAGTGTAAATGAGTTTCTCCTCGTCAAGCATGCCGGATTCGACCCCATGGGACTCGTGGTCGGAAGCTCCATTTATCACATCGGGTATCAGCAATCCAATTGGAGTCAGAACCAGGAGATGGGGGTTCTGACCCAGGCCATGTATCACGCGCGTGAACTGGCCATGACACGTATGGAAGAGGAAGCGGATGCTCTTGGCGCCGACGGAATCGTTGGCGTGCGCCTCGACGTTGGTCGGTATGAGTGGGGTGAGAACCTGGCTGAATTTATCGCCATTGGGACAGCCGTAAAGTCACGCAATGAGTCACATCGTGCACCGAATGGGCGCCCATTTCAGAGCGATCTCTCAGGCCAGGACTTCTGGACTCTAATTCAGTCAGGTTACCGCCCTGTTGGAATGGCGATGGGGAATTGCGTGTACCACGTCGCACATCAGGGTCTGCGGGGAATGTTCAGGCAGATGGGACAAAACGTGGAAATGACGAACTATACGCAGGCGCTTTACGATGCTCGTGAGCTGGCCATGGAACGCATGCAAGCAGAAGCAGAAGAGGCCCAGGCGGAAGGCATCGTCGGGGTGCAGATTCACGAGAGGAGCCATGGCTGGGGCTCGCACGTCATCGAGTTCTTCGCGGTCGGCACCGCGGTGGTAGCGTCTCGGGCGGATCACCAGATCTCGGATCCATCCCTTGTCCTAACGCTTAACGATTAGGGCGAGACTATTCATGGCCGAACCGTCCTGACCCTGGTTGGACGTCGCATGACGATGGTCCGAAGCCCTGTGCTCGCAGGTTCATCGGCGGCCGCTTGAGTCGAGAAATGCTTCAAGGCCACGGCGGACGCTTTCCGGATGCTTAGCCGGAGTGTGTCTCGGTCTTAGGCCACCAGGGTCTCTGACTCGCTGAGCTGGCGGAGGGATCGCTCGACAAAGACGCGGGCCATCCGCTTTCGGTGAGGAATGGAGCCTTCAGTGTTGTCCATTGGGTGCGTCATTCTGAAGACCTTCTCACCGGCCGCTCTAATCGTTTCCGGGGTCAGATGATTTCCCTGAAGAACTCGTTCTGCGTCCACGACTTCGAGGGGGTGGGAGGATACGGCCGTCAGGACGATGCTGGCTCTCAGGACGGTTCCATCTTCCGCAAAGGCCACGCGGACCGCAGAACCGACAAGCGGGAAGTCAAAGGACATCCGGATTCGAAGCTTCGAGTAGATGGTTTGAGCTCCGTTTGCGGGAGGGATTCGTATGTCGGCAACGATATCCCCCGTGGTCATTGTCAAAGGAGATAGCCCGTCGTCTTGGTAGAGGGATGCCACACTCTGCCATCTCTCATGATTGGAGTTAACAATCCGTGCTTCGGCATCAAGGGCGATGAGGACAGGCACCGTGTCGGCTGATGATACGGCCCAGCATCGATCGCTTCCCGGAGCGACGCGACATATCTCGCTGTCCTTTTTCATGCAGTAGCCCACTGCTCGACGCCAGTGTTCCGATTGGTTGTAGTAGTTGCACCGAACGTCAAGGCAGAGGTTGCCACCAATAGTACCCAGTCGCCGCACTTGAGGCGTGGAGATCAGACTAGCTGCTTCAGCTAGAGCCGGATGGTGGCTTCGGATGACCTCCGAGTGCTCGATCGATGACAAGCTCTCGCCGGCACCGATTCGAATCCATCCGGACGGATCAATCTCGATTCCCATCATCTCTGGAATTGAGCGAAGACCGATAACTGTCTTCGGTGCGGCAAGTCGATGCTTGATGTTTGGCAGGAGATCCGTTCCGCCGCCCATAAGGGCGGAGTCTTCTGCTTCGGCAAGCATCGCACAGGCTTCCTGAATCGAGCCAGGACTAACATACCGAAATGGGGTTAAGCGAAGCACGCTATTCCGCCACACCGCTACTTGAGATTGGGAGTACGGTAGCTTGGCGGGTGGCCTTGTCCAGCGCTTTCATGATGCGCTCGGAAGTCAAGGGTGTGGCATCGAACCGAATCCCAATGGCATCGTAAACTGCGTTTGCGATGGCAGGAATAACCGGGCTAAGAGGGCCTTCGCCTGCTTCCTTTGCTCCGAATGGCCCTTCCGGGTCGGGGCCTTCGACGATAAGGGCTTCTACCTCAGGTGTCTCGAGGATTGTCGGAATCTTGTACTCGAGCAGAGATGGCTTCTTGTGGAGTCCCTTGCGAAATACCTGTTCCTCCATGGTGGCCTCGCCGTAACCCATGTATGCGCTTCCCTCAATCTGCCCCTCGACGATCATGGGGTTAATGGCTCGGCCGCAATCATGTGCGACCGTTAGCTTGTCCACTCGTAACTCAGCGGTCTCTGGATCAATGCTGACCTCGGCCACACAGGTGGTGAAACTGTAGGCAGGAGACGGCCCGACTCCCGCCCCCTTGTACTTCCCTCCCAATTTTGGAGGCGTGTATGAGCCCACAGCTGCCAGTGTCCCGAATCTTGCCTCAGCGGCCTGCACGACGTCTACCAATGGAATGAACTGGTCGGTGTCGTCTCGGTTATAAATGGATCTGCCGCCAAAGACCAGCTGCTCTGCAGGAATTTCTAGCTTCTCCTCGGCAATCTCTGAGAGCAGGGATCGGAGCTTTTCAGCTGCTGAACGGGCAGCATTGCCTGCCATGAAGGTTACCCGGCTCGAATAGCTGCCAAGGTCGACAGGTGTGAGATCGGTATCTCCGGAGAGAACCCGCACGTCGAGAGGCTCGACCCCAAGGACCTCGGAAACGATGTATGCGAGCATCGAGTCGGAGTCCTGCCCGATGTCGGTTGTGCCACAGAAAACCGCGACACCGCCTCCCCGATCGATCTTGACCATCGCTCCCGAGTGCGGCATAGGGTTCCAGTAGATTGGTAGGCCTGCACCCGACATGTAGACGGATGACGCAACGCCAATACCCTTACCGAACGGCATCTTCCGAAACTTCCGGCTGAACTCTGTTCGCTCCGACGCCTTCACGAGGGTGTCCCGCACTGCGCAGCTTGTGATCCTCAGGCCATTCACCGTACCTGTCATGGGGTCGATTGCATTGCGAATACGCATCTGGACCGGATCAAGATTGAGCGACTCAGCGATCTTGTCCATCTGACATTCAATGGCAAACCGAGGCTGCACAGTACCATGCCCCCGTTTTGGACCGCATGGCGGTTTGTTCGTAAAGACCCGGATTCCGTCGAAACGATAGCGAGGAATCTTGTAGGGCATGGTATTGAGAGCGCCTGTATAGTACGTGGTCGCGATCCCATATGACCCGAAGGCGCCTCCATCCAGCCAGGACTGGAAGTGCATGGCGGTAATCGAGCCGTCGTTTTTGACACCAACCTTGATCTTCATCTTGACGGGATGGCGGCCGCGATGGCAGTAGAACACCTCCTCCCGGCTCAGCTCGATCATCACAGGGCGACCGCACTTCCTTGAAAGGGCTGCGGCCGCTACCTCGTGGGAGAACATCTCACTCTTTCCCCCAAAGGCGCCGCCAGATGGGGGAGCAATAATCCGTACTTGGGGTGTCGAGATGGAGAGTGCTTTTGATAGCTCCCGATGCAGGTAGTGAGGCGTTTGTGTGGAGGACCAGACGGTCAACTTTCCGTGCGGTTCGTAGTGGCCAATGACGGCGTGGTTCTCAAGAGCGGCATGAGTGTTCCCTTCAAAGAAAAACTCATCCTCGCGGATGAGATCTGCTTCCCTGAAGCCTTCCTCCATGTCGCCAAACTCTAAATGCACTTCCTTATGAATGTTTGGGCTCTGACCCTCATCATCGTGGATGCGAGGTTTCGTCGGATCGAGGGCCTCCTCGATTGACATAACGGTAGGTATCGGCTCGTAAAGGACCTCAATCAGGTTGCAGGCACGTTCCGCCGTGAGCTCATCGCAAGCAGCGACCGCGGCGACGGCTTCTCCCATATATCTGACCTTATCGATAGCGAAGGTCGTTTCATCCTGGGTTGAAGGCATGATGCCATACCGTTCGGGTAGGTCGGCTCCCGTAATGACGGCGTAGACACCATCCAGAGCTTCTGCTCGGGAAGTTTCGACGCGGAGAATTCGGGCATGCGGATACGGGCTGCGGAGAAGCTTTCCGTACACCATCCGCGGCAGTTTGAGGTCCGCCGTGTACTTGGTTGCTCCGGTCGCCTTGGAGAGGTAATCGTACTTGAGCTTGCGATTCCCGATTACCTGGAACTCGTCGTCCGCCGTCTCGGGTGGTTCAGCTTCAGGTAGCTGTGTGGGAGGCTCGACCTCTGCCTCAATCGCCACTTAAACCTCTGATACTGCATACAGGGAATCTGCCATCGTCGCTTCCTTGCGACAACTCAGCCAATTCAGCCTGCCCTCGACTCGACAGCTTCTTCCTCGCTACCCTGCAGGACAACCGACTCGACGGCTTCGATGATCTTCGTATATCCAGTACACCGACAGAGATTTCCGGCAAGGTTCGCCTTTATCTCGTCGCGTGATGGCGTCGGATTGACCTCTAGAAGCGCCGCTGCGCTTAAAATCATGCCTGGCGAGCAGTAGCCGCATTGAGAACCGCCACGCTGTGCGAAGGCGAGCTGAAGCGGGTGCGGCTCGTTCTCATGCATTAGGCCCTCGATAGTTGTTACCTTCCGGCCTATCGCTTCCACTGCCAGGACTAAGCACGACACCACAGCCTCACCATCGATCAAGACTGTGCAGGCTCCGCACTCTCCCATCTCACAACCGTGTTTCGTCCCGGTAAGGTCCAACTCTTCTCGGAGGACTTCCAGGAGGGTCTTGCAGTGATCAAAAGCTACGTCACGACTTTCGCCGTTGACGTCGAGGACAAAAAGCTCTTTCATTCGCTCCATGATGTGTAGATGAGAGTCTGACGACCAGTTGGCTTGGGTGACTTATTGTAAATCCGCGGGGCCAGAGTGCAGGGCGTTGAAGCGATTCCCCGCTTGGACACAGTGTCCGACGGCATCGAAACAGCGCAGTAGGAATCAACTCATGGTAGGTGTCCTGCCGGCAGGAATCACCTGACGAGCTCTTCTGCGTCGCTTAAGGAATCTCCGGCGCCGGCGTCCCGGGTGGAAGCGATGCTTCGTGAATTGCCGAGGCGGCACTTCGTTCGTCGGCGACACGAAGTTTGTGGGTGTGAAGGAGCTCCTGCACCACGACATGAAGGAAGGCGACGATTGGTACCGCGAAGAAAGCACCCAAGAAGCCGGCGATGGGAAAGCCCAATAGGGCAGCCGCCATCGCCTCGAGTGGATGGATTCCGACGCTCTGACCCTGTACTCGGGGACCGACAATATTGGTTGTGATCTGCTCGGCGACTAGTAGCCAAACGAGGTAGATCACTGCTGTGGGTACCGAGGTGAAGATCAGAGCGATCACGAGTGGTGGAATGGGCAAGATGACGGGGCCAATGACGGGAACAAGGGAGAGGAGGAAGCTGGCGAAGAAGATCACAACGGCGTAGGGAATTCCAAGTACAAGCGCTCCGATGGCTGCGAGTGAGGCAGCAATGAGCGCGAGGATCACTTGAGTTCGAAGGTAGGCGCCGAGGATCTTGTCCAGACGGTCAAAAAAGAACTGCGCTTGAGGACGTGACGCATCGGGAACGAGGCTCGTGAGCCAGCGGATAAGTCGGGAGCCGTCAGTGACGAGATAGATCGAGATGATCAGAATTAGCACCGTGTTCAGCAACAGATTCCCTGCCTGTACGGCAACCGTTAGGGCGTTGTTGACGATGGATGCGAGCTGGCTATTCAGTTGCTGCAGGGCCTTTCCGAATTTGTCGTGTAGATCGACCTTGATGTTGTGCTGGTCCAGCCAGACTTGAAGGCTGAGAAGCAGGATCGGGGTGGACGACGCCTTTTGAAAGGCGGAATGGGCGGAGGAGTACAACTTCGAAGCTTGCCGGGTTGCCCGGCTGAAGTTGACGTGACTGGTCGAAGCATAGGTCGAGCCGAGCCGGTTCGCCATGAACAGGATCGGACTGAGGTACGAGGGTGGGATCTTGATCTGACCGGCCCTCGTCTTTATCGCAGTGAGGGTCGATACCTCGTGACGCAACCGGGAGATTTCACCACGGGTCTTTTGAATGGTCGGGACACCGGCCGCAGCTGAGGTGGAATTCCCCTTCTGTTGAGAAACCTGCCTCTGGATGGTCCTACTGGTTTTCTCGATACGTTGAAGTCCCCGCAGGGAAGCTGCGCTCGGCTCGTGAAGATTGTTAACCAGGGACTGCGCCTGGCTCACGAATGGGTTGAGCAGCAACACACCAAACACGCCCAGAGCGATGAAGAGCAGGAGGTAGGCACCGAGCACCGAGGCCCAGCGCTTCTGAAGAACCCTCTGAAGGAGCCGGGCCATTGACTCCATCAGGTATGCGAGTATGGCCCCCAGGACGAATAGCAGGATGACGGACTTGAATCTATGAAGCAGATCAAGGATGCTGCCGATTAGAAAGAGAGCCGCAATGATGATCAGCAGGATGCCCGAGGACCATGAAGATCCGGATGAGAAGATCGACATTCCGGGACTGTGGCCCGCGAAACATCTGCATCATCCGGTCTTTGTCCAATCGTCGGGCTTCATCGTGTCCATACTAGCGCAAGAGAAGCTTCCATGAGCCGGCAACTGCGACTCGAGGTGGCGAGGACAAGGGGAACCGGCCGTCCGGATCGTCCTTGGTCGGTTGGCCATTGCGGATCCCGAGCAGGACCCAGCTCTTAGCCTGAGTGTCGCATCGAGCGAGGGACCCTCGACTTACGTTCCGGGAGTTGGTCTTCGCTTGAGCTCCAGAAACTTGATGTCGTCGAAGTAAACCGTACCCTTTGCCGGCAAGCGTCAGGGAAATGCTGATAGCTTTAGTCCCTTGGGGCATGTAGATCGGAGGCGAGACGTCATGGATCCAACCGCTTGAGGTCCCGCTGTGCTTCACGAGGTCAACAGAATTTGGATTCGCCCACGGGCTTGCACGCAGTAATTGGTAATTGATGTAGGCGCTATTCCCAGGATCTGTCCCTACGCCGAAGTTGCAGTCCTTGCAGAGCCTCACATTTTTGACTAAGACATACCCGCTTAGCTGATACCACCGATAGGCGTGGACCCTTACCACCTGACCAAAGAACAGCGCTGCATGCGGAGTCGACTTGTTCCATGTAATGCGGCAGCTGCTGAAGCCACTGTGAGCGACCGACGGATCCATCGCCATGTTGGCTCGAACACCCGGCGGAAGGGACTCACTCAAGAGGTCGTCCTGCTGCCACCCCAGGACGGGTTGAGTTTCGCAACCGCCGTTTACGAGGTGTCGGGGAGGAAGGCCAAATGGTGAGGCCACTGGCTTGCTCGGGATGATAGCCATTGGCGCCGCTTGCGGTGCGCCAGGTCCCCACAACACGATGCCATGAACGTTGGGGTTTCCGACAGCGATTAAGCCGTTGGATAAGGGCCACGCACTATATGGCTGGGGAATATCGTAGTACTTGCGGACAGTTTCCTTCTTCCGGTTTACCTCGATCACACGATTGTGGAGTGAGTCATCGATGAGGATGTCCCCATTGCGCAAGAGAGTTGCATCTCTTGGCCACTCCACCTGCGGGCCACCTGTCGGCGTCTTCTGGTTGTACTCCCAGACCATGCGCGTGCAGTTTCGATTCACGATGATGATGCGGCCGTTATCTGAGTCGGAGATAAGAGTGTCACCATTGGGCAAGCGCTGCGGATTGTGTTGCCTCAGCAAGTGGTCTGGCTTGCCCTGCAGGTTGAGGAAGCTGTGGCACTTCCAATAAACGTGCCCGTTGCGGTCGATCTCGAATACCGTGCTGTTCATCCGGGAAGAGATCAGGTAGTGGCCATTTGGTAGCTCCTTCGCATCATTGGGATACAGAAGCTGGGACCCGTCACTCAAACGTCCACGCCCAAGAAAGCCCTGCCCGCCGTTTAGAGTGTCACTATTCCAAACGATCTTCCCGGTGCGGTCCACTTCGATCACTCGATTGTTGTTTGTGTCCGTAATCAGGACGTTCCCACGTGTGGTGGGATAAGCCGAATGGGGGAAGTCGAGGCTCGGATTGACGTACGCCCAAACTACTTTTCCTTGCGGGCTGAACTCTACAACTTTGCCACCTTGACGGTTGAAGCCGCCCACATCGGTGACAAGGTAATCGCCGTTTGGCTCAGGCGTCACCTGAGCAGGGTTGTTGATGTACCCGAGAGATTGCGACGGGTGCAGCGGCGCGAAGCCAGGCAAGCCTTTGATCCGCGGCCCATTTCCGTATGGGGCTTTGTGCACGCCGTCGGCACTGACACCCACGCAAGCCGAAACGAGGAGTAGCAGAGTGCTCAGCAACATGAGATTTGTGGCCGTACTTCGGCGACTCAAGTTACGCCAGTGCCGCAAACCACGGGATCGAGAGGGATTGCTCCTAAGCGCGCGCCTACCTCGCTTGATTTGACGGCAATCTGAGGGTCTCATCTGTATAGGATAACCCCAGCAGCCGACAAAAAGACCGGAACATGGTAACGAGAACGCCTGTATGCGGGCATTTAACGCCTTCGATCGACTGCTCTCGGCGTGAGCCGTCGACATCCGCGGGACAGGCCCGCGTCAGCTGGGACCGAGGACCAGAGCTCCGTACTCGGGCTTCCGGTAGGATAACGCGGCGGCGATCGCCTTCAGCCCGAATACTTCGGCAGCCTTCTGCTCCAAATGAACTAGGAAGCCCGGCTGCTTAAGAATCGCGAGTCCGCTTTCTGGGGCGTCGGTGGTCCTCGCGACGATCCCATGCTTGCAAGAGCAGGAGACCAGCGGCCACCAACGCCATCACACCAAGGATTAGCTCAGCTACATCTGTGAGCATGAACGAGCCAGGCTCTCTGGTTTCATTACTAGCATGCGAAACAGGTGCATATCTAACGTCACTCTACACCCATCTCCGACTTCCAACTCGCTCCAGTCGCGAATTCGGATCCATGTCCGAGGCCTCGCTGGTTGGAGTTTTCTTTCCCTTAAGTAGGCCAACAAGAAGTCGTTCTTAAACCCTCGCCTTATGCATGAACTCGAGCTTTCTTGTCTGCCAGGCTTTGACAGGCAACGCATAGTGTTGCAAACGGTAGAGCCTGAAGCCGTCGTGGTGGGATCTCTTGATTGCAGTCGGCGCAGATTCCGTAAGAACCATCTTCCAGACGCGTCAGCGCTAGATCGATCACTACCAGCCTGCTTTCGAGGGACTCTGATAGGGCGCTATCCTGGCCGTAACTGGAAGCCGGGACGCCGTCCCCGTCGAACTCGATGTCGAGTGCGTCCTTGGCAATAGAGTCCATTCGATTGAGAACTGCCTGCCGCTCCTTCATCAACATGGACTGAGGGGACTCGCTTGCTGAAACCGGTATCTGAGCTGCCATTTTGTTACCTCGTGAAATGGAATGCGCCTCCCTTAGCAGAAAACGTGCCACACCCACACACGACACGGGGCACCAATAAGTGGAGAGGTGGTGGGCGCGGCAGGACTCGAACCCGCGACCCTGCGGATGTAAGCCGCATGCTCTAACCAGCTGAGCTACGCGCCCGTGCTTGCATTCTAGCCGTATCGAAGGTCGGATGGGCTGACACCGTCCCTATAATGGACCATCCCGCAAACCCGAGTGTGCAATGTCAAGAGCTGATAGCTCTCCCAACCAGACGAATCAGTCAGCGGACCCTGCCCTATATGGAGGTCGCGCGTTAAGCCAAGGGGTTCTAATGGTCGGACCGCATGCCATGGCGGTTGCGATTCGACGACCCGACGGCCAGATAGACACGGCGGTCGAAGCCTTCAGCATGCCATTTTCGTGGGCCCGAAAGGTCATTTTCCTCCGAGGCATCCTGGCGATGGCGGGGGCGGTAGTACTGGCCATTCGGTCGGCCAAACTGGAACGGCGGCTTGTCGCCAAGAGCTCAGGCGGCCGGATGCAGATGTTCAAAGCCGCACTGCCGATTGTGGGAGCTAGCGCCGTGGAGCGCATCCTGACCCGGGCTCTTTCACGGAAGAACGTTCCTGGCGCGAATTCGGGGCTTCTGCGGATAATGATGCCGTTCGCGGCCTTCCGAATTTCCAGCCTCTTTTCGCCTTCTAATCAGCTTCTGCAATATCATGGGGCGGAGCACAAAGCCGTGAATACGGTGGAGGCAGGGCTTCCGCTCGATGCGGAAAATGCCTCTCGCCGAAGCAGGATCCACCCGCGGTGCGGAACTTCCTTTGCGTTTTGGGCCCTGTCGCTTGGATGGCTCCTTCCCAAGCTGCCGGTACTGCGTCGAAGAGGAGTCTCTCCGCTATTGGGACCGATCATCATCGGAGCTGCTTATGAGCTTCTTCGCTTCGGAGCGAAGCATCGTGACGAGAAGTGGGTGCAGATCGCTTATTGGCCGGCCTGGCGAACTCAGCTGCTAACCACGGCCGAACCAACGACAGAGGAGCTTGAGGTAGCCTGCGCTGCTCTTCGCTCCGTAGTTGATTTCGAAGCCTTGGACGAGGCGGGCGAGACCGTTTAGATCGGCCCCTCGTGTGGCCATGTCTAGAGGACGGGTGGATCCGTCAGGCGGACGCGAGGATCCTGCGGCTCTCACAATGCCTTTGTTGAGGTGCGCTTGACCGAAACCAGTATGAGATCTTATGGGCCAAAGGTCAGCGTTCTCACGGCCCCAAATCCCAGCATAAAAACGCTCGAGGGCACCAACAGCTACATCGTCGGGGACAACGTCTTGGCGATCATCGATCCTGGACCGTCGATCTCAGCCCATCTCGACCGCATCGTAAGCCAGGTGGATCACAGGAATGTACTCGGCATCTTCCTTACGCACAGCCATCCAGACCATGCTCCAGCTGCCGAGCCCCTTGCCAGGATCCTCAAAGTCCCTATCTTCGCCGCTCCGGACGTCTTCCCTGAGTTTGGTCCCGACTTAGTAGTTACACCGCTGAAGGATGGAGGCCGTTTCGACCTGGATGGGATGTCTCTCCAAGCGGTAGCGGCTCCCGGTCACTCTGCCGATCACTTTTGCTTTCTATTAGAGCCGAATCGATTGCTGTTTAGTGGGGACACCATTCTCGGCCGGGGCACAACGCTCATCGCCCTTCCGGAGGGCAACATGATCGACTACCTACAAACCCTCCGTCGACTCAAGTCATTTCATCTGATGCAGATTGCTCCAGGTCACGGACCGCCGATAAGTGATCCCGATGCCAAGATCGACGAGTATCTCAAACATCGGCTGGAACGCGAGAGTGAGGTACTTGACGCGCTACGGGCCGGCAACAGCACCATCGGCCAGTTAGTCGAGGCCGTGTATCGGCCAGCGTCCGACGAGGCTTTCCAACTGGCGACGCTGTCCATCGGAGCGCAGCTCGACAAGCTTACAAGGGAGGGAGCAGTCGTGCGACTAGGCGAGAGTTATGCCGTCTCCGCATCCTCGTAGCCAGCGTCCTCTGGCGTTAGGAACACTCTTTCGCCCTCTCGATCGGTCCAGCGTGGGCAGGTCGTTTCAACCGGCTGTGTAGTAGCGTCAAGGACCGCCTCCAATGTCCCAAGCTTGGCCAGGCGCTCGAGGTGTCGCTCTGTGGCAAAAACGAGTGGGAAAAGGCCTGCCTGAAAGCGATCAAGTGCGTCCTCCGGGCGGATCCAGAGGCTGTCCGTCAGCTCGTGAAGATCAGCATGGTAAGGCTCCTGGAAGGCAGGCTTCTCGGTGACGAAGAAGAAGGTGTCGAAGCGCTTTGTCAAGACGGCGGGCGTTATCCAGTTGGAAAAGAGATGGAGCGAGTCGCCGCAATACGTCAGATCTTCCTTTAACGCCAGATCGGCAAGCCCCATGCTCCCCGCTCGTACCCTCTCTCGATAGCCCGAGAAGATGGACTCGTTCTCGCTCGAGCCGTGGAGCTGCAGATCGCCGCTCGCTCGTCGCGCCAGTAAAATGCCTGCCTCCTCGAAAAGCTCGCGGATAGCAGCCAGAAAAACTCCTGGCCAACCCGGACTCGGCACGCGGTTTGGTATCAGCTCCGGCTCGGTTGAAAGCTCGAAGCGGTCGCCCATAGGAACGTCGTCTTCAGAGGCTTTACCTCCCGGAAAGACGAAGACGTCTGGCGCGAAATCGCTCTTGATGTGACGCCTCGCCATAAACACTTCCATCGCAGACCCCTCTTGGCGAAGCAGGATGACGCTGGCCGCAGGGATGGGAGAAGGCGGTCGCGAGTGGCTAGCCATCCGTCAGAGTGCGGAATCGAAAACGGCCGAAATGCCCTGACCAACACCGATGCACATGGTCACCAGACCGGTGCGGAGCTGTCTTCTCTGCATCTCGTGTAGAAGCGTTGTTACAAGCCGGGACCCGCTGGAGCCGAGTGGGTGGCCGAGGGCAATGGCGCCTCCGTTAACGTTCACCATCTCAGGATTCAAGCCCAGCTCCCGGATGCATGCCAACGACTGGCTGGCGAATGCCTCATTCAGCTCCACAAGTTCGATGTCGTCCACCGTCATATCAAGCTTGGAAAGCAATTTTCGGGTAGCAGGGACTGGTCCCATGCCCATGATGTTGGGATCGACCCCTGCGCTCACGCCGCCAACGAATCTGCCAAGCGGCTTATAACCCGCTTCACGGGCCTTCTCCTCACTCATCAGCAATACCGCGGAAGCCCCATCGTTGATCTGTGATGAGTTTCCGGCAGTTACCGATCCCCCTTCGGCAAAGGCAGGTTTAAGACTCGCCAGCTTCTCAAGGGAGGTGTCCGCGCGGGGCCCCTCATCTTCCACGACGGTCTTGGGTTCGCTTTTCGGCTGTGGGACGCTCACAGGAATGATCTGCGAGGAGAATCGACAGGACCGCTGGGCATCTACCGCCTTTTGATGACTAGCCAAGGCAAATTCGTCCTGCTCTTGGCGGCTGATTCCCCACTCCTGAGCGACGCGTTCAGCGGTCTCACCGAGGCTCACCGGTGGGTACCGTTCCGCGAGTCGTGGGTTGACCATTCTCCATCCGACGGTCGTGTCATAGAGCTCCGAAGGCCGGCGAGAGAAACCGGATTCAGGCTTGAGCATCACGTAAGGTGCTCGAGTCATGCTTTCAACGCCGCCGGCGATGTATACATCGCCATTTCCTACCTGAATCTCTCTAGCTGCACTCACCACCGCCTGTAGACCGGACCCACAGAGGCGGTTGATGGTTGCACCGGGAACCTCGACGGGCAGACCGGCTAGCAGTCCAGCCATTCTGGCGACGTTGCGGTTGTCCTCGCCTGCCTGGTTCGCGGCCCCAAAATAGATGTCGTCCACGAGAGCCGGCTCGATCCCGGTTCTCTCGATAAGAGCGGAAATCACAAACGATGCCAGGTCATCAGGACGTATGCTCTTGAGAGACCCCGCGTACTTTCCGATTGGTGTGCGAATGGCGTCCACGATAACAGCTGTGTTCATCCGTGCGGCATCAGTCCGGCGCCTGAGGTGTTAGACATGTCCACGTCGGTTGTTCTCTGGACACTCCCTTGGACGCAGCTGCTTTAGAGCTTCCAAGGATTAACCGGGCGACTCGAGGTGTTGATGATAACGCCCTTGATCTCGGTGTACTGCTTCAGAGCCTCGAGAGAAAGCTCGCGGCCGATTCCGGATTGTTTGTAACCCCCGAAAGGAATTCCGGGAGTCCCCGTGGCCGGCGTATTGACTCCAATCAGTCCCGTTTGGACACCACCCACTACTCGGTGCGCCCGTCCAAGGTTCTGGGTCCAAACCGTTCCGGCGAGGCCGTAGATGGAGTCGTTGGCAAGCGCAATTGCTTCCTCCTCTGTGTCGAAGGGAATCATTACGACCACCGGTCCGAAGATCTCCTCCTGGGCCACGCGCATGCTGTTGCGGGCATCGCGAAGTGCAGTGGGCAGCAGGAAGTTTCCTTCGCCAAGCTCCTCGCTGCTTGGGCGGGATCCTCCGGCAACGACGGACGCACCTTCATCCACCCCAAGTGCTATATACCCTTCGATTGACTCCAGCTGTGATTTGGAGATGATGGCTCCAACCTGCGTTGTGGGATCAAGGGGATCCCCCACCCGGATCTTTGCCGTCTTTTCAGCAAAGCTCTGGACGAAGCTGTCGTAGAGCCCGCGTTGGATCAGGAGCCGTGAGCGGGCTTCACAGGATTGTCCCGCGTTGTAGTAGATGGCGAACACCGAGCCGTTGACCGCATCCTCGAAGTTGGCATCGTCGAAGACGATGTTGGCGGATTTTCCCCCAAGCTCGAGAGTGACTCGCTTCATGGAGTTTGAGGCTATCTGCATGATCTGGCGGCCAGTCCCCGTTTCGCCGGTGAAGGCAACCTTGGCGACATGGGGATGACCGGCCAGGTAGGAGCCGACCTTTGCGCCTGGTCCGGTGATGACATTGACCACACCCGCAGGAATACCCGCCTCGAGTGCCAGCTTTCCCAGCATCAGTGCAGTGATTGGAGTATTGCTGGCAGGCTTCAAGACCACCGTGTTGCCGGCGGCGATGGCCGGTGCAATCTTCCAAATAGCCATCATGAGCGGGTAGTTCCACGGGATGATCTGAGCGCAGACGCCAAGCGGCTCTCTGATCGTGTACGTAAAGGCATGAGCAGAGGTGGGTACGGTTTCTCCCGTGAGCTTTGATGTGGCTCCCGCGTAGAACGTGACCACCTCGATGCTGTGAGACAACTCGGGGGTCGCGGCAAAGGCTATCGGCTTCCCGCTATCGATTGCCTCGGCTCTAACGAGCTCATCGAAGTTCTGTTGCATGAGCTCAGCGAAGCGAAGCATCAAGTTGGTTCGCCTCGCTGGGGCAGTTCTACTCCAGCTGGGGAAAGCCTTCGACGCGGCGGACACAGCTCTATCCACATCCGCCTCTACCGCGCGTGGCACCGTGGCGTACACGCCATTGGTGGCGGGATTGAGGACTTCCATCGTGTCGCCGGAGACGCTTTCGACCGGCTCGCCTCCAATGATCATGGAGACATGTTGAAGGTCCGTAGTAGCTACCATGGCGGCTGACTCGGCATGTTGACGACTGATGCGGGGTTGCAGAAGGACGGTTTCACGAAACCTCTCATTTCAGTGAGCGGCATAGACGGGACGAAAACGAAATGAAGCTGCGCCATCTCGGGCGGACCCGAGCTGGATCTGTCTCTTGCGAGCCTGCTTACCGCCCGTGAAAGTCGGGGGATCTCTTATCCAGCCAAGCCTGTAGGCCTTCCTGGGCATCCTCCGTTCGGAAGAGGCGGTTCTGAAGCTCCCGTTCCATAAACAGGCCAGATTCCAGTCCGACCTCGATCCCTTCCTTCACAGATAGCTTGATCAGTCCACTCGCCCTCGCCGGACCGTCCGCCAGCTTTCGAGCGTATTCAATCGCTCGATCGAGAACTTCGTCCGGCGGATAGAGGTACTCCACAATGCCGAAGTCAAAGGCCTCCTGAGGAGTGAGAAGGCGTCCGCTAATCATCAGGTCGAGGGCCCGAGCCGGACCTATCAGTCTCGAAAGCCTTTGGGTGCCGCCGGTTCCCGGCAGAACCCCTAGATTGATCTCGGGAAGGCCAATCTGCATCCCCTCATTGGCGGCGAATCTAAGATCCATTGCCAAAGCGATTTCCAGGCCGCCGCCAACGGTGTGACCCGTTAGTGCCGCGACAAAGATCTTTGGGGTACGCTCGATCTTTCGCAGAGTCTCCTGTGCTTCAAGGCAGAAGCACGCTTTGTAGTCTGGTGTTGCCGCTTTGAGCATGCTGATCTCAGCACCGGCAGAAAAGAACTTCGGAACGCTGCTTTTAACGACGACGGCTTTGATATCGGTATCGAGCCTGATCTCGTTGATGGCGTCATTCAGCTGACGGATGAAGTCGTAGTCGTAGGTGTTCGCTTTGGGCTTGTCGAAGGACAAGAAACCCAGCCCACCCTCCTTCTCGAGGCTGATGAACGTCTCTGTTGCTGTGCCAGGAGCCGGTGCTTCCACGGCCATAGATTTCTTTCTCCTTGACTAACATTCGTCTTCGAACGGTCGGCCTTTTAAGTCTGGCATAAGAATGCGAAGTGGACGGTTCAGGCCAAAGCTTCCACTGGATAAGTCAGCGGCAAACCATTGTCAGACGGCCTGCTGTGGTGACTTAGAGACCTGTCTTATTGGTCGCGGCTCTCGTAGCCAGATTCGGGCCCCGAGAAGTCCAGCAGCGACCTCTCATCTCGCACTTTCTCGAAGGGAGTGCGGCAGGAGTTGCAGTAGTACTGAAGAGTGAGCAGCTGCTGACCGAAGAGCGAGAACGGCTCGACATTCGAAGATTCGCAGAAGGGACATCGCATGACGTCGATGCTCATGCTTGAGACTTCAACCTATATCGGACCTCGTCCCATCGGTCCCAGGGGAGTCTCTCGCTGTGAGACGCGAGATCGACATCCTTGAGCTGCGTCTCAGTGAGAACCGAGTCAACCTGTTGCAGGAACGCTTGCCGGAGCTGAGAGGAGTTGCTTGCCAGCTCACCGCTCTCGACCAGCTCGATGACTTCCGAATCATCATCGGGACCAAACCACATGAGCACCTCGGGCGAGACTCGCAGGATGCTTTCACGAAGCTTGCTGCGTACTGCCTCGTTGCCGGCGCCAAGCCGGCGAACCCAACCCCTGGCGTGTAGCCAGTGGACCTGCTCTTCTCCGACGATGCGCCTAGCGCGATTACGGAGGTCATCAAAGGACGCATCCTGCGCCGCGACGTAGATGGTGGTGAGAGCCGTGTCGATTAGGAAGTTGGCTGCGATGAAGTCGATCCAGCCGCTGAAGGGCTCATCCAGGCATGCCATGCTGTGGAAGACCGATTGGCTCTCCGGTTCGACATCGCTGCCGACGAATTGACGGAAAAGCGGGTAGTGGCTGCGGGCATGGCCAATCTCGTCCTGAGCCATGGCAGAAGCTGCAACTGCCGATTCCAAGGTGGGTGCCGCCGTGCACCATTCCGCATACCGCCGGCCAAGCCAGTACTTGTTGTCGGCAAGACGCTGGATCAGATGGAACAGCGGGGAATTCGACGCCGCGTCTGTCGTTTCTGCCAGCTCGGGTGCCGTCATCCGACTGGCACTCGCGCCGGCGAGTGATGCCGGCTGTGCAGGATTGACGTGGCTAAGCCCCTATGACCGTTAGGACGGTGTCCCGGGGGATGAGAATCATCTCAATCCAGGGAAATTCGTTGAAGATGGTGCGGGCGTAAACCCGTCCCAAGTCGGAATCGTCTGCAGCCACGGTACCGACCTGATAGAGAGGCTCATCGTACTTACGGCGAGCGTAAACCTCCCAAAGCTTCTGGTCATGAATGGGCGAGAGCGGATCCGTCATACGGCTATTCCCATCTCTATGAGCTGCTGCTTCCCATCGTCGGTTAGGCGCTGTTTCGACCACACGGGACTCCAGACCACCTCAATGTTGACCGCCTCGACTCCCGGCACCTGGGTCAGCTTGTCGCGAACGTCATCCATGATCATGTCCGTGGCCGGGCACCCCATGGCGGTGAAGGTTAGCTTGACTGTTACCTGTGCGCCTCTCTGCTCGACATCGACGATGAGACCCATATCGACGATCCCGATGAGGAATTCAGGGTCCTGAACTTCATTCAGTGCTTGCCAAAGCTCAGCTGTTGAGCCCTTAAGCACGTCCAACCAGCGACTCCATTTCTCGATGACCTCGCTGGATGGTTTCGACGTATTGCTCGTTCATCGGCCCGCGTGCTTTCCATCGCTTGAGGACATCTTCCCAGGTGATGGCGCCCTCGTCGATCAGCCACCGTTTGTCTTCGCTGTTGAACTGGAGTGGGAAGGGAACGTCAAGGACGAACCGCTGCTCCTCCTCACTGTAGTGAGCGGGTACGTCGTAGCCGAGCTGCTCACACAACGGCACGGCGGTTCCCATCCAGAGCTGCCGAAGCTCGTCGTTGGATTTCCCCTTGAAGCCGAAGCCCAATTGCTCAGTGTGCTGCTTCCGGTCATCGGGCAAACCGAACCACTCGACGGTGAGCAGGAACATCCAGTCAATCGCCCGTTGGATCTCTTTGCGCGTCTCGGGGTTCTGCGAGAGCTTCTTCATCCAGTTCTCACCATGTCTTAAGTGAAAGGTCTCCTCTTTGTCCACCTTCACGAGTGCTCGCTTCCATGGGCCGAAGGTTGAAGACTGGAAGATGTCGCTTAGCAGCACGAAGCCGGCGCGATCGTAGAAGGCGTTGGCCATCACCAATTCCACCCAGGTCTCGAGCGGAACGTCGAACGCGTAGGGATACTTGAACTTCATCGGGTCGCGATCATAAATCAGAGCGTCGATATCCACCCCGAGGTCTCGCATCAAGCGATAGGCAATGTGGGCATGACCCAGCTCATCCTGGATGATGGCGAGTGCCGATCCGAATGGATTGAGTGAGGGAGCTTGGCGAGCCGGATTGTAGTAGGCCGGGGCGCTGATGAGCTCCGTATCTGCGGAAACCGTAAGGATACGTTTGATGCCCTCGAGGTAGGCAGGGCTCATGTGCTCAACGCCCTCGATCAAGCGGTGGTCCCGAATCCGTTCGAGCACCTGAGCGTCGTCGAGCAGAGCGTCAGACTGTGGAATTTCTGTCATTTATGTCCTTGTCTCACTCCACATGATAAACCGCTCGATTGTCGAATCGTGATAAACTTGGCCGCTTGGCGGGCCTCCGCCTACCTGTGATCATCACGCTGCAGCCGGGAGCACCGCCGGGTTGCTAACCTACGTCACGGACGTGGACCGGAATGGTCAGTCGAGCCGTGACGTAACAAGTAAGGATGCAATGGCTTGAGCGACGTTAAGCCGTCAGGCAGTGGGCAGGCGGCTACTCCATGGTCTGCCCTGGCGCTTACACTCCTTGCCCTCTTCTTCGGAGTCGGTCCGCTGATAGTCGCCGTCTCCAATCTGGAAAAGATGAATGTCCTTGATTCGAAGTCAGCAAGGTTCTTTACGTGGGGAACGGCAGGACTTCTCGGGTGTCTGCTCCTACTGATCTGGTCGATCAATCCCAAGGGTTTTGACGCCAATCCGGAACAGGCCCTTTTGCCTCTGAGCATAGGGTCTCCCGTGGCCTGCTATCTGGTTATGGGAGCCACCTTTCGAGGCTGGCGAGAGAGGCATCCGGGAGTGAGACCGAGGTCTTGGTACACCGCCATCCTCCCCTCTCTTGGCTGGAGCCTGTTGGTTGCAGCGCTGGGAGTTTTTCTCATTGCTCTCTTCAGTGCCATCTTTCCGAAAGACCTGTAGACGCCCCGGACTGGAGCCGGCAGCTCTACTCCTGATTTGCAATCGGCTGCAACCTTTGCGATAATACCGGATTGGCCCTGTCTGGAGGTGAGGCCACCAAGATGATAAGTCAGACCAGACGAACCGTCGAACGTTCGACGTCGCAAAACATTCGCGATATGCTGTTGATCGGCGCCGCGGTTGTCTTCTTGATTCTGGCGATCATTGGAATCATTAGCTCAGCCGCATTCGTCACGGGAGCGAATCTAGGCGCTTCGAGCCCGGCGTCCAAAGCCAAAGGCGGCGACCCGGCTGGTGCCGCGGCTCTCAGGCAGGCTCGACATAAAGCTGCCAAGATCATCGCGGTCGCTAAATCTCAGTCCCAACAAGAAAGTGCTCAGGTGATGCAGCACGCACAGAGTGAGGCAAATGCCATTTTGAGGCGGGCTCGTGCCCGGGCGAGGCGGGTCAACAGCTCGGGGCCTGCTCCAAGAGGCATCGCCACCTCGCCACCCGCCGTCACCGCTCCGGTGGCAACTCCGACGATTGGGACTGGAGGACAAGGTGGCGCCGGCACGGGGTCTACCCCGGGAACCAGTGGCCCGACCGCTCCCTCCCTTTCTGGCATACCCGCATCTTGGCAAGTCGTCACCTACAATGCAGACGTTGCCAATCGGACTGCAGACATCCTCAACCGCTCAGCACATCGGTTCACGGGTACCGTCTTCTTGAGCTTCTACAGCCGGCGCGGGCACCTGAGAGGCAGGATTTCCGGAAACTTCGCGGCGGCCGGCAACTCCACCTCCGTTGTTCCTCTGACCTTAGGTGCCGAGCCCTTCAAATGGTTCAGCTACCGCCTGAGCGTGGGTAACATCCGCCGCTAGTGTAGACAGCCTCTCTGCGGTCTGGCAGTTGCGCAAATGCGACTGCGCGCACATTTGCTCTAATGGAGAGGTCAAAGAGATCACTCGGCCACGAAAAGAGGTGTTCAAGTTGTCTACTATGACGGCGCCTGCCGCAAGAAGCGCTCTCGAAGGTCCGAACGAATTCGAAACGGCCCAGAGGCAGTTTGATCAAGCAGCTCAGCTTCTGAATCTCGAACCCAATGTTCGGCGGATCTTGCGAGAGCCCCAGAGGGTTCTCGAAGTCCATTTTCCCGTCCACATGGATGATGGTTCGATCACGGTATTCACTGGCTTTCGGGTCCAGCACAACCTTCACCGAGGTCCCACCAAGGGAGGCATCCGCTATCACCCCGATGTGACCCTCGATGAGGTCAAGGCCCTCGCTATGTGGATGACTTGGAAGTGCGCAATTATTGGGCTGCCGTTCGGCGGCGCAAAGGGCGGCGTCGTCGTCGATCCTCGGCTGCTGAGCGACAACGAGTTGGAGAATCTCACCCGTCGCTTCACCACCGAGATCTCAATCATCATCGGTCCCGAGAAAGACATCCCGGCTCCTGACGTTAATACCAACGGCCAGACGATGGCTTGGATGATGGACACCTACAGCATGCACAAGGGGTACTCCGTCCCGGCTGTCGTAACCGGAAAGCCTTTGAGCATCGGAGGCTCGGAAGGCAGGGTGGAGGCCACCGGCCGTGGAGTTATGATCGTCACGATGGAGGCGCTCAAGAAGCTCTCGATTGCTCCGAAGGATGCTACAGTGGCGATACAGGGATTTGGAAACGTCGGGAGCCATTCGGCCAGGTTGCTCGCGGAGCAAGGAACCAAGCTTGTCGCAGTCAGCGACGTCAACGGCGGAATCTACAACAAGAACGGAATTGTGGTCGCCGACCTCCTACGCTACGTTCAGGAGCACGGAACCGTTGTCGGCTTCCCTCAGACCGAGTCGGTGACCAACCAAGAGCTGCTGGAGCTTCCGGTCACTGTACTGGTTCCTGCGGCCATGGGTAATCAGCTAACGGAGGAGAACGCGGACAAGATCACTGCCCGCATCATCACTGAGGGCGCCAATGGGCCCACCACCCCGGAGGCCGATGCCATCCTCAGCCAGCGCGGCGCCTTCCTTATCCCCGATATCCTGGCGAATGCCGGCGGCGTCACGGTTTCGTACTTCGAGTGGGTCCAGGACCTACAGCAATTCTTCTGGAGTGAGAACGAAATCGATGAGAAGCTGGGGCAAATCATGCGCAGGAGCTTCGACAAGGTCTACTCGACGATGCAGAATCGAGGCGTGAGCATGCGGATGGCTGCTTATATAGAAGCGGTTGGGAACGTCTCTGCAGCCACGGATGCCCGTTCGATCTACCCGTAGACGGCAGGTATTGAAACGCTTATAGGTCTGCTCTGGCCGCTGACCTCTTCCTGACCTCGGGAGTTAACCTAGGCCAACACCCTTCCCACGTCGTTCGGCGCGACGTCGCAGCTCGCACTGCAAGCAGTACAGCTGACGTTGAGCGATGGTCTTCCGGGTTCTGGCTGAGAGCACCACGGCTCGTTCGGCGACATCTAACCTGCGAGTCAATTGCTCGTCATCCAGCTGTTTGGCTTCGTCGGTGAAGCATTCATCCAGCGTTAGCAATGGGCTATATGCTCCTCCGGAAGTGCTTGGCTTGGATTGGTTAGGAACTCCCTAACAGATACTAACAGGATGGACTTGTGCGTCTGCGAGGATTTATGGAGAGGGAACAGGATCGAGGCAGCCAATCGATCCTGGTGACACGCGCGGACGCTGGACTGCTTGCTGAACAGCCAACCAGATCCGTAAACGCACCGCGCCACCTGCATCTACATACAAACACGAGGGTGAGATGACGAACGAAGAAGGCATTCGTTGGGGAGTTCTCGGAACTGCCAAGATAACTCGAAGTTCCTTTCTACCTGCCCTGAAGGCAGCGGGAGGTGGTAAGATCGCGGCTGTGGCCGGTCGAGATTCCAGTCGGACGGGAGAATATGCCTACGACCTGGGGATCCCTGATGTCAAAGTCGGCTATGAGAGTTTGGTGGAAGATCCTGGCATTGATGCCGTGTACATTCCGCTCCCCAATAGCCTGCACGGCGAGTGGACCGTCCGCAGCTTGGAGGCAGGGAAGGCCGTCCTGTGCGAGAAGCCTCTTTGCGGCTCCCTTGCTGAAACCCGTAAGGTACTCGAGGCAGCCGCTGGTAGCCCGATGCCACTGTGGGAGGCCTTCGTCTTTCCCTTCCAGCCGCTCATGACGAGAATTCACGCATTGATTGCCAGCGGTCGAATCGGACCTGTTCGGGAGATACATTCTGAGTTTCACTTCCCGTTGAGCAATCGGGATAATATCAGGCTCTCAACTTCGCTGGAAGGAGGAGCCCTGAATGATGTCGGCTGCTATCCCATCCACTTTGCCCAGCTCGTGTTTGGCAAGCAGCCGGTTGCCGCAGTAGCCATGGCGCGGTGGGCTCCGGAAGGGGTCGACGAGGAGATGCAAGGGGTGCTGGAGTTCCCCGAAGATCGGCGTCTGATGATGTCGTGCGGAATGTCGCGATCAGGGTCGACGTTCACCCGGGTAATCGGAACAAAGGGTGAGATCAGATTGACCAATCCCTTTCATCCCGGCGTAACCGACACGATCGTGATCCGTGACGAGCACGGTAGCGAAGGAGAGACGATCGATAACGAGGAGCCCACATTCGCGCCGGCCATCCGTCACATCCACTCGGTCATTCGAGAGCGAGTGGCTCCGCAGCACCTTGCAATCCAGGAGTCGCTCGCTACAGCGTTAGGACTCGACCTTCTACACCGCGCATCTGCCTCAGGCCGAAAGGAACAAGCGGCAGACTAGATACCTGGTGGAAGGTGCGATCAGGTTTCGAAGAGAATGCTGCAGCAGGTCAGGCCTGCCTCGGCCTTCAACAGCTCACTAAAGGCAACAGGATTGACCTGGAATCCTCTTTCCAGAAGGATAGACAGCGTTTCCGGGAAGACGTCCGGAAGCAGGAGATCGTTGCCGACGGCTAATGCATTGGCGGCGAACGGCTCCGATTCCGGAGTCTCAATGATGCGTGAATTGTGGGAAGAGGGACGGATCGATCCACCTGGGATTCATGAGGAGAGTGTCCTCGCCGATGTAGGTGCAACCCGTTTTGAGATGAAGGCAGTGCTCGACGGGGATTGCCTCTACCCTGTAGCCGTGCGCCTCTACGGCCTCTCCAAGCTGCCGGATTCCCTCGGCGTTCGTGCGGCTCGAGTTACCGACGTAGAGCTGTTGCCCCACTCTCAACACGTCCCCGCCCTCCAGGTGAGCGTCACCTTCTAGCCGGACAATTGGCCGGTACTCACTCAAGACACAGGCCGTCGAATCCACTTCGCTCTGGCGTGACGGCAGGCGTGGGTTGCAGATGACAGCAACGTCGGCAAGGACCACAGCGGTATCCTCCACGAATGGGGAATCCGGATTGTCCGGTAAAGCCGGGAGGGAGATGGGGACAGCCCCCAACCGCCTGAGCTCCTCCACATAAACTTGGTGCTGTCTGGCGGCTTCTTCGTAGTCGATCGCGCCTCGATCCATGAAGGTGAGGGCGCACGTCTGAGATCGAAGGAGGTACCTCTCGCGTGAATGCGGCGAGCATCTAAAACCTCCCTCCGGTGTCAGACCCTCGATAAGACGTCAATCAACCTCTGATCGTACCTTTTAACGCAAGAAGCCTGCCGTCTCGTTAAACGGTCGCGGCATCTCAACGGTCCCGTGACCAGTTTCGGACCGCTCGATCGATCTCCCTCTCCGCGTCTCGCCTGGCAATTGCCTCACGTTTGTCGTACTCCCGCTTGCCTCTGCCCACGCCCAGCTCAACCTTCGCCCTACCGTTCTTGAGATAGAGCTTCAACGGGATGATGGTGTATCCCCGCTGAGAAGATTTGCTTGCCAGCGCCGCGATCTGTGGTTTATGCAGCAGCAGCTTACGACTGCGGGTGGGTTCATGATTGGTCCAGCTTCCGTGCTCGTAAGGAGCGATGTGGGCATTGACAAGCCAGGCCTCGCCCCGATCGATGACGGCGTAGGCGTCACGAATGTTGACCCTTCCCTCGCGAATGGACTTTATCTCCGTACCCAGAAGGCTGAGGCCTGCCTCGACCTGATCGTCGACAAAGTAGTCGTGGTAAGCACGCCGGTTTGTGGCGATGACCTTCACGCCCGTGTCGGAGCTGGAGCTACTCACAGTTGAATCTCTGCCCGCGGAGTTTCAGGTCCGCCGGAACCTTCTATGCGGATACGGCGCCGATCCGGCGGTACTTCTCGTGACGGGTTCGAATCAGCTCTTCCGGAGAGAGCGCGGATAGCTCCCGCAATGCCGACCTGAGAGCTGACTGGACGAATACTGCCGCGGCGGCATGATCGGAGTGTGCGCCTCCCGGAGGCTCGGGAATGATGGAATCGACGATTCCCATCTCCACCAGGTCAACGGCGGTGATCCTCATAGAAGCCGCCGCTTGAGCAGCCTGACTGCTATCTCGCCAGAGGATCGATGCCGCTGCTTCGGGCGACGCCACCGTGAAGACGGAGTTCTCCAGCATGAGAATCCTGTCGGTAACCGCGATAGCAAGGGCTCCACCGCTGCCGCCTTCACCCGTCACCACTGCAATGGTTGGAACGCGAACGGCAAGCAGGACGGCGATCGATTCTGCGATGGCCTGCGCCTGGCCTCTCTCCTCTGCCGGAAGGCTGGGGTTGGCGCCTGGTGTATCGATCAAGCGTGACGATGGGCATGCCCAGCTTCTCCGCCTGCTGAAAGAGGCGGATCGCCTTGCGATAGCCCTCCGGATTCGGCATGCCGAAATTGTGCTCGAGATTCTCCCTCGTGTTCCGACCCTTCTGATGGCCAACCAGCATCACCGAGTCGCCGTCAAGCAGGGCCGGCCCGCCCAGCACGGCTCGGTCGTCGCCGAACCGCCTGTCACCATGCAGCTCGATGAAGTCGGTGAAGACCCACTTGGCGTAGTCGAGGGTGTAGGGCCGGTCCCGATGCCTGGCAAGCTGTACGGTTTCCCACGGAGTCGGCTTGCTGCTCGGCTCGCGATCGTGATCCACGTGCTCAGGCGCCGCGGTACCCGCCGCGACGGATCTCAGAAGCAGTCCCTGCTCGATTCCCGCTTCGTCGAGTGGACTGTCAAGCCCCAACGGGAAGCTCTCTCATCGGTTCCGGAGTTTCCGCGGCTTCCAGCTTCCCGGGCACAGCCTTGCCCGGCGCCTGGTCGAACATCTTCAGGAGACGGGCCAGCATAGCCCGCAGGTCCGAGCGTGAAACCACGAGATCCAGCATCCCGTGTTGGAGTAGGAACTCTGCAGTGGCTGCTCCAGGAGGGAGTCGCTCTCGGGTCGTTTGCTCGATCACTCTCGGGCCGGCGAAGCCGATAAAAGCTCCAGGCTCGCCGATATTGATGTCGCCGAGCATGGCAAAGCTGGCGGTTACGCCGCCGTAACAGGGATCGGTCATCACCGAGACGTAGGGGATCCTCTGGGCCGCCATATCGTCCAGCCGGGCAACAGACTTCGCCATCTGCATGAGGGCCACCACACCCTCCTGCATCCTCGCTCCACCACTGCTCGAAAAAAGGATCAACGGAATGCCTTGATCGATGGAGGTCTCGATGGCGCGGGTGACCTTCTCACCTACCACCGTACCCATGGAGCCCCCAATAAACTCGATATCGATGACCCCAACGACCACGCGCTGGCCATCAATCGCCCCCGTTCCGTAGACAAATCCCTCATCGAGCCCGGTGGCAGCGATCGTCTCATCCAGCTTCTGGCGATACGTACGTGAGCCTGATGAGAATGCGAGCGGATCTACCGCCTGCATGTGGGCGTCGATCTCGGTGAATGAGCCCTCGTCGACGACAGACTGGATGCGCTGCGCGGTCGTCATTCGGAAGTGATACTTGCACTTGCTGCAGACGCCAAGAGACTGCTCTAGTTCCGGACGGTACAAAAGCTGTTTGCATCGCGGACACCGGACCCAGAGTTCTTGGCCTACATCCTGGTCGTGTTCTGCCCTATGCGGGCGCCGTAGGATCTCCTTCATGTCCGCCGCCTATGTGAAAAAAGAGCCGCGCTCCCCGAGGCGCGGCCTTCAGATTCATCCTACAACAAACGAAATCGGCCTGGCGGCGTGTCTGGGATGAGCAATGAAGGGAGATCTGCGCTTTGGCATTGGAGTGCCGGCGGCTACTTGACCCAGACGATTGGAGAGGAGGCGCCGATGCCAGGAGCGCTCATTACGTCGATAGGCTGGCCCACGGGCGCCCCGTCTTTGATTGCGGTTTCCATCAGGTCGAAGCTGTTCCCGACCAGCTTGAAGTACACCATCTCATTTCCGTCGGGAGAAAATGCAGGCATCGAAATCATTCCCGAATCAATCTGCTGCTCATCGCGGTAGAGGAGGTGACCTGCCGACAAATGGGGCGATGAAGAGCTGTGTGGATAGGCCGTTGGAGCGCACGTAAGCGACGTTTCGGCCTCCCGGCTGCCAAGCGGGCTCGAGGTTCGCTTGGTCCCTGGGGCTGACCGGATAGGTGGTGTCGGTGGCCACATTGAGGAGCGTCAGCTGCGAGGCAACCGCCTCGTTCGGCAGGTAGTAGTAGTCGGTGTACAGCACGAGATTTGGGTTCGCGGGATCGAATCGCGGGTCGGCGTCGCCTCCCGCTCCCAGATCCGGTGTTGTGAGCTGAACGCTCTGCCCGGTGTGCATGTTGTACTCGTACAGTGCGAGATCGATCTGACCCGCCGCATTGGTGAGCTTGTACCGATCCGAGGAGTAGATCACGTCCTGGCCGTTGGGCGAAAGTACTGAATTGAACGCCCAAACATTGTCGGCAACGTTTCCGTCAGTTGTCCTGTCGTGGGTGAGCTGACGGGTTTGATGATTGTTCAAGTTGAGGCTGTAGAGATCGGAGACGGCAGGCGCCCACCGTCTGGAGAAGACCAGTAACTTACCGTTGCCGTAGGAGGCGGCGTCCGAGATGTTGGCGCTGTGAGTCACCTGCCATGTCAGTTTTGGCGTGTAAGCCCAAACATTGCCGTTACGAATGTAGTAGATCTTGCCGGTGAAGCTCTTGGGAGTTGAAGCCGGAGCCGTGGTGGGATGAGCCTGAGGCCCCGCGCCGGTGACGTGTTGAAGCCCGTTACGAGCGTGCGAAGGAGTCGGCGGAGTGGAAACCGGCGTGGGTGAGGGGGTGGCCGTGGGAGTGGTTCCCGGCTGGCTGCTTGACGTAACCGGCGCAAACATCTTCCGCACGGCCGGCGTGATGGTGGCCCAATTCGGATAGACCACCGACTCGCCATCGGGTGCCGTGCCCACCGACGAGTACTTCGGCGGCGAAAGCACGAGCCGTTTGACGCTTGCCGGATTGACGTGGCGGGCGAAGTCGATCATCTGCTGCAGCTCACCAAGACCTGTCTGCCCGATGTCACTCCTGACGAAGCCTTGAAGCTCCGATACCAGGCCAGGAAGATTGAGCAGTACCTTCATCGTCGTCGCCTCTCGACGAATTCCGAGCAGCATCTGCTCCTGCCTCTGAGCCCGTCCGAAGTCACCAATGAGGTCGGCATGCCGAGATCGCACGTACTCCAGAGCCGTCTCACCCGACATATACTGCGGCCCTGCCGGGATATAAACGCGCGTATAGGAGAAGGGATTCTTGGACCCAGACATATCATTGGGGTAGGAATCGTCCACGATGGGGTGCGAGGCGTCGATGATGACTCCACCAAAGGTGTCAATGATCTTGACGAACCCGTCCAGACCTACCCACGCGTAGTAGTCGATGGGGATCTGGAACAGCTGCTCGACAGTAGCGATAGCCAGAGGGATTCCACCATCCGACATGGCCGCGTCGATCTTGTGGTAGCCGTAGACGTTGGGAATTGGAACCCAGAAGTCTCGTGGGATGGACATAATGCCAACCGTTCGATGGACCGGATCGATGGTTACCACGATCATCGTTTGACTGAGCTTGGGAATTCCCTTTCGATCCGTATCGCTTCCCAGAAGGAGAATATTGATCCGCTTAGTCCCATGCAGCGTCGGCAACGGCCCTTTGGGGTCGTATTGATTGTGAACTCGATTGACGCGGACGTCGACAAGCGAAGCAATGCCGGTGTAGATCCTGTAGCTCTCGACTCCGGCAGCCACCGCGGCAAGCACCACGACGATGGCGACGATCTTGAGAATCCTACCTAGCACTGGTCACACCTTTGAGGTATCGCAACAATCGTTGCTATGATGACCAAAATTCGAGCAGGCAGAAATAGCCCCAGGGTCCTATCAGGGTGCATGAACTATCTTAGTCGGAACAGCCGATTAGTCTCGACTGAGAAGACGGACTCGGGCGTTGAGGCAAACATCCCCCATTGATGCGGAGTAAGCATGACAGATAACAGGATCCATGCCCTAGACGTGCGCGGGCTCCAGGCCTTACTAGCGGCCCGTGAAGTGACGGCCGTCGAGGTGGCCGAGGCGTTTCTCCGTCGGATCTCGGATCTCGACGCCGGCGGGCCCCATCTCAACTCGGTGATCGAGATCAATCCGGAAGCGCTAGATATAGCGGCGCGTCTGGATAGAGAAGGGAGCGACGCGTCGCAGGCGTCCACTTCACGGCGTTCCCGTTCTCCTCAAGGACAACATCGATACGGCGGACCAAATGCAGACGACCGCCGGTTCACTGGCGCTCGTGGGCGTTCCCGTTCGTAAGGATGCGGTAGTGGCAGAGCGGCTACGTCGTGCAGGCGCCGTGATCCTCGGGAAAACGAACCTCAGCGAGTGGGCCAACTTTCGCTCGACGCACTCCTCGAGCGGTTGGAGTGGTCGCGGTGGTCAGACGAAGAATCCTCATGCCCTCGATCGCTCTCCCTGTGGCTCCAGCTCAGGATCGGCAGTTGCCGTGGCAGCGGCACTCGCTCCTGTGGCCGTTGGAACGGAAACCGATGGGTCCATTCTCTGTCCTGCAGGCTTTAGTGGCGTCGTGGGTATCAAGCCAACGGTAGGACTCACCAGCCGCGAGGGGGTGATTCCCATCTCGCGAAGCCAGGATACGGTCGGCCCTTTCGGTCGGACTGTCGCGGATGCTGCCGCCCTCCTTTCGGTGCTCCAAGAGGAGGGGTCGGGGGAGCATCAAGGCTACGCGGAATGCTTTCGAGAGGATGGTCTGAAGGGTGCACGTATCGGCGTCGCGCGAGGACCTTACTTCGGCTACAGCCCGCAGGCGGACGAGGTCTGTGAGGAAGCACTTGACATAATGCGTGATGCAGGCGCCGAGATCATCGATCCGGCCGATATCCCGACGGCGCTGCTGATGAAGGATGGAAGCGAGGAGATGACGGTTCTCCTGTACGAATTCAAGGCGGGCCTCGCCGAATACTTCCAAGGGCGATCCTCGGAGGGGCCGCAGACTCTGGCCGACATCATTGCCTTCAACTTCGAGCATGCGGAAGTCGAGATGCCGTTCTTTGGTCAGGAACTGATGCTGCAGGCGGTTGAGAAGGGTGATCTGCATGAGCCCGAATACCTAGACGCTCTCGCCGAGGCTCGAAGGCTCTCTCGCCAAGATGGAATCGACGATGTCATGGAGAGGTACCATCTCGATGCGCTCGTCATGCCCACGGCCGGCCCTCCCTTCATGATCGACCTGATCAACGGCGATCACTTCACGGGGGCCAGCTCCCAGCCCGCGGCGCTCGCCGGCTATCCGGCAGTGAGTGTCCCCGCCGGCTACCGATTTGGCCTGCCGCTCGGAATTACCTTCATCGGCCGGGCCTTCACCGAGGCAGTCCTCATCCGCCTCGCTCACGCCTTCGAACTCGCCGCCGCCATCAAGCAACCGGCTTTGTTCTTAGAGACCTACGAACTTTAGGGGCTGAGAGATCATCGACACCAATGTGCTCGACCACGTCAAAGCTCCGATCGTAGGTGTGATCGGGGATCGGAAGCCGTCAGTCCACGTCAGGGGGAACGGAATGGAATTCCGTGCCTTCGATGGTCCTAGCGGTGCATGTGGGAGGGGAGAAGCAGGTAGGCGAGGCCGAGAACCGAGAAGATGACGGTCCAGGCGCCGGTGAGGAGGGACATGGCGGGTAAGCTGCCTTTTATGAACTTCCCTCCTCACATAGCAGGCATCCCGATGGTTTCCAAGCTCGCAATGAATGCTGTTTGCTCACCCATATTGGCTAAGACTTTCTAGGAGACCGTTTCCTGGCGTTGAACGGCTACTGGCACCGCCCTTAGGACGGTGCCAGTCCAGAGAATCGTGTTGGTTAAGTCGTAGGTGCCGGAGACCGTCGGTCGATAGGCTAGACCGGTACTGCGTCCAGGCGGCTTGCCTCGGTCTCGTCCTCCTCCAGATCAACCTCCCGAATGCTGGCGCCGGTACGTCCAATGTCCGCGGGGATCGCGATCACGGTGAGCACGGCCGCAACGACTGCCAAACAGGCGGCGATGAGGAAGGCCAGGTGGAAGCCGGCCACCAGGGCGTGATCCAGGCCGGCCTTCCCGTTGGCGGCCAGGACGCTGCTCGTCTTTTGGGTGGCGAATGTGGATAGCAGAGCAAGCCCAACAGCGCCTCCCACCTGCTGGCCGGTGTTCACCAAGGCTGAGGCAAGCCCGGCATCCTCGGCGCGAACACCCGACACGGCGGCGTTAATAAGTGGCAGGAAGACGATCCCCATGCCGAGAGATGTGACGATGAAGGCAGGAAGGATGTTCGTCCAGTAGCTGCCGTGGTCGGGCAGCTGCGTCATCATGAAGATCCCAACGGCGGAGATCAGCAGTCCGGCAGACAGCAGCCACTTGACCCCGACGCGGTTGATGGCGACCGACCCAATGGCCGATGACACCATGATCCCCAGGGTGAACGGGACGTAGGAGAATCCGGCCTCGAGAGGCGTGAAGCGCAGGACCTGCTGCTCGTACAAGGTCAGGAAGAAGAAGACTGCAAACAGCAGCATCCCAAGCAGCAGTGCCACGACGTTGGCTCCGGAAACGCTACGCGAGCTGAAGATTCGCATCGGTACAAGGGGACGTGCCGCAAAGCGGGCTTCGATGGCGACGAAGGTGACCAGCAGACCAACTGCCGCGATCAGCTCCACGACGGTTCGAGCAGATCCCCACCCGTAGGTGTTCGTATTGACCATGGCGTACACCAAGAGAACCAGCCCAGCGGTTACCGTGACAGCCCCGAAGATGTCGAAGGAGCGCTCCCTGGTTTCGTCCCGGCTTTCGGTCAGCAGTCGAGGAGCCAGCAGCACGGCGAGTATCCCGATGGGGACGTTGACGAAGAATACCCAGCGCCAGCCTGGTCCCTGCGAGAGAATCCCTCCGAGGATGACGCCGAGGGCGATTCCGCCACCAGCCACGGCCCCCCAGACACCCAGCGCTCTGTTCCGTTCTCGACCCTCAGGGAAGGTGACGGTGAGGATTGAAAGGGCTGCAGGCGAGATGATTGCGCCGCCCAATCCCTGAACCGCGCGAGCACCAATCAGCATGCCTTCGGATTGCGAGAGACCGCAGGCCAGCGAGGCTAGGCTGAAGAGGGCCAGTCCTCCCATCAGGACCAGCCGGCGGCCGATCAGGTCAGAGGCCCTGCCTCCCAGTAGGAGGAAACCGCCGAATACGAGGGTATAAGCATTGACCACCCACTGCAGGTCGGACTCCGAAAAGTGCAGGGCAATCTTGATGGAGGGGAGGGCGATATTGACGATCGATACGTCAATGATCACCATCAGCTGCACCAGGCACACGAGCGATAGGATCGCTACCTTGTGCGGCTCTGGTCCACTTGTCGATCGTGCTGCGGCCGGTCTGTCTAAAGTTGCTGTTGCCATGCTTCTCGCTCCTCCCTGGGACTGGATACGTTGCACAGTGCCAACTTGACGATTCGTCAGGTGCACCGTATACTGAAAGCGGACAGTTATCCGCATTCATCCCTGCAGTCTAACCGGACACCTGTCCGGATGTCAAGCCGGGAGATGTGAGTTGCATTACAGTCGGGAGTTTCGAGTTATGGCAGCCGCGTTGGTCCAGCTGAGGATGCTGAAGCTTTGACCGTACACGCTGCATCGCATACCAGCGAGCATCCGGGTGACCTGGGGCCCGATGCTCCCAAGTGCGTCGAAGCTGCCTTCTCCCATCGACGCGATGCACTCCAAAATCGAGGACGCATCCTCCAGGCTGCTTCCGAGCTATTTCGGCGGGATGGCGTCGACTCCGTCAGCATGCACCAGATTGCGCTAGCGGCCGGAATCGGACAGGGAACCCTCTATCGAAACTTCGAACACAAGGGGGAGCTCTGCTCTGCCCTGGCCGCAGATGCCATCACGTCGCTTCAATCCAAGCTCCAGAACGATCTCTCGCGAACAGACGTTTCGCCGCTCGCGCTATTGGACGGCGTCGTCGAAAGCTTTGTCGATTTCAGCGAGGAGTTCCTGCCGGTCATCTGTGGAATGGCGGATGCTGCCTGCGGGGACCGCAGGATGGAGCTTTACCAAACTCCGCTCTACAGGTGGATGCACGACACGGTCGCCGGGCTACTATCTCGCGCCATCGCCGCCGGTGAGATCTCAACCCCAGATGTGCCCTACTGTGCCGATGCCCTCCTAGCGCTGCTCGACATCAATCTCCGCCAGTATCAGCGCACTGAGCGTGGCTTTCCCCGCGAACGGATCCTCAACGGAATGCGTTCCTTTATCTTCCACGGCCTCGGTGTAGCATCTCCCCACACCGTTCCCGTTCCTGTCGAATCCGCTTAGATCCAATCCACGGGCAGCCCGGTCCAGGGTCGCGTGACGTCGATCTCTGCCCGTCGTCTCGTCGCACGCACAGAGGCCTGCCCACGTGCAGTTCCGGCGGCCCGAGCTCCGATCCCACCTCCGTCCGTGGGGCTCTCGCGTGGTCAGCCGCCCACCGCACCAGGCACGTGCTGCCATACCACGCTGCACACGTGTCCACGAGAGATGAGAGGCCAGCGTGACGTCAGTGTCGAGCTAGCAACTACGGAGTATGAGCCGCTCGCATCCGCGGCTGAACGCCGCCTCGCTCGCTGATAGCAACGGCCTGAAAGCCTGGGCTACGGAGCGCAACGGCTCGGGCTACTGAACACACGGCCTAAACACCTTGGCTACGGGGCCCGATGAACTCGGTACGGCCCCCAACGGGCTTGTCCGCATCTTGGCGGGTGGCGCCCTCGCTCAGCTGTCGACGGCCGTCTCGTCGTACGCTTTGGCGAGCCGTCTCGGTGCCTGCAGCTGCCAGCTCTCGTGAATCATCTCCTCCAGCAGCGCGAGCTCGATCTTGGGAAGCCAGACCAGAACGGCGGGATAGCCGTTGTAATGAGGCTCGGTGAAGAAGATGTCGGGCTTGGCGTCAATCAACATGTACTTCTCCTCCTCGCACGAAACCCGGCACCCGATGGCCTCAGGATTCGGAACCCGGCCCTTCTTCGGATCCACGGGCTCGAACCAGACCCAGGCGAAAGGTTTGTGCCTGACCGAGAACGCAAAGCGGTGCTTGTTCTCGCAGGTTTCGGGAAGTGAGAGAGCGATCCGCCGGACGTCGTCTTGATTAGCCAATTCGATGATAGGTGGGGCCGAGCAATGGCCAGGTACTCTTGGTGACGGAGGCATACTGGGGACGTCGTCGTGATCAGCCAATGCGAGGATACGTCGGTTGGTGACGGCCTTCACTCGTCCGGCTTCCGAACCCACGCGGTGGTCGCTCCCTGATCGAGGCGGGGTCGGTCGTTCCTATAATGCGTTTCGGATGAGTGCCGGCTACAAGCCGGCACCCACACCTTCAGCAGCGGAGGCAGGCGCCTCCGCCTTCGTCTCTTCTCCGCTGGATGACGTTGCGATCGGCGTCGGGCTGTACTCATAGATCGTGGCCCCGGCGGAAGAAAGCACCACGAGCGCTCGCTCTGTGCCGCCTGCTGCCAGCACTCTTAGCCGAGCCTGCAGATCTCTCGTGGCGATTTCGGCGTGGATCGGCTCGTCGCCGATATAGCCTGTGACGGTGAGGCAGATCCCCGGATCGTGTGAAAGCTCGTCCAGCGTGCCCGCTGCGTTCGGTCCCACCAGCACTGACAGTGCGAGCGGTCGCTGCGCTGCACGGCGGGAGCCACGCTCGGCCAGCAGGATTGAGCCATGATAGGCGAGGATGATGGATCCGAGGATCCCCACTGCCACAAGCTCAGTCAGACTTGGCGTCGACGACGGCACTCCCACCAACAGGAAGCGGGCGAATACCTGGAAGAGGATCAGCACAAGTGACACCCCGGCCATGAATACTCCTGACCCGATTGAGACGATGGTGAGCAACGACTTGCGCGCCCAGGCGTTCCGTTCAGTCTCTGACGACGCCGCGGCCGCGCGCTGTAGGATCGTCCAGGCCGGCAGCCACATTGCGATGCCAACAACGATGAGGCCGATGTGACTTCCGACGCTGGCCTGCCACCACGTGTTCCCGGTGTGGTGGCTTGCCAGAGCTCCGGCGAGAAACTTGAGAAGGTCTGCCAAGGCGAAAGCGGCCATCCCGAGACCTATTAGTGACAGCGTGGCGATTGCCGGTCGCCGGGGCCAGTCGATGGATCCCGCAGGGACCTGCACCTGGATCTTTTGACGGCGGACGCTGAGCCAATGATACGCCCAGATGCCGGTGAAGAGCAGAAGGACCGGAAGAGTGCTCTCCATGGTGGCTACCGATGGTCCTACGCCCAGGATGTGCTTCACCAGCTCGGGACCAAGTACCGCGGCCTCGTAGATGAGAGACCGAGGCGCCCGCGATCAGCACCATGTAGAGGTAGGCAATACGCAGTCGCCGCCGAGCGCTTCGATACTGGTCGTAGCGTTCGACCGCACACCACGCGATCCCGCCGACGACGATGAGGGCGCCAAAGGTAGTCCACCCATGGAGCCAGCCGCCGTCTCCCTGGAAGTCTCCAAGCAGGCGATGCAGCAGGTCGTAGACACCCAATGCGAGGATCCCGAGAGAGACGGCAGACACGGCGTAGACAGCTAGATCGTGCGCCGCGTCCATGTTCTTCGCGGGACGCTCCCTCCAGCCCGATCTCAACATCCAGACGAAGGTCGCGGCAGACGGGACCACGACGGCGAGGCTTTGGAGGGCGTCCCGGACGTCGTCTTGCCAGATGCCGCCATTGAAAACACTTAGGAGAGTTTCGACCAGATGGACGGTGGCAAACAAAGCCACCAAGCCGGTTGCTGCCAGACGGCCGCGAAGTAGAGGCGGCGTTCGATGGCCAATTTCTCGACCGCGCTTCGGCGAACCCGTGCCGCGGTGGCATGCCTCGTCGTGAGATACACCACGAGTGCAACAACGGTGGAGGCCAAGAGATACGCGGTGGCCAAACGGAAGGCATGACTGTCGATGCCGGAGTGAATATGCGCCAGGCCGAGGGCCAGTGAGCCCCCGAGAATCAACCAGCCGGCAATCGCAGCTACAAGAGCCCAGTGCCCGGCGAGCTCGAGACAGTAGAGGACAAAACGCATCGCGCTGACGGATGGGCGACCTTCGACTGCTGCCTGATCTACTTCGCTCATCATGAGCCTCCTTACTTTCTAAAGCCGGAGCTTGGTTTGTCCGCGCTCCTCATGGATCCGGTTACGTCAGCATCGTATTCGGGTAGGCGTCCGTGAAACGTCCATACGGAGGCCACAAAGAGCTATGACGCCCTGAATCCGGCTCGCGAGGCTCGGATTCAGATGACTTAAGGCGTGGGGGGGAGAGTGGCATTGGAGACCTTCCGCTGCCAGAAAAAGGCAGCGCAGGCGGCGAGGACGAAGACGAGAAGGATGAGCGTCAGCGCCGGCGACACCAGATCGAAGGTGAAAGTTCCCAGGACCAGAGGTAGTCGTATCACGAGGGTCGCGCCGGCACAAGCCACGGCGATTCCTAACGCCCGGAGGACAGGTCCGCGAGTTGACCGCCGTGCCAGCAGTGTGATCACGATGATCAGCCAGGCAACGATGACCGCCAGGCTGAGGAAGAGCAGTAAGAGCAGTATGAGTCCGGGAAGGAACCCGCTGGGAAAGATGCACTCACCCCCGTTCGAGGCAGCGGGACAGGTATCGGAGCCAGCCCCAAGCGCACCGAATGCCGCCGGAATCGCCCCAAGCCACAGGAGGGCTGCGATCCAGATCAGCCAAGCCACCTCTCTCCCGGCTGCCAACCAGGAGATGATCGCGAGCGCCTCCGCCGCGGCGAGGACAACGATCGCCAACACCTCGAGGTCGGGTCCGTTGTTGACGGGGTAAACATGTCCTTCAAAGATCGGCGCCGACACCGCGGTCACGAACGGGATCAGGATGACGGTGGCACAGACGCTGAGAAGCGGAAGTGCATTGCGCTCTTTCCCACCCCATCGGGAAAGACTGAGTGCCGCCGGGACCACGCCGGCGAGCATAAGGCCGATGTCGACAAGAATGAGTATCATTGCCATCGATCTGTACCCACAGCACCGACGGCTATCAGCCTCGCCACCTGCCTGAAGCGGTCCAGGGCGTGTCGTGGATGCCAGGGATACCTCCCTCTCGAGCGGCCTGTCATGCCATTTGGATCCCAATGAATCGACTTCACTCGTCAACCTCAAGTATGCGCTTTTGGATACGCCACTACCTTAAATGCAAGGGCGTCCGCAAGGCGTCCACGACATGTCCGCGCATTACCCGTATAATTCGGGCAATCCAATGAGTGCCGGGCGGACCGCGCACGCGACTCCGCATCCGGCGGTGATGAGCGTCAGCCTTTGAGGTACGAAATCAGCCTGCTCGGGCCATTCCATGTCCGGCGCAACGGCAGCGATCTCAACGCCACGGGCTGGCCTCGTCGAGCGGGCTCATTACTTCGTCTCCTAGCAGTTACTCCACAACGCCGGAGACCGCGCGAAGAGATCGTCGATCTCTTTTGGCCGGAAGCGTCTCCGGAGACAGGCGGCAGCAATCTCCGTTCGGCGATTCAGCTGTTGAGGCAGTCGCTGCAGGCGGTTGAGCCCTACGGAGTCCTGTCGCAGAAAGGCTGGGTGGCCCTGAACCCGGAATATGAATGGATCACTGATCTCGATCGTTTTTGGGAGGTTGCCCGCTCCATTCGAGAGGCGGAGCCCAATGATTCGGTTCTGGCGGAAGCCGCCGGGATCTACAGGGGCGAGATGTTGCCCGATGATCGGTACGAGGACTGGGCGGTGGCCCTGCGAGAGGATGTCAAGCGAGAGTGGCGCGAAATCTGTCTGACAGCGTCCGAGGGCTTGCGAAGCCGTGACCGTGAGGAGGAATCTGTTGGCTGGCTGCGGCGGCAGCTGGACGTCGAACCGCTGGACGAGGAGACCCTCCAACGGTACATCGTCCACCTCGGTACTCTTGGTCGCAGAACGGAAGCGTTGAAAGCCTTCCATTCCTTTGAAGTCCTGCTTCAATCGGAGCTGGACGTTGAGCCGGAGCCCGCGACGATCGCCACAGTTGCCCAGCTGCGGGCTCCGTTTCCCGTCGATCAGCCTACTTCGGAGCTGCCGACCGAAGATGAGAGCCGGGTACCGCTTGATGTGACGCCTCGGTACCGGCTGTCGACCGACGGGCCATTCACCGGGCGTGAGGCCGAGCTGTCTCGGCTGCTGGATACAACGAGTGGTGCCCCCACGGGACGTTCCCGAATGCTGCTGATTTCCGCTGAGCCGGGCATGGGCAAGACTCGGCTCCTGGCCGAGCTTACTTCTCGCTTGCAAGCGACGCTACCACTCCCGCCCTTGATCCTGGCCGGTGGGGCATATCTCCAGGAAGGCAGGCTGCCCTACGGTCCTATTCGAGATGCGCTCGCTGACTATATCCTTACTCAGCCGGAGTCGATACTCGCCGCTCAGATCGAGGGCCTGGACAGCAATCTCCTGAGGATTCTCCCCGAGATTAGGGAGCGCCTTGTGTTGAGTGTCGACCGGGGCGCATCTCCGTTTGATAATTCTGATCAGAGGCTCGGCCTTTTCTGGTCGGTGAGCCGTTTTCTCGAGCGAATCTCGGCCGCGCGACCAGTTGTCTTGTTGTTGGATGATCTGCAATGGGCAGACGAGTCGACCCTCCAGCTGTTGCACTTCATCACTCGCCGCCCGAAGGATGCAGCCGGAGAATCAACATGGGTCGTCGTAGGCGCCTGTCGACCCGACAGCTCAGTGATACAGGCTCTGTCGTCGGAGGCGGCCAAGCCAAGAGATCCATCGGAGAGTCGGGCTGTTCAGGTGATCGAGTTGCAGCCGTTGGATCTGCCGGAGGTGAAGGTGTTGGCGTCTGAGCTGTTGGAGGCGGCGCCGTCTGACGAGCTGGTGCGCGATCTGCTAGGCAAGAGCGGTGGAAACCCGCTGTTCGTCTCCCAGATGACGGCATTGCTACAGCGCGAGGGAGCACTCGAGCTGGATGCCAAAGGGGTTAGGCTTGCCACGAACGGGAATGCGATCCTGCCGGCAGCCGTGCGAGAGACGATCCTCCGGCGGTTCATTCAGATGGAGCACCACGTCCGGTCCGTATTGACCCTGGGGGCAGTGTTTGGTCCGGAGTTTACGCTTCCGGCGATCGAAGCAGCCTGGGATGAGCCATCCGAAGCGCTGCTGATGGGTCTGGAAGCTGGAGTGGATGAGCAGGTCCTGGCCGAGACTCCCGAGGGGTTCGCCTTTCGCCACCAGCTGGTGAGTCAAGCGCTCTACGAGAACTCATCCCGGACTCGCCGGTTGTTTCTGCATCGCCGCGCCTTCCATGCACTCGAACAGCTCTACGGATCGGACGCGGAGAAGCGTGCACCCGAGCTTGCATTTCACCTCGAGAGGGCGGGACCAGGGTTTGAGTCAGTCGCCATTCGGTATTTGAGCTTGGCGGGAGATGCTTCCGTACAGGCCTTTGCTTGGACCGAGGCCGAGGGCTATTACGATCGAGCGTTGAAGCTCGCTGCCTCGGAAGATGTCCCAGCGCCATGTCGCGTCGAGCTCCAGATCGCCAAGGGAGACGTTCTGTCCTCGCAAGCTCGCTTCTCAGAAGCCAGGAACAATTACGGGTTGGCTCGGGATGGTATATCGAATGCTGTGCAGCTAGCGGAGGTGCTGGAGCGGGAGAGCGTTACCTGGGAGCGCCAGGGCGAGAACGATCGAGCGCTTGAGGCCCTGGATGCAGCCGAGCTCTGCAGTCGTGACACACGTCTCCCGGAAGAGCTTGTTGCTTCGTTGAAGCTCGGGCGAGCCGATGTCTTCATCCGCCGTTCAGAGTGGCAGCCAGCGATGGCAGCCGCGGAAGAAGCGCTGGCGTCATTGCCTGATGGGGTGACTCAAGCCGCGGGGAGGGCATATCACGTCCTGGGTGCCGTCGCCATCCATCGGGGAGATCTCGATGCCGCGGAGACCTTGCATGGACGGAGTCTGGCGGTCAGAGAAATGATTGGGGATCCTTGCGGTGTGGCTCAAAGCTGGACTCAGCTGGCCCAGGTGGCGGGTCTCAGAGGCGACCTGCGGACGCTTGAGGAACGCCACCGGAATGCATTGGATGCTCTCCAGCGGGTTGGAGATCCAGATGGAATCGCTGCGGCGTGGAGTCTGCTTGGAGTCGCTGCCGGCCATCGTGGCCACTACGTCGAGGCAGAAGAATGTCTGAAGCGCAGTCTTTCGATCCGGGAACAGATAGGAGATGAAAGCCGAATCGCCGATTGCTGGAACGAGCTTGGACTCATTGCCGCCAGGAGAGGGGCACTGGACGAGGCGGACGACCGGTTGCGTCGAGTCCGGGTGAGCACGACCGAAAGGTCCGATCGACGGCAGGCAGGGCTGTGGGGAGCGCAAGGGCTGGTCGCTTTTGGAAGAGCCGACTACGACGCCGCGGAAGTTTGGTACGGGAAGAGTCTGGAGCTGCAGGAGCGAATCGGAGACCGGTACGGTCAAACACTTGGCATGGTCGGCCTGGCTCTGGTGCTGCAGTACCGTGGCGACCTCGACGGCGCGGAAGACCTGTACCGCGCAAGCCTCGATCAGCACCGCCGGCTCGGGGGTCGCCTCTGGACCGCCTACGCCACCTATGGGCTGGGGGATCTTGCCAACGAACGGGGAGACGTGGCGACGGCTATGACTCTGACCCGGCAGGCTCGGCGCGTCGCCCACCAGCTTGGTTTGGACGATCTGGAAGCGCTTGCTGCCCTGGCTCAGGCACGCGTGTTCCTGAGAAAGGGAAGGATACGTGCTCCGGAAGCGCTTATCGAACGTGCCAGGCAGTTGGCTGCGGACAACAACGCCACCAAGACATCTGTGGAGGCATGTTTGACGATGTCGGAGTTTCGATTGCACCAGAACCTGGCTCCTGAGTCTAGGACGGCTGCCGATACGGGCGGTAGACTGGCCCGCGACCACGGACTGCGACGGGAGGAGGGAATCGCTCACCGGCTGTCAGGCCAGGCCGCACTCGCGGAAGGCAATACGGAGGGAGCAACCACCCGGCTCCGGGCCTCAGTCGAGCTCTTGGAGAGCATCGACGCACGACTCGAGTTGGCCCGCAGCCGCGTCGCACTGGCTCGTGCCCTTCATGCTTCAGACGCAGGTAGCTCATCCCAGGCGGACCATCTGCTGGCATCGGCTCGAGATACTTTCGCAGAGTCGGGCGCTTCCGCCGACCAAGCCGAGGCCGAAGAGCTCATGCTGCAGGAACAGACAACGCCTCTATCCTAGGGGCGGCATTCCATTCGTTCCCCGCCTGCCTGCTCCGCACTGTCACGAGTCCCGATCATATCTCCCGATTGTGGGCTCTCACGTGGTCAGTCGGCTCCCGCAACGAGGCCGCGCTGCCGTTCGACGCGGCGGAGGTGTCCACGAGGGATGAGAGGCCAGCGTGACGTCAGTGTCGAGCTAGCAACTACGGAGTATGAGCCGCTCGCATCCGCGGCTGAACGCCGCCTCGCTCGCTGATAGCAACGGCCTGAAAGCCTGGGCAACGGAGCGCAACGGCTCGGGCTACTGAACACACGGCCTAAACACCTTGGCTACGGGGCCGGATGAACTCGGTACGGTCCCCAACGGGCTTGTCCGCATCTTGGCGGATGGCGCCCTCGCTCAGCTGTCGACCGGCCGTCTCGTCGTACGCTTTGGCGAGCCGTCTCGGTGCCTGCAGGTGCCAGCTCTCGTGAATCATCTCCTCCAGCAGCGCGAGCTCGATCTTGGGAAGCCAGACCAGAACGGCGGGATAGCCGTTGTAATGAGGCTCGGTGAAGAAGATGTCGGGCTTGGCGTCAATCAACATGTACTTCTCCTCCTCGCACGAAACCCGGCACCCGATGGCCTCAGGATTCGGAACCCGGCCCTTCTTCGGATCCACGGGCTCGAACCAGACCCAGGCGAAAGGTTTGTGCCTGACCGAGAACGCAAAGCGGTGCTTGTTCTCGCAGGTTTCGGGAAGTGAGAGAGCGATCCGCCGGACGTCGTCTTGATCAGCCAATTCGATGATAGGTGGCTCGCACCTCGTCCCCTCGGCCAACGACCGGGCGTACCAGGCTACGACGTGCGCACATCGCTCCCGTGTACTGCCCGGCTCTGCCCTCGACCCTCCTGGCTAGATCTTGTACTTCTTGCACTGCTTGGTCAGCCCCTTGCACAGCGCTGCCTTGGTGACGAACTTATCCTTGATGACGGTCTTGGCGATGTTCGCAGGCGTCACCACAATCGGCTTGAACAGCGCCGCCTTGACTGGGCCGCCCGGGGTCGACACCGTGGTGTTGAAGCTCTTGGGTAGAGCCCCTCCCTGAAGGACGGCGGAAGCAGCATCCGCGGCGGCAGTGGCCTCCATGGCAACCGGGCGGTACAGCGTCATCGCCTGATACCCCTGGATCATAAGCCGTAGACCTGCCAGCGTGGCATCGCCCCCCGTCACGATGGTTTTCTTGCCGATGTGCTTCGCTTTGAGGGCGGAAACGGCTCCAGCGGCGAGGGTATCGTCTTGGGCAACCACCTCGTTGAGCTTGTTGTGGTTGTGTGAGAGGAGGCCGCTGATCTCCACCTTGGCGCTGGCCTTGGACCACCCAGGCGTCCAGACAGCCCCGACGTCGTGGAGGAGGTTCTTCTTGATGTCGGGAAGCAGCTCATGCGTATAGGCGCCTTGATAGGCCGACTTGGCGAAATCGTCGTCTGAGGGGCCGTTGAGGAACGCCAGCGCGTCACCTTTATGGAAGTGTTTGAGGACGTAGCGGCCCTGGAGTTTCCCCGATGCCAGGGTATTGAATCCAGTGAAGAGGTCCACGCGGGCCGGCTGGATGATCGTGTCGTAGGCGATGACCTTCACGTGATGGTTGTGGGCGTTACCCACGATGACGGACGCCCCACTGGGATCGACAGGGGCAATGACGAGAAGCTTGGCTCCGGTCTTTACCGCCGTCGCCGCCTGGTTGATCTGCGTCTTCTCGCTGCCGGCCGCATTCAGCTCCACGAGATTGGCCTTCTTGTCGTCCTTGGTCAGCTCCTGTGTGAAGAGCTTGCCGTCTTGAACCCAGCGAGGATTCGTCCTGTCGGGTAGGAGGAAGGTGACGGTGCCCGCACTGGGAGGCGGGCCTTTGGCAGCGACGGGGATCTGCGCCGCCAGGACGAGGAAGAACATTGCCAGCAGAATGGCGACCGCGCGAGCCGGAGCTCCGGAGAAGGGTCGCACGCTCACGGG
>CAWCYJ010000002.1:0-128254 GCA_963799725.1 uncultured Pseudomonadota bacterium
TCAGTGGCTTGGTCAGTGTTATCGTTCCCGAACACTTGACGGTGATCAGGCCGCCATGGGCGACCGCAGCACCCAGAGCCGAGGCATTGCACTTCTTGAGCACGGTGCCTGAACGCGACGTCGAGTGGACGAAGCGACCCGCGCTGGCAGCACCCGCGATGTTTCGGCCGGGACCAGAAGACGGACGCCGCAGCCAATACGGCGAGAAAGGCTGGAATACGAAAGGTGAATCGGCGGCCGTGGCGCATCACATGATTCGGCATCGCGGAAAACTCCCAGGGCATTATGGTTTCTGTTTGGCAACTGTCTTACTCGTAGCAGTCTAGACAACCGACAGTCAAAGAAGCAAAGCTAGCCCAGCAATCCGGCCATCGGGAGCTGAGATGGCGTGGAGTACCAACCGACGCTAATCATCGCCTCAGCGATGTACGGGCCGAAGGCGGGTTAGGTGTTTTATGGCAAAGCTTCGTCGTATTTGCTTGCAGAGGGGTTCGCCGTCGGTCATGAGAGCGGCGAGTGCTCCTGGCTCGGCGAGTGCCGGCCTGGTAAACCTCGTGAGATGCGGAGCCCCGAAGACAGTCCATGAATTGGTACCGGTGATGGACAACCCGTGAAGCCCCGCTGACCCCCACTCTTGTTCGCCGGAATGCCGGCACAGAGCGTAAACAGTTCCTGTTCGCAGTAATCGAGTCCGCGATCCCTTCGAGCGGCCGGAGGTGTAGCCAGGAGCGGGCTCGTTCGGGTCGGGGTAATGCCTGCGGCTTCCCCGACCCTATGCTGTGACCATTCCCCGGGCCAAAGGAGCGAGTCGGCGCCGGCCTCTCCGCAAGTGGGCAAGGGACTCCCAATAGAAAAGCGCCTGGATGTATCCAGACGCTTGGTGTTCATAAGAGAAGAGTGAGAGTCACGGGATTGATGCGAGTCAACTTGTTCCGATCCTGTTGGGGATCGGGATGTGATACGAAAGATTGCTCTTCCGATCGACCTAGGATTCGTGTAATCCCTAGAAAGGAGGTGATCCATCCGCACCTTCCGGTACGGCTACCTTGTTACGACTTAACCCCAGTCATCAGGCCCACCTTCGACGGCTGCCTCCTTGCGGTTAGCCCACCGGCTTCAGGTATTCCTCGCTTCCATGGTGTGACGGGCGGTGTGTACAAGACCCGGGAACGTATTCACCGCCGTATGCTGACCCGCGGTTACTAGCGATTCCGACTTCATGCAGGCGAGTTGCAGCCTGCAATCCGAACTGAGACCGCGTTTGATGGGATTCGCTCCTGCTCGCGCTCTCGCTGCCCTTTGTCGCGGCCATTGTAGCGTGTGTGTAGCCCTGGGCATAAGGGCCGTGCTGACTTGACATCATCCCCACCTTCCTCCCTGTTTCTCCCGGCAGTCGGCTAGAATCTAACTAGCCTCAGGGGTTGCGCTCGTTGCCGGACTTAACCGAACATCTCACGACACGAGCTGACGACAGCCATGCAGCACCTGTGACTCCGTCCTTGCGGAGGCCTCATTTCTGAGTGTTTCCAGACCATGTCAAGCCCGGGTAAGGTTCTTCGCTTTCGTCGAATTAAACCACACGCTCCACTGCTTGTGCGGGTCCCCGTCAATTCCTTTGAGTTTTAGCCTTGCGGCCGTACTCCCCAGGCGGGACGCTTAACGCGTGTGCGCCGCCACCGGTGGGGTCGATACCACCAACAGCTAGCGTCCATCGTTTACGGCTTGGACTACCGGGGTATCTAATCCCTTTCGCTCCCCACGCTTTCGTGCCTCAGCGTCAGGTCGGCCAGAAGTCGCCTTCGCCATTGGTGTTGCCTGGTATCTACGCATTTCACCCCTACTCCGGGACTTCCACTTCCCTCTCCGACACTCCAGCACCACAGTCTCTCGCACCCTCCCCAGTTGAGCCTGGGTCTTTCACACGGGACTTATGACGCCGCCTACGCACTCTTTACGCCCAGTAATTCCGGATAACGCTCGCCTCCTACGTATTACCGCGGCTGCTGGCACGTAGTTAGCCGAGGCTTATTCCTGTGCTACCGTCATAATCGTCACACAGAAAAGGAGTTTACAACCCGAAGGCCGTCTTCCTCCACGCGGCGTTGCTCGTCAGGCTTTCGCCCATTGGCAAAATTTCCTAACTGCTGCCTCCCGTAGGAGTCTGGGCCGTGTCTCAGTCCCAGTGTGGCTGATCGTCCTCTCAGACCAGCTACCGATCGTCGCCTTGGTAAGCTATTACCCCACCAACTAGCTAATCGGACGCAGGCCCCTCTCAACGCGACCCGATTCTAGAGCCTTTCTTCTCCCGACCACATGGGTATTAGCACCTGTTTCCAAGTGTTATCCCCCACGTCGAGGTAGGTTCCTACGCGTTACTCACCCGTCCGCCACTCACTGCAAATCCGAAGACCTACAGTCCGTTCGACTTGCATGTCTTAGGCACGCCGCCAGCGTTCATCCTGAGCCAGGATCAAACTCTCCATCAAACCAGTCTCTAGGCTCTGGTCTGCCTTTGAGCTCCTGCTCCTGCCTCGCATCTCTCAACGCGTGACTCTCACTCTTCCGTTGTGAACGTCCAGACAACGAACCGGCAGGTTCCCCTGCCGATTTACTTCAATTTACCACACCCTTCTCCCTCTTTCCAAACCTGTCTAACACTCCATATCCAACCTTTATAAGCGGAAGCGAGTCCCGTTTCTGTCCCCTAGCAAGCAGCCGAAAAGAGTAGGTATGATGCAGACGGGTGGGGATGCATATAACCGGTCCTGTTTCTTTGCATTAAGATGCTCTCCAAACTCGCGGAAATTGAGATACCTTGCCGCCTCCCCATATCAACTGGTACCCTGAAGCGGAGACAAGAAGGACCCGGTTGCCTCCTGAAAGCCAAGGCGAAAGACAGCGCCACAGCAGAGGTGGCATTGCTCTGATGGGAGCACTGGGCGCGTACACGGTGATTTTCATCGTCGGCGGTTTAGTTGCGGGTCTACTTTTGGATCGTCTCCTGCATTCCTCGCCTTTGTTCTTGGTGGTTGGTGTTCTTGGCGGGTTCGGTGCGACGATGTTCAAAATCATTCGGGTAGCGATGGGGGAGTTGAACGAGTGAGCGGTCGTGGAGGGCTGCGAAAGTTCGCCATGGGCGACGTCAATCTCCTTCTTCCTGCGCTGGTCATTATCGGCGCTATAGGCGTGGCCGTTTCCGATCATCCTTACATCGCCGTAGGAATTGCAGTGGGCGCCGTCCTTGCGTATGTGAACAGTGGGCTACTGGCAAAGCGCATCATGCTTGCAGCGACAACAGGCAATGCCGGAGCCGCCATGATTTCTATGCAAGTTGGACTGCTCGTAACCTTCACGGTCGTCGGAGCCATAACGGTCGGAATGGTGCTGAATTCCCGACCGATGACCGTTGCGATGGCTATCTGCTTTTTTGTCGTTCAAACTGCAGAGCTCGTTCTTTATTACCGAGCCCGAAAGAGGACTTGCGACTGCTTCTATCGGGGCTACGACGCACGAGGGGGCGATATCGTGCCGGCGCAAGTCCTGGCAGCTCCACGCTACCCATTGGGGAACACTGGTGGATCATAGGTCCATCAGGCAGCCTATGGAATATCCACATGGACACGGTGGTGATGACCCTCATCGCTGCGGGCATCCTTCTCTTGCTCGGGCTCTACATTAGAAGCCACGTTACGTACAAACGGCCCACTCGGGTGCAGAATGCCGTCGAAGCGATCATGGAATTTATCGACGGGATTATTGCGGACAACCTGGGTACAGGAGTGCGGGGACGCCTAGCATTGCCCTGACCCTCTTCTTCTTTATATGGGTCATGAATATCATCGGGTTGCTTCCTATCCCGTACTTTCACTCGCCGACCGCAGACGTGAGCACCACGTTTGCTTTGGCGCTACTGGTGTTTGTGCTCATGCACGTGCGGTACATACAAACGAGTGGGCTCGGCGCCTATAAAGGTCACTACTGGACCGGAGGGTTCAAAGCGGTCCTCCTAAACCCGGTTTCCGTGATCCTCACACTCGTCGCCGAGACTCCCCGTCCTCTCACACCTCTCGTTTCGTCTCTTTGGCAACATCCTGGCAGGCGAGATTTTGCTTATCGTTGCCGGGTCGCTGCTTCCACTGGAGTTCGCCGTCGTGGCGAATATCTTGATCAACCCACTTATCTTGGCCTTCGGGTTGTTCGTCGGTACCATCCAAGCGTTCATTTTTACGGTCTTGACGGTCGCTTACATGGCTATCGCGAGTGAGGCTGCCGAAGCCCATTAAGAGCCAAAAAAAGAACTGAATCATCGGAGGAGGAAGACGTGTTAGAGCTACCCATGATCATCGCGGCTGCTACAACTCAGGCCGCGGCCACAGCGAGTGCTGGGGCCTACATCGGTGCGGGACTCATGATTGGCGGAGGCGCCGTAGGCGCCGGCATTGGTGACGGCGTGGTAACTTCGCAGCTGGTCGCAGGACTCGCTCGCCAACCAGAGGCGAGGGGAACTCTCACCACCTGGATGTTTATCGGTGTTGGCCTCATCGAGGCCTATGCAGTTATCGCCCTCATCTTCGGCATCATCGTTCTCTTCGGCAAGCCCTAAGCCAAAGCGAGGCAACTGCTTGTACTCCTACTTTTCAGCTCCACTGCTCGCGGCGACACCGATCTCCGTTAGCATCCCTACTCTTGTTATTGAGGCTCTGATCTTTGGCGGAGTCGTCTGGATTATGGAAGTCTTTGTATTCGCGCCGATACGAAAGGCGTGGCGCGAGCGAGACGAAGCTATCCAGGCCGGGTTATTCGCCTCCTCTGACACGCGGGCAGAAGCTGACGAGTCTCGCGACGCGGTACGGCAGGTGCTCATGCGTGCCCGCCAGGAAGCGCAAGCTGCCATCGACGTAGCAGTCGCTGAAGGCAACACCGTGCGAGCCGAACAGATTGCCGAGGCAAACGCAGAATTTCAACGTTTGGTCAATGACGCTCGTGTACAGATCCAAGCTGAACAGGCGCAGGTCGCGGCTCAGTTACAGGACCGAGCCGTGGATCTTGCCCTCGCCGTCGCTTCCAGGGTTACCGGTACGCCATACGACACGCCTGAGACCCGGGAGCTCGCTGCAGCGGTCGTGGGGAGAGAGGCGCTGCTTTGATTCCAATAGTCGCAGTTACGGAGACGGTAAAAATCTTGCCCTTTGGGTTGCAGAGCTCATTGGCTTTCTGCTCCTCGTTTCGTTATTCGTATCCAAGCGGTTCGGCAGTCAGCGAAAAAGCGTTATTGGCATGATCGGAGGAATCCTCGACGCGAGGGCCTCCCGAATCGATGCACTGCTTCGAGCGGCGGAGGAGAGTCGCGAGGAGGCTCGCTTGGCGCACGAACAGGTACAGGCCGAGATTGCGGAGGCGCATCGAGAGGCAGAAGCGATCGTTCTGCGGGCCCAGGCCATGAGTACCTCGCTGCGCGAGGAAGCAGTGGTCACCGCTGAAGCGGATAAGCAGCGAATCATTGCGCAGGCTCTAGACGAAATCGAAGCCGAACAAAGCCAGGCGCTCATGGAGCTACGATCTCGAGCCGCCGACGTCGCAATTGACGCGGCCCAAGAGGTGCTTCGTCGAACGATGAACGATCAAAGCGACCGGCGAATCATCGAAACAGCATTGGCCGATGATGGGTCCCTTGATGATGGCCTGTCGGGAAGCCTCCGGCCGTGAGGATTAACGGGCTCGCCAGACGCTACGCGAAGGCTGCATTCGATGTCGCCGCTGCCCATGGGAACAACGAGGGACCTCAAAGCTGGCAGGCGGACTTGAAGGCTCTCGCAGAGGTACTTACCGAGCACAAGCCTTGCAGAGACGCTGCGAAGTCCTCGTCTAACGAATGAACAGAAGTCACTAGCAATTGAAACTCAGTTTCCCGGACTGCGACCGACTGAAGAATCTTGTCCGACTTCTTATCAGCCGCCATCGAATCACGATGCTACCCCAGATAAGCGCTGCTTTTGATGAGCTGGTGGATGAGATGATGGGTCGGGCTCACGCCGATATGATTTCGGCTCGTCCGCTCAGACAGGAAGAGCTGGTTCTGATTCAGGAAAAGCTAGACCAGCGCACGGGGCTGACCGTACGATTGAGCCACTCCATTGACCCCACCATAATCGGCGGGGTAATTATTCGTCTGAACAACCAGCTTATTGACGGCAGCGTGCTCACACGACTCGAGCGGCTCCGGCAGCGACTAGCATAGAAAACAAAAGGAAGAGACACCAATGGCAATAAAGGCAGACGAGATCAATGCGATTCTCAAACAGCAGATCGCTGGTTTCGATGCAGCGATAGGAAGAGAGCGTACCGTTGGTACGGTCGTTGACGTCGGCGATGGGATCGCCCACGTTTACGGTCTGCAGGGAGCTCTCTATAACGAGCTCGTTGAGTTCCACGGAACTGTGGACGAGGCGACGGGACAGCCGGTGATGGGCATCGCTCAGAACCTCGAAGAGGACTCCGTAGGAGTTGTGGTTTTAGGTGAGTACGCCAAGATTACTGAAGGCGTTGAGGTGCGTAGCACGGGAAGAGTCGTCGAGGTTCCGGTCGGCGATGCCCTCCTGGGCAGAATCGTCGACCCGCTTGGACGGCCGCTTGACGGAAAGGGTCCGATCAACGCGGACAGATTCCGGCCGGTGGAACGCCTCGCTCCCGGAGTGGTAGTCCGGTCGCCAGTTGACACTCCGGTGCAAACCGGAATCAAGGCAATCGACTCAATGATTCCAGTTGGTCGCGGCCAGCGGGAGCTGATTCTGGGCGATCGGCAAACGGGAAAAACTCAGATCGCGCTGGACACCATCATCAATCAGCGTGGTCAGAACCTGCTGTGTATTTATGTTGCGATAGGACAGAAAGCTTCGAAGGTCGCCGACATAGCCGCCACGCTCGAGCGCTACGGTGCACTCGAGTTCACTATCATCGTCAGTGCAACGGCTTCGGAGTCGGCAGCTTTGCAGTGGCTGGCACCATATGCAGGCACAGCCATGGGTGAAGAGTTCCGTGGAGACCGGACGCGATGCTCTCGTTGTCTACGACAACCTTACGAAGCACGCCCAGGCCTACCGCCAAATTTCACTGCTCCTTCGGCGACCGCCCGGGCGTGAGGCTTTTCCCGGCGATGTGTTCTTCCTACACTCTCGACTCCTGGAGCGCTCGGCGAAGCTCGATGATGCCCACGGAGGCGGTTCACTGACTGCCTTGCCGATCATCGAAACGCAGGCTGGTGACGTCAGTGCTTACATCCCTACCAACGTGATCTCCATAACCGACGGTCAGATCTACCTCGAAAGTGACCTCTTTTATGCGGGAATTCGGCCGGCTTTGAACGTCGGCACGTCTGTTTCGCGCGTGGGAGGCGCTGCCAGACCAAGGCGATAGGCAGGTTGCCGGTGCCCTTCGTCTAGATTTGTCTCAGTACCGGGAACTCGCGGCGTTCGCTCAATTCGGATCGGACTTGGATAAGGCAACCCAGGGCCGGCTTAGTCAAGGGCAAAGGGTGACGGAGGTCCTGAAGCAGCCTCAGTACAGCCCGCTACCGTTGCACCAAGAAGTTGAGGTTATCTACGCGGCGGTGAACGGCTACCTCGACTCGGTGCCGATAGAGCGAGTTGCAGAGTGGGAAACCGCCTTTTACCGCTTCATGGACTCCAGCCATCCAGACGTAGGAGCCGCAATCGAGGACCAGAAGCAGATCAGTCCCGAGACGGAGACTACGTTGAAGGACGCGATCAAAGAATTCAACTCAACCTTCCAATTCGAGGCTGCCGCATAAGACAGCGGTTCCAAGAGATCCGGGAGTCATCCAGGCTCTCCATCAAGGGCCCTCAACTGACTTACTTCAGTCGAGGGCATCGTCGACCTTCATCCAGATCCTAAAGGAGCATCAAAATGGCTAGCCGCCGGGAAATTCGAAGGCGCATTCGAAGCGTCAAGAATCTTGCCCAGATAACTCGAGCCATGCAGATGGTCGCGGCCTCACGAATGCGACGAGCGCAGGCTAGAGTTCAGGCAGCAAGGCCTTACTCCGACGCCATGCGAGAGGTAGTAGCGCAGCTCGCAGCACGAAGCGGTGTTAGCGACCACCCTCTTCTACTCGAGCGGCCTGTGCGACGGGCAGAGGTGGTGGCGATCACTCCAGATCGCGGCCTCGCGGGAGCCATGATTCCGAACTTGCATCGGGCGCTGGCACGGTATGTCGACTCCTCAGAGGTGCCCGTTCAGGTCATCGCCGTGGGGCGAAAAGGCAATAGCTTTGCGGCCCGGGCAAGGATGGATCTGGTGGCAAGCTTTACGGATCTGGGTGATCAGCCGACGCTCGCGGACATCCGGCCGGTCGCGAACCAGATTCTTCAGGACTTTTCGGAGGGTAAGGTCGACAGGGTTAGCCTCGTATACAGCCGCTTCATCAGCACGCTGAGGCAGACTCCCGAGGTGATTCAACTGCTTCCAACTCAGCCACCAGAGCTGCCGGCAGGATCCTCTCCTTGGAACTTCGAACCGGATGAACCTGCTCGCGTCCTTGATGTGCTCCTTCCTCGGTACGTCGAATCATTGATATATCAGGCACTGCTCGAGACCATTGCTAGCTATCAGAGCGCTCAAATGGTTGCCATGAGCAACGCAACAGACAACGCCAACGAAATGGTGGATGACCTTTCTCTTGAAATGAATAAGGCCAGACAGGCAGAGATTACCAAGGAGATCGCCGAGATCGCCACTGCGGCGGGCGCGGTCACCTCCAGATAGAAAGGAATGGAGTAGTAATGACTCAGATTGAAGAGGCCGTAGCCACGGCGGATGGCTTGGAAGATGGATACGACCGCCGGAGCGTCGGACACATCGTTCAAATCATTGGGCCGGTAGTTGACGTCGAGTTTGGTGAGGGCAGTTTGCCAGACATCAACACCGCCCTTCAGATTCACAACGACGGCCAAGTGATTACGCTCGAGGTAGCAAACGACCTTGGGAATAACTGGGTCCGGTGCGTCTCCATGCAGCCAACTGATGGGTTGGCTAGGGGAGCCGAGGTCATAAATACAGGCCACCCGATTCTGGTACCGGTTGGCGAGGCCGTCCTAGGACGTGTCTTCAACGTGGTCGGTGAGACGACCGACAACCTCGGTCCAGTCAAGACAGACCAGAGGCTGCCTATCCACCGATCACCTCCCGACCTCACGCAGCAATCAACGGATACTCAAATCCTAGAAACCGGAATGAAGGTTATCGACCTTGTGGCCCCCTTCTCCCGTGGAGGTAAGGTAGGCGTTTTCGGTGGTGCGGGAACCGGTAAGACGGTCATCATCCAGGAGCTAATTAGAAATATCGCCGCTGAGCACGGTGGTTACTCTGTCTTCGCAGGCGTAGGCGAACGAACCCGTGAGGGCAACGACATGTGGCTCGAGATGACTGAATCTGGGGTCATCGACAAGACTGCATTCGTTTTCGGTCAAATGAATGAGCCGCCCGGAGCCAGGATGCGCGTGGCCCTAACCGGCCTCACAATGGCTGAGTACTTTCGGGATGTAGAACACAGAGACGTGCTTCTCTTCATTGACAACATCTTCCGGTTCGCTCAGGCGGGATCGGAAGTATCCGTGCTCCTAGGCCGCCTACCGTCGGCCGTAGGCTACCAGCCGACTCTCGGAACCGACATGGGGGACTTGGAAGAGAGGATCACATCGACCAAGGATGGTTCGGTAACCAGTTTCCAAGCTGTCTACGTCCCTGCTGACGACTACACGGATCCTGCACCAGCGGCCGTATTCGCCCATCTAGACTCGACTCTAGCGCTCGAACGGTCGATCGTTGAAAAGGGGATCTACCCTGCTATTGATCCCCTCGCATCCACGTCGACGATCCTCGATCCGTCGGTGGTCGGGGAGGAGCACTACAATGTCGCTCGAGGCGTTCAGCGTGTGCTTCAGCGATACCGAGAGCTACAAGACATCATCGCAATCCTTGGGATCGACGAGTTGTCCGACGAAGATAAATTGACCGTGTCACGGGCAAGAAAGATCGAGAGGTTCTTGTCTCAGCCGATGTTTGTTGCTGAACGCTTCACCGGGCAGAAGGGCGAATACGTGCCTATCCGGGAGACGGTACGCGGATTCAAGGAGATCATCGATGGCAACGTGGATGACCTCCCCGAGACTGCTTTTCTCTACGTTGGAACAATCGATCAAGCTCGCGAAAAGGGTGCCAGATTGGCGCAAGAGGGACAGGAGTAGGATGTCCCTATGACGACAATGAGCTTCCTCCTAGTGACCCCGGAGAGAACGATCGTTAATGAAGAGGTCGAGGAGGTCCTGGCTCGGGGCATCGAAGGCGACTTCGGTGTGCTGCCACACCACATGCCACTGGTAACCCCTCTACCCGTGGGGGAGCTGCAGTACAGGAAAGGTGGCCAGTGGCATGTCCTGGCCCTCGGCGGAGGGTTCATGGAGGTCCTACCGGATAAGGTCACCGTGGTTGCCGACGTGGCTGAAAGGTCAGAGGAGATCGATCAGCAGCGTGCGGAAGAGGCGAGACGGCGAGCAGAGGCCGCCCTGACTGACGCCGCCGCCGGAGAGGCGCAGGCTGAGGCCCAAGCGGAGCTTCAACGTGCGCTCCTTCGTCTCCGAGTAGCACGTCGGAGACACGAAGGCCGGGCCGGAATGCGAGCCATGACGGATGACGGAAACAGCTCCTCCTAGCCTGTGTTTGGAAAACAGATAGGGATCGACCTTGGTACGGCTAATCTCCTCATCTACGTACGAGGAAGAGGGATCGTTTTAAACGAGCCAAGCGTGGTCTCAGTGACCGAGGACAATCGAATCGTGGCGGCCGGAGATGAAGCCCGGCAAATGATCGGCCGGACACCCCAGAGCGTTACGGTCGTCAGGCCGATGCGCAGCGGCGTCATCGCTGATTATGTACGAACTGAGGGCATGCTTCGCTACTTCCTAAGACGTGTGATCGGCTCTGTCTCGATGTTCAAACCTGAGGTAATGCTAAGCATCCCGGTTGGAATCACCAGCGTTGAGAAGCGAGCGGTACACGATGCCGCTGTCCAGGCCGGAGCAAAGCGGGCATTTCTTATAGAGGCCCCAATCGCCGCGGCAATTGGCGCTAACGTACCAATAGCTTCTCCACAAGGGAATCTAATCGTCGATATGGGTGGGGGCACTACCGAGGTAGCGGTCATCAGTCTTAACGACGTCGTCATACACCGTACCGTCCGCATGGGTGGAATGCACATCGACGACGTTATCGTCAGCCACATCCGAAAGAAGCACGGACTGATGATTGGCGACTCGACGGCGGAAGAAGTAAAGCATCAGATAGGGAGCGCCTTACCTCTAGATGAAGAGCTGACCATGGAGGTCCGTGGAAGAGATCAGCTGACAGGGCTTCCTAAGTCAATTCCAGTTGGCACTAACGAGATTGTGGAAGCGATCGCGGATCCGCTGTCGACGATAGTGGATACGGTAAGGACCGTTCTCGAAGACACCCCACCCGAGCTAGCATCCGACGTGATGGATCGGGGCATGGTCCTTACAGGCGGAGGAAGCCTGCTGCGCAATATTGACATGCTACTGACAAAGGTTACCGACGTGCCCTGCCACGTCTCCGAGTACCCGCTCTACTGCGTCGCCGTTGGGACAGGCAAAGCCCTCGAGAACTACGATTCATTCAAGAGTCATCTGGCCTGAGCTCGAGGCAGACGCAGTCAAAGGTGTCTTTGCAGCCGTCTTGAGAGAAAGTCAAGGACTACGCTACCGAACAACTCGGGGCGGCTTAAAGGAACGTCGTGGTCGGAACCCGCTATGACTGCCAGCTCCGAATCGTCAATCATCCTAAAAAGCTCCGCAGCCTCTTCGATGGACACTATGTCGCGGTCGCCTAAGAGGATCAGGGTCGGAGTCGTAATCCGCGAAAGTCGCTCAGGGCTTAAGCCGTAGTCGGAGAGCCATAAATCAGCGACCTGCTGCGCGGTCCGCCTCCATTCTTCTGCGCCACCTGTTTGGATGCTCTCGCGTAATGTGGTCACAAACTCGGGCCGCTCTGCCTCTAAACGGCCTGGGTCTATTCGATTCATCTCGTCCAAACAAAGAAATTTGCGGGTAAAAGCCATCAACTCCGGCGTCACTTCATACAAGACGCCAACGGCGATGATGGCGGCAGCAAAGTTGGGGTACCTCATCGCCATCTCGAGGCCGGTTTGACCCCCATCACTCCAACCCAAAACCACCGGATGATCCAGCCCCAGTTGCCGGGAGAAGGAGACTGCGTCCACCGCAAGCTGAGGGTAGTTCAGTGAGGCAGATGGATTAGCCGTACGACCATGTCCCCTGTGATCCATGGCGAAGACGGTGAATCGCTTCGCAAGGATCGAGGGCAGCCGTCCCCACCCGGAGGCGGATGCCAGCCCTCCGGTCAGCAATAAAAGAGGTGGACCACTTCCCTCCTGAAGGTAGTGAATATCAAGCTCGCCGCATCGCAAGAAGTGATCGTCCATCTTCGAGAAACCTGCCACGCTACTATTTGGTTCCGCCTCCCAACCACCTTTTCTCTAAAGCAAGAGAATGGGCCGATGGTGGTTGCTTGATTCAGTGCCACCGCGCAGCAGAAGCCGATCGGAACACCGCGGATACGGCTTAAGAGTGGTCATCGAGGCTAGCAACGGAAACGGGGCGAAAGTATCTAGCAATGACTCCGCAAGTCGCCTCGATAGCGAATCCCTGGTAAGACTTGTGGCTCCTCACTCCCCCGGGCACCCACCGGCGTTCAAAATCGCCATAATCGACCGGCTCGAGCAGAACTTCTGTAGCACTCGGATCGAGAGCCTCCGTAACGCGAACTTGTTGGCCTGCCAACAATCCAGCCGTGCCTCGATCAAGTCCAGTCTCATAAAAGTAGATGACGGTAGCGTGTAAGTCGTTGCGGGTCTCAAGAAGGTCTTGAGATTTCAGTCCTAGCATTCCGCACGTGAGGGGTCCCTGATCAGGCAGACTCGGTTGCGTCGCCGGCCCAGATGCCTGTACCTCTCCCCGCTCGACCACCGTCTTCATTCTCCGTTCGAGGGTGGATCTGGGAAGCAAGATCCTGCGTCCGCATGTTTCGCAGCTGAGTCCGATATCCGCGCCTAGACGAACGACAAGCCAAGTAAACCCGCCGCATGGATGGACTTTGCGCAAGCGGATTCGATCGCCGACACGGAACTCGAACGGCTGGCCGGTCGAAGATGAAGAGCCAGGGCTATCGGTAGCCATTTGCTTATTATTGAGGTTCGGATCCTCAGGCGGCATAAGCCATGATGCTATTTCGCAGGTCCAAGGCTGCGCCCCTCGCTGCCTTCGCAAATTCGCTATCCGAAGATGCGTAGATGACAGCTCGGGAAACCGCGATCAGGGCGTTGCCGCCATCCGCGTCTACGGCGGCTGCCATCGTCGCTTCCGCTGTAGCGCCCTGAGCCCCTATCCCTGGTACCAAAAGCGGCACTCGGGGCGCCAGCTTCCGAACGGCAGCAAGGGCCGCTAGGTCTGTGGCGCCGACCACTAATCCGGCATTCGCACCCCAGGTTGATACTGCTTCGGCAACCCTCTCATACATGGGCCGACCGTCTATATCTAGCTGCTGAAATGACTCGTCCCGATTGCTGGTTCGGCAGAGGACAAACCCTGCCTTTGTCTCGTTGGCAAGAAACGGCGCCAGCCCTTCACGCCCCACATAAGGCGAAAGCGTAACGGAGTCGAAGCGCAGATCCTCGAAAACGGCAGATGCGTAAAGGCGAGAACTGCTTCCGATGTCGCCGAATTTGGCGTCGGCGATTGTCAGAAGAGCATCTGGAACCGACTGCCGCGTCTTTCTCAGGGTGCTCCAGCCGGCATCTCCGAGGGATTCAAAGAAGGCGAGGTTGAGTTTGTAACCGAGTACGAGGTCTTGGGTTGCATCGATAATGGCCCGATTGAAGCGGAGAACTCCCTCTGAGCTCTGGGGAAACATTTGAGGCAGTCTGCTTGGCTCGGTATCCAGCCCAACCACGAGCCAGGAGTTGTTGACTCCCTGGCACGCAGAGAGTCGTTGACTGAAAGTCAAGGTCTTCTCATGGCTTGGCTGAAGTGCAGTAATCGCTTTCGTCTTGCCAGAAGCCTCGAATTACGGGCGGTATCATAGCCATCCACTCCCTTGACCGACGAGCAAGGAGGACATTATACAAGAGTTGTAACGATCGAGTTTGCACAACGGGGCCCAATGCGGTAGTATTGAGTGAACCCGAGAAGAGGCCCCGCATTAGCTGCTTGTTCCTGAACACGGACCCGGTCAGGCCATACGCGAACAAGATCTCCCGCCATCGCCTTCCTAGGTTATCGTAGGCGTTTGTGCGAAGTCGAGATGCTCGATAAGAATGAGCGTCTTCGACAATCTTTTGCTGTCTGCCAGTGTCGGCCCGCGGATCAGTCCTTCGCCGGTTCAATATAAGCGCGAGGAGCCTGAATGGCACTAGAAGTATTGACACCCGAGCGCCGGCTAACCTTTGCACGTGCAGAAGAGGTGATGCCGCTTCCTAACCTGATCCAGATGCAGGCTGACGCCTTCCATTGGTTCCAGGAGGAGGGGCTTCGAGACCTCTTCGAAGAGGTTTCCCCTATTACGGATTTCGCTGGGAAGATGTCTCTGGAATTCATCGTACCCGAGAAGCCGTTTGGTGAGCCGAAGTACACGGAGCACGAGTGTCGCGAACGCGATATGACGTACTCTGCACCACTCACTGTTCGAGCGAAACTTCGCAAGAATGTGACCGCAGAGGGTGAACCGCTCGGAGAGATTATCGAGCAAGAGATCTTCATGGGCGACTTTCCGCTCATGACGGAGCAAGGCACGTTCGTGATCAATGGCGCCGAGCGGGTAGTGGTAAGCCAGCTGGTCCGATCACCTGGCGTTTACTACACTGCCGAAACCGACCCGGCATCGGGTCGGGATCTCTACATGGCTAAATTGATTCCGAATCGTGGCGCCTGGCTCGAATTTGAGACGTCGAACAAGGATGTTTTGACGGTTAAGGTTGACCGCAAGCGGAAGATACCTGTAACGACCCTTCTTCGTGCCATCGGATTCGGCACCAATGAGCAAATCCTTGAGCTGTTCAAGTCTGTTGATACGGACCCCGACCACCAGTACATCCAGTCAACACTGGAGCGTGACAACACGGAGGACGAGAAGTCGGGTCTCATCGAGATGTACAAGAAGCTACGTCCTGGCGATCCTCCAACACTTGAAAACGCCAGAAGCTTGATCAATTCGCTCTTCTTCAATGAGCGGAGATATGATCTCGGACGCGTCGGCCGGTACAAGCTCAACAAGCGGCTCCACGTCGATGCCGAAAAAGGCCCGATGATCCTGACCAAGGATGATTTGGCTCGAATTGTGGCTGAGCAGATCCGCTGCAACAATCATCCCGGACGTCATGACGATATCGACCATCTTGGTAATCGTCGAGTCCGGGCTGTGGGCGAGCTCCTTCAGCAGCAATTTCGCGTTGGCCTCCTGAGAATGGAGCGGGTGGTGAAAGAGCGGATGACCATTCAGGACGTGGAGAATGCTCGTCCCAATGCACTAATCAACATTCGCCCTGTCGTCGCTGCCATGAAGGAGTTCTTCGGGGGTAGCCAGCTTTCGCAGTTTATGGATCAGACCAACCCCCTGTCGGAGCTGACTCATAAGCGACGTTTGTCGGCGTTAGGCCCTGGTGGCCTCTCGAGAGAACGAGCTGGCTTCGATGTGCGAGACGTTCACCCATCCCACTACGGGCGGATCTGTCCCATCGAAACTCCAGAGGGTCCAAACATCGGACTGATCGGGAATCTGGCTACCTACGCCAGGACGAATCCTTACGGTTTCATCGAAACACCCTATCGCAAGGTGTATCGTTCACTTCCGCCTGACTCGCCGTTGCTGCTTGGCAGGGAGATTCGTGACGATGTGGCCGGTAAGAGCGGGCGAAACATTGCCAAAGCCGGCACCGTGGTCGATGCTCCTTTGATCAAAAAACTGAAGACCAGCCTGCCTGAGGGCGCGGAAGTGCCGGTTTATCCATTCGTCTCAAGTGATATCGAGTACATGACTGCGGATGAGGAAGAGGAATTCACGATCGCCCAGGCGAACGTCACCCTGCGTCCAGATGGAAAGTTCGCCCAGGAGAGAGTGTCGGTTCGGCACCGTGATGAGTTCCTCATCGAGCCGATCGATCGTGTCGATTACATGGATGTCTCGACCCGACAGCTGGTGTCGCTGGCAACAGCGATGATCCCCTTTCTAGAGCATGACGATGCCAATCGCGCCTTGATGGGTGCGAACATGCAGCGTCAAGCCGTTCCGCTCTTGGTTCCGGAGTCCCCCTATGTAGGGACAGGAACAGAGGGTCGCGCAGCTTACGACTCGGGTCACTTGGTGATCGCCGATGCCGATGGAGTTGTAACCAGCGTCACCGGTCGAGAGATCGTAGTCGAAAGCGCCAACGGCCAATCAAGTCAAGACGGGGCCGCGAACGGGAATACGGGCGGCCGTGGAAAGAGCCATTCGGTTGTCGAGGGCAACAGTCGGCGGTACAAGCTCCGCAAGTTCATTCGCTCCAACCAGGGAACTCTCATCAATCAACGACCCAGTGTGGATAAGGGCCAACTAGTCAAGCGAGGCGACGTGCTTGCTGATGGGTCATCCACCGAGAGGGGCGAGCTCGCCCTCGGTCAGAACGTGCTCGTGGCCTTCATGGTCTGGGAGGGTGGCAACTATGAGGATGCCATTCTGCTGAGCGACCGAATGGTCGAGTACGACAAGTTCACATCCATTCACATGGAAAAACACGAGGTCGACGCCCGTGATACCAAACTCGGTCCCGAGGAGATCACTCGCGACATCCCGAATGTCGGCGAAGAGGGACTGCGAAATCTCGACGAGCGAGGAATAATCTACGTCGGTGCCGAAGTAGGACCGAACGAGATCCTGGTCGGCAAGATCACCCCGAAGGGTGAAACAGAGCTGACTGCTGAAGAGCGGTTGCTGCGAGCAATCTTCGGTGAAAAGGCCAGAGAAGTTAAGGACACATCTCTACGCGTACCTCAGGGCGAGCGTGGGAAGGTTGTTGACGTTCGCGTCTTTTCGCGTGAGAACGGTGATGAGCTTCCTCCGGGTGTCAACGAGCTGGTTAGGGTATCCGTCGCCCAGAAGCGCAAGGTTTCTGAGGGAGACAAGATGGCCGGACGTCACGGAAACAAGGGAGTCATCTCTCGGATCGTGCCAAAGGAGGACATGCCCTTCTTGGATGACGGGACTCCAGTCGACATCGTGCTCAATCCACTCGGCGTCCCCTCTCGCATGAATATTGGTCAAGTGCTTGAAACCCACCTTGGATGGGCCGCAGAAGAACTTGGGTACAAAGTAGCGACCCCGGTCTTCGATGGCGCAACTGAGACTCAGATTGTTGACCAGCTGACAGAGGCGAGCCTACCTGGAACAGGTCAAACGATTCTGTACGATGGTCGCAGCGGTGAGCCCTTTGACCAACCGGTGACCGTCGGTCAAATCTACATGCTGAAACTCGCTCACCTAGTCGAAGATAAGATCCACGCCCGATCTACGGGGCCATACTCCCTAGTCACCCAACAGCCGTTGGGCGGTAAGGCACAGTTTGGGGGTCAGCGCTTTGGTGAGATGGAGGTCTGGGCTCTGGAAGCGTACGGAGCTGCTCACATCTTGCAGGAGCTACTGACTGTCAAGTCCGATGATGTCATCGGTCGAGTTAAGACGTATGAAGCCATTGTCAAAGGTGAGCCCATTCTGGAGCCTGGTGTGCCTGAGTCGTTCAAGGTCCTTGTGAAGGAGCTACAGAGTCTGGCCCTCTCCGTCGAGGTTCTCAACGAGGATGACGAGCGGGTGGCCGTTGCGGATGAGGCCGGTCTCGCCGAGATTCCGGACCTCGACATCAACATCACGGGCTTCGAACGGGGAGACTTCTAAACGATTTGTCCGATCGTCCTGGCCTTGCTGGCCAGGGCGCATATCCATGAGGGCGAGCCCTCACGAAATGCAGAGATTAGCTTTGGTCAACCTGCTGAGAGCGAATAAAGGGAGTTTCAATGCTCGAAGTTAATGATTTCAATGCCATCCGAATTAGTCTTGCGTCGCCGGAGCAAATCCGGGGTTGGTCGTATGGGGAGGTCACAAAGCCCGAGACGATTAACTATCGAACGCTAAAGCCTGAAAAGGATGGCCTCTTCTGCGAGCGCATTTTCGGACCTACGAAGGACTGGGAGTGCTACTGCGGAAAGTACAAGCGTGTCCGCTACAAGGGCATCATCTGTGACAAATGCGGCGTGGAGGTGGCTCGTGCCAAAGTCCGTCGTGAGCGAATGGGGCATATCGAACTAGCCTCACCGGTGAGTCACATTTGGTACTTCAAGGGTACGCCGAGCCGGATGGGATTACTGATGGATATCTCTCCCAGAAACCTCGAGAGAATTCTTTACTTTGCTTTGTACCTTGTCACCCACGTGGACGAGGACGGGAAGCAACGGGCCACAGAACAGGCCAGAGAAGACGAGGCAGCCCGGCTTGCTGAGATAGAAGAGGGGCTCCGCGACCAAACCGTCGACTTGCGCACTCAGTTCGATGCCAACGAGGCTCAGCGGCAAGGCGAAATGGGTGAAGTCGAGCAGCGACTGGAAGTCGAGAGAACGCGGCGCATTGACGAGCTGATGCAAGGGGCTCAAGAGCTACGTGACAGCTTGATTTCACAGCAAGGCAAGAAGGCGAAGGAAGATATCGTGCTTCCGGTGGCAGGAGGCCGCGATCCGGTCGTCTTGTGTAAGAAAGGCGACATCATTGATCAGTCGACGATTCAATTGATGGAGCAGGCGGTCGGCGACGAGCTGGATGCAACCAATTCGGAGCTGGATGCCGAACGACAGGCGGTGACCGCACCCCACGATCAGGCGCGTTCAGAAGAAGGTGCTCAGCTCGAGGCTGCGATGGCCGAGCGAAGAGTGGGATCTCAGGACGCGATTGAAGCGATCCAGCAGGAGACCCTCCAGCGGATCGAGTTGATCCAGTCTCTCCACAAGAACATGCTGCTGACAGAGGCTCAGTACCGCGACCTGCGGGATAGCGTTGGCTCTCTCTTTGAAGCGGGTATGGGCGCCGAAGCAGTGAGAAACGTCATTCTCGATATTGACCTAGATAGTCTCGCTGTTGAGCTCCGGGAGGAGATCCGCCATTCTGCATCCAGCAGCCAACGTCGAAAGAAGGCGACCAAACGGCTCCGTGTCGTCGAAGCTTTCCGAAAGAGTGGCAATCTGCCGGAGTGGATGATCCTAACGGTTCTCCCTGTAATCCCACCGGATCTTCGGCCCATGGTTCAACTCGACGGCGGGCGGTTCGCCACAAGCGATCTGAACGATCTGTACAGGCGCGTCATCAACAGAAACAACCGCCTCAAGCGCCTGATTGACCTTGGCGCTCCTGAGATCATCATCCGGAACGAGAAGCGGATGCTTCAAGAGGCCACCGACGCCTTGATCGATAACGGTCGTCGTGGACGAGCAGTAGCGGGATCAGGCAACCACAAGCTCAAGAGCTTGTCCGACATGCTCAAGGGTAAGCAGGGCAGGTTCCGTCAGAACCTTCTCGGCAAGCGTGTCGACTACTCAGGTCGATCTGTCATCGTCGTTGGTCCTGATCTGAAGCTCCATCAGTGCGGTCTGCCGAAGCGAATGGCACTCGAGCTCTTCAAGCCGTTCGTGATGCGACGGCTGGTCGAGAAAGGATTCGCCCACAATATCAAGAGCGCGAAACGGATCGTTGAGCGCGTTCGGCCGGAGGTTTGGGACGTACTCGAGGAGGTGATTACCAATCACCCCGTACTCCTCAATCGCGCTCCCACGCTTCACCGTCTTGGCATTCAAGCTTTTGAGGGTGTACTCGTAGAAGGGTCGGCTATCCAGATTCACCCTCTGGTCTGCCACGCCTTCAATGCAGACTTCGACGGCGACCAGATGGCCGTTCACGTTCCTCTTTCTGCAGCCTCGCAGAAGGAGGCGCGAGAGCTGATGCTTAGCTCCCATAATCTTCTCAGCCCAGCGAGTGGTGAACCGGTGGTCAATCCCACAAAGGACATGGTTCTCGGTTGTTACTACCTGACTGCCATGAAGCCGGGCGAAAAGGGAGACGGCGCCGTCTGCGCCGACTTCGACGACGCTCTACTCGCTTACGAGCTGGGGAGGATCTCCCTTCATGCACGAATTCATGTCCACGTCAATTCTGACGGTGACGACGACTTCGTCACGACCCCCGTTGGTCTGATTCCTCGACAGGATCTGACTCCTCTGCCCATCGCTGAGTCTGCCAACGGCAATGGCTCGGGAAAGGGCTTTGGGATCGAGACAACTGTAGGCCGGGTCATCTTCAATGAGGCACTCAGGCCGGTTCCGCTCGGAGTCGACGACGCCGGAGGCGGCCTCACCTCCAGCACCCAGGAAGTGCGGTTACAGTACCGAAATGCTGTCCAGGACAAGCGGACGTTGGGAGATGTCATCTCCGACGTATACCAGGAGTACGGACAGGCGATTACGGCAGAAACCGCAGACCGAATTAAACGACTCGGTTTCGATTATGCGACAAAGTCTGGGATCACTCTTGGGATCACCGACATCACCATTCCCAAAGAGAAGAGCGCCATCCTAACAAAGACCGATAAGCAGATCGACCAGATCGATGAAGAGTACGCGGATGGGCTCATCACGGAGGAGGAACAGTACCGGGAGACCATCGCGGCCTGGACACATGCCAGTGAAGAGGTTGAGCGTGAAGTCTCAAATCACCTGGATCCCTTCGGCCCGATCTTCATGATGTCGCAATCGGGGGCTGCAAAAGGTGGATTCCAGCAGGTTCGCCAGATCGCAGGAATGCGGGGATTGATGGCTGACCCGAGCGGGAAGATCATCGCCCTGCCGATCCGCTCCAACTTCCGCGAAGGATTGAGCGTCCTCGAATACTTCATCTCTACGCACGGAGCTCGAAAGGGCCTCGCAGACACCGCTCTTAGAACGGCTGAATCGGGGTATCTGACGCGGCGTCTGATCGACGTGTCACAGGACGTCATCGTGCGCGAGGAGGATTGCGGAACAGATGCCGGAATCCTCATCACTGAGAAGGGTAGTGGAGACGCCCTCGTGGAGCCCATCGAACGGCGAATCATCGGCCGGTGGACGGCTGAGGCGTTCTTCGATCCAGAGACGGGCACCGAAGTCGTCGGGGCCGCTGAAGTCATCGACGGGGTGCTGGCGGATGAGATCGCAGAACTTCTGCGGAAGAATCCAGGGGCCGCGGTCAGAATCCGCAGCGCCTTAACATGTGACTCAAACACCGGCGTGTGCCGAAGGTGCTACGGCTGGAGCCTTGCCACCGGCACGCTTGTCCCATTGGGCGAAGCTGTCGGCATCATCGCTGCTCAGTCCATCGGGGAGCCTGGAACTCAGCTGACAATGCGAACGTTCCACACAGGCGGTGTCGCCGGAAGAGGGGGCGACATCACTCAGGGTCTGCCGCGGGTTGAAGAGCTGTTCGAAGCTCGAGTACCAAAGGATCAGGCGATCATCGCCGAAGTCGATGGTATTGCGCATGTCGAGCGCGACGAGAGTGGTACGCGAATCATCATCAGCGCTCGAGAAGAGGAAACCAACCGAATCGAGCTTCCAGAGGACTACGAGCTGACAGCGCCTAGCGGAACCACCGTCGAGGCGGGAGCTACCGTGGCAATGCCGAAAGGCACTGCTAAGAGCCGCTCCAAAAAAGCGCAGGCGAGGGCGATTACGGCCCCAGTCGGTGGCCGCATGTTCCGGCGCGGGAGCAGCATCATTCTCGCGAAGGAAACGCCCGACACCCGAGAATACTCCGTGCCGGTGGCCGCAAGGGTACTGGTTCAGGATGGGCAAGACGTGACCGCTGGCATCCAGCTGACTGATGGCGCGCCCAATCCTCAGGATATTCTCCGGATTCAAGGACGCCAATCCGTGCAGCTCTACCTGGTCGAAGAGGTTCAGCGCGTCTACCGCAGTCAGGGTGTAACGATCAACGATAAGCATATCGAAGTGATCGTTCGCCAGATGCTGAGAAAGGTGCGCGTGGATACGCAGGGCGACACAGACATGTTGCCAGGCGAATTGGTCGACCGCTTCCAGTACGAGCTCTTCAATGCCCGGGTGCTTGCTGAGGGCGGCGAACCCGCAACGGCAACGCCGGTATTGCTTGGCGTAACGAAAGCTTCCTTGACTACCGAAAGCTTCCTCGCAGCGGCTTCGTTCCAGGAGACCACCAAGGTCTTAACGGATGCGGCCATCGCAGGACAGGTGGACCGGCTGGTGGGTCTCAAGGAGAATGTCATCATCGGGAAGCTGATTCCCGCGGGAACAGGCCTTCTGGCTCGACAGCAGAAACGCGACCGGATCAACGCCGAGCGTGACGGTGGCTTGTTGGTTGCTGATCGAGATGCGGACGATATCGTCGTCGGCACCTTCGATGATGCCGGCATGCTCCAAGAGGAGGAGATCCAGTCCGAGCCTGACTCGGAAATTGACATTCTGAGCGGAGATCCCGCTGACTTTGTCAAGGACGGAGTCACTATCTCGGAGTAACATCCAAGCATCACTAAGTCAATTGCTGAACGGCCCTGACGTCGAGGTCAGGGCCGTTCTGTATTTCCGGCGTAGCAATTGAGAGTGGCTGTGACGGGCTTGCACCTGGAGATCGTGACTGCCTTCCGATGCAGTCCTTCTTCAAGAACCGCCCAACTGCCTACTTCAAGACTTTACAGGCGGGGTCTCATACTCTGCCCTTCGGGCTCGTCTTCTTCCTCTCCAACTGGATCGCTTTCGGTGGGGGATGACGGTCCTTGATTCTGCTCCGCGGCGAACGAAGGTTTTGGCGGTTCGATAACGTGTCCGTCGCGTTCTTCTCGGATCGCCCGTATATGCTTAAGGAATGCCATGATTCTGCTCCATTCCCACGGTTTGTCGCGTGGCACTTCACTGCACTGCTAACGTAACCGACTCCTGTTCCAGATGTGTTCCAAGTCCTCGCGTGGATAACTGCTGATCAGAGGGTAAATCAACAACCTTGCGCTGTCCGTAGCAATGCGTTACGATCACTCAAGGCGGTGAAGAAGCGAATGGAGCGGAATACAGCGGCTACAGGCGACCCGCGAGATTGGGGAATATAGTGCTGCTTGATCCAAGCGTGTCGACCGTGGAAGGCCACGAAGCCGACCGCCTGGATGGGCGAACCTTGCAGATCTCCCTTCTAGGAGGTCTGGATGTGCGGGTTGGTGGGAAGGAGATACCACCGAGCGCTTGGGCTTATCGGAGTGCGGCTCGAACTGTACTCAAGCTTCTGGCCCTTCATCCAAGCCATCGGATGCATCGGGAAGAGGTCATCGAGTTCCTCTGGCCCGATGCTACGCCCGCGTCGGCTTCCGGCAGTCTGCGTAAGGCTCTTCACGCCCTGAGGCATGCCTTGGAGCCTGATCTTGCTCCGCGGGCTCCATCCTCCTTTCTGAGCTCAAACAACCAACTTCTTGAGCTGGATACGCAAAGAGTTCGAGTGGATGCCGATAGCTTCCAACACCTTTGTGGCCTTGCCCTCGAATCGGGAGACAGCGCCACGCTGGAGTCGGCACTAGAGGCTTATACAGGTGACTTGCTTCCTGAAGACCGCTACGAAGATTGGGCGGAGACCAAACGTCGAGAGCTGCAGATGATGCGACGCGAGCTTCTAATGCGTTTCTCAGTCACATCTTCACCGGTTGACACGCTGGGCAGGGCACTAAACCATCTCAAAGAGGTCGTTGAGGATGACCCGACTGACGAAGAGGCGACCCACTGGCTGATGCGTCTTTACATAAGGCAGGGAAGTCACCATGCGGCTCTCGTTTCGTATCGGAAATTGCGAGAGGCGTTAAGCACGGAGCTGGACGTCGAGCCCTCGATCGAGACCGAGCAGCTCCATTCTGAGCTCCTCTCGGGTATGGTGAAACCTTCACCAGAGACCCTTGCGCATCCCACTCCAGTGCCTCCGGAAATTCTCCGGGACGCTCCACTCATGGTGGGTAGGCAGGCGATACTCGACTTTGGAGCGCGACAGCTCAAAGATGCAGTGGCGGGAACTGGATCGCTGATGTTGCTAAGCGGCGAGCCCGGAATCGGCAAGACCAGATTGGCGGCCGAGATATCCCGAGCGGCTATTGCCGAGGACGCGTTGGTGTTGTGGGGAACAGCCTTCGAAGAGGAAAGTCTTCTGCCATACTCCGCATTCGCAAATTGTCTCGGGGCCTACATTGGTTCACTGAGCCGCGATCAGCGTCTCAATTTACTGACTATGTATGAAGAACTGCAGCCGCTCCTTCACATGGAAGATCCGCAGCTCCAGTCAGCGACATCCGAACTTGTAACGGAAGCCGAGCGAGGACGGGTCTTTCGAGGAGTTAGCCGGCTCCTAACGGATCTTGCAGATTCAAGGCCCGTCGTCCTAGTTTTAGACGATCTTCACCTTGCTGACTCGTCCAGCCTGCAGCTTCTTACGCACTTGGCCCGGATGTGTTCCCGCTTGCCCTGGCTTCTTCTGGTTACATTTCGGGACGAAGCCCTACAGCGGTAGTCCTCAGTTCGCCGACTTGGCTCACATCCTGGTGGAGCTTCCAAGAAGCCACCAGATCGAGGTTTCTCCTTTAAGTCGGGAGGAATCGGATCAATTGACCAGGAACCTTGCGCGGAACGATTCGCACATTACAGCTTCCGGGGACCACTCTCGTGACTTCGGCGACCGCCTTTTTGAGCGGTCAGGGGGGAATCCGCTCTTCTTAAGTGAGCTTCTGCAGATGCTTAGCCAGCAACAAGAACAGGGGTATGGGGACGCAAACGCAGACAGCGTACCAAAAGGCGTGCGAGATCTGATTGGCAGAAGGGCAAGCCACCTCTCATCAGAGTGCAGGCGCGCTCTTTCACTTGCCTCTGTTGCCGGAATGCAGTGGTCCTTTGAGTTAGTAAGAGCGGCGGCCGCTGCCTTCGATCCACCAATGAACGAGGACGGGCTGATCGAAGCTTTGGACGAGGCACTTGGCAGCAGGATTCTCGAGGAGCTTGAAGTCGGCGGAAGTTGGGGCTATGCGTTTCGACATCCGCTGATACAGGCCTCCTTGTACGAGTCGCTGTCTCGACGGCGGCGACTTCACCTCCATGGCTTGCTGGGCAGGACGGTAGAGCAGCCTTAGTCCTGAGGAAGTCGAATTGCTCGCACATCACTTTACTCGGAGTGAGGACAGCGACCGAGCAATACAGTATCTACAGGTTGCGGCGGACCGAGCACGATCACTCTATGCGAATGAGGCCGCCTGCGTCTACCTAGCCGACTTGGGAAATAGGTTCGAGATCAACCATGATTTGGAAAGTGCAGCCAGCACCCAAATGAACCTCGGCAGAGTACTGCTGACCTTGGCCCGTTACGACGATGCTATAGAGAATGCGGCCAAAGCCTTGGCCATCTATCAAGGCCGTCACGACGCTTCGCGGGGTGGCGCGTGCATCAGCTTTGATTGCCGAAGTGGAGGGTCAACGAGGGCGGCCGGAAGTGGGCATCAAATGGTTGGCTGATCAGATGCACGGCGCCGAGAACCGAGACGAGCCCGAGGAGCTGGTTAACCTCCATACAGTACTTGCCAAGCTCTACTTCCTGACGAGTGACTACAGGAAGAGCTTGGAATCCGGGCTCCGGATGCGCGACGCCGCTCTCCGGCAGGTCGATCCACAGAGTCGTCGTCTGCACCTTGGCCGCGCCGAGTCCTGCATAGGCGTCACGCAACTGATGTTGGGACAGTGGGAGGAGGCCCGTCAAACCCTGCTGAAAGGGATTGAGCTCTCCGAGGAGTCCGGTGATTTGGAGAGTCTCAGCCGATCTCTGAACAACCTAGGATCGGCATACGCCGATGCCGGCATGTTTCCCCGGGCAGTGGAGTATCTGGAACGCGCCCTCGAGACCGTCCGGAAGGTAGGAGACCCAACAACGATCGGCTGGCAATTGGCCACTCTGGCCAATACCGCAAATATGTTGGGAGACTGGACACGGGCAGAAGAGCTGTTGTCGACGCGATGGACATCCTGGAGACTCTCGATCAATCGTGGTTTTCGGCCTACCCTCTGGTTCAGCTCGCACACCTAGCGCTTCTGCGAGGCGATCTCGCGCTCGCACAGAAATGGATGGCCAAGGCAACACCTCTCATCGCAACGAGCGGCGACCTCCAGGTTTCCCGGTGGGCCCAATCCGTTCTCGCGAGAGGCGAAATCATGGCAGGTCGCTATGGAGACGCAATTGATCGTCTGCGATCAACGGTTGACCGGCCGGGACTGCAGGAATCGGACGTCACGTTCCTTCTGCCGATTCTGGCAGAAGCATTGTTACATACCGACCTGAGGGAGGCCAAGGAGGTCTCCGAAAGGGCGACCAAAAGAGCCAGGGAGCAGCATGACACGGTGGCTCTTGTTGATGCAATCTACGTGTCCGCACTGGTTGCCATGGAAGAGAACCAGTTTGAGCAAGCGCGCTTACAAATGAACGAGTTGCTGGCACTCTCGCGCTCGATGGCATACCCCTTTGCCGAAGCTCAAGCGCTCTTGGGCATAGCAGAGATCGACGTGAAGGTAACTGGAGAAGTCAATGCTGCCGGCGCCGAAGTCCTCGAAGAGGCGGGCGCAATTTTCTCAAGGCTTGGTGCCGAAGTGTACATCCGGAGGGTCGAGCAAATACGGTGGGACACGAAAAAGGTCAGCTAATTGTTCCTCTCATGTCCTTTAGGCCGATTTGTATGGAACCTGCACGATAGAAAACGCGAAAACCCAAGAGCAGCGAGTGCCCTCGGAATCAGTAGTCGAGTGGAAGGCCAGCTGTGACAGCCGCAGCCAGCTCCTGCTGGCTGATGGTAGCGGCCCCAAGTCGTTTGACCACTTCTCCTGCAGCAAGGTTGCTCAGGATCGCAGCTTCAATAATGGATGCTCCCGAAAGCAGTGCGAGGGTAAACACGGCCGAGGTCGTGTCGCCGGCACCAGTTGGATCAAAAACCTCTTTCAGATTGGAAGGATGGAGGTGAACCGGGGACGCCGAATCTGCCGTGAACAAGCTCATTCCTTCACTTCCGCGAGTCAGGAGGACAGCCGTCGCTTGCATTCCGTTTAAAAGCTCCGACCCAGCCTGCTCCAGATCATCAATGCCATCGATGGTTCGATGCAGAGTGGCCTCTGCTTCCGGCTGATTAGGAGTTGCTACAGTGGCTCCCTTAAACCGAAAGAGGTCCCCGTGAGAGTCGACTGTCACCATCACCTCATGTCGTCTTGCCTCAGGAAGGCAAGCACTGACCACCATGGGACTAATCACGCCATTTTCGTAGTCGGAAATCAATACGGCGTCGATCGTGGGCAGAAGAGAGCTCACGAAATCGATCATCCTCTTGGACAGCAGGTCGTCCAGAGGTGCAGGTGAAACCCGGTCGATGCGAACAATCTGTTGCTGCACCTCTTGCGATCCGCGGCCAATGATACGAGTTTTGGTCGCGGTAGTCCGTTTGTCGTCGACGAAGATGCCAGACGTATCGATGCCCAAGTCGCACAAGCGATCGATGAGACGTCTTCCGTTAATGTCACTCCCTACAACACCTACAACGTGAGTCTGTGCACCCAAGCTGGCGATGTTGAAGGCTACATTGGCCGCCCCGCCGGGGCAGATAAACTCGTCGCTGTGGTGGAGCACCAGCACCGGCGCCTCGCGAGAGATACGGGCTGGGCGGCCAACAATGTATTCGTCGGCAACCATATCGCCCAACACCAACACCCTCTTTTCAGGGAAACGAGTGATGTAAGCGTGCAGAAGCTCACCGTTGGCTCTGCGCTTAATAGGGGCTCTGTCGCTACTCACCACTGGGATCGGGCTCGCCAAGACCTCCGCCTCCCGGGGTTTGCACGCTAATGACGTCTCCAGGAAGAACCTCGAAAACAACCTTCCCAGGCAGCTCCTGGACCTCGCCGCCTCTCATGATACGGTTGGAGCCTGTTTGGCCAGGCTGGCCGCCGCCCAGGCCATACGGCTGAAGACGACGTCGCTCGCTGATGATGCTAACAGAGGCGGGGGTGAGGAATTCGATGTCCCGTCTCACCCCTTCACCGCCTGAATACATTCCTCGCCCACTTGATCCAGACCTGACGGCATATTGTCGAGCTCGAACGGGATACTCCGCCTCAAGGACCTCGATGGGGGTATTCAAGGTGTTGCTCATATGATCATGGACCGCGGACACCCCTCCTTGATCTGGACGTGCGCCCGTCCCTCCACCAATCGTTTCATAGTAAGTAAACGGCCTCCCTCTGAATCCATCAAACCCGCCGAAGGAAACGTTGTTCATCGTCCCCTGGCTTGCGGCTGGAACTCGCTCGGGTAGGATCTGCGACATGGCCTTAAAGAGCACATCGACGATGCGTTGTGAGGTTTCGACATTACCTGCCGAAACCGCTGATGGAGGTAATGCATCGACAAGACTGCCGGGACGAGTCTTTAAGTCAATGGAGGCCAAGGCACCGTCATTAACAGGAATATCCTCTGCTACAAGCACACGTATGACGTAGAGCAGAGCAGCTCTCGTAACGGCCCGCACCGCGTTGACCGGTCCTGAGCACTGATCGTCAGAATCCGAGAAGTCGACTTCGAGCCGAGAGTGTTGAATCTTAGACACCGTTACGGCAAGTCGAAGTGGCTCATCAGTGATCCCATCGCCGTCAAGCCAATCCTCTGCCCACCACCTTCCGTCAGGAAGGCCTTGGACGAGGGCCGTAACCATGTGGTCGGAGTATTGAAGCAAAGCCTCCGACTGAATGCGCACTTCCTCTGCCCCATAACGTTCGGTGATTTCCTTGAGGCGTTGCTCACCGGCATGCTGAGCTGCAATCTGTGCCAGGAGGTCACCCTCTCGCTCCTCGGGAGTGCGAACGTTTCTCAGGATCAGTCTCAACGCTTCATGATTGATGCGCCCACCTTCCAGAAGTTTGACAGGCGGGATGATCAGTCCCTCTTGATAGATGTCGGCACTTAAAGGCATGGAACCAGGTGTTATCCCTCCGACGTCGGAGTGATGAGCCCGGTTGGTCACATATCCAAGTCGCCTTCCCTCTAGGAACACCGAAGAGACCAGGCTGATATCCGGAAGGTGCGTGCCGCCCTGGTAAGGGTCGTTTACGATAGCCAGATCGCCGTCATTTAACGACAGCGATTGAAGTACGGCCTTCACCGTCGTAGTCATGGCACCAAGGTGAACGGGGATATGGGCCGCCTGGGCAAGCATGTTCGCTTGATCATCGAATACAGCACACGAGAAGTCACGGCGCATCTTTATGTTGGCCGAGAACGAAGCACGCTGAAGTGTTATGCCCATTTCCTCAGCCAACGAGCTGAAAAGATTGCGAAACACTTGCATCGACACCGGATCGAAGGATCGAGGGACCACCGCCATCAACTACAGGCCCGAAAGAGTAAGACTGATCTCAGGTTGAAGCTGGCGGAGGCTACGGTAAGCTTCAGGGCCTTTTCCGATGATCACTGTGTTGGTGAGTCAGCTGCCACCAGCTGTAGTTCCAAGACTTGACGGGAGTCAAACTCATGCATACGCAAGTAATGTTTGGCTGCATCGATTAGTGCTTCGGCGGGAACCAGGCCAACTATCTCTGATTCCGTCACCGCTACTCCAAATGAGGCCGCCGCTTCCTTCACCATTTCGAACACAGTATGGATCGCCGACCGCTGGAAATACGTGAGATTCATCGACACCTGAACGCAGCTTCGTTCCGGTATCTCGAAGCCAAGTGCCTTGACATAACGAAGGCCACCCGTGCTATGGCGGATGGACCTCGCAATTGATTGCGCCACTATCAGATTCGATGTATTTAAATAGATGTTGTAGGCGATTAGAGGTCGACGTGCGCCGATGACAATTGCTCCAGCGGACACGTGGACTTCAGACCGCCCCAGGTCGGGGGCTCGACTCGGGTCTGATCCGATCGTGTCGCGGAGCTCTTCGAACCCTTTACGACGCACCTTCTCTAAATTGACCCTTTCAGGAGACGAGGCTGCCTCCTCATAGAAGTAGACAGGTAGATCGAGATCCTCAGAAACCTTTGAGCCCAAGTGTCTGGCCGCGGAGATCGCTTCTTCCATGGTGCTATCAAGCATTGGAATAAACGGCACTACGTCAGCTGCCCCCAGGCGAGGATGCGCGCCAGTGTGTCGACGCAGGTCAATTCGTTCAACCGCCGCCTTTACACCCTGATAAATGGACTCAACCAAAACTTCCTGCTCACCGACAACGGTAAAAACGCTGCGATTATGGTCTGCGTCCGAGTGGATATCCAGGATCGAACCACCCGTGCCGCGAATGGCATTGGCGATCATGTCAATCGTGGTTTGGTCGCGACCTTCTGAGAAGTTTGGAACTGACTCCAACAATTTCGCCAAACTCACCGTCTCCTGATCACTTTCACTGTGCCAACGGTCCGACTCCACGAAGTGAACGCCGTTTGCCGCTGCTCCCCTTCTATCCTAGGGATTTCCAATCCTAAACGACGTAACGGGGAGGTTCAGTCGCATCGCAGGGTGGGTAGATGAACGGAAACCGGTGCGAAGAGTGTCGCCGGCTTGACTCCTAGCGATATACTGTGAGGCAGATTTTTAAGGAGTTGTGGGTGTTAATCAAGAAGAGTATTTTTGCTGGGCTGATAGTTGCGTGCTGCTTCGCGTTTGGAACTGCCGTCTTTGCCAAAGCCCCTGTTGGCTCGGGCAAAATCGTTTACGGCACGGGTTGGAAGAAGTCTGGGAAGGACCTGGTCATAACAGGTAAGAAGACCTCGTTCAAACTCAACTCCAACCAAACGGTTGTTTGGATCGGTTACCTTACGAAAAATGCAAAGAAAGGTCTGAAGGACGTCATTACCTCGATGTCGAACCACAAGGTGATCCATAGTGGTAATGTGAGCAGCAAGGCCTGGGGCAACAACGAGATCCAAAGCTCCGCTTCGGTAAAGGCGTTTGAGCAGCAGATTCCGGCTATGAAGAAGCCTGGAGCGTACCAACTTGCCTACATGATGGGCAAGACAACGCTAGCGAAAGGCACGTTCAAGCTTGTAAAGTAAGGTAATAGAGGGCTGGCAGTTAGCCAGCCCTCTATAGCTCTGGTTGGCTGGTTCCGTGCGTAGCGTTTCGTCAGCTTTGTCTGGCTGCGACGGATACGGGCTTCCGGAAGGCGTAAACTGCCCCCTACTCTTGTAGGGTTTTGCAGGGATCCGACTTTTGCCGTGCGTCCGGCATGGCTCCAGTTGGGCTATAGCTAAGATCGAACAGGCTACCCAAGCCAGAAGAAGACACCATACTGGGAAGCGGGATTGAGCGTGCAAACAGCAAGTCGGCAAGAGAAGCCTTCCGTCTTCGAACGAGGGTCAATTTCATGTCGGCGCTGATTGCTCAGTACGGCCTACTTGTAGTTGCAGTCGTTATCTTCGCTGGCGAGATTGGTATTCCTACCCTCGTGCCCGGAGAGATTGCACTTTTGCTCGCGGGCAACACGGCGATCCACAGCGTTCCCATGCTTATCGCCTCAGTGGTCGTTCTCGGAGCCGTAGATTTAGTCGCCACGACCTCCATTCACCTGGTTGCCCGGACCGGAGGGAACCGGCTGCTGGTACGTGTCCTACGAATGATGTCTCACCCTTCCAAGCCTCCTGAACTGGTTCTCGAACGCTGCCGGAAGAGACTCGGGGGCTACGATCCAGCAGTCGTATTTGTGACTCGCCTCATACCGATGTTCAGGCTATACGCCTCGATTACTACAGGCCTGATTCGCATCCGGCTGAGAAGCTTTCTGACGGGAGCGGCCGCAGCTGCCTGGTTGTGGGTATCAATCCCGTTAACGATTGGATTCGTGTTGCGCTCAGAGGTTGGGAGCCTCACCGCTGACTATCCCTCCATGATGAATTACGTCCTCTTGGGATCAATAAGCATCGCGGCTCTTGTTGGTTGCTGCGGGTGGCTGCGACACGCCGGTTCTCGGGAGGCAGCTGTACGTCGCGGACGGTTCATTCTTGGGATGGTGGCCGCAACCGGAGCTCTAACACGCATCCTTACCTTCGTGCTTCATGATCGAAGCGTTGCGGGTCATCACTTTGCAACGCCTCTCAATCCTGGATTGTCTGTGATCCTTTGCTTTGCTGGACTTGCTGGACTAGCGCTCCTGTGGGTCGCGGGTCACGACTTGAGGATCATCTGCACTCGACACTGTCGGCCTGGCTTCGGAGCTGCAAGTGGCTTTGCCTGGGTGAGTCTCCTTTCCATCCTCGCCGCGGCATTGGCCGCCGCTGGACCCGCCTTCATCTAGCTGCAGTGACAGGCGTCGCCATCTCTCCAGCTCAAGCTAACGTCTTGCTTCGTGTTCACGCATCGAGCGGCTTCGCCTCGATCCTCGCCTGATACGTTGCGGCTATTGATACAGCCGATCTCTTGAGATACGTCAACAGTAGTTTGACAAAAGGCTTGGTCTCCACATGCCTCGATTCTCATTTGCAAGCGTTCCGCGACCTTCACTCAGGCGCTTAGTGCCTCGGCGCAGCGGTCGGACTTCAGTCACTCTCCGCCTATCACCCACGCACAGGCTGGCGTTAGGTTATGTAGGAGCCGCCCTTGCTCAATTGGTGATCGCTGCCGTATTGTGGACATCACACGGTAGACTTTTTTTGGCTATTCCTCTCGGGTGTTTGGCGCTCCTTGGTCTTCTCGCCTTCTTCAGCGCGAGAATGTTCGCGGCGAGCAACGAACTGCGCCAGGAGACGGAGAGGATAGCGGCCGCTCTCGTGCACAACGAGGGATGGTTTCGATCAGTCGTCGAGTCTTCGCCCGACGCCCTGCTCGCCACCGGGTTGGACGGCAACATCAGCATGGCCAATCTTCGGGCCGGTAGCCTACTTGGTTTCGCGAATCCGAGACAACTGAGGGGCAGGTCCCTGCATGAGGTATTACCGGAGCTGAACAGCAGATGGCCGGAACGAGAAACAACCGGCAAAGCTAAGCTCCCTGATGCCAGTCGCGAAGCTGGCGTGGAAGCTTTGGTAACGCGAGCCGACGGATCGAGCTTTGTGGCTGAGGTATTGGAGGCTCAGCTGCAGACCGAATCAGGCGATCCAACGGGCCGAGTCTTTGTCATCCGTGATATTTCGGAACATAAGGTTTTGGAGGAGACGCTCCGATATCAGGCGACACATGATGCGTTAACAGAGCTTCCAAATCGCTCACTGCTCCGCGATCGGATAGAACAGGCGATAAAACTTCATAAGCGTTCTGGAAGTACCTTCGCTCTCATGGTCCTTGACTTGAATAGCTTCAAGGGGATCAACGATACTTTCGGACACGATCTCGGAGATGATCTACTTCATGAGTTCGCAGTCCGCCTCCGGGGACTCGTCCGGGAGTCGGATTCCGTAGCTCGACTCGGGGGCGATGAATTCGCTCTCCTCTTACCCGGAACTTCAGAGAGCGGAGCGCGTCACGTTGCAAGCGAGGTTCAAGCGGCCATCGCGCAGTCCTTCGTCCTGAAAGGTGAGCGATTCCTGATCAAGTCAAGCATCGGTATCAGCCTATATCCGGATCATGGGACCGACCTGGATACGTTACTCCGTCACGCCGATATCGCGATGTATGCCGCCAAGGCATCCGATCGGGACGCCGTCGTATTCGAGGCTGATCAAGACCACAAGGATCCGCAAAAACTTGCCCTTTTGGGGGAGCTTTACGAGGCAATTGAGGCGAATCAGCTGGTATTGCATTACCAGCCCAAGGTGCGACTGGATACTGGGCGAATCGATTGCGTTGAAGCGCTCATTCGCTGGAACCACCCAACCCGAGGATTTATTCCGCCAAACGAATTCATTCCTTTTGCGGAGCGATCTGAGATTATCAAACACCTCACACTCTGGGTCGTCCGCACGGCTCTCAAACAATGCCGTAAATGGCATGATGCCGGACTTGCAGTGTCGGTTGCGGTAAACCTCTCAGCGCATAATCTCCACGACCCTGATCTGCCGAACGCCATCACCCGCATACTTCGGCAGTGCTCAGCATCACCAACTTGGCTCAAGCTTGAGGTTACCGAGACGGCAGTTATGACCGACCCCCGGCGAGCGAGCGACATCCTCACCCAACTGGATGGACTGGGCGTTACGCTATCCATCGACGACTTCGGCACAGGATATTCCTCTCTAGCTCATCTCCGCAATCTGCCCTTCAAGGAAATCAAGATCGATCGTTCATTCGTCGGGAACATGCTGGAGGACGGAGGAAACGCTGCCATAGTGCGCTCGGTTATCGATCTCGGCCACGGTCTCAATCTGCAGGTGGTAGCGGAGGGCGTGGAAGACCAGGCAACCCTCGAACGGCTCCGAGAATCGGAGTGCGATCAGGCACAAGGTTTCTATCTGAGCAGGCCGGTTCCCGCCAGAAAGATGACGGCCTGGCTTAAGACGCGTCGGAATAGTTGCACGACACGCAACACGGTGACGGCGGCCTAGCCGCAAGACTCGGTCGACGGGGGCCGACCATCTGAAGACGCGATGGCAACCGTAGGATCGTGTTTCCGACTCTCACCGCGTTAAAGATCCCTGCGCCTCCGAAGGTTTGTAGTGGCCGCCGCACAGCGCCAACGATCGACAGCATCTCGCTCAGCATCAATGAAGATGCGAAAGTATCGATTCAGAGCGTGACTCCACGCCAAAGTAAACTTCAGTTGTGAGCTGGTTGATTCACTCCATCGAGAACTGGTTTTGGGCCGTGAGTCTCGTGGTTGGATTCATACTTGCTGCCGGCGTTTGGATTGGAATGGCGACCTGGGACACGATAAGGAAGCTTTGGCATCGAATCGTGCCTTGAACGGACACCATCTGGAGCTCATGTGCTCCAACAGGTAACCGGAAGCGCGACGGCAAATCCGTCTAACTCGACTCGCCATTTCCATTAGAGGAAACCGCATCAGTCCGGGAGGATGGATCCAGATCCCCATAGAGTCGCCTGTACACGCCAGCAATATCGGGGGGCAACCAACCGGAAGGCTTTAGCTGCTTTCCGTCTGGACGAATCTCGCCTCCGAACTTTTCCATATTTGCGCGGTGGACTTCCCGAAAAAAGGGATCCAGCTCCACTCCCATCTCCACGGCGGCGCCGAGAGTTACGTAGAGAAGATCGCATAGCGCGTCTATCATGGCGACCCGGTCACTCCCCTCCCAAGCCATCCTAAACTCGTTCGCTTCCTCGGCAATGAGCGATACTCGCAGATTTCCGTTGTATTTAGCCAGCTGCACGGGCTCATCTGGCGCAACCGCCATACCGATCATTCTCCGGTGGAAATCGCGTACTGCCTGCTGAGCACCCCCAAGAGCCATCAATTCTCCTCCCCTATTGGACGACTAGTTTGGATAGGTCAAGTGGTTGCTGAGTTGTAACCATTGCAACCCTTGCGCAACGGATCTATAGGTGTCTTGCCGTTACTGTAAGGCTGACCCAGTTAGGTCAGCATTCCGGTTTTTCTAAATGTCTCCCACTCGCCATCGAACGGCCGCCCTCTGGGTGGCCGTTCGTGCATTCCAGGGACAGCGGGTTGCGGACCTCAGGCCTTCCTGTCTCCGCGATTTCGGGACACCGCTGACCTACTCCCCAATGCTGACTTCCCCTCCAGGGTAAACTTGTCATGAAGGATCTGACTACGGATCGTGCGATGGGGCTCGCGAGAAGCGCCTAGAGGCTGATGGCTCCTACTGAAAGGCGTCGTGATGCGTACGGTTGTGGCGATCATGCTTGCGGGAGCGATCGGTGCTCTCCTTCGGTATGAAATGGATGGATTCATCTCGGATCAAGTTGGCTCCGCCTTACCATGGGGAACGTTTGTCGTAAATATCAGCGGCGCATTCGCGCTTGGACTGCTTCTGACATTGTTCACCCAGCGCATTACCATTGACCCAAGTCTGCGTTTTGCGCTCACCACAGGTTTGATCGGATCCTACACCACCTTCTCGACTCTCACGTACGAAACCTTATCACTAATCCAGCAGCGTTCGTATGGCTTCGCCTTCGCTAATTCAGTTGGCAGTCTCCTGCTCGGCTTGATGGCAGCAGCCCTCGGGGTCGCAGTTGCAGGGGTAGTGTAGTGCGGCTGGAGGGAGACGGCAAACTGCTTCGCATCTTCATCGGAGAGTCAGATCGCTGGGGCGGGAAACCACTCTACGAGGCTATTGTTCAGGTGATACGGGAGGAAGGACTCGCAGGAGCAACGGTGGTGAGGGGAATAGAAGGCTTCGGAGCGGACTCGCATCTACATACATCACGTATTCTTCGGCTGAGCCAAGATCTACCCATCGTCATCGAAACAGTTGACACAGCGGATAACATCGACAGGGTTTTACCTCGGCTTGGTGAGATGATCGAGGAAGGCATGCTGACAACCGAGTCTGTACACGTCGTCGCCTACCGAAGTAGCTCCTCGTCACAGGATGGGTAGTGCGGAACGGGCTGCAGGCACTGGGTTGCCCACAGTCCATCAGGCGGAGACCGGGAGGAATCCCGACTTGAAGTGGTGGTCGTGGTAGAGGAAGTCAACCCTCAACGAGTTGAGCCGAGACCAAGAGCCCGCTACAGCCGCGTAGCCCGCACACAAAGGTATCGGATCGTCCGGCTGTCTCAGAGGCTTTTGCTGGCCCTGGGTGGCATTCTTTTGATCGTTCTTCTCGTACACCTGGCGAGTGGAGACTCTGGGAGTAGTAAGAAGGTCGAGAGAGGGCCTTTGGGACCAATCGCTGTGGGTCTGCCTCCCGGCAAGACTGGGCGTTTCTTGAAGGCGTCGAGACCTGTCACAAGCCACGGCCGGCCTGTGATGGCACTGATCGTAGCGCAGTATTCGCCCTATTGTGCGGCGGAACAATGGGCGGTGATTAAGGCTCTCGCGAACTTCGGCCGTTTCCGGCATCTCATCCCCTCTTCGACGCCCGCCGGTGAGGATGGTTTCGCCGCGGTTCCTACCTTTGACCTGCTTGCCGCTCGATACCACAGCTCACTGATCGATCTCCGCGCAAGAGTTGTAGCCGGCCTTACTGGTGCGCCGTTACAGCGGCTCACTCCCACAGAATCGTCGTGGTTCACTCGTTACGATGCATCAGGTAATGTTCCGTTCGTGTATGTCGACGGCTACATCATGACCGGATCGGGATACTCTCCAGCATTGATCCAAGGGCTTCCATTTGGAGTCGTCGACCGAGCGCTTCGCCGAAATCGACGCGTCGGATACGTGAGAGTAATAAACGCGGAGGCGAACCTGGTGACAGCCTTCCTTTGTGGATCAGATCACGAGCGGCCCCGTGGTATCTGTCAGAGTCGCGTCATCCGAAGAGTCTCACGAGAGCTATGACTAGTTGGTAGGTCCTTACTCGACGAACTCGCGCAGAACCCGGACAACGAGTCGGTGGTCATCTTCCTGAGTTAGCCCTGAAACTGTCACTGTTCCCACAACGCCTGTATTCACGATTCTGATGGGAAAGGCACCGCCATGGGGAGCGTATCGCCTTGGATCGAGCATCGAACGATCTTCCATCGTAGTGCCACGGCTCTTGTGTAGCATTCCCATGTAGTAGGAGCTGTGACCGAAGCGCTCGACTACTCGATTCTTGCGCTTGATCCATTCGTCGTTATCAATCGTGGTCCCCGACATAGCACAGTGGAAGAGCTGTTGCCCTACCCGCCGAATGTCAATCGTGACTGGAAGGCTTTCTGCTCGAGCGATGCCTAAGAGCCGCTCCCCTATGCGAATGGCGAGGGAATTTGGAAAGTCACTGAATTGCAGGAGCTCCTCATCTTGTTCTAGAGCTCTCAGGATCTCCTGGTAGTCGTGTAGAACGTCCATGTTTCCTCCCGTCACCCTTCCTGCGGGTAGTCGCTTTGTCTCGTGGCTCAGTACTGCAACCAAAGCCTAGGCGATTCGTATCCTCCCGAGCACAAGTCAGCAATTTATAACCGTATCTTCTGCTACTCGAGGTCGTCTATCGGGCAAGGATATGACTCCCTTACGTACCGTCGGATTCTAGGTGCTATCCGACCGCGAAGATCTAACCAAAGCAGACCCATTCATCAAATGCTGCCGGAGGAGACATTCAGCGACCGAGTGAGCGAATCATACCAGCAGTCAGGGTGCCCCGGATGGGGGATGATTCGGTGGCCATGACATTGGCACGATACTGGTGAACCACCCCTCCGGAGGGTCTGTGCTTGCCGATATAAAAGTGCTCAATCGTGAACCAGCGGGATGCTGCCCGGTAGAGCCGGACTCGACCGAAGCGACTGGCCTAAATCAAGGCCTCTTGGTTGACTTAATCCTGAAGTCTATTTACCAGAGGGGGCCTCAGACCGGCTCTAGTCTGGCAGCCTTCCTTCACTTGCCACTAGCGGCTATCCAGACCCTCCTCGCCGATCAACGACGCCTCCACACGCTGGAAGTGACGGGATCGGATCGTTCCGTGTTTGGAGACGGTGGGTATATCTATAGCCTCACGACCGAGGGCGACGCCCAAACCCAAAGGGCTATCAATCGCAGCGCTTACGTTGGGCCTGCTCCGGTGCCATTCGACGACTACGTCGCCTCGGTTCATTCTCAGTCGATCAGTGGTATACGAGTCTCTCAGACTGAGTTGAAGGCTGCTTTGGCGGATCTCGTGATTAGCCCTTACCTCGCGGATGAGATTGGCCCGGCCGTCAATGCTCGCTCTTCGATATTCTTTTTTGGCTCGCCTGGAAATGGCAAGACTTCAATTGCCACACGGATCACAAGGCTTTTGGGTGAGGCCATCTACGTTCCATACGCTATCGATGCCCAGGGTTCCATTATTGAGTTCTATGACCCCGTCGTCCACCAAAAGGTTAGGAATACTGACCCCAGGTTCGATGCTCGATGGATCAAGGTCGAGCGTCCGACAGTTGTTGTGGGCGGAGAGCTCAGTATGGAGGATTTGGATCTGGCTTATAGCAGCGTTCGCGGCACCTATGAGGCGCCCTACCAAATGAAGGCGAACGGCGGGATGTTCCTAATTGATGACTTTGGACGGCAGCACATCAGTCCTCAGCAATTGCTCAACCGCTGGATTGTGCCACTCGAAAGCCGCGTTGACTTCCTCACTCTGCAAACAGGCTCCAAGGTTGAAGTACCCTTCGATGAGCTCATCGTTTTCTCGACAAACCTCGACCCTCAAGACCTAGCCGACGAGGCGTTCCTTCGCCGCATCAAGTACAAGATTCATATCGAGGACCCAACGCTGCAGGAGTTCCACGACATCTTTGAGCGAGCAGCAGCCAGCTTCTACGTTCCCTTTGACGAAGACGCCTTTAACTATTTGGTTAACAACCACTACCGCTCCTCAGGCCTGCCCCTTCGCGCTGTCCACCCAAGAGACCTGTTGGACCAACTCGTGGCACTCGCTCAGTACAAGAACGTGGTCCCAACGATGAGCGAAGAGATGCTCGACAAAGTGGTTCGAACTTACTTTGCGTCAAGTGGTGCGGGGAAAAATGGGGCACTGGAGCGACGAGGTACCCGAAAGCATCAAAAGTTGGCGCTTGATACAACGTCATGAGATCCGCTGTCCTCCCTCCGCCGCTCGACCGCCGGTAGGCTCAGCAGGGCGATAGTTCCAACTCCCTCCTCACTGTCAAGTTCAAATAATGCGTCATGCCGCCTAGCAATGGAGCGGACGATCGCAAGCCCGAGTCCGGCTCCCCCCGACTCTCGAGACCGTGCCTTATCGACTCGGTAGAAACGCTCGCCGAGGCGAGCTAAGTGGTCCTGAGATATGCCAATCCCCGTGTCTCGCACTTCGACAATCGCTAGGTCCTCTTTCACGTCGGTTCGGATCTGCACAACGCCGCCCGCCCGGTTGTACTTGATGGCGTTGTCCACAAGGATCAAGAAGGCCTGAAGTAGGAGTGAACGGTCGCCAATGACCAATGCTTCGCTCTGTGTCTCAATTTCCAAAGCAACTCCACGCTCGGTGGATAGCGGCTGAGCCCACCGGTAAACTTCCAGAGCCACTTCCGCCAGATCTACTACGTCTTCTTCGATTCGACCGCCATCAGCGTCGAGCCGAGCCAGGGAAAGCATATTGTTTGCTAGGGAGGTCAAGTGGATGGTCTCCTGAACGGTGTCCTCTAGCAGAGCAGCATCTTCTGCCGGGAGCGCTCGTCCGCGGAGCACAAGCTCTATCGACGAGCGAAGCATCGTCAGGGGAGTGCGGAGCTCATGTGAGGCATCAGCGATGAAGTCGCGTTGCCGTGAGTAGGCTAAGCGGGCCGGTTGAAGCGCTCGGTTGGCTAAGAAGAGACCACCTCCCGCGGATAGTAATAGGGTCAAGAGCCCGAGCAACAAGAGGAGATGGAGGAGGGTGTTAAGGGTGGAAATTTGAGTGCCAACTGGGGATCCAACTAAGAGGACTCCCTTGAGGCCACCCGGGAAAGTTACCGTTGTTGCGTACCTCTCTATCGATGAGAAGTCCCCTGACTCCGAAGTTTGCACCGTCCCCTCCGACTGACCCGTTCCCACTGCGGAGGCCACAAACTTCCCCGATACAAATTGCTGAAGTTCCGGCTGCGTGGCGTAGTCATTCTGGCTCAATAGCTTTCCATTCGACGCAAAACATGCCACCAGAACTCCGGGAACACTTTCTCGTGGCCGCACCGGGCATCCACCCTGGAGGTTGAGCGCCAACTGAGAGTCCTGCTGCCAAGCATCACTTAAGATCAAGGATTCGGCTTTCAGGCCCTGCTGAATGGGACTTAACAAGCTCTGCTGGACCGCTAGATAGAGAACCACCCCTGATAAGATGAGCGCTCCAGCGAGAGCTCCCGTATAGATGAGCGTCAGTCGCCAACGGATGTGGGCAAAGAGACCGTGTGTTTCGTCTCGGTCTCCGCTCAACCTCAAACGAGAGACCGGCTTGAATATGCCCTGCCTTACCAAGGGTCTCAACCGCCTACCCTATACCCGATGCCCCTGACGGTCTTGATGAGTGGCTTGCCAAAGCCACGGTCGATCTTGTCCCGGAGATAGTGGATGTATGTATCGACCACGTTGGAAAGGGCATCTAGGTCATACCTCCAGACATGGTCAGTAATTTGCGTCCTCGTAAGTACCTGCCCCGCGTTGCGCATCAGGTACTCAAGCAGTGCAAACTCCTTAGCTGTCAAGTCGATGATTCGATCTCCGCGGCGAACCTCATGGCGTACCAGGTCTAAAGTCAAGTCCTCCACTGTAATTTGGGTCGAGGTCTCAAGGCCTTGAGAACGGCGCCGCAGGAGAGCTTCCACGCGAGCCAGAAGCTCGGCCATCGCAAAGGGCTTCACGAGGTAGTCGTCAGCTCCAGCCCGTAGACCATAAACCCGGTCCTCGACTGAGCCTCGGGCCGTAAGCATCAGTACAGGCGTATCGACTTCCAACGCCCGCATCTCCTTGCAGACGGCGATTCCATCCATTCCTGGCAGCATAACGTCGAGGATGACCAGGTCGTAGGTACCACTTGCGGCTAGATCCAAACCCTTGGTGCCGTCTGGCGCAATGTCCACGGAATGACGTTCCTCAGAGAGCACTCGGCGCAGTAGATTGGCTAACCTTGCTTCGTCCTCGACCACGAGTATATGCATGTACCCAACATCTCCCTCTCCTGTACTTTATGACCGTCAAATGAGAAGGTCGTGCGAAAAGCCTTAGAGAATCTTCATAGTCGTCCCAGTCAGCTCTCATTTTTGGTTGTCATGTTTGAAGTGTAAGGAAACCGAGCACAAACCATCAGGAGCTTGAAAGAGATGAGATACAAACCCATGCTGATTGGAGCCATCCTGCTCCTTGTCGTCGGATTCGCCGGCGGATACCTGGTAAATCTGGCAGTTCCCCAGTCCGGCGCGGTCGCCGCGAGCAAGTCATTGAGCAGCGCCGCGACGGTCACGACATCCGCTTCGGCAACGACATCAATTGACTCGTCTATCGAACACGCATACGACGTAGCTTCGAAGTCCGTTGTCTTCGTCAACAGTGTGGGCGTCGGGACGGGATCAGGCATCGTGTACAACAACAGCGGAGACATTGTCACGAACGATCACGTCGTTTCAGGCGAAAAACGGCTTCAGGTGACAGTAAATAGCGGCAAAACGTATCCAGCAACGCTCGTCGGTACGGACGCTGCAGATGATCTCGCCGTAATTCATGTCGATGCACCGGGACTCATACCGGCCCACTTTGCGGCTGCGGGAACTTACCGTGTGGCAGAGACAGTGCTGGCGATTGGCAGCCCACTCGGACTAAAGCAAACCGTGACTTCGGGCCTCATAAGTGGACTCGACCGGACCCAACAGGAGCCAAACGGAGCGTACATTCCGAACGCGATCCAGACGTCGGCCCCCATCAACCCAGGAAACTCCGGGGGTGCACTCGTGACGCTTGACGGAGTGGTTGTGGGAATCCCGACCATGGTACAAACGTCAACTACGAATAACGAGTCGGTTCAGGATGTCGGATTTGCGATTCCGAGCACACGGGTCACTTTTGTCGCACGACAGATCGTGGCTCACGGTAAGGTCACTCATACGGATCGTCCCTATCTCGGCGTAGCAGTGGGCGACTCATCATCGCAACAGATATCGCCGTTCTTCGGCCAGGGCAGTACGCAAACGGTCGCTGGTGCCGTGGTGAATCAGGCAGCCTCAAGTGGTCCGGCAGCGCGTGCCGGCATCCGGCAAGGCGATGTGATCACGAAGTTCAATGGACTTCAGATCACAAGTGCTGATGATTTACTTACCGCCCTTTCGTCCACCAAGCCAGGCCAGTCAGTGCAAGTTGTCGTAAACCGAAACGGAACCGCCAAGACCTTCACTGTCACCTTGGCCGAACTGCCAGCTTCCTAAGACGCTTTTCTCCTCCGTCCCCCGGCAAGCCGGAGCGCAATGCTCCGGCTTGCCGCCATTTCAGAGAAAAGAATGGGGTGGAGAACGACTTATCGTTACGGCGCAACATCGGGTTAGCTTGGCTGTCCTCCTAGGGCCCGGCGCCTGGCGGTCCAGGTGATAAGCCTCTCTCAACGGCCCGCTTATATCCTCCATCTATTCAACATGGCATCGATGCTGTCCCAGGGCAGAGAATAGGCAGGGTAACGGAAGCGGAGGCTCAATCTGTAAGGAGGGTGCAAGTGGATGTTTTATCACGTCCAGAGGAAAGACGGGATACCACAGAATCCAACCAGCTGGATTACGGGCTCAACTTCCCCGAGAAGGAAACAGAAACGCCTTTGCTGAATCCGCAGGACGCGGACGCATCGCTTTCCACCATGATGAATGACCCGTCGGTGGAGCGGACGAGCCTCGGTTACATGGCAATCTTCGGGCGGGTGACATTTGTCCTTGGAGTTCTGTTTGTACTGGCAGGCCTCGGGGTGTGGATGTTTAGGGGAGGCGAGCATCGAAGCGCCCTTCTCCTTCTGGTGGTCGCCATGTTTCTTGCGATTCTTCACAACTACTCGCTGGAAGATGCAAACGGGAAGCCGAAGAATTAGGAGTAATCTCCTTCCTCGGATGGCGCCCAGAGCTACTTCGGGATACAAACATCGAGATCCCCTCTAGCCCGAGGCCACTGCGGTAAGAGTGGCGATCGTAAGTAGATCAGCCAGGTCCAATGATTCTATGAGGGAGGCTGTCTCTAACTAGTCGAGATTCAGTACCGCCATGAAGGCTTCCTGCGGAATCTCGACGCTTCCGATTCGCTTCATCCGCTGCTTGCCCTCTTTTTGCTTCTCGAGAAGCTTACGCTTCCGTGTGACATCGCCTCCATAGCACTTAGCCAGCACGTTCTTGCGCATCGCACTAATCGTTTGGCGAGCGATGACCTTGTTACCGATCGCGGCCTGGACTGCGACCTCGAATAGTTGTCGCGGAATCACATCTTTCAATCGATCTACCAAGCTTCGGCCTAAGTAGGGTGCCTTGGTACGATGAGTGATCACCGAGAGAGCATCAACGGGCTTTCCGCCGACCAACAGGTCAACCTTGACCACGTCTCCTTCTCGATATCCGGCAAAGCTGTAGTCAAGTGACCCGTACCCCTGTGTACGCGACTTCAGCTCATCGTAGAAGTCAACGATCAACTCCGAGAGCGGTAGATCGTACTTTAGCAAAACTCTTTGATCTGCGATGTAGTCCATCGCTGTCATCGAGCCTCTCCGCGACTGTGCCAGCTCCATCACGGGTCCCACGTACTGTGGAGGGACGAACAAAGAGCTAGCCACCCAAGGCTCCTCGATACGGGCGATCTCAACCGCGTCAGGCAAGCGAGATGGGCTATCAACGACCAACTGCTCCCCGTTGGTTCGGGTGACGTGGTATTCGACACTGGGAGCGGTTGTAAGTAGCTCCAGGTTGTACTCTCGCTCGAGTCGCTCCTGCACGATCTCCATATGAAGCATTCCCAGGAAGCCGGCTCGGAATCCGAATCCGAGAGCGGTCGAATTCTCCGGCTCATAGGTTAGACTCGCGTCGTTCAAACGCAGCTTGTCGAGGGCATCACGAAGAACGGCATAGTCTTCCCCAACAGTCGGAAACAGGCCGGCGAAAACCATCGGCTTGGCAGGTTGGTAACCGGGAAGCGGCTCACCCGCAGGATCCGATGACGAGGTGATGGTATCTCCGACACGCACATCCCGGACATTCTTTGAGCCGGTTGCCACGTACCCAACCTCGCCGGACTCTAAAAATCCAACCGATACCATGTGCGGTCTAAACACGCCAATTTCAATGGCCTCGGTCTCCGTGCCGGACGCCATGAGCCGCAGGCGATCCTCTACTCGAACCTTTCCGTCGACGATTCGGACATACGCGATGACTCCCTTATAGGGATCATAGTGCGAGTCGAAGATCAACCCCCGAAGGGGAAGCTCCCGGTTCGCTGGGGGTGCCGGAATCCGCCCAACGATCGCCTCCAGCAGGGCCTCAACCCCTGTACCATCCTTCGCGCTAACCAGCAGCGCATCGTCTGGGTCGAGCCCAATCACATCGGCGATCTCCGCTTTCACGGCATCTACATCGGCGCTGGGAAGATCGATTTTGTTAATCACGGGAATGATGGTTAAATCATGCTCAAGAGCCAAATAAACATTGGCGAGAGTTTGAGCTTCAACACCCTGGGCAGCGTCAACAACTAGAAGTGCCCCCTCGCAGGCAGCCAGGCTGCGGGACACCTCGTAGGTGAAGTCCACGTGGCCCGGCGTATCAATTAGGTTGAGCTCGTAGTCGCGGCCGTCGTGAGATCGATATTTCATTTGCACAGCCTGGAGCTTAATGGTGATCCCCCGCTCGCGCTCGAGATCCATCTGATCCAGCAGCTGCTCCGTCATGTCACGTCTGGCGACGGTTTGTGTATCTTCTAATAGGCGGTCGGCCAAGGTGGACTTGCCATGATCGATGTGCGCAATGATGCAAAAGTTACGAATTGCACTAGGGTCCACTTACGGCAAGCAACCTGAATAGATAAACATGTGCTTAAGTATATAGGACGGGCTTTCTAAATCGGTAGATATCGGCATAATAATCATCTACCGGGTTCGGCACCAGAGGCCGGCAAAAAATAAGCGCTAGGAGAGGACAATGTCTCAGGAAAAGGACTGGCAGAGGCAGCTAGTCGGCGCGGTGCTGGCTGCCGCAGCTCGGACAGCGGTCGAATACGCTACGAATCCAAATGCCCGCGACGAGACCGTAGACGAGATGAAGTCGAAACTGGCTAAGGTTGACTACGGGGCTCTTGCCAAAGTATTGAGTCGCGCAATCGATCAGCTATCCCTTGCAACAAAGAACGCCCTAAATGAGGCAATCGACAACATCCAGAGCTCGGCCGAGGAAGCAGTAGAAGCTGCCGCCGAGAAGGCTCAGGAGCAGCTCGGGAGCTCTAAGAGGCGAGGTAAAGGAAAGCTCTTTGTCGGAATCATGCTTGGTGCCGTAGCCGGTTTCTTCCTTCTCAACGAGGATCGTCGGAACCAGATTATGGACAAGCTTACCGGCGCCTCCGGACCAATTGATAGCACTGAGACCTGGACGCCACCGACCCCATCCACCTTCCGTTCCAGCGCCTCGACGGCAAAGGAGGAGTCTGCATCTGTTGCCAACCAGGCGGCCTCATCCACAGAGAAGGTGACACAGCAGGCAACAGAATCCGTAAAGGCTGTGACGGAAGAGGCATCGAAGCAAGCATCAAATACGGCGAAAATAGCCAGCGACGAGACGAAGAAAACTACCGATGCAGCCACCGAGAGCGCCTCTAAGGTGGCTGAGAGTGCCCCAAAGACCGGTGGCCAGCAGGGTACTGGTTCTCAGTCGGGAGACAAGAAGGCTTAGCGCAAGATCGTTCCGGTTAAGGCGGCGGTTGAATCAACCGCCGCCTTCGTTATTCGAGGGACTATTTATCGCTGATCCAGGAATCAACCGGATGGATTTCAACGAGGTCATCGTCAGACCGTTTCACCCGAAGCAGATTCTCAACGTCTATCAGCCGGTAAAGGCGTGAACGTTTAATCTCCTGTCGATAGCTGGCAAGGATGTTGCGACTAACGTAGGCATACAGCGTGGCGGGTTTGACACCCAATATCTCGCACGCCTCGTCCGACGTAAGGTAAATATCGCCCTCGAGCTCAAGCATTCCCAATAGCCCCAATCAACATATATCAAGCTTCATCAAGTTAGTGGTATTATAGCGCGTGAGTTTCTGCGCTAAGGAAGGAAGGGACTAAATGACACAGACCGTGGCGGCAAAAGGCCTCGAGGGAGTGATCGCGGCATCAACCAGTGTGAGTCACGTTTACGGGGAAGAGGGTCGTCTTGTATATCGTGGTTACGACATCAATGAGCTTGCCGGGAAGGCAACCTTTGAAGAGGTGGCGTACCTCCTCTGGACAGGGAACCTACCCACCTTGGGGGAGCTTGAGGCTCTCTCCAACGACCTAACTTCACGTCGTGCCCTTAGCGTAGGCGCTCTGGAAGTGCTGGACTCCCTTTCTACAGATGTGCTCCCGATGGATGCACTTAGAACGGTTGTGTCGGCCGCTGGTGCCGACGAAAGAGTAGCGGATCGCCAGGCTGGTGATGCTGCGAACGCATCCGCGATCGCTCTTACGGCGATCTTCCCCACTCTGCTGGCAGCGTTTGATCGTAGGCGGCGTGGCCTCGATCCCGTGCCTCCCCGAGACGACTTGGGACACGCGGCCAACTACCTATACATGTTGACAGGAGAGATCCCGTCTGAGGCCGATATACGTGCCCTCGACACCTACTTTGTGCTCCTGGCTGATCACGGAATGAATGCCTCCACCTTCACCGCCCGAGTAATCGCCTCTACCGAGGCGGACATGGCATCTGCGGTTGTGGGCGCCATTGGCGCATTGAAGGGGCCGCTGCATGGAGGTGCTCCATCGCTCGTGCTCGATATGCTGGACGCCATCCAAACCCCAGAGAATGCGGAGCCATGGATGCGGACCGCCCTAGAAAATGGTGACAGGCTCATGGGTTTTGGCCACAGAGTCTATAAAGCTGAAGATCCCAGGGCAGAAATCCTCAGGCGTCTAGCGTCCGAAATGGACCGAGCCGATCTATTTCAGCTCGCCGAGTCTGCTGAGCAGACTGGCCTCAGGCTACTTGAAGAGCAAAAGCCGGGTCGCCGTCTATACACCAACGTCGAGTTCTACTCGGCAGTCGTTCTTAACGGAGTCGGTTTGCCTAGGGATCTCTTCACAGCTACCTTCGCGGCGAGTCGAGTCGCGGGATGGAGCGCTCACGTCTTGGAGCAGTACGCCGACAATCGACTAATTCGTCCGCAGTCCCAATACACGGGACCTACGGGTAGGCTGTTCTCCCCGCTCCCGCAGCGAGCCTAGCGGCCGGCGCGCCGTCCGAACGCTTGATCCAGGCGGTCCTGGACAGCAGAAGCTGACTCAACGAAGCTGCGAGGGGACCAGACGTACCCTTGCGTCGTAGTGTTCAGCTCCATGTAGGCGATGCCGAACTCCTCGGTAAGCTCAGTGAGACTGACTTTGCTCGCTGACCTTTGGTCAAGCTCATAGCCAACGGCTCGTAGATAATCTTCATAACCGGTTGGGCATAGCGTCGAGTGATGTCCCCCGGATCGAGCCTTGCTCCGCGACGTGAAGTTCTTGACTACAAGGGCTTCCAGTTCCGAGTCCGGTATCTCCAGCGCCTGCACGGCGGTGAAATCCTTCGCATCGAATCCACGCAGGATAAATCCGTTCTCGACTTCATAGAGCCCAATATGGCAAAGGCCCTGATCGTCAGCGTACCGGCCGATGGCACGCAGTACGTTCTGATATGATCGAGCTGCCTCGATCGTAGATTGTTTTGGGCGCACAAGATCCAACATCATGAGGTTCAACCACAAGATGTCGAGCCCTTAGCGCGACCTCTATCCCCCATTTGGGGCAGTGATTATGTTTGGACTAAGCCGATCGAACGTATGACTTATGTGCCGGGTGAAGTAGGTCCAGTCAAAGAGCTGGTTGAGCGTCTCCTCAGACAACCTCGCACGTACGTTCGGATCTTCGAGCACCACGTCCCGAAACGCTACAGAGCGATCGAGGGCCTCGAAGGCGTCACGCTGCACGATATCGTAGGCCTTGGATCGTTCGAGGCCCGAATCGGTTAGCGCGCGAAGAAGCAGAGGCGAGAAAACCACTCCTTGCGTAAATTTGAGATTGGTAAGCATTCGATCCGGAAAGATCTTCAGCCCCTTAAGAATGTGGTTTGACAGGTCAAGCATGTAATCGACCGTCGTGGAGGCGTCCACCAGAATCACGCGCTCCGCTGCCGAATTGCTGATGTCTCTCTCATGCCATAGCGGGATGTTCTCGAGTGCGGGAATTGTATAGCCACGTAGGACCCGCGCGAGTCCCGAGATCCGTTCGCTGAGGACCGGGTTGCGTTTGTGCGGCATGGCAGATGAGCCCTGCTGCGATTCGCCAAATGGTTCCTCTACCTCACCGATCTCGGTCCTTTGGAGCGAGCGCAGCTCGGTGGCAATCTTGTCGAGACAGCATCCCAGCAATGCCACTTCGAAGATGTACCTGGCGTGACGGTCGCGCTGAATCACCTGCGTTTCGGCCACGCTCACCGCTAGGCCAAGTTTGGCCGATACCCGCTCCTCGATTTCCGGCGAGATGTTTGAGTGGGTCCCCACGGGGCCAGCCAGCTTTGCGATGCCCACCTCCTTCCGCAGACCGAGAAAGCGTTCTTTGCATCGCACCATGTCCTCATGGAAGACTGCCATCTTGAACCCGAACGTGGTAGGTTCGGCATGGATACCGTGAGTTCGACCAATCATCATTGTTTCGCGGTGTTCAAATGCGAGCCGTCGAAGCGTCTCGAGAAGGGAGGCCAGGTCTCCCAGCATCAAGTCAATGGACTCCAAGAGCTGAATAGATAGTGCGGTATCGATGACGTCGGAGCTGGTCATTCCTCTATGGACATATGGAGCTGCGGATGGAGCCAACTCCTCCAACGTCCTAACAAATGCGATTGTTTCGTGGGCTGTTTTAGCCTCTAGTTCGGCCATCCGACTCATATCAAAGCGGACTTCGCTTAGTTCCTTGGCCGCACCGAATGGTGCCTGCCCGAGCTCAGCCCATGACTCCAAAACCATTACCTCCACGCGGAGCCATAGCTCATACTTGTGGGCATCCGACCAGATCTTGCCCATCTCGGGAAGGGTGTACTTGGGGACCAAATTAGCTAACTCACTCCCATTCGATGGTGGCTGGCGGCTTAGATGTAATGTCATAAACCACCCGATTGATTTCGGGTACCTCGTTTACGATTCGATTCGATAGTGTCGCCAACAACTCGTGCGGTAGTCGTGCCCACTCCGCTGTCATCGCGTCCTCACTGGTCACTGCTCGGATGGCGACCGTCCAGTTGTAGGTACGATCGTCCCCCATGACTCCAACGGTTTGGAGAGGTGTCAATACGGCGAAACTCTGCCATAGCTTGTCGTACCAGTCTCCTGCCCGAATCTCTTCGTCGACGATTGAATCTACTTGCCGTAAAACCTCGAGCCGATCGGCAGTAACTTCACCAATGATCCGCACAGCCAAACCGGGTCCCGGGAATGGCTGACGTCGGATCATTTCGGGAGGCAGTCCTAACTCCAATCCGACCTGCCTTACCTCGTCCTTGAACAGGTAGCGCAAAGGCTCAACAAGCTCGAAGCTCAAATCCTTCGGAAGTCCGCCTACATTGTGGTGGGTCTTGATCTTGGATGCGCCGACGGTGTCATGGCTGGTGCTCTCGATCACATCAGGGTAGAGCGTGCCCTGAGCAAGGAACGGAACCTTGCCTAACTTTAGAGCTTCCTCATCAAACACTCGAACGAACTCGTCGCCGATAATCCGGCGCTTTTCCTCGGGATCAACCACGGAAGACAGCCGCGAGAGGAACCGTTCGGACGCATCAACGTGAACGAGATCGCCGGGGATTAGAGACTCAAACACCTGAAGAAGCCGGTGGCTCTCGCCCGAACGAAGTAAACCTGTATCTACAAATACGCAGGCCAAATTTGCGCCGATCGCGCGACCTAGCAATGTAGCGACAACGGTGCTGTCCACTCCCCCGCTCAAGGCACAAATAACCCTTTGGTCGCCTACCTGCTGCCGCACGTTCTGAAGGGTCTCATCGATGAAGTGTTGCGGTGTCCAGTCTGCCGGTGCTCCACAAATACCCTGGACGAAGTTCTGAAGAATCTCGCCGCCGTGCTCCGTGTGAAGCACTTCTGGGTGGAACTGAAGCCCGTACAGGTTACGTCCGTTCGAGATGCCGGCGTGCGGCGAATTTGCGCTCCTGGCGATGGTTCTGAAGCCGTCTGGAAGTTTTTCGGCGCTGTCGCCGTGGCTCATGAGCACCGAGAAATGGTCCGGAAGGGAAACAAAGAGAGGCTCCGGCTCGACAACGTGAAGGTTCGACACGCCATATTCACGGTGCTCTGCACCAGAAATTGCACCGCCAAAGTGCTGCACCAACAACTGCAGGCCGTAGCAGATTCCCAAGACGGGGACCGACCCATCGAAGACTTCACTGACACATCGCGGAGCCCCATCCGCATAGACGCTGGCCGGGCCGCCTGAGAGGATAAGGCCGAGAGGGCGGTGTGCTTGAATCCCCGTCCATGAAGTCGTGTAGGGAATCAGTTCTGAATAGAACCCCAGCTCACGAATTCTCCGTACGATGAGGCGGCTGTACTGTGAGCCGAAGTCCAGAACAAGGATCACATGATCCTCATGCAATCGGAGTCAAGGATTTCAGCACGAGACTCCTGGTTGGTAATCGCCGAGATTCCGATTAGCCGCTATTCGCCAGAATCTCGAGATTGTTTCGGTCTGGGAACAGTCGAGAGCCATCCAAAGGAAAGGAATCGCTCTCAAGCACCATCTTTACCTCTTGGTAGTAGCCTGTGCCAGGCCTAAATCTGCGCCGCGAGCCAAGCGATCGGAATCCCACCTTTTCGTAACTACGGATAGCTCGAACGTTGCTTTCGTACGTATGCAGCACAATTCGTTCGATCCCAACATCGGTGAAGAAGTGCGTCAGAAGGGTTTGGATCGCGTCGGTTCCCAGTCCCTGATCCCAGAGCTGGCGCTCGCCAATATAGACCCCCAGCTCAGCAGACCGGTCCTTCCAGTCAATAGCGTAGCAGCTGACCATACCAATGAGCTCTCCTGATAACGTGAGAATGCCGTAGCTTCGCCTGCGGCCATTGGAGGGCCAGTCCCGATCTGGCAAAGTACGCTGAAATTCGGCGAAGGTTCGGGCCGAGGGAATATTGCCGCTCCAGTACTGGAGATCGTCGTCTTTGCTCCAACGGAACCGCCTTCGCTGCTCCTCCAAGCTGAAGCCGCGATTGGCCGGGCGTAAGATCGTTCGTTGACCTTGGAGCAATGATTCCATCAGGCGCCCTCAACGCTTATTGGTAATTATAGGATTGGCCTTCAGTGCCATAATCGCGGGGTTCCGTTGTTGCGCACTGTGTTGAAATGGAACGGGAGAGGAGTGAAGATGGCTTCGGTTCGATGCGTCGCCTGCGGTGCTGACAACCCTGCAGGAAGCTTATACTGCAGGCGCTGTGCCCGCAAGCTGGATGAGGACACTCGACGTTTGATCGAGAGTCAGCGAGTGGCTGCCGTTCAGAACCAGACCACCGGCATCCGTTGGACGGTGGTGATTGTTACGGGGCTTGTGATCGTGGTTCTCGCGGCGCTCGTTCTCGGCGTTCTGGTCATTCATTGAGTTGGGAAGTGGTCAGCGATGTAATCGATGATCTCAGGAAGTCGCGCGACCACATGTTCCGGCTGGACTCCGCCCGGCTCAACCAGTTCCGCTCTGAACTCCTGAGTTAAAATCGCCGGCATCCCAAGGCTGTGGGCACCACCCACGTCGTCAAACAGCCGGTCACCCACAAAAATCGCCTCGTTGGGCGCCAGCCCGAGAGCGGAAAGCACCGTCTCAAACATGCGGCGATGCGGTTTCCGTACCCCTATTTCCGAAGAAATCGCCGAGGAGTCAACGAAATCTGCAATCCCTAGTTTTGTCCAATCACGCCGCATCATGTATGGCAGGAGGTGCGCGTTAGATACCACGCCAATCTTCAAGCCCATGCCACGGAGCTTCTCAAGAGTTTCCCTATTCGAGGGACTGATGTCCAAGTGGCTCGCCAGAGCCTCGTGCTCCTTTTCGGCCACCCAGCGCACAGTCTCTGGCTCAAGCTCCAACCCAAGTTCCCCGAGAGCGTAACGGAATAGCTCAATGATGTCGAGCTCAGTCAATCGGTCGGTGACATAGGATTCGTCGACTCGCTTGGTCACCGCGCCGGCAATCACCTCCACTAGGTCGGCGGATTGTGGCAGCTCAACCCGAGCCTCCGCGACGAGCCGTTCACGAATCTCGACATAAACGTCGTGAAGTGCGTCCTCAGGTACTGTGAAGTCCACCAGCGTGTGGCCGTAATCGAACAGCACGCCCTTCAACGCCATGTTGCTAGCGCATGATCCGAGTGACGGCGAAAATGATGGCAAGAACCAACAGGAAGAACGAGAATACCGGAATATCGAACAGGGTGGCGACGAAGTTGTGGGGCACGTGAACGAATCCTACGACAAGCGGAGCTTGTTCAAGCAGAAAACCTCTAGCAACGAGGTAACCAGCTACGATTGAGGCGCCGACCGCAAATTGAAGTGCGCGGTTGGCGCGACGCCGGGTGATCCTCGTCACCATTTCGCCTACGATCAGACCGAGGGCAATCGAGAGAACCCAAGCAAAGAAGGTTTGCTGGAGAGTGAACCACCAACAGGCAGCCGATGCCGCAATTGCCACCACAGTTGCGGCTACGAATCGGGTGAGATCCACTTGAAACTGGGGCGCCTTCCGGAGCTGAGCGCAGGGTCTGCAGCGGACTCCTACGGGAGTAAAGACCATGCAGCGAGGACATATATAGGCTCCGCACTTTCCACATGCCACTACGGTTGAGGTCCGGGGATGATTGACGCATGGATGCTCGCCGACCTCGGCGGCCGGGGTTTCGTTGGTCACGGCGTGGCGGCAGCCAACCCGCGAATCTGGTCCAAGTCCCAATCCTCGTATAGCCGCGGAAGCATGTCATAGGGCGTCCAGACGCCCTCGTGCAGATATTTGCCGTCGTATTGCTTGAGAGTTTCCCCTACAAAATCAAATTTGATTTGGCAGATCCGAATACCAACCGGGATTGAGATAGAGCAAGTGGAATGATTGCTGATCTCCATCGTCCAACGCGAGATGTAGCCAACATCTCCAACGCCGGCACATTTGCATACCGAAAGGCTGGATCGGCCGATGCTACTTCGCGCATGCATGGTGGTGGTTATGCCATTTCTAGCTCCTACAACCTCTTGGGTGTGGGCAAGAATAGTCGTCCCCGGCTTGACAACGATGGCGTTCACAGCATGTATCGGTTCGCCCCAGAAGGCTCCAGACTGAACCTCGTCAGTAAAGTCGACAACTTCCGAAAACTTAGTCGGCTGGAAGTACCAGCTCCCTAGCCGGCAGTCGTAGGAATTGGTTCCAAGCTGGCGTATATCGAATGGATCGATGACGATGTTACCAGCGTCTAGCTCCTCGACAATCCTTTTATCCGCCAGAAGCATGAGGCGGCCCTCCTCTGGGGACCTCCCGAGGCAGTCCTCGCAGTCAGGTCCCTCATAATGCGCAGAATTCTACCGCGAAAGTCATCAAATAGAATAGATCTAATCGAGAGGAGGAGCCGCTTTCACCGCCTGCCTCGAGGCACCGGCTGGCCCTCACATACGGCCTGTCTAAGTGGAATCGGTGCTGCCAATCACGGGAGGGACTCAGTCATCGACCCTTTCTACGATTTCCAGAGGGAAATCCACGAGTTCCTACGTCAGGAAGGCGTTCCGTTGCATTTGATCAACGTTGCCCCTCCGCCTGAGACCGGCTTTGGAGAGCTTGCGTTTCCCGCATTTCCTCTGGCAAAGGAATGGAGAAAATCGCCTCGACAAATTGCGGAGCAGATTGCTTCGGCTTTTGAGAAGGACCGATTTGAGTATGTTGAGCGAGTTGAGGCGGCTGGAGCTGGCTTCCTGAATTTCTATCTGCGCTTCGAAACGTTTACACCGCACGCACTCCAGTCAATCAAGTCAGAGGGCGCGCTCTTTGGCCGCCCCGCGGACGTCCCACAGGAGAGACTGCTCGTCGAACATACCTCAGTCAATCCAAACAAGGAGTGGCACGTCGGTCACCTCCGCAATGCGGTGCTCGGAGACACACTCGTTAAACTCGCTGAGCTCGCGGGTCACGACGTGGAAGTTCAGAACTATATCGATGACACAGGTCGCCAGGCGGCGGAAGCCATCTATGCGGTAGATCGGTATGAGGAGATTCCTCAGCCCAACGAGAAGTACGACCAGTTTGTCGGCCGGCTCTACGTGAGGATAAACGCGGAGCTTACCGGGGAGCCTCAGGCCGGAGGCGGCTCACAAAAACCGGCTGAGGCACGAAACCTCGAGATTCAACAGGGAATCGATGCGGTGCTTCATGCGATGGAGGCGGGTAGCTACAGACGTTCGATTGAAGCGATCGTTCGGGCACAGCTCGAAACGGCTTGGCGGATAGGAGCTAAGTACAACCTCCTGGTGTGGGAGAGCGACATCCTGCGTGCCCATCTGCTCACAGAGGCATTGGAGACACTGAAGAAGTCGTCCCGCGTATCTCTCCCCTCCGATGGTGAGTACAAAGGCGCCTTGGTTATCGCATTAACGCGCGAGTCGGCGGGCAAACAAAGCCCAAAGGATCAAGATCCAACCCTTCGTGTTCTCGTACGCTCCAACGGCATTCCCACGTATACCGGCAAGGACGTGGCGTACATGATGTGGAAATTTGGGTTACTCAAGAGTGAGCTGAGGGAGTGCGAGTGGGAGACGAACGAGGACGGGACCCCCCTGTTCACCACTTGCCCTGATGGGCGGCCTTTCGCGCCGAGACGTGCGGATCGCGTTGTAAACGTGGTAGCCGAGCATCAAGCGTTGCAGCAGCAGACCGTAATTCAAGCACTGGAAGCGGCTGGTTATGAAGCTGAAGCGGCGAGAGCAGTGCACCTGTCTTACGGAATGGTGCGTGAGCGAGAAGGTCGCATTAGCGGTCGGAAAGGCTCAGGAGCGTCGGCAGACGACGTCATCGCCCAGGCAGTTGCCGTAGCAAGGGAGCGGCTAGAAGAGAAAAGGGTCGATATCCCCGAGGAAGAGCGAGCCGGAATCGCCGAGGCCATTGCGGTTGGTGCTCTTCGCTATTTGATGGTCCAGTACAGTCCCATCAAGCCGATTACGTTTGATATCAGGGATGTCGTGAGCTTTGAAGGGAACACCGGCCTATATCTGCAGTATGCACTCGTCCGTGTTCGCGCTATTTTGAGACGCGCAGCTGAGGAAGGAAAGAACGCAGGCGACCTACAGCCCGCAAGTCAGTCGCAGCTATTGATTCATCCCTCCGAGAGGGCGCTTATCCTTCAGCTCTCGCTTCTTCCCAGAACGGTCGCGGATGCGCTTCGAACCCTTGGAATTAATCTAGTTGCCGAGTATGCAAATGGCCTTGCGAGCGCCTTCAGCCAGTTCTACCGAGACTGTCCGGTGCTGACAGCCGAAGGTAGTCTTCGGGACGCACGGCTTGAGCTTGTCGCGTCCACCCAAACCGTTCTTGCCAACGCCATGGACGTCATCGGGATACCGCTGGTGGAAAGACTGTGAGATTGGAGATGACGTCAGCTAGGAAGCTGTTTAGATCGCTCCAGCCGCGCCGAAGCCAGCCACAACCAATCCCACAATGATCAGAATGCCAGCCACGCGAGGAATCCGTGTAGATGAGCTTCCCGCCAGAAGCAGCACAACGCCCCCAGCCACCATTGCTACTCCGAGAACCACGAGCCCAACCCGGCCCGCCACCCCCCGCTTCTGACGGGCAGGTCGTTTGCTCCGTTCTCGTTCGTATCGTCGTCTCCTGCGTCGCCGGCCCATGCAATCTCCTTTTTCCGGAAGGTGGATGTAAGTCGAATCTGGGGTATTCTCCTCAATGAAGGGCTCATCGAAGAGCGAGACTCAGAGTCCAGCTATGCAAGCCCTCAGCCTCGAGTCGTTTCGAACTCAGCCCGAATCGTGCTTTGCCTGCGGTCCCAAGAACCCCCATGGCCTCCATGCGCATTTTGCCCAATCTGCCGAGGGGGCGGAAGCCAACTTCATTCCGACGCGTCATCACGAAGGCTGGCCGGGAATCATTCATGGCGGAATACTGGTGACGCTTCTCGACGAAGCGATGGCCTACGCCCTTTACTACCGTAGGATCGCGGCAGTCACCGTTCGTCTGGAAAGCCGCTTCAGACGGCCAGCTTCTCCAGGAGAGACATTGAAGGTCCGCGCGAATGTCGTGGCCGAGCGACGCGGAATCATTGATGTCCGTTCGGAAATCACCGGTCCGGATGGGTCGGTCATCGCCGGGGCAAATGGTAGGTTCGTGCCCGTCGGGAGCTTCGAGGGATAGGTCGTCGATGACCGGTTCCACCTCCCAGAGAGTCGCCGACGACGGACTGGAGAGCCTCAACCCACAGCAACGTCGCGCTGTAGTGCATACGGGAGGTCCACTGCTCGTCGTTGCGGGAGCCGGGACGGGTAAGACCAGCGTTATTGTTCACCGGCTGAGCCACCTGGTCACTTCAGGACGCGTACCCGCAGCGCGGATTATCGCCGTCACTTTTACCAACAAAGCCGCAAGGGAACTTCAGGAGAGAACTGCGTCTCTGATTGGTAATCAGGGGGCGAAAGAAGTCCGGCTTGGAACCTTTCATTGGCTGGCTCACCGCTTGTTGAGGCGTTATGGGTCGGCAATCGAGATAGGTTCAAACTTCCAGCTGCTGACACCAGCTCAAAGCATGCGAGTGCTGAAGAGTGTCGTGCGGTCATATGAGGATACGGCAGGGCAGCTTTCCCTCCCGGAAATACGAGATGCTGTTAGCGCCTTCCGCAACCAGGGCCGAGGTGGTTCCCCGAGAGCCGATGTAACGGGAATTGCTCCTAGCTACGAAAGGGAGCTGCGCAGGAACCGGCTTGTCGACCTGGATGGGCTCATCTTGGAATCGGCACGACTCTTGGAGGAGAAGCCATCAATTCGTTCCGCGGTACAGCGGGGAATAGGCCACATCCTGGTTGACGAGTACCAAGACATTAACGCATCTCAGGAGAGACTGATTCGCCTCATGGTTGGCAGCTCGGGCGAGATCACGGCGGTGGGGGACGACGACCAAGCGATCTACGGCTGGCGCCATGCGGACGTGGGGGCGTTTCTGGCTTTTCCTGAACGATACCCGAACACGACAATCATTCGACTCGAGCAGAACTACAGATCGACGCGGCGTATCCTTCAGCCGGCAAATCTTCTCCTCACCAAGAACCAACGCCGTATGGGGAAGGAGCTGTTCTCCAAGGGATTGAGTGGGCGGCTCCCGGAAATATTTGTCGCAGGTGACGAGAGCGAGGAGGCTCACTTCGCCGTATCCACAGTGAAGAGCCTGCTGGCAGAGGGAACAGGGGCCTCCGACATCGGGATTCTATTCCGTATCAACGCTCAGTCAAGAGTCTTGGAGGAGCGCCTAATCCGGGAAGGAATCGAATATCAGGTCAGGGCGGGCCGGCGGTTCTACGAACGGCCAGAGGTTGCGAGAATAATCGACTGTCTACGGGCAGGTGCACTGCCTGAAACCGCAACCTGGCTACCGCTACTCCAACACGTACCTGGAATTGGAGCACGTCGTTCCCAGCTTCTGCTTGCACGCGCGACTGATCTTTCATCTGCTGCGTTCGAGACTGCGGCGGTGGCAGTACTTCCAGGCGGGGTTGCACAGGCCGTAATTAGCTTGATCAGGGGACTATCTGAGATAAGGTCCACGGTGAGCCTTGAGGGTCAGGTTCGCGTCGCCGCTGATGTCATGGAGCGCACTGCAGGATTAGTGGGAGTGAACCCGGCCGATGTGGAAGCGGCCAAAGCGAATATCAGTGAGTTCGAAAGTGCCGCGCGGCAGTTCGACCACGCCGGCGAAGTGACCCTTAACGACTTCCTCGATCGACTTGCCTTGGTGGATCGCAGCGAAGCAGATACAGGCGTTCAGCTGATGACTCTGCATGCAGCAAAGGGACTTGAGTTCCATGCGGTCATAATCATCGGTGTGGAAGACGGACTAATACCCCACGCCAGGTCACTCCGCCGGGTAGAGGACCTCGAAGAGGAACGGCGACTGCTGTATGTGGGAATGACAAGGGCCAAGAACAGGCTCTACCTGACCTATGCCCATGGACGGTCTGGTCGAGAAGGATACATGACAAGCACAGCCTCTCGTTTTCTCGATGAAATGCCGCGCCAGCTATTCAAGGTGACAGGAGCTCCCAAAGATCACCCACGGGACCGGCTTGCGAGGGTGGCTCGCGGTGAAACTGTTCAGCATCCACGATGGGGTCTGGGCAGAGTTGCGAAGGTGGAAGGAAAGGGCCGGGATACAATGGTAACGATAGCGTTCCGGGATGGCACGCAGCAAAAAGTACAGCTGTGTCACGCACCTCTACGGAGAGTATCCCGAGGAGTGGAAGCCTAATGCCATCCCTTAGAGCCTTTGTCAAACGTCTACCAAGCGTCCTCACATACGCGCTTGTGATTTTGGCCCTTTCGCTTGGGATCCTGTGGCTTATCCCCGCCAATTACTACATGATCTTTCCGGGGCAGGCGCAACAGGTGGCGCCGATGATTTCCGTCAGCGGGCATGCAGGTTCTCGTTCATCTGGTGGGCTCTATGACACATACGTCGACGAGTTTCGGGCTACGCGGCTGCTCTACGTTCTTTTCGGGCTCGTGCGAAGCGACGTGACAGTCGAACCGGCCACACTGGTCAGCGGCGGCTGTCCCGACTCTCAGTATCAGCAGGAGCTGCTGGGCATGATGGTCGACAGCAAGCTGGAGGCCGAGGCAGCCGCACTACAAGCTCTAGGCCGAAAAGTGGAGTATGCCAGCAAGGCTCCACAGATCATCCAGATAAACCCTGGGGTGCCCGCTGCCTCCGAACTCCGACCTGACGATAGGATCGAAGCTATTGATGGTGTCAAAATTCAGGGACCTGACCCTGTCAATCTCGCGAGAAACCTAATCCTTGCTCACCCAGCGGGGAGCTTGCTTCACATGAGGATATTGCGTTCCGGAAAGGTCATCCCGGTTGCCGTACGAACGATCCGCGCAAACGACTGCGGTAATCCGGTCTCCCATGGAGGTCACACTCTCGTCGGGATATCAATGGTGCAGCCGCTGAAGTTCCCCGTTCACCTAAGCATTGCGACAGGAGATGTGGGAGGGCCATCCGCCGGACTGGCCTTCGCACTAGGTATCGTGCAGCAACTTACACGGCACGACCTTACACATGGCAACAAAGTTGCCGTAACCGGCACGATTCAGGTGGTGGAAAGACGTCTTCGAAATGGCAGGCTTGGGTTGACGTCTCCCGTCGGCGCCATCGGAGGTGCGCGACAAAAAGCCCTTGCCGCGCAGGCGGCAGGGGCTAAGTACTTTCTGGTGCCCACCGCGAACTACGCAGAGGCTGTCTCTGCCCACGCCCACCTGAAGGTCATTCCAGTCAAGACGCTGAGTCAAGCGCTGCAGGTTCTGTCGAAGCTACCCAAGGCAAAATAGAGCCAAGCCGGCATAACGGGCGATATGCCGGCTAGCTCTTTAATGAGTGCCTGAGCGGGATGCCCCTACGGCCGGACGTGCCTTATCCCTTTCCTCGCGCTTCTTAGCCGTCTTACGATGCTTGGCAATAGCCACACGTTTTCGTTTGTTCATTGTTTCCCCTCCTCTCCAGACCTGAATAAGTAGCCTACTCCTCGAATTGTCCTGATGTAAGTAGGCTGGTCCGTGTTGTCGCCTAGCTTTTCCCGCAACCGCCGCACGTACACTTTGAGATACTGAACCTCGTTGCGGTATTCGAGACCCCATACCTTGGTCAACAACTCGTCCTGCGAGAGTACGCGACCCCTTCCTTGGATGAGATGAAAGAGTAGGCTGTACTCGGTTGGCGTTAAATCGATCGGCTCGTTGTCCAGAAACACTTGTCTCTGGCCGAAGTCGACTCGCAGATCGCCCTGCGAAAACACCTCCTCCACCTCAGTTGGTGCACGCGCATTCGCTCGCCTAAGCACGGCATCCACACGGGCCATGAGCTCCTTCGGTCCAAACGGCTTCACGATGTAGTCGTCTGCACCAGTTTCCAGGCCACGCACCTTATCCTCTTCCAGGCCCTTTGCCGTCAAGAGGATAATGGGAATATCCGAGCGCGTGCGAAGGCGTTCGGTAACCTCAAACCCGTTGAGTCCAGGCATCGTCACGTCAAGGATGATGATGTCCGGTTTCGTCTCTTCCGTCTTTCGCAGCGCTTCCCAACCGTTCTCGGCTCGAGAAATTTCGTAATCGGGCCGATGAAAAGAGAACGCCAGTGAGACGATCTCGGCAACCTCGACGTCATCGTCCACGAGTAATACCTTCATGACTTCTCTCGCATTGGGAGGCTAAACGTAAAGGTCGTGCCACTCCCTAGGCGACTGTCGACCCAAATGCGTCCACCGTGCAATTCGACGAGTGAGCGGCAGATTGCGAGCCCCAACCCCGTTCCACCCACTCTATTTGTTGTTGCTCCGCCAGCTCGATAAAACTTCTCAAAGATCCTGCGCTGCTCTTCAGGCGGTATACCTGGCCCCTGATCGTGGACAGAAACGCAAACTTCATCCTGACGCCGATCAACACCCACGCTGATCACGGAATCCTCTGGTCCGTACTTGCACGCGTTGCTCACGAGGTTAGTCAGCACCTGTTGGATCCTGTTTCGATCCATCAGTACCCAGATGGGAGTAGCTCCTCTCGGGACATCGATCACTTGACGCCCGGCACGCCCAGCAACCGCCATAGATTCAGCGGTATCCCATACTACTTCCCAGATATCGACCAGATGCCTCTCAAGATTGATCCGGCCATCTTCGAGCTGGATCAGCTCAAGCAGCTCTTCCACCATATCGAGGAGTCGTTGCGTGTTTCGTCCGATTCCGTCGATCAACTTGGATTGCAGGGCAGAAAGTCCCTGACTGTTGAGCTCGAGTAGGTCCATTGATCCTTTGATGACCGTGAGGGGGGTGCGGAGGTCATGGGAGACCGCGGCCAGAAACTCAGTCTTGAGAGCATCGAGCTGGCGGAGCGCCTCGGCCTCGCTGGCCTCCTCAAGGAGTCGGGCGTTGTCGATAGCAGTCGCAGCCAGGTTGGCAAAAATCTCGAGCGCCTGAATTGTATCGATCGAAGGGATTTTCCCGTCGAGTGGCTCGTCAATCGAGATGATCCCGATGAGTCCATGTTCTCGGGTCTCCAGAGGAACGATTAGAGCGTGCTCTGGGGTCCACTCACTTCCCCGAGACGGGCCACCTGGAAGGTTGTAGAGATACGGTTTGATCTCCGGATCATGAAATGATTCCTGGTGGATACGCATCATGTACGACCGGCTGATGCGGTTCTCGGCTGACATCAAGGAAGCGATGAAATCGGGGGGCGTAGGCGGCTGCATGCTCTCCCAGTCAACTCCATAAACTGCCCGGCACAGCGCCGCCCCCGACACTGGGTCGAAGAGGCGAACGACGGCTGCTCTAAATCCTCCGGTCTCACAGATCGCAGAAGCTACTTTTGCAAGCAGCGCATCCAACCCCAGCTGAAGACGGAAAGCATTCCCAGTTTCCAGGATGCTCTCCAGCTGGCGGGTCTTGATCTGGAGGATTGCACTGCGCTGTCGCTCGGAACTGAGCAGATCGGCTCGCTGACTCTCGGACTGGTCTCGCAGCTTACGCTCCCGTTCGACCCGGAGGACAGTCTCCTTCGTGACCGCAGCCACGAGGATCATGACTCCGAGCGTCCCTCCGGCGGCGGGTGCGCTCCAGGCAGGAACAGTATGGCTGTAGAGGAGCGGAGAGCAGTATACGGCAGCGCAAATGGCAGTCACCAGGACCACCTCGAGAACTCGGAAGAAGTAGGCCGTGAACACCACAACGAGCATGAAAAGGAGCTGGTAGCGACTCTCCGGCCCTCCACTCACGGCAACACCGGCCCCTATGAGGCCGATATCGAGTGCGCTCACGACAAGGAACACATTCTCGGGGAGCCGGGTCCAGGGGATCTGGAGAATAGGTACTGTGATGAGAACCGCCAGGGCGGCTAAGATACCGATTTTTAAGGCTAGGCTCGGGCTTGTAGGCGGTAGAGCGAGGAGGATCAGAGCCAGTGCTGCGGCAAGCCAGTGAAGCCAGGCACTGACCTTCGCCATCGTCACGCGGCGGTCCTCGTCTGCTGTCGGTCTGATCCTTTGCCAGAAAAGAGCGAGTCGCCCCCCGCTCGTCTGGCCGGCCGTTGCCACGGTCGAAGTGTTCAAGGGTAAGGTGGTCTCAGACTGGCCTTCGGCAGCCATAATCTCAGAATCTCCACCGCCGAATTGCGCCAACGGTTTGCGCTATCGTCATCGAGTTCAATCCGTTGGAATTCTACATAACGGCGGCTGCAAGGCAAGTAGTCACAGCGGAACGCCAACGAGAGGGGCGTCCGGTTCAGGTCGCAGCACCCTATTCGCGACTATCATAATGCTGCTGGTATCACGGCAAGATGGGGAATACTTACATCGATGGATGATTCGCGGTTATCTGGCACGTGTGGAGCAGCCCTAGCCGGCCTCATCATGTGGGTAGCAGCGAGCTATGGCGCAAGCAACCTCCCGTCACGAGACCGGCTTGGCGTGGAGCTGCTGCTGATCATCGGTGCGGTAATGGCTGGAGCTATTGGGGGAGCAGCTTCGGCGCGACACGCGGAGCGGCCGCAGGCCGTCCTGTACTTCGTCACTACAGGCGCGATCGTAGGAGCAGTGTGCGGGGGCGCCTACGCCCTGGTCATGGGACTGCTGTACGTGGCAGCGTACGGAGGTGCGCCAGTGAGCCTTACCGATGGCCTCATCGTCGTTCTATCCTTCCCTGTATTCGTGGCCCTAGGTGCCCTCACAGGGTTGCTGCCGGGTATCGTATGCGGGGCGGTCCTTGGACTGGTCGCCTCGAGAAGCGTGTCCTCTTAGCCTGCATCTCCGGATACGCGCACGACCCAACGTTGCCCGGCAGGAGTATCTTTGATCTCGATTCCACGGGCAAGAAGTTCCGATCGGATTTCGTCCGAACGCTGAAAATCCCTCGAAGCTCTGGCAGTCTCGCGCTCTTCGATCAGAGTCCGATCTGCCGGGGCTTAGCTTGGAACGGATCTCCGCCTGTCGACGAATGTCCAAACCCAGCACGCGGTCCATGTCCTCGAGGAGTGCCAGCTTAGCCGAAGCTGGAAGCTTGTCCGCGAGCATGTCGTGGAGCACAACTAGACCGCGGTGAATGGCTAGGTCGTCGTTGATCTCGTCCCGGAACCGCTGAGCTACCTCCGCACAGGAGATGGAGGACTGGTCAGCGCTCTCCTGCAGCAGCTCAGCCGCTTGGTCCCAGATCCGATCCAAACCGATTTGAGCCGCCTCAAGCGCCTCCCAGGTGAGATTTAACTGCTTTCGATAGTCCGTTTGAAAAGCAAAGTATCGATAGGCCAGTGGATGGATACCCCGGTCGATTACGTCTGTCAGGGTGAAGAAGTTACCGGAGGACTTGGCCATTCGCTCGTCCGCAACAAGCAAGTGGGCAGTGTGCACCCAATAACGGACGAACATCCTATCTGTGTCGGCCTCGCTCTGAGCACGCTCATCTTCATGATGAGGAAACAGATTGTCCATTCCACCAGTGTGAATGTCAAGCTGCGGTCCAAGGAGACTCATCGCCATTGCCGAACACTCAATGTGCCAGCCGGGAAAGCCGCTGCCCCACGGGCTGTCCCACTTCATAAGGCGATACGGATCGGCCGCCTTCCACAAGGCAAAGTCGACGGGATCCCGCTTGTCTGGCTCGATGTCGACGCGTTGTCCAGCCACTAAAGTCTCCAGCCGGTTACCCGAGAGGGCGCCATAGCTAGGGAATTTCCTCACGTCGAAATAAACGTTGCCCTGGGCTTGATAGGCGTAACCCTTCTCGAGGAGACGAGAGGCAAGATCGATCATCTGCGGGATATACTCGGTCGCTTTCGGCCTGTAGGTTGGAGGCAGGATATTTAGGGAGCGCTCATCCTCAATGAATCTCTGGGTGTAGAAGTCGGCGATCTCCTCGGGTGCACGGTTTTCCTCGCGTGCCGCAGCCTCAATCCGATCTGCACCACTCTCAGCCACCTCATCACGCAGATGGCCAACATCAGTGATGTTCTTGACCGAAACGACGTCGTAGCCGTTGTATGTCAGAACGCGGCGAAGTACATCGGCTGTCAGGAACGAGCGCATATTTCCGATGTGGGCGAAATGATAGACGGTGGGTCCGCAGGTGTACATCAGAACTCGAGGAGGATTCAAGGGGACGAAGTGTTCGACTTGCCTCGATAGGGTGTTGTACAGTCGAACAGGCGAGGAGGACACGCCGGCCGTCTCATCTGTCATGAAGCCATTCTACTAGGGCTAGCGCCACATGTTGGGCGATCAGCCGTGGAGAGGAATCGAATATGCGTGACCTCACCGAATCCGATACGCGAACCTTGATAAGTCCCCGCAGAAGCCGACCGTCTCCGGACGGCGAACAGCTTTACGATGTCAGGCGATTCGTTGCCTTACTGGCGGCGGGAAGTTTCTCACTCGCCATTTGGCTGGGAGTCGTTTTCACGGTTAGCCCTGAGCGGCTCTTGACTTACCTGGCCTTCTTCGTACCGCTCTCGATTGCCCTAGCCTGTCTGACAGCTGCTTCCATCTACCGGATCCGCGGCGGAAATGGAATGAGTAGGCCCGACCTTCTTCGTTCTGCGGTTCGGCAGGGATGCCTGTTTGCATGCTTCTGCGTGGTCAACCTTGGTTTGATGGCTGCGCACCGATGGAGCGTCGTCAGCTTTGTCCTGTTCGTCACAGCCGCAGCTGCAGTGGAGGTGTACGTCTGGTCTCGCACAAACGTCGAGGCATAACCTGCCTGGTACTGTCGTCTTCTAGCCGCCTCCTTACTCTTCTCCTCGTGACAGGTTGTCTCCTTGCCTCGACCGGAATTGCCGCGGCTTCGCCATTCTCGAAGGAATCATCGGCACGCTCTGATGGCGCAGCTCTCGTTACCAATGCAGCTTCGCTTCAATCAACATGGTCTTCTTGGCCCGCCCAGACTTCGTCGAATTCAGGGAAGACGGTGACAGCGTCATGGGCCGATACACCCACTGACAACTTTTTTGACAGTATCGACGGGCAAAACGGAAGCAACGGTATTCATTCGACGAGCTACGCGCACGACGCCATGAGGTCAGGGTATGGCCAATCTGCCGTACTTCAGTTCGGTGCTAACGAGACGGGGACAGGCTACTGGCTCGGAACGCTCTATCCGGACTCTGAGCACGCGTCGGCGGCGGTGACGCAGGTCGAGAAGGACCTTTCAGCCACTGCACAAGAGGTGGGAGCTTCGTGTGGTTCACACTGGCCTTCCAATTGCCAGAACTTTGTGTTCGACTGGACCGATACAACGGGGGTGGATCACACCACCAGCTATACCGTCTTCTCGGAAGCCAACGTTGTGGGAGAGACAGCAGTCGACTCCTCATTCGATTCGGCCCAGGCCTCCACGGCAGAGTGGAACCGAGACGCACAGGCAATCTCTAGGGCTGGCCAGCAAGCAGTAGCCGCAGCGATTGCCGACGCCGCTCCGCCTACTATCACTTCGTTCGGGGCATATGTTTCCTCCAAGCGAGGCGGACCTCCAGTGGCGAAGGTCCAGTTGCTGCGCAAATTCTATGTCGACGTAAAATTCCAACTCTCGCGGCCGGGGACCTACCACGCCTCTGGAAACGTAAAGATCGCCAATGGACATATTCAAATTCAAAAGAAGCTCTCCGCGCCCAAAGGCAAGATGCTCCTATTTGCAGACATGAAGTTAAAGAACGCAAAGTGGAAAGGGTCAGTTACGGCACTCGTTTCCGTCAAGGTCAACAATTCGACGAAGCACGGTGCCTTCTCTTTCCGCGTGGTTCCTTTCAAGAAGTAAGTCGGTACGCGCCGAGCGCGTTGGATCTGCAGCCATTCTGATCTGGTGATCTGACAGCGGTGTCTCTATTATTTGGGCCTCTTTCCGTGCCCTACACTTCCGCGAGTCTCAAAGCATCATCGACTGAAATAATGGTGAGGCGGAGGGAGGTAGCAATTTGAAGCTGCAAGAGTACACGTCTAAGGATCTTCTGCGGCGAAGCGGTGTGCCGGTTCCCGAAGGAAGGGTCGCCGACACGCCGGAAGAGGTACGGAGGATAGCCGAGGAGCTGGGGCAGCCCGTGGCCGTCAAGGCTCAGGTACTCGTCGGTGGGCGGGGTAAGGCGGGCGGGATTAAGGTGGCTGAGAACCCTAGTGAAGCTCAGACCGCGGCGGAAGAGATCCTCGGGATGGATATCAAGGGTCTTACGGTCGAAAAAGTGCTCGTTGAAGGAGCTCTCAGCATCGGCAAAGAGTATTATGCCGGAATTACTGTCGATCGATCGCATGGTTCCATGGCTCTCATGCTCAGTGCAATGGGCGGAGTGGACATCGAGGAGGTGGCCAGAGATCACCCGGATGCGATCTGCAAGGTTCAAATCGATCCTGCCTACGGACTTCTTCCCTTTCAGACCTTGCAGGCTATGTACAGCGGAGGTTTCGAGGGGCCGGTGAATCAATTGGCGGCCATCGTCAATGGCCTGGCACGAATGGCCGAGGCCAACGATGCCATGCTGGCCGAGATCAACCCCCTGGTTGTTACCACTGATGGCAAAGCCATGGCTGCAGACGCCAAGATCGACATCGACGACAGCAGTCTCTATCGGCATCCTGAGTTGGCGGGGTTCAAGGAAGAGGCAGCTGAAGATCCGATCGAGCTCATCGCGAGCCAACGAGGCCTCCCGTACGTCAAGCTAGACGGCAACATCGGTGTGATCGGTAACGGTGCCGGCCTCGTCATGATGACGTTGGACATCGTCCGCCAGGTAGGGGGCCGTCCGGCTAACTTCCTCGACATCGGAGGCGGTGCCAGAGCAGAAGTGGTGAAGAACGCGATTGAGATTGTGCTCATGGACGAGAAGGTGGATGGAATCGTCATGAACATCTTCGGCGGAATCACCCGCGGAGACGAGGTTGCGAAGGGTCTGCTCGAAGCTGCCTCGACGATGAATATCTCTGTCCCAATTGCCATCCGACTGGCTGGGACACGCGCCGAAGAGGGGCGCGAGCTTCTCATTGGGAGCGCATTCGAACCCGTGGCGGATGTCGCGAGCGCCGCACGAGCGGTAATGGAGCGCGTTTCCAGCGAACGAAGCGTGGCAGGATCATGAGCATACTCGTCGACGGCCATACGAAGCTTATTGTCCAAGGCATTACCGGTAGAGAAGGCAACTTTCACACGACGCAGATGCAGGAGTTCGGTACCAACGTGGTCGGCGGGGTTACTCCTGGCAAAGGAGGAAGTGAGAGCGCCGGAGTCCCGGTATTCAACTCTGTCGAGGATGCTGTGCGTAGCACGGGAGCCAATACGTCGATCATCTTCGTCCCCGGGCGCTTCGCTCCCGACGCGATTATGGAGGCCAGTGCGGCAGGAATCCAGCTAATTGTTGCGATCAGCGAGTGGATACCGGTGCGCGACAGTATACGGGCACTCCAGTTCGCGAAGGAACACGGGGCGCGGGTGATTGGGCCTAATTGTCCAGGCCTTACAAGTGCTGGAAAGGCGAAGGTGGGCATCATGCCCAACTACCTCTTCAAAGAGGGCCGTGTGGGAGTCGTCTCACGAAGCGGTACCCTCACCTACGAAATGGTGGACGAGCTCTCGAGGCGAGATATCGGCCAGTCAACCGTGGTTGGGATCGGCGGTGACCCCGTTATCGGGACGAGCTTCCTCGACGTTGTGAAGCTGTTCGACGACGACCCTGATACAGACCTAATTGTTCTCATTGGGGAGATTGGTGGGGCGGACGAAGAGATCGCTGCAGGCTATATTCGGCAGAGAAAAGGAAAGCCTGTGCTTGGATTCATCTCCGGCCGTACGGCGCCGCCTGGAAAGCGCATGGGGCACGCAGGCGCGATTATCACTGGAGGAGAGGGAGGCCCCGAACAGAAGGTGCAAGCACTTCGCGACGCGGGGGTCACGGTCTTTGACACGCTCGGTGAGCTAGCCGACCAGGCAGCGCAATTCGTTCAGGGCTCGGCGGTGGTGTGAGCCAGGGCGGCATCGTCGAGGATCCTGCCACAAGCCCCAAGGCCTACTATGACAGCGATGACGCCACTCGAAAGGAGCCACCGGGTACCTATCCGTACGGCCGAGGCCTCCGAGATCGTGTCTACGGTGATCGCCTCTGGACAATGCGCCAGTACTCGGGCTACGCCACCGCCGAACAGACCAACTCCAGGTTCAAATATCTTCTCGATCGAGGCCAGACTGGCCTGAGCACTGCTTTCGACCTACCAACCCAGATGGGGTTGGACTCGGATAGCCCGCGGGCTGTCGGGGAGGTCGGCCGAGTCGGCGTGGCAATCGATACGCTTGCTGACATGGAAGATCTCTTTCGCGACATTCCCCTTGATCGGGTCAGCACCTCAATGACCATCAATGCCACAGCCGCCTGCCTTCTGCTCCTCTACCAGCTCGTCGCCGAGAGGAACGGAATCTCTGGAACAGCGCTCAACGGAACGGTTCAAAACGACATTCTCAAGGAATACGCGGCCCGAGGGACTTACATCTATCCACCAAAAGCCTCGATGCGTCTTGTTACAGACCTCATGGCCTATGCCCTCGAGGAAGTTCCCTCCTGGAACACGATCTCGATCAGTGGGTATCACATTAGAGAAGCCGGGTCCACAGCAACACAAGAGCTGGCCTTTACTCTGTCGAATGCGGTTGCCTACGTAGAAGCAGCAATTCAGGCGGGGCTCAGGGTTGATGATTTCGCTCCACGACTGTCGTTCTTCTTCAACGTGCACAACGATCTGCTTCAGGAGGTCGCGAAGTTCCGCGCCGCCCGGCAGCTTTGGGCTCGTATCATGCGGGATCGGTTCGGCGCCACCAATCCCCGGGCGCTCATGCTTCGGTTTCACGCTCAGACTGCCGGATCAACTCTCACAGCTCAGCAGCCTCTGAACAACGTGGTCCGCGTTTCACTCCAGGCCCTCGCAGCAGTTCTCGGGGGTGCGCAAAGCCTCCACACTAACAGCTACGACGAAGCGCTGGCCCTACCGACGGAGGAGGCGGCAACTCTGGCTCTCCGCACTCAGCAAATTATTGGCTATGAGTCGGGCGTGGCAGCCACCTCTGACCCACTTGGCGGATCCTACTACGTCGAGAGCCTCACTGACGCCTTCATGGAAAAGGTCGAGCACTTGTTGCAGGACGTCGACGACCGAGGTGGGGCGGTCGCTGTAATTGAATCTGGTTGGATGCAGGGGCAGATCGAGGATGCCGCCTATCAATATCAGCTTGCGATCGACCAAGGCCATTCTGTAATCGTGGGAGTGAACCGGTTCAACCAGGAGCCGGGTGGATCGATCGACACCCTCCGTCAGCCTCCAGATGTCGAAGGCCGACAGATCGAGCGACTTCAAAGCGTTAGGACTGAACGCGACAATCAAGCAGTCCGGTCGGCAATTGACCGATTGAGAGATGAGGCCCGAGGAAGCGGGAATCTCCTTTATCCGATGAAGGATGCCCTGGCAGTGTACGCCTCAATCGGAGAGGTGTCGGATGCACTGCGCGAGGTGTTTGGAGAACATGCTGGATAGCGACAAGTCGAGGTCCCAGACGGTGCCGGTCCGGTTGCCCTACCGTGGCTGAACAGTCGGGTTCCGGGACGTCGGAGAAACTCGAGCGTCTGAGGGAGCTGGCGGCAGAGTCCCTGCATCCGGCTGGCGAGGCGGCTGAGGAGAAGCAGCGGGCCAGGGGAAAATTGCTCGCGCGGGAACGAATCGATCTTCTGCTGGACCCGGAGTCCTTTGTCGAACTTGACCGCTTTGCCGTGCACCGTAGTCGCGAGTTCGGGCTGGATGAGCGCCGGTATCTTGGTGACGCGGTCATCACGGGATACGGGACGATCGATGGGCGAAAGGTCTTTGTATTTTCCCAGGACTTCACCGTTTTCGGCGGGTCACTTGGAGAGGTATTCGCTGAGAAGATCGTCAAGATCATGGATTTGGCTATGCGGATGGGATGTCCCCTAATTGGGATCAACGACTCAGGTGGGGCTCGCATCCAAGAAGGGGTGGTTAGCCTGGGCGGATATGCGGAGATATTTCTGAGGAACGTTCTGGCTTCGGGCGTCATTCCTCAAATCTCGATCATCGCTGGTCCGTGCGCCGGTGGAGCGGTCTACTCGCCCGCGATCACAGACTTCATCTTTATGTGCGACCGTATCTCGTACATGTTCATCACCGGTCCTGACGTCGTCAAGGCGGTAACCGGAGAGGAGGTAACCTTCGATGAACTGGGAGGCGCGCGGACCCACACCGAACGTAGCGGGGTGGCACACTTTGCCGGGACAACCGAAGAGGAGACCTTCGACCAGGTTCGCGATCTGCTCGCGTATCTGCCGTCAAACAACGTCGATGAGCCACCATTTGTGCCGTCAGACGACCCAGTCGATCGCCCTTGCCCCGACCTGGTTGACATAATTCCCGAATCAGCTAACAAGCCCTATGACATGAAGTCTGTCATCCTCTCGATCGTCGACGATGAGGAGTTCTTGGAGATCCAAGAACACTACGCCATGAACATCGTCACCGGCTTCGCACGACTTGGTGGTCGATCCATAGGAGTCGTGGCCAACCAGCCGAACCACCTTGCAGGCGTCTTGGATATCTCGGCTTCGGAGAAGGCTGCTCGTTTCGTTCGCACCTGCGACTGCTTCAATATTCCCATCATCACCCTGGTAGATGTCCCTGGATTCCTACCAGGAACAGGGCAAGAGTACGGAGGAATCATTCGCCACGGCGCCAAGCTCCTTTATGCTTTCGCCGAGGCAACCGTACCCAAACTGACGCTCATTACGCGGAAGGCTTACGGTGGGGCATACGATGTCATGTCCTCAAAACACATCAGAGCCGACTTCAATTTTGCCTGGCCAAGCGCTGAGATTGCCGTCATGGGACCAGAAGCAGCCGTGCGCATCGTCTTTCGGCGAGAGCTGGAGGAAGCGCGAGACCAGGGAGAGCGTGAGCGAGAGCTCGCCGAGGACTACAGGCGTAGGTTCTCGAATCCCTACACGGCGGCTGAGCGAGGGTATATCGACGACGTAATCGAGCCGGAAAGGACTCGTTCAGTTCTCGGTCGAGCGCTCGAGATGAGTTCAACGAAGCGGGTGAGTCTGCCACCAAAGAAGCATGGTAATATTCCACTCTGAGCCAATCGCAACCGAGGATGAAGTGGCTGCGATCGCGGTAGTGATTGCTCTGTATTGCCGGGCACAACCTCATAATTTGTCCCAGGCGAAGTGCCAGGAAAGGCCAATTCGTTCCTCTTGGCTCGCCGCCGCCCGAAGGGAATCTGTTGATCCTGGAGGACGCGATCCGAGGGTAACGGGGTAAAGCGGTTATCGTTATACTAAGTGCGTGAACGCGCTTTCCAGGGGATCGGAGGAAGGTTGCCAGGTACCGTGGTAGGCAAGTTCCATCATCTTGTAGCTCCATGTAGGGCGTCGTAAGGAGAAGTTATCGTTGTCTACCGGAACCATTAAGAAACTCGTGCGCGACCGCGGCTTCGGCTTCATTGAGGAGCCGACCGGCCAAGACATTTTCTTCCACGCCTCCGGCGTGCAAGGCATTCCATTTGATGAACTTGAAGAAGGCGAAACCGTCGAGTACGACGCCGAGTCCGACACGAAGGGCCGTGGCCAGCGGGCAGTGAACGTGCGTCTCGGCAGCACCGCAGTATAAGCTCGACGACTCGGAGCAGCCGCAGTTCCTAACGAGGGAAGCATGGGCGGAGGTGTCATGTCCTGGCCTCACCTGCTCAGCATCTCCAGGATACTAGCGGCAGTTCCGATCGCAGCCCTGATCTATTCGGGCCGTCCGGCTTCACTCTTGGGAGCCGCGGCCTTATTTGGGGCTGCCTCTCTCACCGACCTGTTGGATGGACCGCTGGCTCGGCGTGGGAGTGCTGTCAGTCCCTTCGGCGTTTACCTCGATACGACCGGCGACAAGGTTCTCGTTAGCGTCGTCTTAATTGCACTAACGGCTCAGCACTTAGTGGATGGCTGGGCCACGATGGTCATCGTTGCTCGAGAGTTCCTCGTCTCGTCGATACGGACGCTTGCGGGTGTGCAAGGGCTGGTCATTTCCGCCAACTTCGCCGGAAAGCTGAAGGCTCTTGTCACGATGTTGGCCATCGTCATAGTGCTACTTTGGGCCAATGCCCAAGCCGGAGGAGTAATTGGAAGGGCAGGTGGTATCTCGGTCATGCAAACGGTAGCGTGGCTGGGGATCGCGCTTGCTGCCGCTCTGACGGTGTGGTCCGGAATTAAATATGGTGTCGACGCCAAATCACTCTACTCGGGTCCAATTCCTGGCGTCCAATCGGGAGATCTGGAAACGGGTGCAAGGGAGACCGCCTCACCGGCTGGCGCGACCCTAGACCCCCCTCGGTGAATGCCTCCATCGTACTGACGGCGATCTTGATGATCGCAGCTTATCTGGCCGGCTCGATACCCTTTGGTCTTCTTGTAGCCAAGGCGACGACTGGACAGGACGTTCGTGAGGTTGGCAGCGGAAACATTGGCGCGGCGAACGTGTCCCGCGCGGCAGGCTATCCCGTTGCAGTATTGGTCCTGATATTGGATGCCGTCAAAGGCCTGGCTCCTGTGGTGTTGGGTCGCGTTCTTGGCCTCGAACCATGGCAGCTCGCGCTCGTTGGCGGGATCGCCGTTGTCGGGCATGATTTTTCCATCTTCCTTCGCTTTCATGGGGGAAAGGGGGTGGCTACGACGCTTGGCATTGCAATAGGGCTTATTCCCCTAGGTGGTCTGGCAGCGGCTGTGATCTGGCTTGTGGTTCTCGGTCTCTTCAGAGTGTCCTCGGCTGCCTCCATCGTCGCTCTGATGCTCCTTCCCCTGGTCATCGCGATACTCGACGGACCTGCTCCATATATCCCACTCGCCTTTGCATTGGTACTGCTGGCTCTGTTCACGCATCGCGACAACTTGAGCCGGCTCTTCAGTGGGTCCGAGAGAGGCACAGGGCGAAGCTCGATTGATTAGCGGCGTTGAGATCGCAGTCCTAGGCGCCGGAGCGGTGGGAGTCGACATGGGTGGGCTGCTCTCAGCGAACGGCTTGAACGTTACTCTTATTGGTCGGTCCGAGAGGGTCGAGCCGATTGCTTCGCAAGGACTGACAATCCTCCGACCCAACGCTGAACCATTGCGGGTGAGGCCGTCAGTCGCTGTCAGCGGCGACCGCATCCCGAACCGCTTCGACGTCGTGCTGCTGACGGTCAAAGCCTACGACGTGGCAGGCGCCATCTCGCCTATTCGCTCGCTGCTTCGCCCTACCGGAGTTGTGATCCCCTTCCAAAACGGTGTGGGGAGCGATGCCCATCTGGTGAAAGAGTTTGGGGTTGATGCGGTGGTGCCGGCGACATCAACGGTTAGCGTTAGCTTGGATTCGGCAGGCTGCCTGACGCATCACAACGAGGGGGGTGGTGTTGCCTGGTCGTCTTATGGCAGCATTCCCGATGGCATCGACTTCACGAGCTGGCTGGAAGGTTACCTACCAACGACGCGAGTGCCTCGAGCCGACGGAATGAGGTGGTCTAAGCTACTGCTAAACGACCTAGGCAGTGCTCAAGCTGCGATTCTCAAGATGGACGTGATCGACATCTTGCGAGATCCTGCGGGATTCGAGATCGAGCGGCGATCTTTCAACGAGACCATTTGCGTGATGAGAGCCGCCGGAATCCCGATGTTGGACCTTCCGGGCTATCCCGTGCGGTTAGCCGCGAAAGCGATGCGTCTGCCGGCCTTTGCAGGAAGGACGGTTCTCGCCTCTCGTGCGGGCAGAGGCAGAGGAGGCAAACCACCCGGGCTCCGTCAAGACCTGGAGAGCGGACGAGGGCGCACAGAGATCGAATTCCTCAATGGAGCGGTGGCGGATGCAGGGACCAGTCTTGGGGTCCCTACCCCCGTAAATCGCACGCTAACTGATCTCGTCCTAGATGCAACCAGCAATCCTGGCACAGTGGAGCGTTTTCGAAACGACCCGGGACAGTTACTCGGCTATATATTGAGACGCTGATGTCGTCGTTTAAGTCCCAATGGCGTTAACTTTTTACACGGGCTGCAGTCTCGAACCTAGCGCAGGGCTGTAATCCACCGAGCTGTCCATGGCTCAAGACCTAATTCCTCGAGTTTGAAGAGGTCGCGGCGCACTACGGCTTCCGCCTCCTCCTCCGTCACGTCGAACCCGAGGAGCGCATCCTTGGGGTGAGTTTGAGCATAGTAGCGAAAGTCCTTGTCGGTCATGATCCGCGTGACCGCCTGCTGAAGTCCTTCGATGCTCATATCCTAACTCCATGTCTCCCGTCGCTTCATTGGATTGTACCCGGGCACCGATGTCCTCAGAGCAGCCTCGAAGTTTAGAGTGGGGTGACTGAGAGTGTGGGCCGCCAGTTTTCTCCTGCATAGGAGGCGACCGACGGAGCTGCTCCTTTGGTCATCTGTGATTGGGGAGATTTCCATAACCGAGACTAGTCAGCCGGTCTTCCTGTTTCCTGGACAAGGGGCTCAGCGAGTGGGCATGGGACAGGACTTAGTAGAGCACTTCCCGGATATTGCGGGGGCGACCTATGAACGGGCGGATGAGATTCTAGGCTTCTCCATTTCGGCGCTCTGCTTCCAAGGCCCGGAGGAGAAGCTGACGGCAACCCAAAACACCCAGCCCGCGCTGTTCGTTACTTGCGTCGCCATTCTGAGAGTTCTGATTAGCCTGGGTATTCGACCTGCAGCGACCGCCGGGCATAGCGTGGGTGAGTACGCCGCACTCGTGGCCGCGGATGCGGTCGAATTCGAGCAAGCGCTTGGTGTGGTGAGGCGAAGGGGTGAGCTGATGGCACAGGCAGTGGAGCTCACTCCGGGAGCAATGGCAGCCGTGATTGGACTGAGCATCCAAGAGGTGGTCGAGGTTTGTAAGGTGACCTCGGCGGTTGGGGTGGTCGAACCTTCCAACATCAACGCCCCAAATCAGATCGTTGTCTCGGGAGAGGTAGATGCCATACAAGCGGCAATGCAAGAGGTCCAACATCGTGGAGCCAGAGCGATAAAGCTCAACGTCAGCGCTCCGTTTCACTGCAGCCTGATGGAGCCGGTGCGGGCTCGTCTCGAGCCGGAGCTGAGGGCACTATCCATCACTGAGCCCTCAATCGAAGTTGTGGCGAATGCTACAGGTGAGTATGTTCGTACTCCTCAAGAGATCAGGCAAGCACTCCTCGATCAACTGGCCGCTCCAGTACTCTGGACCCAAAGCATGCAACGACTTATCGCCGACGGTTATACCGAATTCATCGAGGCGGGGCCAGGGAGAGTCCTGGCAGGGTTGATGAGGTCCGTCGACCGAAGTGCTTCAGTACGCTCGGCCGGCACTGCAGATGATGTCGCGAAAGTCGTCGGAACCTTCAAGTAGCTGAAGGTCATCCGGCGTATCGATATCCAGGGCGAATCCCGGTCTTTCAAGCAGGCTCACGCTTCCGCCCGACGCTCGAATCAGAGCTATGTGTCGTTGGGCACTGTTGCCCCCGAACGCCGGAACGATCAAGTCGGGGGGCTGAATCGCCAGTCCTCCGGTTCCACCGTCTTTCGACGGTGCCACAACTCCTCCGCGGCCTTGCGGCAACTGATTCAACAGCAAGTCGATGTCCTCACTCGTTATGAACGGCAAGTCGGCCGGCAAGATAATCACTGCATCGGCCTTCTCGCTGGCCGCCCACCTGATGGAAAGTTGGAGCGCCGCATTTAGCCCTTCACCCGACTCGAGCAGAACTGTTCCGATATCCAGTTCCGTTGCCGACACTACGCGGATCAAGTCCACGCGATCGACCTGCTCAAGGACTTCCAAGACATGCTGGAGGAGAGTGAGGCTCAATCGACTGCGGGCCTCATGGTCGAGCACGGATCCCAGCCGACTCTTGGCGAGAGGAGGCACCTTATACGGAATTATCGCCGCGATCATGTGGCACCTTCGACCACGAATCGCGCAAGGCGCTTCTTAGCCTCTAGATCCGGCATCATCGTGTCGGTTACTCTGGCCCTCATCCCGGTAGCCCCAAGTCGCACTTGGGCGTCCGGGTCAGTCTCATCTACGACGAGCTCTGTGAGAAAGGGGCGATATGCCGTCGCGACTCCTTCAACGCTTGGCTCTAGTCCGGTGGCGCGCATCAGCTCCGCCGCGGGGCCAGCGACAGCTTGATTACCGACAATCGGCGTAACGGCAACCTTCGGCGCCCGAGACGAGCGCAAGAGCTGCGCCATCCCAGGGATAGAGATGATCGGCCCGATGCTAACAACCGGATTAGAGGGGGCGACGATGATGATGTCCGCCCTAGTAAGCGCCTCGCGAACCGGTCCACTCACGAGGGCCTCTTTTATCCCTCGATGCTGGATAGCCTTTGGGATGTCGGCCTGTCGGCGCTTGACGAAATAGTCCTGAAAGGGAATCCAGGTTTTTTCGACTAGTATCCATGTGCGGACGGCTTGGTCGCACATCGGTAGAACGGTGGCGTGCACCTCAAGCGAGTCGGAAAGCTTCCTAGTAACCTGGGTCAGACTGGCTCCCTCACGCAGCATGGAGGTGCGAAGAAGGTGAGTGGCGAGATCAGCGTCTCCAATTTGGAACCATGATTCCCTTCCATACTTCTCCAGCATTCGTAACGCTTGAAACGTGTCACCAGATAGGCCCCATCCCGTCATAGGATTCGCGCATCCCGCCAAGGTGTACATGACGGTATCCAGATCGGGGCTAATGTGGAGATCGAGAATCTCGAGGTCATCTGCGGTATTCACGATGATGGTGAGATCATGCTCCGGGAATTCACTTGAGAGACCCAGAGCCAGCTTCGAACCCCCCACGCCACCGCAGAGAAGAACGATCCTCATCGGAACGTCACGACCTTGTCAAGCGGGAGCCGGGGACGTGGATTCGGCTCGGATGCGGGGTAGCCAAGTAGGATAAGGGCTTGAGGGCGATAGTCTCGAGGTAGATCAAGTGCCTCCACGACCTCTTGGGCGCAGTACATTGGAGCCGCCATCCAACATGTTCCAATCCCCTTGCCCGCGGCGGCGACAAATAGGTTCTCAAGTGCGGCTCCAGTAGATTGAACCGCCATTTGAAACTCCAGCCCGTCCTCCCGTTCTTGTCCTACAAGCACCAGCCCATCCGTCACAAGGGAGAGAAGTACCGCTGCCGGCGCGGAGGTGATTCTTTCATGGGACCGCCCGGTTTGCCGCTCTATTTGTTGTTGGTCAACCCCAGCACGTTGAAGATCCACCTGGAGCTTCGTCGCCATAGCAACGGCCAAACGCCTCCTGGCCTCAAACGACAGAACCGTGAATCGCCATGGCTGGGAATTGTGGGGTGACGGAGCCCATCGCGCAAGATCTATAAGATTCAGGATGTCTTGGCGACTCAACGGCCGAGCCTCGAACCGACGAATCGATCGCCTGAGCAACAGTGCGTCGCCGATGTCTCGCCGGTCAGCCCCCGGTGCTTCGACCGGAGACCTGTGAGTCATGTCGGAGCGGATTCTGTTTTACTTGCACTCCGGATAGCTTGCCACACCCTTTCCGGCGTGAACGGGATATCCAGGCGTTCTACCCCAATCGCTGACAACGCGTCGAGAACGGCGTTCGCAACAGCAGGGGTAGAGCCAATACTGCCCGCCTCTCCCACTCCCTTGACACCCAATTCGTTTCGAAGCGAAGGAGTTTCAGTATGAGTTACCTCGACAGGAACCATCTCTCCAATCGTGGGAATTGCATAGCCGGCAAAACTTCCCGTCAACAGCTGGCCATCATCCGAGTACACAACCTCCTCCAATAGCGCCTGAGAGATGCCCTGCAAAACGCCACCATGGACCTGACCGTCAACCAGCTGGGGACTAACAATTCGCCCGCAATCGTCAACCGTTAGAAATCGAACGAGATCCACCCTTCCTGTTTCCGCATCGATCTCAACAGCTGCGACATGAGTGCCGAAAGGTGCCGTAACGTCCTCAGGGCTGAAGTTGGCGGTGGCCCGTAGACCCGGTTCCATCCCTTCCGGCAATCCGCTGTCGGAACAGGCCACCTTGGCGATGTCAATGACGCTCTCGAATCGATCTGGGTAGCCTTGCACCTGCCATCTACCATCGACTAATTCAAGATCTTCGACTGCGGCCTCCAATTTGTCCGCGGCTATAGCAGCCATCTTCTCCCGTACCTCGATCGCGGCCCTGTTTACGGCAGTGCCTCCCACAGAGGTTCCTCGACTTCCCATGGTGCCTTGACCATAGCCCATGGCTGTATCCCCGTATATCACTCGAACCTGGGCCGGATCTAGACCGCAAACGTCGGCGACAATCTGGGCGAAAGTCGTTTCCTGGCCCTGACCATGTGGCGAGATTCCCGTATACACGGTAGCGCTACCATCAGCCTCCACCGTCAATGTTGACGTTTCCCAACCGAATCCGGTCACCTCGACGTAAGAGGCGAGCCCAACCCCGGCCAGGCGGCCCTCGCTACGAGCTTGATCCCGTCGCTCTATCAATCCCTGATAGTCAGCGCGTTCGAGAGCGGCGTCGAGGGCGAGACCGTAGTCACCCGAGTCAAAGACCGGCCAATCTGCGGCGCTGTACGGGAAGGAATCAGGCTTAATGAAGTTCTTCCTTCTGATGTCCGCCGGGTCCATTTGAAGTCTCCGAGCCAAGGCGTCGATGGCACGTTCAATGAAGTATGCGGCCTCGGGTCGACCCGCACCCCTATAGGCACCGAGGGGAGTCTTGTTTGTAAGCACACTTCTGGCCGTGGTTCTGATGTTCCTTATGTCGTAGCATCCCGTGATCATACCGGCAGTTGTCCGGGCGAGCCATCCGGCATCATAGGCGCCGGTGTCCACTGAGAGATCCAACTTCAACCCGAGAATGACTCCTTCGCGAGTGGAAGCTAGATCCACGACCGCAGTTTGAGCGCGACCGTGAACCGTGGACAAGAAGTTGTCGCTTCGGGACTCGATCCACTTCACCGGACGTCTCAGCTTTGCGGCAAAGTACGCAGCCAGGACGTCCTCAGGATACTTCCCGATCTTGCACCCGAATCCACCGCCCACATCCTTAACGATCACCCTGACACCGCTTGCAGGTCGACCGAGAGAATCGGCAACGGCATCGCGAACAAAATGGGCGCACTGTGTGGAGTTGTAAAGAGTAAGCTCTTCCGAGCCGGGATGATAGTCAGCTAGAACGCCTCTGGTCTCCATGGGAAGCGGAGCTAATCTTTGGTTGATGAAGCGCTCGGAGATAACTACATCTGCCTCCCGGAATGCTCCTTCCACATCTCCGGAAGAATATTCTCTCTCTGTCCCAAGCGGTCTTCCGGTGGAAGGGTCTTCTGAGGAAGCATCCGGAAAGTCAGTTGTGGCGCCAGGGCCCGACTCCGCATCGATATACGCATTGAGTGGCTCGTAGTCCACGTGGATCAAGTCAAGCGCATCGGCGGCGGTGTAGTCGTCAACGGCAACAACTGCAGCAACGCCCTCACCCGCGAAACGAACAACATCCAGGGCAAGAGGTGGCCGTTCGCCTCCTCCCTCCTCGCCAACGGGCTCCTCATCGCTTCCCGACTCAGTTGGCACGTCGGAAGTGAGCGACCCAACGTCTCTGCCTGAGACAGCGGCTAGAACGCCGGGATGGCTTACAGCCTCGGTGAGATCGATACCGGCAATCCGGGCATGGGCAAAGGGAGAGCGAAGTATCGCCAAGAACACGGTTCTTGGAAGAGTTACATCGTCTACGTAGCTTCCCGCTCCTGTTATCAGCCGGGGGTCTTCGCGCCGCCTGATATCGGAGCCCATGTACGCTTTCTGGCCCACGCATCCTCCGTCTCTCGCAGTATACCGGGGACCAATTCAGATGAGAGAGCCGAAGGTTATCCTCTATCGAAGGCAAGGACGAAAAGGGGGACACGCGTGCGGACGCTAATTGCTTCTGACCGGCTACAGTCGCGAATTACGGAAATAGCCCAGGAGATTAATCGAGATTTCCAGTCGACGCAGCTGCTTTATCTTGTGGTTGTCTTACGCGGTGGCTGTTTCTTCGCCGTCGATCTCGCCAAGCAGCTCCAAATGCCATGCCGTCTGGACTACATTCGAGTCACTTCCTACAGCGGCAATCAATCAAGTGGAGTCATGAGCTTGGTCAGCGACATCAAGACGAACATCAAGGGTTTCCCCGTAATCGTCGTAGAAGACATCGTGGATACGGGCTTCACTATGCGCTTTGTCCTGAATTACCTTGCCCTTCACGAGCCAGGAGTCGTAAAGGTTGCGACGCTGCTCGACAAGCCGAGCAGAAGAATTCACGACGTGCCCATCGATTACTTGGGTTTCGAGGTCCCTGACGTCTTCGTTGCAGGCTACGGACTGGACGGACTAGAAGACACTATGGCCAATATCCCGCGTATTGTCGCGATCGACGAGAAGGCGAGTTTATAGGCATCAGTCCCAAGCGTAAAACGACGGGGCGGGCGCGCGCTCTATAGGATCGTCTGAGGTATTTCCGCACCTGAGGCCAAATAGAGCTCGACTATCCGCTTGTGATTCTGCCATCGCCACTTTCCATAACAAACGACGCACATCTCACGAGCCTTGTGTTCTTTCACCTCGTGGCAGGCCACGCATTCGCGAATTCTGGGCTTACGAGGCTCGATCCCGCGCAGCTCGCGCGCTCGGATTCGGCAGCGTTCTTGCGACAACCGATAGCGTTCCGGGTATTTTTGCCGCCATCTCCGTGCCGACTTAGCATTCTGCTCTAATTTTCTGTCTCTGTGGGCAAGGTAGTACTGCCGGTTGTACTCCCGTTGCTTGGCCCTTCGCTCTTCTTCTGAAAGTGGCATCTTCATTTCTCCTTCACAGCTACACTGTTCCCATCAGGGGTATAATACCCATTTTCCAAACATTGTCAAGTTATGTCCGTCTGGACAACCGAAATCAGTGGATTGTCGTGGGCGGAGACATTCAAGGGAGCCCTCGTTTGAGCGCTTGCTCTGATGAACGTCAATGTTGCAGGGATAATAATCCATGTCAGTGGAGCGGTCCTTCGCCGTGAGACGGCAGTTCAGCCCGATTTATGGCTTAGTACTCGCCTCGGGCTTGTCTCGCCGATTCGGTTCTCAGAATAAATTGCTGGCACCGCTCCATGGCCGGACCGTGATCACTCGCACCCTCGACGCCTATCTGGATTTCTTTGGAGAGTGTTGGGTTGTTTTGGGTCACGATTCAAGCATGATTTCTCAGCAGTTAGACCCAAGAGTCCATGTCGTACTCAACACAGCTTTTACAGAAGGACAGAGTGCAGCACTGAAGGCGGGACTGGCCGAGATTCCGCCAGACGTAGGCGCCATTTTAGTTGGACCCGCCGACCAACCCCTCATGACCGGACACGTGCTAGAGAAACTTGTCGTGGCGTGGCGCAGCACCGATGCCCTGAGCGTCGTACCCCTTTATTCAGACGTCAGGGGCAACCCGGTCGCAATCAGCCGTGACCTGTTTCCAGAGCTCCGTGGGGTGCGGCGGTGACGCCGGTGGAAGAGTCCGTCGTTGACCGCAACCCAGTGCAATTTATTGAGATCGGTTGTCCCACATCCGGAATGGACGTAGACACCCCGGATGAGCTGGCCCGTGCCGAGACTATCCTTGCGCAGCGTGAGCACCGGAACTCTGGCCGGAGCGAGCCAAGCATTTCAAACGAAGCCAGAAACGAGTAAGGGGAGTAGCATGGACGCGTCTTCAGGGGGACCCAAGGACGAGCGGGAGCCGGCTCGAGTCTCTACGAGAACTGGCGACGACGGATTCACCAGCTTGCTTGGACCAGATCGTGTCGCAAAGTACTCAGCCAGGCCTTCCTGTGTAGGAACACTGGATGAAGCTTCGTCAGCATTGGGACTCGGCCGCGCGCTAACAAGGAATGCGCAGACGGATTCAGTTGTGCGGGAGCTCCAGAAGGGGCTCTACAAAATCATGGCGGAGCTCTCAACACCTCCGTCCAACTATTCCAAGATCTCATTCAAGGTAGATTCCTCTGATGTGGCACGCCTTGATGCCCTTCTAGAGAACTACCGGTCCTTGGTAGAAGTCGAACGAGAATTCGTGCTGCCGGGCGATTCCCCGAGTGGAGCCGCCCTCGACGTGGCTCGTACAGTGGTTCGGCGTGCAGAGCGAATGGTAGCGCGTCTGATACATGAGGGGGATATAGAGAATCGTCACGTGCTGGAGTGGTTGAACCGTCTTTCAGACGTGGTCTTCGTAATGGCGCGCTTTGAGGACTCCGATCAGCCCGCGTCAAGGGAGAGTGAAGGCGCAGCGTCCAATCCAAGGCCGACGGAGTGAGGATTGAGTAGTGCGGCTCCCGCTATCATCGCCGCGTTATCCGTTGAGAGGCCGAATCCAGGAGCGAGAAGCGGAACGTTGAGGCGATCCAAAGCCATGGAACGCAAAAACTGATTGTTCGCCACCCCGCCCACGATCGCGGCTGAGAGGGCACCGTAATCCTTAACCGCACCAGCTAGCTTCTTAGTCAGAACATCACAGACACTGATTTGAAAGCCGGCTGCAATTGAGGCGACTGTCTCAGACGGCAAAGAGTGAGCCTTATCCGGACCTTGGTCGGTCACGAGCTTTGCATGCCCCTGAACCAGTCGGAGTACGGCCGTCTTTAAACCACTGAAACTAAAGTCATAAGTGTTCGGAAGCCAAGCCCTTGGCAAAGGAGTCGCATCTCGTGCCGTTCCGGCGACTTTCTCGACCGATGGGCCACCTGGATAAGGAAGGCCCAAAAGTCTGCCTACCTTGTCGAAAGCTTCGCCGACTGCGTCGTCTACAGTTCTACCAAGAAGTCGATAGCGGCCAGGAGCATCGACCAAGACCAGCTCGGTATGCCCTCCCGATACCACGAGAGTCACCATGGGCAACTGCGGACGTCCAGCATCGGGGTCAAGCCAAACCGACAGGATATGCGCTTCAACGTGATCCACAGCATAGAGAGGAATGCCACGAGCGAGGGAAAGTCCCTTGGCAAAGTTGATCCCCACGAGCAGCGGGCCTGCCAACCCAGGTCCGCGCGTTACCGCGACACCTTCAAGCATGTCCCAAGAGGTATTCGCGTCGTGTAGCGCCCGCGAACAAACGGGAGTGATCGTGAGAATATGCTGTCGACTCGCGATCTCAGGGACAACTCCACCGAAGCGCTCATGCTCCTGGATTTGAGACGCCACGATGTTGGAACGCACCCTTAAGGAGCCATTGACAATCGCCGCACTGGTCTCGTCACATGACGTTTCAATTCCCAGCATGAGCCGGTCCTCATGCAGTGTCATTGCGAATTCATTCAGTGTGGTCCAAGGTCAGAATTGGAGCCTGCGCTCTTAGGGCATCCTTCCTTAGTAGCCTTTCAGCAAGGGCACCTTTCAATTCGATGAATCGGTCGAGGTAAGGCGCCTGAGTGATATCGTCAGTGGTCATAATGAGCGCGTCTTCGTTGTTGTCGCTGTAATACCGCCGTCGCAGCCCGGCGTCATGAAAGCCATACTTCCGGTAGAGCTGCTGAGCCGTGAGGTTTGACGCACGAACTTCCAGCGTTACCCAATGTGACCCGAAGTGGGTCGCCATCTCCACAAGGCTCGCAAGCAGTAGCTCGCCGAACCCTCGTCCACGGTCAGCGATTCTTACCGCCAGAATTGTGATATGCGCCTCGTCTCCCACCAGCCACATGCCGCCATAACCAACCACCTTACCTCTTGGCGGTCCGCCTGACCGCTCGTCTGAGCGGAGCCACGGGAGAATTTGACGCCATCCACCGGGTGCCGGTGGCGGCGGCGAAGATTGATGTTGGCTCTCGTCTATCTCACGAATAACGATGTAGTGAGCGTGATCATTCGCACTCAGCTCTCGACGGTAAGCAGAAGCAGGCCAAGGGAGGGCTGCGCTCTCGCGGTCAACCGAGACGACTTCCGGAATGTCTTCCTGGCGCATACCGTCGACAACGTAGATCAGACTCTCAGCTCCAGCTCCCGCATTCGCTCCTCTGCCGCCGAGCGCCGCAGGTAATTCGGCTCCACTGTATATAGTTGGTCCGCCCCTCCTGCAATCAGGTAGTTTTCTGCAATACCGGCAACGCTTGCGGCAGATGGCTGATCAGCCATTGCAGGAGCTCTATAACAGGATTCAGGCGCCACTATCTCCTTTGCTCCTGGTCCGCAGATCAAAGCACCGAAGGGAATGAGCCCTTTTGCATCGTCGGATGCAAGAGATTGCTCATCGCCAGTGTTCTCAACTGGCCAGGGTCCACGGAACAGACCTATCGCTACATGGCCGCTTCCGGCAGAAACGAGTGGACAGATGGTCCCCTTCCACGCGCCACAGCCCCAGGCCAGGGAGAGTAAGGTGCTGACCCCCACCAAAGGGCGGTCTGCTCCAAGCGCCATCCCCTTCGCAAGCGCCATGCCTATCCGAATGCCAGTATACGAGCCCGGGCCTATCCCCACCGCGATGGCATTGAGGTCCGAAGGCCGAAGGCCCACTTGCTTCAATCCGGCCTCGATCACCCTAGCAACACTTCTTGAGTGATTGCGGCCCGCTAACCATGTCTGGAGGAAGATAGGCTCTCCATCCACGACCGCGACGGAAGCGTAGGCGGTGGCGGACTCGATGGCTAAGACTTTCATTCCTCGACCACGATCTCTCTTTGATCGCCTCCTTGATCGACCAAGGACAGCCGCAATACCTTCGATGGATGGTGTGGCGTGAGGTGATCGAGGACCTTTCCTCCCCACTCCACCACAAGAACGCCCTGGCACTCGAGCATCCTTGGGATGTCTAGCTCCTCCACTTCGCTCGGCTCCAACCGATATGCGTCCATGTGAAACATGGGGAGTCGGCCTTCATATTCGTGAACGAGAGCAAAGGTTGGACTCCCACGCCAGGCTTCGATGTTCAAGCCTTTGGCGATTCCCCTAGCGAGGACCGTTTTCCCTGCGCCAAGATTTCCGTTTAATACGACAATCGACCGGGGAAGCGCGTTACGGCCGATGTCGTACCCAAACGCCTCAGTCTCCAGTTCGGTTGTTGTCTTTACGACTCGTTTCCCGATGGTTACGCCTTTCACCACATAATACTTAGCGTGCGGAACGGCTTTTGATGGACTCAAGTACAGGCTCGAATGATGGTGGCAGTGAAACCCCGCTCGATCCTAGGAAGCTTGCACCCAAAGATAGAGGGATCGGTGGCCCGACGGTGTCGATGACCGAACCATTCGGCATCGCCCACGCTCCTCTGCCCCCGATCAACAGGCGGCGTCGTTTCATTCGCATCGTCTGGCTATTTATGCGGCTGTTGGCTAGCTTCACATACTCCTATGCCCGGGCACGTCTGACCCTTGGTTCTTACAGTTTCTATAGCGACTCGACTTCCAATCGCCGTCGGGCACGGTTGATAAGGCGTACAGCCCTTGAGATGGGAGGAGTGATCATCAAAGTTGGTCAGTTCCTCAGTACGCGAGTCGACCTTCTTCCCGCGGAGTTTATCGAAGAGCTTTCGTTACTTCAGGATGAGGTGCCGGCGGTAGGGTTCTCGCAGATTCGCCCTGTTATTGAGAATCTCTTTGGTGCTCGGCTCGAGACAATCTTTGCACGGTTCGATCAACAGGTCATTGCGGCGGCGTCTCTGGGCCAGGCATACCGGGCCACACTATGGGGCGGGGAACCAGTTGTAGTTAAGGTCAAACGACCTCAGATCGCCGAAGTTGTCGAGGCGGATCTCGCCAGTCTCCGTTTCGTTGTCCGGCAGCTTAATCGGTTTCATGCGGTTCGTAGGCGAGTAGACCTGCCGGGGATTCTGCGGGAATTCACTGAAACGATTCATGAGGAGCTCAACTACATCGCCGAGGCACACAACGCCGAGCGGGTCGCCGTTAACTTTCACGGTAACGATCGCGTTCGCGTTCCACGCGTCTACTGGTCTCATGTTCGAGAGGATGTCCTGACTCTCGAATTCATGCCAGGAATTAAGATCACTGAATACGAACGGATTGAAGAAGCCGGCATTAGTCGATCCGACCTAGCCGAGGTGCTTCTGCAGTGCTACCTCCAACAGATACTCGTCGACGGTTTCTTCCACGCGGACCCCCATCCTGGAAACGTATTTGCCGCTCCAGGCCCAACACTTGTTCTGGTGGACTTTGGAATGGTGGGACGCATCACTCCGAAGATGCGGGATAACATTCGTGCCCTGTTCATAGGGATCGTACGACACGATTTCGACGCGGTAGTCCGAGCCCTCGTAAGGCTCAACTTCGTGCGGCCGTCTGCTGATTTGAGCCTTGTTCGCCGGACAGTCGCCTGGGCTGTGGAAACGTTTTATGAGATGTCGTTCGCCGAGCTCCGAGACGTCGATCCAAAGTTGGTGCTGGAGCAAACTCAGGAAGTCTTCCAAGCGGAGGCATTCCAAATTCCAACCAACTTTGCCTTTCTCAGTCGTGCTCTTGGTACACTCCTTGGTCTCTGTACCGGGCTCGATCCCGATTTTCAGTTCATGACTGTGTCTGAGCCGTATGCAAGAGGGCTGATTAGGGAGGGTGCGGCGACGTTGACTTGGGATCGACTGGCAAATGAGGCGAAACGATTCATCCTGACCGCAGCCAACCTCCCGACATTGACCCAAAACACTCTTCAGGGAATTGGCGACGCCGATTGGGTGCGTCAGGACTTGACCAATGTGTCGCGAGCATTGGTAAGAGTGGAGCGGATGGTTCGTGGCCTTCTCTATGGCTTGCTGGCCACTGCATTTCTAATTTCCGCGGCCTTCTTAGCACCAAAGTACACCGCATTGGCCATCATCGGCTTGGTTATTACATGTCTACTCATCCTGCGGGTTGCAGTCCACATGCTCACGTCTCGTCGACCGCAAGTGTGATCTTAGGCCAGTACGACGGGGAGTCTGCCGGCGGCCAAGGCCGGACACTCATGGAGATAAATCGGCTGCCTCGGAATCACGAACATCGAGAATTGGGAGTATTCTACGTGAATCGCGTGTTGACGACCCAACCAGCCTCCGTGTAGACTTCGATACGACGAGGGGTGGCGCAGTCCGGTAGCGCACAGCGTTCGGGACGCTGGGGTCGCAGGTTCAAATCCTGTCCCCTCGACCATACCGGCTCTGTCTAGGCGGTCCGAAACGAACGCCTTCCCGGTTGAATAGTGGTAAACTTAAGTCGTAGGCCCGGGAGCACCTCGGGCCGTTTTTGTGTGCCCGTCTCGCGGGTGCAGTCGAAATTCGCACGCGACCAGACAGCTCACGTGTTGCCGTAATGGTTCGTGATCTGAGTGACGGCCGCGGAGGACAAACACTTCAGGAGGAAGAGTCTTGGCAGTCGTATCAATGAAGCAGCTCCTTGAGGCTGGTGTCCACTTTGGCCATCAGACCCGGCGCTGGAACCCGAAGATGAAGCGGTACATCTTCACCGAGCGCAATGGGATTCACATTATCGATCTTCAAAAGACCGTAGACGGCCTTGAGCAAGCTTATGACTACGCCCGGGATCTCGCGGCCAGTGGTGAAAAGCTTCTATTCGTGGGCACGAAGAAGCAGGCCCAAGAAGCCGTTCGAGACGAGGCGATGAGGGCTGGCCAGTTCTTTGTGAATCAGCGGTGGCTGGGAGGCCTGCTCACTAATTTCAAGACCATTCAAGAACGCCTACGCCGCCTCGACGAGCTCGAGAGGATGAAGCAAACCGGCGAAATGGACCTTCGCCCCAAGAAGGAGCAGCTCCGACTTGGGGATGAGATGGCGAAGCTAAATCGCCTTCTCGGCGGCATCCGCACCATGCGTCGTTTGCCTGCAGCGCTCTTCATCGTCGACTGCTCAAAAGAGCATCTTGCTGTCCACGAAGCGGCACGGTTAGACATTCCCATGGTGGCTCTTGTCGACACCAATGCTGACCCGGACCCTATCGCTTATCCAATTCCAGCGAATGATGACGCCATCCGAGCTGTTCGACTTCTAGCCGGACGAATCGCCGATGCAGCAATTGAAGGGCAACAGATGCGCGAATCGATGTTGGCGGAGAGGGCGGCTGAGGAAGCCGAGCTGGCCGAGGAGAGCGCTGGGGATGAGTACGTTGCGGACTTAGGCACCGCGGCGGGAAGCGAACCGGACATTGCGGAAACAGAGCCGACCGTGATGGATCTTCCGGACACTCCTGTCGCCTTTACCGAACTAGAGGACGTTGAGACGCCTAGCGACGAACCGCTAACCGCGCTAGCTGAGGAAGCCGTGCTTTCATCGTCGGGAGATGAGGTGACCAGCGACACCGGGGCTGAAGAGTTGACTCCGGCCACGGAGGCCGCAATCGCATCCCAGAGCCTGTCCGGTGAGCCGGCCGAGGTTGGGGCCGAGATCCAACCGACGGATGAAAACGTCGATGCATCGAACGAACCACCAGAACTTGCCCAATCCGACGTCGCCGCCCCCAAGACCCGCGTGACGAGAGCTCGGGCAAAGGTAGCTTCAGCTGAAACCCCAACGGAAGATACGACCGAGGACGAAGCTCCAGTCGTTGGGGCGGAAGAACCGTCGGAAGTGGAAAACGAAACTCTTGGCCCTGAGGCTTAGGCCTCGGAGCTCTTTACATAACGGAGATCAATTATGAGCACCACATCGTTGAACATTGAAGACATCAAGTGGCTTCGGGAAAATACCGGAGCCGGCGTCATGGAGGCGAAGGACGCCCTGGCACGCGCCGAGGGCGACCGGGACCGGGCCATGAGAATACTCGAGCAGACCGGAAAGGCGCATGCGGAAAAGAAGGCGGGTCGGGAAACGGCTAACGGGACTGTCACGTCTTACATCCATCACGGAGCACAGATTGGCGTATTGTTAGAGCTCGATTGCGAAACGGACTTCACGGGTCGCTCCGAGCAGTTTCGAGAACTGGCCCATCACATAGCTCTGCAGATCGCCGCGCACGCTCCCAAATACACCACGGAAGAGGACATCGAGCCATCGGAGCGAGACGAGATCATGAAAATGCTCGACGAAGATGCTCGCAAGAACAACCCTGGGAAGCCCGAAAACGTTCTCGAAAAGATTCGCGAGGGACAATTCCGAAAGTGGAAAGAAGCAAATGTTCTCCTCGACCAGCCATTCGTGCGTGACCAGGACAAGACAATTCGTCAGCTGATCGACGCCCTGGTCTTGCAGGTGAAAGAGAATATCGTTGTTAAGCGGTGGTCACGCTTCCAGGTGGGAGTCTAGCCCGTGGGTGCGGATGGCTCAGGGCCATCCCCCCGCTTTCGTCGAATTCTTATAAAGCTCAGCGGCGAAGCCCTGATGGGGACTCAGGGCTTTGGTCTGGCTCCCGACGTTGTTCGTGATATTGCCAGTGAAGTCGCCTCCATCCATGAACGTGGGACTCAAGTTGCCATGGTTGTGGGCGGAGGCAATCTCTTTCGTGGCCGAGACGCTTCCGAGCTAGGTATCGATCGGGCCACGGCGGACTACATGGGTATGCTGGGCACCGTGATGAACGGACTGGCCCTCCAGGACGCCTTGGAAAAGCTGAACGTCGACACTAGAGTACAGACGGCCATCGGCATGAATGAAGTCGCAGAACCATTCATCCGCCGGCGAGCCGAGCGTCACCTAGAGCTTGGGCGGGTGGTTCTGCTAGTGGCGGGAACCGGCAACCCCTACTTCACAACCGATACGGCAGCCGCCCTGCGCGCGGTTGAGCTTCATGCCGAAGCTCTGCTAAAAGCAACAAAAGTAGCGGGTGTGTACGAGAAGGATCCTTTCTTGAATCCGTCGGCAAGAAAGTACCGCTCATTGAGCTACACTGAGGCGCTGAAGCGGGAGGTCGAGGTGATGGATGGCGCAGCAGTTGCTCTGTGCAAGGAGAACGACCTCCCCATCATCGTCTTTAATCTAGCCCCGGGGAACATAGAGCGCGTAGTTCGCGGAGAGCAGATCGGAACGCTCGTAGCGCGAGATGTAAGCGACCTTCTGGATGGAGACGAGTAGTCAGGATGATTGATGATGTTATTCAGTCGACTGAAAGCCGGATGGGCAAGGCGATCGATGCTGAGAGACACGATCTCGTCAATATCCGCACCGGCCGGGCAAATCCCAGTGTTCTCGAGAATCTTCTCGTGTCCGCGTATGGCACGACCATGCCACTCGTACAGCTTGCATCGATAGCCGCACCCGACGCGCGGATGCTGACGATTCAACCTTACGACCGTTCGGTAATCGGCGAAATCGAACGTTCTATCCTCAAATCCGAGCTCGGATTTAACCCGACCAATGAAGGCACGATGATCCGCATTGTCATCCCTCCTCTCACGGAGGAACGTCGCCGTGATCTGGTGAAAGTCGTACACCGGCGAGTCGAGGAGACGCGCGTGGCGATCCGCAACCTGCGTAGGGAAGCGCACGATAAGCTGCGCCAAATGCTAAAGAGCAAGGAAATCTCTGAAGACGAAGAGAGCGATGCCTCAGAACGCCTGCAGAGGCTAACGGATCGCATGGTCGCGCAGGCTGAGCAGCTCGGTTCAACGAAAGAAGCGGAGATGCTGGAGGTCTAACCAACGGTCGCCGGATCTGGACCAGCCCAATCCCCGCCATCGCCAAAGGAATCCGGCGAAGAGGGGGAGCAAGGATTACTCCCTCGACACGTCGCCATCATCATGGATGGCAACGGCCGCTGGGCACAAAACCGTCGCCTGCCGCGACTAGCAGGGCACCGGGCTGGAGTCCGCAACATGCACCGAGTGGTGCGAGCGTGCGTCGACATCGGAATCCCAATGCTGACCCTCTACGCATTCTCCACCGAGAATTGGGGCCGGCCCACGGAAGAAGTCGAGGGGCTGATGGAGATCTTTGCAGATGCGGCGGAAAGAGAGACTAGGAGCCTCCACCGGAACGGTGTCCGCATCACTCACATCGGAAGCTTAGAACAGGTCCCTTTAGCCCAGCAGCGGGCAATCCTCAAGGCCGTTGATCTTACGAAGTCCAACGATAGGCTCCAGATGAATGTAGCCTTCAACTATGGTGGCCGCGCCGAAGTAGTTCGGGCAGTACGGGAAATAGTCAGTGAGGGAATTTCGGCGGAAGAGGTGAACGAGGAAACAATATCCAAGCACCTTTACACCGCTGGGATGCCGGATCCTGACCTGGTCATTCGGACGGCTGGAGAGATGCGCCTCAGTAACTTTCTAATTTGGCAGGCATCCTACTCGGAGTACTATTTCAGTCCCAAGATGTGGCCGGACTTCGGAGAGGATGACTTCCATAGTGCTCTTGAGGCTTATGCGAACAGGCGGCGTAAGTTTGGCCGGCTCTAGCGCCACTCACAAGCAGGGAAGTTGGCTTGAGAGCAAGGTGCTCCTTCGGGTCATTACGGGTCTGGTTGGAATACCTATCGTCGTCTTTATTACCTATCTCGGGGGAATTCCCTTCCGACTTGTCGTTGGCGCCGCTGCTTTCGTAGGCGCGATGGAAGGGTACCAAATGCTGAGACAACGAGACCACCAACCGGCGCTGCTCCTTGGCCTTCTACTTGCGCTGGGTCTCGCTCTGAGTCCAGCTTTCCCACACCCATGGCAATGGACTCGCGCCATTCTGGCGCTCGGGACCATAGCCGCCGGCTTATGGTTCCTGTTCGCTAAAGGGAGCCAGCAGACATTCTTGGATTGGGCCCTAACCGTGATCGTGGCTCTGTATGTTGGCATGCTACTGGGGAGCATGATTTCGTTGAGGGACATGCACAACGGTTTCAGGCTTGTGTTAGTCGTGCTAATTCTGACTTGGTCCTACGACACCGGCGCTTATATTGCCGGAAGGCTCTGGGGCAGACACCCTTTCATGCAGCATATAAGTGCCAGCAAGACATGGGAAGGCGTTGCCGGTGGAGTCGTCCTCTCAGTACTGATCGCCTTAGTCTGCGCTGTACCGTTCCGATTGCCCGTTACCGTTTCTTTGGTTCTCGGGCTTGGGATCGCCATAGCATCTCAAACCGGGGATCTCGTCGAGTCATTAATGAAAAGGTACTCGGGAGTTAAGGATTCAGGCACGATCATCCCGGGACACGGTGGGCTGCTTGATCGAATCGACAGCCTGCTTTTCTCCGGGACCGTGGGGCTTTATGTTTTGGTGGCGGCTGGATATCACTAGTCGGTCGACCGCATGTGAGCCGGGCCAATGAGCAGACCGCTTCGGATTGTGGTACTCGGAAGTACAGGGTCTATTGGAGTTCAGACTCTCGAAGTTGCATCACAATTTCCTGAACGCGTCGAGGTGGTGGGACTTGCGACCCACCGAAACGTGCAGCTTCTTCGCCATCAGCTCGAGAAGTTCCGTCGAGCCAAGGGAGCGGTTGCGGATCCGGAAACGCGGGATGTCTCGACCGTCATGGGCCACGGACCAGCTAGCTTGATTGACATGGTTGTGATGGCTGACGTGGACCTGGTTGTCGTGGCTACAGTCGGCGCGGCCGGATTGCTTCCTACGCTGGCAGCCCTCGGGGCAGGAAAGCGCGTCGCCCTCGCGAACAAGGAAACCCTTGTCATGGCTGGCCCCATCATCATGAGTCAGAGTCAGGGAGAGGGTCAACTTGTTCCGATTGACAGCGAACATAGCGCAATATGGCAGTGTCTTCTGGGCGAACCAGATCTTGAGCTTGAGAAGGTCGTCCTAACTGCGTCCGGAGGCGCCTTCCGTGACCGGTCGCCCGACACCCTAACAAATGTGACGCCAACGGAGGCATTACGTCATCCCACGTGGAACATGGGACGGAAGAACACTGTCGATTCCGCCACTCTTATGAATAAAGGGCTCGAGGTAGTCGAAGCGACGTATCTTTTCGACCTACCTCTAGACGCCATTGAAATCGTGCAGCACGCGGAGAGCATCGTTCATTCGCTCGTCTATTTCAGTGATTCTTCTGTCAAGGCTCAGCTCGGTGTGCCCGACATGCGTTTGCCCATCCAGTATGCGCTCAGCTTTCCAGATAGGTGGACGAACGACCTACAGCGCCTTGACTTGCAACATTTGAGCTCTTTAAACTTCTCACCGATCGACTTCGACCGATATCCCTGCCTTCGGTTGGCTCTCGAAGCGGCGCGAGCCGGGGGCACATCTCTTGCCTGCCTATGCGCCGCCGACGAAGTCGCGGTGGAATTGTTCCTCGACGGCAAGATAAGATTTACGGACATACCGGCGCTCATTGGGGAGGTTCTCGACAAGCATCAATCTTGTCCGAATCCAGGTCTTGACGATATACTGCAAACAGACGCTACTGCGCGGACCATTTGCGAGGAGCTGTCGAAGTCTTTTACGACCTAAGTGCGGACCATGCCGCCAAAAGCCGGCCAAGGCTTCGGCTTCAAACTTTGACCCTGAGCTCGTCAAACGTAATCGTTCTCGTGAACACTAAGGCAGAGCCCTCCGGAAGGCTCTCTAGTCCGCGCCTCGCTTCCTTAGCCAAAACATCCAAAGAAACCGGAGATGGAAAGAAGATCGTGAGATCGAACTGTGTCTAGCCCCCTGGCTACCATCATCGCCTTCCCGCTAGTGCTCGGAACGCTCATATTTGTCCATGAGCTTGGCCATTTCGTGCATGGCAAAGTTCTGGAAAGTGAAAGTTTATGAGTTCGCCATGGGATTCCCGCCTCGTTTGGCGTCGGTGGTTCGTGGAGGCACCATTTACTCCATCAATCTCTTACCTCTTGGCGGATTCGTAAAGATGATGGGAGAAAACGGGGAAGATGCGGGCAATCCCGCCAGCTTCGGCGCCAAGCCCTGGTGGCAGCGAGCCCTCGTTCTCATTTGCGGCCCATGTATGAATCTGGCTCTCGCGCTGGCTCTTTTCTTTGTGACCGCTTTTTGGTTAGGCTCACCGGTAATAACCGACTCCGTAGCAGGCATATCGGTTAACTCCCCAGCACAAAAGGCGGGACTGCACGTCGGCGATCGTATCATTGCCTTCGACGGAATCCGGGTGAAGCAGCCAACTACTTTACATAACTTGTCCGAGCGCCATCGCGGACAGCGAGTACCCGTCACCGTGATTCGCAATGGTCACCGGAAGACCATCTTCCTCGTGCCCAGAGCTCACCCACCTGCCGGACAGGGCGCAATTGGAATCGTTATGGGTATTCACGACCAAACCCATCCATTCCTCGCCTCAGTGCGGCTATCCTTTGCCGGGGTTGGGGATATGATCATGACGGTGCCAGACGTAATCTCCAGCATTGGAGCGCATGGGACGCGGAACCTATCAGGTCCTGTAGGAATTGCAAGACTTACGGGTGAGGCTGCCAGCAGCATACCGCAAGTGGGCTGGGGGCAGTTCTTCGCCTTCGTTGCCCTGCTAAGCGCCAACCTAGGCGTCTTGAATCTGCTGCCTATACCTGCCCTGGACGGTGGACGCCTGCTTTTGGTCATCGTGTCAGGAGTTCGACGAAAGAATCTCAATCCTGAGGTGGAAGGGCTAATCCACCTCGCCGGGATGGCAGTACTCGTCACAGTGATCTTGTTAATCTCATATCAAGACATCGTGCGCTGGGTGTCAGGTAGCTAGCCGTGCGTTCGCAGAACCGGGTCTCGATTCGATTTGCGTCCGAGGGAGGCTCGAAGGCGGAATGAGCGAACAGGGAAGCGGAAGCATCGGACCCATTTGGACCAAGTCTACATAATGTATCTTATTTGCAATTGACTACGCGTGGGAGTAGTGGGGCAGGGAAGCGGAAGCCCCGAAGGCGGGAATCGAAACCCGTGGCATCTTTGGCGTCGCATTTGGACGCCACTACGCTCCGAGAACTTTACCTCGAGCGCTGCCTGACGATGAGTGAGATCGCCAGCCGGCACGGCTGTAGTAAACAGTACATCTCGCAGCTTTGCCGAAAGAGTGGAGTCCCGTCTCGCCGGCGTGCAGCCGCTAACGATTGATAGGACTGTTCCCTCTCAAGCAAACGCGGATTGGGCGGGAGACGTTATGACAAGTTGTCATGACGGTGGTGGTGGCGTTGTGGCACTGTGAGTGACCAGGTGACAGCGCTTTTCCTGATGCGCCATACACAGACGGTTTGGAACGTCGATGAACGCTATCAGGGCGTAGTCGATTCACCCCTCAGCGGTCAAGGAATGACGGACATCGATCGTATCGTTGAGTGCGTTCGACCCGGCCTCTTTGAGTCGGTGTACTCCACGCCACTCTCTCGCGGACTTATCTTGGCAGAACAGATCGCGAGGAAGGCTGGCGTGCCGATAACTGTGGACGAACGCCTCATCGAGATCAACCTCGGCCCATGGCAGGGTCTCAAGCGCGAGGAGATAGAGCAGCAATTTCCGGAGTTATTCCACGCCTGGTACCACGAGCCCGAGAAGGTTTGTTTTCCCGAGGGCGAGAGCCTGGATCACGTGGCTGAACGTTTCTGGGCTTTTGTCGAAGAACGGTTCGACGATCCCCACTGTGGAAGAGCAGCCGTGATCTCCCATGACACCGTCATAAAGTTGGGCATCATGCAGTCGCTGGGGCTCCCGTTTCATCATCTTCATGCCTTCCGCTTACGCAACGGTTCCATCTCGATCCTTCAAGGAAAAAGCCCTTACTCGGCGGTTGAATCGGTCGACAACGTATCGCACCTCACGGGTTCTCCGTTTGTCGTCGTTTAGACGGCCGCTTCCTGAAGGATAATCAGGTGCTTCAATTCACGGTTCGCGGCCGACAACGCATGGACTGTGGAGTGCCGCACCACTTCGATCAAGGAGGACACTAATGGCCGATTATCGATACGACCGCCACGTTCGAACCGCATACTCAGAAGGCTACGAGATCCGAGACGGAGAGCAGCGTCTCGGGCATCTCGACCTTCACTATGCCTCGCAGGAAGTGTACGGGACGCTCATTCTGGAGAACGAGTTAGATGAGGACACACTGCTCGAGCTGATTGAGCGTCTGGACGACGACCTGGTTCTTTCGGCTGAGATGCCCCGGCAAGATTTCCTTGTGAATGTCTACCATGGGCACGATGTAGGCCTCTATAACGACGACTTCATGAGAGAGCGTCACTCGGAGAACGGCCAGGTCTCCTAGCAGTTTTATGCCAGCGTAGTGGAGGCGAAGTTTTCCTCTTGCTACGCTGAAGTAACCGATTATTGTGAGGGTGAATGAACGTATACGAACAGCTGCTGGCGGTGCGAACTGAACTTCAGCAGCGGGGTGCCAGGGAACGCACAATCGCCGCGATGAATCGACTCATCGTGCAAGCCGAGGCGGAGAAAGATAATCCGATGGGCGTCTCGCAGATGATGGTTCTCCGACACGTCATGAGGGCTCCGTTGATCCTCAACGACGAAGAGGTCTACCTCGACGTACTGGGATTGCAGGGTGACCTAGAGGAGGCCGCCGAATCGCGAGCCGAACCCGAAGCCGCCTATATGGATGACTCCCGGCGGCCAAAGCTTCACTCCCACTATAAGAAGCAAACCAAGAGATAAGGATCTCTATCCTAGCGGGTTAGTCGTTGGACGACTTTGACTGAGGTTTGGCTGTAGAGCCCGACTCCGGCTTTTTTGAAGATCCTCCATCCGACGACGTGGACGATGTCTGTCCCTTCGCGTCGCTGGAAGACTTCCCGTCTGACGCCGGCTTCGTCTCGGACGACGTGCGTGATTCCGTATGCTCCGACGAGCTGGAACTAGCCGTGGATCCCTTTCCACGAGAGTCGGTGGCGTAGAAACCACTTCCTTTAAAGACGATGCCCACGGGATGGATCACGCGCCGGACGCTAGCACCGCAGACCGGACACTCTTTCACAGGATCCTGAGTGATGGGGTGGCGAACCTCAAATGTGTGACCGTTCACACACTGGTACTCATATAACGGCATAAGGCTCTTTTCATGGTGACGGTTTGTAAGAGAAAAGAGGCCGGAAGTGGGCGACCTCCGTTTATTTTAGCTGTGCGGTGCCATAATGTGGCGAGGTGGCCGGCGGAGAACCGTCCGGCCACACTTTATGTCTAGTAGGGTCTAGGAAGGTCGTAGGCAAGCTTGTTAGGAAACATCGACTATCACGTCGCCATTCAGCTGATGGTGATCGTGCTCATTTCCATCGACCTGCACGAGCTTGCTCACGGGCTCACTGCCCATTGGCTAGGCGATCCTACCCCCCAACGTGCGGGGCAGCTCTCACTCAATCCCTTTGTCCACATGGATCAGATTGGTGTGCTGCTCTTGGTCGTCTCATCCCTGCTAGGGTACGGTCTGACCTGGGGGAGAACCTTCGTGACGCCGAACAATCTGAAGTTCGGCCCGCAGCGAGGAGGAGCCATCGTCGCCGTGGCAGGGCCCCTGACGAATCTTGGCATCGCAGCCGTGATTGCAGTCGTATTGCGAGTCATTCAAGCCAAAGGCTGTGCAATCGACCTCAACACTCTCAACTTCTTGGGCTTGGCCTTCTACGTAAACGTTATGCTGTTCGTTTTCAACCTCATTCCGCTGCCTCCTCTCGATGGGTTCTCGATTCTTTCCGGCTTTCTTACTGCACGTCAGCTCTACTCTTTGGCACCTGTGCGTCAGTACGGGCCGATGGTCCTTCTGCTCCTGATTGTGGGGCTCAATTTCACCAGCAGCTCCGACGGCACGAATCCCCTCATCAGCTTGATCTTCCGGTTTGGCTCCGTACTCGTTCCGGGGTTTCCCGCAATTTGTTGATGACGAGCTTACAGCGCGTATCTGTGCTGCGACCTGTTTCGGAAAGCCACAGCAGGTTCTATGCTGGTCTTTTGCAGCCCTTGGAGAATCTCCTCAATTTGGTTCGGACCCATCTCTTCCCTGCCGGTGACCTTCCCATGGCCGCCATTGCAACGGCACTCTCATATTATGTAAAGATGGATCCAGAGATCAGCGTCAATCATACGGGTGAGCTGGCCTCCCTCTCGGCTCAACTTGCCTTGATGAAGTCGCGGGAGCTGCTTCCCAATCTCGACTCGTCTGACGATCTTGAGCTCTCTCCTGAGACCGATGACCAACAATCCATGCAGTCCCTGATTCGGTATCAGCCACTCATCGAGACGCTCGCCTTCTCATTAGACTCCGGTCGTGAGTCCTTCACACGACATGATCAGGCGAGTACGATCGAGCGGCCCATTTCCCATCAGCCGCTCCCGCCCGGATCTATCGCGGCAGCCTATAGCCGGCAAATAGTTGAGCGGGCTCGTCGGTCGGCCCAGATATCGCCGCCGATGTTTCTAAGACTTGAGGCTGCAACTACCGCGCTCAACCGATCCCTTCGCCGTCTACGTCAGGTTTCTCTCAGAGACATCATTTTCGGAGCAAGACTAGACCGTAGGTCGGCCGTGGTGTACTTCCTCGCAGTGCTGGAGCTCGCACGACAAGACCAAGCGCGAGTGGTTCAAGACGCGCCATTTGATGACATCCTCATTGAGGGACTTGGTCCAGGGTGACCGGCTCAGAAGAACGGTCCAACCACGCCTCAGACAGGCCTCAGAACAGCGTTTATGCAGTAGACCAACCTTCTCCAGGTCTGGACCTTCTCGCGTCTCAAGTCGAGAGCATTCTCTTTGTGGCTTCCGAACCCGTCTCCTTGCGAGAGTTGGCCAGGTTACTCGATTCGGATTCCGACACGATTTTGACCGCCGTGCAGCATTTACTGGGGGGTTCGTCTGATAGAGGGATCTACGTTCAGCTCGATGGCTTCCATCTACAGCTCGCCACAAAACCGGACAATGCCGACGTCGTCCGCCGCTTCCTTCAAATTACCCGCCCCAACCGGCTGTCTCGCCCAGCTCTCGAGACACTCTCAATCATCTGTTACCGGCAGCCAATAACGCGGGCCGAAATCGAGCAACTTCGAGGAATCGGTGTGGAGAGAGTCTTGGCTGGTTTGATGTCCCGGGGGCTAATCCAAGAGGTTGGGCGGCGCCATAGCCCCGGTACTCCCATTGAGTACGGGACAACATTTGCCTTCCTGGAGTTCTTCGGCCTCCAGTCGCTGAGCGAGCTGCCACCAGTCCTCGAGAATGCACCGGTGGCCCCTGCACTTGGCATATTCGGCATTAGTCAGCAAAGCTTATTCGATAGCCCCTCGCCGGATGCGGCAAGTGATTCTCGGTGACACCCACCTCATCTCAGCTACACGTCACAACGTCGAGCGCAGGGTGTCAACGAGGCACGTTGTCCCGTTGCAGCCTGAACATAGGCATTGAAAAGCCTAGGTTGTCCCAGCTGTCAGTTTAGGACGTGCGGAAGGAGACTATCGTTTGGTGTACTGAGGAGCTTTCCGAGCCCTCTTCAAGCCGTACTTCTTACGCTCCTTGACGCGAGCATCACGGGTAAGAAGACCTTGAGAACGAAGGGAACGCCTTAACTCCTCGTCACCGGCCAAGAGCGCACGGGCAATCGCATGACGCACGGCATCCGCTTGACCACGGAGCCCACCACCTCGAACACTTACAACACAGTTGAACTGTGAGGTCGTGGATGTGGCTTGAAACGGTTGAGCAAGTGTGCTGGTGAAGCGATCGCCTCCGAAGTACTCCTCCGAGGGCTTGCCGTTTATGACGATCTGACCTGCACCCGGAACCAGCTTAGCCCTAGCTATGGCCGACTTCCGCTTTCCGACGCCGTAAGAGTACTCCTGATGGGTGGTCATGATCGTGGATCTCCGATGCTTCGATTGCTATCGCGCGTCGAACGTCGCGCGTCAATAGTTAGTCGAGCGGGATTTTGCGGTTGATGCGGATGATTGGGACCGGCGTAAACCTTCAGCTTCCGATACATGGAGGCGCCAAGCTTATTGTCGGGTAGCATGCCCTTGATTGCTAGCTCGACCACTCGCTCCGGCTTACGAGACATGAGCGCCGCAAGATTCTCTTCTCTGAGTCCACCCGGATAACCCGAGTGGCGATAATACATCTTGTCGTGCAGCTTGTTGCCTGTGAGCTTAACCTTCTCGGCGTTGATCACGATCACGTGGTCCCCAAGGTCAAGATTGGGCGTAAACTCCGGCTTGTGTTTTCCGTGCAAAACACGTGCTACAGTTGACGCCAGGCGGCCGAGAGTCTCTCCGCTCGCGTCAACGATGAACCAGTCCGCCTTGGCGTTCTGCACGGTTGGTATGAACGTCTTCATGCTTTTGATGCCTCATAATTTACATTCATCAGGTAAAGTCCGTACGCGGGCACAGGCGAAGCCGCAAGAGATCGATCCCGAGCAGCGAGAATCGTTGTAATCTGCTGTGGCTGCATCCTGCCAACTCCAACCTGGACTAAGGTTCCGACTATAGATCGGACCATGTGGTGCATAAAGCCGTTCCCAATGAGGCGAAACCGCACGAGTTCTCCGTCCCGCTCGATATCGATGACACTCAGCTTACGCACGCGGCTACGGTTTTCTCCGTTCGTTTCGTCTGCTCCGGTTACAAAAGATCCGAAGTCATGTTCACCGATCAGTTCCTTGGACGCCAAAGTCATGGCATTAATGTCAAGCGGGCTCGCAAGATGGAAGGCACGATCTCGCCAGAACGGCGACGGTGTTGGTCGATTAAGGATCAGATAGTGGTACTCCCGACTTATCGCATCAAAACGAGGATGAAAGTCGGAAGATGTCGTTGCAAGGTTTCGGAAGGCGACATCGGCCGGTAGGTGAGCATTGACGGCGCGGAGCAACTGTTCATCATCAAGTCGCGTATCTACATCAAACGCAATTACCTGGCCGCAGGCGTGAGCGCCGCTATCAGTTCGTCCGGCGGCCACAATGCGAGCGGGCGCGTTGCTCACGGCCGTAACTGCATCCTCTATCGTACGCTGCACATTAGGAAGCGATGGTTGTGATTGAAACCCAACATAAGCGCCTCCGTGGTACTCGACTGTCGCTCTCACTCGCCTACTACTCAAACCAACTCTATTTGGACCATCTCGGCAGCGTCGCCCTTGCGACGTCCGATCTTCAAGATGCGGGTGTACCCGCCTTTTCGATCCGGCATAACGAGGCGCGACGTCGGCGAACAGCTTCTCGACCATTAACTTGTCTGGCAGGTAGCTCAAGGCAAGCCGACGTGCATGTAGATCACCTCGTTTTCCGAGAGTTATAAGCCTCTCAAACCGAGGACGCAGCTCTTTAGCACGCGCTTCCGTCGTTTTGATGTGTTCATACCGCATCAACTGAGCCATCAAGCCGCGCATCAGTGCTCGTCGCCGGTCGCCAGGCATGCCAAGCCGTCGGCCTTGTTTCTGATGTCGCATTCAGCTACTCCTGGGTCGTCGCCCGTCTCGACGAGCCGCCTCATTCTGAGGCGGTCCAGTAGCTCGTCGAGGGACTTTTGACCAAAGTTTCGGATGGAAAGGAGATCTTCCATGTTCATTCCGATCACCTGGCCAACCTTCGTAATTCCCGCCCGCTTCAAGGAGTTCTCGGCTCTGGCAGAAAGAGCGAGATCCTCGATTGGCAGCTCGTACTCCTGCGAGGGAAGTGGACGAGTGGAAAGAGGCTGCTTTCCGCCCGTGATTTCAGGCATGGTAACAGCTTCACCGAACGCAGCCACATGGGCAAAATACTGCATAAGCATGCCGCCCGCCTGGGTGAGCGCGTCTCGAGGCTCCATGCTGCCATCCGTCGTGAGATCCAGCAAGAGCCGTTCGTAATTCGTCATCTGCCCAACGCGAGTATGCTCGATAGTGAAGTTGACCCGGCGGATTGGCGAGAAAATCCCGTCAACCGGAATCTGTCCGATGGGCAGCTCATCACCAATCTCGGAGATGTCGTGGTATCCAGTCACCTTTATCAACCACCAGCTCTGCCGTTAGACGTCCAGAGGAATTATCGATAGTAGCCAGCTTCTGATCCGGATTCACGACCTCGATCTGATCTGTCACTCGGATGTCGGCTGCGGTTATCGGACCTTCTCCCTGCGCCTCGAGTAGAAGATGGACGGGTTCGTCCGTGAAGGACTTGAAGCGCACCTTCTTGAGATTGAGCACAAACTCTGTGACGTCCTCCTTGATATGAGGAATCGAGGAGAACTCGTGCCGAATGCCGTCGATTTGCACTGCGGTGACTGCCGCTCCTGGTAAAGAGGAAAGCAGAACTCGACGCAGGGCATTCCCCAGCGTCACACCGTAGCCTCGTTGCAGCGGCTCAATCTCGAACTGCGCGTAGGTGTCCGATTCTTGAAGTGTTTCGATTCTTGGAAGTGAGATATCCAAATGTTGCTCCTTTGTCTCAGGCGGACCCAGCCAGAGCCGCCCGGTCAGGCCAATCCCGATCTGTCGTCTTTGAAAATCTGTCGGTGAGTCGCCCTGCTGGGCTTATCGAGAGTAGTACTCCACAATCAGCTGCTCGTTGATCACAGTTTCCAGGTCGGCACGAGCAGGTGGACCAACCACTCTTCCCACCATCGCCTCTTGGTCGAGCTGCAGCCATTCGGGAACGGTTGCTCTCGCACTGCCAAATTCGGCGTGAGTCTTAAAGAACTCCCGGTTCTTACTACCCTCGCGTACGGTGATCACGTCGCCTGGCTTCAGTCTGGATTGAGGGTACCGACGCTCGCCTCCCGTTGACTCGGAAGTGACCGTGCTGTACAAGCTGACGCGCCTGGTCGCGGGAGGCCCCGAATCCCAGGCGATAAGCAACATTATCCAATCGCAGCTCCAGCAGCTGGAGCAAGTTCTCGCCCGTAACCCCTGGAAGGCGCTCGGCTGCCTCGAATGTCCGCTTAAACTGTCCCTCGAGGACGCCGTACATTCGTCTGGCCTTTTGCTTCTCTCGTAGCTGTATTGCGTAATCAGACGGCTTCCGCCGGCGGCCGCCGCCCTGCTGTCCGGGAGGAGTAGGTCGCTTCTCGACCGCACACTTCTTCGAGAGACAGCGGTCCCCTTTCAGGAAGAGCTTGACGCCCTCACGCCGGCACAGTTTGCAATCTGGTCCTGTGTACCGTGCCAATGTAGATCAGTGTCCTTTCGTCTTAGGTTTTGTGTTGGTGGTTTTCAGTGATTGATGCGCGGGTGTCTATTCGAATTGATCGAAATCTGATCGAAAACTAGACTCTGCGCCGTTTCGGTGGTCTGGCTCCGTTATGAGGAACCGGGGTAACGTCGTTGATTGACTGGACTACCAGACCTGCGGCCTGCAGTGCCCGTATCGCCGCCTCGCGACCGGGACCTGGACCTTTTACGTAGACATCAACGGTATTCATGCCATGCTCCATGGCCTTACGTGCGGCATGATCCGCGCTCATCTGGGCCGCGTAAGGGGTACTCTTCCGAGATCCCTTGAATCCAACGGTGCCAGCGCTGCCCCACGAAAGCGGCTTGCCTTCGAGGTCCGTTATGGTCACAATCGTATTGCTAAACGTGGCATAGACATGAGCCTGTCCGCGAGGCACAATCTTGCGTTCCCGCCTGCGTCCGCGAGGTCGCCTAGGCGCTGGTCTTCCCATGTACTCTCCTATAGCTGTGTGGTAGTCGTTGTTTGATGCACTGTCCTCCCCACAAGGAGGACGTCGTAATTACTTCTTGGCTGTTGCTTTTCTGCGTCCTGCAACGGTCTTCGGCTTTCCACGTTTGGTTCGGGCGTTGGTCTTTGTTCGCTGCCCGTGAGCAGGAAGATTCCGACGATGGCGCAAGCCACGATAGGAGCCGATCTCTGTCAAACGCTTGATATTTAGCGCTACCTCACGCCGCAAATCACCCTCGACCCGATACTCCTTATCGATCAGCTCGCGAATCCGATGGATCTCGTCCTCTGTCAGGGCTTTAACGCGGGTGTCCGGCCTTACTCTCGTCCGTGCCAAAATTTCTCGGCTCCGAGTTGGGCCCAATCCGTAGATGTAGGTTAATGCAACGTCGACGTGCTTATCCCGTGGAATATCAATTCCGGCGATACGTGCCATCTAAACCTCGAACTTGCTTGTGATGCTAGCCTTGCTTCTGCTTATGCCGCGGATCGGTACAGATAACTTGAATCACTCCGCGACGCTTAATAATCCTGCAGTTCGCGCACCGGCGCTTAACGGAAGCCGATACCTTCATGGTTTTCCCCTTTTACTTGACCGACGATTCTGGCTCGCCCGCGATCATACCGAGTCAGCACCAAGAGCACCCGTGCCCCTGGGACGATTCGAACCGTCACCGCGCGAGCCTCTTCTCCGACATGCGCCAGCACGTAGCGGCCATCTCCGAGCCGAACGCGAAACAGGCTATTAGGCACGGCCTCGACGACCGTCCCCTCTAACCTCTCCTTGCTCTCATTCCCGTAGGACATGCTATTATTGCACACTTTACCTGGCTGAGTCATCCCCCAGGGTGAGGATCATCCGGCTCTTCGACGTTACCGCAACCGTGTGCTCGAAGTGCGCTGAAAGCGACCCATCGGCGGTGACAACAGTCCAACCATCCGGAAGCACCCTCGTCTTTTCCGACCCTAGATTGAGCATCGGTTCAATGGCAAGAGCCCAGCCGGGATGCAGCTCTGGACCAGGCGTATGCATCCGGTAATTGGGTATTTGCGGTGCCTCGTGCATCGTCCTACCGATCCCGTGTCCCACATACTGGCGAACGATTCCCAGACCCTTGCCAGTGGCGTAACGATCGATCGCCTCTGAGATGTCGTACAGCCTGCCACCCGGTCTCACACGTTCGATACCTCGTCTAAGTGCTTCCTCGGTGACTTCGAGAAGTCTTTGAGCCTCACGAGAGATGTTGCCCACGCCAAAAGTCTTAGCTGCGTCGGCGTGAAATCCGTCGTAAATTGTGCCAATGTCGACGCTCACAATGTCACCCTCCACCAGTCGGCGGTCCGACGGGATGCCATGGACGATCTCTTCATTCACCGAGGTGCAGATGACCCCCGGAAAGGCCGTACCCAGTGTCGGATGGAACTCAAGGGGAAAGCTTGGAACCGCTCCTGCCGCTTCAATTGACTGCCTCGCGATGCCGTCAAGCTCGCTTGTGGTCACGCCAGGTCGAATCGATCGAGCGATCAACCCGAGCGTATTACCAGCAATGACGCCCGCGTGCCGCATGGCATCAAGGTCTTCGTCGCTATGAACCGGTACCTGGGACATCATTTCGCGTCCGCAGTTCCTCGTACGCGGTTCAGGAGCTGCTCCGTCACGACATCCACGGGAGGCGTAGCGTCGACCATCTCCAACCGGCCCTTGACCTTGTAATAGGCGATGACCGGCTTGGTCTGACGATCAAACACACCGAGCCGATAGCGCTGAACCTGGGGAGTCTCATCCGTGCGCTGGAAAAGTGCTCCCCCGCAGACGTCACACTGGCCTTCGACCTCCGGCGGGTTAGAGCTAAGATTATAAACAGCACCACAATTTGAACAGATTCGACGACCTGTCAGGCGAGCGAGAACTGTCTCGAGAGGCGCCTTCAATAAGATAACGTGATCGATGGCTCGAGACGTTCCGTCGAATGCTGCATCGAGGGCCTCAGCTTGAGCAACCGTTCTAGGGAATCCATCGAGCACATAGCCGTTTTCGGTATCAGGTGCCCGTAACCGGTCCAAAACCATGGCGATTGTGAGATCGTCCGGAACGTACTCCCCCCGGTCCATGTATTGGCGTACCTCCGCCGCGAGGGGCGTGTCCTGTTTGCGAATCTCTCGGAACATATCACCACTGGCCACGATCGGCACAGCAAACGCGGCAGCGAGGCGATTGCTTTGGGTGCCCTTCCCGACTCCGGGCGGCCCCATAAGGATGATATTCAAACCAAACCAGTCCGATCGCTATCGAGCTGAACGGATCGCGAAACCGTCGGTGACAGGCACCTTCTCGACGTTCAATCCCGGTGAGAGCAATAGCCCACTCCCACTCTCACGAGAGGAGCGCACTCGCGTCGCTACCTTTGCCAATCGTTCCTCCTACCTCACGTCCCGCGGAACTATCCTGCTCTTCTGCAGCTAACGGATGAAGCCTTCGTATTGACGCATCATCAGTTGCGCCTCGAGCTGCCTCAACGTATCTAGCGCCACACCCACGACGATAAGGACGGCCGTACTGCTGAAGGTGTATGTGGATTGATTTGCGAGGACACTGAGGAAGAACGGAAGTACTGCAATCACCGCGAGGAAGACCGCGCCGGCAAGCGTAATCCTGTTTAAGACGTAGTTCAAGTAGCGGGCGGTCGGCGGACCTGGACGATGCCCCGGAATGAAACCACCATTCTTTTGTAGTGACTCGGGTAGATTCTGTTGCTGGAATGTAACCGCTGTATAGAAATAGGTAAAGGCGATGACCAGGATGAAGTAGACGATCCAGTAAATCGGAACGCCACCATTGGCATTCGGCTGGAAGGCGTTGTACAGGAAGTGAGCTATCCCTCGAAGCCAGCTCTGAGAAGCTCCAAAAAAGTAGCTGGAGACAGTACTGGGAAGGATGACGATCGAAGCGGCGAAGATTAGCGGGATCATACCGGCCGAGTTCACGCGAAGTGGAATATGGGTAGACTGTCCCTGATACATTCGTCCGCCACGTATACGTTTGGCGTATTGCACGGGAATCCGACGCTGACCCTCTGACATGAACACGACGGCAAACACGACCAGAGCAGCGAAGGCTGCCAGAACGATCAGGAAGCCAAAGTTCCCCGACTGAAACTGTTGGATCGCCGCCTGAGGCAGTCTCGACACGATGCCGGCAAAAATGATGAGGGAGATTCCATTGCCTATCCCGTTCTCGGTTATCAATTCCCCGAGCCACATCGCGAAGACAGTTCCTGCCGCGAGAGAAACGAGAACCTCAAGTGTCGGGAAGACGGTCGAGCCATTGAAGAGCCCGAAGTCACTGAACACCTTTGTGCTGGTGAAGTTGTTCAGAGCCACCATCTGGCCGTAACCCTGAATAAGAGCCAACGGAACCGTCAGCAGCCGGGTGTACTGGTTGATCTTATTTCGCCCGTACTCCCCCTCCTTCTGCAGCTCCGTGAGGGCCGGGACGACGCCGATAAGCAGCTGCATAACGATCGATGCGGTGATATATGGATATACACCCATCGCCACGATCGAAAAGGACTGCAACGAGCCACCGGAGAAGATATTGAGGAGTTGTAGGAGACTCTGTCCATTGATGACGGATGCCAAGGCGGCATGGTCGACGTTAGGGACTGGTATATGCGCTTCGATACGGAAGACGACCAGCAACCCCAGCGTAAACATGATCTTACGCCGAAGATCAGGGATGCGGAATGCGTTAAGCGCTGCTTGCAGCATCGCTCAGAACCTCAACTCTTCCGCCAGCACCTTCTAATTTGGCTCTGGCAGCGTTAGTTACCTTCTCGACCCGCACAACGAGCGGTTTGTCCACGTCTCCATTCGCCAGAATTTTGACGGGACGGCTTTGTTTGCCCCGAATCAAACCTTGTTCTCTCAACGACTGAGAATCAATGACCGATTCGGCATCGAATCCGGATAGATCGGAAAGTTTGACCGTTGCGTATTCTACCCGGAAGATGTTGGTAAAGCCAGGGCGCTTCCCGTACCGCTGCTCACGTGAAGAGCGGCCCTCGAAGCCGAACTTCGTGCCTCCGGAACGAGCCCTTTGACCTTTCGTGCCCTTGCCGGCGGTCGTGCCTTGACCGGTCGCATTGCCTCTTCCTAGACGCTTCTTTGCATGCCGAGATCCCTTTGGGGACGACAGATCGTGAAGTCTCATTCCTAACCTTTTCCTGCCGACTCAGGGTTGGATGTTGTGTCCTCAGTAGATACCGCTTCTGAGGATACTTCTTCCTGCGGTGTGTCTGCATTCTCGCTCAGATCTTGTTGAGAAGCTTCGGTGGCGGCGGAGGCAGCCGCACTGCGTCTTGCCCGCGGCGCAGACTTCGCTCCGGGAGTCGACGTCACCTCTTGCCCGGCGGAGGCGTTCCCCTCCGGCGCCGAGCTGGCCTCAGGCTTTCGCGAGCGTTTACGCGAGGCGCTTGTCCCCGAGGCCCTGCCTCCCACAGTGGTCACCTGTTCCACATCCGATGTGGCGGCCATAGGTGCGGCTGAGGTCACGACCATCGAAGGCCCTCGCTTCTCACTCTGGGAGGTAGGATCTTCGACCGCACTTTCCACCTTAAGCATGTACGGCACGGAAGCGATCATGCCTCGGATGGACTCGTTATCCGGGAGTTGCACAGTCTGATGGAGCCGGGTCAGGCCCATAGCCTTGATCGTAGCTCGAGCTACGGGCCGGTACCCTGTTGGACTCTTCACTAAGGTGATCGATAGTCTAGGCACCGTCGCCGTCCTGATCTGAATCGGCGCTCTCATCGCCAAGAGCTTCCCTTCGTCCGAAGTCCTTGCCTCGAAGGCGCCCCACTTCCTCAATTGATTGCAGGGATGTCAGCGCTTTCAGCGCCGCTTTTACTACATTGCCAGGATTGTTGCTGCCAAGAGACTTTGAGAGTATGTCGTGAATGCCAGCAGATTCCACAACGGCTCGAACTGGTCCACCGGCGATGACACCCGTACCGGGAGCAGCCGGCTTTAGCAGCACGTGAGCAGCCCCATAGTGAACATTCACCTCATGTGGGATCGTTCGCCCAGACAGTGGGATGCGGAGAGCGCTCTTCCGAGCTCGCTCTGCTCCTTTCCGGATCGCTTCGGGAACTTCGTTGGCCTTCCCTTGACCAACTCCAACCATCCCGTTTCCATCACCCACGACGACAGTGGCATTAAAGCTAAAACGACGGCCACCCTTGACGACCTTGGAGACGCGGTTGACTTGAACCACGCGCTCCTCCATTCCGCCCGCGGCGGACCCATATCGTGTCATATCACATACCTAATCGAGAAGTTCGAAGTTGTAAGTTCAAAGTTTTGGCTTTTCGCTGAGTAGTTGCACAACTAGAATTCCAGGCCGCCAGCACGAGCCGCGTCGGCTAAAGCTTTGACACGGCCGTGGTAGAGGTACCCGCCCCGATCGAAGACGACCCGGGAGACGCCCGCCTCCTTGGCTCTCTCAGCCACGAGCCTCCCGACTGCCTCGGCTCGAGCCACCTTATTCAGACCTGCCTTCTCTCGAAGAGACTTGTCCAGAGTTGACGCCGAGGCAATGGTCCTGTGGCCTCCATCGTCGATTACCTGGGCATAGATATTCTCCGAGCTTCGGAACACGTTGAGGCGCGGCGCAATTTGGGTGCCGACAATCCGCCTTCTTATGTGCCGCCGCCGCCGCTCTCGCCTAAGCCGCGACGCGAGTCCCGTATTTGCCATTATCCTGCTCTCCCGGCCTTCCCAGCTTTCCGCCGAATAACTTCATTTGAATAACGAATGCCTTTCCCTTTGTAAGGTTCGGGCTTCCGTACTTGCCTAATCCTGGCAGCCACCTCTCCGACAACCTGTTTGTCGATCCCTCCCACCAGCACTCGAGTGGGCGTTTCAACAGTGAACTCAATGCCAGATGGAGGCACGATCTCAACGGGATGTGAGTAACCCACAGCCAGAGTCAGGTTGTCGCCGGTCTTTTGGGCGCGATAGCCGACACCTGAAATCTCCAGAACCTTCGTGAAGCCATCCGTGACACCTGTCACCATATTTGCCAGCAAGGAGCGAGTCAGGCCGTGAAGAGCGCGTGTCTCTGCCTGATCGTTTTCGCGGACAACTTCAGCCTGCCCATCTCGAAGCTCGACTGTTATCTGCGGTGGTATCGCTTGAGACAGCTCGCCTCGAGGACCGCGGACGCGCATTACTCCATCCTGCTGAGTGAGCTCTACCGTTCCTGGGATGACGACAGGCTTACGCCCGATTCTTGACATGGCTGATTACCAGACCTCCGCCAGAAGCTCGCCACCTAGATGGCGCTTGTATGCCTCAGAGCCGCTCATGACTCCACGGGGCGTCGACACAATCACCGTCCCAAGTCCGGACCGCACTCGCGGAATTTCGGTGTGCTTGGCGTATCTTCGCAGACCAGGGCGGCTGACGCGTCGAAGGCCAGAAATCACCGAAAGGCGGTTATGAGCGTACTTAAGAGTGATACGAATCTGCCGATGGGTATCCGAGGTGACGTTGAAGTCCTCGATGAACCCCTCCTCTTTCAGTATCTTGGCAATTGCAAGCTTCATCTTGGAGTAGGGCATCTCGGTCTGCGGATTTCGAGCCGTTGTCGCATTGCGAATACGAGTGAGCATGTCTGCAATTGGATCGGTAATCTTCATATAAGCGCTCCGCTCACCAGCTCGATTTCGTCACGCCGGGAATCTGCCCTTCAAGGGCGAGCCGGCGGAAGTCGATCCTGCATAAACCAAACTTGCGCATGTATGCGCGCGGGCGCCCACATACCGCACAGCGATGGCGCTCTTGCGTCTTGTACTTGGGCGGCCGGTTCGACTTAGCTATCTTTGACTTCTTTGCCACGCTTTACTCACATTTCTCCTGGTTGTCTATCTCGAGGCGTTTCAGGATCGAAATGGCATTCCGAGGTGGGAAAGCAGCCCCTTGCCCTCGATGTCATTTCTCGCGCTTGTCGCAATATTTACCTGAAGTCCCCGTACGCGATCGATCTTGTCATAGTCAATTTCCGGAAACACGAGCTGTTCTCGCAATCCGACGCTGTAATTTCCCCGCCCATCGAAGCTCCGCTCGGACACACCTTGGAAGTCTCGAATCCTGGGGAGCGCCACATTGATGAAGCGATCGAGGAACTCCCACATTCGGTCACCGCGGAGGGTCACCGCTACTCCAATTTCCGCTCCGGCTCTCACCTTAAACTGAGCGATCGACTTCCTAGCTTTCGTGATCACCGGACGCTGGCCCGTGATGATCATCAGATCGCCGACCGCGGCTTCTTTGGCCTTCGAATTCGTAAGCTGCTCGCCCAACCCCACGTTGACCGTTATCTTTTCCACTGTGGGAACAGCCATCGGGTTCTTGAATTCAAATTCGCGAATTAGGGCTGGCACAACCTCGCTTCGGTACTTCTCCTTCATCCGTGGAACTGACATCGCCTACTCGCCTCTGTCCAGAATTTCCTGGCAATGCCGGCAGCTTCGAACTCGAGCACCGTCCGGAAGAGTGGTGTGTCGCAACCCGGGTGGGCTTGTCACAGTTCGGACACACCACCATGACGTTAGCGCGATGGATTGGCGATGGCTTCTCGACTGACTCCGATTGAAGGACTCCTGGGCGCTTTCGCTGATGCCTCGTGACGACGCGAACGTTTTCCACGATGACTCGATTCTCGCTACGAAGTAGCTGCAAAACCTGTCCGCGTCGTCCGGTGTCGGCCCCGGTCATGACCTGGACCACATCGCCCTTCTTCACGGTGACGGATGGTGCAGTTTTTCGACTGGAGTCAAAGCCCGATCGCTTCCAAACCCTGCGCTGAGCTTTCGTCATTTTCGCCGGCATTAAAGCACCTCCGGCGCAAGTGAAACAATTCGCATAAAGGCTCGATCACGCAGCTCACGGGCTACTGGTCCGAAGATCCGGGTGCCTCGAGGCTGATTCGTATTGTTGATGAGTACCGCCGCGTTATCGTCAAACCGAATGTGCGAGCCGTCCGGCCGGTTGTATTCCTTGGAAGTTCGAACTACAACAGCTCGAACCACTTCCCCCTTCTTCACGGCCGCACCCGGATTAGCCGACTTGACAGAGGCAACCACGATGTCACCCACACCGGCATAACGGGCGTTGGATCCCTTGAGTACGCGGATCACCATGATCGTCTTGGCGCCCGTATTATCTGCAACCCGAAGTCTTGAAAGATTTTGTACCACTTAAACCTGCTCTTCCACTTCCGTCGCTACATCCTCCACCAATGGCATCCGTGAAGAACGAACGATTCCGGCCAGCTCCCAGCTCTTATGCTTGCTTCTAGGTCGCCCCTCGGTGATTCGAACGACATCCCCGGCGTGTGCCTCGTTGTTTTCGTCGTGAACAAGAAATTTCTTGGAGCGACGGATGCGCTTCTTGTACAGCGGATGCTGTGTGAACGTGTCCACCCGCACCAGTAACGTTTTATCCATGGTGTCGGTCACAACTTGGCCGACCTTGGTCTTAATGATCGGGCGTCGTTCGGTTGTCGTGCTTCCTTCTACAGAATCTCTGCTCATGCCTCAACTTCCATCAACTCGCGCTCATGAAGAATCGTCTTGGCGCGCGCAATGTCGCGCTTCAACTCACGGATCCGAGCGTAGTTTTCGTTCTGGTGTGTTTTCAACTGAAATCGGAGGGTGAGCAGCTGCTGCTGACTATTCCGAAGCTGGTCTTGCAGATCAGCGGTACCCATATCAAAGAGAGAAGAAGCTTTGGCTTTAGCCATCTGAGTCTCCCGTTTGGACAGCTAACGGTTGGCTCTTCTCCAGGAAGCGGGTCTCAAAGGGCAGCTTGTACGCGGCAAGCCTCATCGCCTCCTTCGCCACTTCCGGGTTAACGCCGGATAATTCAAAGATGATGTGGCCCGGCTTCACGATCGCCACCCAATGGTCTGGTGCGCCTTTACCTTTGCCCATGCGGGTTTCTGCGGGTTTCTTGGTCACAGGCTTGTCGGGAAAGACGCGAATCCACACTTTGCCGCCTCGGCGGATGTAGCGGGTAATAACGCGCCGAGCCGCTTCTATCTGACGGCTCTCGAGCCACGCGTGATCAAGAGCTTGAAGACCATAGTCGCCAAACGCGATCGCATTCCCTCGGGTAGCGGGACCGACGCTATGGGAACGATGCTGTTTCCTGTGCTTTACCCGCGACGGCATCAACATGTCAGACAGCCCCTACACTCTCGGGTTCCACCGCAGCCGCCGGCACGGCGCGAGCCGGAACTGGCGCCGCACGCTCCGGAAGAATATCACCCTTGTAAATCCACACTTTTACGCCAATAACGCCGTAAGTTGTTACGGCCTCAGCTAGGCCAAAATCGATATCGGCTCGCAATGTATGCAGTGGTACCCGTCCCCGACGCTCCTGCTCACGGCGAGACATCTCACTTCCTCCGAGGCGTCCGGCGACTGCTACTCGCACTCCCTTGGCGCCCCGTTCCATTGCCCTCTGTACCGCCTGCTTCATCGCCCGCCGGAAAGCCACACGCTTCTCCAGCTGGTCCGCCACGTTCCGAGCCACCAACACCGCATTCAGCTCCGGCTGTCTGACTTCCTGGATGTTGATCCGCACCTTCTTGCCGGTCTCACGCTCAACAAGCTGACGCAGCTCTTCCACATTGGCCCCACTCCGGCCGATGATGATGCCGGGCCGAGCAGTATGGATCGTAGCGGTGATCTGATTGGCCGAACGTTCGATGTCGACTTGCGATACGCCGGCATTCTGGTGCCGCTCCAAGAATCAGGCTCCGCACCTTGATGTCCTCGTGCAGCAACTCGGCATAGTTTTTCTCGTCAAACCATTTAGCCTGCCATGGCTTCACAATGCCAAGCCGGAATCCGACTGGGTGGACTTTTTGTCCCACTAAACACTCATCCTTTCGATTCCTCTTTTCGACACGGCTAGCGAACAATTACGGTTATGTGCGAGGATCGCTTCAGCCTGGGCTTAACCCGTCCGTGGGCGCCTGGCTTGAATCGCTTGAGCGTCATCGCCTCGTCGACCATGATCCGGTGAATCCTCAGACCATCGATATCGAGATCGTAGTTGTTTTCCGCATTTGCCGCTGCCGACTTGACCACCTTGGCCAGGTCTCTCGCCGCATAGTTGGGCATGAAATGCAGAAGTGCCAGCGCCTCACTCACCGAGCGGCCCCGAACCGCATCTGCCACGAGGCGAACCTTTCGGGCAGACCGTTTAACGTTCTTCGCATTGTGCTCGAACTTCGAGGTACTGACCGGTATCCAACAATGACTCCTATCGAACCCCGTGTGCCCGCTCAGACTTGGCGATGTGGCCACGAAAGTGGCGGGTTGGCGCAAATTCGCCCAGCTTGTGACCGACCATGTTCTCGCTTATATAGATGGGCACATGACGTCTCCCGTCATGAACAGCGATCGTCATGCCCACCATGTCGGGAATAACCGTCGAGGGCCGAGACCAGGTCTTGATGATTCGCTTCTCCCCCGTTCGCTGCAGAGTCGCGGACCTTCTTCATCAAGGACTCCTCGATGTACGGTCCCTTCTTTACTGATCGAGACATTAAGCTCACCATTCCCTCAAGAGCGCTGCCATTTTGCAACTCGAACTGATCATCGTCGGCCGGCATTCCGGCGCCGAACAATAAACTTATCGGACTGATTTTGCCTTCCGAGTTCGATAACCCAGTGTCGGTTTACCCCAAGGAGTTCGGGGTTGCCCGCCGATAGGAGACTTTCCCTCGCCACCCCCATGCGGATGGTCATTGGGATTCATGGCGGAGCCACGCACGTGGGGCGCTTCTCCGGGCCCAGCGAGTGCGACCGGCCTTGCCCGTAACGATGTTCTGATGGTCGGCATTACCGACCTGCCCGATCGTCGCCATGCAACCTGTCGATATCCTTCGCATCTCGCCCGAAGGCATGCGAAGCACGGCGTAGTCTCCCTCCCGGGCAACCAGCTGAGCCGACGACGCCGGCCGAACGAACCAACACGCCACCTCGTCCGGCTTCCAGCTCAACGTTGTGGATGACACTACCGAGTGGAATGTTTTCAAGAGGCAAGGCGTTTCCCACTCGAATCTCGGCATCAGGACCCGAGCGAACGTTGTCGCCCACCTTCAGGCCGGTCGGCGCAATGATATATCGCTTCTCTCCATCGGCATAAAAGAGCAGGGCGATCCGTGCAGAGCGATTTGGGATCGTACTCGATGGCCGCAACCTTGTGCCGGGACGCCGTGCTTTTGTCGTTTGAAGTCAACGATGCGATACCTTCGCTTGGCACCACCTCCGCGATGGCGTACCGTCATGCGTCCCTGATCGTTGCGGCCTGCACTTCGATGCAAGCGGAGCAATGCAGAGACTTCTCCGGCTTGCGACTTCGTGATCTCGTCGAACCCCGACACGCTCATGTCGCGCCGGCCGGGCGACGTCGGCTTGTACTTGCGAACTGGCATTAGCTCCCCACTTCCATGGAACCTGTTTTGGACTTAACCGCCTGAATAAGGGTTTCACTTCGTAAGCTTGACTCACCTTACACGGCGCCAAAGAAATCTTCTATCTTCTCGCCTGCTTGGAGCGTTACGATGGCCTTTTTCCAAGCCGGCTGATACCCGCGGCGCTTCTTGTTGATTCGCACATAGCCGGCGCCACGTTCCTTGGAAGGCATCCTAATCGTATTGACGCTCTCAACATGAACATTGAAACGATCTTCCACCGCCTGCTTGATCTGAATCTTGTTGGCATCCCGCCGCACGCGAAACACGTATTTGTTGCTCGGATGCGAAGTTCTTGCCGTTCGGACCGTGACCTGGTACAGGGTTGGCGAGGTCGTTGCTTTTTTCGCTGATGATCGGAGCGAAGCAGAACATCAGACGCCTCCATCTGCACAACCTCCTCTCGATCACTGCGTGCAAAGCCTGCACAGTGAAAACCAGATGCTCCGGCCTGAGAACATCCAAAAGGTTCAGACTTCCGGCATCGCGCAAATCGACCTGTGGCGAGGTTTCGAGCCGCAGAGTAGGCATTGGTGTCGAACGTGTTATCGTCAAGAACCAGCAGCGTATCACCGTTAAGACCCAAGCCTGCCGAAAGCGGCCGCCATCTCCCTTGTGCTTGGCTCATCCATGGTGAAGCTTGTCGATGCCACGAATCGCGCCTTCGGCGAAACGGGACGAAAGCCCGCATGCGCATGGCGCTTCGCCTCATCTTCTTCGGCATGTCCTGCGTGTACGCCGCGAGGATGCGGGCCAAAAACAGTTCCACCGCCTCGCCATAGTGGTGAAACTCGACTGCCTTGGCGTGCCCGGCCGGTCCCTTTCTGACGCCACGGCTTGGCCCCACCGCCCGACACATCTCCACGGGTCTTGGTCTTATGCGTCCCCAGCCGCCGGTTCGCCAGCAGACGGAGTACCGCCTGATGAACGAGTCTCGATTGACTGGGGCACCGAATACCTCGTCGCTCACATCAACGACTCCAGTCTCCTCGCCGGCCAGGTTCCGAACTGGTATCTGCGCCATGTCTAGGCCCTCGCTCCGGCTTCGGCGACCTTCACCGCCTTCCGGATCAGTCACAATCCGGTTTCTTGGCGCCGGGAACGGCACCCTTGACGAGAATCACGTTACGCTCCGGGATCGACCTCGACTACCTCTAGGTTCTGAACGGTGCTTCTGCGCATCGCCCAAGATGGCCCGGCCATGCGCATTCCCTTGAAAACCCGGCCCGGGTGTCGAGCTGGCGCCAACTGAGCCGGGCGCGCGATGACGGTCGGACTGACCGTGCGTCTTCGGACCACCGGCGAAGTGATGGCGCTTGACCACCCCGGCAAATCCCTTTCCCTTGCTCGACGCCGACTAACGTCGACCATCTCGCCCTTGCTCAAAGATGTCCACCTCGATCTGCTTGTCCCACGGCTGGTGCACTCATCTCCCGTCTGAGCGACACTTCCTCGAGATGGCGCATCAGCTTGAGGTTCTTGACATGTCCGGCTTCGGCTTGTTCAGCTTCTTCTCCGTAACCGAGCTGAACGGCCGAGTAGCCGTCTCTCTCGGGTGTCTTGACCTGAGTGACATAGTTCGGTTCAACCTCGATAACGGTGACTGGGACAGACAACCCGTTCTCCGTGAAGACTTGGGTCATGCCCAGCTTCCTTCCAATGAGAGCGTTAATCCATGGAAAGCTCCCTGAAGAGTCAGTCCGAGTTCTCGCCACACAAGTTCCCTCTTCACAGCTTGATCTCGATGTCGACGCCTGCCGGAAGATTCAGCCGCATAAGCGCGTCGACCGTTTTGTTGTTTGGCTCGAGCACGTCGATCAGCCGCTTATGGGTTCGGATCTCGAACTGCTCGCGCGAATCCTTGTCTTATGAATGGTCCGCGGATAACCGTGTACCGGTTGATCTCGGTCGGCAGCGGCACAGGCCCTGAGACGCTGGCGCCGGTTCGCTGCGCCGTATCGACGATGTCGGTCGCGGAGCGGTCCAGGATAGCGTGATCATAGGCCTTCAGTCGGATCCGAATCCGCTGCTTTTGGCTGACGGCTTGTGCGCGCCACTCGGCCAGATGTCCTGCACGTAAGGCTGACACTGACGCCTCTCGACCGTTAGCTTGACGGAGAACAGCCCGGCACCGACGGTTCGGCCACCTTCTCGGATGGCGAAGCGGAGACCCTCCTCGATGGCGATCGGTGACACGAGCTCGACCTCCATCTCGATGTTGTCGCCCGGCATGACCATCTCGACGCCCTCGGGAAGCTTGATGTTGCCGGTGACATCGGTGGTTCGAAGATAGAACTGAGGTCGGTAGCCGTTGAAGAACGGCGTGTGCCGACCGCCTTCCTCGCGGCTCAGGACATAGACCTGAGCACTGAACTCGGTGTGAGGCTTGATGCTGCTGGGCTTGGCCAGAACCATCCCGCGCTCGACGTCGCTGCGCTCGATGCCTCGCAGAAGAACGCCGACATTGTCGCCCGGCCTCACCTTGATCGAGTAGCTTCTTGAACATCTCGACGCCGGTGGCAACGGTCGATCGGTTTGGCCTGATGCCGATGATCTCGACTGTGTCGTTGACCTTGACGATGCCCCGCTCGATTCGACCGGTGACAACCGTGCCACGGCCCTTGATGCTGAAGACATCCTCAATCGGCATAAGGAACGGCTGATCAACCGGCCGCGGAGGCGTGGGGATGTAGGTGTCGACGGCATCCATCAGCTCCATGATCTGGGCCTTGGCCGCCTCGTCTCCCTCAAGCGCTTTGAGTGCCGAGCCGCGAATGACGGGAATCTCGTCACCAGGGAAGTTGTAGGAGCTAAGCAGCTCCCGAACTTCGAGCTCGACCAGGTCAAGAAGCTCCTCGTCGTCGACCATGTCGACCTTGTTCATGAACACGACAATGCTCGGCACCTCGACCTGGCGAGCCAGCAGCACGTGCTCGCGAGTCTGGGGCATGGGACCGTCGGCGGCCGAGACGACGAGGATGGCGCCGTCCATCTGCGCGGCACCGGTGATCATGTTCTTGATGTAGTCGGCATGACCCGGGCAGTCGACGTGGGCATAGTGGCGCTTCTCGGTCTGGTACTCCACATGGGCGATGCTGATGGTGATTCCACGAGCCCGCTCCTCGGGAGCATTGTCGATGCTGTCGAAGGGCGGAAAGTCGGCGCCGCCTTTTTCGGCCAGCGTCTTCGTGATCGCCGCCGTCAGGGTCGTCTTGCCGTGGTCGATGTGGCCGATGGTCCCGACGTTGATGTGGGGTTTGTTTCGCTCGAATTTCTGCTTGGCCATCGTCTGTCTCTCTGTCTCCTGACTGGTTTCGATTCGTTCGATATGCTCAGTGAATGTTCTGTGGTTCAGAAGCTTCGTAGCTCGGCAGCTTTGCGAGAGGCTCAACTGTCTTCCTTATCTGGCTTCCGACGGGCTCTCCCGGCTGCATTCTTGACTTCGCTTTGATCTCGTCGGCGATGTTTCTTGGAACCTCGGCGTAGTGGGAAGGCTCCATGCTGTAGCTGGCGCGTCCTTGGGTCATCGACCGCAACGTGGTGGCATAGCCGAACATCTCGGCCAGCGGAACGAGTGCCCGTACGACCTGAACGCCCTCCCGCGTGGCTCCGTCGCCTCGATGTGTGCGCGGCGCGAGTTGAGGTCGCCGATCACATCTCCCAGAAAACCCTCGGGAGTCGTGACCTCGACTCGCATCACCGGTTCCTTTATAACAGGTCCGGCCTGCTCGGCGGCGTCTTTGAATGCATCGATCCGGCGATCTTGAATGCCATTTCGTTCGAGTCCACCGGGTGGAACGAGCCATCGTAACACGGATGCCTTGACGTCGACGACCGGGAATCCGGCTACAATGCCGCCTTCCATCGCCTCCTTGACCCCTTGCTCGATGGCAGGGATGTACTCGCGCGGAATCACGCCGCCTACAATCTTGTTCTCGAACACAAAGCCACCGCCGGGCTCCAGCGGCTCGACCTCAATCCAGCAGTCACCATACATACCGCGACCGCCGGTCTGTCGCACGTAGCGCCCTTCCGCCTTGGCTGTTCGGTGATCGTTTCCTTGTAGGCGACCTGCGGCCGGCCGACATTGGCCTGCACCTTGAACTCACGTAGCATGCGATCGACGATGACCTCGAGGTGAAGCTCGCCCATGCCCGAAATGATGGTTTGGCCGGTTTCCTGATCGGTCCGCAGGCGGAAGGTGGGATCTTCTTCGGCCAGCCGCTGCAGCGCGGTCGACATCTTGTCGGCGTCGCTCTTCGTCTTGGGCTCGATGGCGACCGAGATGACGGGCTCCGGAAATTTGATCGACTCGAGGACGATCGGCTTCTCGGGATCGCACAGCGTATCGCCGGTGAACGTTTGCTTCAGCCCCACGATGGCGACGATGTCGCCCGCGATCGGCCTCGTCGATGTCCTCTCGGTGATTGGCGTGCATCCGTACCAGACGTCCGATGCGCTCTCGATTGTCCTTGCTCGAGTTGTAGACGTAGGAGCCGGCGGTAAAGCTTGCCGGAATAGATGCGGCAGTACGCCAGCCGGCCAATAAATGGATCGGCGACGATCTTGAACGCCAAGGCCGAGAAGCGGCTCGTCATCGCTGGGCGGACGAATCTCCGGTCTCCTCCGTTCGTGGGTTGATTCCTTCAACCGGCGGGACGTCGAGTGGTGAGGGGAGATAAGTCGACGACGGCATCCAGCATTGGCTGAACGCCCTTGTTCCGAAGCGATGAACCGGCCAGAACCGGGAAGAGCTTGAGTCGAGATCGTCCCCTTCCGCAGACCGGTGACGGATGTCCTCGGTAGCAAAGGGTGTCGGTCTCCAGATACTTCTCGGTTAGCTCGTCGTCGGTCTCGGCAACCTTCTCGATCAAGACGATGACGCCACTCGTGGGCCAGCTCCACCATCTCTTCGGGGATCTCGGCATCGGCCATGGTGGTGCCAAGGTCATCGGTGTAGACGATCGCCTTCTCTTCGATCAGATCGACGACACCCCGAAACTCTGACTCGGAACCGATGGGCAGCTGGATAGGCACGGCGTTCGCGCCAAGCCGATCCTCAAGCATCTCCAGGCACCGGTAGAAGTTGGCGCCCATGCGGTCCATCTTGTTGACAAAAACGATGCGGGGCACGTTGTACCGGTCGGCCTGCCGCCAGACAGTCTCTGACTGCGGCTCGACACCGGCCACGGCATCGAGAACGGTAACGCCACCATCCAGAACCCGTAGCGACCGCTCGACCTCGACCGTGAAGTCGACATGCCCGGGGTATCGATGATGTTGATCGTGCGTCATCCCACTCAGTCGTGGTAGCGGCCGCAGTGATCGTGATGCCGCGCTCTCGCTCCTGCTCCATCCAGTCCATGGTGGCGGCGCCTTCGTGGACTTCGCCCAGACGATGGATCTTGTTCGTGTAGAACAGGATCCGTTCCGTGGTCGTGGTCTTACCGGCATCAATATGAGCAATGATGCCGATGTTGCGGATGTTTTCTAAGCTTCTGTGTTCTTGCCATTGGTTCAGATCTGGAGCTCAACGTCTCAAGTTGAGAGTGCACTGCCACTCGGCTGAGGCGGACTTAAGAGTTTCCTTTGCTTTGCTCTGATAGTCCTTTAACGCTAGTCTGCGTTAGCGTCTACAATTCGCCACTGTATCGGCTCTACCAGCGGTAGTGGGCAAAGGCCCGGTTGGCCTCGGCCATCCGATGAGTATCTTCTCTCTTTTTGATCGTGGTGCCGACGTTGTTGGCAGCATCGAGCAGCTCGGCCGCCAGCTTCTCGGCCATAGACTTTCCGGGTCGCTTTCGGCTGACTGAAGAAGCCAGCGGATGGCCAGCGCCTGCCGGCGCTCGCCTTTGATCTCCACCGGTACCTGATACGTCGAACCGCCAACCCGTCGCGGCTTGACCTCGAGAACGGGCGTGGCATTCCGCAGGGCCTGCTCGAACACTTCGATGGGTTGCGCGCGAGAGCGGTCACCGACGATATCCATGGAGCGCGTAGAAGATGCGCTCGGCCAGCGACTTCTTGCCGCAGTGCATCAGGTTATTGATGAACTTACCCGCGTGACGGTTGCCATACACGGGATCCGGGGGCGACGGTCGGTGGATGACGCGTGCTCGTCGTGGCATTTGCTCTCTTGTTATCTCCTAGTCCCTGCGGTGAGGTTTGCGATCAGACAGCCGCGGCTGGAACGTCGAGCCGGCTCGTGTTCATTGACCTCGGGCTGGTGAGTGTCCGAACGGATGTTTCTCAGACGTACAAAAGCACTGCTGGTCAGGGAATTCCGAGCCCAGCAGTGCTCTATTGAATTGAATCCTCAGCGAGGACGCGCTTCCTTACGGAGCCGTATCAGCTCGCTGATTTAGAGCGCTTGGCGCCGTACTTGGAGCGTCCTCGCTTTCGCTTGGACACGCCGGCGGCATCGAGAGCGCCCCTGAATCACGTGATACTTCACACTCGGCAGGTCCTTGACTCGACCGCCGCGGATCAGCACCACGCTGTGCTCCTGAAGATTATGCCCTTCACCCGGTATATACGCGTTAACCTCGCGAAGATTGCTCAGGCGCACCCGGCAATACTTTCGCAGCGCCGAGTTCGGCTTCCGGGGCGTCATCGTGCCGACGCGCGACGCAGACGCCTCGCTTCTGAGGCGCGCCATCGCAAGCGCAGCGGCTTGCCCTTCAGCGTATTGAAGGACCACATGAGGTCGGCGGCCTTGCGCTTCTTGTTCTGCTGCGCTCGACCGTTGCGGACCAGCTGATTAATCGTCGGCACGAATGACTACTCCTGGAAATTCTTGAGCGCAGGCCCATAGTGGGTCTTCGCGCACCTTTCAAAGATACCAGCACCAAGAAACCCACGTCAAGGTCGTGTGCAGTACAGGGGTTGACTGTCGGTTCAAAAGAGTGTACGCTTCACTGGACAGGTTGCTGGTGCCCCGGGCGGCCGAGTCGACGTCTGTCATAACTTCAACGACGGGTCGACTCGCCACGTTAGGGCGTGTCCCCGGAAAGGGAACTCAGTGCCTTCACCACTTCGCCGTTCCAAACTCGTAGCCGGACTCGCCACGCTTGCTCTGCTGACGTCCGCCATCGTGTCGTCACCAGCAGCCGCTTCCTCCGCTGGCAGGAGTGCTCAGGGGCCAAGGACGATAGCCCATGCCGTCATCCCGAGGCTTCTACATGGCAAGGCAGACCGACTTGGAAGTCTTCCGCGGACCCAAACTATCCCGCTTGCCATCGCCCTCCAGCCCCCTCACCTGGCGCAGGAGCAGGCGTTCGTGGCGTCGCTACAGGACCGTCGCAGTCCCAACTTCCACCATTTCCTGACGCCCAAGCAGTGGGACACCCGCTTCGCCCCCAGTCCGTCGGCGGAACAGGCGGTTGTGAGCTGGCTGACGTCACACGGATTCCAGGTGACCAAGCGCTACCCGAACCGGCTCCTGGTCGACGCACTAGCACGAACCGGAACGGTTGAAACAGCATTCAAGGTTTCCCTGAATCGATATCACATGAGCGGCCAAGACTTCTACGCCAACAGTCACAACCCGACCGTGCCGGCGGCTATAGCCGCGTACGTGCAGAACGTCGTTGGGCTGGATGATTTTGGCGCTGGGATGTCCAACGCTCGGACTACATCGGCTCCCACTCGGCCTACCCTTTCTCCGGTGCACTTGAAAATCCCTTCCCTGACATTCCAGGGCAACGCTCGAACCTTGCACAGAAACGGGGACCCAGCAGTCTTGCGGATTCTGAGAATGCGCCACCTGACGCCCGCGGCGCGGGTTAGCCTCCTCAGAGGCAAGCTGCATATCAGTCCTAACTTTACCAACGGGTTCATCGATCCGACAAACCTCTGGAGCTCGTACGGATACAGCGTCGACGCGCTCTACGCCCAGGGGCATTGCTGCAATGTCAACAACGACTCCGGGGGCAGTCCCAAGGAATCGTCGATCGCCATCGCCACGGCCTGCGATGTCTCGGGTGGCGACCTCAATGCTTTCGCCAACCAGTATGGCTTGGCCTTAAATGTCACCCGTATCAAGGTAGACGGGGGCCCTGCAAACAACAGTAACTGCGCCAACGCCACGAATGCGGGAGGTGGCGGCTTCGAGACGACGCTCGACACTGAGTATTCCACGGCCATGGCGAACAGTTTCGGCTCCTACCTTGACACGGCTCACGTGTACGTCTACGAGGCTCCAGCGACCGGCGTCAGCAGCACGACGGGCGGTCCCACGATGGCGCGACCAGACCTTCTTTGATCTCTGGAACCAGATTATCAGCGACGACAAGGCACTCAACATGAGTATGAGCTGGGGAGGCGCAGAGGACGGCTGGCCCAACAGTGACATGGACACCGGTCACAATATCCTCACCAACCTGGTGGGCCTGGGCGCTAGCCCGACCATCGCCTCCGGCGATAACGGAGCCTACGAGGACACCAGCAACCCGAACACACTCTATGCGCAGTACCCCGGGTCCGATCCCTGGGTGTTATCCGCCGGCGGCTCAGAGTTATCTCTGAACGAAGACGGAAGCTACAACTCCGAGAAGGCGTGGAACAGTGGCGGCGGCGGATGCAGCGATTACTTTAGCGCGTCAGATATCGGGGGTGCCACGTATCAGACCGCGAATGGATTCAACAACCTCTGTTCCTACAGCAGCGGTGGCCAGACGCTCTATCACCGGTCGCAGCCGGATATCTCGATGAACGCCAGCTGCAACACCTTACAGGCCATTTACAGCAAGGGAGCTTGGGGCAGCGTGTGTGGCACCAGTGAAGTCGCTCCCGAGCTGGCCGGCCTCTTCGCTCAGTTCAATTCTTACGCCATGACAGAAGGCAACAACTGCGGCAACCTGGGCGGCGATGCCTGCGCCCCGATCGGCGTCGTCAACTACGCCATCTGGCAGCAGGGGGTCGATGGCAACTTCTACGCGCCGCATCTCCCCTTCTACGACATCACAAGCGGTAATAACGACAACGGGACAGGTACTGGCTCCTACTCCGCGGGCAGCGGCTACGACCTAGCCACCGGCTGGGGCGTCCCCAATGCCCTGCAGTTCTACCGGCTCATTGCTTACTACGACACCCCGGCAGACCTTCACGCCCCGACCGTGAACTTCGCGGGTCCCGGCACCGGCTGGTTCAATTTCAACGCGGAGGTCGACTGGACGATAACCGATCCGGCGCAAGGGGACAATGCGTCCTCTGGGGTTGACGGATTCAGTCAGGCGTGGGACCAAGATCCGGGAGATCCTACTGCTCTGCCGACACAGGGAGAAGGCAATCCTTTCTACGATGGGCCGCAGTTTGCGAATGGGACGGCCGGCTTCCTCCGCCTGGGAGACCTGAACGAGCAGGGCTGCCACTACGTGAATGTTCGTGCCTGGGACAACATCGGCTGGAGCACCGATCAGACCTACGGACCGATGTGTTATGACACCATTGCGCCCACTATTGACAGCATCACATTCTCGCCGCAGTCGCCATCCAATGCCGGCACGGTCAAGATCTCAGCTAGCGCCACCGATCCAGGTGGTATGACCCATGGCTCGGGCGTATCAACCATCGACTACTGGGTAAACAGCGCGACCAATGCCTCTCCCTCCGGCAACTGGACCAAAATTGGTTCGACAAACGGCGCCTCCGGGTCAGTGAGCTGGAATACGAGCGGATACTCCGATGGAGTCCATCTCATTTCAGCTATTCCGACTGATCGTGCGGGGAACAGGCAGAATTGTGCTCCTCCATCAGAGACCACCGCTTGCGCAAGCTTCCGGGTCGATCACACTGCTCCATCTACGCTGCTGCTTCTCAATCACAAGCCGCCGGTGAACTCTGCATACACGTACCCTCTATTGGTGTCTCTTTCGAGCTACGACGGGCCCAAGGGCGGTGGCGTGAAACACCGCTATTACTCACTGGACGGGAGCGCCTTCAAGGTCTATTCCAGCTCATTCGAGATCAAATCGGCCACGCCCTCGCCACACGTGATTCGGTACTACAGTACTGATAACGCCGGCAACAAAGAGATTACTCGAACCCGTAAGGTCACCGTGGTCAAGCCTCCGAGCTGGCCACTGTATCGCTTCTCGGCGACTCACACAGGGATCAACCCGAGCGAGACCATCCTGACGCGTAGCAACGTCGGTTCCCTGACAAGGAGCTGGTACACACCCTCGATCGCCGGCCTGCTCACCCCGCCCACAGTTGCCAATGGGGTGGTTTACACCGGCTCCTCGAGCACTCATCGTGTCTATGCGATGGACTCCCTTCGCGGATCCACCGAGTGGAGCTTCCTAACGGGCGGAGCGGTCACCGCATCGCCCGCTGCCGGCCCGAGCGCCATCTACGTCGGCTCGCACGACGGCTATCTCTACGCGCTCAACCCCGCGAACGGACATAAGATCTGGAGCTTCAAAACCTCGGATGCCATCACCGCCTCCCCAACCATCTTTGGGTCCGCCGTCTACGTGGGCTCGGCCAACCATCGGATGTATGCGGTCAACGCGGCCAACGGCCACCTGCTCTGGAGCTTCCTAACGGCGGGCGCGGTTCAGTCCTCAGTAGCGGTAGCTAACAAGCTCGTGTACGTTGGCTCGGACGACGGGCAAGTATATGCTCTCAAGATCGCCACTGGCGCAAAGGCATGGAGCTACAAGACCGGTGGGGCCGTGCACTCATCGCCCGCAGTCCAGGGAAATAGTGTGTACGTCGGCTCGTTAGATCACTACGTGTATGCCCTGAACGGGTCGACTGGGACTAAGCAATGGCGTTTCAAGACCCTTGCTCCAGTCGTGTCTTCTCCGGCAGTGAACGCGACCACGGTCTTCGCTAGCTCGACCGATCACCACATGTACGCCCTAAAGGTGTCCAACGGAGCCAAGCTGTGGAGCTATATGGGCACCGGGGCGGCATCGGATCCGGCAGTGGCGAACGGTGTGCTGTACTTCACCTGTGGGAGACGCACTCTACGCCCTGAACGCTACCACCGGGGCCAAGGACTTGAGACTCGCTCTTGGCGGCTCCGCGGCGCCAGTCGTCGACAACGGCCAAGTCTTCCTGGCTAATGGTCACCTGTACTCATTCGGACTCAAGTAGGTAGATCCAAACTAGATGGAGGGCCACCTGTCCAATGGGCAGGTGGCCCTCCGCATAAGTCCAAGATCATTCAGTGCGCCGTCCCCTGAGACACTACTAGCTCCCGAGCCGCCATCAGTCCCTGCCATTTCTAGTCAGGTCAGAATTGAGACGGGCGGAGATTGCGAGGGAGCGAAATGTGGATGCACGCGACCCAACACGGGAAGGTGGTGCCGGAATGCCTATCGGACTGTGCCGTAGCTGCCGTCATGAACGTCTAGTCTCAAGCTCGCGCTCGACATTCGTCATGTGCGATCTTTCGAGGACCGACCCTCGCTACGACCGCTACCCGCACCTTCCCGTGTTGCGGTGTTCTGGTTTCGAGCTCAAACCTCCCCAGCAGGAGGACGAAGGCAGTCCTTGACACGGCGCTCGTTTCGGTTGCCAATCAACTTGCTTCAGCCACGGCGTTCGGATGACCAATCTCGCGTCGGGCTGATGGGCACACGAGCGTGCATCCGGACGGCCGATGGCGAAAAGTTGCGCGTTATGTTAAACTCGCTGTGACGCCTTCCAACGGGAACGGCGTACCTCTTGGTGGTTCCTCTCCGCGCCGGTTACCGGCGATTGTCCTCAAGATGTGGCATTGTTCCAGATGAGAGGACAACTTGGGATCTCGGATCCCGGAAGGAAGCACTATTGCAATCGTTCGAAGACCTCGGCGTGCGCTCTCGCACGTCGCAATCACTCTTGCGTTCGGGAATCAAATTCCCCAACGCCGTACAACTCGAGGCAATCCCACCCGTTCTGAGCGGTCGGGATGCCGTGATCGAAGCTCCAACCGGCTCGGGGAAGACGCTCGCATTTCACGTTCCCCTCGTCGAGAAGCTCCTCGGGCATCGTCCTGAGGGACCTCGTGCCCTAATCGTCGCTCCCACTCGTGAGCTGGCGACGC
>CAWCYJ010000003.1:0-80279 GCA_963799725.1 uncultured Pseudomonadota bacterium
CTTAGGAATCGTGCTGGGCAGCCGCTCGGGCGGTAATTTCCTCAGGAGAAAGATCCTCCAAGTGCTGGGACATCATCCACTGTTGGCCGAAGGGATCCCGTAACCGTCCCTCACGTTCCCCATAGAACTGATCGGCCAGCGGATAGATGATCTCTGCACCGGCGGCCAGTGCTCTATCCCATGCACGCGTCCACGTCGTCCCAACGAACCGACATGATGGCGCTGACGAAACCACCAAGCGCTTGAGGCGACTTCGCCGGCGCGGTGGACGCCAGGTCTGAATCTTCCGTGAGCATGATGACGGAACCGCCGATTCGGATCTCACCATGGATCAATTCCCCGTTTGGTCCGAAGAACGGCTCTCCCAGCTGTTCTGCCGCAAACGCGCGCTGGTAGAAGTCGATGGCCGCCGCTCCATCGCTCACAACTAGACGTGGGGTCACTGTCTGCAGCCTCTCCGAGGCGGACGTCGGTGAGTCAGATGCTTTAGCTGCCACTATTCCCTCCATCATTAGGCCGTTGTCCGAAGCTCCATTCTGACATTGAGGTACGTCCGAGGCGCTGGTGGTGTAACCTGCGATTCCTCCGATGGGGTTACGGAGCTGCCTTTCGAATCCGTTTGGCTCGTTCCGACTCGATCCCGCGTAGAGCCTCACGACGCGATAGGCCGCTTAGCTCGGGCCCTTTGGATGCGAGATAACGCTCGACAACATCCGGATCCGTGTGGGCCAGGTCCCGCAGGGCCCAGCCGATGCCCTTTCGGAGAAAGAACTCCCTCCGTCCGAGACTCGGCTCGATCAGGTTGAACAGTAATTCGATGTCCGTCCCAACTTTAAAACGGTTCTGGCAGATGATTGCCGCACGTCGCTTCCATATAGAAGGCATCGCGGCTCCAATCGAGGAGATGCGGTCGCATTTCGGTAGAGAACCGCAAGACCAAAGGACCAATCCTGTGGACGGCAACCGCATCGACGTAATCCCACCACGCACCTGAGAGGATAAGCTCCTCATACAACGGCAGGCTGGCCATCGTTTGGAACTGCTTGTAGGCTCGATATCCACTAAGAGCGATGGCGGCGTAGCGCTCCTCCCGAAACTCCGCCTCCCTCCACAGCAGCAGCACGGTGTCCCGCCAAGCCTCAAAGCTCCCAAGAACGTGAGCCGGAAAGAGCTCCTTATATACGGCATCCTGCCCGGCTTTCTGCACTCCGCGGTAGGGCATCTCGGACTTCATATAGCGCTGCATCAGCGGAGCCTTTTCCGGGTCGGCCCTCTCAGCGAGACCATTACGTATTGCCCGGACCAGATGACGGTCTGCAGCAAGTGGCGGCAACGGCTCTCCGGTGATGGCCTCTATAAGAGGAAGGGGATCAACATCTTGGTGGAGCTACGGTAGGCCGGATACGTGGTGGGGAAGTGATCCCGCATCGTTCGCTCCTCCACCGTGGCACTGTATATAAAGTAGGCCGCCAAGATCGCCACCGCAATGAACAGGTAGAGGTTGATGGCCAGTGCCGTCCCGGACAGGGCGAGGATTAGTCCGGTGTAAATAGGATTGCGCACATAGCGGTAAGGCCCGGTCGTGACAAGCTCCGGATCTCGCTTCTCCGACATCGGGACCCCCCAGTTGTTTCCTAGATAGACTCTTGCCCAAACCGCGAAGCCTATGCCAAGCAGAAATAGCGCGAGTCCTACAGCCTCAAGCCAGGGGTTGGCCACCATGCCGGTATGTCTTTTTAGAATCGATGTACGGAGCAGGAAGATCACGACCACGGCCACTGCAGCTCTAACTACGAGAAACCTGGGTGACCAGATGTGCTGAGCCCTGCCGGCGACTGCCGCTAGCAGCCAGTAGAGCCCAAGGCCAACCCAAACCACCCCAATGACGACCTCGATAATATGCATGGCTTGCTTTATATTACGAGTCGATGAAACGGCCACTCGCTAAACTTCGAGAGGAGCGAGTGGGAAGAGCGATTCGCTGAGCCAAGAACAGCTCAGTCAAATCGGGTTAGGCCAGAGTATGTACATGCCAGCGGTGGTGTCAGGTCGAGGCCTTGCACCCATCCGTACACATGAAACAAGAGGTTCGATGATGCAAAGCGAAGCGACTTCGCGGCTCGACAGTCTCTGCTTCGATGCGAACGATCCCCTCGCCCTCGCACGCTTCTGGGCTGCCGCCCTTCGCTGGGAGATAGGCGACGAGACCGAGGATGAGATTCGTCTCGTGCCGACGGATGGCACCCGATTCGAAATCCTTTTCGTACGGGTACCAGAGCCGAAGGTCGGTAAGAACCGTCTCCACTTCGATCTGACGAGCTCGTCGATCGAGGACCAGCAGCAATCGGTCGAGAAGTTGGTCGAGCTTGGCGCTCGCCACATCGACATCGGTCAGCGGCCAGAGGAGGGTCATGTCGTGCTCGCCGACCCAGAAGGCAACGAATTCTGCATCATCGAGCCGGGAAACAAATTTCTGGCCGGCTGTGAACGTCTCGGAGCTATCTCATGTGAGGGAACGCAAGAGGTCGGGCTACTTCTGGAGCGCAGCCCTTGGATGGCCGTTGGTTTGGGATCAGAACGAAGAGACAGCCATCCGGGCCCCCGACGGTACGGGTCCGCTCATCACCTGGGGCGGCGGACCGATTGCTCCCAAGACCCGTAAGAACCGGCTGCATCTCGACATCGCCCCCTACGAGCATGTGGACCAGCAATCTGAGGTCGATCGTTTGGTCTCTCTTGGAGCGACCCGGATCGACATCGGCCAGGGTGCCGTCGATTGGGTGGTCATGGCGGATCCCGACGGCAACGAGTTCTGCGTGCTGACTCCCCGTTCCTAGCCACATCCTGGTCAGATCCTAGGTAACGCTTTTGTAACGGTGGCTTTGCTATGCTCGCTTCGAATCCAAGTATTCGAGGCTACGAACCAGATCACCAGGAGGATCAGCCCCAGTGCATCGATCATTAAGCGCTCTCAGGACGGCGACGGCTTTGGCGATTGCTCTGCTCTTTGTACCTGGGGCAACATCGGTTTCGGCCCATCCCACAGGTAGTGAGAGACACTCGACGCGCTACGCCGTTCATCCTCCGTCGCGCGAGGCCGGTAGGCGGCTCAGCCGGGAACGCAACTCCGTCATCCTTCCTACCATCCAGCCCTTGCTTCGAGTACCCCCTCCACAGTGGATGGCACTTACATCTCCGACATCGCCTGCTCCACGCGGACTACCTGCGTTGGTGTCGGATCGACGACGGTTACCGATTCCAAGGGAAACCAGAGCTCACCCGGAGCAGTCATCTCGATCACCAACGGTGTTCCGGGATCTCCAACGGTTGTCGGGGCTGATTCCGGGCCGGGATTCCTGAGCCTCTTCCGCGTCGCGTGCGCGACCGCATCGTTATGCGTCGCAGCTGGAGACACGTACACGACGGTTGATGGCAAATATACGGAGGTCGGGGTTTTGGTCTCCGTTTCAGACGGCTCCCCCGGACAGCCCATCACGGGAGGGCCAGTGCTGACTTCGATGGCCTGCCCTTCGGCGGACGAATGCATCGCCGTCGGAATCACATCCAGCGCCACAAACGGATATGGGTACTCCCTGAACCCGCAAACGCTCTCCCTCCGGTCGCTGGGCATAACACCCTACCCCGGCGCCCTCGGCTGCACTTCACCACTGCCAACGGGACGGCCGGTCTGTCTCATGGGTGGAGAGACAGGCGGCTCTAGTTCAGTGAGCGACGACTCCATCTCAGCCTTCTATGGCGATAGCTTTCTCGGCACGGTTCAGGCGCCAGTATCATCTCGAAGATTCGAGGGTCCAGGCATCCGCGGCATCTCGTGCCCGTCGACCGACCTATGTGAGGCTTCAGACGGGGGGGACGGGGCGCTTGGAGGCTACTTCGGAATATCCATAGGCGCCACGAACGTCAAGGGAACCGAGAAGATAGCTGTAAAAGTCGGCCCACAGGAGCCCGTTTCGGGGACGTCAACCACTAGCACGATTGCATGCGGCGGTGAACAGGTCGGTTGCGTACTCGGCGGCTGGTCCGGGAGTGGGTCGAGCGCCACCGGAGAGCTGGTAACGCTGGACCCGATGACCGGCGAGCTCGGAAGCGCTATGTCTATTCCAGGCCTCGCGGCAGTATGGGGTAGCAGCCTGCCCGACCCAATAACAGTAACCTCGACAAAGGACGCCGGCGGCGCTTCGTCACCCGATTCCTGCGGTTCCAACTCGGGTGACTGCACCCTGCGGGCGGCCTTGCAGGACATCAACTCCGGTGGCAAAGGGGACGCGATCTTCTGGGGATATGGCGCCTCATACCCCTCGACTGTCGTCGATTCGGTCGCCATGGTGACCTCCAGCGTCTCCTTTGCCATCCCAAGCTCTGCAGCACCCCCGGTGATCAAGCTCAGCTCGCCACTCCCGACTCTGACAATGCCCGTCACCATAGATGGCACCACGCAGCCCAACACGCCAGCCGGTCAGCCCGGCGTCCAGATTGACGGCTCAGCGGCCGGCAGTGACGCCAATGGTCTCGAGCTGGACGGCAAGGGCTCTTCAGTGAACGGACTTATTGTCACCGGCTTTAAAGGCGATGGCCTGCTGCTCAAGGGAGACAACTCCACCGTGACCAACTCCTGGATTGGCGTCGAGCCTGGTTCAGCCGGGGGATATCAAGCGGCGCCCAACGCCAACGGCATCGAGGTGGCATCCTCGAACGATGTTCTCGGCGGCACCGCTTCCGGCGATCGAGATGTGATCTCGGGGAACGGCAGGCCCGCGGGCCTGCATTCCTTCCTCAAGTCCTTGAAGGGGCAGCATGACACCGCGGCCCACCTCGCGAACGCAGCTCTCGGATACGGCGCTGGAATCCTGATACAGAAATCCGACGTCTCCAATCTTTCGGTTGAGGGAGACTACATTGGCTTGGCGCCCGACGGCACCGACCTCGCCGCAGGCAAGGGAAACGCCACCGGCATCGCCATCGCGTCATCGGGCTCGGTGTCCAACATAGCCATCGGAGCCAACCCGGGCGGCAATGTCATCACTGGCAACGTGGTGGGTGTGCTGGCAGCAGCCCCTCCATACAACGCCCTGTCGGGGGTGAAGATCGAAGGCAACCTCGTCGGGGACCTGCCCAAGGGCGAGCCTACGACGAACGATATCGGCAACGAGATTGGAGTGCTTTCGGCGGGCAACGTGGCTGGCCTGGTGGTCGGAGCCCCTGGAGGCGGGCTTGGCAACACCTTCGACGGAGACACTATCGGCTTGATGATCGTGGGTGCTAAGAAACCCGTCATTCAATCCAACGCCTTTGGCGCCGACGGCTCCGTCGATAAAGTGAGCCAGAACAGTAGCTCGCTCACTCTGGGCAAGCACGACTTGCTGGGCGCCATGCTTCTGGATACAACTACCGCGACCTTTGGCGGTGGCGGAACAGGAGGGGGCCAAGTGGCGTCGAGTACATGTGGGCTCCCCAACGACTCCTGCACCAAGCCGGGAGACGAGACGGCTTCAGCCCTAGAGGGCAGCGTGGCTAAGGTCGTGGGTGGCCAGTCGAGCGGCTCCAACGCTTATGCGGGCAACGACGGGGTGGGCAACAGCATCCTCGGTGTACCCGTTGGATTGCTCATAGCCGGGGACGGGAAGGGCTCGTCTCACGGCAACGTGATCGAAGGGAACCTGATCGGCCGGCAACACGATCTCGCCAAGACCGCAAAGCAGGAGGCCGATGCCGGGTTCCCGGATGCCGGCGCCATCCTGGGGCTCACCCTCGCCGGCAGCAGCAACGACACGGTCGCCAACAACAGCGTCCTGGGCACCGTTGGCGGAATCTTCACCACCGACTCACCGTCCAGCATCTTCCAGTGGAACGTGCTCTCGAGCGACGGGGTCGGACTGCTGGCGTTGGGAGGCAATGCCGGCGATCATATCGGCGGCACCAGCGGAACCGCCAACGACGGCAACATCTTCGTGCGGGACGGCATCGGTCTGGTTTTGGGCGACTACTACCCGAGCACACAGGCGGTTACCGCAGCCGCTCTGCCGTCGAAGGACATCCAGCCAAGCCAGTTCGAGACGCCGCTGGAGAGCCCTGTCATGCAGGACGATCTGGATGCCGCCGGCGCTGTCGCAAACGAGGCGGTTGGCGCGGGCATGGTCAACCCCAAGCCGGCACCAGGAAGTGGCTACGTGATTGACGACAACGGCTTCGGGACTGACGGGTCGGGCACGAAGAACCTCGGTAATCTCGTTGGAGCCATGGTGGTCGGCAACGTCACTCACGGTGAGTTCGCCGGCAACGTCGTGGCCGACAACGAGCAGGGCGGCCTGTGGGTCATAGCGCCCGAGAACCACAACAACTCACTGGCCGTCTACGGCGACAGCTTCTACGACAACACGGGTGGAAGCTCCAGCGCGAAGAATCGATTGGGACTCGACCTCTGGACCCTCAACCTGAGCGGCCACGAGCTGGGACCCGATCAGCCATCAGCCAAGCAGCCCGGTACGGGCGCCAACCGCCTGCAGAACTACCCCGTGCTCACGAAGGTCCAAGCCAACAGCAATGGCGGCATCACCATCACCGGAACCCTCGACTCGGCGCCGAGGACAACCTACCGCGTCGATCTCTACTCGAACACGACTTGCAATCCTGCGGGATACGGTGAAGGAGCCCTCCTCCTCGGCACCACCAGCGTCGCGACCGCCGCATCGGGTACCGGCCACTTCTCGGCGACTATCGCGCCGCCGTCCTCCAACGTCGGCAGCCCACGATTGAGGCCACACGACATCATCGTCCGGGGCAAATTCGTCAGTGCCACGGCGACCGGCATGCTCCCGAGCCAAAAGCAGCGTAGCGCAGCCTCGAGACATCCTTATTAAGAGCAACCTCGACGCCACCAGCGAGTTCTCCAAGTGCCTTCAGGTCGCACCCGTCAATTGAGCGGGCTGGTGATCGGCAGGTGTACCGCAGCCCACGCTGCGCCGTCGTCCCCAGTCCATAGTCGATAGCCCCTTCGTTACGATGTTGTGAGGGGTTCACGATTCTATGCTCAATCACCAAAAGCTTTCGCCCTCCTGATCGGTTAACTGAACGATGTCACCGAGCGTTGGACGTGCCCAGCGGACGGTAGCCGCAGCGGAGACCCTCCACTTCCACCTCGAGACCATCGCCGGCGCATGCCGTGATGCCCTCCCTGATGAGGTCGTGGTGGCCGAGGTGCAACCAGATGCTTCCTTCGGTGGCGCGCACCGAATTCGGCGGGAGCTTCTGCGCCAGTACGTCGCTAGTCTAGCCGAGGGGAGCTGGTCGATGATCTTTGCCCCCAAGGAGCCCATCGAGGACATCGAGGATCGCTGCATCCGGATGGGCTACCAGGCGTACCGCCGGGCAAAGCTCTCAGCGCGTCGACAGCGGCGTCTCGGCGACGGCTAGGTCGAAACCGAACACTCGACAGCTCGTCTCCTCCTCGGCATCCGACTCTGCGCCGGGTGTCGTAACCTTCTCGTCATACAACCACCCACCATGCCGTCCCGGCGACAGCGCCCATTTCCGCGCGCAAACCAACGGAGTGGCACACTGAGGTCGAAACAACGGAGCAACACGGCGACCGAGAGAACGGAGCACGAGATTGACCGACATTGGCGATAAAGAGACCACCCCGGAAAGCCTCAGCCGACTGGCAATTGCAAGGAATCTGGTAGAGCTGATGCGCCCCAAAGCTCGGTGATGAGATCGCGGTAACGGGCTCCGTGGCCCGGGGAGTGGCCGACGATCACTCTGACATCGAGCTGAACCTCTGGCTCGAGGATCTGCCGCCACGAGACGAGTGGAGGGCGTGGCTAGTCAGTGCAGGAGCAACCAAGGTCGATCGGGAGATCGGAGAGCTGGACGCGGCCGGGTTCGCCTGGACCGTGTGCCGGCTCGAGGGCGTTTGGGTAGAGGTGGGATTTGCTCGGACTGACGCGTTCGATGCCTTTGTCCGCCAGCTCTCGGCCGGCGTCTTCATCGGCCACGAGCGGATGCAGATGGGCTCAACGATTCAGGCGGCGATTCCGCTACGAACGCAGGGCAAATTGGCGGAGTGGAAAGCTGCCCTCAGCCGGTATCCGCAAGGGCTGGCGGAGAAGGTCGTGGCTAACCAGACGGAGGTATGGTCCGATCCCCACGTGCCGGGCGTCCGTTGGGGCTTGGCGGCCCGGGGAGAGCGGATGGGTCTGGCGATGCGCTTCCTCTGGGACATGCAGAACGTTCTGAGGGTGGTGTTCGCCGTCAACCACGTCTGGGATCGTGACCTCAAGTGGACAGATAAGGCGGCTCTCAGCCTGCCGCTGCAGCCCTCGCAACTCTCCGAGAGAATCGACTCCATGTTCAGGCTGGACGACCTGAACCAGTCGGTCGAGGTTAACCAGCGGCTTATCGTAGAGACGCTGGAGCTGGCCCAGGAGCAGGGGTTCGATGTCAGCGATGCACTCTCCTCAATGCGTGAAGGTTTGCGTCAGGGTCTGGAAGGTCGACGCTAGTTACGTCGCCGGCGGGAACTTGCTATGATGATGCCACGGTGTGACGAAAAAGATACGAGCACCGTAGGCGCATAGCGCAGAAAGGAAGAGATGTGAACGTCAAGAGGTCACTTCGTACGGTCGCCGTCGCCGTCGTTCTCCTCGGGTCCATCGTAGGCGCCAAGGTATGGATGGGAAAAGCCTCCGCCGCCACTCAGGCCACTCCCTCCAAGTGCGCCAATATTCAGCTGCTGATCCGCCCGGGCACCAGTCAGGGCGCGGCCGGGCATATCTTCCTCCAGTTCCGGGTTCACGACCTTTTCGGCGCCTGCACGCTGTATGGCTATCCCGGCGTCGAGCTACTCAATAAGAACTTCCAGTCGATGCCGACCTACGTAACCGACGCTCCGTTCCCGCAGGGAGGGGCACGACCGAAACGTGTGACGATCAGCCAGGGGCACGATGCCTATTTTGTCGTGAACTGGAGCCACATCCCAGCGGGCACTCAGTCATGTCCGACTGCTCGCAACGTCATGATTTGGGCTCCGAACGACAACCTTCCGGTCGTCTCCTACGCCACCATCGATGCCTGCGGCGGCAATCTTAATGCAAGTCCGATCGCATCCAAAAAGTTCTTCTAGCAGGAAATGACCGGCGAGGCGGCCTCTGGCGATGGGGGCAGAGGCCCGCCCGTTGGTCGTGCGGCTCACCTTGTGCAGACGGTTCCGTCTGAAACACGGGCACCTGGTTCGGGACTGGCACGACAAAATCCGCAAGGTCTAGGATCCTTCTCATACGAGCTTCAATCTCTAGAGCCTTTCAGGGCGGGCTTTAAAGGAGAGCACATGACGAGACCAGCGATGCGTGTGACAAGCGTGGTTCTTGGCGCTCCCAACCCGAGAGAGCTGGCTCACTTCTATCAGCGGCTCCTCGAGTGGGACCTGGTGGCGGAGGAGGGACCTCGCCCTGGTAGCCCGCCGGAGGACGGCTGGGCGATGCTGCGGCCGCCTCCCGGCGAGATCGGCCCCAGGCTGTCATTTGAGTTCGAGCCCTACTACCGCAGGCCGGTCTGGCCGAGTGAGCCGGGAGAAGCCTGAGATCATGGCCCACATCGACATTGCGGTCGAGGATCTCGAGCAGGCTGTAGCCTGGGCCCAAGAGAAGGGGGCAGAGCTCGCCCCGCATCAACCGCAGGAGCGTGTTCGCGTGATGCTCGATCCCGCCGGCCATCCCTTCTGCCTCTTCCCGAGCAACGGATAGCCTCAGCGGCCCGGTCAGGCTCCCCCGAAACCGGTCCCCTTACAGACGGCACCCGGTCTTGCAGTTAATGCAACCGCGTGTCGTTGAAAATCCCTCGATAGGTGGTCTGCTGCTGGGCGCTGGCCGTTGCACGGACGAGCATATTCGCATGACTAAAAAGACCGGAGCGAGGCGCCGGATGAGATGATGCACGGCGAAAGGCTGTGGCCAGGCACGCACCTTCGCCGCCTCCACGTGGAGTGAGCTCCCGGACGGAACGTTCGTCATGCTGGATGCCGGCCTAGCGGTCGTGGTGCAAGATCACCTCGCGACTTGGACACGTCGCGGCTATCAGGGCCATCGTCCCAGACCTCGCTTTGGATCAGTCCGGGTCATCATGCCTCCCTGCAGGGTGCCGTCCTGCGGGCAGGATATCCCGTTCAGATCGACGCAGCAGCGCTGTAGATCGACGCTGAGGAACGTCGGTAGGGACGGGTTAGTCGGTGGTGATCATTCCGGTTCGAATGGCGTACTTGACCAGGTCGGTGCGGTCGTGGGCGTCGAGCTTTTCCATGATGTGCGCCCTGATGCGTTTGAACGGTTTTGATCGATAGGAAGAGAGCGTCGGCGATCTCCTGGTTGGTCTTGCCCTCGCCGATCAGCTGAAGCACCTCCCGCTCCCTTTCGGTTAGGATCTCCGGGTCGTCGACGCCCGCTCCGGTGAGGCGCGTACGGTAGTCCTCGAGCATCATGCTGGCGATTGAGGGAGAGAAGTAGCTCTCGCCGTGTGCGGCGGCGTTGATGGCTGTGATGAGCTCCGTGCCAGCAGATCGCTTCAGAACCGCGCCCGTGGCGCCGGCTTTGACGATCTGCGTGAGATAGTGCTGGTTTTCGTGCATGGTCAGGATGACCACTCTGACGTCAGGCCAGCGCTTCTTGATCTGACGGGTGGCTTCCAGCCCATTGAGATTCGGCATGGCGATATCCATGACCACGACGTTGGGGTGAAGCTGCTGCAACCAGCTCGATGGCCTCCCGGCCATCGCCCGCCTCGCCCACTACCGTGATCTGCGGCTGCGCATCGATGACCATTCTCAGACCCTCACGCAGAATCGAGTGGTCGTCCACGAGCAGAACTTTGGTGTCCATCAGCATGATGCGATGTCCCCTTCCCCTTGGTGCAAGCTTCCGTCTGGATGTACCGGCAAGGCCGGCATTTCCGACTTCCACGTCGTACCTCGATTCGGCGATATCCGATCGACGCAACGGGGCAGTCACGGTGATGCGAGTGCCGGAACCAGGCCGGCTCTCGATGTCGAGTGTCGGCTTCGATCAGCTCGGCACGTTCCCGCATCCCATAAAGGCCTAGCCCACCCTGCCGTGTTGGACCGCTCAAGTCGTGAGATGTCGAATCCCTCGCCATCGTCCCGAATCTCAAGGCGAGCTGTCCCATCCGAGACATCAAGGCTGACCTGGACGTGCGCAGCCCGAGAATGCTTGGCGGCGTTGGTCATGGCCTCCTGTGCCATGCGGAACAACGTGAGCTCGAGCTCAGGCGAGAGCCGCACATCCTCGCCCGCCGGCTCGAACGGAGATCTGTCCCGGAAACGAGTGCGAGAGATCGTCCGCGAAGGTTTCGATGGCGGCCACCAGGCCGACGTCATCCAGGATGGTGGGGCGAAGGTCGTGTGAGAGCGCTCTGGTTTCGTCGAGTGTTCGCTTGGCAAGCGACCGAAGACGGTCGATGGCGGGACCGACTCCTGAGGCAGAGGGCGGCAGCTGCTGCTCGATGAGATCGATGTTGATGAGCAGAGTCGCGAGCGACTGCGCCGTTTCGTCGTGCAGCTCACGAGCGATCCGCTTCCGCTCCTCCTCCTGCGCATGTAGGATCCGACCGGTCATCTCCAGGGTCTGCTGCTCGATCTGACGGGTACGCTTCTCGACCTCGCGCCTCAAGCTGGTGGCTCCATGCCGCCAGACGATCACGCGCCGAGGCCGCCTGCTCATAGAGCCTGGCATTCGTGATGGCGACGGCGGCATGATTGGCCAGCAGCTCGAGTAGCTGCTGATCCTCCTCCGAGAAGGTCGGTGGTCCACGCTTCTCCGTCATATAGAGGTTGCCGACGACATTGCCCTGGAAGACGATCGGCACGCCAAGCAAGGTCTTCATGCTGGGATGATTGGGAGGGAAGCCGACGCTGTCGGGATGACGCTGGATATCGTCGGTACGGAGCGGGACTCTGTCGCGAATGAGGAGTCCCAGCAGGCCGTGGCCTTGGGGAAGCGGGCCGATGGCGGCGCGCTCCTCTTGAGTGATGCCCGATGTGATGAACTGCGTGATGGTGCCGTTCTCGTCTGCCACTCCCAGTGCCCCATAGCCCGCGTCGACAAGCTCGCGGGCTGAATCCACGATCTTCTGCAGCACCTGCGGCGGGATCGAGCGCGGATGAGATAGCGGCGATCGAAGCGTTTACGGCGGTCAGCTGACGATTTCGCTGCTCGACCCGGCGGTGCGCCGTATCCAGCTCCAGAACGCGATCCTGAAGCGTCTCGTTCAGACCCGCCACGTGCGGCCTGCTGGCGCTCGATGACGCGGAACACCCACACCGCAAATGGAACGGCACCGAGCGCGATGAGTCCGAATACCAGGAGGAACCGGGGAAGCGGATTAGGGATCAGTACGTCGAGGCCAAAGATCGTCGCGGCCTCGACGGCGGCGAGGAAGGCAACGGGCGCCACGATGGACAGCAGTCGCAGCCGGCTCAGACTCAGGGCAGATTCCCCTACAGGTCGTTCTTGCTCAATCATAGAGACCAGAGGGGTTAACGAGGCCGGCGGCTGTGGGAAGCGGCCGTCGGCGGCCGAGCTGCTGAGTCCGAGCGCACGGCCCGCCCACAGAAAGACCAGGAAGAACATAGGCATACCCGCCAAGATCCGTGGGCGAGAGCCTGTGGCCAGCCCGTCATAGGTGATGCCGAGCCCGACGAGGCTGATCAAGAAGGCGGCAATCGTCACCGTGTGCCGCGGGAGGTGCTGGATGTCCTCTATCAAGTCCGCTCCGTCAACCAAGATCTGCGACTTATATGCCCTCAGCGTAGGCCCTGGAAAACCAAGGGGGCTATCGGTTCATGGCCCGATAGGTTGGCGACATAGGCCTGACAAAATCGAGAAACGTAAGGCGTTTCGCCGGAACGGATCGGGCGTGGGATCGGCAAATATCAGTAGCTCATCCGATTGGTCCAGAAGGCCTAAATTCTCAGAATGTAAGTGTAAATCAAATCCAAAGGAGACAGACCGATGACATCAGAACTTCGCTGGAGAGTCATGATCCTCCAAGGCGCAATGGTAGTGGTATTCGCGTTTTGCGCGGGTTTCCTCTTCTGGGCTTCCAACTACACGCACTCCTCGGTCAAGACGCAGCTTGCCGCGCAGTCGGTCGTCTTCCCCTCCAAGGGAAGCCCCGAAATCAGCGCCGCAGCCCTCACGCCTTGCGCGAAGCTTCCCTCCGGCGCCAATTGCCCTATCGCCTCCGGCCCTTCCGTCGGCAAAGCCAATGCCGCCGCCATGGCCAAGTATGCCGGTCAGACGATGACCACAGGTGAGCAGGCACAGACGTACGCCAATAGCTTCATCCAGGTTCACCTCTCCGACATGGGCTACACGTACTCGGGAATTAGCGCTCTCGCGTTGCAGCACCCGACGAACACCACGTACCAGACGTTGGACGGAACGATCTTCAAGGGGACGACCCTGCGCAGCATGCTCCTCAGTGCCTACGGTTGGTGGACAGTGGGAACATATGCCGGCTATGCAGCCATCGGCGTCCTGCTCGCAGCCATCGCGGTCTTCGGAGCCTTCCTCTTCGAGCTCCTGGCTGCCACGCGACGGTTCTCGGTTCCAGCAGCGCGGCCGGCGAAGCGGACGAGCCCGGTCACGACTGCCTAAACACCCCATCCCTCGAGCCCGGCCCGAATGGCCGGGCTCTTTGTCGTTTGGGTGAAGGTGGAATCATGGACACTCCCCTGAAGCTGACGTCGTCTCCCACTATGTCGATCTGAAGCTCTCTTCCCCGAGCTTGACAATCATTCCGATCCATTGGGCACGAGTACGACTTCCATGTCTGATTGCGTGACGAACGGCGGGAACAGCCAGACGCACGGGAGAATGCGGGCTGGGTATCGCCTAGGGGTTGGACCGAGATTGTTTAACGCGATGGCCCATCCTGGATCCGATGGGGGACGCTCAGGCCCCACCAACCGCGCCCTCCGTCACTTAGGCGGCTTCGGGCTCCGCCACCCTGCGCGTCACTGCGGTCATACAAGGCAATAAGGCAGCCCTGCTTTCGATTGTTCCAACGGCGTTGCCGGTTGCGCAGCAGACTCCAAAGGTCCCGTACCAGATCTACGTCCGTGACTCGCCGCGCAAGCTCCTCGGGATGTACCCCAGGAGCGAGACGCAGCTTCATGCCGACCGGCATCCCGGTACTTTCCTGCTGGCGGCCACAATTCCTGCCTCCGAGGCAGCCAAGCTCGACTTCATGGATGGGGCGACCGTACTCGATAGCCGGAAGTAGACGGCTGCGCCTCTGTGAAGCTCGAGTCGCCAAAGCCGGGAACCGTGATCGGCTCGATGGTAGCGGTTGGCTGGTCGGTGAGCGGAGATGGACCGAAGAAACCACTCGAAACCTTCGTTCGGTAATCGGCTGATGCGAGAAAACATTACCGACCGGTTGGAATGGCCTACCGAGAGAATAGTCGCTTGCTGCCCGGCGAAACTCTTCTTCAAATCACCCAGCAACGCGACGCTGTAACTCGACGGAACAGCCGCGGACGATCGCGGGCTGCGGCCAAATCGTTGAATTGGTTCCTCAACAGCAAGCAGCTCGCAGCGGGCAGCATTGCCGGCACGACCAACCTACGGCTTGGAACGGATACCGTGACCCTGCTCGCCACCGATGGCATTGGCCGCAGCAATAAAGCTGTGCAAACCATCGAGGTTTTTGCGGGAGGCAAAGGCTAGAACGGTCGATGGAGGTTCACTGCGAGGAAGGCAAGGCCACTACTCGGATGGTCTCGCCTTTCGACGGGCTTCGGATCTAGCGTGCCCTCATCCGTTCCGTCTCCGAGCCGCAGCTTGCTTACTTCGCGCAAGCTCACGTCCCGACCACCAAAGGCCGACCATGAGCAGCGGAACTCCCATCGTGAGGTCGCCAAGGTTGCCCCTCATCAAGGCGTCGAAAAGAAGACCCATCCCCACGATCCCCGCGAGCGTGGCGGCGGCCACCAATGCATGGTTCCTTATGGCGGTCATCGTGCGGATTCTCCATCATTCGGGACGCGCGCGGGAGTGGTATGCTCTCGCTGCTCCCGATAGTAGTCTCTCCAAATCAGACGGTAGACCTTGAGGTAACGTGGAAGCCGATTGAGGCCCGGGATCCATGGAACCAGTAGGAGGATGAGGGTCAAGATCGCCACCGTGAGGATGGCGAGGGCATCAGTGTTGGCGGCCCAGGCCGTGGTGTACGGCGGAATCTGGTAGAGCATCGTGTACAGCCACAGCCACGCCTGACCTGGATAGTTTCCGGTCTCGTTCATGGCGCCCCAGGTGGACCCGAGCAGGTTGAACTTGGCCGCGTGGTTAGTGACGGCGTCGTTCTGCATGAACAACAGAGGCTTGGTGTAGTCGGTCTCGTAGAAATGGCCGCTGGTCAGCAGCAGACCATCCATGGCGCCACTTCTCCCGAGATTTAGCTCCGATTTCATCATTGAAGCGACGGGGCCGCAAGCGCAGGCAGGAATATGAAGCTTGCGACCCACCAACGTGGACTTGTTGAGTGCTGCCTGAAGTGATGTCTCCCAGGCGCTCTGACGTGAGGGGCTGGCGAGGTTGAATGCAGCCAAGCTCGATTTCAGCCTGGGGTCGGTCGACGAGGCCGCCTTCAACGGGTTGAGCACGTACGTGGTGCTGGTATTGATGGGGATGTGGACCCCGAAGAGCTTCTGCAGCGAGAGCGGGCCGATGTACTGAACCGATCCGGTTCCGTTGTTATAAGGAGGGCCGTAGCTAGAGATGGGGCTATTGCCGTCGAGCTCGTCTAGGGCCGTCTGCACAAAGATTCGGGGAGTTTGTGTTGCCACCCCTTTGAGTGTCAGAGGCGGCTCGTCGGGTGACGACAGGAACACCGACAGGAGAAGGACGAGAACCGTGACAGCTAGCAGGGCCAGCAGCAGCTCTCGCACGATGTCGTAAGGTGCCATACGCACGCCTCGATAGTATTGCTCCTTGCTGCTGCTCATCGACTCGCCTCCTGCCCCGGGACGGCGGACGCAGGTGGATGACCCGTGCTTGTGCTTGGGCTTGGTCCTTCGTCATACGGCTTGACCACGCCGCGGATCCGAACTAGTGTCAGGTGCACGGCCATCAATGTCGCTACGGCCACTGGAAGGATGAAGATGTGAAGGCCATACATCTGACCGAAGTTGAGCACGTTAAAGAAGGCGCCGACGCCGATGGAGTTAATCGCGTCCTTCCCCTGAACTGCGATCCATTGTGAATCGAAGTTCTGCTGGGACACGTAGCCCGTGAAGGCTGTGCCGATTGACACCGCAAATGTGACCACCCCGGATGCCCAGGTCATACCACGGCCATCCCTCCAGGCACCCTGGAAGAAGGCGGTCCAAAGATGCAGCACCATAAAGAAAAAGAATGCCTGGACGGACCAGAAGTGGAGGCTATTGAAGAAGTGGCCGACGTTAGAGGAGTGCCACCACTGGGGTCCAAAGAACGACAGAACGACACCGGTTGCGATGAGAAGAACAAAGCTGGCGATTGTGGCCACGCCGAAGAGGTAGACGTAGCTGTGAACATACGCCGGTTGGTTCTCGGGGAGCAGCTCTTCGTACGGCAGGTCACGCGACAGTTTCCGCTGCAGCGCCCCTGTCAGACTCATCGGCCGCGCCTCTTCTTGTTAGGAAATGGAACGAGTACAGCCAACACGAAGACTAGGATCATCAGCAGGATCACGGTGAGGTTGGCGACGGAAATCAGAATGAAGCCCCAATGGAAGTAATGTGCTGCAGCGTTCACGTGCTCTCCCTTCAAGAGTGGCGTGGAACCTGAACAAGCCCCACGGTGTCAGCTTAGCCCGAATCGGCTCGTTGGCTCCATCAGGCTGAGACCCGATATCCGGAGGATATGGGCCTGAGGCTGGCTCGGTTCTCCGTCTAGCGAGGCAGTTCGGCGGAAGCCAGAAAGGCCAAGAGCCTCACCAAGGACGAGTGGCTCCTAGGCGCCTAGGGGCGCCGTTGAGCTGCAGCGAGTCGTTCACTGGTTGCGGGAGGAACCAATTCGAAAGTCCGCATCGAGGAGCCTAACGGCAAAAGGGTGACTGGCAGGCTGGCTCGGCCCCCACGAGGCTCTCTGGTTTCGAAGTTATCCCGCCCGGGTAAGGACGCGAATCGGTAGCCGCGAAGCGAGACCCAGCCGATGCAGAACAGGAGGCGAGAAGGCGCGTAGTGACCGCGCCTTGGGATTTGGCTAAGACAGGTCGCTTCAGGGGCTGAGGTTATGGGCTAAGGATTTTTGTAACAAGGTGCAAGTGGGCTGTGGAAAATCGTTGTTTGAGGCTTGCCAGTGCAGTAGATGTCAGACACTTTCCAACCGGACTTCTTCTTGACAGCGACAAAGGTTTCCCGGGCTGGACCATCAGTCTTTCCCATGTCGTATACAACCTTGGCTTGCGCTCTATCGCCGTTCTTGGTCGTCCCTCCAATTCGTACGGAAGCGGGACCGAACTGCGCCCGAAAAATTGGCTGGCAGTCACATCCCGGTGGTTTTGAGCCCGGACCGTTGCTCTCGACGATGTATCGCCGCCCCAAGCGATTTGTGACAGGGCAGACGGACCACTTGTTGCACGTCGCAACGGCAGGCTTGGCTGGACATCCTGAAATGCCCTTGAGCTCGAAGCAGGCCACCGCCTTTAGTGCCTCCCACGGAGCTGGTCTAGCGGTATACGAGGAACGGGCGAAGACGGAGAAAGGCATGCCGGACAAAAGGACGGCCAGCAGAACGGAGACGCCGAATCGACGAAGGAATGCCACGAAACCCACCTCCCATTACTATACTGTCGTCACTATAATATCGTTTCCTCAAGGGGAGCCAGCCAATAGCAACAGCGGTCAGAGATTCCGGGGGCGGAGGCATCTCTAACTGCGGGCCCGGCTCCCATCGCTTCTGTCGGCACGGAAACAACCCGGACTCACGAAAGGTAAGTGCTAGTATTGCCAAACTCGGGAATTGCCAAGGAAGGCGGTTTGACGTGGCTGCTACAGCCTGGCCCGGCAGGGTGAAGGTAATCATAGCGGCAGTACTTCTGAGTAGTGGAGTCCTACTTATTGGGACAGCTTCTGCTCCGCGAGCCGTGGCGAGGGCAGCCAAAGGCGCTGACACCAACTCGATCAACTCCTTGAAGATGATTGGGCCGAAGGTCGGATGGGCACTGACAAACGTTGGCGTGGCAAGAACGATAGATGGAGGCCGACAATGGCGTCCTGTCGGGCCCCGAACCTATACCTTGTCCCTGTCGCACTGCAATAACGATAACGGTAGTGAAGCACTCTTCGCCCTTAGCGGTAGCTCTGCCTGGATTGTTTTTCACTGCGACGGGTCGACGGGCAGCTCGAATCGATTAAGAATTTGGCATACGACGACCAGAGGAGCTACGTGGAAGACGTCGAGATTGAGAGACAACGGGTTCGTTCAAGCACACAGTTTGTTTCTCGACTTCGTCAGTCCGGATGTCGGATGGCTCGCTACGGAGTCTGCGGACGGCACGCCGCCCAGGGTGGAAAGGCTTTTCCGAAGCGTCGACGCTGGCACCCATTGGCAATACGTGGCAGCCGAAGGGGGCCAGCTCTCTAATCTGCTAGGCTTCTCTTCGGGTGCTACCGGTTTCGGATACGGCCCCACGACAGATGGTCCATGGGGCCTGTACTATTCTGACTTCAAGCACTTTCCTTCTGTGACCCAGGACGGGGGAAGGGTCTGGTTCCACGCGGAAGCTCCAAAGCCTCCAGGTTTCGGGACGGCACTGCTCACTGTCGGAACCCCAGGTTTTAGCGGCCCCGACTCGGCAGCGGTTCCCGTGTCCGGCTGGGTGGGTTCGAGCCCGGAAGCTCCGTCTCACACTTTCTGCGCCACCTATCACACTCGGGACGGCGGTCGACATTGGCGGTATGAGACCCCGCTCGCTCAGGTCTGTCCCGCAGAATACCTCAACAAGTCCGTGGGCTGGGCCACACCTGCCTCGGGAAGCAAGCATGGAAGCCTTTATCGGACAACCGATGGTGGGCGTCGGTGGACCCTCCTGGGCCATAGCATTTGGGATGTCCCGGGCCAGTTCACCTTTGTCACTCCCAAGTTCGGATTCATCGTTCCGGGCGATCGCTCGATCATCGTGACGCATGACTCAGGGGCGACCTGGCACCGTCTCACTCCAAGGTTCCTTTCATAGGTCCGCAAGAGAGTGGCGGGTGAGGAGGCGGCTTAGATATCTGCTGTCGCTAAATACCTCGCGACCAACGGCGCGTTTAGTTTTCGAATCTTGTCCTCGACCGGTGGGCCCTAGCCTGCGATCGGAGCAGCATCACCACCTGGGCGTTTGAGGCGGTCCCTCGACTTTTCCGATGTATGGCTGGAACCACAGGGCTGCGGGTGAATCAGGAGCCACCGGCAGTCAACGTGCCGGCGGCCGTGGTGTCGAAGGTGGGATGTCCGACTTCGTAACTTTAGTGTTGCGTAGGCTCCAGCTTCACGAATCGTATTGCCGGGCTGTGCCATGGCCCTGGGCGGAATGGCGTTTGCCGGCACCATTGGCGACACCGCCGTGAACGTTGGCAGTGGCCGCCTTACCTCTGGAACGGGACCGGCCATTCTTCCTTTTACTCTTAGCCTCGGGGATGACAGGAGCGTCCAGTGAGGAGAGGTCAAGGGTTGGACTGGCCTCGCGCAACGTTTCCACGAGCTGTTGCTTGGTTTCCTCGAGCTCCGTGTGAAGTGCCGCCTGTTCTCGTTCTCGATTGCTCATCTGGTCCGCAACCCGACTCCGGAGGTTCCCCAGGGCAGCGCTCACCTGGGCTTGATTGATCTCGTCGGCACGCTCGAGGGCTTCGAGAGCCGCCGTGAGCATGGCGTCGACCGCCAGAGTCAGCGCCATCATTGAAGCTTCGCGCTCGACCTGGTTTTGAGCGGCCGAGAGGAAATCGTCGCGAAGGCGTTGCATCGCCACCACAGCCGTTCTCCGCCGGAGCGGTCGAGGATCGGATTTCAAACCTGTTGGTGGACGTACCTCCTCGGTGATCGCCATCACCTCGGTGCCGACTGTTTCCCTTTCGTTCTCCGTTGTCCCGGCTGTGGCAGATTCCGAATCAGCCGGTATTTCCTCGGCCATGTCGGAGGGAACCGATGATTCCGGAGCGACATCAGTGGGTGCTGTCGTTTCCGCCGAGTTTTCGCTTAGAGCCGGTGATTCGGCACCGATGTCAGTGAGGGCCAGTGTTTCCGCGGCCTCGTCGGTCAGAGTCAGTGTTTTCGCGACCACGGCGTCGCTCGGTTTCCATGGCATCGCGTGAGGCCCGTGGCCGCGGCGTCGGTCAGGGCCGGTGATTCGGCGTCGGGACGGCCAGGGCCGGTGTTTCCACGGCATCGTCGGTCGAGGGTCGCAGTGACTCCGGGACAGTGGCTGGGCTCTCGGTCTCGCCGTCTGCCGGCAAGTCCGTGGTTTCGTCCGCTACGGCGGCGCCGGTCAGCGAGGCTGGGGAGGTCGTCTCCCACAGCTCTGGCATGGTAATCTTGCGGCTCGGCTCGCGGTCACGCTTCTCCTGCGCCCGCTCAAGCTGTTTCGTGTCTAGGTAGTACTCGATGCCGTAACCACGGCCAAGCCTCTTGTGGGCTTGAAGTGTACCATCCGCGACCCACTTCCACAGTATCGATACGGGTATGTTCAAACCCGTTGACGCGTCGTGCAGTGACGTGAGCCCGCTTTGTTCCTTTGGTTTTCGTCCAAACATGTTTTGCAACCGAGCCTCCTTTTGTGGGGATCACCTGGGTTGCCAGCTACCGAACCCCTTCTGGCTAGCCCAAGTGGTTCATCCATCTGGCGCCATCACTATAGCCAGGCAAGGGAGAGAAACCGTCTAGACGACGGTAAAGAGCGGGTCAAGACGCCGCTATGACCGGTCTGGAAAGCCTAACGCGGATCTGCTGTCGATTTCGGCATCAGCCGTTCAGCCTTGTAAGGTTCGACTGATCGTAGGCGCAAGGTGATGCGACGGAGGCTCACGCTCCAGCTCGTTGAGTGCTGCCTGAAGGGCAGGTCAGTTTCCGTGGATGTCACAAAGGCAGGCTACCCACAGAAGTGATCATCCCAGGCCCGGCAGGCCGCTCAGACGTCCCCGCCACTTGGCCGTGGCTCTTCGACGGCAGTGTTCTCCACTTCTGGTCGGGGTCGGAGATAGTGCTCTGCAGACCATTCCGCGTCCGAGGATGAGCACCCGTGCCATGAGTTTGTGGGTGGAAGTGGTTAATGAGGGAGTGATCTATTGCTCGACCCTAGCTGAACTGTCGGAGCCGCGGCCACATACTAGCCCAACGCTGCCTGGGTTCGGTGCAGACGTAGATATGGCCGCCCCACTCTTGGTTATGGATGCCGGCGCGGTTGTGTAATGTGGCAGCGACGCGTACCCGGCCGAAAAAGCTCAACAGGTACTCGAGGGCCTGGCGATTGGTCTCGTCGATTGGACCCGGCTGTACGGCCACCACCGTCGTGGCACCGGGCTTACCGGGGCCCCAGAACCACTCGTTATTCTGCCCGCTGACGGCCAGAGGCAAGCGGAGCCCGCGGCCCAACTCATTGATGGCACCGGCCTCGCCATAGTCTCCAGTGAAGATGACAGCATTCGCCCGCTCGCTTGCCGGCAATGAAAACCATACGTGCGCGACGGAATGGACCAACTCAGGCCAACCAACCTCCTCCGCCAGGGTCGGCTGGCCTCCGATGTCCTTTGCCGGCAAGATGGGAAGCACAGCAAGTGCCGCGATCGCGGTCGTGAGTGCTGTCGCGGCCAGCACCAATCGGAACCGCACGCGGTGAGTATCCCACCAACCCTCGACACTGACGGCCCCAGCGGCCGAGAGGTAGACATAGGCGGCGGCCAGGTAATAAATCTTTGCCCCTGTGGTCAGCGCGAAAAGCACAAACAACAAAGCGTAAGCCCACACAAGCGCCCGCCACAGAGGGTACTGAGACCGCCAAAGGAAACGGATTCCGACTACCCACAGCCATACCAGCGCCAGGCTGACCATCAGCAGCTGACCGACTATCCAGGTGATGATATTGCCGGTGCCGCCGTTTTCCTGGTTCAGTGTTTGGGTCATGGCGATGGTGGGCCAGACGTGTGACGCTTGCCACCAGAGGTCTGGAATGGTGAAACAGGCGGCAATAACCGCTCCGGCGAGCGCCCATCTGTTGAGGATGAGTCGCCAACCTCCGCTCAGTAACCCGCCTAGGACGATGGCAACCGCGAAGAATCCGATGCTGTGTTTGGCAGTCAGACCTATCCCCAGGATCAAGCCGCCGAGCAGCCAGTAGCGACAGTCTGCAGTTCGTCCGACCCGTAGGACCACCAGCGCGAGCAGCGTCCAGAACAGGAGGTCGAGTGTCGACGGCTCCAAAAGGTGACCCTCACCGAGGAGGACAGGCATCGTGGCAGTTGCTAAGGCCGCAAGGATCTGGGCACCGCGGCCGCCGCCCAGCTCGCGGGCAAGTGCCGCGCCGGCGATGACTGTGACAGCCACCGCCAATACAGACCAAGCGCGAAGACCCACGAGCGAGACCCCGAACAGCGACAGCGAGATTCTGGCGAGCAGAGGTACCAGGGCCGGTTGATCCACATAACCGCCCTGTAAATGCCTGGCACAGTCGAGGAAGTACAGCTCGTCGCGATGAAAGCCATACCGGCCGGCCAGAGCGATCTCCAGGGTAAAGACTCCCAGCGCGATCAGAAGCACTGGCCGCGCAGCGAACTTCTCTACATTCGGAAGCGCGAGCGGGTGCTGCGGATGCTGCATCGGGACGTCCTGGCACGGCCGGCTGGATTGAGCAGGCAATCTGCCAGCCGGGCAGAGTTGGCGGCCGGCCCAACTGACTTACCAATGGTAGTAGGTCGTGGCGAAGGCTAGAGGTGATTGGGAATGATGGCCGCTCGATACGTCACATGGTCGTGTTTCCCACGGGAGGGAAATTGGACCAGCGCGTTGACAGCACCTACCACCAAGATTTGGGCGCATTGCCTGAGACCCGCGAGCTAGCGCACCAGCTATTCTGAGATCCACGCCACAATGAAGTCAGCAAATACACGAGCCAAGAGTCGAGGACTCTAGCGGAGCAAAAGTTCAGCCTTCTGAGTTTCGACTGATCGCAGGCACGGGGTGATTCGGCAGACGCTCACGCTCCAGCGCTCTCAGAGCCGCCTAAAGGGCAGCCAGGTTTCCGTGAATGTCGCAAAAGGCAGTCTGACGCGCACGAGTGATTATCCCAGGGAGGGAGGCGGCTTAAGCGTCGCCGCCATCTGGCGCGGGCTGTACGACCGCGCTGTCCTGCACTTGCAATCGGAGATCGGACAGAGCACTTTGCAGACCCGACTCAAGCGAGCCATTCCGGCCTGTCGAAACCCAGGCAACAGCTGATGAGAGCACCATCTCCTTGAGGTAGGCGAATGAGAAGCCATCTGTCTCACCGGCGAGACGATCGATAAGTTCCTCGCTAATCTGACCGGATGTCTCCAACTTTGAGTTCCATCGGGCTAGGTATTCGCGCCGCTCTGCGTACTCCGGCGGTCAAAGTAGTACCGGCGATCGAATCTGCTGGGCCGGTTAGAGATGGCGGGGTCGAGCTTTTCGGGGTGGTTGCTCGTTGCCACTGTCAGGATTCCCGCATTTTCTTCGAACCCATCGAGCTGGTTGAGGAAGTAGGAGCGATTATGCTCTGTTACCAGGGAGTCGATGTCCTCGATAATCAGCATGCAGGGCGATCTCTTCCGGGGCCTCATCGAATACGTCTTGGACGTCACTTTCACCACCGTGAAAGGTCTGAACGTAGAGACATTGCCGATCGACCGCGTTGACTAGGGATTTAACGGTGTGGGTCTTCCCGTTGCCGGGGGGCCCGGTAAGGAGGATTCCTCGCTTCCATGGCGCGGCGTAAGATTCGTAAATCGCCTTCGCTTCAAAGAACCAGGTAATGTCATGCATGATCTGGCCTCTCATGCCGCTTTTCAACACCAGGTCATCGAACTTCGCCGCCTTGATGGCGGCGGCAAGCGGCTTGTTCTTGCTCCAGTGGTACCCGTCGTAGACGAGAATTTCCTCGCGCGTCTCCGAGTTCCAACGGCATACCGTAGAGAAGAAGGCATCTGCCATCTCAGGCGTATCAGCCAGTATGTATGTCCAACTCACTCCCCGGCCCTCTTCGCCGTCGCCCAAGGCGTGGATCAGCACCACCTCAAGCTCTTTGCCCTCCCAAGACACGTCGAACCATGCCTGTTTTGGATGTGGCTTCACCTTGCCCGTTTCATCGAACCATGACTTCACGAAGCGGCTCTGAGGAGAAGTGCGCACCCGAATTTCACAGTTGCCTTCCTCAACAAACTTGGTAAGGCCGAATCGGTGGTCGGCAACATCGAGCAGAGCTTTATCCGGAAAGAGGCGAGTCAGCTCATCGTGAATCATATATGGCCGCAAGGCTGGAATGCTTGAGAGTGCCTCATGGAAGAAATACTCGAGCTTCCTGTGCCGCGATCCTGTCTGCCGACCCGAATCGGCGAAACCAAAGTTGGCTTTCCGCTTGCTGGCCGGCAGGTCGTCGGGTCGAGCTGGCATTATGTCCTACCTGCCAAACGCTGCCAAGGGAATCCTAGGACATCATGTGCACCGACCTGACGCCTCGAATCGAGATTGTAGAGCGTGACGTTGAGGTAGGGCGAGATCAGGTCCCGAAGTGTAAAGCCGTAGCGGGAGTTGGTCCAGGATTCCATAGCCAGTATAGTCACGGTAACTATAACGGTTTGGTGCTTTTACCGGCTTCCTTGATAGTCACGGCGAGAGAATAGCATCGGGAATTTAGCGCATTGCCTGGGAGCCTAGCTCTAGAGCACCCGCTTATCGGAGATCGGCGCAACAATGAAATTCAACATACAAGAGCCGAGAGGCGACGTCTCTTGGCTAGGAGCAGACAATGGCTAACGAGCTTAGGGTGACTCTGGAAGTCGGGCCGAAGGATAAGAAGGTTGTCGCTGTGGCGCCGGACTGGCCGGGTCTCGAGCGGGGGGCGAAGACCGGAGAGGCTGCGGTTGAAAAGTTGCAGTCCTACCTCCCTCGCTACGCAAAGGTGGCATCGCTGGCCGGGATGGATGGAGAGTTTTCGGGCATCAGGGATGTCGACGTCGTGGAGCAGTACCCGGGTACTGGCTCAACCGACTTCTGGGGCATCTCATTCGCATTCTCGAGCATCGATGGGCAACCGATGTCTCCCGAGGAATTAGAACGAGAACTAAGCCTGATGCAGGCCTGCTGGGCCTTCTTCGACGAGGTTCGTTCGCGCGTCTCGGCCGAGATGCAGAAGGGGCCACGAGGCGGAGGGCGTGATCGGGACCGAATCGTTCGTCATGTCCTCGCGACCGAGCAGGATTGGGCAAGGAAGCTGAAGGTCTACGTTCCCCAAGATGAGGTGGTCGTCGACGACGAGGGACTGAAAGCCTATCGCCAAGCTTATTGCACGGCGATTCGGACGCTTCCATTCCGAAGGCAAGAAGGCTCGAACCTGGCCTCTGAGGTACCTGATTCGGCACACGGCGTATCACACCATGGATCACGCCTGGGAAATGGAAGACAAAGACATGAGCGACGCAGCCGGTTAGGGACGATCAGAGAGCAGTGGGGTCTCGCTTAGAGGCTGGACAGCCTCCGAACGGTGAGACCACGTCTCGCCAGCTCTCCCCGTCGAACGACTTTTCAAGGAGCAAGGAATGACGCAGGATGCACGTGAGATGTTCGTTCAGACGTTCGACTACACTCATGAGCCGGCTCACCGACCGCCTCAAGGGGCTTACGGACGACGAGTACTTCTGGAAACCCGGCTCGAATTGCTGGACAGTTACGGAAAGTTCCGAGGGCTACCGCAAGGAGTGGGAGGAGCTGCCTGATGGCGCCGTTGAACCGGTGACGACCATTGCCTGGCGTCTGTGCCACATCAGCGAGGACGTACTGCGAGCATTTGCCGCCTCAGATTACCTCGGGGCAACCACCCGGACGAGAACCTTCCGCTTGCGCTGCGACTGCGGCCGGTGCTCTCGACCTCCTCGATACGGCATACGGCGACTGGCGAGAGGCTGTGGTCACGCTTGACGGAGACCGACTGTGGCGAGAGCTTGGGCCGGCCTGGGGTCCTTACGGCACCGACTCGCTGGCCGACCTCGTACTCCATATCCTCGATGAGTTCATCCATCATGGTGCAGAGGTCGCACTGCTGCGGGATCTCTACCGCGCTCGCAACGGTGCGTCTCAGATCTGAGTCTTCATTCGTGAATTGGGTGGCGTTGCGGGGGTTTGCGAGACGGCGTAGCCTACTGGCTCGTACTCGAGGCCTCGGCCAAGGGCGCCTATCTTCCATTGCGCTAGCCGGGGAGAAGGCGAGCTTAGCCTGGCGGAAGCTTGGTCCACCAGTGCGCATAGCGAGCATAGACGCTGGAGTCGCGAGCACGGAGAAAGGCCACAAGTCGTTGTCGCTTCGGAAGAGAGAGAGCTCCAGTCCTCATCGGATAGCTGGTGGAATGCAGTGGCTTCGATTCCTCCCTCGACGGGGCGCCACACCCCTGCCACGTAACCGTCTACCAGCAGGGTCGGTAGCACGTCGCCATTTGTACGAGTAACGAGCTTCCTGTAGGCGGGCGGAATGAGCCGGCTCCGGTCCGCATGTGCGAGGAGAACGCTATCCCACATAGCCATGAGCCTGGGAGGTGCCGGCGTGTCCGCCGGGGGAACAGGCGCATCGGGGACATCAAACAGCTCGGTACTGTCTGGCCCCTGGAACTGCTCGAGCCTGTCGGCCAGACCGTCCAACGCATGTCGCACCCTGGACCGTCGCACGAGGGCGAACTGGGCCATATCGACCACAGAGGCAGGTCCGAAGCCTTCCAGATACCGCCAAATCAGAGTCTCCAAGGCTCTGTCCGCCTCAGCTATCCCGCCGGTCGGCGGCGGGATGGCCGCTGCAACCAACATTCGCCGCGAACCGAAGGACCAAGCTCCACCGGTCGGAGCGTGTAGCAACGGACCGTAATGGCGAAGTGCCCACAGGACGTATCGTGGAGGGACTCCCGAGCTGCTCCGCTATCCACGCCTCGATCTCAGTCGTGGAGTGAGCCTCCTGAAGGAAGTCGAGAAGTTTTGGCAGAAAGGCATCCGCGTCGTCGGCCGAGAGCCCGGTCGATGTGAATCTGCGGATCGCCGAGTCGTGCAGATCGCAGGGTCGGCTGCATTGCTGAATGCAGACACCGCATAGTCCTCCCGGTGAACGACATGCAACGTGAGTCGCATCAGTGTGGCCTTGACCAGCTCGCCCGACGCGAAGGCAGCGTCAAGTTCGACTGGGTCGAAATTCGACAGACGGTTCCAAAGTGCGATGTAGGGTGATGCCGGCTCCTGGGCCTGTATGGCCCCCACTCGACGCACGGCATCCGAAACCGTCAAAGGCTCCCGTTTTAGAAGTAGCTGGCGCGCGAGAGACGCTCGATTGAGCTGCCGTAAACCGAGTGTCACTACCCTTGGCACTGTTTGGGAATGAGTTTGGATTGAATCAACGATGCGGCCGACGGTTCTTTAACGGAACGCAAGCAGACCTAGTGCATGAGGCACGGGGGTAGTCCGAGCATCATTTCTTCCAGCCCGACACCTAATCTCGGTCGCATACACGCCGCGATCGAGGCACCGAAAGCACTCGGGAGTTTATAGTTCGCTGAGAAAGCTCAGTGTTCTCTCGAGCAATAGGGCGGCCGCTTCGGGGACGTAAGACGGTAGAGAGCTGTCGGCGAAATAGTGCTGGTTGCCCGGATACAGGAAGAGCTCGCCATCTTCCGCCTGCCCGACAAGCTCTCGAGCGGCGTCGATGTCGCCCTCGTCCACAAAGTATGGGTCGGCATCCATTCCGTGTACTTGCACCGGAACCTCGCGTGGCCAGACCCCACCGAACGCCGAGACGGGTACGCAGGAGTAGTAGAACAGGGCGCCTCGAGCCCCTGGCCGCGTCTGAGCCAGCTTCTGTGCGGAAGGTACGCCCAGCGAGAATCCCGCGTAGACAAGCTCAGCGGGTAAGCCATCCACAGCCCTTGTGCCTCGGTCAATGATCTCCGAAAAGCCGACTTCCTCCACGTAGCCCATGCCTTCCTCGATGCTGTTGAAGGTACGCCCTTCAAAGAGGTCGGGGGTGTGCACGGTGTGGCCCTCGCGCCGTAGGTCATCCGCGAAGGCGATAACTCCCTGGGTCAGCCCCAGGGCGTGGTGGAACAACACTACCTCAGCCATGTCGTAACAATCTCCTTTCCTTTCTGCGCACCGGGCACACGAACCTGATCCTGGAATGTCTCACTAGTCTAAAACGGTGAGACTGTCAGCCGGGCACTTAAACGACTGTCTGACAGCCGATCCATGCTGGTGGATCAAGCCATCGTGCCTGCCCCAGGGCTGGGTCTTAGGCTGATCTAGCGAACGGCGCGCAGGACGTTGATGGTCTGTCCCCGGCGGACAGCTGTAGTGGGGCTAATTTCGGAGAACCCGGCAGCTTCGACATCGCGCACGAGCTGGTCGAACTGCTCCTTCGTCAGCCCGCCGAATCCCCCCGGCGAGATAAGCGGCTCAACCACCAGGAGCCTGCCCCGCGGTGCCAGGACTCGACGTGCCTCAGCCAGCCCGGCAGCACGGTCATCCCAATGGTGGAGCGAGCGCAAAGCCCAGAGAATCGTGGCGCTGGAGTCGGGGAGTGGTAGATGCTCAGCGGACCCTCTGAGGAGTGTGAGGTTTCTGGATCGACAAAGAGCTTTGACGCACCGTGCTACGCGAAGCATCTCCTGCGCGGGATCTACGCCCGTCACTCGGGCGCATCTACGGGCAGCCATCGGCGCCGCCACAGCTGGGCCACAGCCGACATCTACCAAGTGATCGTCCGGCCGAAGCTGAGCGAGATCGAGGACCCAACCGCGAGCAATGCCCCTGCGCATGATAAGCAGAAAGGCCATGACGGTACCCATAACCGGGCCGTACGAGCGGTGATGGGCAGGGTGATCGGAGGTATGGGGCGAATGGCTCAACTGACTGTTACATCCTCCAACGGCTGTCTCAAGTTACAAGAACGGCCGTCGGTTCCGTTGACGCGACGCGATACAGACGATCCAAGGTCCGCGGTCTTAGAGTGAGTGAGAACTAGTGAAACAGACTGAGGGACGAGATGAGTTTTCAAGGATGGCCGGCGGCTGCTCTCGAGTTCTTTGAGGGCCTCGAGGCCGACAACTCCAAATCCTACTGGCAGGCTCACAAAGACGTCTATGAGCACGCCGTCAAGGCGCCAATGGACGAGCTGCTGACGGAGCTCGAGCCCGAGTTCGGTGAGGGTCGCCTGTTCCGGCCCTATCGAGACATCCGTTTCAGCAAGGACAAGACTCCGTACAAGACATCCATCGCCGCCACTATCGGGGAGGGCTACGTGAATCTGTCCGCCGATGGGCTCAGAGTGGGTGCGGGCATGTATCACATGGCACCGGATCAGCTCGAGCGGTATCGAGAGGCGGTGTCAGCCGGCACGACAGGCGAGAGGCTAGCTGCCATCGTCGACGGCTTCCGAGAATGCCGGAATCGAGGTCTACGGTTCGGGAGCCTTGAAAACAGCCCCGAGAGGCTACCCGAAGGACCACCCAAGAGCGGAGCTGCTTCGGTACAGAGGCATCGTGGCTATGCGAGCTTGGCCGCAGGGTGAGTGGCTAGAAACGTCGGAGGCCAAGCAGCGTGTGATCGATGTCCTTCGCAGCACGGCTCCATTGGTCGAATGGCTGAACCGTGAGGTTGGCGAATCGACGGAAGATGCACCTGTACGCGGCCGCCGGTGATCGGCTGTCGGAAACCTGCAGGGGTGGCCTCTTTCTAGGTCTTGGGACCTGTTCGCCAGTTCGTTACGATCTTGAGGAAATCACTATCAGGATGTCAAGGCCGACGAACACCAGCAGAGAAAACAACATGATTGCTTTTCCCGTGACCCGGGCGAGGTTTACCGTGATCTGTGGAAGGCTGCGAACCTTGACGAAAAGGTCTTCATCGTCAGGATTGTTGTAGAAGCCTAAGAACCAGTGCTGATCGTCGCCATAATCGACTGCCGAGTGCAGGCGAGCAAACGAGCCGACAATGCCCACGATCTCATAGATCGCGACAGCGGTCAGGACTACAACCGCCCACCACGGGGTACCGGCTGCCGCCTGCAGATCGCCGTGCGACATCACTCCCGCAATCATGAAGCGGAGGGAGAGCATTTGGGTGATTTCAGGATGCAAGCATCCACCATAAGATCGATGGACTCCTCATTGATCCTTCTCCCAAAAGTCTCCCATAAGCCACATTTTGCCAGGCGGTACAAGCCAGTGAACCGCCCCGAAGTGACGCTGAAACACCATCTCCCGCTGGCTCAATTTGGCTATGCTAAGCTTTTTTGTCTCACTGAACGATACCTCTGAGGTTTTGTTCGAGACATCCGTTCCCGTGCAGGTGTAGTTCAATCATTAGAACGGTCGCCTTCCAGGTGGCAAGTGTGGGTGTAAGTCCCACCGCCTGCTCCAAACCTCCTGACCACTTCTTACCATCACCCCCCGGGCGGACCGTGATGGTGCCGAGATTTGACTGCCGTTCCGAGGCTGTCGGGCTGCAGGGCAAGTTGGCGTAGCTGGTCCATTCGGCGTAAGGTCGAAACAGCTAACAAACGCCTAATCTGGACGGCCACGTAAGCCGAGGGTCACGCCGCCTCCAGATTGCCTTTACTACATACCCTCCCAGGGTATAATTCGCCAGTGCCTTTGTAGGCAATCCTGGCACCCGTATGATCCACATTCTGATAACAATCGCACGCAGCCTCGACGAGAGTTTCTTCATGTTTTGGGAGACCTTGTGGGCTCTCGTGCTAGGCTTCGGACTCTCAGGCGCCGTACAGGCCTTCGTCAGTCGGGGAGAAATGAAGCAGCTCCTTGGGGATCACTCTCCCAAGGTCATTGTTCGGGCTTCATTTCTGGGCATGGTGAGCTCCTCGTGCTCTTACGCCGCAAGTGCGCTGGCTAAAAGCCTCTTTGCTGGGGGCGCGGACTTCACCAGCTCCATGGTGTTCATGTTCGCCTCAACCAACCTGGTGATCGAGCTGGGCGCCGTGCTGTGGCTGCTCATGGGCTGGCAGTTCGCCCTGGCGGAGTTCGTGGGTGGAGCAATCATGATTGTGCTTCTGGCCATTGTCCTGCCGCGAATCCTCCCGGCTGGACAGCTCGCCGCGGCTCGGCAACGCCTGGAACGTGCGGGCAAAGGCGATAACGACGATGCCGACCAGCTCGATCCCGCCGAGTCGCAGCCTCCGGCTCAGCGGATTCGCAGCCTCGCCGGCTGGTCGGATGCTGCGTCGTACACCATGAGCGATCTATCAATGCTGAGAAAGGAGCTGATCGCAGGATTCGTCATTGCAGGCTTTGCGAGCGTTGCAATTCCCACCGCCTTCTGGCAATCTCTGTTCATCACCGGTCACCAGCCGTGGTCATCGATCGAGAACGTTCTGATTGGGCCACTTCTGGCGATCATTAGTTTCGTCTGCTCGATCGGAAATGTCCCCTTGGCGGCCGCACTGTGGAAGGGCGGGAGCAGCTTTGGCGGCGTCATCTCGTTCGTATTCGGCGACCTCATTACACTTCCAATCCTGGCAATCTATCGGAAGTATTACGGGGTGCCGTTAACCCTTCGCCTTCTTGCAGCTTTCTGGTTGGTCATGAGCGTAGCAGGTCTTGCAACGGAGTATCTGTTTAAGGCTCTCGCTATCGCTCCGGCGACTCATCCCGCGGCAATTGCAGAAACGGGCTTCCGGTGGGACTACACATCCGCGCTGAACATCCTCGCCCTGGTTGTCTTTGCGGGGCTGCTTGTCCTCTCTCGGAGGCGTCGGTCAGATGCCTCAACCATCTATGCCCAGGACGTCATCTGCGGGATGCAGGTCGAGAAACGAAGCGCACCGGCTCGAACTGTTCACGCGGGCCAAACGCTATATTTCTGTTCCGATCGATGTCTTGAGCGATTCGAAAAGACATCCGGAGAGATATGTCCAAGGACGCTGGTCCGGATGAGCGTTATGTCGAGTGAGGCACAAACGTGAGGACGGGTGGCATCTGCGATCCCCTTTGCGGATGCCGTTAATGTCTCCCGCCATCAGCACCAATACTCCAAGCGCCGACCAAGAACGCAAGAAGAGGATTGCCATGCCTGGATACTCTGACGATAAGTCTCGCTACCTCAAACGACTTCACCGAATCGAGGGCCAGGTTAGGGGCATCACTCGCATGGTGGATGAGGACCAGTACTGCATCGATGTCCTCACCCAAATAACGGCCGCGACGCGAGCTCTCCAGGCTGTAGCGGTGGGATTGATGGATGATCACCTGCGCCACTGTGTTCGAGAAGCCATGGCGGTCGGTGGGACGGAGAGCGATGCAAAGGTGGCAGAAGTGTCTCGCGCCATCGAACGCTTGGTTCGAGCCTAGAGAAGCTCCGACAGGTTGGGGTTGCAGGCCAGCGGGACCCTATTCGGACAGACGCTAGCCTCCTGACCAGCTAGCCAGAGCCGAGGCGTCGCCCGGCTGGAGACCGGGGCCTGGAACCCCGTCAAGGCAGTACTGCCACGGGCACCTTCAATCCAATCATCTCGTTCTCGCGGAAGGAACTGCCTCACCTAGCAGCTTCAAGCAAAGTGCTTTCATCTCGCGAACGGCATGTAACTTGCTTTGACGATGGGAACATTCCGTAAACCTGAAGAGGAGAGTTAAAGATGATGGAAACAAGGAGAACCGTAAGTCGTCGTGAGGCACTGCTTGCCGGTGCCGGCGTTCTTGGAACAGCCGCAGCCCTATCTACGCCCGGTCTTCCGGCCATGGCGGCGACAGCTGAGTCTGAAGACTCGGCCCATACCAATTTCCTTCCGGCTTCGATGCTGCCTCAGAAGCAGATCGAAGGAATTCTACATACCATGGGCAAAGTCAGCAAGGATGTCTTTAGCTTGATGCTTTTCCGCACGGACCTACACCTCATCGGCCCCGATAACCGAAGATGGTCGCCTTACTTTCAATCGATGCATGAGTTCTACTTCCAGGCGATCGGTAAGAACCGCTGCATCATGAATTGCGACATAACGTTCAAAGATTCCGAAGTCGAACGTGCGTTGGACGCGATCCTCCGGAACGGCTTTTCAGTCCAGGCAATGCACCAGCACTTTGTCGGAGAGAAGCCGCAGACGTTCCACTATCATTTCCGGAAGATCGGGCACCCGATCCAGATCGCCCATGAAATCGTCAGCGTCATCCGCTCGACGTCAACGCCCTTTCCACAGAGCTCATCCTCGAATCCGAAGTCTCCTTTACCAGCCAATCAGATGGCAAAGATTCTCGGTGGTGGTACACCGGATATCCGAGAGGATGGAGTCGTTGATATCTCCGTTGATCGCCGCAACAAAATGGTCCTCGACGGCGTCACCATTTCTCCGGAGCTGAACATCTCAAGTGGCATAACGTTTCAGCCTCTGAACTCGGCGGGCACGTTAGCCATTGCCGGCCCGGATATCGGGATGACGGGACGCGAGATTGAGAGGACGTTGAGAAGAGCTCGGTCACTCGGTTTCGCCGTTCACTGTCTGTACAACCAAGAGACTCGAGAAGACCCGCAGCTTTACTTCTCACATATGTTGAAGCACGGCAATCCGTTGCAGCTGTCTCGCGAAATCCGCATGATTTTGGACGAGACAAACGTGGAAGGAAGTCCCAGAAGGTAACGTCCGTCTGATGTAGCCCGACCGCTAACTGAAACGAAAAGCCGGGGAGCCGTTGTCGGGCTCCCCGGCTTCGTCTCGTCTAAGAGAAGGATTTCAGGATTCGGTTAGACGCCGTGGCAAGTCGTCGGGCAGATGTGAAAGGCGACAGGGCCAACGTCATCCTTGAGCTGTGATTGTGCCGACTCGCCAGAGGCTCGACTCCGAAAGTCGACGTATCCGAGCTTGCAGCCAGTGAGTCCGGCGCTTTTAAGGATCGATGTAACATCGAGGCCCACCGAGAAGTAGTCACCCGCCGGCAGAGTATCGACGAGATTGTACTTTTTGTCGTAGCAACCCCATGAGCCGCAGCCAATGGTGTGCTGATTCACGGCGGCAGTAATATTTGGGCCAATCACGGGAACGCTGCTTCCGCTCGCCTGAAAGTCGGGAGCCGAGAAGTCATAGCCAGCCGGCTCCGAGGCGCAGGTTTGAACGTGAGAATCCTGTGCCGGCGTCTTTGCGACGAAGACCTTCACTGTTTCCGGAGCGTTATTTCCGCCGTAGTCCACTGAAACCAGAATGTCGCCTGGTTCTCTATAAGGATTCCCGGCTGCGTCTAGGCGCTGATTGAACTCGATGTCGAAGTCTCGACTCGGATTATTGGTGATGCCGACGTAATCCAGAGCTGCGGCTACATATGTCTCGTTGCCCTGTGTGGAGGAGCTTAAATAGGCGTTGGCAATGTCGTCCTTAATGTCTGGTGGCGGGGGAGCAGACTTAATGTTCCAATTGCAGGGGTTGGCTTCCTTGTTACCGCCGCTAAATACCGACTGATCGGCCTTCTTGACACCGTCACAGATAACGATGGCAGACGTCGAGGCGTTTGTACAGGTGCCGTTGCTATTCCTTGTCGCCTGCACGATACCCGCTCCGCCCGGGCCATCTGCCCAGTTCTGACCATTTGCGCACTGCCTCTGCTCGTTGCCGTCAATCGCTAAGCCATCTACCAGCGAACCAGTCCCCGTGGGACAGGAAGAAGCCGGAACACTCCCGCCTGCGGACAGATTGTTTGCTGACGCGACACCAGAACCATAAGCGCCCACTGAAAAGAGCGTGAGCATCACTACGGCACCGGCGAGCCAGCCTCTCGTTCTAACCACCATCTTTGATTCCTCCAATTTGGATTGTTGTTTAATCGTTGGACACCATCCGGTTTGTGTGGCAACGGTTTAGATGTGGTTCAGAAGGTGCCTGGTAAGCAGTCGAGAGTGAAGATTTTCAAGTTCAGGAATCCAAACTTCCAAAATTGATCATTGGAGTCATGTAGGGCTTGGCATCTCTACACTGATTCCCGTGCGAGTTGGTCCAGCTGCGGTGGGCGATAATAGCGGAACTACAACACAACCCTTTGAGGACAAGCCTTGAGAATCGCCACGTGGAATGTCAACTCTGTGGTGGCACGACTCCCAAGAGTTGTTCAGTGGCTCGAGACCTCAAAGCCAGACGTCCTGTGCCTGCAGGAGACGAAGGTAGCCGACGTAGCGTTCCCCAGCCTGGAAATTCAGGCTCTTGGGTACGATCTGGCAGTTCATGGAACCGGAGGGAGAAATGGTGTCGCCATCCTTTCGCGGATCGGGCTCCTCGATGTAACGAGAGGCTTCCCTGGAGAACCAGGATTTCCGGAAGTGGAGGCGCGGGCCGTCGCCGCGACCTGTGGAGAGCTGCGGGTGCATTCGGTTTACGTTCCCAACGGACGAGAAGTTGGAACGCCCGCGTTTGAGTTCAAGCTGAGATGGCTCTCAGCCTTCCTGGAGTCTGTACGGGACGAAGTACCTCAGCGTCAAACGGCGATCTGTGGAGACTTCAATGTGGCCCTGACAGATGACGATGTCTGGGACCCAGACGCATTCATCGGCTCAACGCACGTCACTCAGGAGGAGCGTGCAGCAGTGATGCGACTCATCGATCTTGGACTGATCGATGTGCAGCCTCGGGCATTCAAGGGCCGTCCGTTTTCTTATTGGGATTATCGCGCCGGCAACTTTCACAAGGGCCTTGGCATGCGTATCGATCTCGTATTGCTAAGTCAATCACTTGGGGCTGGAATTACAGACGCGTACATCGATCGCGACGCCCGCAAGGGGACACTTCCGTCCGACCATGCACCCGTGGTTGTAGATATCCAGGATTGAGTCGGGCCGAGCTGGCTGCTGTACGTCCTCTCTAGACTTTCTTGGCCCGGCTTGGCGCAACTCTCGGTGGCTCTCCCTCGACCTTTGGATACTGCGGCGGCCAGGGAGCTTCCGGTAAGCCCTCCTCCACGTCATGTCGATGCATTTCCATCAACGGCTCAAGTGATTGAGGTGCTAATTCTTCCCATGGATCTCCGCCGGCGGACAGTCTTGCCGGAACGGAAGCGATGGTCAGGCCATCCGGATCGATACGTTCTAGCTCTGCCCAAGAGAACGGCGTGGATACCTGAGCACCTGGTCTGGCGCGAACCGACCAAGCACTGAACACAGTCTTGTGTGGTGCATTCTGGTTGAAGTCCACGAAAACTCTCCTTCCCCGCTCTTCCTTCCACCAAGCTGTGGTGATCAGGTCAGGCCGTCTCCGCTCCAGCTCACGTCCCACTGCCACGGCGGCATGCCGCACGTCATAAGACGTCCAGCGGGGCAGTAATCGCACATAAACATGGATGCCGCGATTCCCCGTCGTCTTGGGTAACCCTAAGATTCCGTGCTCGGCAAGAAGACTTCTCGTAAGCTGAGCCGCCTCTTGAACCATGGGAAAGGTGACTCCCGGGCTCGGGTCAAGATCAAGCCGAAGCTCGTCTGCGTGTTCTGGATCTGATGCCAGGTTCGGCCAGGCGTGGAATCCCAGGCAGCCGAGATTGACGGCCCAAAGTACGTGAGCCATGTCGGCAGCCACCAGGGCATCTGATACTGTTCCGTTCGGGGTACTGACCGTCGTCGTCTGCATCCATTCGGGTCGCGACTCAGGCATGCGCTTCTGAAAGAACGATGACCCACTCGCCCCGTTGGGAAAGCGCTGTAGAAGCACCGGCCGCCCACCGATCGCTCGCATCAGCGGCTCCTCGACGGCTAGGTAATATCGCGCCAGATCCAGCTTCGTGTCGCCGCGCTCGGAAAAGAACACCTTCTCCGGACTGGTGATGCGAACCTCTTGACCGGCGGCCTCAAGAATAGCGATGGTATCTGCCATTTTTCAACGAAACCTTTGAAAGAGGAGTCTATCGTCAACCGACCCTCTGGCAGATTACGACGAATCGCCACAGGCTGTAAAGGAAAGGGTTGGAGACGAAAATCAGTACTTGACCTTCAAGTGCACTTGAAGGTATAGGCTCAAGCTATGAGTGATTCACTGTTGCATATCACCGAGGTGAGCCGTAGAAGTGGAGTGACAAGCTCGGCCCTCCGCTATTACGAAGAGACCGGCTTGGTCACTCCCACTGCCAGAACTTCAACCGGCTACCGACTGTACGACAATTCGACTCTTGGACGTGTCGCCTTCATTCGACGGGCTAAATCCCTAGGCCTAACCCTTCGTGAAATCCAACAGCTGCTGAGCGAGCCGGCGAATCCGGCGACGGATCAGCGAAGACTTCGGCACGCCATCACCCACAAACTGGCTGATGTGCAGACCCGAATCTCCCAACTCGAGATGCTGCGAGATGAGCTGGAAGCGCTTCAGGCTCGTCTCGGAAGCGCCAGCGGACCGGGATGCGGACACATCGGTGACTGCGAATGTTGGCTACCTACGACAAAGGAGGTTGAAGCAATGACAAGCAGTCCTTGCTCATGCTGCGATTGCACGTGTCCCAATGATGGCACCTGTAACTGCTGCGGCTGCCCATCCGGGTAGCGCTCAGTAATCGTGACTGGCGTCGGGAGGAACGTGCTCCCGGCGTCCGTACTACCCGAGTCGTCAGCTGCGAGTTACCGACTTTTCCCCGGAGGTTTCGCCTGTCAATGACTGCCCAGATCGAAAAGGCCACCCGATTCCTTGCCCTGCACGAGTCGACCGGGCCGCTCTTGCTGCCGAATGCCTGGGACCCGGGATCGGCAAAGGTCCTGGCATCTCTCGGTTTCCGCGCTCTGGCCACCACCAGCAGTGGCTTTGCGGCGACGCTCGGTAAGTCAGACGGCTCTGTGGGAAGGGCGGAAACGATGGCTCACGTCAGAGCGATGGTCTCGGCGACTGACCTGCCCGTTTCCGCCGATCTGGAGAATGGCTTCGCCGACGATGCCCGCGGTGTAGCGGATACAGTCAGTTTGGCGATCGATGCCGGTTTGGCCGGATGTTCAATCGAAGACTACAGCGGAAGAACCGACTCACCGATTTACGATATCGACGTAGCGGCGGATAGGGTTGAAGCGGCCGCTGAAGTCGCTCATCAAGATGGCCTTCGCATCGTCCTGACGGCGAGGGCCGAGAACTATCTCCACGGTCGAGAGGATCTTGCCGACACCATCCAGCGGCTGCAACGCTATCAAGAGGCAGGGGCCGACGTCCTATACGCTCCGGGGCTTCGGCGTCTTGATGACATCGCTCAGGTCGTACGCTCGGTTGACCGACCAGTAAATGTACTGATGATGGCGGGCGGGCCAAGTAGCGTCGCGGAGCTTGCCGAGATCGGGGTTCGACGGATTTCGGTGGGTGGGTCGTTTGCGTTCGCCGCCCTTGGCGCACTGGTTGAGGCTGCCCGCCAGCTCCAGGCCGGCTCCTCGGAATTTCTCCAGCACGCTCAGCTTGGGTCTCAAGCAGCTAAAGCAGCGTTTGATCCGTAAGGTCGCCCTGGTCTGACAGACAGGATGATACAGCGATCTTATGTCGACCTAGCCTTCAAGGCAAGGGCCTTGAAGGGAATTCCGTCATTGGCTTGGGGCGTGTGGTAGCGCATCAAGCCGGGCTCTCATCGCAACGATCTGGGAGAAATGTCACCGGGCTCTCCCGGCTCTGTAGTCTCCAATAGCAGTATCGAACTTTCAGCTCAAAAGATAGCCTCGTGGGCTTGCTCCCTTTGGCTACATGAAATCCTCATTCCCTTCCCCTAGGATTGCTCTTGCATGAGACTGTGGCCCAGCGTCCTTAAAAACCGTCAGTTACTCGCCCTCTGTCTCGTGGTGCTCGCCGCGTATACAGGCCAGGGAATGGTCTCCACGGTACGGGTGTTGTACGTGCATTCCCAGGGCGGGTCCCTTGGCGTCATCAGTGCCATGACCTCGGCCTTCCTGATCGCAAATTTCGCCTTCCAGTACCCATGGGGCTGGCTTGCCGATCGGTGGGGAAGGAAGCAGGTTATGGTGACGGGGCTGGCGGCTCAGGCGATGCTCACGGCCGCCTACCTCTTCATCTCCGATCCGAGACTCTTCATCCTTGTTCGCCTTCTGGAAGGAGCCGCAACGGCCAGCGTCCTTCCTGCAGCCAGGGCCACCATCTCGGACCTCGTGCCTGACGAAGAGCGTGGCCGCGCCTATGGGATGTTTTCAGGCTTCTTCAATCTGGGGTTCCTCTTTGGGCCTGGAGCCGGTGGGCTACTGGCCGCGCTCAGTTACAACATCGTATTCGGTCTGGCCGTCGTCCTTCGGCTCGCGGCTGTCCTCATCATCTGGCTCGCGCTACGACGGCCAGCCAAACGGTCAGCCTCACCAGGCGACAGCATCATGGAGGAACGGGAAGTCTGGTGAGCCTTCCGCTGATAGCCGGCTACGTCATCGCCTTTGGAGACTATCTATGGATCGGATTCGATCTCACACTTGCGCCGCTGTGGATGAGGGAGCATTTGGGCGCGTCGATCGCCATGATCGGACTCACCTACTCGATATGGGCCCTTCCAAGCGCACTTCTGGCACCTCTTGGGGGCCGGCTGGCTGACCGGCATAGACGGTGGGTGCTCATCCTTGTCTGCGGCCTGGCGCAGGTTCCGATCTATCTCATTTACGCCACGGCTCGGTCGATCTATCCCATCATGATCTTCTTCGCCGTCCAAGCCTGCCTCTACGCGGTGGTATCACCCGCCGTTGATGCGCACGTGGCAAAAGCGTCGCCGCTGGCTCGGCGCGGAAGGACTCAGAGCGTTTACACCGCGGTCGGTGTCGCCGGAGCCTTTGCTGGAGCCAGCGTGTTCGTTCCCCTTTATGGATTAAACTACCGACTACCCATCGTCACATTGGGGGTCGCCTACGGTCTCTTCATCCTCCTGGGAGGCCTGTTGATTGCATGGACCGAGCGAAGGGGTGCAACGCCGCCTTCGCCGCAGAACGTGAGCAGACCGAGTATGGAGGACGGCTCAGTCCCGCTCGCGGTTACCGATCTCTAGGTCAAGCGCCTCAGACGGGCTCATGCCGCGCGACCGAAAAACCGATGACAAGTGGGATGTTCGCGGCCGCAAGAATCAGTACAGCAACCATTACCAGAAGGGTCGATCCCCCGGTTCCGTCAGAGACGAACACGAAGATTGCCAGCGCGGCAAAGATCGCGGGCAGAATAGAAACCCATCGAAGAACCTTGAAGAACAGGGGCCAGGCAAAGGTGCGAAGTCGCGTCAGCATCAGGACGGCAACGATCCACAGCACGGCCGAAACAACCAGAAAAGCTACAGGCCATACCATCGGCGCCTTGCGAGGCAGGTAGGAAGCGATGAATCCGACGGATAGGAAAGCGAAAACGATAGAGCTCACCGACGCTGCCACGATGGGTGACCTCGATCGATCGCCCAGATACGGACCGGCCTCGGCGCTCACCACGTTGCGATCCTCGTCATGATGATCAGCGTGGCCACCTGCATCACCCCCGTTACCGCGGATGTATAGATGAACCGCTTCATGAGCCTTCCGATGAGTGGGCCATTGGGATTCGGTTTGCGCAGCTCCAGGAGAACAAAGATATTGACCGGCTCGAGAACCACGTAGGCGACAATGGCCATCACGCCCACCACGGCGTACGATGCCACCAGCCACCAGTGATTGGGATACGCCACCGTGAGATTTCCCAGGCTGCGCGCGAGCTGCCACCCGGATGCCAAGGTCACCACGACAAGGGTGGGCATGATGAGCAACATTTTCGGCATGAGCTTGCGCACGAAGGCGACTCGAGCCGGCACATCCAGGCCTCCCATGATCGGACCGATCACAAAGCCCATGAAGAGGTCAACGCCTGTCCAGAGCGCACCACCGGCCACGTGAAAAAAGTCAAGAGCCCAGAGCCAGTTTCCGGCGATCGCAACAACCAGCAGCACCAACACCGCTGCAACGATGATGACACCCGGCGCAGGCACGATCCAACCGGCCCCAATTCCCCTCGCATCTCTCTCAGACGGAATCGTCCGAGGCGCGGCAGCGGTCGCACTCATCATCTAACCTCCTGCAGGTTGACTACTATTCCGCCCCATTATGCGGACCAGGTGTGGTTTTCACCAAAGCTTGCTCCGAGAGTTGCAATGGCAGAAAGGGTCGAAGTATAGATGAGGAATGAGTTTTCCAGGGGAGATGCAAGTGACAGCCACGAGAGGAACCGGACAGACTCCGCAGTTGTCCGATGGTGAAATCGCGATCGACAACCCTCGCCGGCCAGATGTCCAGCAGCTATTGGGCCGTCATCTCGCCTTCGCCAGATCGAACAGCCCCCCGGAAGATGTACACGCCCTGGACACCGACAGGCTAACCGACTCGGGAATTGCCTTCTATTCGCTCAGACAGAACGGCATGCTCCTCGGTATCGGCGCGCTGAAGACGCTTGACGATGAGCACGGCGAGCTGAAGTCGATGCATACCGCGGAAGCGGTTCGCGGGCACGGAGTGGGAAAAGCCATGTTGGACCACCTCATACATGAGGCGAGGAAACGGGGATTCAAACGATTGAGCCTCGAGACTGGAGCCATGGAAGTGTTCGCTCCAGCCCGACGGCTCTACGCGAAGGCCGGATTTCAGCCGTGTGAGCCGTTTGGCAGAGTATTGGCACAGCCCAAATAGCTGCTGTATGACCCTCATGCTGGAGGAAGACGTACCGGTCACTGACTGAGCCTGAGCTGAGATCGCATTTCGCGCCAGGTGCGCCCTCCGTTCGTAGACTTTAGGATTCCGCCGAACCCGCCTATGACAGGTACGTCCAGTACAAACCCGAGACGCGGATTGACGAAGTGGAAGCTGTCGTCGACTCCGACGGACTTGCTAACCCTGACCCACTTTCTTCCGCCATCAGTGGTTCTGAGCAGACCTGAGTGTCCGCTAACCCAACCATCGCGATCGTTGAGCATGTACGCCAACCAACCTCCCCACCCGGGCTCTCTGAGGGTTGTGGTTCGTGTCCACCGGTTTCCGAAGTTCGACGTTTGGTACACGGCGAAAACCGACTCTGAGCCGTCGATCATGGCAACCGGGATCGCAGCCCGCGAGCCCCTTCCAAATCCAGCCCCAAAGGGTACGACCTGACTGGTTTGCCCCTTAGGAGCGCGAAGCGACCGCCTTGTCCACGATCTGCCCCCATTTGCTGTCACAAGCGGAAAGTGGTTGAAATCGCTACCCGCCAGGCTCGACACCGCCTGAGCGTAACCTCGAGTACTGGATTGGAAACCGAGGATGCTAAGCCCTTGGGGCTGCTCTGGCAGCCGGTTCCAGCGAATTCCAGAGTCTTTGCTCTTCAGCAGAACAGTGCTACTTGGCGAAACGGATCCATTGAGGCAGTCACATGGAGACGTGACCTCCAGCCAACCGACCTTTCTGTTAATGAAATCGAGATTCAGAGCAGAGGCAGCTCGCTTGAGCTTCAGTCGGAGCACGGTGGCAGCTGGAGTCCCGCCGCTGGCGGCAGAAACACGCCAAACGCGAATCGTGGTCTTCGCTACGTTGGCCTGATGCTCGCATGCCTGTGATACCCAGGCAACTGAACCTCGCGCGTCGAGCGCTAGGACCGACCGATTAATCCCGCAGCCAAGCCTCGTCTTCGAGAGGAACTTCGGGCGAGTAAGGTTCCATGCCTTGCCGCCATCCGTCGTGCGCGCAAGCCCATGGGTGGTAAGGGCCCATCCCAATTTCGGCGAGACCATTCTCAATTCGATTGCCGAGCGAGCGAAGAGTACGCTCTTCGCCTTCGAGGGCGCCGAGGCCTGAGCTAGCTGGCTCATCCCGAGGATGGTGCCCAGCAGTGCCGTAAGAACGAGAGCAACTACGATCTTGCTCACGAGAGGAACCGGCGGCCCGGCTCCACTATCATGGCGAATTCACACGCGACATTAACCACTCTCATTCCTGTTCCTTCCTGCGAAATTTGAAGCTGGAGTTTGTCTGGCTGCGGATTCTTCACCGAACACGTTCCGTGTTCGCTCCGTGCAACGTTGGCCCTGAGTAGAACGACTGGAAACTGGATTCATGACAAGGAGATCCCGGCCACCCTGGTAGAACACCCAAACCCGAGCGCCCGGCTCGTCCTCCAAGGGGCTGTACACGCCACAGTAGGCGCCGCTCCGCTTGAGGTCTACCGGCACCGTTTCGGCAACCGGATGTTGGGCGGCCTTCCATACCCCGAAAACTGCGTGAGGGAGCCGATTCGGATCGCGGACGCGCCTCCTTTGCTCGGGTTCCTCAAGACGTCCTTCTCCTTGAAGCAAGGCATATGGTGCCCTTCTGCACCCAATACATTCCCCTCCAGTGCCCTGCTTCCTTGAAGAACCCCAAGAAACGACGGCCCGCTAATGCGGCGGTGACTCGCCACACACTCTTTCCTGCCAGCCGAGCAGAAGCTACAGCTGTAACGGTGGCGGTAAACGGCCGGAACACCCGGATGTGGGGTGCCACCATTGCCGCAGGATCGAGCGGGCTTATCGCTAAGTATCTTAGCGGAGCCGGCGGCTGGCTGTGCCCACATATCCAGCCGGCATCACCCGAGCTCTGTGGCTGTCCGGGAACCGACCCTCACGGTTGCGCTTGTCTCCCATCGGAGTCGGTCCTTTACGTTCCCAGTGTCCAGTTCATGGGCAAGGTAGGTGAGGGGGTGCCTAGGCGAGAGACGGTCCCGCGAACATACACGTGTTCCGACGAGATGCCACACGGCTCCAGGTGTCCCTTGTGATCGAGCTTTGTCGATGATCTGGTAACGAAAACTCGGAGAGCTGAGCATGTGCTGCCTGCTCTTCAAGAGAATAGCCTTCCCTAAACTCTGAGGTGTAGGCACTCCATCGCTCGAGGCGCGGCTCGAGCCCGGCAGAAACACGACCGAACAAGCGACCACCGCAAGGATAGTCAAAAACAATCTATGGGATCTTGTCATGCTGCACCTGATGTTTGGGGTAATCCATGAGCATTGGGAAAGAACGTTCAAAGAATGGCAGCCCTTGTCCGAGCTTGTTTCGGGTCATCTCTTACCTCCTACCCGGGGTTTCGTCTTATGTGTGAATTCTTCTTTGCGTGCCGCCAAATCCGGTTCCGCTTCTTACCTACGCCCTTTTAACTTTTCGTCGCTGGTGGCAGGGGTCCTCGTCTATGACCTTGCTCCAGGGGATCGATGCTCAGATCTCGCTCGTCAAACGGCCAGAAAGCAAGCCACCTGCACCTCAGCCTGAGGTAGTAGGTATCGGCTCTCGCAGCATCCCGTGTAATCCTGATCCGCAGCCTTCCCCGGTTGATAAATTCGGTCTCGAATCCCCACGTCGCCTCAACCCAGTTCCGGCCCCAGTGGCAAGACCGTCTCGAAACCCCCTCCGCTCCAACTGCCGGGCGTAGTGGTCGAAGAGGGCTTCGAAGCCTAGGGGCGTTACCAGATCATCTCCGGCGTAATAAATCCCCCGACTACCCGAGTAGCCTATCCCTCCGACGATAGTGGCGTTTACCGGCGGTCGTAGGGGAGGGATTGGGTTTCTGAATCGTTTGGGATCAGGCGCCGGCGCGTCGAAGGGCACGTCCATAGAGGCCCCGGAGCGCCGAAGTCGCAGGAGGGAAGCCTTGGCACGATCGGCCAGATCGGCGGAGAGCTTTCGATGAGTTGGCGGAGCGGCTGCACGGCTCGTGGGTCGCCTCAGGCACGCCAGCAGGGACACGGCCTTCTCCCTGAGGATGATTTCTGTGCTCTCGTCAAGAGCGATGGACGCTAGTACGAAGACGGAGGTTGATCGCTTTACATCCACTAGGTAGTGCATTAATGCATGCCTCAACGGGAGATCCTCGTTGGGGTCGAGAACGTGCCTCTCCACTTCAAAGGACAGGCCCTGGCTACCGATTTCTTCAAGGCCTTCGGCAGCCCACGCTCTCACTTCCCACTTCACCCCGGGGTTATGTAGTACTTCCAGCAGCCATGGTTTGCCGCGCTTGCCCACTGCCGCCAGTTCTCTACCCCACTCGCCGTATTTCTCGGGCGCTTCGGATAAGATCTCAACGAGCACAGGTTTTGCATACTGACTCCCCCGTCGGATCGCTTCCGCGGCCAGATAAAATCGCAGGACAATGTGCTCTGTTGGATCTAGGGTGACTGCTCGGAAGGCCATTGCTGCTGCTCTGCTTCTTGAGATCCATCAGAGCCCAGGCAGCGCGCTTCCTGCGCAAGTAATAGATAGTTCTGTCGCAAAACACTGCGAGGAGCGGCCCTTCACCTTTAGGGATATCAAGCGTCTGTGGTTCCAGGGGACGACGGCGCGCGAAAACGGTCATGAGGCCGGCCATATCCTGGCAAGTTTTGGCCGCGAATTTTCCACGCGATCAGCGTTCATGACTAATAGCCTAGCTTCCAAACCGATACCGGGCGGTTGCCGGGGACGTCGAGAGCGCGCGGCACAGAAGCCCTCCGAGGCGGCGTGTCCATTTTTGTAGCTGACGCCTTTCCCTGGGCCATGCCCGGGATATAACGCCTGGACCGATGATGCCCCCTTCCTAACAGGTCGCTCGGCACTCATCGTTCCGCTCCTTAACATGTCACGCAAAGAAGTATATTCCACTTTAATTTGAGATCGTCGAGCTTATGACTGGGGTGCTCTATTCGCGACCGACGTGCAGCGGCCGAGCTCGGCGGAGGCGCCTGACCCGAGTGATGTCTGAATTGACCTGACGACCAAACCGCCTGAGATCGACCCCAGTGCGAGATAGCGTCCCGTTGAACTGAGGGCTTCGACAGGCCCGGCTTGTTGGGTGACGGTTCGCCTACTGATCTTGCGCACACGTATCCGGCCGAGCCTTCTGAGTAATCCTGACTGCAGACCCAGCGTGTAAAGGCCTCCCCTCCTTTGCACCACCAGGCCTCCAGGCACGACCATGTCTGGAGTCCTCCGAGTTCCTGATCCGTGAGCAGGGCGGCCCGAGCGTACGGGAGGTGCGCGGCCTGCCCGCCGCTAGCAGCTGGGACGGTGCTGAGGACCGGCTTTGCGCAGCCCAAAGGCCCCTGGGATGTGTGGCAGCGAATATAAATGAGTCGGGTGCCCTGTTCGGAAAACGCCGCGTCGTAGGCTCTGCTCAGGACCTTCCGCCGGCCCCTCCATCGGAGTCACGACCCAGTAGCGACCCAGTGTTGCCGGAATACAAGAATCTGCACGGCCCCCGCTCTTAAGCGTCTAATTAGGTATTCTAATGAAAGCTGCGGGCGGCTCATGCCTCGATTTCCGCCCCCGGATAGAACCCTCTGGGGCGGATGAGGAGATAAGGAGCGTGTCGCTGGCGGCCAAGCTCAGGCCATTCTTATTCTGTGCCTTCCTTACGAATTTGAAAGCTCGGGCCAACATGTCACGTAAGGAAGTATATTTCACTCAACTTGAGAACGTCAACCCTACGACCATGTGGATGGCTAATAAGGGTTCCGTTGATCACTGACCGGTGAAAGAGTCAACCGGTGCCTGGCCACGGAGGACTGTTCCAATCCACCCTCCAGGCTGTGACTAGATGTAACCAAAGAACGAAGTAAGAGGCAGCCGTCAAGCGGCAAACAATACAAAGCCGAGGAGGTTTCTCTTGCGTCGTTTCCATACTCTATCCATCCTCACAGTTTGCCTGGGTGTTGTCCTAGCGCTCAGCTCAATATCGTCAGGGTTCGCCTCGAGAGGCAGCGATGGGGTGGCTAGAACTACTCCCAAGCACGTTGTCAAGATCGTCAGAACCAGCGCCGGTACCTTCGCCTTCAGCCCAGCGACAATCAAGGTCAAAGTGGGCCAGACGGTGACCTGGAAGAACAGCACCGGAACGGAGCACAGCGCGACAGCCAACAACTTTACGTCATTCGACACGGGGACCATTCCAATCGGCGGGAAAGGCACACCACCAGTTCAAGAAGGCTGGGACGTTCAAATACCACTGCTCCTTCCACTCGTACATGAAGGCCGTCGTCAAGGTCGTCAAGTGAGACGGATCGGACCAGACGATCCCGACCTGGGACGGCTGAGGGAATCCGAGGAAAGCCGTGTGAATAGCAATCAATTTAGGAGAAGCCGAATGAAACTTCGTCGATATGTTTGGTCGATTACCGCGGTCCTTGCCCTGGTCTTGGTAGCAGGAGCCGCAGCGTACGCGCAGCGCCCGGCACAACCGAAGGGGTCATTCCTCGGTGCGTTGAACACAAAGCTATCGCTGAATGTCGGCACGACGCCGCATAACGGCGACGGCAACCCCTACGGCGTGGCTATTGTTCCCAAAGGGTTTCCGGCGGGAGGGAGGGTCCACTCCGGAGACATCTTGGTAAGCAATTTCAACAATGCTGCAGGAAAACAGGGACTCGGGCGAACCATCGTAGCCGCATCTCAAAGCGGTAAAGCATCTCTGTTCTTTTCCGCACCCCGTTCCATTAAGCAAGTTGGACTCACGACCGCTCTATACGCTCTTCGTTCAGGAATCGTCGTCGTTGGCAGCATGCCGACAACCGACGGTACTTCTGGCACCGTAACGGCGGGCAGCCTCATGTTTCTGAGCAAATCCGGATCCCTCCTACTCAACCTCCAGGACTCCCAGTTCGTGGACGGACCTTGGGATATGACCGCAGACGATCGAGTTACCGCCCGGCCGGTTCTCTACGTGAGCAACGTCTTGAACGGCACGGTGACGCGCATCGATCTGCACGTTGTTGGAGGCGATCCGACCATCGAGAGCATGACAAGGGTTGCATCGGGATTCCCTCAGCGTGCCGATCCCAGCGCCGTCTGGGTTGGACCTACCGGACTGCTGTTGTCAAAGAACGATCGATCCCTCTACGTGGCGGACACCGACAGCGACGCCATACGGGTCCTTCATGGCATCGACACTGCGAAGAACGACTCTGCTGGTCGTGGAAGTGTGGTCATCTCCGGACCTCCGCTGGAGGGCCCATTGGGTCTTGCCTGGGCACCCAACGGGAACATCGTTACGTCAAACGGTGATGCGGTTGGTCCGTCACATACCAAGGCGAGCATCAATCGAGTCGTCGAGATCAGCCCTTCCAAACACAAGTTTGTCAAGATCTCTTCAGCTCGACAAAAGCGGCGTCCCCGGAGCCATCTTCGGTATCGCCATTGGCCCGATTAAGGGCCGAGAGTCGCTGATCTTCGTCGAGGACAATACCAACAGCCTGGAGGCACGATCGCACAGATTGATCTCAAGGCCACGCGCCGTTCAACCTTCCAAGTCGATGCCGCATCAGCAGGTGTATCCCGACCCCGTACTACTAGATGTAGGATCCACGCCGTTCGACATGTGCTCAGCCTAAAACAGAAAGGATGTCTTTGATGATTCGTTTCACCCGTGCCGCCCTCATTGTCTTTATCGTCGGATTGTTCAGCTTCGCCACGCTGGGAACGTCGCTAGCCGCCCGTCACGCAGCGACCGAGAAGCTCGTGGTCCGCATCAACGCGACCCCGACCAGCTCAATAGTTTGGGGCTCTGTAAAGATCACCTATGCAGCGGCCGGCAAGACTCATACGGTCGGCGTCTGCAAGACTTCGAGCTGTACCTTCCACCCGCCTGCAACGGCTACGGTGACTCTCAAGGAGACGCCTAAAGACTCCGCGAGCTGGCCATTCAAGAATTGGACAGTCAAAGCCGGCGGGAAGACCAAGACCTACACGGCGGCAAAGATCAGCTTCAAGATGAATAGCAGCGCAGCCACAGCAACTGCCACCTACCGCCTCCCCGACTAGGGGGTCGTCCATCAGGGTGAGCGCTCCTCCCTCGCTGCTCACCCTGATGGCGGCGGCTGCTGAAACGGCAAGGCGAGCTCGACGCTCGCAGCAAGAGGATATCGGTATTAAGGACGAGCGATTTGCATTTCAAGGCGGCAACAACTGAAGAGTGGCATTGCAGCAGAACGAGTCCCAAGAGTATGCTGATTTTGAGCCGTTCAGCGAGCAGTTGTTGTGGCTAATGCGCTGCACGCGTTGCCGGCAGGATTTCCCGGCCTCCACGACATCGGACTTAGAAGGACAGGTCCCTCACGATACTTTTCCGCAAGCTGTCGGGTCGGAGGTGAAGTCGTCGAGGGCCGGTGACCAGGAGGAAGTGTTCCAACGCTTCCTTGATCCCGTCTACCGCGTTATCTATCGCCAGGTCGGAAATCAGCAGGATGCCGAAGATCTCACCTCGGAAGTATTTCTCTCCGCTACCGGTAAGCTCGACGCGACACGGCCGGACAATGAAATCGGCAGGTGGTTGTTCACCGTCACCCGAAGAGTCATTGCCGATCACTGGAGACGCCACTACAAGCTCCCCCCACGTGTGGACATCGACCAAATCCAGCTGGCCGAAATTGTGCCGATTGACGCCGGACGGGTATCACGAGAAACAAAGTCCAGTTTTCTGCAGCAGCTTCTAGAAGGACTCACAGAGCGTCAGCGCTCGGTTCTCGAGCTTCGTTTTCTCCACGGATATAGCCTTGAAGAGACGGCGGCCGAATTGAGCATCACCATCCAAAACGTCAAAATCATTCAACATCGAGCACTCGCCAAAGCGGCGGGAATGGCGGATCCAGGGTCATGAATACAGACGATCCATTTGATGAGGCACTCGAAAGCGTGGTGGAGGGCCAATCTCCAAAAGGGCAGGCTCAAGGCCTGACCGAAGAGGAGCGCCGTCTGTTGCAGGTGGCTCAGATGATTCGCGGAGCCGGCGACGCTAGACCCCAACCAGAGTTCTCGGAAGGTCTCGCCAGGCGTTTGCAGCCGAGACCCGATCAGATCTCTCGCCGCACGGCCGTGATCTCTGGACTCAGTGCGCTGGCGGCAGGTCTGGCAGTTGGCTTTGGAGTAGAGCACGGGCTTGACCAACCCTCACAGGAGCACTATTCCACCGCAGAAGCGGATCTGTGGGAGCCAACGGTCGCTGGGAGCATGTCGCCGCGATTCACGAGGTCCCTGAGGGGACCGTAAAGCCATTCACCTCAGGCGCGATCGCCGGCTTTCTCGTGCATCGCAACGGTCAGCTGTTTGGTCTTTCGGGCGTATGCACTCATATGGGATGCCTGCTGAAGTACCGGGGCGGCCAGAACAGATTCAAGTGTCCCTGTCACGGAGCGGAGTTCGACCTTTCCGGAGGGCTCAAAGCCTACCCAGAACATGTCACGACAAAGCTCCCCGATCTTCCCCGCCTCAAAGTGCGGGTTGTGGGGCAATCGGTGCAGGTATGGACGGCCTAGTCTGGCCGTACCAGACGCTTAGAATGCTCTTGACGAAATCCGTTCGACAAAGATCCTAGGAGAGAAGGCATGGACCCTGTAGTACATTTTGAGCTGCCGGCTGAAGACAGAGACCGGATGGCCACCTTTTACTCGAGCGCATTTGGCTGGAGAGCTCAAAAGTTCGGGCCAGAGATGGGTAACTACACAGTTGTCACTACGACGGAAACAGACGAGAGTGGCCGGCCCAAAGTTCCCGGAAGCATCAACGGCGGCTTCTATCTAAAGACTGAAGATGTCATCTCCAATGCACCGTCTGTCGTGATCGCCGTGGAAGACATCCAGACCGCGGTGACCCAAATCGAGAAGGCAGGTGGCACCATGCTCAGTCAGCCCAGCGAGATCCCCGGAGTCGGTCTGTATGCTGTCTTCCGAGACACCGAGGGAAACCGGATGAGCGTGCTTCAACCTCTACCGCCCCAATCGGAAGGTACAGCCTAAAGGGCCGGAGAGCTAAGACCCCGGTACTTGCCGCTTCGGACCTAACCATCGAGATGGGCTGAGTTAGCCTCATCGCGTGGTCAGGCAGTGCGCTCCAACTTCAACTAGGAGGCCGTGGGAAGAAACTGGTCGGGGATGAGGCTCTTGATTCCGGGCAAGAAGTCGCGCATGCCCGCCGCCAAGTAGGAGGAACGCAAGCTGGCCGAGAGCATCGGATCATTCGCCCTTCCCGCAAGCACCAGTAGCGATTCGGCTAAAACGGCTCCCATAACCACGCCCAAGATGGCCCCCCCGATCTGATCAACCCTCCCGAGGCCGGGAAAGAAACGCAGGCCGTCGCGCACTGTGAGGGCGATCGAGGCGACCAGAAGGCAGAACAGAAGAAATACGGAAGCATACGAGACCGCGGTCAATGTTACGGAGCGGGTGAAGAAGTTCGCCAAAAAGTCATTGGCGCCACCATAGTTTTCTCGAGCGACGAAGAGCGCACACACGACGCCCGCGATCAGTGCGGCTTGAAGGAAGAGTCCTTTGGCCATGCCAAACACGGCAGAGGCCACCACCACCACAACGATGAGTATGTCTAGCCAGTGCATCGAACCGAGGTCGACCTTTCTTCTATCTCCGGTGCTGTCTACGACATGGCCCCTTCAGACCAGGACTTCAATAGGCGCGGCACGAACCTTCTGGCTAGCAAGTTAGGTACGTCCTTATCCCTTCTGAAGCGATTCCGACGGGACAGCGGTGATGCTAGGATGAGCCAAAACTGGAGATGGCGGGAGGGGAGACGCTCTTGACGATAGTAGACGTCGAGGTCGACCGGCCGTGGTTGCGACAGTATCCGGATGGAGTTCCGGCGACGATCGACTATCCGGATTCCTCCATTGGAGACGTGCTGGAGGATGTCTGCCGGCGGCACGGCGATGCCGAGGCCATTGTTTTCCAGGGCTGCGTGCTGACCTGGAAAGACATCCATTCCTACTCGAACCGTCTCGCCGGATCACTCAAAGCTAGCGGCGTCGGCAAAGGCGACCGAGTCGCCGTTCTACTCCCGAATCTTCCCCAATTCGTCGTTGCCTACTACGCCATCGTGAAGCTTGGCGCCATCATTGTGGCGACAAGCCCACTCCTCAGTGACCCCGAAATCGCCCGCCACGTTGCGGTGACGAAGCCTCGAGTCCTCATTACTCTCGATGTTTTCTATCCCCGCGTCAGCGAGTCTCTCCAGGAGATGGGTGTAAGTCGCTTGCTGGTATGCAATGTGTTGGACTTCATGCCGCTTCGAATACGGTTTCTGGCAGGAGTGATCCATCAGGTCGACTCCTGGCTTAAAGAGCCGAGAGTTGCCAGGATCGCTGCCAACAAAGCACTTAGCTCGGCTGGCGAGCGCATCTTGAGCCGGAGTGAGTCTCTCAAGCGACTTCGCGAAGCTCCCAAACCGGAACGTCCTGTCCGTCTTACGTCCGAGGTTCGCAGCTTCATGAAGGAAATGCACCGGTACCCTGACGTCTCACCCACTACGAAGGTGTCGCCGGGCGACGTCGCGGCGCTCCTCTATACGACGGGTACCACCGGCACGCCTAAGGCCGCTAAGTTAACCCATCGAAACCTGCTGGCGAACGCCTATCAGATGCGTCATTGGTTTCCGGAGCTTGTTGACGGGCGGGAGACGATCATGGCGGTCCTGCCGTTTTTCCATGCCTACGGGTTGACTCTGGTGATGAATGCCGGCCTCGTGCTCGCCGCGCGCTCCGTCCTCATCCCACGACCCAACCTCACAGAAATCTTCGAAGTCATCCGCCGCTTCAAGCCAACCGCGCTCCCGGGCGTCCCGGCACTTTTCATCTCCATCGTGAACAGCGAGCGCTCGAAAACCTCCGATCTGCGCTCCATTCGCGTTTGCGTCAGCGGCGGTGCTCCTCTTCCGTTGGAGGTGAAGGAACGGTTCGACTCCCTCACCGGTGGTCACTTATATGAAGGCTATGGTCTCACCGAGGCGTCACCCCTAACGCACGCCCACCCCTCGAATCAGTCGGCCCCTGCTGGGAGCATTGGGCTTCCCGTTGCCGACACCGAAGCAAAAATCGTCGACGAGGAGGGTGATCCCGTCCGTCAAGGTGAACCGGGAGAGCTGCTCGTTCGCGGACCACAGATCATGGCCGGGTATTGGGAAGAGCAGGAGGAAACGGATCGAGTTCTGCGGAACGGGTGGCTCCATACGGGTGACATCGCCCGCATGGATGAGGAGGGCTACTTCTTCATCGTGGATCGCAAGAAGGATCTGATCATCACCGGTGGTGAGAACATCGCTCCTCGGGAGATCGAGGAGGCACTCTACCGCCATCCGAAGATTCTGGAGGTCGCCGTGGCGGGTGTCCCGCATCGATACGGCGGCGAGGTGGCAAAGGCCTGGATCGTTCCTCAACCCGGCGAGACCCTGACCAAGAGCGAAGTGCTGAAGTGGCTCGACGGCAAACTGGCCCACTACAAGATTCCGCGAGCCGTAGAGTTCCGCGATGCACTGCCCAAGTCGCCGATGGGCAAGGTTCTCCGCCGGCCTTTGGTCGAGGAAGATGCAGTCAAGCGGGAGATGCGAACAGCGTCGAAGGCCTCTGAGTCAGACTCACAGCAGTGAGTTCGATCTCCGAAATCCGGCGGGTGAATGGCCGCCCACCGCGCTGGGAAATCTCGATCGACGGAGAGGTGGTCACCACCTTGACACGCGGCCAAGTGGAAGCAGGAGGTTTCTATACGGGCCAGGAGCTGGGCGAGACCGAATTCGAGGCCAGGCTGCATCTTGTGATGCTCGAGTCGGCGCACGCGGCGGCGCTTCGCTTCGTCTCCTACCGTCCCCGCAGCTCAAGGGAGCTACGCAACCATCTCCATCAGCGGGGTTTCTCCGAACCGGTCATTCAGGAGATCACCGAGCGATTGGAGAACGCCCAGCTTTCAGGTGATCGAATGTTCTCCCAATTCTGGACAGACAATCGAAGCCAGTTCGGTCCGAGGGGGCGGCTGGCGCTGCAGCAGGAGCTGCGGCATAAAGGAGTGGATCGGACGGTCATCGACGAGACTCTGACCGATCTTCCACCTGAGATCGAGCTCGCTTACTCGGCAGCATGCCGGAAGGCGCGCGCCTGGACAGCGCTGGAGGACGAGGCGCTCGTCGCCAAGCTCACTGATTTCCTCCGCCGGCGTGGGTTTGCCTTTGACGTTTCGCGGCAGACGGCCGAACGAATCCGTCAGGAACGGGAGGACCTGGAGACTTCAGACGGGTAGAATGACATGCTCTGTCGAGCAGGCGAAATCGGGGCGGCAACTCGGCCAGCTCCAAACGCCGATTATGAATGTCTCGGAGGCTCCGTGAGAAGATTCCGTTTTGCCCGCTTTGTCCTACCCCTTGGCCTGCTGCTTGTACTCGCAGGATGCGGGCTCCAACAGGTTCAACCGAAGAGCTCAACCGGCGAACCCCGGCTCGAACCCTTCCGCCACGACAACGCCATCCCCAACGGCGACTCCCATAGCGACCGTGGTCGTTACCGGAGGAAGCGTCGCCGCTACCGTCAACGGTAAGTCCATCCCGATGCGCCTTTTCAAAGACTTCATGAATTATGGAGTTGCCGAGGTCCAGGGTCAGGAACCGACAAAGACGATCTACCAACAGAACATGCAGCAGCTCATCCAGAACGAGCTAGTGCTGCAGTGGGCACACGCCCATGGCATCAAGGCCAAAGCGAGCCAGGTCAACGCCCAGATCAATTCAGCCATCAAGAGCGGCGGCGGAAAGAAGGCCTTCGAGAGCACCTTAAAGCAACGAGGTCTCCGAATGGCGGACTTCCGCTACATCGCCAAGGTCAACGTCATCACCCCCCAGGTTGAGAACAAGATCAGCCCCCTCCCGAAGTCTGGCCCGATCGCCAGCGCCGAACATATTTTGATCGCTAAAGGCGTCAACAAGTGCTCGAAGAAGCCTCTGACGAACGCTGCGGCAAAAGCGCTCGCGCAGCACATCCTCACAGAGGTCAAGAACGGCGGCAACTTCGCGGCCCTAGCCAAGAAGTGCTCCACAGACACAACCAGCGCGGTCAAGGGTGGAGTGCTCTATAACTCGACCAATACCAAGAGCAAGCTGCTCTACCCGGGGAACTTCGTTCCGCCGTTCGACAAGGCGGTATTCACCGGACCGGTGGGAACGCCGCAGCTCGTACACTCTCAGTACGGCTACCACGTCCTCATCGTTCTCAGCCGCCACACAGGCGCTTATCCTACGAGCGTCAGGACAACGGCTCAGCAGTTCTACTTCTCTCAGTGGCTCAAGACCCGGCAGGACAAGGCCCAAATCACGAAGTTCGCAAAGCTCGGAAAGTAGTCCCGTCCGGCTTCTCAGCCGCTCGTAATCAGGAGGCGAGGTTCCAGTTGGAACCTCGCCGTCCTAATGCTTTTTAGAGAGCGTTTGCGGTGCGACCGCTAAGGCACAAAGAGGATCCGGGTGCAGTTCGTGCACTGGATCAGACCGACGCCGCGGGCGTGCTGCACGTCGGCGGGCGGGAGTTGAACGCGGCACCACTCACAGAGCCCGTTCTCCACTCGAGAGACGGCATGGCCAAGTCGAGCGCGTAGGCGGCCATAACGTTCGAGCTGAGGACCATCGATCTCGCCAACCTGTTTGTCTCGTGCCACACGAAGCTCCTCGAGCTCTGATGTGAGGCGAGCCCGCTCCTCGTGCAAGAGCGGCAATTCCCGCTGTCTGGCCTCGGATCGCACCTCAACCTGGCGCTTCAAGTCGGAAACCGAGCCCTCCGCAACCTCGATTCGCTCCATGAGATCCATCTCTTCGTCCTCCGCCTCGGAGTGCCTGACCTTGGCATGGGAGATTTCCGCCTCGATCGAGGCCATCTCCCTGGCGTCATGGATCTGGCCTCCGTACAGGCGATCGTTGAGACGTTTGAGGGAGGCGGTTAAATCCTCGGCACGTCGCTCAACGGACGCGCAGATCCTTCTGGAGCGCGGCAAGCTGTTCCTCTGCCCTGGTGAGGCTAACCTGCGCCTTCTCGAGGTCTGGAGAGCCGGAAAGGCGGCGGCCAATCGAGTCGATCTGCGCTTCATGGCTCTCGATCGCAGAGTCGATCTGCTGAAGCTGGTAGAGGGAGGCCGCGATCGATGCCATCATTCGAGTGTAGTAAAGGCTAGATGAGAGTGGATGAAACTTCACGGCTCGACGACCTAGCTCCAGCGCATCGCGTCGCCAGCTTTCAGCAGGAGGTCTTCGACTGGTTCTCAACGGCCGGTCGTGATCTCCCCTGGCGTCACACTCGCGATCCGTACAGGATCATGGTGTCTGAGGTCATGCTTCAGCAAACGCAGGTATCAACCGTTCTGCCGCGATACTCGGATTTTCTCGCCAGGTTTCCCGATCTCGAGACGCTTGCCTCTGCCCCGCTTGCCTCGGTGCTACAAGCGTGGCAAGGACTGGGCTACAACCGGCGTGCACTCAACTTGCATCGAGCTGCCCAAGCGGTTGAGCTGGAGTTCGGCGGGCAGGTTCCCTCGACGGTTGAGGACTTAAAGCGGCTTCCGGGGATCGGACACTACACAGCGACGGCAATTGGCTGTTTTGCCTTCGAGCTTCAGGTTGCAGTCGTGGAGACAAATGTAAGGAGAGCCATCGAGTGGTTCGTCGATGGAGACGGGTTATCTCAGCTGTCCCCACGACTGATAGAGGGAGTCGCCAACCGGCTTCTCCCTCCGAAACGAGCCTGGGAGTGGAACCAGGCTCTGATCGACTTTGGAGCGCTGCGAGTTCCACGAAAGCGCGGCCAGGCTCCGTACCAGAAGGCCGATCCACCCTTTCACGAAACGGGTCGTTACTGGCGAGGGCGAATACTTCATCTCGTGTGTGGTTCGCCCCACGGTCTCTCAATCGAGCGACTCCTCCACGAGCTGCCCTCTGAGCGCGACGAGTACCGCGTCCGGTCGCTGATTGCGGCCATGGAGGCTGAGGGTCTGATGGCAATTGATAAAACCGATGACTCGGTTCGTATTCCGGGAAAGGGTCTTTAAAGAACAGAACCGCGGACGCAACCGCGAATACCTGAACACTTCGTAGACTGAAGTACCAGCGGAGGAGGACGGGCACCATATCTCTTTGCGTCATCGGCGTCGATCATCGCAGCTGCCCTGTTGCAGTTCGTGAACAGATGGTCGTGGCGCCCGAATCCCTCCCGGACGTCTTAACGGATCTCACGTCGCGTTCCGGTGTGGAGGAGGCAGCTCTTCTTTCAACCTGCGCCCGCACCGAGATCTACCTCTCCGCTACAACTACGGATGAAGGCATCGAAGCCGGGATGGCCATCCTTCTTGGCCTCAATCCCGAGTCCAGGCAGTTCATCGTGGTCCGGGAGGAGCGAGAAGCAGCCCTTCACATCTTTCGAGTGGCAAGTGGAATGGAATCTCAGGTTATCGGCGAGCAGGAAATTGCCGGCCAGGTTAGAACGGCTATGCAGCAAGCCCGCCACGCCGGATCCTTAGGGCCAGAGCTTGACGCCCTATTTCGAAGTGCAATACAGTGCAGCCGCCGGCTCAAGCGGGAGACGAACCTTGGACGGGTGAATGTCTCGGTGGCTGCCGCCGCTGGCGTCATAGCCCGCTCTCAGCTCGACATCCCAGATTCATCCATCCTGATCATCGGTGCGGGAAGGGTAGCCAATCTGCTGGCGGCCGAATTCGAAGACGCCAAGGTTCTCGTCATCGCCAACCGAACGGCTCAGGTAGCCCAGGGTATAGCGGCGGCACATGGCGGTTCGGTTCTGCCTTTGAAGCCGGCGCTCTCCTCTCTGTCACGTTTCGATGTCGTGTGCTGCGCGACTCGATCTCGTACCCCGGTGCTTACCGAGGAACAGCTCCGAGAAGCGGGTCCAACGCTGATATTCGATCTCTCGGTGCCAAGGAATGTCGAACCGGAAGCCTCGAGCATTCCAAACATCTCGGTGTTCGATGTCGATGCGGTCCAAGCTCCATCCAGCCTCGAGGAGCGAGAGGATGCCATCGCCGAAAGCATTGTCGAAGGCGAGGTCCACGACTACATGAGTCGACGAAGCATGCGAGAAGTGGCTCCGATCATCAGAGCTCTCAAGAACCACGTTGACCTCGTTCGCCGTGCTGAGCTGGAGAGGGTTGGACGTCGATTGGAGGGCATGGATCCCGCTCAACAGCGAATGGTTGAGGAGCTGACACAGCGCCTCATCGATCGGATGTTTCATCATCTTGTGGTGCGTCTGAAGCTGGCAGCCCTCACGGATCCGGAGTTGGTTCGGGCGGCCGAATTTTTCTTCGCACACGGCCCCGATTCTCTCTTCCCGTCTTCCGCCGCGCTTGACCCAGAGCCGGCTCTCGGTGAGGGCGGTCTTGTGGATCCTGTCCTGCCGGCAGAGCTCGACGCTTGACGCAAGCCCGGAAGAGCCGCCGGTTGGTGGTCCTACAGGGCGACGAAACCGGTCAAGAGCTTCTGGACCAAGCACTACGGGTTCTCGCTCCGGAGACAATCGGTTTCGAGATTGACTTCCAGACCTTTGATCTAAGCCTCCAGTCTCGTCGCGCCACGGCGAACCAGGTGATCTACGAGGCTGCCGCCGCCATGCGAGAGGCCGGTCACGGCCTCAAGGCGGCGACCATCACGCCTGTCGGTAAGGACGATGTCGGCTCTCCTAACGCGATCCTCCGCGACCAGATCGATGGAACGGTCATCGTGAGAACGGGCAGAAGGATTCCCGGAGTGCCTCCTCTGGCTGGGCTTCACGCTCCCATCAGCGTCGTCAGAATGGCGGTGAATGACGCCTATGGGGCCAAGGAGTGGCGAGAAGGTCAGGGAATCGACGAGGTCGCCTACCGGACAGAGCACATCAACCGGAAGGACTGCCGCTTTGTGGCGGAGTACTCGTTTCAGCTCGCTCGGAGAGGGGGCGCGATGGTGTTTGGAGGTCCCAAGTTCACCGTCAGCCGCATCTACGAAGGGATGCTGAAGGAGGAGATGGATGCCGCACACGAGCGGCATCCCGACATCCCATATCGTCCCGAGCTAATCGATGCCACATTCGCTCTGATTCTCACGGCGGGAGGCCACCCTCTGGTCATCCCAACCTTGAATCGCGACGGCGATCTCCTCAGTGATCTGGTCATGCAACTGTTTGGTTCGATCGCTGGAGCGGAGTCCCTCCTGCTCAGCTTTGACGATGACCTCAGGGCGAAGGTCGTCATGGCCGAGGCACCTCACGGAACCGCACCCTCCCTCTATGGGAAGGATGTCGCCAATCCCATGGCCATGATTCTGGCTGCAGCCTCAGTGCTCTCCTACTTCGAGGATGATCCCGAGGCCAGTCAGGCCAGTGAAGCCATTCGCGAGGCGACGATGGACGCGGTGGAGGACGGAATCAGAACACCGGACATCGGTGGGGGCGCCGGAACGGCAGAGTTCACCAGTGCGGTAATCGAGATGACGCAGGAGAGGCTGCGAAACGCTTAGTTCGCAGCGCTCACTTCAGGTGAAAGCGAGTCTGTCTAACGGTGCCGGTGCACCCTGACTTTGGGCAACCCGGGCCGGTAAGCATCGCCCGCCCGGCGAGAGAGTACCATCCCTTTTTGAGGTGCTTGACGAGCGGAGCGAACTTGAGTCGGTAGGTACCTGCCTTGAGTTTGGCCGGATCCTTGGCCCGCTCCTTGGCAACTTGCTTATGCTTCTGCGGCAGTAGGCTGACGTCCTGCTGATAGCCACCGAAGACCGTCCAGCGCAAATGCAGCCGGTACTTGCCGATGTGCTGAAGCTTTCCCATCGACCAGGCGGCTAGCAGGGCCACATCGGCGTGCTTCTTGAAGTACCACTGCGGCTTTCCATTCGCCTTGAGGCTCGTCCAAACGCAGACCACATCGGCACGCTTGGCAACCGGTTTCTTCTTCTTGGCCGAGCTGGTTCCACTCCGGGTCACCGCTTTGCCGCTCGTCCCTGTCGAGCTGGCCGTCGGGGACGCCGTGGTTGTCAGCGTAACGGTCGGAATGACAGTGACTGTCTCCGTTACCGTAGGCGTCAAGGTGATCGTCGCCGTTAGGGTAGCGGTTACCGTGGGCACGAATGTCAGCGTGGGTGTGGGCGTAACCTGTGTTTTTGTGGGCGTTGGCGTGGGCTTCGTCTTTGTGGGTGTCGGTGTCGGCTTCGTCTTTGTGGGCGTCGGTGTTGGCTTGGTTTTTGTGGGAGTTGAAGTGGGCTTGACGGGAGTTGAGCGACCGACCACAACAGCACCGCATCGACCCGGATTTCGGACCGGTTTGTGCTTGGAGTGGCTCACGGCGCCATGGCTGGGTACGGCAAAGGCCACAACCATCGACAGCAGGAGAGTGACTGCCGCTGCGACACCGAGACGCTTCGCTCTAACCGGTAGAGCCACCAGTGTGCTTACCGCCTATCTCAGCAGTTTGGTGGGTTCGTACAGGCCAGAACCGGCGAGCTGCTGGTACCCGTGCTGGAGCTGCTCGGCGCCTGAGACGTCGAGGGAGAGGTCGCGGGTTGCTGGGTCGTGGTTGCCGGCTGCTGCGTCGTCGTTGCCGGCTGTTGGGGGACGGTCGCCGGTTGCTGGCTAGTGGTCGCAGGCTGCGTGGTTGCCGGCTGTTGATAGCCGGTGCTATTCGGCACCTGCGTCGGCGTGGTGTTCAAGGTCGATCCGGTGCTGCTGCTGGTTGCAACCGTACTTGTCGGAGTGGCAAGCGGGTTCGTCGTCGTGGTGGCAGCAGCTGGAACGGCAACATGCTGCCAAGCCGTCCATGACTGAATATGCATCGGGGTAACAGCACCAAGCCGCCAAGCGTAAGTCTTTCCCGGAGTCAGTGCCTGATGAACACAACGACCAACGGGCTTCAGGGCAATGGTTGCGGTCTTTGGGATCGTGCGGCGAAGGTGAAGCGTTCCGCCACTGATGTAAAGGTGGAAGCTCACGGCAGTCCGGTTAGCGGTCCAGCAGAAGGAAGCTGTACTCGCCTCTGTTGCCGGAAGAGTCGCACCCGGCCGAATAATCGCCGGCTTGGGCATTGGAGGCTCAAGCGCGGCCACTAGCTGCGCCGGCTTTGAAGCTTTCTTGGTCTTGCCATAGATCGCTTCAACCGTCCACGTGTACCGAGTCCCCGGAACGAGGGCATCCGTCACCTGTAGATTCGGGGCCGACGAGTGGTATGAGTGCCCGCCAATAGAAACGAGGTATGAGCTGACTCCAGGGACTGCGTTCCACTGAAGCTGAGCGGAGGCTTTCCCGTTTGTGGAGGCGGCATTGGTTACGACTGAGAGCCCAGTTGGGCTCTGATAAGCGCTTGCCGAACCCGAGGGCTGCATGCGGTTCATTAACCCAGGCCCCAAGGCGACGCCTGCGATGATGATCAGGCCAGCGACAACGGCGAGTGCGCCCAGCCGGGAGCTCCTCGCTGCCAGAAAGCCCGAGCGCTTTCCTGTCTTTTTCGGCTCGGCCGCCGCCCGTGCCTGCGGCTTACCGGATAGTCGCTCTGCCAACAGAGCGGATGAAGTGCGACCGCTTCGGCTAGCTGCCAATGTGACGAGCCAGGCCGCGGCATCGGCATTGGAAAAACTGGCTTGGACCGTCTGTCGAAGCTCTTTGTCTGAGACGTGGCGTGCCACCTCGCCGCCCATAAGGACAATCGTTTGGTTCGCCGCAATTCGGGCAGTGGAGACCCGAACGTCGTCATCGCCGGAGGGTGGGCCGGCTTCGGCCACCATGTTTGTCAAGACCCCATCGGTCGAAAGGTAGGCGGAGGCGCCACCAATGGCTCCGGCAATCACTTCGTTCTTCATGTACACGGCCAGCGACACGGAGAGCTCACCCTCTGAGGTCGTTGACCTGACCTGTCCAAGGACTCGCGCGACGTACGCAGCTTCCTCGCCTGGGATGATGGAATCGGCGTCGCCACCACGTGCAAAAGCACGCTCGATGGTGTCGTGCGCGGGCTGGATGATCGAGTCGTCTGCGTCGATAATGGCCAAAAGACCATCGACGCGGACAGAGACCGAATCCCCCGATAATTCGATTACCCGAGCCTCTGATGAGGCGGGACCACCCGGACTTGCCGATTGGCTCGCGACGTCGAACCGAGACCCTTTACCCATCGTCCAAAGCATAACACGAGAGCCCTAATTTTTGGCTGATTACTACAATGGAGCATTCCGGGATCGGACTCCAACTTAAGGCGACTTTGAACCCATTCCAGAGCATCAATTCAGACCACCGGCGGATAGATTGCCCCTCTGAATTCCCTCTTTGCCAGGCATCTCGGCTGCCCGACCGCTCCCTATCTCTTCATGACTTCAAACGCTGAAGAGTCGCGGGATGTGGAGCCCGCAAGGAGCGGGGCAAACATGCTGCAGCCGGGCGGTACGTCTTGGCATCCCGACCGCAGCGATATCTGCGACTTGCTCCTGAGGTCTCGCCACGTGGAGACCCGGAATATCTACTACGGTAGCAATGCCTGTTTTCTCCTGGTCCTTGAAGACGAATCGGCGGGTCGAAGCCTCGCCGTGTACAAACCTGCTCGCGGAGAGTACCCGCTTTGGGACTTCCCCCAGGGGACCCTCTACCGGCGTGAAGTGGCGACCTTTCGGCTGGATGACTTACTGGGGTGGAAGCTCATTCCTCCCACCGTCGTGGGTCGAGGCAAGTTCGGGCCGGGGTCCATTCAGATCTTCATCGAAGAAGCGCAGGGAGCGGCCGATATCCAGGTGCTGGCCCTTCGGAGGATGGCACTTCTGGACTGGATTGTAAACAACGCTGACCGCAAGCCCGATCACGTCCTGGTGACGGAAACCGGTCATCTATGGGGAATCGACCACGGGCTCACTTTTCACGTCCAGCCAAAGCTCCGCACGATCCTTTGGCATTTCGCCGGCGAGCCGCTTGAGGCTGAGGAGATCGCCGACCTTGAACGCTTGAAGGGGCTCTTGCGCGAGCCGGAGGGTAATACCGTTCACGAGCTCCTCGATCCTTTGGAATCTCAAGCTCTGTTGCGCCGCCTCGATGCTCTGACCTTGGGAGGACGGTTTCCCGATCCTCTCCACAAGGCAGTTCCCTACCGCTGGTAGTAAATCCATGGCGCGGGACATGCATTTAGGCCTCACGTCTCGGAACATGGCGCCCCGCGTGATCTATATATGAACGGGGCGGTTCATCTGCACTCAAGTGCCTCTGGCCCAAACCACTGTTCCGAAGCACAGCAGTATCGCAAGGAGCCTATGGGAGGGAAGAATGGCAACTGCATCCATCGAAACCAAGTGTCCCGAGTGTGATGCGGCGCTCACATTGATGTCGCCGGAGAAGGGGGAGATCGTCGAGTGTTCTGATTGCGGGGCAGAGCTGGAAGTGCTGTCCACAGAGCCCATTCGACTGGAGCTTGCCCCTGAAGCCGAAGAAGATTGGGGCGAATAAGCGTAGGGATCTTGCTCTCGCAGGTTCGACTAGAAGAGAAGCTGATTTTCGCCGCCGCCGAACGTGAGGGGCTGGATCTCGTCCGCATCCACGACAAGGAGCTGATCCTCCGACTCGATCGCCCGTCCTTTGCCGAGGTTCCGGTCGTGCTCGACCGCAGCTTGGTGCACTCTCGCGCTGAGTACACCTTACGCTTTCTGAGCTCGGTGGGAATTCGTGCGATCAACAGCTATCACGCGACGGCCATATGCGACAACAAGTTCCACACATCGATTGCCCTGGAGGAGCACAACGTGCCGACGCTCCGGACGGCGATCGCCTTCACTCCTGACTCGGCATTGAAGGCAATTGAGCAGTTTGGATACCCCGTTGTTCTCAAACCGACTGCCGGGTCCTGGGGAAGGCTGCTGGCCAAGATCAACGATCGGGACGCTGCCGAGGCCCTGCTGGAGCACAAGGAGGTTCTCGGTTCCTACCACCATTCGATCTTCTATGTGCAGGAGTACGTCAGAAAACCGGGGCGGGATATCCGCGTCTTCGTCGTGGGTCAGGAGGTTGTCTGCGGCTTCCTACCGTCAGAGCGAGCACTGGATCACGAACGTCGCGCGAGGAGCCGGCACGTCGGTCTGTACACCCACGGATGAAATTACGTCCATCGCCCTAGCCGCGGCTGCGGCGGTAGGCGGAGAAATCCTTGGCGTCGATCTCGTCGAGACCGACGAAGGCCTCAAGGTCATCGAGATCAACGTCGGCGCCGAGTTCAAGGGCCTTGTCGATGCCACAGGGGCGGACGTGCCAGGCGCCATCGTCCGCTACGTCAAAGCTCAGGCGGCAGCGTAAGCTGCTCAAGGCAGGTAAGCCGAATGGATGAGAACAGTGGGGGTGGCGGCAGGTCGAACGATAGGCCGGGATGGGGCGACAGAGGATGTGGCTTTCTCGGTTGTCTTGGAACCTTCGTTGTTCTGGCCGTCATATTTGCCGGGTTCGGGGCCGCCGGTCAGATATGGGCGAGCGTCATCGGAATAGCGATCTCGATCGTCGTCGGCTTCGCCATCGCTGAGATGATGCGGCGAAGGCGCTTGCGACGTCTCCAGAAAAGTTAGGATTCAAACTGACCCGATACCGAAAATCGACAGATTTGACATGGGTGTACCGGGCGGCTTATATTTGCTCCAAAGGGAATATTGACTTCGACGGGAACAGTACACGTTCCCCGGCAGTCTTCGAGAGAGCCGCGTAAGCTGAAAAGCGGCGACTGCAGGAGCGTGGAACAAGGTCCTCGAGTCGCTCCCCGAACCCCATACGGGTAGTAGGCGGCGCCGGAAATCAGCTTCCGTTATCTCACAGCTGCGGTATACGATCCTCGTTGAGCTCGCGTACCGATCGAGGCTTCTCTCTAATCGAGGAGCGAATTTGGGTGGTACCACGGTAACCCGCCGTCCCATTGGGACCGGTGGGTTTTTAATTTGCCGGCCCGTTGGGTACCATCCATCGCCTTATTGAGGAGCCGAGACGTTGATTATTAACCGGTTCGCCATCATCGATTCGACCCTGCGAGAGGGCGAGCAGTTCGCCAAGTCGAACTTCACACCGGCCAGAAGGTCGAGCTGGCCCTGGCCCTCGACGAGTTCGGAGTCGAGTATGCCGAGCTAACCTCGCCTTGCGCGTCGCCCGGCTCGGACCGGGACGCTCGCATCATTGCCCGCCTGCCCATAAGATGAAGATCATGACCCATGTCCGGTGTGACATGGAGGATGCCCGTCGCGGTCGACACGGGCGTTTCCGGATGTGGATCATTCTCTTCGGCACCTCATCGCTTCCTGCGGGAGTTCAGCCACGGGAAGTCAATCGACGCACATCATCGAGGCGGCCTCAAAAGGTGATCGAATTGGTCAAGAGCCAGGGCGTGGATGTTCGCTTCAGCAGCGAGGACTCATTCCGTAGCGAGGAAGCCGACCTGCTTCGAGGTATACAGGGCAGTCGACGGCTTCGGTGTCAACCGGGTCGGGCATCGCCGACACGGTGGGCGTGGCCACCCCACGTCAGGTCTTTGCCCTGGTGGCCGAGGTTCGTCACAGGTCAAGTGCGACATCGAGTTCCACGGCCATAACGATGCCGGCTGCGCGGTTGCCAATGCTTTCTCCGCACTGGAGGCCGGCGCGACCCACATCGATACCACCGTGCTCGGGATCGGAGAGCGCAATGGAATCACCCCGCTCGGCGGTCTGCTTGCGCGCCTCTACACCATCGATCGCGATCGGTGGTCGAAAAGTACAAACTCACCGAGCTGCCCCGACTCGACAAGATGGTGGCCGACATGGTGGGAGTCGACGTCCCGTTCAACAACTACATCACGGGCGAGTTCGCCTTCAATCACAAGGCGGGTATCCATACCAAGGCCATGCTCAATAACCCGGAAACATACGAGATCATCGACCCAGCCGACTTTGGCCTGGAACGGACGATCGACATTGGCCACAAGCTCACCGGCAGACACGCCGTCGCCCATCGCGCCCGATGCCCTCGGCCTCCACTTCGGCGAGGTTGAGCTGCGCGACCTCACAGCCGAGATCAAGCGGCTTTCCGATCGCAAAGCTCTTCCTCTGGAGGAGGTGGACGATCTGCTCCGGCGATGGGTGACAGCGTGATCGAATTCAAGCTCTGATCGCAGACTCTCCGTTGTACACGTCGAACTCTCAATCTCACGGCCTCAAAACGTTGACTTCAACCTTCTATTCGAACCCCGAACTTCATAAGGAACTCCCATGCCAACCCTAGCCGAAGAAATCTTTAGCCGCAAGCTGAGTCGGGACGTGCAGGCAGGTGAAATCGTCGTGGCGCCTGTCGACTACGTGATGAGCCACGACAACACCACCCCCCTCGCCATCGAGTCATTCGAGAAGCTCGAGATGCCCATCTGGGACCCGGAACGCGTCATCATCGTCTTCGATCACATGGTGCCCGCTCCCACGCCGCAGGCCGCGGAGCTGCACACACCGCATCCGAGCCTTCATCGCCGAAGAACGGAATCAAGAAAGTCTTGACGGAAGGCATTTGCCATCAGGTGATGGTGGAGAAGGGATTCATCACGCCGGGCGCCATCGTCGTGGGGGCCGATTCCCACTCCTGCACCTATGGCGCGCTGGGGGCCTTCGGCACCGGCATGGGATCGACGGACGCCGCCGTGGTTTACGCCACCGGACAAGACCTGGTTCCGGGTTCCTGAAACCATTCGAGTCGAGATGTCCGGCGAGCATGGATCCAGGAGTGTTCGCCAAAGACGTCATTCTGCGTCTCGCCCTGGAGCTTGGACGTTGACGGCGCAACATACCAGGCACTGGAGTTCGGTGGGTCTGCCGTCGAGCGGATGGACCTCGCCGACCGAATGACTCTTGCCAACATGACGGTGGAGATGGGCGCCAAAGCCGGGCTGATCGAGCCAAATGAGGAGATCCGTCGGTACGCGGAGAGCGGTCCGGTCATGAGCCGTTCGAGAGCGTCCATCCCCACGAATCCGGTTTACGTGCGGACGGTGGAGCTTGAACATGTCCGATCTCGAGCCACAGGTAGCCTGCCCATCCGAGGTTTCCAATGTGGTGGGCGTATCGGAGGTCGAGGGCGAGCACATCGATCAGGTATTCATCGGAACCTGCACAAACGGCAGGCTGGAAGATCTGGAGATCGCCGCGTCCATCCTGGGCGGCCACAGGTGGCTTCCGACACTCGCTTGGTGGTGACGCCTGCTTCGACCGAGGTCTATCTGGCGGCACTAAGAGCGGGGCCATCGCGGCTCTTGTGGAGGCGGGCGCCCAGATGACAAACCCCGGATGCGGGCCATGCATCGGCCGGCATCAGGGCGTCTTGGGCGCGGGCGAGAGAGGGCTAACGACCCAAAACCGCAATTTCCGGGGGCGCATGGGCCATCCCGACATCGCAGCTCTTCCTGGCGAGTCCGGCCACGGCCGCAGCCACGGCGATAGCCGGTCACATCACGGACCCCAGGAGATACATCTAATGGGACAGAGCCTGGAGTCTTCCGATAACGTCAACACAGACGAGATCATCCCTGGCCGCTACAACGTAACCACCGATCGCTCGCAGCTGGCGCGATACTGCCTCTGCGAAGTGCGGCCCGACTTTCCCGAGGGCGTCAAGCCGGGAGATGTCATCGTGGCAGGCCGCAACTTTGGTTGCGGTTCTCCCGAGAGAACATGCGCCGGTGGCTCTGCAGGCCTGCGGAGTCGAGGCGGTGATCGCGGACTCCTTTGCCCGGATCTTCTACCGAAACGCCATCAATGTCGGCCTGCCTCTTCTTGATCTGCCCCGAGGCCGTTGCCGCTATAGAAGAGGGTGACGAGGTCACGTTGGATCTCCAAGCCGGCACCATCAGCAGCCAACGGCACAACATTTCGGTCGGCTCCCATTCCCGCATTCGTCCAGAAGATCGCCGATTCGGGCGGAATACTCGAGTTCATCAAGCAGTACGGCTGGGAGGGCATTTAGGTGCGGCTGGCCCTACTCCTCTCCCGGGTTCGCGCCGAGGAGAAGCTGCTGCTCGCAGGAGCTGGAGCGGCGCCGGCGTTGCCCTTCGATCGAATCGACGACCGGGAGATCGTCTTCGACCTGGAACACATCCCGACCGAATATGACCTGGTGATGGAGCGCTGCATCAATCACTCGCGCGCGTTGTACGCGCTGAAGCTATTCAACGATGCAGGCGTGGAAACCGTGAACACGTACCGGGTCGCCGATACCTGCGGCAACAAGATCCTCACTTCGAGCGAGCTTGCCCGGCACGGCGTTCCCAACCCCAAAACCCTCGTCGCCTTCACCCCGGAGTCGGCACTGGAGGCCATCGAATCCATCGGCTATCCGGCCGTCCTCAAGCCGGCCATCGGTTCCTGGGGACGGCTGCTCTCCGTGGTGAGCGATCGGTACGCCGCCGAGGCGATTCTCGAGCACAAGGACGTCCTGGGCTCGTTTCATCACTCCATCTTCTATATCCAGGAATTCGTCGCCAAGCCGGGTAGGGACATCCGCAGCTTCGTGATCGGCGATCGAACCATCGCCGCCATCTATCGGTACTCCGACCACTGGATCACCAACACGGCTCGAGGCGGAAGGGCTGAGGGATGCCCGATCACCGATGAGCTTGATGAGATCTCCGCAAAGGCCGCGCGAGCCGTCGGCGGAGGAATCGTTGCCGTGGACCTGATGGAGACGGAGCGAGGGCTCTTGGTGACTGAGGTCAATTACACCATGGAGTTTCGCAACAGCATCGACACCACCGGGGTCGACATCCCGGGGAAGATGATCGATTACGTCCTGGAACGAGCTGAAGAGGCTGCTGCCGCGTGACAGACGAAGAGGCGGTCAAGCTCCTTCGCCGCCTGGTCGCGGTTCCAAGTCTGACCGGGGAGGAGTCGCCTGCGACCGCCTTCCTCGGCGACGAGATGCGCCGCCGGGACTTCGACGTGACGGTAGATGCTGCAGGGAATGCCATCGGAGTTCGGCAGGGACGGCCTGGCGGACCGACGCTCATGTTTTTGGGTCATATCGATACGGTGCCGGGAAGCATCGCGGTGCGAGTGGAGGATGGGCTCCTCTATGGCAGAGGAACCGTCGACGCCAAGGGTCCGCTGGCATGCGCAGTGGCAGCGGCCGCAAGGGCGAACGTCAAGGAAGCGACGATCAAAGTCGTGGCCGCCGTGGGGGAGGAAGGGCCGTCCCATGGAGCGAGACATTTGCTCGAAGGTCCGAAGCCCGGATGGGCTCGTCATCGGCGAGCCGGGTGGCTGGGACTCGATCGTGCTTGGGTACAAGGGAAGCATGCGGGCCGAGATCCGGTTGCAGCAGGCCGTTGGCCACAGCGCAGGTGCCGTACCCGGCGTTTGCGACACGGCGATTGATGCTTGGATTCGAGTTCGCGAAAGTTGTAGGCAGCTTAGCCGGGGCGATGCCGTCTTCGACACCCTCTCACCGACCCTACTTGGCCTGGCATCAGGGTCAGACGGCATGGACGAGTGGTCCGTGATTAAGGCAGCGTTTCGGCTGCCCCCAGGCCTGGACGTTGAACAGATGAGGGCGTCGATCCAAGAGGCAGTCCACCCCGGGACCATCACGTTCGCGGAGGCGGACGAGGCATTCCGCGCCCCAAGAACCACATCTCTGGTTACAAGCTTCGTTCGGGCCCTGAGAGCGGGAGGTGCTGTTCCCCGGTTCAAGGTGAAGACCGGAACGTCCGACATGAATGTCGTGGCTCCGGTTTGGAAGTGTCCCACCGTCGCCTACGGTCCGGGTGATTCCTCCCTGGACCATACTCCCAACGAGCACATCGACCTCCAGGAGTATCTTCGCTCCGTGAGGATTCTCACGCAGGTCTTCGAGGAATGGGGGCAGAGTCGATCATGCTAGTCGTGAAGATTGGCGGTAGTGCCGGAATCGACTTGGAGGCGTTTCTCACCGATATCGCCTCCCTTGACGAGCCGCTAATCCTGGTACACGGAGCGAACGCCGAGCTGGATGCGCTGACCCGCAGGCTCGGCACCGAGCCGACACTCGTGACCTCAGCGGACGGCCAGGTCTCTCGATTCACCGATGCGACCACCATGGACCTGTTTCTGATGGTTTATGCCGGAAAGGTCAACAAACGGATCGTCGAAGGACTGACCAGACGAGGCCGGAAGGCCGTCGGGCTCTGCGGCATGGATGGTGGTATCGTAAAGGCCCGTCGAAAGGATGCCATCCGCATCGTCGAAAACGGGAAGCGCGCGGGTGCTGCGGGGAGATTTCGCCGGAAGTATCGAGAGCATCGATCCGTTCCTGCTGCACTCCCTGCTCGACGCCGGCTACATTCCGGTTCTATGCCCTCCGGCGGTCAGTGACGAGGGAGACGCGCTCAACGTCGATGGCGACAAGATGGCCATGGAGCTGGCAGTGGCCGTAGGGGCTGAAAAGCTGCTGATCTTCTCGAACACCGCAGGGCTGCTTCGCGATCCTGCAGATCCGCTCGAGCCTCATCTCAAGCGGTGGATTGGAGGAGATGGGCGATCTGTTGGAGTACGCCCAAGGTCGAATGAAGAAGAAGATTCTGGCCTCGAAGGCAGCCCTGCAGCGCGGCATCGGAGAGGTGATTCTGGCCGACGCGCGCGTGGCCGAGCCGGTTCGAGCAGCGCTGAACGGCGCGGGTACTCACCTTGCCGTGGCTCCCGTTAGGAAGGAATTGGAGGGATCTCTATCATGACGACTGCACTTCCGGAAGACCGACCGAAGGAAACCTCGGAGCAAGGGTCTCACCGCTTTCAGGATCAAGGGGAGATTCACCTCTACAACAAGCGGGAGATTCAGCTGGTTCGGGGCGAGGGCGTCTACCTTTGGGATGACATGGACCGCCGCTACCTCGACGCCATGAGCAACTACGGCGTCAACGTTCTCGGGCACAAACATCCTGCCGTCGACGCGGCCATCAGGTCTCAGCTCGACAGGCTCATGAGCTGCCATCAGAGCTTCTATAACGACGCCAGGGAGGAGTTCGAGAAGACCTTCCTCGCACAGCTACCTCCCGAGCTGCAGCGCGCTGTCTTATGCCAACTCGGGCGCCGAGTCGATCGAGGCGGCATTGAAGTACGCTCGGGCTGCCACGGGCCGGCGGAAGATCGTTGCCACCCAGCATGGCTACCACGGACGAACCATGGGAGCCCTTTCCATTACCTCGGGTGAGAAGCATCAAGCGCCATTCCGTCCACTTCTTGCGGATTGTGAAGCGGTTGCCTTTGACGATCTCGAGGCCCTGGAGGCACAGATGCCGGATGCTTCCGCGGTAATCTTGGAGCCGATCCAGGGCGAGGCAGGCGTTAACGTGCCATCCGTCGAGTACCTCAAGGGCGTAAGGCAGCTTTGTGATCGTCACGCGGCTCTGATGATCCTTGACGAAGTTCAGACAGGAATGGGTAGGACAGGAAGACTGTTCGCGTTCGAACATAGCGGTGTGATCCCCGATATCCTGGCAGTATCCAAGGGCATTGCCAACGGCCTTCCCATGGGTGTCACGGTGGTACGGGAAGACATCGCGAGCCGGATCGAGACGGGTGCGCACGGAAGCACGTTCGCCGGCAATCCTTTGGCCTGCGCGGCGGCAAGCGCGACGGTACAAGCCCTAACCAGCGGCCGGCTTCTGGATGACGTGGCCGCCAATGGAGCCGTCTTCATTGGAGATCTGAAGGGCTTGAATCAGCGAATGATTCGCGAGGTAAGGGGCGTTGGCTATATGGTGGCTCTCGAGCTGCGTACCCGCGTGACTCCCTACCTTCGCGCTCTGCAGGAACGGGGTGTTCTGGCCCTGCCGGCAGGCGGCCGCTCCATGCGCCTTCTCCCGCCTCTCATTGCCGAGCCGCAGCACCTCCGAACGATTGTCGAAACCATCGACACGGTCTTGGCAAGATGCTCAAGGCAGCGCGGCTGATCGGCAAGTTAGGGGATCGGGATTGAGTCAGGAATCCAGCAGCCAGTCCGGCAAGAGCGTCAGGGCTTCGATTGTTGGCGCCTCCGGTTATACCGGTGGGGAGCTGATCCGGTTGCTACTCTCCCATCCGTCCGTCGAGCTGGTCCAAGCCACATCGGAACGGCAGGCGGGTAAGCGGATTACGCGGGCGCACCCCAACCTGCGGGGCCGTACCGATTTGAAATTCTCTTCAAGCAGCGACCTCGAGCCTGTTGATGTGCTCTTTCTCGCGCTGCCTCATGGCGTGGCCATGGACCGCCTGTCCGAGCTTGGCGGAATCGCTCCGGTCATCGTGGATCTGAGTGCCGACTTCCGGCTGCGGAATCCAGCGGATTACGTCGAATGGTATGGCCGGGAGCACGACAACCCAGAGCTGCTCAGCGATTTCACCTACGGAATCCCGGAGCTTCATCGCGTCTGAGATCCGGACCTCAAACCGGATATCGAGTGCCGGCTGCCTGGCAACGGCGGCGATTCTCAGTCTTTGGCCTCTCTTCAAAGAGGATGTGGTCGATCTGAGCCAGCCGGTCGTTACCGAGGTCAAGACCGGATCCTCTGGCTCGGGGGCAGACACGGGAGCCGCTTCTCATCATCCGGAGCGCAGCGGCGTGATCCGCTCCTTCAAACCCACGGGCCACCGGCACACGGCGGAGCTGCTGCAGGAGCTGTCGTTAGATGGAGCGGTCGCCGAAAATCAGCTTCTCGGCAACCAGCATTGAGGCGGTTCGCGGTGTACTGGCCACCTCTCACGTTTTTACGAAGACGCAATTGACCGACCGCGAGCTGTGGCAGATTTACCGGAAGGTGTACGGCACAGAGCCATTCATCCGGATCGTCAAGGATAGCCAGGGAAACTACCGCTATCCCGAGCCGAAGATTCTTTCGGGAGCAACTACTGCGATGTCGGCTTCGAAGCGGACGCGCACAGCAGCCGGGTGGTGGTCCTAGGCGCTGTCGACAATCTGATGAAGGGCGCAGCCGGTCAGGCCGTGCAGGCCATGAACATCCGCTTCGGCTTGGAAGAGACCTCAGGCCTGGACTTTCCAGGCCTGCATCCCATCTAGCCAATCGCCAACGCATCCCCGCCGGGGCTGCGATCCGGCAGTCCGCAGCCCGTCCAAGGGCTACATCGGCTGGAGTGAGTCTCCGGACTCTGCGATCGGAGTGTCGCCTTCCGGCCGCAGGTATGTGACCTTCATTGGTCCGGTCGCATCTTCTCGATTTCTGTCGACGCTCATGATCCTGTACCCAAGAACGAGCATGCGCGCGGAGTCACGGCGGAATACTTCGTCGCGGGCATACCTACGGATGACTGCGGCAGGGTAAGCCTTGGTCAACTCCCACTCCTCTTCGTCGTGGAGGCACTTCCACTCGTTTCGGGTGGCGGCAAGTAGGTGATCGAGGGCGGTGAGTCGACGCGGATGAGGGTGATCGTTAGTTCCATGGCTGCTCCTAACCAATCATATCATGACACGATAGAAGCGGCCATCTTCTGGGTTTCACCGCATAGACGCTCCCAATGCCCGTGCCCGATCCCGAACTTCATTCGCCGGCGCTGCACGGCGATGACATCCTGGCCACGCCGTCAATGCTTGATCGGAGCTTGAACGGCTCCAGCCCTGCTACTGGTTGCCGGATGGCTTGCGAGGCAAGCGATTCGATTTCAGTTTCGCCCACTCTGCTCGTTTTGGCGGCTTATCGACACCGGCCTGATGGAGGGCAGGTCCGAGGCGACTATTCATGAACGCTTCTTGATCTTGCTTTGTCTGCCATACCTCGACCACGATCCAGCCATCTTGGGTACGTCCGGCCGTGTGGCTGATGATACCGGGGGGCCAATTGCCGTCATCGCTTGACATGTCAATGCCCAGGTTCCGGTTGACGCTCTCATAACGAGCCTCGTCGAAATCTTCCAGCTCCAAGATGAACAACTCGGCCATTCGGTCCCTCCAGGCTTTCTCGGTAGCCTGATGGTACATCAATGGGTCAAGCATCGCGGTGTTGACCGGACGCAATCAGAACGTCGAAGGTTAGAGAATTGGACATGAGCCAAACCCGCAAGTTGAGACTCGCCGCTCGGGCCTTGACAGCCGCCTTCCTCATCTCCTGCCTTTTGGCGGCTTGCACATCCGGAGCGAGCGGCTTGCGGTCCGTACGGCAGTACGTCGGCAGGTCAAACTCTCAGTGGGCAGGGGCGTGTGATTCGTTCCTCGAACGCCTTTAGAGAAGGCTAGTCGCCTTGAAGAACACCAGTTGCCGCTGCCACCGCCATCTCGAGCGCGCCCTCTAGATCACCGCGTTGTCTGAGAAGCTCGCTGTAGCGCAACGCCGAATCGTTCAGCCGGGTTCGGTGCTTCAGGTTCGACAGCTCCTGGAGGGCCTTTCGATAGAGGGACGAGGCTGTGTCCCAATCGTCTCGTTCTGCGGCAATCTCTGCTCGGACGAGCCAGGCATCGATTGCCGGCAGCCGCGCTTTCCCCCCGGCGAGACTCTCAGCCAGTGTCGCTTCTCGCTCCGCTTCGTCCAGATCTTGCCGTTGGAGGTAGACCGCTGCGAGCGTCGCGTGGGCAAATGCCTCAACCTCAGGAGAACCCGCCTGCACAGCTCGCTGCACAGCCTCCCGACCGCGCTCGATCGCCACATCCAGCTCTCCTCGCTCCTTGTAGCGCATCGCCATATTGTTGAGCTCGTTGGCAACGAGCTTCCAATCCCGCCTCAACCTGTACGTCGCCACGCTTCGCTTCGAGTACCGCAAAGCCGCGTCGAGATCTCCCATCTTGCGGGCCGTGAGACTCATGGCTGAGAAGACCGCCCCGATCTTCGCCAGGTCATAAACACCATCCAAGAGCTCCTGCGCCCGTTCATAATGCGAGATCGCCTCGGGCGAGCGGTTGAGCACGTAGAGACAGTGCCCGATGGCGATGAAGAGCCGGACCTGAAGCCCGCTGTTCTCTCCATTGAGCGCCTTCTCAAGACCGGAGCGACAAATGGCCAAAGCGGCTTCATAGTTGTTGGCGGTGTAGTGACACATCCCCAGCGAGTAGGAAATCTCACCCGCAAGGTCGTTGTCGTGACGCGCTTCCGCCAACGCCAGGGCACGCTCGAGGGCTTTAGCAGCCTGCTGGTGGTCCTGCTTCTGCAGATACGCTCGCCCCAGGAGCCACTGGCCCGTTGCATCGGACCCATAACGCGCCGGTTTCGTCTCAAGAATCTTAATCGCTTCGTCCGGCTTGTCCCGCTCCAGCTCGATCTCCGCGTAGTCACGCATGAGGTCGGTGACACGGGCGCCTTCCTCGTCCTCGAGGAAGTAACTCAGTGGAGACTCGAGCCGTTCGGCCACGATGGCCAGAGCCCGAAGGGAGATCCGGCTGCGGCCGGACTCGACCAGGCTGAGGAACGACCGCGAAAGCTCCTCGCCGCCCAGCTGAGCCAGCGACAGACCCAGCTCCGTTCGTCGGGCTCTGATTCTTCTGCCAACACTAGAGCCAAGCAAGTCCCGCCGCGGAGCACCCTGTCGCTTTGCGCCGGCCGGTTTGGTTTGTCCCATGGATCGTTCTCCTGGCTAAATTCGCCTGGGGTCGAACCTCGCCCGGGCGGCCGGTTGGAGCATGTTCATGAACGCCGCGATGCCAACCTGGACCGGCGACGAATCTTCCCCATCTTACTTGGCCGCCAGTACCGACCCGCTCAAGGGCCTCGATTTCACCCGTGTGCTAAGACTGTTCGGCTTCACGGGTCACTACGGGCGGGGCCCGCGGCGATCTCCCTCGGTCTCCTTACAACGCCGCCCATGGCCCCATCAATAACCACCATGTCCTGGCTCAGCGATGGCGGAACCACCGGGGCGGGGTGCCCCCAGGAATCCCAGGCACATCCGAGGGCATACTCCGCCACACAGAACAACCAACATCGGGTCTCAGCTTCCGAGACTGGCGACCGCAAGTTACAGAAGCAGGAACTGCACTCTACTTGACGTGTCCGTTCATGGTAAATTCGAGCATTGCGTCAAAACGAGTCGAATCCATTGGGAGTGTTTCACATGTTCCGCCATTCCTGGTCGCGGCTGAGCATAGGTCTGATTGGCCTATCGTTGACACTTACTGCTATACCTGGGGCCGCAACGGTCGCAGCCTCACAGGGTGCTGTGGAGAGGGTGCCGGTCACAGGTACTATTCCGGCTCCCATCGCCGGCGGCCGCGCGCCTCGTCTGTCAGCGGTGGCGCCTTCAATGCCCCTTTCATTGAGCGTGTCCTTGGCGATGCGCAATTCAGGCCTGCTGCACCGCTTCATAACCACGCAAGCTGCTCAAGGCCGGTACATGAGCGCGGCCCAATTCAAGCGCTTCTTCGGTGCCACGTCTGCCCAAGAACGGCGCTTCCGGGCCTGGGCCGCACAGCATCACCTCAGCGTGACGTATGCCAGCCCCGATGGACTCGTATTCGGGCTCCAAGGAACCGAGGCAGAGTTGCACAGGCATTGTCGACGCGGCTCGTCTGGTACCAGGATGGTGCACGACGGGTCTTCGCTCCTCAGACCAATCCGGTGATCTCAAGCTCGCTTCACGTCTCGACGATCGTCGGCCTGAACAACTATGATCGGTTCCACTCTCTGGCACGTCGGCTGGCGAGGCCGAATGGCGCTAGCAGTGACGACTTTTCGTGTCCTCCATACTGCGTCCGCGACGGCGGGTACTACCCGTCGGACTTCCGTAAGGCCTACGACGTGGCAGGACACGGCGTCACCGGCACAGGACAGACGATCGGTCTGACGCTCTGGGGACCTGCTGCCTACGACTCCGATTTCGCCGCGCAACGGAGCGCCGCGAAGCAGGACACCGGGATCAGCGATCCGCTGTTGCGCAGCTGCCAAACCAAGACGCTGAGCACGTGCCCGTCGGACAGCGTGAGCTGGATTCCGGTCGACTCGAAGCAATTGGACCCAGCCGGCACGCGACGTGACTGAGGCATCCATGGACGCCGAGTTCAGCCACGGCATGCGCCCGGCAGCCGGCTACACTTCTATCTGGCGCCGTCGGCGCGGGATTCCCAACTCGTCGACGCTTTGAGCGCCGTGGCCAGCGATCCTGCCGTTCGCGTCATCACCGACAGCTGGGGTGGAGGCCCGAACATCTCGACCGCTGACCCCTTTGTCAAAGCGACCACCCCCATTTTCGAGAAGGCAGTTGCGCTCGGAAAGACCTTCTACTTCTCCAGTGGTGACACCTCCCAAAACTCCGGCTGCCCGCTGAACGCCTCGCAGCAGCACACCAACTGCGGCGACCCGAGCTATCCGGCCAGCAGCCCCTACGTCGTCAGCGTCGGAGGCACGAACCTGCAGGTCAACACGAATATCACATGGACGTGGGAGTCGGCCTGGAACAGTGATCCCAACAACGGCGACGCCGGCGGCGGACCGGGTGCGCACAGGGATTCAGCCGTCCCAAGTGGCAGGTGGGGGTGGCAGCCGCAGCCACCTGCAGCGGCCGGGCCGAGCCGGACATTGCAGCTGACGGCGATCCCGAGACGGGAGCAAACGTGTTCACCAACAAGGGCCAGCACGGGACCGTTGGAGGTACCAGCCTGGCCTCGCCGCTCGTCGCCGGGATGGCCGTCCTGACGCAGGCCTACTATTTCAAAGTTCATGGAAAGCTTCCCGGCTTCGCCGGTCCCGCGATCTACCAGCTGGGGAACTCTTCGAAGCTGTACAACACCTACTTCCACGACGTCCGCTGCGGCTTCGACGGCGCTCCAGCCCAGGTGGGTTGGGATCAGGCTTCCGGATTCGGCTCCATGGACTGGTTCAATTTCGCCCGAGGTGTCGCCGGTGTTACCGTCACCCCGGTTAAACGAACGTTCCCCTACTGTACGCCCGTTACAAAGGCGAATCAGCTCATGGATCCCTGGGACGGCTTCCTAGCGTGGCCCGTGTACAGCGAGAACGAGAAGGCGGTGAATGAGGCTGCCACCTGGGCAAACTCTTCTTCGAATCCCATGCACATATTCCACGGCTCCGCCTACACGAGCCATGGAGCTGGAGGCAGCATCCTGCAGACGGACACGTTCGACCTCAACGGAGACGGCTCCTTCGGCAAGACGGGAACGATCGACTACCTGGCCACGCCCGTCAAGACCAACACCCAAGCCGTAGCCCTGGTGAGCGACGTCCTCCACAAGTTCAGTGCGTCCAAAACGACCGGCAACAGCTGCCTCGACGACCATGGTCTGCCAGGCAATGACGACTTTCCAGGTGCACCCGTGGACTGCTCCTACTTCGGGCCGCTTACTCTGGCGAACGGTTCGAAGGCGTTCTACGGAATCATGGCGGAGCAGAACGCCGTGGTCGAGGTGCTTGCGACGTGCAAGGCGTCGGACGCTCCAAAGGGCAGCTCCCGGGAGCAAAACTTGGCGAACGCCTTCAGTCTGGTCCTCGCGAGTGGCATCAGTCAGGTGAATCAGGCGACCAACTCGGGCTCCGGAGAGCAGTTCTAGCCATAAGCAGGCAAGAAACCTGGACTGGGAGGGGCAGAAGGGCTTAGGTTTTCACAAGCGAATAGAGACGTCGACGGGAAGTGTAGGTGTGTAGGCGCAGCTTCTGAGATAGCCGCGAGTGCCAGGCCTGGCAGATAGTATGGAGTTATGAGCAGCAGCCTCCTCACTATCGTCGACGATTACATCCTGGCCGCAATCCGGCACGCCGAGTTCTGGCGCGACGACGAAGGCTTCGTTGTGGCTCACGTCGAGGGCTATCCTGGCATTCGAGCTCACGGAACTGATTTGCGGAGCTGCCGGCTTGCGTTGGCTCGGCAGGTCGGCGAGTGGGTAGAACTTTGGCTCCGACAGGGCACGAGCTTCCCATCTTCGACGGCATCGACCTGAACACGGCCGATGCCGGCATCCTTTCCACTTACCTTCACCATAAGGAGGGGCGGGATCCGCTCCTCAGTCAAGTCATGACGGAGGAAGAGCTGCTTGCGGAGCTGCAGCCGCTCTAGCCAGCCAGCGGTTCCGGGCGTCGAGCTGGCTCGTACGGTAGAGGACAGGATACAAAGTGCGACTGTTGACCTCCTTGCTAGATTTCTTCTCTCCCGATCACCGCTATCGCGATGAGGTGAGAGAGTGGACGAGCTCCGCTCGATTCCCGGACTCTGTGGTGCGCACCTACACGAGTAGACGAGTCCAGAAGAGCGACATCCGGCGCATGCAATCCTTGGGATATCACATCACAAGCCAAGAAGAATTGCACAAGTCGATAGTCAGTGGGGACGCGGGATTTGGTGGTCCAGCAGCGATGGTGGGCTGCCCGCCGGACATCGAATAACGTACACCAGAGATGGTAGTGGCCTGCGTCTCTAAGGGACTTTCCGATATTTCTGCGTCGTCGCGATTGTCGAGCAGATCTTCCTCTGTGTTTCGCGCGAAGCCCGGCCACACAAGGGCCGGGCTACGTCGCTCGCAAATTGCACTAGACCGAATACGTACGCCGGACGAAAGCTGGGGCGGCAGTGGTCTGCCCTAACGGCAACTGCGCGGCAGGTTTACCCTTACCGCTTTGCCGTATCGGAATGTCATGACCGAATCGATCCTGAACTGGCCGCCCTGCTTTGGACCAAATTGATTGAAGGGGCCGGGGATGCGCACCACATTTTTATAAACGGCTCGAAGTAGCCGAAAATTCTGTTCGCCTATGAGAAATGCGGCTGTACTGCGAGCTCTGGTATAGATCGGCACGGGATGTTTAACGTTATCGGGGCCTCGGTCGCCCACGACAAACCGTTTAGCACCACGGGTCTTGACTATCCAAACGCGGGTACCGTCATACAATCTCTGGCCCACGTTTTGGTAGGTCCACTTCACGTGGGGTGCGAGGACATCGGAGGGCTTTAGCAAGAGTGGATTCGTGAATGGAACGAGTTCCGGAGAGAGTTGCGAGGACGACATACAGATCCAATTCTTCGATCCCCCGAGCCTGTCGGCACCGTTCTTGCCTGTTCGGACGAGGTACTCATCACCAGGGAATTCACCTCGGTAGGTAACTCGCATGCTGCCGGCGGGATCTCTCACGAAAGAACTCGTGGCCGAGAACCGCATGGAGATGTAGGGATGCCAATGACAAGGGCCAACTCGCCGGCAAAACAGTTGTTGCTGGTTCCCGGATAAGGTTAGTCCTCGGGCATCAAATATCTTGTCTATTGCTTTGTGGACGAGCCTTTTGGGGGTAGGTGCCGAGTCGCTGGTTGCGTTTGAAGCCACACTCGCACATCCCTCGATGGTAATGAGCAGCAAGATCGAGACGATGACGGCTAATCCAGCGCCTCGCCAGTGAATCAGAGCTGAGCCGCGCGTTGCTGGGCTGGGTCTCAACGAGGGTATCGCCCC
>CAWCYJ010000004.1:0-62976 GCA_963799725.1 uncultured Pseudomonadota bacterium
GAAAGGGTGCCGGAGGTTGTAGCTTGATGGGCCATACAGCGGCCCTGCCGGATGAGTGCTTCGGGTGGGGGGAGCGGGCCTTCCTGGACTGCAACGCCCCGACGAACGGGGCAGGAGTTTTGAATTCCGCGCCAGCGCGCTTTCCATCTGGAGACCCGGAATTCTACCTGCAGACCACTTCAAGGTGCTTTCCATAATGGGGGTCTCTGGGTCTTACGGCAGTCGCGGATATCACTGTGTAGGTGCGGTACCGAGTAATTACCCAGCCCCGTTCCGAGGCATACAGGTCTCACGCTATGACGGTCTGCAGGATGGTGCTGAAGACACTCGTGCGGGTTTTGAGCCGAGCGGTGTCGACCACGGTGCGGATGTCCGCCTCGCCCTCGGCGGCCCACATCGCCCGGTAGCCGTTAGTCACCTTGCGCTCGATCACCGCGGGCCGGAGGTCGCGTTCGCACGCGTTGTTGGTGGCCGCGACCGCGCCGGGCCAGGCGGCAAAGGTCAGGAGCTGGTCACGTGCTCGGCGCAGCTTGGCCTGGAGCGCGCCTGCCAGCTCGCAGGAGGTAGGCGCGGCCAGGATTGCGCTCAGCCTGCGCTCCAGAGCGCGCCGCTTAGCGGCGGTGGTGGAGGCGGCCAGCTGCGAGACGCTGTCCGCCAACGTGAAGGCCGAGACGAGCCAGAGCTTGAGCCGGAACGGCACCGGGTCGTCGCTGGCCTCGAGCGCGTAGGCGACATCACGGGCGAGATGGGCCAAGCAGGTCTGCTGGGCCATGCCGTGCCCTTGCTGGGCCGAGTAGCGGTCCGACAGCAGGGCCTCCTACTCCCTCTTCTCACCGGCCGTGATGTTCCTGGGGGCACTGGGTACCGTTCTTATCCTCTGGTTCGGAGGCACCCAGAAGGCGGTATGGGGAGTTTCCTACGGAACCGTCGTATCGATGATTCTGTACACCAACCTTGCCTTCCAGCCCATCCGCGACCTTGCCGACAAGTTCAACATCCTGCAGGCCGCCATGGTGGCCTCGGGACGGATCTTTGGACTCTTGGACGAAGTGGAGGAGCCGCCGGATGTTGCCGATCCGATCACCTTGGAGAAGGTCCAAGGTGATATCCAGTTTCGGAACGTCACCTTTGGCTACGACCCTTCCAATCCGGTGTTGAAGGATGTCTCCTTCCACATCAAGGCAGGGGAGAGCGTTGCAATCGTGGGGGCGACTGGGGCCGGCAAGACGTCGATCATCAGCATCATGTCCCGCTTCTATGACATTCAGGACGGCGAGATCCTCCTGGACGGGGTGGATATCCGCAAGATGAGACGGGCAGACGTGAGGCGTCATATCGGCGCTGTCCTACAGGACCCAGTTCTCTTCTCCGGAACGATTACCAGCAATATCCGCCTGCATAACAAGGACGTGTCGGATGAGCAAGTTCGCCGCGCAGCCGAATTTGTAAATGCGGATAAGTTCATCGAGCAGCTTCCGGATGGTTACGACTCAGAGGTGCGGGAGCGTGGCGCCAACTTCTCCGCCGGCCAGAGGCAGCTACTGGCGTTCGCCCGGGCAATCGCCTTCGACCCAGAGGTGTTGCTCGTCCTGGACGAGGCAACGAGCAGCGTGGATACCGAAACCGAGACGCTGATCCAGGATGCCCTGGAGCGACTGATGAAGGGTCGCACCAGCATCATCATTGCTCACAGGCTATTCACCATCCGGCACGTCGATCGCATCATCGTGCTCCACAGGGGACGTGTGGTGGAGGAGGGAAATCACGACAACCTGCTGGCGAAACAGGGATACTATCACCGCCTGTATGAGCTGCAGTATCAGGAGCAGGAGCTGGCGGAAGTCGGGTAGTGCGTTATGAGATGGCGCGTCAAAGCCACCCCAATTGACGTTCCCGCCCTCTTGTTCGCGTCCGGCGCCCATATCTCACACGTCCGCCTAGGTCACGGCTCGACCGCATCCATCCCTAGCTGGTGCAATGCGTCTGATGCAACCGTTTGTGCTCCCATCATGTTTGTATGGATGAGGGCCGAAAGAGTACAAGACAGAATCGATACCGCACGAACTTAGAAGCGATAGTTGTCCGATCGAGAATCGTCTGAAATGAGATGTTTGCGATGCCATGGGGAAGCAGGTTGAATTTATGAGCCGGCGTGAAGGCGGTGGACGAACGCGGGATAACGCCCGTAGGGCTTGCCATGTGGATGCCTTGGATCTCACTCGTTGCGGTTTGGATCCTCTGGGGCTCCACATACATAGGCATCCGTTACGCGGTCAAAACGATACCGCCGCTCCTCATGAGCGGTAGCCGTTACCTGGTTGCCGGAGTCATCCTGCTCTTCTTGGTCACGCTTGTTCGCCGGCGATTGCCCACCTGTTCTCTCACCCAGCTCCGATCCACTGCCATCGCGGGGGTTTGCTTGCTGTTGGGTGGCAATGGCCTTCTGAGCATCGGCGAGATCCATCTCCAATCCGGTATTGCGGCACTCCTGGTTGCAACCGTCCCGCTGATCATGATCCTCGAGACGGCGATCCTTCGCCGCACGGGAATCCCCATGAGGAGCGCTCTTGCCCTAACCTTCGGCACCGCGGGAGTGATTGTGGTGGTTGGCGGTCCCGGAATGCATGTAAATGTCGGGTCGGCACTCACCGTTCTGGTGGGTGCCTTCTTCTGGGCATCGGGATCGGTGTATCTGGCCAACGGCGACATGCCGCCAAATCCAATCCTTGCGACAGGCTTGGAGATGACGATTGGCGGCGCCGTCATGGTCTTGGCCGGAATGGCCATCGGAGAGCTCAATGGCTTCAGCCTGTCGGCTGTGTCTGAGCCCTCGGCTCTCGGCTGGTTCTGGCTGCTGATTCCTGGCTCACTGATTGGCTTTACGGCGTACAGCTACGTGCTCCGAAGCCTGCCCACAAACATCGTGGCAACCTATGCCTACATTAATCCGGTCGTGGCCGTGGCGATTGGAAGCCTCTTGGGGGATCAGCCGTTAACCTTTGCTTTGCTCATCGGCGGCACGGCTGTGGTCGCGGCAGTGGCCGTCACGCTTGTTAACCGTCAGCAAGCAACGGACCCTGCCTTAGAGTCGGATGACGCGCTCGAAGTGGCCTAGCCCGCTGTGAGCCACCAGAAAGGATGGTTGGATAGTGACTGAAGATCGTGAGGGTGCAGTGACATCTCCTGCGGGGCAGAACGTTGGCAGGCCGCCAGGTTTTTCGATTCGACCACAAACGGAAGCTGACGACGTGCAGGTCATCGATCTATACAATTCGCTCTATCCTGAGTTTCCTGCAGAAACAGTCGAGGACTACCGCTTCCAGGTCCAGAATTGGATCAAACAAGGCATGGCATTCCGTCGTTGGGTTGCCGAAGCTGATGGGAAAATCCTGGGTATGGGGATGCTGCTCGAGTTCCGGGCTGACGAGCCCGGAGTCGCCTTCGTGGACATTGGGGTGGCATCAGGGTCAAGGCGCCGAGGCATTGGGAATCACCTAGCTCAGCGTCTACTGGAGGATGCGAAGAGCATTCCCCTTCGATCCCTGGTCGGTGAGTTTCTTGACTCCCACACTGGCTCGGCCGCGTTCGCCCAGAATCTCGGCTTTGAGCAGAACGGACGCGGAGAACAGCTCACCCGCCTCGACGTTAGGCGTGCCAACCTGACGGGGTTTCAGGGATTGGAGTCGGAGCTGGAAGCGCAAGGTTTGCGCGTGGAGCTCATGGCAGACGTCCCCATGGATGAGGAGTTCATGCATGCACTCCACGAGCTCGATATGACGACTCATCGAGATATTCCCAGCTCGTTTAACTGGGCCGGAATGGACTATGACGAGTGGCTGGAGGTCGCCATCAATGGTCCAGGACGGTCTCCGAAGTGGGCCTGGGTTGTCCTGGAAGGTAGCAGGCCCATCGGAATGGCGCGCCTACGCCTGCAAGCAAACCGCTCAGCCACAAACGCCTACACCGGCGTTCACGCCGACTATCGGGGACGTGGGGTTGCCAGAGCGCTGAAGAACCGAACCATCGAGTGGTGCCGCCAAAACGGCGTAGATTTCATATTCACTGGGAACGAGGTAGAAAACCATCGGATGCTGGCAATCAACATGTCCCTCGGCTACGAGCTACTACCTCGAACTGTCGAGGTGGTTCGTCATCTGCAGACCTGACGCCTCAATCGTCTCTCGAGAATGGACCGCCGGCGGTCATGTTGCTTCTGGTAGGTTCTTCCTTTAGGCTTAGCCGCCACATGCCGCTGGGAGACGAATAGATACCGGCTGTCCATACTTCGAGAATGTCGAGTCAAGTGACAAGGTTTCCGCAGCGGTTTTGTCCTTCGTCTTGCCTGTTCCTACAACTCGCTCAAGCAGGTAATTGTGCTGGTTGATGAAGAACACGCCCGCGAACGTCACCCGGGTTTGCTTTGGAGCAGGCGAGCTGAGTCCTAGGAGGCTACTTGGTAACTTCCCGGCCAGGTTCGCGTGAATACGCCACACCGACGCCCCATTCAACTTCTGAACTCCTAGAAGGGCGAACTTGGAACCGGCTCCGGGCTTGCGTAATAAGTTGATGAACTTATTCAAGTCGGGCAGACTCGTCGGAGTGCTGGCCGTAACCTTGGAGCAATGCCACTTGCCGTTGCCGGTCCTCTGTGCCATCTCCTTGGAGGTTTCTATCGTATTCACCAAGATCGATGAGTACTTGGTCAACTTGGCTCGGATGGTCAGGGCAAGTGCCGATGGGTGGCCCGACACACGACCGTGGAAGTGGCCACTTAGGGTCGAGGAGTAGGAAGGGCCCTTCCCACGCCGTGTTTCCACCTGTTGGAAGGTGCCTCCAACGTGGACAGTTTTCATCGAGGTGGTTACCTGCATAGACTTGGTGAAAATCCGTTTCGGGTTTGGGCTGGAGGTCCTCGTTGTCGCGGCCGGACCCCATCCAACCATCACGCCACCACACAGGGTGACCGCAACGGCGAGGCATACCAGCCTGGCTATGGTCTTACTCATTTTGTTTCGAGCTCTCTCTCTAAATGCGATTCAGGGTCGTCAACCTACGGTGTTCTTAATTTTAGAGGTTGCTCGTTTCCTAATTCGCCGGCAGGGCGATGCCCTAAGATGACAGCTCTTGCGGATTCGACGTCTGCTCCAATGCCGATCCGACAGCGTTCTCATCCTCGCTTGTTATGACAATGACCTTGTCGCCGATGCTCTTGATTCTCGAGGCGGGGACGACTCGATCCTGTTGCTGCACCCGCTCCACAAGCGTTCCGGAAAGAATGAGTCCAAGGAACTCACCCGTGTTGAAGTCGACGTCAAGATCTGCAGCATGTCCCAGCTCCCGCCCACGGTCATCGAGCACCTGCAACCCGGAAATCGCCTTCATTCGGTCAGCCGTCTTGAGCACTTCACTATCTGCCTGATCGACCAACTTGGTGTCACTGTCGATGGTAACGGCGTCCGGCCCGATTGATTTGACATCTTCGAGTAAGATGGATGTCTTGTGGCTTGCAAACAAACCACCGCTCTTGATCTCAAATCCCACGGCCCGGCGCTCTTGGAGGTGCAGCAAAAGATCGTCTATGACGCCAAGCTCTTGCGCGTCCGAAATACTTACAACTTTTACGCCTTTAAGATCACGGAATTTCATAATTCGAGTCGATGCCTCCTGGCGTCCTTCGATTCATCCTAATGGCAGTTGACGTCAAGGATGTTAGCAGTTTCCACAGCGATCCTAACCTCAAGGTCGACCTGTAAGGTCCTAGGGGCGAATTACTCCGGTAGCTCATCATCCGTTCTGGGTCCCGAGGGAGGCAGGGGGAGGCGTGACGCCCTGCCCCACAGGAGCCGGGCTACGTCACGCTTGGGCAGAATTGTAGAAGACCTCCTGAACGGCGATCTCCTAGACTCAACCCAATGGATCGGCTCCGCTAGGTCTCGAGCACGGTGTTGCAGGACCGCGTGTACCGCATCGTGCCTCGTCAGGTTTGCGATGGGACGTAGCCCGGCCCTGTGTGGCCGGGCGAGTCGCATTCTGCAGGGTGTGCGACTGTGCGTAAGAGGTGGAAGGATGGGCGATGCCCCGAATGGGGCTCCGCGACTTCGATCACCACGACTCAGGAGACACCTTCTTCGTCACCGCCTGGTTGGCTCTAGCTCCATTGGGTCTACAGATTGAGCTACATAAACCCAAGGCACGATTCCATCCAGCTCGGCTTCCACAGCCATCGCTTCCTGCTTTGAATCGAAGATGGCGAATAATGTGCCCCCGCTTCCGGAAAGCATCACACGACCCGACGGCACTTTCGCTGCGAAGACCTCGTGCAACCTCTCAATTTCCGGACAGACCCGTGCGGCAGCCGGCCAGAGATCATTACTTCCGACTTCGACAAGTCCGCTCTTGAGACTTTCCACCACACGGTGGGTGCTTCTTCCATCGCCCCGATCTTCGTCCTTGAGCTCGGTGAAGACTCTTGCCGTCGAGACGGGGACACCGCCGTTCACCAGCACGAACCAACGAGTCGGCGCCGGTGGTAGCGACAAAATGCGCTCCCCCCGTCCTTCTACCAGAGCCGTACCGCCGCGTATGAAGAAGGGAACATCACTTCCAAGCCGTTCCGAGAGCTCGAGAAGCGTCGGAAAGGACAGATCAGCACCCAAGAGTCGACTCACACCTCGCAATGCTGCAGCCGCGTCACTACTGCCGCCGCCAAGTCCGGCTCCAATCGGTATCCGCTTGATCAGGGAATATGTCACCGACTCCTGTGAACCAACTGTCTCTCTAACCAGCTGGATCGACCGATCGATGAGGGAGTAATCGGGCAAGCCCGGAGATTTTGGGCTGGGATCGACGTTGTCCAGGGAAAACGTGAGGGAGTCACATAAGGACACTGTTTGCATTACCGACCGAAGGTTATGGAATCCGTCCGGGCGGACATCGAGCACATCGAGAGACAGGTTTACCTTGGCATAAGCCGTCTCGACTGCTCTCTGTATGAGGCTCCCGTCAGCTGCCTTCGCCTCTGGCACTATCTCCAGCTCAGAGGGATCTTATGCTGACGCGATCTGCGACCGACGGATGTCCAAAGTGCCATTACGAACCCTCGGTTTCGACAGCTGGTCGCCGTTCCGTCGTACCCTCGTAGACGAGCCGGAGGCCCTCCAGAGTAAGCTCGGGCCAGATCGTCTGCATATGCCGGCTGTGCGGAGCGATGACGCCGGCAAGCCCACCTGTGGCCACGACCTTCGGATCGCCACCCAATTCGACCTTGAACCGGTCTATCAACCCGTCGATCATGCCGGCCCAGCCGAAGATTATTCCTGATTGAATGGTGTCGACAGTACTTGATCCGATGGCTCGCGGGGGTGCCTGAAGTTTGATCCTCGGTAGCTGAAAGGCCTGGGCCGAAAGTCCCTCAACAGCGGTCTCTATGCCTGGAGCAATTGCTCCTCCGACGTAGGCGCCTGACGCGTCGAGAGCATCGAGAGTGGTCGCCGTACCAAGATCGACGACGATCGCGGGGTAGCCATAGCGCTCGCGCACAGCGATCGCATTTGCCAGCCGATCTGCTCCCACACTCGAAACCGGGTCGTAGCGCACATCCAGACCCAGATCCAAGCCCGGTCGTAGCACGGTTGATGGGATCTCCCAGTGGCTCAGTGCTCCAAGCATCGCTTCGAGGATCGGAGGGACCACGCTGGCAATCACCGCATGTTTGACATCCCCAGGCTGGAGCTGGTTCTCCAGAAGTATCTCCCTGAGCAGCGGCAGATACTCCGTCGATGTTCGTTCCCGGTTGCTCGAGATCCTCCAAAATCCGAGGAGGTTGCTTCCCGAATATGGGCCAATGGAGACGTTGGTGTTACCGATATCGATAGCAAGGAGGATGGAACCGCTCTGTCTTTCCGGTGACTTCACGGCATCTGCTTCCCTACCTGCGATGTACGGAGGTTCCGCTTGGCACGCCGCCCTCTACCCCGGATGGGGTCGCAGTCGCCTGGGGACGGAAGTTGATCATATGGCTCCGTAACCTAACAATCTCGATCAGGGCCCGAAGCATGACCTTTGGTTTCGTGCCGGATTGACGACCGTGCGTTCGAGGATAGTGGGTAATGCCAACCTCGACAAGTCTGGCGCCGAGAACATTGGCCTTCGCGTGAATCTCTGTGTTGATGAGTGCGCCTGGGCTCTCTAATGCCATCGACTTTAGCAGAGAGGCACGGAACATCTTGAAGCCGCAGTCGATGTCTCTCAGATTCACCCTGAACAACAGCCTGACGAGAATGTTGAAACATGAGCCGACCAGATATCGATAGTATGGATCTCTTCTGGCGATCCGATAACCCGTCACTATATCGTTGTCATCCGCGGCTCGAGTCAGCTCTCCGATATCGCCAATATCGAATTGGCCATCAGAATCCATAAAGAATATCCACTCAAATCTGGCCGCTTGAATGCCGCTCTTCCAGGCATTGCCATAGCCCCGATTTGTGGGGTGATGCAGCACGCGGACAGTATCGAAGGAAGATGCCAGTCGATCAGCAATCTGACCCGTTGCGTCACGGCTACCATCATCCACGATGATAATCTCGAATCGTTCAGCGACGGTTGGAAGCACCTCCAAGGCGCGTCGAGTCACAGCCTCAATATTGCCTTCCTCATTGTGGGCCGGCAGAATTACCGAGATTTCAGCGATTCGAGTAGTCTTCACAATGGCTTAGGGATCCTCGAAAGCGAGCGATTAGCGTGCACGGGCGCGTCTCTTTCACTGTCTCATAACGGCCTCAACACGATTCCTGAAGTGAGCCATAGCTCCGAAAGCCGCGGCTGTACCGTGCCGGGAAGCAAACAGAAGGAGCTGTGGGATTACGGCTTAGCATTGATTGGTACATCGACCTCCTGAGGAGGCCACGTGGCATTCATTGTCGAGATCACCTTTGGATTGGTAGCGGGTGCGGTTGGTGGCACATTTGCGCTATACAGGTGGCGAATACATTACCCGTACGCACTCCTCGCCGCCGTCGTTATCGCCATCCTTGTTGCATCGCTGCCACTCACCCTCAGTCTTCGAGTCGGAGTGATCGCGGGCTGGCTGAGCGGATTTGCCGTCGGAGGATCGCTCCTCGGTAGGGGTCCCGATCGCCCTGATTCGGCGAGAGGACTGTGACGGCGAAACCACGACGTGTAGCCATTATGTTTGCCAATCCACATTCCGGTCGGACGCAGCGCCAGTTCTTCAGGAGCCTCGAGGCGCTTGAAAGTGCCGGAGTTCGTGTGCTGTCTGTACGATTCGACCTGAAGAAAGAAGCCATCAAGGAGGCAATCGCACAGAATCGAGACCAGCATATCGATGTGATCATCGCCTGCGGCGGTGATGGGACGATGGGGTCCGTGGTTGACGCGATCGTCGGTGAGGATGCCCTCATGGGAATCATTCCCGCCGGAACCTCGAACAACTTCGCGCGCAGTCTTGGTATTCCAGTCGATGGTCGCCAAGCAGCGGCCGTTATTGCCTCAGGTCGCGAGACCCGGATCGACGTTGGCGAGGTCAACGGTCACTACTTCGTTCATGGCGCGATCATGGGCCTCAATGTCAACTTTGCCAGACACGCCCAGCGACTTCGAGGATTCTTGGGACGTCTCTCATATCCCATCGCTTCTCTCATCGCCTTCCGAGAGCGGCGATTGTTCCGAGTCGAGATTACCCCGGCTGAGGGGGAACCACGGACTCTGGAGGCATACCAGGTAGCCATCCTCAATTCAGCTCATTTCGGCGGCCCGTTCCCACTTGACGCACCAGGAACCGGGGTAAAGACGCACAGGCTACGTGTCTTGATCTTGACCGATCTCCGACTGAGACGGATCATTGGTGGACTGCCGAAGATTTTCTTCCAACGCCACCTCGGATTGCCTGGAACGACAAGCTTTGGGGTGGAATGTGCACGTTTAGAAACGGAAAAACCAGAGGCCATCACCCTTGACGGTGAGATCAAGACGGGCACACCTGCGGAGATCCGGGTGCTGCCGGATGCTCTCCGGGTGATCGTACCCAACTGAAAGGACTGACACGTCACTGATGCGGAATCTGCTCTCGCGAATTGATGGCAGAGTTTATGACCTGGGCCATAGGCAGCTGCGATACCGCCGACTCGACCCGGTGATGATTGCAGCCACACGTGTTGGAACGAAAAGCGGCATCTGGATGGTCATTTGTGCCGGGCTTATGATCTTTGGAGGCCGGCGAGAGCGTCGCGCTGCCGTCCTGACCGCTGGAAATGCACTTCTCGCTCAAGGGACGGTCAATCTTGTTCTGAAGCCGCTGATTCGACGGAAGCGACCTTTTAGACGCGAGGGTGTGGTGATCCCGTTGCTGGTCTCACCCCCTGGCGAGCACTCCTGGCCTTCAGCCCACGCTGCCAGCTCAGTCGCATCACTCGTGAGCCTGTCGCGTGCTTACCCCGTTGGTCATGCCGTTAATTTGCTTGCCCTTCTCATCAGCTACTCGCGAGTGTACGTGGGTGTGCACTATCCCTTTGACGTCCTCGGAGGCGCCGGTGTGGGGCTCGCAACAGGCGGACTGGGAATCATCATCGCCGAGAAGTACGACATCCTTCAACCAGCCCCCAAACAGGGATTCTGATCCTAGAGGGGAACACCCCACAGCGGGTACCAGGACTCTACTTCCTTCTCGACCGGAATCTCCTTCGATAGGGTTCCACTCATGCGGAACTCGACTGCGTTGAGACGCTCCTGCTTGCGAGACGGGTCAGGCACAAAGGGGTAAAACGTCGCCCGCTTGTAGTTGTAAATGAGGTAGGTCTGACCGCCGTTGGCGTCCTTGTACTGGAAGATAGCCGCCAGGATTTGATCTCCAAAGGCGTGCTCGGTGAGGGTATCGCCAATCATGTTGACGGTGGCGACGAGATTCTCGAATTCAATCGCTTCGAGGATTATCCACTTGAATCCAAACTCGTCTGTGAACCAGCGGGATTTGAGAGGCGAGTCCCTTGTGCTTACCTCCAGCAGGTCCGAGATCTCCTTCTCCAGGCTGCTCCAGCTTCCGCTAGAGACGGGCCGGAAGGAGATAGCGGCGCGATTTGTCGCCTCCATATTGAGCTCGACCTGCATGGTAGGCAAGCACGTGGTCAGCGCAAAGAGCGCATCTGATTTGGATTTGGCCGGCTTGTCCCGGCCGAGGATGGTGTCGAGAAAGCTCACGAAGCACGCGCCATCTGAAGCTGCAGAGCTTGCAGACGGGCGATACGGTGCTGCAGCGATGGATGATCGGCAAAGAACTCGCTGATGAACTCTCGCTTCGGCGATGCGATGTAGAGAGCGCTCATGGGTTGTGCCTGTCGAAGATCCTGCGTTGGGACTCGCGACATGTCGGATGTGATTCGGGTTAGAGCGGAAATCAGCTGTTCCGGAGCCCCGGTCAGAATCGCGCTTCCCCGATCAGCCGCGTACTCTCTGTAGCGAGACAGCGCATTGATTAACACGTAGCTCACAAACCAAGTCAGGGCGCTGACCGCCAAGACGATAAGGATCCCATAAGCCGCTCCACCGTCACGGTTGTCGCGGCGATCGAACCCGCCCCACATGCCGGTCCACATCAGGATCTGAGTGAGAAATGAGGCGACGGCCAGGATTGAGCTCGCCATCGTCATAACCGTCATGTCATGATTTCGGATGTGAGTCATCTCGTGGCCAAGAACCGCTTCGACTTCTTGCGGCGTGAGGCGATTCAGCAGTCCGGAGGTCACGGCAACAACAGCGTGCTTGGGATTTCGGCCTGTGGCGAAGGCGTTGGGCATCGGAGTATCGATGATCGCAATACGGGGCTTCGGCAGGTCGGCTAGCTGGGCAAGTCGTTCGACGATCGTGTGGAGCTGGGGCGCCTCGGCAGGCGTGACGAGTTTGGCGCCACTGGCAGCGAGGACCAGCTTGTCTGATGCAAAGTACTGAACCACCAGGCCCACGATCGGAATGATGATGAGGAATATGTACGCCTTAGTAAAGGCGAATATTACCGCCCCAAACACCAGGAATGTGAAGATCAACAGAAAGATGGTCAGGGCCATCCGAAGCTGCAGTTTAATGTCTCTGCCGTACCAGTTACGTGATGGCATCAGGCCCCTCCTTCAGGACCGAACCGGATCGGAGGTTATCGCCCCCGGTCTGTACGCTCTAGGCAAATTCCGTGTATGGAAGCAGAAGTCCCGGTCACCATTGAAGTGGTCAAGGCCCACATCTTCGAGACATGAAAATCCACATCCATGCTCAATTCTATGGCTGAGATGCTCATACTTGCAAGCGCTACTATCAATGTTCTTGACGGTCTTTCTTCAACCCTATCTCGTCGCTTATCGCCAGCTACCCTTCGCACGAACGATCATGACGGCGAGGCCCGCATGTACGATTGCTAGAACAACATAGAGGACCAAAAGGGCGATGGTGCCATCATTGATCTTGTAGGTCTTCACCGCGAACAAGGCACCCGCAATGCAGAGGAGACATATCAACGCCGGGAAAACGGGCGAGCGTTCAGCCAGGGGCTTGCCGCGACGACGTGATGAGGCCGCAGAAGATTGGGAAGCCGCCTTCGGAATCGAGACCTGGCGTGGCATGTCTTGGTCGAAGCCGGAAGCTGAGCGCTGGCGCCGATATCGCCGCTTGCGCTTACCTTTTTGGAGTGCCATGTGAAAGAGACTACCATGCAGAAGTCACGGATTTGCAGTTGATTCGTGCTAGATTGGGCCGCCAAATTTCGTTCAGGCGCGCTCAATTGAACGAGGGAGCCTGGAATATCATGAGGACTATTGCAGATCATGAATGAGTCACCTTCCGATGACTTTGCTAGGTCCGACTTGCCTGAACCCGACGAGGAAACCAGAGACAAGGAAGCGCCGGTCATTCAAGAGATCCGAACGATGTTCCGGCCTCTACCCGAGGCCGGCGCAGAGGGCGCGCTCCGCGCTCTACTTCTGAAGACGGCAGGCCGCGGTGGTCGCTAATGGCAAGCATCCCTTGACTCAGCCAACGCCAAACGCGTGATTTCCTCAGACGCCGCTTCGCCGGTTCTGCTTGTTGACTACGGAGCTGCGCGTTACCAAGCTGGCGCTTGTCGTACGTGTGGAGGATGAGGCCCGTCTTTTGGCGGATGTCGTCGCTCCTGTAGGTCCTTCGGCGCTTCCAGGAGACTCTCCGGCCGGCGTTGTAGATCTCCTCGCAAGGCTGGAGAAGATGACTGGCTGGAGACTTGTGGACGCGGAGGGCCGGCTCGCTAGCGATCCATCGCTCAGAGCGGCAATCAGCGTCAGCGTGGCGCCTCCTCTGAGCTTTCTTCTTGTTACCTCAGATGTGGAGCAGGGAACGAGGCTCAAGAATGGGCTCTCTACCCTTGGATACTGCCGGGTCGCGAGCACGGCTTCCCTCTCGAATGGCTCCGCCTCGAGCGGTCAGTCGGGCCTACAGCGTTTCGTTCGACAGATCGACGGCATGACAATCGATGCCATCGCAATCAGTGTCAGGTCCCGGGAGGACGCGGTTACGATTTGCCAGCTGATCGAGGCCGCAGGAGTCGAGTCTCGGCTTGGCCGGATACCGGTTCTCTTCGCCGGCCCTGATGACATTGCAGCCTCTCTTAGAGAGAATTTGCCACGGAAGGCCGAGCTGCGTCACGTTAGCAGGGTGGAGTGGTTTCGCCCCGACTTCGATCCTTCGCTCACCCAGGCTGCAATATCAGAGGACTATCTTCGACCCGACAGAGGACAAATGCCCGGCAACGGCCGATTCGAGGCCCTTACGCCCGCCATATCATCCTCGTTGGACGGGCTCGGGCTCATAACGCAGCTTCTCGCTCGCTCCAGACAGAGCCAGGTCGTCGTCATCGACGGAGGCGCTGCCACGACTTCCATCGTGGTAAGCGATGAGTCTCAGACGGCCGAAGTGCGAAGCGATGCCCGCACCCATGCCTTTAGCTCAGTCTCCTTAGGGACAGCAGGCGGAATTGAGGATCTCCTCGGAGAAGGCCAAATCGAACGAGTAAGGAATTGGCTGCCGTTCGACATTGAGGATAGTGATCTGCGGGATTACCTCGCCAATCGAGGGGCGAGCAAGAGGTTTCTGCCTCAGGATCTCAGGCAGATTCTCATCGAGCAGGGCGTAACGAGAGAAGCTGGGCTGATGGCGCTCCGCGGGCTGAGGCGCACCGTTGCGCCGGAATTGATCATCGCTTCAGGCGGCATGGCCAGACAGCCTGCGTGGGGAGCCATTGCGCTGATGCTCCTTGATATTTTCCAACCGCTCTCTCCTTGCCGCTTGCTGGTGGATAGGGCGTCAATGATACCCAGACTTGGAGCCGCTGCCCGGCTTGATCCAGGAGCTGTCATCAGCCTCCTCCAACGGGACACGCTTGTCGATCTGGGCGTGTGTCTCAGCGCGGACGGAATGGCGACAGAAGGCGATACAATAGCCGAAATCGCGATTGAGATAACTGAGGAATTAGGTGCTCTGGCCCCGGGGCTTCGATCCGACTATGAAATACGGTTTGGAACCATCACTCGAGTCGAGATCCCTCCTGGAATGGAAGTTCCGATTCGGATCACTGAGGGTAGACGGATGAGTTTCGCGATCGATGGCAGCTCGGTGTTACAACCTCTGGAAGAGGTGCATGAAGGTTCCAGCTCTAGTTACACCTGCAGAGGAGGGCTCCTCGGTTTGATTATCGACGCGAGAGGCCGACCGGCAGGTCTTCCAGACGAGACGAACGCCCGACAGGCTCGCCTGATCGACTGGCTTCAGTCGATCGGAGCGGTCGAGGCAGAAAAGTTCTCGAATCTGGGATAGGAAGTCCTCTCTTATGGACGCTGCGTACTCGATCAAGCCAACCAAACTCTCGTATAGATACGAGCTTTCTCGCTTTGAGCCGAAAGTCATCCTCGACTCCGGTGTCGTCCGGGGTGCCCTGCTGGCAACTCAGGCCTTGCTTTCGCCTCTCGTCGTCATCGACGTGGCAGAGGAACTGGGACGAGCCGGTCGATCAGCGGCCAAATCGATCATCGTTTACGAGGGGGCAAAGGTACGAGCGGGTCAGCTCGTGGCGGAAACATCGGGCCCTTTTGGGATGCGCAAGCGTGGCGTGACGTCCCCGTGCAACGGAATCGTGAAGGCCATTCTCCCCGATCGGGCAGCAATCCTTGTACGTCCAGAAGACATGGAGGAGGAAGTTCACGCTCACTTCTCCGGAACAGTCGCGGGAATCGGCGCCGATGGGATCGAGGTGGAGTCTCTCGCCATGCTGGTTCATGGAGTCGCTGGGTTCGGGGGCAGGAGCCATGGAATACTTCGAATCGTTGATGCTGACGCCGACTTGGAGAGGGTCGTGGACTCGCTCCTCGCCAGGGCCCAGGGTTATGACAACATCGTCATTGCGTTTCGGAGGCGGCTACCTGAGTCTCTCGTGAGCTATATCCGTGTCCACCCGGCTCGAGCTTCTGTAGCCGGCATTCTTACGGGCACGATGGACTATGACGCCTACCAACATGCCGAGCAGACTGGTGATTGCCCTTCCATCATCATTACCGAAGGATTTGGGAGCCAGCCCCTGCACATGGGGGCACGCACATGGGAGGCCCTCAAAAGATCAGAGGGAGAGGCGATCGTGCTCAGCGGCGAGGGGCTTCAAGGCATTTCCTCCGCTCCCACCGTGGTGCTTCCGGTTGCCCAATCCGTTGCTTCAACGGTTACAGAGACGCCGACCGCCGTTCGTCGGGGAGTGACGGTGCGAACGATACTGGGAACGGATATCCTGGCGGGTAAAGTTTCAGAGGACGAGCCAAGAGTACGGCAGCTGCCATCCGGCTACTTTGCCGAGAGCATCGAGGTGGATTTTGGTGATGGAGCTTCGGAGCCGGTTGCCCTCACGAACTTGGAAGTGCTGCCCAACTTATAAGCTGGAGCGAATGATCCAAAGCGTTCCAGGCCCATGACGGTAAGCGAGAGAAGCAGCCCGGCCAGCTCCTACCACTTCTTTACCAAGGAAACCGGCCACAACTCCATTACGGTTCGTGGCGCGTTAGCAAGGCTCTTCGCGCTGCTCGCCGCGTTCCTCGCACTTCTCATCGTGGCAGCTCTGCTCATTGTCCTGTCGCCGACGCTGTCTCGCAGTCTGACCGCCTTCTTTATCCCCACACAAACTGGTGCCGTTGCCTGGAACGGGACTGACCCGGTAAACATGGTTGTCGTCGGATTGGACGAGGATGCGGGCCGGAGTCAGACAGTACCCCACACGGACACCATGCTGGTTCTGTCTATCGATCCAGCCACTGATTCCGTGAAAATGCTCTCGATTCCCCGCGACACCTGGGTCAACATTCCAGGCTACGGACCGGATCGCATCAATGACGCTTATGCGGATGGCGGCACAAAACTGCTGATGCAAACGGCAGAAGGCGTGGCGCAGGTACCCATCCGGTACTACGCCATCGTCAACTTCAATGGATTCCAGAAGGTCATCGATGCTATTGGCGGAGTGACCGTAGACGTCAAGAGACCAATCTACGATCCTACCTATCCGGCCCCGGTGGGGTACGGGTACGCACCCCTGCGCATACCGGCCGGAGTACAGCACATGGACGGCAAGGTTGCCTTGGAGTACGTGCGGACCCGTCACGACGATCCACTTGGAGATCTGGGACGAAACCAGCGACAGCAGCAGGTACTCGAGGCTCTGAAGTCGCAGCTCCTCAGCCCAGCCACCGTTATCCGTCTTCCCGGCTTCTTGAATGCATTGGGTGCCGCTGTCAAGACCAACTTCCCACACCCCGACCTGACATATCTGGCACGCATCATCATGACCACACCCAAATCAAAGCAACAACGAGAGGGTCTCAACTACGCCAACAATGCCGTCTCCAACTTCACCACGTCGGGTGGGGCGGAGGTGCTTCTCCCCAATTGGCCGGTTATTCATTCAATTACCGGGAAGCTGTTTCACGATCCGCGCTTAGCCGGGGCTCCAGTGGATATCCTCAATGGGACCGGAACCTCGGGAGAGGCTGCCTCCGTGGCCGCGTGGATTCACGCCTGCGGATTTAGAGTAGGGACGATCGGCAACGCAGGAAGCAGCACGTACAACCGGACGGAGGTGATTCGCAATACTAACGTGTCCGGAGGTGCATTCGTGGCACGTATGGCGGGTGACCTGTTTCAGGTCAAGCCGGTGTCACGACCGATCTCCGGCTCTCAAGCGCCGGTAGTGGTCATTGTCGGAGCCGATTGGAACGATCCAGCCCAGAGCTGACTAGGAGTATTCATTGCAGATCTACGAGAACATCCTCGAGCTCATTGGTAACACACCGCTCATCCGTCTCAACCGGATCGCCCGCGGTCTTCGCCCTCAAATCTTTGCAAAAGTTGAGAGCCTGAATCCGGGAGGAAGCGTAAAGGACCGGATCGGGATTCGGATGATCGAGGACGCGGAAGAGCGTGGCCTCCTTCGACCCGGAGGAACGATCGTAGAGCCGACATCAGGTAACACCGGCGTCGGGCTTGCCATGGCGGCTGCCATTAAGGGCTACAGGACGATCTTTGTCATGCCCGACAAAATGAGCGCCGAAAAGATCGCACTTCTGAAGGCCTACGGAGCCGAGGTTGTTATCACCCCGACGGCGGTGCCTCCTGAATCCCCCGACAGCTACTACCGGGTGGCGGAACGGCTGGCAGCGGAGACACCAGGAGGCTTCCAGCCCAACCAGTACTACAACGAGGCGAATCCCCGGACTCACTATCTCTCGACCGGGCCCGAGATATGGCGGCAGACGGACGGAAAAATCACGCACTTCGTGGCCTCCGTGGGAACCGGCGGCACGATCTCAGGGACAGGACGTTACTTAAAGGAGCAGAGCCCCGACCTCGTCGTGATCGGTGCTGACCCCGAGGGATCGATTCTTTCTGGAGGCCAGATGCGTCCTTACAAGGTTGAGGGGATTGGTGAGGACTTTTTCCCCGGCACCTTCGATCCCTCTGTTATTGACCGTTGGGTACGAGTGAATGACCATGATTCATTCAGGGTCGCTCGACGAATGACCCGGGAGGAGGGTGTGCTGGTGGGTGGTTCAACGGGGACCGCACTGTGGGCCGCTCTCGAGGTCGCGCAGGAGCTCGACGAGAACGCCATCATGGTCGTTATCCTGCCCGACACCGGTAGGAACTACCTATCGAAGGTGTACTCCGACCAATGGATGCAGGACAATGGCTATCTCGAGCGAATGCCTGCAGCCCGCGTGGCGGACCTCCTCAGGCTGCGGCATGGCGATATTCCGGAGATGGTAGCGGTCGACCCTGGCTTTCGGGTGGGGCAGGCCATCGACATGTTGCAGGAGTATGGGATCTCCCAAATGCCTGTTGCACGGTTGTCGAATGGAGAGCAGCAAGTCGGGGTAGGACCTGGTGCGACTCGATCTATGAGCGACATCGTGGGCAGCATTCAAGAGAAGTCACTGCTGGCCAAGGTGTTCCGGGATCCCTCCATGGTCGAGAATCCCGTGGGAGAAGTCATGGACGCTCCTCTCGATCAGGTTGATCTAAATGACAGCGTTGAGGCGGTGGTTGAGCCGCTTCTAGGCTCCGACTCGGCCCTGGTTGCAGTTCAGGCAGGGCGACCCGTCGGCGTCATCACCCGATCCGACCTACTGGAGTTCATTGCCCACAGCCGCACCGGCGCCGCACGATAACCTTGCAGAACAGCAAGCGTAAAACTCACTGCTGATCAAGCCCTTTCGGGTTGACATACACCAACAAACGGAGGCCAAGGGGCGGATAGATGCCCCCTGGGGTAGGATGCGAATTGATGGCGGAACAAGAGCCTAACTGGGCCGAATTCGGATTAACGACTCGCGCGATTCACGCGGGACAGGAGCCTGATCCCCAAACCGGGTCTGTAACTGTCCCGATCTATCAGACATCGACGTACGCCCAGGAGGGCATCGGCGGCCACAAGGGGTTCGAGTACTCGCGTACCGACAACCCGACTCGAACAGCGCTCCAAACTGCCATGGCGGCACTCGACGGCGGCTATGGCAGTCTTGGCTTCGGCTCCGGGATGGCAGCAGAAGCCACCATCATGGCTCTACTCGAGCCAGGAGATCACGTTATCGCTTCTGATGATCTCTATGGCGGCACCTTCCGGCTGTTCGACAAGGTTCTGCGGAAGTACGGCCTCGAGTTTGACTTCGTGGATGCCTCTCAACCCAGTCAGGTGGAGCGAGCGATCAGGCGCGAGACGGCCATGATCTGGGTGGAATCTCCAACCAATCCCCTTCTAAAAATCGTCGACCTAAGTCAAATGGCAGCATTATCACGATCCACCGGAGCTTTGCTGGTGGTTGACAACACGTTTGCCACTCCTTGCCTCCAGCGACCGATCGAACTGGGCGCGGACATCGCCGTGTACAGCGCCACGAAGTATCTCGGCGGCCACAGCGACCTTGTGGTCGGAATGGCCACGGTTGCTAAACGTGAGCCATATGAGCGACTCAAGTTCCACCAAAACGCGATCGGCGCCGTCCCCGGACCGATGGACTGCTGGCTCCTGCTTCGAGGTCTGAAGACTTTGGGGATCCGCATGGAAAGGCACGAGAGAAACGCGAAGTCCGTCGCAGCGCACCTTGAAGGACGTCCTGGAATTCGGCGAGTAATCTATCCGGGGCTAGAGAGCCATCCTCATCATCAGCTTGCACGAAAGCAAATGACGGGTTTCGGCGGCATCGTCACCATCGAGGTAGAAGGCGGGCTAGAGGGGGCGGAGGCCTTTATGGGAGCGCTCAGATTGTTCGTTACAGCCGAGAGCTTGGGCGGGGTGGAATCGCTGGCAGACCATCCGGCTGTGATGACCCACGCTTCGGTCCCTGCGGAGCTTCGACAGGCTGCCGGCATTACAGATGGTCTCATTCGACTCTCGGTCGGTATCGAGGATGAGGAAGATCTCTTGGCAGATCTCGACCGTGGGCTCGCCGCTCTCGGCGCCTAGCTAAGGACCCAGCTATGGGAGTACCGTCTCACTCCCTACATCCGAGAGTTGAGGTATGCACGGTAAGAGCGTAACGGGGACGCTCCCTCCACCCGGAACAGACGTGATTATCTCTATTCGCGAGCCTAGGCGAGGTAGGCATACCTGGGTCATCGAGAACACATCTTATCGACCGATCCTTAGAACAAGGAAGCACTGGCCCGACATTCAAGAGGCTTTCACCGCAGCCGAGAACGAAATACGGGAGAGGGGATGGATCGATAAGACCGATCCTTACTCTGACTAGGTTGGATCATGCCAAAGGGCAAGGCTGACATTCCCTCGATTGTGTGAAAGACGGAGTCTTCACCGCTCCGGGCCTTGTCCCATACCTGTTCTGGCCATCGGTTCTTTCACCCGTTCTCGGTAAGTCTGACGAAGGGAGAATCACGATTTGCCTCGGCGGGGCCGACCCCAGAAGACTGCGGTTCGCTGTTTTCCGGGTGCTGGGAGCCGGCGCTATGGTCCTGCTCACGCACCTGGTCGAAATACGAGTACACCTCACCCGGCAGCGGGTCGCCACCCAACGAATCCAAGGTGGTGACCTCCGTGAGGCGCCACTCAACTAACTCACCGTAAACATTCAGGTAACTTGCCTCCTGAGCCCGCCCCAAATCAACCGCCTTGTCGCGCGCTTCGTACCATCCTGGCGCTTGGAAAACCAAGACGCTCACCTCGACGTCGTGAGCCGACCCGTTCACGTAGCAGACCCTCCGAACTGCTGCGCTGTAGTACGTCACTTGGTGAACCTATTGTCCCTTAACAACTTCCTGATGTCCGGCCTTCGTCCAGCACCGCTTCTACTGCGCTCAAACCATTCGCCTGGGAAGTCCCGCACGATGGTCGCTGGCCCGTACGCGGAGATAAAGTTCTGAACAGTCATCACTCGGATCTCAGGCTGCTCGCGTTGGCGCCGGAGGCGATGACCATCGTCGATGGCTGGAGGAGTCGCGCCGACAGGGCGACCATCCCCATGTCGAGCAGATAACGACCCGCGCTTGACCTCATGAGTGCATTCTCGCTCTGCGGACTGATAATTTGCCTCAATTCGGCCCTCACCGGAGGTCGCCAATATTCAAGCGCCCAAACCCTCCGACCAGTTATCGGTGGCAGTCGTCTCGAAATTGACGGCAGGGTCGTTTAAACCTGGGCGTGATCCAACATAGCCAGACGTCCCGCGGCCAATCGTGTTCTGCCCTCGCAGTCGTTCCTCAAGAACGCCGACCGGCGCGGCGTAGGTCGAGGATCTCGTGCTGGTCCGGTCCTTAGAATTGCAGCCTAACCCTTGCGACGTCGTCACCTGGCTCCACGTGGATGAAGTCAGGGATGGGGTGGAAGTTGTATGGCGCGTCTATCGGGATCGTGTCGAACCCTTGAGGTACGTCGACCCGCGAGAGGAAGACTCCATGATTGCAGTGCGTGCACCACATAGCGCCATATCCGAGCCTGTCAGCATCCGCTCGAAACTGCACGTGCAGTTCCATGTGTCCGCAGCGAGGGCAGGGCAGGTTTGTGATCGAATCCGGCAGCTCGCAGACCTCCGTGAGGGTGCGCATCCAGTCGCTCCAGCCCTCAGTAGTTGTAGTTACCCGGGGCACCGCAAGCCAGCCGCAACGACCTCGTAACATCGACGATCGTCGAAGAGTCTACCGGAGTGGTGCAATCGTTTGGGCACGTCTCGGAAGGCGCCCATTAGCGGTGAACATGCACTTCGAGCACCCGATCGTACGCCCAGAGCGGGGTTGGGCGCTTGGGCGACGACTGCCACAGCTCCCGGTGAGGGCGCGGTGTGGCGGCCGCTGTAGGCAGCGGCAACGCTTCTGTTTCCGTTCTTCACCATGGCTGCCCAACTTCCAGTCTCTGACCCCACCTGGAGGAGCACCCGCCCGCTGCCGGGCGGCGTCGGCCCCAGTTCCAAGTAGCAGCCTGTACCCGGCACCTCATCGACAGGGCTGACGGTGTATGCACTTGAAAAGCTGTAATCTACTTTTATCGCCTCTCTCATGTTTAGGGGCCCTCGGGACGGAAGACCCAGTGCACAATCACCCCCTCCGGACACTTTAAATCTGCACTCACACACGTGCTAGCCCGGTTCTTAGAATTGCCGCGTGACCACCGCGTCGTCATCACCGCGCCCCACCCGAATGAAGTTAGGTATGTTGTCTGGGACGTCCATCGGGATTATGTCGAACCCCTGAGGCACGTTGACCCGCGAGAGGACGACTCCGTGATTGCAGTGGCCGCACCACATAGCGCCATATCCTAGCCTGTCAGCATCCGCGCGAAAGCGCACAAGCAGCTCCTTATGCCCACAGTGAGGGCAGGGCAGGTTTGTGATCGCACCGGGCAGCTTGAAGACCTCTCTGATGGTTCGCTTCCAGTCGCTCCAGCCCTCAGTAGTTGTAGTCACCGGGACGGCCCCGCCCACCACGATGCCACGAGTATCGACCAGCCAGTTGCGCCGACTGCTTGGCCCCGACTACGGCTGTTGGTAGTGCCGCGCGAAAGATACCTCTCACCTGGTTCAACTGGTACGCAATCGTCATGACCGCGTCCCACTCAACTTCAGCTGCTGCCCCTGACGACGCATCAGGCTCCGTGGTGGACTCGTTTTCACGGATAGTCCATGCGGAAAACGTACAGGTCACGCGAAGATGCTGATGAGGTTTCCATCTGGGTCGACAAGAATCGCGTAGCGCTGGCCCCAGAAAGCATCCCATGGCTCCCGGTGACCGGCGAAGCCCGCCTCCAGTACCTGACGATAGACGGCGTCGACCTCAGTCGGGCTCTCGCAGCTGAACGCTAGCTCGATTCGCTGACCTGCAGGCGGGACCATTTCGCCATATACACTCTCGAGCATTTCAATGGAATCCCACGCCAGCCGGATCCATTGACCGGAATCTCCACGTGCTGCTCCTTCTCACTTCCCTCTGGGATATTGAGCCCAAGCAGCCTGTAAAACTCTAAAGACTTCCCCATATCCGCCACGGCGATCCCAACCATCTCGAATTCAACCGTCACTCTTCACCTCGCTAAGAAGAATCTGCCTCTTTGCACCCAAAGAGAAAGCCATAACGTCAACCGTCACTCGAGGCTTCGTCCGAGATAGGCCGCAAGCTTCTCGGCCGGCGAAGCGGATTCGGGGGCCGGCTGTTCCGGCCCAAATGCTCCGCCTGTGCGATCTCTTCCCTGAAGTCCGGACATGTAGATTCGAAGAGCCTCATTACTCAGCTCGGCATCGAGAGCTGTATCTTGGCCTGTCGATTTTGCGAGGTCCCAAGAGTGTGCAACGCATTCGCTCATTCGCATGCCGGCCAAAACAGTTCCAGGCACCTCGCCAATAGGCGTTTGATACATCCGCGAGAGCGCTTCCTCACTCTGAAATGCGTTCAACACCTCGTCGGCGGCAGCTCGAAAGGCGTTGCGGAAGTCATTGCCGAGTACGTCTGCCTGAGGGGCTGGCCGAGGATCTCCTAAGATGTTGGCCGCCACCGTCAGATTGGCGGAGACAAGATGGTTGATGAGCTGCCTTACCGTCCAATCACTGCAAGTACTCGGAAGATCGAGCTGCTCTGGTTCGACTCGATCCACTATCTGTTGGGCTTGATTCAAGGCCTCCCGAAGTTTGGGAATCGCGTCATCCATCCCTCCGTTCACACCCACTCCAGTCCAAGGATTCTCTTCCACTGTATCCTGATGCCGCAACATCGCCCACCTGCAGGAATCGGGACGAGGACTCATCCGTCGGGGAACCGTTTGTCCTTTCCAGGCAGCAGCAATATCCATCTTGCGCTTTAGAAGTGGGGGAAACATAATGAGTCGACGATAAATAGGAGGACGCCATAGTGAACGTCTTTCGAAAAACGGCGGCCCTTGGCTTTCCCTTGGCGATGCCCCTTGCGCTCCTCTTGTCGACGACTCCAGTCAACGCCCACGACACCAGATCCGGAAGATCGGTCACATTTGAAGTCTCTTCGAAGCAGCCATGGACCGTGAGCCCGGTCACGGTTCATCAGGGAGAGATCATCACCATAACCGCTTCGGGAACGATCTCCTGGCAGCCTAAACGGCGGCGCGTCACACCAAACGGTCTTAGGTTCTTCAACTACACGTGCGCCAGCTCGCAGTACAGCGGCATCGCCTTTCAGGCACCTGGCATCAACTGCTGGTCGTTGGTCGGGCGAATTGGGCAAACCAACGTCTCTTTCCTCGTCGGCACCAGCTTCAAGCTGAGATCTCCGACGAGTGGCCGCCTCTATCTGGGCTTCAACGACAATGCCTATTCCGACAACTCAGGCCGCTTTAGCGTCACGGTGACAACGCAATAGAGCAGGCTCCTGAGGCGGAGCTGTCCTTCGAAGGCTAGGAGCGCCTTCTGGCCCTAAGTGCTCCTAGCAATGGGGAACCCGCTCCCACCAGGAAGCCGAAATCGTACCAACTACCCTGCCGGCGGGTGTTGAAGAAGGGGAATCGGTGCCAGGCTCCGAAGACGTGAGCGATTAGCACAATCCACGCCGTGAGCCCGTTCCAAATCCCCCAAAGGAGGTCATGCCACCACATGGGGTTGTCTCCCAGTCGTTATCAAGACCTGTCTTGATTAAGACTCACGCTTCACCCACCAAAGGGCTGGCCAAATCTCTCCGAGCTGACAACTTCGCTCAATGGTTTCCGCTTCTTCTTTCCTCGACCCACCGGCTTATCGGGATAGCCAAAGGGGATGATGGCCAGGACTTCAAATTGCTCCGGCACGCCGAGCCGGCGGCCAACGTCCTCGAGGTTGCGGAATCCTACCCAGTTCGACCCCACACCCTCCGCCCAAGCCGTAAGCATCATATCCTGCACCGCCCGGCTGGCATCCGATACACCGAACGGGCTATCCTTCTCTATCGCGACCACAATCGCCAACGAAGCGTCGGCCGTATAGGGGCCGGTCTTGGCCAGGTTTCCCAGCTCCTTTAACGTTTCAGGTTCCCGGACAACAATGAAGTGCCATGGCTGCTTGTTGATGGAGCTGGCCGTAAGGTGAGCCGCTGCCACAATCTTCTGCACAACCTCCTCGGAAATCTCGCCTTTGCGGTAACTTCTGACGGCAAGAATTGTCCTGACTGCCTCAAAGACCTCCATGATCCGCCTCCCTTCTCGACACTTGGGGTTTAGAGAGCCGGCTCACGCCAGCCCTGTCGCTGCTGCATTCTATGGCCACCGTTTGCGCTTTCCACGGGGCGAGGCCCCACTATAAGCTGAAATCGGCAGGCGAGAAGGAGAGCTTCCGTCAACGAATCCGTCCAAATCATTTCGCCCTCGTCGCCCGTTGATCTTAGGCTCACCCTACAGCCGCTGCGCCGTGGCCCAATCGACCCCACCATGCGGATTAACGGCCAAGAGATCCTAAGAGGAATACTCACTTCCGATGGGCCGGCAACGCTACGCCTCAGAGCCAGACCGGAGGGATGCATCCTGGCTGAGAGCTGGGGGCCCGGGAGCACGCTGGCTCTCAGATGGTGTGGATGATTTAATCGGCTCTCAGGACGACGACGGTCCCTTTGTCTCGATGTTGCAGCAGCCTGAAGTGCCGGGTCAGAGGCTACTCAAAGACCTGAGACGGCGGCGAAAAGGGCTCAGAATATCGCGATCTCGAGCCGTCGTTGAGGTACTGGTGCCAACCATCCTTGAGCAGAAGGTCACAGGGCAAGAAGCTCACCTGAGCTACAGGCAGCTGGTCAACGCGCTTGGGGAACGGGCTCCAGGGCCGGAGGAAATTGTGGCCGGTCTGATGGTGCCACCATCACCGACGATCCTGGCGAAAACTCCATACTGGGTGTTCCATCGCTTTGGAATCGAAAGGCGCCGAGCGGAAACCATTCGGCACGCTTGCTCCCTTTCCTCTCACCTCGATGCCCTCACCATGCTGCATCCAAGAGCCGCCAGGGAGAGAATGTCAAGTCTTCCCGGCATCGGTGAATGGACGGCATCAGAAGTTGCCCTGCTAGCGCTTGGTGATGCCGACGCCGTCAGTGTTGGAGACTTTCATCTACCCCACGTCGTTAGCTGGGCTTTCACCGGCACTCCCCGTAGCGACGACGCGACGATGCTTCGTTTGCTCGAACCGTTTTCCGGCCAGCGCGGACGGGTGATCCGGCTCATCGAGTCAGCCGGGATCTTCCCTCCACGCCGTGGCCCTCGACAACCGATCCGCTCATTTCGCGACCGCTAGATCGTCCCGAAAACCGACCTCACTCCGTTACCAGGGCAGACTTTCCGCTAAAACCACGCCTTACGGATTGTACGGCTGGTGAGGTGCACGTTCTTTTTGTTTGGGGTCCCAGGTCCAGTGAGTATCGTCCAGGGTTCGTTTTTGGTCTTAGGCTCGCCAAAACCCCAGACGTTATTCGGGCAGGAGAAGTTGGCGCGCTTACCATCGACAATAAATGTGGCTCCGGTGTCGAGGCTGCACAACCAGCCGTTCCCCAGCTTGATCAGCCATGTGTCAGGAGAACCGCCTCGATTGGGAGCCGGCAAAGGCTTCGTCAGCGTGATCACCTCGACGTCTCTCTTAGCGGCATTCGTTGGACAGGCAACCTTGTTTCCCTTTGGGCTGGCAAAGCAAGGGTCATGAATGAAATTCCCGGTGAAGCAACGAAAGGCATCCTTTCGATTGGATGCATCGGAGCCCGTCCAGCAGTAGCCCTTCTTTCGTGCGACGACGTGATACTGGCTGCTAACGGCTCCGGATGACGACCAGGGCCGGACAGTGATCGCCTTCGTCTTTGCGGTTACCGCTTGAGGGCGTGAATGAAAGCCGATAGCGGCATCGACTGAGCTCCAAGTCGCAATAACGCCCATCGTGACAATCGATATGAGTAGGATTGCGGTCCTAAATCGTCGTGCCAACACAGCTAGCCTCCTCGAGGGTTGGATCTAAAGATTATATGAATCCGGGCGCCGGCCAGTGCCCAAACGCTTCTACCTCAACTCTGGTAGAACCTCCTTCACGACCGAGCCCGGCCACGGAGAGTCCGCTTGAGCACTGAATCGTGCGCCCGCATCTCGATGTGATCATCCAAGGGTGGAAGGGTGGCCTCTCCGTACTTTCGTGTAAGAGCGCACTGCAGAAGATGGTCTGCCAGGAATGGGTTCTTGGGTAAGAGCGAGCCGTGCATATACGTCCCGAATGCGTTCTGGAATCGAGCCCCCTCAAAGCCATCTTTTCCGTTGTTACCGTCGCCAGCTAGAACGCGTCCCAAAGCACTGGCACCGGGGTTCAGGAACGTCCGGCCCCCGTGATTCTCGAAACCGATTAGGGTCTTCCCGTCCCACTCCACCGCCAGGTTTCCCACACAGCGCTCGGACTCCGAACCGGGATGGACAGTCCAGGCGTCGAAGACTCCGAGGCCAAGCATTTCAACGCCGTTCGCTCCTCGGTAGCTGTGTTGAAATAGCTGATAACCTCCGCAGACAGCCAGGGCCGGCATACCGGATTGGATGGAGTCAATCACTGCGGGGCCTTTGACCTCACGCAAGTCTCTGGATACCACCTGCTGCTCCCGGTCTTGATCACCTCCGATGAAAAGGATGTCGGCAGCGCCGTCAAAAGGGTCGTCGAGGCCAAGGGCGGTAACGTGAAAATCGATGCCACGCCATTGACATCTACGGGCGAGCGTTAGGATATTGCCGCGATCCCCGTAGAGGTTCAGCAGATTGGGATACAGATGGACGAGGGTAAGCTCCATTACCTGCTCCAGTACGGTGGGGCATGACCGAGCTTTGTCATGGTCATCCGAAAGTCGAGCATTGCGGTGTAGGTGGCGAAGACGTAAATTCCATCACCGGTAACTGTTTGTTTGAGTGCGGCCTCAAGAACCTCCCGAGAGCCGAGATATGTGGTTTCAAGAGCTTGCGGCTCAACAACTTCGGCATACTTCAGGCGCAGTGCCATGTCTTGGGACCTTTCTCCCCCGCAGATCGCCGAGGAAAGCCTGCCTGATGCCATTTCGAAGTCAACGTCCCAAATCCATGAAACGTCCCGTCCATCGGCAGCGTTGTCGTTGAGCAGGAATACAGCGTGACGCTTGGCGTCGTTTCCGTCGAATACCGTTCTCAAGCTCTGGTTGTAGCCTGTCGGGTTCTTGGCCAGGAGCAGGTGTACAGTGCGTCCCTCAACCTCGAAGCTTTCCAACCTTCCGAATGCAGATGTGTAGTCCTTCAACGACTGCTCGGCAAGGGTCAGGTCAACGCCGAGGCAGGTCGTGACGGCGAGCGCCGCAGCAGCATTGGAGGCGTTATAGAGCCCAGGAAGCGGGAGCACAATCTTTGCATGCCTCTCGCCTGCACTAACGTTGATGGCAGTACTATCGATCCCCTCTAGATCAACTCCTGCCACCCGTAGGTCCGGCGTGGGACGGCGGAAGCCACACTGATCACAACAGTAATCTCCGAGGTGTCCATAGTAGTGACGGGAGTAACCAATGGGACCGGAGCACCTCGGGCACGACTTTACATCGCCCCCGTAATCCGGCAACCCTTGGTCGGCCACGTCGAGTCCAAACCAGACAACCTGATGGTCGAGAGGAGTGACTTCGGCGATGAGCGGGTCATCAGCGTTCGCCACGACGGTACACTGATCGCCCGTGCGAGCCAGGGGCTCCTTCCAAACCGCGGGGATACTTGCGACTTCCCCGTATCGATCGAGCTGATCACGGAATACGTTGAGCAAAACTACGACCCGGCACTGGACCTGAGACAGGACGCCGGGAAGAGCGGCTTCGTCGACCTCGAAGACGCCGATGCTCGATTCGCCTAGACGTATGTGACCCGTCCAGTCGGACCGCTCGAGGAGGCTGGTGGAGATTCCGCGCATCATGTTGGCACCTGCCCGGTTGCGAACCACGGCAAACCCCGCCTCCTCCAGGATCTGGGAGATCATCCTTGCGGTTGTTGTCTTTCCATTGGTTCCGGTGACGATCACGCAGCCAAGGGTGAGCTGACCAGCCAGGTCCCGGACGAGGTTTGGCGCCATGCCGCTCGCGATGTAGCCGGGGAGGCTCGTTCCTCCTCCCCTGCCCAAGAGGCGGGAAAAGGCTCCCGTGGTCTTGCCTGCCGCCACAGCGACCGCCCTTCTCGCCGACTGGTATGGGGCTAGAACCTGGATATCTTGCATGCTCCCTTATTCTGAAGATTCCCAACAGGGAGGGTGACAACCGACTCGCGGGGGGATTCGCCATGGCAGGCGTCGTGCTAGATTGCCACGTGCAAGCAGACCAACAAATCGTCTAGTGGGGATCCAAGAGTGAAAGTACGCAAGGCGGTAATTCCGGCAGCTGGTTTGGGGACGCGGCTCTTACCGGCTAGTAAGGCCGTCCCGAAGGAAATGCTCCCGGTGGTAGACAAGCCGGTCATCCAGTACATCGTCGAGGAAGCTGTCAATTCCGGAATCACCGACGTTGTGATCGTGACCGGTTATGGAAAGCAGGCGATCGAGAATCACTTTGACACGAGTTTCGAGCTTGAGTTCCACCTGGAGAATCGGGGAAAGCTCGACATGCTGGAGCAGGTGCGTCACATCGACAATCTGGCCAACATCATCTATGTCCGCCAAAAGGAGCCTCTCGGTAATGGGCATGCCGTCCTGGTGGCCGCTCCGGCCGTGGGGCAAGAGCCATTTGCCGTGCTTTGGGGCGACGACATCATCTTGGGTGACCCTCCAGTAACTCGCCAGATGATCGACGCGTTTGACCGTTTGGATGGACCCATCATTGGCGTCCAGCAAGTGGAGGCGAAAGACTTTCCGCGGTACGGTATGCTCGACGTCGAACCCTTACGAGATCGGGAGTACAGAGTCCACGGGGTGATCGAGAAACCGACCATCGAGGAGGCGCCTTCCAACGTTGCTCAGATTGGCGGTTTCATCCTGACGCCGGATATCTTCGACATCCTCAGGAACACCCGAGAGGGGACGAAGGGAGAGATCTACCTGGCAGATGCTTTGCGTTCGCTTGTGCAGGAGCGACCCGTGTACGCCTACGAGTTCGAAGGCCGCCGGTACGATACAGGCGATAAGCTCGATTATCTGAAGGCCAACGTGGACCTTGCTCTCCAACGGCCTGAGTTCGGGCAGGAGTTTCGCGATTATCTCTCGGGCCTACCACTCTAGCGGGCCTTCACGTAGCGTCGCGTGGCATTCGCATCTGCACCACGCATGAAGTGCCGAGTTACCCCTCGGAACGACTCCGGTGACGGAAGTCCATGAGAATACTTGTTGCTCCACAGGCCTATAAGGGCAGTTTGAACGCGCTGGAAGTGGCGCAGGCGATCGCACAGGGTGTTCGTCTCATCTGGACAGACCACGAGCTGGAGCTGCTCCCTGTGGCTGACGGTGGGGAGGGAACGGTCGAGGCCTTGGTTTCGGCGACCGGCGGATCCTACATGGAGACCCAGGTCGAGGATCCACTGGGGCGGCCCGTTTCAGCAACCTGGGGGATGCTGGGAGACGGAGAAACTGCCGTGATTGAAATGGCGGCCGCTTCGGGATTGCCTCTCCTCGATAGGAGTGAGAGAGATCCAACAGTCACCAGTACCTTTGGAACCGGGCAGCTCATCAAGGCTGCCCTGGACCGGGGAGTCTCCCGCATCATCGTGGGGATCGGGGGAAGCGCCACGAATGACGGAGGGGCGGGGATGGCTCACGCCCTCGGTGCACGATTCCTCGATTCGGCCGGCAGGTTTTTGGGCCGTGGTGGGAAGGCACTGTCACGGCTCACTCATGTGGATGCATCACACGTCGATCGGCGGCTGACGCAGGTAGAGGTGGTCGTGGCCTCGGACGTTACCAACCCACTATGCGGTCCCCAAGGGGCAAGCCAGGTGTATGGCCGCCAAAAGGGAGCGACAGAGCGCGTCGCCTATATGCTTGATCGCGCGCTAGCTAATTACGCGGATGTCCTAAAACGCGACCTGGGCTTCGACCTTCTCGATGTCCCTGGCGCAGGCGCTGCCGGCGGGTTGGGAGCAGGTCTGATGGCCTTCACGGGAGCCAGGATGGAGCGCGGAGTGGATCTGATCTTTGAGGCAATGGGCTTCGACGAGCATCTCAAAGATACGGACCTTGTCATCACTGGTGAGGGCCGCATCGACGCTCAGGACGTCTTCGGAAAGGCGCCACTTGTGGTTGCTCAGCGGGCGAAACAGCGTGGTATCCCCGTCGTTGTCGTGGTGGGCAGCATTGGAGCAGGATACGAGGCTTGCTACGAGCATGGAGTCTCGGCCGTGATGTCCATCATGAGCCGGCCCATGACAATCGACAAAGCGGTGACTCAGACAAGCGACATGATCGCGGAAGCGTCATCCCGAATGGCCAGGATGATCGATGTGGGGGCCCTGCTAGGACCACGGAAATCGGCTACTCAATGAGCATGGCGTCCCCGAAGCTGTAGAAGCGGTAGCCCTGCTGCACCGCGTGGGCATAAGCTTTGAGCACCAGATCGCGGCCCGCGAAGGCACTCACGAGCATGAGAAGGGTCGAGCGCGGCAGGTGAAAGTTCGTTATGAGCGCATCGACCGCGTTGAATTGGAACGGCGGTCTGATGAAGAGGTCGATGGGTTCACTGGTGGCAACGATTCCTTGATGCTTCAGATAGACGCCCTCCAGGAGTCGAGTCGTTGTCGTTCCGACGGCCACGACCCGACGACCTTCCCGTCGAGCCGAGGAAATCCGCTCAGCAGCTGAAGCACTGATCGACCCGATTTCCGATTCCAGCCGAATCTCCTCCAGCTTTTCATCCCGAACTGGACGAAAGGTCGCTGCCCCGACGTGAAGCGTCACAAACTCAACCGCAATGCCCCGTTGTTGCAGCCTGCCAAGCACGTCCGGCCGTGAAATGCAGTCCTGCCGTGGGAGCGGCAATTGATCCGGGAGTCCTCCCATAGACGGTTTGGTACCGCTCAGGGTCTTCTGGATAGTTCTTGATATAGGGAGGGATCGGAAGCTCTCCATGGGACCGCAGCCACTCCCTGAATGGGCCGGTGCCTTCGAAGCGAACCGATCTTCGCCCGTTCTCGAGAGCTTTCTTCCACGCGGCCCACCGCGCCTCCGGCGAGCTGGATCTCTGTACCCGGTTTCAGTTTTCGAGCCGGCTTTCCCATCACTTCCCAAGTAAGGTCTCCCAGTTCCTGCATCAGAAGTAGCTCGATCACTCCGCCGGTAATCAGGTGCCCTCTGAGGCGAGCCGGAACTACACGACTCTCATTCGCGACCAGGAGATCTCCCGGCACCAGAAGGTCAGGGAGGTTGGAGAAGAAGGTATCCTGCAGCTCACCCGTCCTTCTTGTGACTCTGAGAAGCCGGGATTGGCCCGCGTTCGGGGGTAGGATCCTGGGCGATTAGATCGGGAGGTAGCTCATAGTCGTAGTCGCGAACGTGCGCCGCTGCGGACTCGGGAGCTGCTGGGGACTCGTGGGATGGACGATCAGTCATAATTTGCTAGAGGTCGCTCAGTGAAAGTTGTCATCGTCGGAGCCGGTCGAGTTGGATCAAGATTGGCGAACATCCTCGACGAGCGGCACGACATTATCGTCGTCGACGTCGATTCCAGTGCCTTTCGAAGAATCAAGTCAACATTTCGGGGCGAAACTTACATCGGAAATGGAATCGATATCGACGTTCTGCGCGAGGCCGGCACTGATCAGGCCGACATATTTATCGCAGTTACAAACGGGGATAATCGCAATCTGATGGCCGCCCAGGTGGCCAAGACTATTTTTAACGTGGACCAGGTAGTGGCGCGTGTTTACGATCCGGCTCGCGCAGCAATCTACCAGGAGATTGGCATCCAGGCCTTCTCTCCGACGGTCAATGCCGCAGAACGCCTATTTCAGCAAATTGTGAGCGATTAGCATGTATATCGTTGTTGTCGGAGCCGGAAAGGTGGGTTACTACCTGACGAAATCGCTCCTGAGTGAAGAGGAGGAGGTTCTCGTCATTGAGAAGGACCTCGCCAAAGCCGAGGCGGTAATCAACCACCTAGGTGGCACTGCCATCCATGGTGACGGTGCCGAGGCAACAATTCTGAGCGAAGCAGGAGTGGAGCGCGCAGACGTGGTTGTTGCGGTGACAGGGCACGATGAGGACAATCTTGTCATCTGTCAGATTGCGAAGCACCGGTTCAAGGTGCCGAGGACCATCGCCCGTGTCAACAATCCGAGAAATCGAGGGGTCTTTGGAAAGCTTGGCATCGATGCCACAGTTAGCGCGACAGACCTTTTGCTCTCTCTCCTACAACAGGAGATCCCATCCCATCCGATCGTTCACCTCCTGACCCTTCAGGAAGGCGGAGCGGAAGTGGTTGAGCTCGAGCTACACCAGGGCGCGGGCTTGGTGGGCGTTCGTTCAGAAGATGTATCACTCCCGGGACACAGCGTGTTGGCTGCAGTCGTTCGAGGAGAGCGCGCGTCAGTACCGACACCGGATTTGGAATTGCAGGTGGGCGATCGTCTCGTCATCGTCACAGAGGCCGAGAATGAGCCTGCCTTGCGTGGCCTCTGCTTGGGTCAACCGGCAACATCCGTTCGATGATCGTGCCGGGTATGTCCATGTAGCAGATCCACCGCGTGCGTCAGCACGGAGCAAAGAAGCTCAGTGCCTTCGCGCGCACCGTTAGGGCTCCCGGGAAGGTTTACGACTAGAGTTCTGCCCCGCACGCCGCAGACTCCACGCGACAGCATGGCGGTGGGCACCTTCCCCACACTTTGGGCTCTGAGGCGCCTCCTCTATTCCCGGGACTCGGATGGTGACGCCTTCCATGGTGGCCTCAGGAGTGACATCCCTAGGGCCCAGACCCGTGCCACCGGTCGTGATCACAGCATCCAAGCCGTCTTTGTCTGCCCACTCGATGAGAACCGCAAGAATCTCTGCCTTCTCGTCTGGCACGACCCTCCGTTCAATTTCCACAGATGGCTCGGCAGACTGAAGAACCTCTACTATCGAATCGCCACTGCGGTCGTCGGCCTTACCCTGGCTGACGCTGTCGCTAACCGTCAAAACTCCAACCCGCATTAGGTCTTGGACTCCCTTGTTTCTAGGTTCCGGGAACGTGACAAAGCTTCACGGCGGCGCTCTTTTCCTGCCCGCGGAGCCATGCCTGGAATTTGAGCTCCGAACCAATGGTGGACTTCACCTTGGCCGTCTCGATCTGGTCGCCAACAATCGAAACGAACTGATTGTGGGTCATCCCTACTTCCGAGAGGTAGTTGGAGAAGCCCGTGTAGCCACCTGACCGCTGGATCAGCTGACGTTCTTGATCCATGGCTCTTGACCAGTCCCGGCTTGTGGGAGTCAAGTGGTGATGCTGCGCATAGGTGGCGACGACCTGTTCGTCAACCATGTGTTGTCTTAATTGCGTCTTCACCGCTTTGCAGGCGGAAGATGTGGCCGACCCTTTGCAGATTGCATGGCGGTAGTACTTCGATTGCTGATCCACGTGCTCGTAGAAATTTAGCGTGTACCGAAGCAGCTGACGGTAGCGTGCTTGGCTAATGGCATGTCCGGAGACAATGGCGACATTTCCGGAACAAGCGATGCTGTTGCCACAGCCCGGGAGCAGCGCCAGCAAGCAAAACAGGGAAGTCGCGCTGAAGAAGTAGGCAGTGCGCTTCCTCATACGGAGCTTGCCTGGATCCGCTCAACGATGTCGGTCGTACTGTATCCGGGAACGAAGGGAAGGACTACCAGCCGGCCGTTGTAAGCTTCCAAAGCTCGGGCCTCGGGCGGATACTTCCCTTTGGGCCAGTCGCCTGAAGCCGGATCATCACTGTAGTCTCCACCCTTGACATAGATATTTGGCTCAACCGTTTCCACCAATTGCGTTGCTGTCTCCTCGCCGAAGATTGTTACTAGGTCGACTGACTCGAGGGCCGCGACCACTCTCGCCCGTTCTTGTTCTGTGTTGAAGGGCCGGGGTGGCCCCTTCAATCGCCTAAGCGAGTCGTCGCTGTTGATTCCCACCAGCAACAGCGTGCCCAGATTCCTGGCACTCTCCAGATACGTTACATGCCCTGTATGGAGTATGTCGAAACACCCATTGGTCAACACGACAACATCACCATTGGCACGTGCCTCCAGGCTGGCGGCGACCATGCGATCACGCGAGACGATCTTGGATTCGCTAGATGTCATCGGTCTCCACGGCATGGATTCCACGAATTGCGCTGGCTCGGCACCAGCTTGTCGTAGAGGTAGGCGGCGACGATCTTAATGCTCGCGGCAATCGGAACTGCTATGAGAAGGCCAAACAACCCTGCAAATAAGGCCCCCGGAGACTAGCGAAATAGCACAATCAGCGGATGCAGCTTTACCGCGCGTCCCAAGACGCGGGGGACGACAAGGTAGTCCTCCACTTCCCGAAAGACCAGGTACATGCCCGCGACGACCAAGCCATAAGTGATCTGACTCCAACCGAAACGGGTTCGTGCCGTTGAGGTAGGCGACACTCACGGCGAGCCCGCCCGCGGTAACCGGTCCTACGATCGGAAGTAGCTCCAGAGCCCCCGTGGCGAGGGCCAAAGGGACGGCGCCGGGCACCTGCAATATCTCGAGACCAATAAAGCTTGCGACGTCATGATGCCAAAGAGGATCAGCTCGCCTCGAATGTACTGCGACCAGCTCCTATTGATCTGCTAGCGAGGCGAAGTACTCTCGGGCCGAAAGCGAGCGGGACCAAACGGGCGGCGATCTTCGATCCGCGGCCCATCCATCAGAAGATAAAAAGTGGTGAAGAAAAAGATCAGAATCCGAATAGCGGTGTTAAAGGCGCTGGTCAAGAGTTTGACGGCGCTCTTGGGATTGCCGGTCAGAGTATTAGATTTTGAGCGACCTGCGTCACGACCTGGTTGATGTCGATTCCCAGTGGCTTCGGACCGACTTTGCTGAATCAAGGCACCCTGCAGCTTGGGCAGATCTTCGACAAAGAACGTGACCTGGTTGGTGAGCCAGGGAACAGATAGCGGGAACCACGAGGACTGCCGAAAAGACACAGCATCACGAATAAAAGGAGAGAACAAAGAATCTTGGTAACGAGAAGCGGTAATTGACATAGTTAATGGCCGGGTAAGGATGTACCCTGCCAGGACCGCCCAGAGAAACGGAACAGAATCGTCCGAATGTGGAGAGGAATAGGACATCAGGCGAGACCAGGACGGCTATCGAATTCGCCAGCGGGCGGTATTAGAGAAGGGCAGCGACCTTACGATTGGCGGCGACGAAGGCAACCACCCGGACTCGCGGTCAATCTTTGGCTCGAGTCTCCGGAGCCCGGCCTGATCGGGCGCTCTCACCCTACTAACCTGGCGGCTACCTCATCCGAAATCTCGGTATTCGTGAAGACATCCTGGACGTCGTCCAAGTCTTCAAGCCGATCGACCAGCCGGAATACCTGTTCGGCAGAGTGCTCGTCCAGATCGACGGTCATCTTCGGGATCATTTGTAGCCGCAGAGGAGACTTCTATATTCCGGCTTTCCAGGGCCGCGCGAACGGCTTCCATAGCGCTCCACGTCCGTGTAGATGTCGACTGCGTCATCACCGATCTGTACATCGTCGGCGCCAGCATCTATTGCCATGAGAGCGAGGTCATCCGGGTCCTTCCCATCGACGTTGACAGTTATCACTCCCCTGGCGTCGAACAGGTAGCTGGCACAGCCGGATTCCCCGAGATTGCCGCCGTTGCGCGTAAACACACTTCGCACCTCGGCGGCGGCGCGGTTGCGGTTGTCGGTCATTGCGCGGACGAGAACCGCTGCTCCGCCAGGGCCGTAGCCTTCGTAGGTGATCTCTTGGTAGTTGGCGCCCTCACCACCACCTGCTCCACGTTTGATGGCTCGCTCGATCGTATCCAGCGGCATGTTGGCGTCACGCGCCCGCTGAATCGCGATACGCAGCCGTGAATTTGAGGATGGCTCTGCGCCTTCCCTGGCCGCCACGGTTAGCTCTCGGCCCAGCTTGGTGAAGAGCTGCCCACGCTTGGAATCAGCGACGCCCTTCTGCCGCTTGATCTGGGCCCACTTGGAGTGGCCTGACATCTCTTATGTCTCCTTGACCGCGAACGGAGGGCGCAAAGCTGCTCGCTCCGTGCTACACCCACATCTCGGTGATTATATCAAGCAGGTCTAAAATCGAATTCACGACTCGCTGGCGAAAGCAGGGAGGTTAGAACCACAAGTTTGACCGAGATTGTAGGTCCGAAGAGCTTGCCATTCGCTGCGGTAAGCCTGTAGCGTAGATCGTAACTTCCGGGTACGAGCGGCGCCGACCCTTTGATCCTGAGGACATAAATGCGGCACTTCTCGACCTCCCGGGAAAGCGGGTAGGTTTGACCGCTTGAGAGCTGGGTGAGCGCGTATCCGGTCGCCCACATGTTTGCTCCAGGATTGAAGAGCAGCACGTCTTCCTCAAACTGCTGATCCGGCAACATGTCGGCCGGCAAGGCAGCTGATGTGGTCGTAACATAGCGGGCATTGTTCCCGATGAGGGGTAGAGGTGCTGGTGGGTCGTGATATGGCGGTACGCTGTCTTGCCGAGACACCACGGAAACCGCTTGGAGGCCGGTCTTGCCTCCCAGGGCGCTGAAGTCTTTGCCGTCGGGAGCTACGACATCCCACTCGAGGCTGAGCGGTCCTGTTTGGTTCGGTGCTTTTACCCTAATACCGACTCGCTCAGAACCGCCGATGCCAACCGAGCCAAGGGACACGCGCGGACCGCTAGCCACCACGTTACCGCCCAGATTCGGGTCGGCATTTGATCCCTTTGAGGAATGAACCCAGTAGTACGTCAGCTTGAATTTGTGGCCCGAGATGGCTTGCCAGGACGTCCCGCCCGCGTTAAATACCCTGACATGGACCGCGACGGATGAACCGGCTCTCATCTCCTGAAGCTTCGAGGGAAGATCGAAGGTCGCACTGTCAAGGAGAGGTGGTTCACTGTGCTCCTTCTTCACCGAAACGTTTCCGGGTTTGTCTCCAATTTGAGACCGTGAAGGCAGATCGACGTGGATCGGCTTCCACAGCAATTGACCATTGCTGTCCTTCGGAGGATGGGAGACCCAGTAGAATACTCGCTCTTGATAGGGAAAGCTCTCGGGATCCGTCGCAGGCGTACCCTGTCGGGTGAATGTCGGATTGTTGGGATTGTTTGCCCATCCCCAACCGTTGTAGGCCCAGACGGCGTAATACCAATCCTCAATGTCCGTCGCATTATTGGAGCCAACATTCGGCGTCCAGTTCCAGTTGTCGACGAGCATAGTGGCAGCTTGGGCAATGTTGTATTGGTAACTTCCGCCGATACGACCCTGGACGGGAGGAGGCAAGGTTCCCAAAGGTTTCCCGAAGGCCCCGGGCATACCGCTTGTAATCTGCATCGTTCCATAACCGAAATCTGAGCTAACGAGCGGCACTCCCGAGGGAGTGAACTGCTGCCAATTACTCTCGACCCAACCAATCGCCTTCAGCAGGGTTGCCGGTACAACTCCCGCGTGTCCATTCATTTCAGGCAGCGAGGGGTATCCACTCCCCAATCGGTTAGCCCCGGCCAGGTCGAATGCCGCAGACATCGAACCCTCGGAAGGAAGGCAGACACAGGTTCGAGATGTCGCCTGCTGGACGTGATACGTCGGCACAGAGGCGGGAGTGATCAGATGCCCAAGAAAGAGAACGACTGCAAATCGCAAATAGAGCTACCGAGTTGGAGTTGGTTTAGCTCCCGTCGGCGTTGCTGTTGGCTTTGCGCTCGTTGCGGTTGGGACACCCGTTAGGGTTGGTTTAGGAAGCGCCGTCGCCGTGGGAACCACTGTTTTCCCCGTAACAGGTGTTGCGGTCCCCTTGCTATGACCCGTTGGGGTGACCGTCGCCGACGGCGCCGGCGTCGGCGGGACAGCGGGGGCAGTGGGAACTGGCGGCGTTGGCTTGGGTTTGGATGTGGTTGCCTGAGTGATATTCCCCGCCACTCCCATGGCAACGAGTAAGAGTACGAGCAATCCGACCACGACTCCTGCCGAACGGAGAAGGCCGCGTCTCTTGTTCGCTTCAGCTCGGTCAGGCAATGGCTACTCCAGGTTGGTCAGGGCTTCTCTTGTATGATTTTCGCACGGCCAGTCTACCATGGAGTAACTCTCGACGGGTTGGAGGAAGGACTGCATCTAAGGTCATTGCAGCTCTCGGGGTTCAAGACCTTCGCTTCCCCCATGACTGTTGAGTTTTCCGAGGGAATCACTGCTATCGTCGGCGCCAACGGTAGCGGTAAGAGTAACCTTGTAGACGCGATCAGATGGGCCCTCGGTGAGCAATCCATGCGCGAGATTCGGGGCCGCCGGAACGAGGACGTCATCTTTTCCGGCTCTCAGCAGCGGCGTGCTGCGTCCTTAGCCGAGGTCAAGATTCGATTCGATAACGAGTCCCGGTGGCTGCCGATAGAGGCCACGGAAGCCGAGATCATCCGCCGCATCTACCGCTCAGGCGACAGCGAGTACGTGATCAACGGCAATCGAGTACGGCTGCGGGATGTTGTTGACGTGGCTCGGGAGGGTGGCTTGAATGGTGGCCACACGATCGTGGGCCAAGGCATGGTCGATGCGGTCCTCACGGCCAGGCCGGCCGATCGCAGGAGATTCATCGCAGCCGTCGCAGGGGTTGCACCCTACGAGGCCCGTAAAGCCGAAGCGCTAAGTCGCCTGGCTGCAACGGCTCAAAACGTGTCGGAGGCGGTGACACTGCTCGGAGAGATCGAGCCGCGCCTACGAATCCTCAAGCGACAAGCTGCTTTGGCTCAAGGCGCCATCACGGCAAAAACTGAGCTTCACCGGGCCCTGGCCTGGCACTATGCGAGCTCCTGGTCGAGGCTTCAGTCTGAGCGGGAAACGGCCCGTGAACGATTAACACAGCGCCGAGCCCAAGAGGAGGAGCTGAGAGCGAGTCTAAATGCCCTGGATGATCAGAGGCGCCGGCAGGAGGAGTCGTTCCGCCAGTCTCAGTCGCAGCTTCAGCAAGCGCGAGAGAGGGTGCGCGATGCAGAGTGGCAGGCCGAGAAATGCCGGGCGACATCTCGAGCCCTAAGACAAGACCTGTCTCGACTCGAAGAGACCTCAACCACGTTACGGGCACGGATCCAAGCGATCGAGGATGATCAGGAGCTCACCCGCACCATCGAGCAGCAGCGGGAGCAGGTTGAATCGCTTTCTGCCGAGCTGAAGACGGCAGAAGGAGAGCTGCTTGAGCTTGAGCGCCGGCGTCTCGACCTTTTGCACGCGAGTGAGGCATCTCAAAAGGAGATGCAGGAGACGGCAAGAAGGCTACAAGCCAACGAGAGCCGGGTATCGACCCATCTAGCCGAGCGAGAGAGGATCCAGCAAGAGACGGAGAAGCTGGAGCGGCAGGCTCAGCACTTCGTGCGCTTACTTCCACAGCTCGAGGGGTCGTTGAGCGAGAAGAGACAAGAGGTTGAAAGCCTTCGTGCTCAAGTCGAGCTGCTGCGAGAACAACGTTCCACGGCAATGGCGGTACGAGACCGCTCGAGAAAAGAGCAGGAAGGTGTCCATTCCCTGGTTCTGGAGGCATCCGCGGATATCGACCGCCTCAAGAGAGGGATAGAGATGCTCCGATCCGAGCTCGAGGAGCTTCAGGAGTCCAGACCGCCCTCCACGTTTCGACAGGTTGGAGAGTCGGTCCATGTCACGGAGGATCTTGCTGCCAGCCTGGCAGCCGCTTTAGGAGCGATGGTCGAGGCTCCTGCGCGTCCTTCCAACGACGCACCTGGTCCGAGGCCGGCAGCCTCTCCGCCGCCTGAATGGCAGAGGCAAGTCCTGGCCGCTTTGGAGGCATCCAACATCGCAGCCAAAGGTTGGCTGTCGGATCTGGTTCAACTTGACGACAGCGGGGATCCGATCAGCCCAAGCCTGGCGACCACACTCGTGCTTGGACCTGAAACCGAGCTTGAACCGGCTTGGGAGGCGGTGAGGGAGCTTGAGTCTCTCTCCGTCGACCATCCACCCTTGAAGCTCGTCGACCTCAAAGGAAACCTTCGATCTGCCGGATCCCTGTATGTCGCTTCGCCTACGGAGAGACAAGCTGTCCGGAGGGAGATCGAGATAGCCCAAGCTCAGCTACGGGTGGACGATCTGCAGCAGAGGCTCAATCAGGTGACCGTGCGCCTCGATGGGCTCATCGAGCAGGAGCGCCAGATGTCATCAGACTTGGAGCGGGACGAAGCGTCATTTCAATCTCAAAGTCGGACCTCTGCGGAAACGGAGGCGGCGCTCGGCCATGCATCGGCGCTCTTGGTCTCCTACCAGGATGAGGTGGAGTCGGTGGAGCTTCGCCTTCAAGAGATCAACCGGGATCGAGACGTTGCGATGGGGCGCCTGGCGACCTTGGCTGAGGAGCTGGTACCGCAGGAGGATTCCCTTCAGCTCGACCGCCAGAGGCTAGAAGCTGCCAGGGCCTCTCACTCGACGATGCAAGGCCAGATCGAAGGTCTCGAAAACTCGATCAGAGGCCAGATGAATGAGGTGGTGGTTCTACGACGCCGGGTTGAGCTCGAGGTGCAGGAGCTGAACCGGTTGCTGCAACGAAAACAGGAATCTGTCGAGGAGCGTGCAAGGCTCGCACAGCGCATCGTCGAGACAGCTCAGGCTCATGAGGAGGCCCTTGGCAAGCTGGCGGCTAGCGAGGCTCAGGAGTCAGACGCGCGAGCTGAGCTGGAGGAGGCACGTCGCGGACTGGACTCGTTGCCCGCGGCATCTCCGCAAAGCCAGGATTCACAGAGAATCGAGGAGCGCTTACGAGCGCTTCGCTCATCGATTGAGGAAGCAGTGGCGGCGGGAGAGCGGCTTACCGTGGAGGTCGAGCAGCTTGACGCCAGGCTAGAAGATCTAACTCGCGAGTGTCGAATCGATCTCGAAATGGATCCCGATAACGTCCGAGCTCCGGAAGACGGAAGCATATATAGCGAGCTGGATATACGGCGGCTGCGAATCCGAGCCGGTCAGGCAGAGGAGATCGATCCAGGCGTTGTGGCTGAGTTTGAGGCGCTGACAGAGCGACGGGATACCATGGTCGCTCAGATCGAGGATCTTCAAACTGCATCTGACGAGATCGAGGGTCTATTGCGAGACACAGATCGCGAGGTGCGCCGCCGTTTTCGACTCGCGTTTTCCCACGTCAATAGCCTCTTCTCGACCTACTTCAATGACATCTTTGGTGGTGGCAGCGGCGAGCTTCTGCTGGAAACGATGGACGGAGTGGAGGCGGTTGAGATTGTCACGCAGCTTCCTGGTCGCCGTTCGCGCGACCTGAGCAGCTTATCGGGAGGAGAGCGAACTCTGGTCGCCGGAGCATTCCTCTTTGCCCTAATTTCAGCCGCACCACCACCCTTTTGCGTTCTCGACGAGGTCGACGCGGCCCTCGACGAAACCAACGTAGATCGATATCTCGGTGTCCTTCGGCAGCTGGCGCTCCAGACGCAATTTATTGTGGTTACTCATAACCGCGGAACAATGGCAGCGGCTGACTTCTTATATGGAATCGTTCTTGATCAGGAACGTGGAAGCAGGGCGCTCTCTCTCCGCCTCGATCAAGCGGCCTCCTAGCCGCTTGGAGCGGATAGTGCGAAGTGCATTCCATTCAGATCAGAAAGGGAAGGGGATGTTGATGGGCTTCTCTAAACGATGGCGATTGGAATGGATCCAAGGCTTGTACTATATCGGAACCGGCGTCTGGCCCATAGTTTCCATGCGAACCTTCGAGATGATTTCCGGGAGAAAGGTCGACAGGTGGCTGGTGAAGGCAGTTGGTGCTCTGATTGCTGTAGTCGGCGCCGTGCTCATTCAAGGCTCGGCAGCGTCGAGCGGCGACGAGAAGAACAACGGGTCTGGCTCGCGCACTCCTCGCATCCGGCTCCCAAAACAACAGGCAGGGCGGGAAGGAGCCTCGGCGAGTGAGCTGGTAAGGACTCTGGGACTCGGAGCGGCCTTGTGCCTCGCGGCCGTCGACTTGAGATACGTCTACAAGCGCCGTATATCTCCGGTCTATCTCTTAGATGCCATACCCGAGCTCCTTTTCACGGTGCTCTGGATGCGCCGCCGGTATCCTTGAGCCGCGAGCAGCCTCGCTACGTTCCGGTGACGTAGCGGTCAGATCGAACCACATTTGGTGTGATTCCCATACGCAATAATGGTTGTCACACTTTATATGGGGGCGGAATGAGGGCTCTGCTGAGCGTCTACGATCAGCGCGGGATCGTTGACCTCGCAACGGGACTGCAAGAAATCGGTTGCGAGCTGATCTCGACTGGCGGCACCGGGTCGCGGCTCGTGGAGGCCGGCCTCAAGGTTACTCCCGTCTCCGACGTCACCAAGTCACCCGAGATTTTGGCCGGACGGGTCAAGACGCTACATCCCTCCATCCATGGGGGCATCCTCGCCCGACGGGATCAAGAGGATGACCTAACGGTGCTGCGGGAGCATGGAATTGATCTTATCGACATCGTCGTCGTTAATTTCTACCCATTCCTTGAAGTCGTGTCCTCGGGAAAAGTTGCGCCAGAAGCGGCACTTGAGAACATCGATGTGGGTGGTCCGGCTCTGCTTCGCGCAGCCGCAAAGAATTACCGCGACGTCGTGGTCCTTGGTGACCCAGACGATTACGAGGATGTCCTAGCTGAGCTCTTGCGTTACAGCGCGGTCCGGGAGAAGACTCGGGCAAAGCTCGCTGCCAAGGCCTTTGCGCTCACGTCGGCATACGACGCTTACATTGCCGCCTGGCTGTCAAAGACGAGCGGGGAAGACTTCCCATCGCAATTCAGCCTTCCCCTCACCAAAGTGCAGGACCTGCGCTACGGGGAGAACCTTCACCAACGGGCCGCTCTCTACACCGACATACCTCGCACCAATGAATCGATGACTCCAGTCACCGTCACTGGCGCTAGCGTCAGATCCACGGTAAGGAGCTGTCTTTCAATAACTATCTCGACCTGGATGCGGCTTGGACCATGGTCAACGACTTTGCCGCACCCGCAGTCGCTGTTGTTAAACACACAAATCCGACAGGGCTCGCCGCGGGACGTAACGTTCTCGACGCGTACCAAAAGGCCTACAGCGGCGACCCGGCTGCGGCCTACGGAGGCATTGTTGGGCTCAATCGAAGGGTGGACGAGGCGACAGCTTCGGCCATGGTGGGCGTCTACTTTGAAGCCGTCATCGCCCCAAGTTTCAGCCGGGAGGCCATTCGTGTTCTCGGACGGAAGAAGGCGATTCGACTTCTGAGTGTGGACAGCGATACGGAGCACAAAGATGCGGCAGTGATCGACGCATTGCCGTACGGCCGGCTGGACTTTAAACGAGTGAGTGGTGGCTTCTTAGCCCAAACACGAAATGTGGTGACTGACCCCCAAGGCAATATGCAGGTGGTCACCCAGCGGGAGCCGACTCTCGAGGAGCTGACCGACCTCCTATTCGCTTGGCGCGCCGTCAAGCACGTGAAGTCGAATGGAATCGTGCTGGCCAGGAAGCTGGCGGTGGTCGGAGTGGGTGCAGGTCAGATGAGCCGGGTCAATGCGGTCGACCTAGCCTGTCGGATGGCGGAAGACAGGTCGCAGGGGAGTGTCTTAGCCTCTGATGCTTACTTCCCATTTGCCGATGGCGTCGAGCGGGCAGCGGAGGCCGGAGTAACGGCCATCATTCAACCTGGAGGATCAATCAGGGATCGCGAATCCATTGAAGTCGCAAACAAGGCAGGAATGGCGATGATCTTCACAGGTCTGCGTCACTTCAAGCACTGACATTGACACCTGGTTCCAAAGTGACCTATATTCGCTCAGGTTTCGCAACCATCGAAGGCGTGACATTCCTTCGAAACGCAAAGCTATCGATTACAGCCACAACTTAAAGGAGACTTGACATGTTGAACCGCTCACTCTTCCGGTCCCTGCTTGTCTTGGTCGGCCTCACGGCCGTCATGATTGGTGGAAGTTTTTCGGCAGTAGCGTCCGCCAAGCAGGTGGCCAATGCTGTCCACCACAGTGATTTCAAAACCGTTCACAAAGGGCAACTAACCATCGGATCGGATGAGACCTATCCACCGATGGAGTCTCAGAACACCTCGACTGGGAAGGCTGTTGGCGCCGACGTAGACCTTGGGAACGCGATCGGCAAGCAGCTTCACCTCAAGGTCGTCTTTATGAACGTCACTTTCGACTCGCTGATTCCCGACATGCTGATCCATCATCCGTTCGACATCATCATGTCCAGCATGAACGACACTCCAGCCCGGCGAAAGCAAGGTGTGGCATTTGTGGATTACATGAAAGGCGTTGAAGCGATCGTCGTCAATAAGAGCAGCAGTATCCATGCGAACGGTTACGGCCAAATCTGTGGCGATTCCATTTCGGTTGAATCCGGCACAACGGAGGAAGCAGGACTCACTGCGGCAAACAAGCACTGCAAGAAAAAGATCGATATCCACGAGTATTCGCAGGACACGCTGGCTTGGCAGGCTTTCAAGTCCGGCCACGTCGCGGCCTATACCACCGACTATCCCGTGGCGGCACTGTATGTCACGGAGAACAAAGGCAGCATCCGCCTCGCGGGCAAGGTGATCAAGACGGGTCAGAATTATGGGATCGGCATGCCGAAGAAGCAAACATCCCTGTACAAGGCCATCCACAAGGGATTGCTTAAGGTTTACAAGTCGGGCCAGTATCTGCAGATTCTCAAGAAGTACAACCTTCAGAAGGGCAAGATCAAAATATCCTGACTCCGAAAGGCCTAGAGTCTTTAGCAGACATGTAAGTAAACAAGGGCAGGCGCGTGGCGCCTGCCCTTGTGGCGTTCCTGAAGGGATGAATGGATGAGCGACTTCGCCTGGACCCAGCTCCCTATCGCTGCAAGGCTTGTCGGAGGGATCAACTTCGATGGCCACGTCTACTGGCACTTCCTCTTCTCGAGAACCATCCTGGATGGGGTCGAGCTCACAATCATCCTGTCGGTTCTGAGTCAAGCCGCTGGAATCGTGCTCGGTGTCTTCACTGCTCTCGGAAGGCTGTCGACGGGGCGACTTCCAATCTTTCGATTGATCGCGGGCCTGTACATCTGGCTCTTTCGAGGCACCCCTCTGCTTGTCCAGATCTTCTTCGTCTACTTTGCCCTGTCGCAGATAACAAACAACACAATCGTCATCGACGCCTTTTGGTCAGGCTTCATCGCCTTGAGCCTGAACGAGGGTGCATACATGGCGGAAATTGTCCGCGCCGGTATCACGGCGGTCGATTCAGGACAGCTCGAGGCGGCGCACTCCCTAGGAATGACACGGTCGCTGGCGATGCGACGCATTGTGTTGCCACAAGCCATACGAGTCATCATTCCTCCGACAGGGAACGAGTTCATCTCGATGATGAAGAACACTTCGCTCGTTTCGACAATCACCGTGGCCGAGCTCTTCTACAAGGTGCAGCTCATTTACACGGCCTCTTTCGGCCTTGGCGCTCAGAGGTTCTTCGAGCTGCTGACGGTAGCTGCCACCTGGTACCTCATACTGACGACGGTCGCCACCTACCTCCAGGGTCATCTCGAACGGTACTTTGAACGTGGATTCAGCAGGGAGCTGAGGCAGCCCGGAACCATGCAAAGGCTCATGGTCGGAGCCCTCCGCAGGGGATGACAGTTTCCAATGGGCGTCCGATGGTCGATTGCGAAGACGTGCATAAGCGCTTCGGGCAGCTGGAGGTGCTGTGCGGAATATCCATGAAGGTGGAGCAGGGTCAGACTGTGGTCATCATCGGCCCAAGTGGATCAGGCAAGAGCACTTTCCTGAGGTGCATTAATCACCTTGAGACGATTGAGTCGGGTCACATCTATGTGGACGGAACCCTAATCGGGTATCGAGACGTGAATGGCCGGCTCAAGCCGCTTTCGGCCAGAGTCGTTGCAAAGCAGCGAGCCGACATCGGCATGGTATTCCAGCGATTCAATCTCTTTGCCCACATGACGGCCATACAGAACGTGATGGAAGCTCCGATAAGAGTTCGAGGAGTGCCACGCCGAGAAGCGAGAGAGCAAGGCCTGGCGCTGCTGGCCAAAGTCGGCCTGGCCGATCGAGCCAGCCACTATCCCGTCCAGCTTTCTGGAGGGCAGCAGCAGCGGGTTGCTATCGCTCGGGCTTTGGCCATGAATCCCAAGGTCATGATGTTCGACGAGGCCACATCTGCTCTCGACCCCGAGCTGGTCGGTGACGTTCTGGAAGTGATGAAGCAGCTTGCTCGCGAGGGTATGACCATGATCGTTGTTACCCACGAGATGGGCTTCGCTCGGGAAGCTGCTGACGACGTCATCTTTATGGACGGCGGGGTCATCGTCGAGGAGGGCAAGCCGGAGGAAGTCTTCGATCACCCTCAGCACGAGCGAACCAAAGCCTTCTTGCGTGCCATTCTCTGAACGACATGGATGTCGGATTGTCCATCACTCGTCCCAGTCCAGATCTGCCTCAAGCCGGCGGTTCGCATCACAACGACAGCTTGGCTGACTCCGTCTGAAGGCTAGAGTTGGGTATGAGAGTGACGGTCAAGCTGTTTGCCGGTCATCGGGAGCTGGCGGGACGCTCGTCCCTAACGCTCGACCTTGCGGAAGGGGCAACCGTTGAGGATGCCTTCAATGTCCTCAGCACGGAGTTCCCGTCTCTCGCCGCAACCGACTCCTTTACTCGCTTTGCTCGAAACCGCCAAGTCGTAGATCGAACGGAGCACCTCGAGGCGGGGGATGAGCTGGCCCTTCTTCAGCCTGTGAGTGGCGGGGATGACCGGGACCTGGTCGAGGTGACGGACGCCAAGCTCTCGCTTGATCAATGCGTCCAACGGGTTGAGTCGCCTGACTGTGGGGCCATCGTCACCTTCACCGGCACTGTCCGGGATAACTCGGAAGGGAAGCCGACCGACCATCTCGAGTACGAAGCCTACAAGGAGATGGCGGAAGAGATGTTGAGAGGCATCCTGACGGAGGTCCACCAGCGGTGGACGGTGGGATCCGTCGCTGTTCAGCATCGGACCGGCCGCCTGGAGATCGGTGAGGCGAGCGTTGTGATTGCCGTCTCGGCTCCGCACCGAGCGGAGGCCTTCGAAGCCTGCCGGCACGTCATCGAGCGACTCAAAGCCGATGCTCCAATTTGGAAAAAGGAGTTTGGCGACGGCAACGAGGAGTGGGTCGGCACCAGCGGTACTACGTCCTGACTCAGACGAGGCAATCCAGCATTAGACCCGAAGTCTCAGGCGCCTGCTAAACGATCTAAGAGCCGGTCGTCTTGCCCGAGATGGCGACGATATCGCGAATAACAGCCGCTGCCGTTGCCAGCCCACCCTTACCGTAGGCAGCGAGAAACATCGGTCCTACCGGCTCTGCATCGTAGACAACCCCAAGGGCTCCTTCCCGTAGGGTTGCCAGTGGGTCGCCGGCCGGCAGCTTTGCGGGGCTGACGAAAGCACGTACGCGATCACCGGCCGGCTCGATGCGGCATAAGAGCTTGATGGGAGTTCCCTGCCTTGCTGCCTGCTGAACCTGATCCGTTGTTAGTCCACGAATCCCTTCCCTGTCCACTTCGTCAAGAGTTAGCCGGGCACCAAACACCCTTCGGGCGACGATGACACACTTGGCCGAGGCATCCCAACCATCGACGTCGAGAGACGGATCTGTTTCCACAACACCGCCCGCTCTGGCCTCGACGATGCCTTCATCCAAGCTGGCGCCACGTTCCATCGCCTCGAGGATCAATCCGGTGGTCGAGTTGAACAGCGCGCGTATCCCCAGAAGACGGCTTCCGCCGAAGCCGGCTCGAGCCATCTCGATCACCGGGAGGGGAGCCCCATGAGAGGCAGAGAAGGCAACCTTTACCCCCTTCGCCTCGGCGAGGCGAAACAGTTCGTCCCAATGAGCCACAAGAGGACCTTTGCTGGCCAGCACGACGTTCAGGCCGGCTTCTATCGCAGCTTTGACGTAACTCCACCCGGGCTCACCGGTGGCGAAGTTCGTGCTCGAAGCCTCCACCATGACGTCAGCAATCGATCGCTCGATAGGTGGGGAATCTAGATTGGCAGCCGTTCCCGACTCGTGTCTAGCCACAGAGCCGAGTGCTTTGGCTGCGATAAGCGTATTCGGATCAAGGCCGTGCGGATCGAGGGCGAAGCCGCCTCGGTCAACGGCGAGGGTAATCGCCAGCGGCAACTCGGGGTAGTCTCGAAGAATCCCCGCAAACTCCCTTCCAACGCTCCCGAATCCAATCAGCGCAACTCGAATGACGGGGGCGGGGGTCACACTCCTAGGGCTTGAGCTACCTTCGGCGTTACGGTAACCGGCTCACCGATGCCAACGCGCACCAGCCGGCCGGCATGCCCATTGGGTGCTCCCACCTCCAGTAAGCCGCTGCTTCCGACCAGGGCAACCAGGGGGCCCTCCGATTGATAAGAGCGGGCCGGTCCATGCACCGATCCACCGCCCAGCCAGACGGTAAATTCCTCGGGAAGATCGAAGGCAGTAATGTTCGTAATCAGGTTGCCGAAATGGTCAACGTGGATAACTTCTCCGGCCACCGAGCCACCATCCGATTTGCTGGGGGATGTGGAGAAGGCGACGAGATCATCACAGGGGGTGCCCATATCTTCAAGTGGATCGCCACTCGCCAGCCGTGCCGCGACGGGGGCGAAGATGTCACGCCCGTGAAAAGTATCGCTCAGTGGCGTCAGCCACAAATCGCTATTGGTGAGCTCGACGGCTCTCCAGTCTTCGGGAAGCGAGGTGCATCCATTCTTCGGGTTCCCACCCGATTCCTGAAGAATGTAGCTCAGCCAGCCGTTATCTGGCCCAACGAAGGTGCCTCGCGGCCACGTCACTGCAATCGCCCTTCGCTCGGTGCCCACTCCCGGATCGACCACACAGAGCAGTACCGTTCCGGATGGTAGATAGCGATGTGCAGTCCATGCCAGGTATGCCGCTTGACGCACCTGCTGCGGCCCAATCGCGTGGCTAAGATCGATAAACTGACAATCGGGCCTACGAGAAAGAACGACGCTCTTCATGACGCCGACGTAGGCATCTTCATGTCCGAAGTCGGTCAACAGCGCTACTGTAGGAATGCGTGCCATGAGTCAGTTGTAGCAGACGCAACGGCAAGGGGTTGTGCCCCGTTTGGGCTATTCAACTGCAGGTTGTAATAAGAGGCTCAGGAAGCAGACGGTGGGTGGCCAGATATGTGCAGAAGCTTTAGAAGGTTTTCGTGAAGCGGAAGCGTCGCCGCGACCAGCGCGTCTGGACGGGCGAGATCGAACGGAGAGCCGTCCCGACTCGTTACCGTGGCGCCCGACTCAAGGCAAAGGATGATTCCTGCGGCATAATCCCAGGGATGCGACCCTCGCTGAATGAGCGCATCGAGTCTGCCGCAAGCCACGTAAGCCAGCTCCAGGGCCAGGGAGCCCATATTCCGTAGCCGCATAGCCTCCATCCCAACCCTCGTTGTATCGGCCAGAGACCTCTCTGCGCCCTCGCGATCAAAGTCGACGTTGATCTGTACGGTTGCCTCTGCAACTCCTTCGGGTCCTCTGGCTGAGACGACCCTCCCGTTGAGGGTTGTTCCCAGTCCTCGCCCTCCCGAGAAGAGCTCATCTCTCGATGGGTCGTAGACGGCTCCGACTTCGGGATTACCGTCGACGGCGAGGCCGATGCTGACGCACCAAAAAGGGATCTCACGCGAGAAGTTGAAGGTGCCGTCAAGTGGATCGATATACCAGACCCGACCGTGGGCCCCTTCTGATCTAGCGCCCTCTTCACCAACGACCCCGTCGTTTGGAAAGGCGGCCTTCAGCTCACTGACCAGCATCTCTTCCGAAGCCTTGTCGGCGAAGGTAACGACGTCTTTCGGCCCCTTCTCCGACGTGCCAAGGTCTCCACTCGTTGCGTACTCAACCAGCAGCCGTCCGGCTCGACGAGCCAGGCTTTCGGCGATCAGAAGGTCTCGACGATTAGCCCGCGCTTCAGGTATACCCATCTCTCTGAGACTAGCCGACCTTTACGGCAACAGGCTCCATGGCGGTACCACCACTTGGCGCGTTTTTCACAGAAATGCTAGCGTTCTGGCGCCTTGATTCGGCTCCCTTACGAGACATAACAGACCCTCAATGGATAAAGATTCATTTAACTATGTGCTAGAATCCCCATGAATTCAGAGGGAGGATTCGTCTTGGCACCCAGTTTTCGAGCAGCTCTTCCGAATATGTTTGATCTGGCCGCAGGTCCCATGACGGGGAAACCCGTTATGGCCTACTACTATGCCACCTACAAGTGCAATGCTCGATGCGTTTTCTGCAATATCCCAGACGGCCCAATGGATATCATGCCAGTTTCGCAGTACACTCCCACCGAAGGAGCGATCGAGCATTTACGCATCCTCAAGCACCTGGGTGTGCGACTGATCGACTTTACCGGTGGCGAGCCCCTTCTTCGCAAGGACATGCCTCTGCTTCTCAAGACGGCGAAGGATATGGGGTTCCGAACGCAGATGACCACGAACTGGAACTCTTTACCCACGCAAGGCGGAGGAGCTCAAGGGACTGTTCGACATCCTCAACTTCTCGCTGTGTTCGCCTGAAGCGGAGCCCCACAACACGATCCGTAGGGACAAGTCCTACGACGGCGTTATGGAGAGTTTGAGGATCGCCCGGGAGCTTGGGGAACCCTATCAGATCATCTTCGTGCTGACGAACGAGAACAGCCATTTCCTGCCCGACATGATCAAGATGGCTCGTGAGAAGCACTTCATCCTCAAGGTGCAGCCGGAGTGGGAGTACTTCGGGAACGATGGCGTCGCCATGGAGCACATTCGTATCGCGCGGGATCTCGCTAAAGAGAAGAATGTTTATGTCAACATGGCCGAGGTCGAGATCTTCGGAGACGGCAACGTCAAGGAGAAGCCTCGATGCAAGGCCGCCAACGCGGCACTCGCCATCTCACCCGACGGCTACCTTCTCTATCCCTGCTACCACAAGGTGGCCCAGCGAATTAAGTTCGACTGGAACATCGTCCAGTTCTTCCAAACTCCGAAGTGGAAGCAGATGCAGAAGAAGGTCGGCGAGTTTCTCGTTCTGTGACGGATGCCGGAACCTTTGCTACCTGCATCCATCCTTCTACTACCGTGCCGACCGCTACTTCGTCCTCAGCGCCCTTGCCGATATTCGATATCTGAGGGAGCGGAAGCGTATCGAGCGGGAGCGTACCCAATACATGGCTGCCGCCACCGCTTAGTCCGGGACACGGACCGGTTGGTCCACAAGTGGCCGCCTGAGTCGCTTCCGTTGGGATTCGTTGTGAAGTCCGGGGACCTCCAGATGAAGGCTGGATAGCGAGCGACATTGCGGATTCTCGAGGTAACCGACTTCTACTATCCCTGGATAGCCGGGCCTTCCCCGTTTGTTCGCAACCTGGCTGTAGGCTTGGATACTCGCGGACACGATGTATTGATTGCCTGCCCAAGCCCTTCGGGAAGTCGTTACACCGAGTCAGGCCCTCCACGGCTCCATCGAGTCAAAACGGTGCCCATACCCTTTGGGTACCAGCTCAGAACGGGATTCCCCGTGGGCGACCTCGGAAGAGTTATTCGAGAATGGTCTCCGGACGTGGTTCACATCCATCATCCCTTCCCCATCTCGATAGCGGGAGTGGTCTGGTCGCGTCTCAAACGCATCCCGCTCGTGGCAACGAACCATACGATTCCAGAGTGTTCTCTCTATGGCATGCGTGAGAGCCGCTTCTATCAACCACTCAGCAACGTCATGTCGTTCTACATCCGAATGGTCTTGGGCAGAGCCGACGTCGTTACCACTCCGACTCCCACCGCTGCCGCCCAATTGAAAGCTCTTGGCTTCGGCAAGCCGGTACTGCCGGTCTCGAACGGAGTTGACGGGGATCGGTTCTCACCTCCCCAGAAGCCAGTCAAACTGGATCCGCCGGTTGTTCTCTACACAGGACGCCTCGATGCCGAAAAGGAGCTGGACACACTGATCGAAGCCGTTCCGTACGTCCATCAGGAGACGGGGGCTCGATTCAGGATCGGCGGCGAAGGAAGTGACCGAAGGCGGCTCGAGGATCTTGTAGCCCGCCGAGGGTTGCAGCAATTCGTTGAGTTCACCGGCTATGTGAGTGACGAAGCGCTTCCGGACGTGTACAGAGAGGCCTCGGTTTATGCCATCTCATCGCCGGTTGAGCTGCAGAGCATATCCACGCTCGAGGCCATGGCCTGCGGTTTGCCTATAGCCGCGGTTGACGCGGGCGCGTTGCCGGAATTGGTAAAGCCTGGTATAAACGGCTACCTGGCACCAAGAGGGGATTCCAGATCATTCGGGGAAGCAATCGTTCGTATCTTGAATGCGGAACACGGCGGCCAAGCGATGAAGGCCGCAAGCCGGAATCTTGCTCTCCAGCACGGAGTATCAGAAATGGTCTCCGCGTACGAGGACATCTTTGCGAGGCTGGTCTGTGAGCACCAATACCCGAACCGTCATTGGAACAGCCTGAGGCCGATCCCCAAATTCCGCCGCTCGACGGTCAAGAGACGGTGGAGGGGCAGACAGCGCCAACGCTCCCAAACCCGCTGGCTGAGCTTATTCCCGAAGGCGAAGGCTTCACAAGTGTTCTCAGCAATCGGTCGTTCCTAGCGATCTGGGCTGCGCAAATTACCTCGCAAGCCGGTCAGAATAGCGTTTGGTATGTGCTGATCATCCTTATCGCCAACCTGACGGGTGGGAATGTTCTTGGCGTCGGCGGCATTATCATCATGGTCCAGCTTCCCACCGTGCTCTTTAGCGGAATCTCTGGCGTTCTTGTCGACCGGATCAGCAAGCAATCAGTGCTCATTGGAACGAACTTTATACGTGCCGGTGCGGTTGTCGGTTACCTGTTCTTCCAGGGCTCAGGCGAAGCGTTGTACGTCATCACCTTCTTTGTCGCCGTGGTAAGCCAGCCATTCCAACCGGCTGAAGGTTCCACCATCCCTTTGATCGTTCGCAAGGAGCAGCTGATCACTGCCAATTCGCTGTTCCAGGGAACCGCCATGGCCTCGCAGCTCAGCGGTTTCGTTCTCGCTCCCATTCTGCTGAACTTTGCCGGCGTCGACTTCACTCTGTTCTTCCTCATCGGCCTGTTCACGTTTGCCGGACTCGTCCTGTTCTTCCTGCCGCCGGTTGCTCGCCAGAAGTCGGAGTTCAAACATTCGGGCTTTATAAATGCCATTCAGAAGGTATGGGCTGAGCTGATGGAAGGAGCCCACTTCATTCTCAAAGACCGCAAGCTGCTCATGGCTCTCATTCAGATCTCCTTCGCGCCTGCGCTCCTCCTGATCCTTGCCGAGATCTCACCGGGCTTCGTGAGATCGGTCCTCCACATCACAAACGAGAACACGATGTTCTTTGTGCTTGCTCCGGCCGGCCTCGGGTTAGGGATCGGGCTCTTCATCCTGGGGCACTGGGGAGAGCGAGTACGAAAGGATCGACTCGTGGTTGTAGCCCTGCTTGCCCTGAGCATCACCATTCTTGGCTTGGCAGATGTTCCCTCTCTCTCTCACGAGTTCTGGCTGCCCTTCACGCTCATCGGCTTGAACATCCCCAGTGGCCTGGCCATGATCTTGATTATGATGCCGATCAGTTTGCTGGCCGGAATTGAAATCTCCTTTATCAATGCGCCAATCCAAACGATCGTTCAGGAGCGCGCCTCCGAGCGAGTACGTGGCCGAGTCCTGGCGATGCAACAGACTCTCCAGTCCGCCATCGCCATTCCTCCGCTCGTTGCCATCGGCGCGATTACTACAGCCGTCGGAGTGCAGGGCGCCCTCGGGTTGGTGGGCGTCATGTTATTCATCGTCGGGCTGGCGAGTGTGTACGGAATTTAGGGACAAGAGCTACAGGGACGATGGCGTTTGAGACTCTCGGATTCTCGATGTCAAACCTGGTCTTGGTCGAAGATTTCGCCGTTGGCCGTCGAGCATCGAGAGCCGATTGTCACCTCCAGTGATGTAGACTGGAGCACGTGAGGGACTCCGGCCAGATTGCTACGGCTGGAGGTTCGCTCCCAATTAAGCGCGGACCGAGATGCGCCCTTCCAACTCGTTCCAAGGGCGCCGGCAGCCGTTGTTCGAAGATTCACACTACCCTCCGAATCTTCCAGAACTCAGGCATCGCGTGTATGAAACTTGGAGATCAGGTTGTGGAAAAGACGGATGACGAGCGCAAGCCTACCGACGTCACTGTGGATCAGCCACCAGCCGGCAGGTCTGGACAGATCGGCGATCTCCTTGATGTGCTTGTCCGGAGGCTCTCCCCTGACTCGGAGCCGAATACGGTCAGGGACTATTACCTGACACTTCGGAGGAGAGGGCGGGGTGCTCCCGATGCCGTCGCCTCGGTTATCGACGATTTCATGGAAGAGCTTAGAACGGCTGTGGCGGAAGAGCAGCCATACAACGAACGCCACCACCGAGCTCGTCTTGGGTTACCACCCTTTGTGCAAATGAATGAGTCTCTGCTGCCCAGAGCCGCACTCGTGAGACGAATCTTTCGAGAGCGAGTCATGGAACGCCCTCTCCATAGGCGCTAGCTGGAACGATGGGCGCCACGGGCGGCGAACAGTCGAAGACGGGCAGGGCGGTCGACCCCACCGAGGTGGCACGAGAGGACTTCTCGGAGAGAGCTGAGAAGAGACGGTCCAGATTCTCCCGTCATGTCTGCCCGAAGTGTGGCAGCATGAGCCTCGAAAGGCACCATGTATCTGTCTTCCTCAGGGCATTTCGCCTGGTGCCAGGGCTCAAGCCTCGTCGTTATAAATGTGAGAGGTGCAACGCCAAGGTGACCCTATGGCGTCCTGCCACCGACTGATACCGTGACGATGAAGATTCTCGACGCATTGACTCCTTCCCTAACATCTCGGGCCTCTCGCGTCGGCACATACAAAATCCAAGACTTAAGGATGATCTTAGACTAATGGCCATCTCTACCCTTCCTCGCTGGGATATGTCGGTTGTTTATCCAGGCCTTGACTCGCCGGAGTTCGAGCAGGGATTCGCAGACGTTCTTCGGTCGATCGTCGATCTCGAGCATCTCTTCGATCAGTACGATGTTAAAGCTCGCTCCACCGTGGAGAAACCTGACGAAGCCCTGGATGCTCTTGTTTCGGTGTTGAAAGCTCTCAGCTCGGTCCAGGAGTCTTTCATGACTCTAAGTGCTTACATTTCAGCTTTCGTCTCCACCGACTCGAGAGACACAGTTGCTCAGGCGAGGCTGAGTGAGCTGTCGCAGAAGAGCGTCGCCCTCACCAAGCTGTTGACTCGGTTCACCGGCTGGGTTGCCCCTCTCGACATCGAGAGTCTGAGCGAGAAATCGGAAGTCGTCCGGCAGCATGCCTATCTCCTGCAGCTGTTCAAGGAACGGTCCCAACATCTGATGTCGCCGGCGGAAGAGAATCTGGCCGCTGAGCTGGAGCCAAGCAGCGGGACGGCATGGAGGCAGCTCCATGACAACCTCTGCTCTCAGATCATGGTCCCGCTTGAGACCGAAGCGGGTATCCAAGATCTTCCCATGAGCAGCATTAGAAATCTCGCCATGAATCCCGACCGCGACGTCCGCCGTCGAGCATTCGAAGCGGAGATACAGGCATGGGAGCGGAATGCACTTCCTCTGGCGGCAGCCTTGAACAGCATCAAAGGGGAGACAAACGTCCTGTCGGCACGCCGGAAGTGGTCTTCACCTCTGGACGCCGCTCTCTTCGAGAACCACATAGATCGGGCAACTCTGGAGGCCATGCTTCAGGCCGCTCGTGAATCATTCCCGGACTTTCGAAGATACCTGAGGGCCAAGGCCCGACTTCTGGGAGTGCAGTCGTTAGCTTGGTACGACGTTGTGGCGCCGGTGGGTAGCGATGAGCGAGAGTGGAGCTATCCCGCCGCAACATCGTTCATCGTCGAGCAGTTTGGGTCATACTCCTCGAGACTGAGTGAATTCGCACAGCGGGCTTTTCGCGAGAATTGGATCGACGCAGAGCCACGGCCTGGCAAGCGTGATGGCGCCTTTTGCATGAAGCTGCGCAACGACGAGTCGAGAGTGCTGGCCAACTTCAGCCCCACCTTTGACGGGATGAGCACGCTCGCCCACGAGCTGGGACACGCGTACCACAATCTGAACCAGGGACAGAAGCCCCCGCTTCTGCGTACGGCTCCCATGACGCTGGCTGAGACTGCGAGCATCTTTTGTCAGACCCTTGTCAAGGAGGCAGTGTTAAAGGTAGCAAGCACCGAAGAGCAGATCTCGATTCTGGAAGCTTCACTGCAGGATCAGTGCGGCGTCGTTGTCGACATCACAAGTCGCTTTCTGTTTGAGGAACGGCTGCTCGAGGCTCGTAGCCGTCGGGAGCTGTCGGTTGAGGAATTGAATCAGCTGATGCTGGACTCTCAGAAGGAGACCTACGGCGATGCCCTCGACCCTTCCCTCCTTCACCCCTATATGTGGGCAGTCAAAGGGCACTACTATAGCGTTTCCCGAGCGTTTTACAACTACCCTTACATGTTTGGATTGCTCTTTGGGCTCGGCCTCTATGCCGTTTATCAACAAGACCCGGCGATGTTTGAGTCAAGCTACGACGACATGCTTGCTTCGACTGGAGAGGCGGACCCGGCTTCCCTCGCTGGGAGGTTTGGGATAGACATTCGGAGCGAGCAGTTCTGGCGCTCGAGTCTCGATATTGTGCGAGCCGATATCGACCGCTTCGAGAAGCTGGCGAGTGGTCAATAGAGTCGATCGAGCTGAAAAGTGGATTCACGGGAGATTGTGTTGTTACGGATTAGCAACAGTTCCGCCGCTGGCGGGTGCCGGTCTTCGTCTGCTCGTGACTCGCGCAAGTTCTTGCTCGGCGTCCGGGAACTCGCGACTCGCCAGAGCTGAGAGCACCCCTGGCATCTCCTTCAATGGAAGAGAATAGTCCACGGCAACAACATGCTTAGCGGTGAGAGGCATGCCCGAGAACAAGGCCTCCTCGGGATCTTGCACAATTGCGACACCGCCATGGATCTTGATACATGCCAAACCCAAGGTCCCATCGTAGAGGGCCCCGGATAGGATGATTCCTACGACTCGTTTTCCAAACGCATGGGCTGCTGATCTGAAGAGAGGATCAACAGCAGGGCGTGATCCATTCTCCTTCGGGCCGGCGGAAAGTTTGAGCGTGCCTTGAGGACGCACCAGCAAGTGACGATTCGGCGGAGCGATGAAAATCTGCCCTGGTTCAATTACGTCGCCATCAGTGGCGAAGGCGACGTTGTAGTCCGTCAGTCTAGAAAGTAGTGATGGAAGCTTGCTGGTCCCGGCAGAAGAAAGGTGGATGGCAACCAGCATACAAATGCCAAGCTCAGGTGAGACGGCTGACACGAGCTGGCGCATGCCCTCGATCGATCCAGCCGATCCCCCCACCACCACGACGCCATTTACGCTCGGGCCTTGCTTGCGCGTCACAGCTCGCCTCACATTTAGCATTTATCAAGTAGCCAAGAGTTGGAATGGCTGCAAGAATGAGACCGGCAAGGGAGAAGTTGTTGTCAGCTGAGCGAGAGGACGTGCAGGATCTCATCGTCGTTGGCTCGTCGGCGGGCGGGATCGATGCCCTCTCACGTCTCGTCGCCAAGTTACCTGAAGACTTGGCGGTGCCTTTGGTTCTGGCCCAGCACCTGGATCCTCACCACGACAGCCGGCTGACGGATATTCTGGCGCGGCGCACGAGCCTACCGGTTCGAACCGCAAAGGCCGGCGAGAAGCTACGACCCGGCGTGGTCTACGTGATTCCATCGAACGTCCACGGGGAGCTGGATAACCAGCGTCTGCGGCTCATAACTCCAGAGGACGGCGGGCCCAAACCATCGATTGATCGCTTGTTTTCGACAGCGGCCGAGGCGTTCAAGGAGAGCGCCATCGCAGTTATTCTCACGGGAACCGGTTCGGACGGCGCTGCGGGTGCCATGCACATCAAGCGCAATGGTGGCACCGTGATCATTCAAGACCCGGAAACGGCACGATTTCCCGGCCTACCGCTCTCCTTAAGCCCCTCCATCATCGATGCCAGCGAATCAGTTGAAAACATCCCGGATCTCATTGCAGGTTTACTTCGTACTCGGGCCGCGAGCTCGTTCTCACTGAGGACCAGGAGGTTGATTCGCCTATTGAGCGAGCTCAGGGAGCGGCAAGGGTATTGACTTCGAAAAGTACAAACGGGGAACTATCTTCAGGCGTCTCGAGCGCCGGATGGTCGCGACCGGTCAGAACAGCGTGTCGGGCTATCGCCGGTATCTTGAGAAGCATCCAGAGGAGAACGCCAAACTAATCAGCTCATTCCTTATCAAAGTGACGGAGTTCATGCGGGATAAGGAATTATTCACCTATTTGCAGACTGTTCTACTTCCAGAGCTGATTGCCTGGTCGCGGACTCATGAGAGTCAGCTCAGAATATGGTCTGCCGGTTGTGCCACCGGCGAAGAAGCTTATTCGCTTGCGATCCTGCTCGCTGAATTGCTCGGCGATGAGCTTGAGTCGTTTAACGTACGGATATTTGCGACTGACCTCGACAGAGACGCAATCGACTTCGCCCGTCGAGCGACCTATGCTGCCTCCGCTCTAGAAACGATGCCCACGGATGTGGTTCAACGCTACTTTACGGAGACAGCGAGCGGATTTCAAGTCAAGAAGCATCTCCGCACCTTGGTGATCTTCGGACATCACGATTTGGCACAGAGGGCGGCCTTCCCACGGATAGATTTGCTGTTGTGCCGTAACGTCATGATTTACTTTGCACCCGAATTGCAGAAGCGGCTTGTATACCTTCTGTCCTTCGCGCTACGTCAGGGAGGGTACCTCATCCTGGGGAAGGCTGAGTCGACAAGTCCAATGTCGGAATACTTCGAGCAAGTTCAGTCCAATGTCAAGGCGTTCGTCAGGCGAGGCGAGATGGGCAGGTACGTGCCTTCGCCGATGGACAAGGGCTGGCCTCTGGCCCCGAACGTGCTCCCCCAGCTAAAGATGCCCAGCGAAGTCACCGCAACTACTCGCACAAGCTCCTCGACCTGAGCGTCCCAGACCAGTGTCAGAGCAGATGCTTTTGGAGCTTCCGGTTGGAGTTGTTGTGGTTGATCGCCGCTATACCATTCGAAGCATCAACACATCCGCCCGTGAAATGCTGGGCATCTACGGCACGGCCGTGGGACAGGATCTTGTTCATCTCAGTCAGAACGTGCAAGGAAGAGAGCTGCGTAATGCAATCGAGGACCACTTCCGCACGGGCGAGACCACGGTTATCCCGCAAATCTCCGTGACGGAAACCTCAAGCGATGCTGAGCGCCATCTTCGGATCCTGTGTAGCTCGAGGAAAAGCTCCTCCCAATCGGCTGGTAACGAGGAAGCAACGATTGTTGTCATCGACCTCACGGATCAGGTCCGGACACGGCAGGAATCGGAGCAGCAGGCAAGAGAGCTCGAATCCAAGCTTGAGAAGGCGACAGAGATGCTGGAGCGATCTCGGCTTAGCAACCGGGACCTGCTGCACGCGAATCAGGAGGTCACTCAGGCTAACTTAGAGCTCCGGGAATCAAACGAGAACTTCCTGGTTGGCAATGAGGAGCTTCAAGCGGCGACGGAAGAAGTCGAGACCCTCAATGAGGAATTGCAAGCGACGAATGAAGAGCTGGAGACGCTCAACGAGGAGCTGAACTCCACGGTTGAAGAGCTCAATACGACGAACGAGGACCTCAGGGCGCGCAGCATCGAGCTTGAGGCATTGGCGGCATCCTTAGACACTGAACGGAGGGCCACCGAGATCGAGCGTACGCGCCTGGCCGCGATTCTGGAGAGTATGGGGGATTCTGTCGCAGTAATCGACGCTCAAGGACAGATCATTCGCACGAATCCCGCCTACGATAGAGAATTTGGCTCTCCCCCGATCGTCGCTAGAGACAATGAGGATCATCTGATCGACCCAAGAACGGCCCGGTTGCCCGGGCCGCGAAAGGCGAACAGTTCAGCATGGAGTTTACGGTTCACTCGGGAGACGATGGCCGCTCTTTCTATGAGGTTGATGCCACACCCTTGAATCCACTGGATGGAGAGGCGGTCGCGGTTCTCGTCATCCGGAACATTACAGACCGAAGTCTGCGCCACTTTCAGGACGAGTTCATCGCCGCGGCGGGCCATGAGCTCCGAACGCCCCTAACCGTGTTGAGTGGATACCTTGCCATGATGAACCGGCGTGGTATCCAGGATGAACGATTGCAACGGTACATCGATCTTGGACGAGAACAAGCTACCAGAATTGAGATACTGATCGGTCAGCTGCTTGACGTTGGGCGCCTCCAATCGAACAACATTTCCCTGGATCTTGAGGATCTCGATCTTGTACAGATTGTCGAAAGCCAGATAGAGGCCTGTCGATCGATGACCGAGACGCAAACGATTCGGTTCAGAGGTACGAGGGCATCCCTTCACATTCGTGGCGACCGGCTCCGGATCGAGCAAGTCCTCGGTAACCTCCTATCCAATGCCTTGGAACACGCTTCTGAGAGTGAGTTCGTCGACGTCTCAATACGGCGAAAACAAGGTTTCGCCGAAGTGCAGGTACAGGATTACGGTCCGGGAATACCGGCATCTGCACAGGAGCGCATCTTCGACCGGTTCGGTCAGGCAGCGAGTGATCGCTTCAAGCCGAGGGGGTTGGGTCTCGGCTTATTCATAAGCCGGCAGCTTGCCGAGGCCCACGGGGGCACCCTTCGGGTCGAATCGAAGGAAGGTGAAGGTAGCACTTTCTCCTTCCGGCTTCCGTTATTACCCGAAGCCAGGCAAAAGTAGGACGGCTCCAGCCGTCCCACCGGCTGATTCGGTTGCGTCGCATTCGCTGAGGGGCGGTGAACGGGACCTCTCGTCCACTCATCGAACCCCCAGTGAGAGAATCGACCGTGGGAAAAGGTCCAAAGCTTCAGAGTGCAGACGCGGCTGCGAAGTCAGAGCTTAGAACGTTCTTGATCGCTGACGTCCGCGGCTATACTCGTTTCACCCAAGAGTATGGCGATGAGATGGGAGCGCAGCTGGCAACTTTGTTCGCCTCAGTGGCCCGAGACGGCGTCTTCACTCGGGGCGGCGAAGTGATCGAGCTACGCGGAGACGAAGCGCTGGCGCGTGTTTAGCTCTGCCCGCCAAGCCCTTCAAGCGGCCATCGAGCTTCAGGCCCGCTTCGCGGCACAGACGGCCAGTGTACCCGAGCTACCTTTGCGCGTCGGCATAGGAATTGACGCGGGAGAGGTTGTCCCAGTCGAAGACGGGTACCGTGGAGGCGCCTTGAACCTTGCCGCAAGGCTTTCCAGCCTGGCGGGTCCAGGGGAAGTCCTCGCCAGTGAGGGTGCGGTCCATCTCGCCCGTCGGATACCGGGACTAGCCTACGCCGAGCGGGGACTCGTGGAGCTAAAGGGATTTGCCGAGAGGGTGAGAGTCATTAGAGTCTTGCCGGAAGGTGAGAGCTTACCTGAGCTGTTGGAGGTCGAGGGTAATGGCCACGCCTCCGGTAATGGGATCCATTCCGATTCCGACGAGGATGCAGCCCTCCCAATAGGCGGCTTTCTCGGCGCTCTTCCGGAGGGCCTGCTGGTTGCAAGAGACGAGGAGTTCGATCGCATCCTTGCGGCAATCAAGGCGGTTGAGGGAGGCTTCGGCAGGTTTGTTCTGCTGGCCGGGGAGCCGGGAGTTGGAAAGACGCGGCTCGCTCAGGAAGTTACGCTAAAAGCCAGAAACCACTCTTTTCTCATGGCCACAGGACGTTGCTACGAACCAGAGGGAACGGTTCCC
>CAWCYJ010000005.1:0-97117 GCA_963799725.1 uncultured Pseudomonadota bacterium
AGCGCAACAGCTCCGCCGAGTAACCCTAGGAGCATCGCTTCGGAAAGAAACTGGGCGCGTATGTGGCCTTTTGTGGCACCCAACGCACGACGCAGTCCGATCTCGGAGCGCCGTTCGAGGACGGAGATAATCATTGTGTTGGCAACGCCTACTGCGCCCACCAGGAGGGCGACGGCTCCGAGGCCGAGGAATAAGCCGTTGAACACGCTTTTGGCCTCGGCTTGAGCGACCAGGGCGGCGGAGGGTTGGCTGACGTTGACCTGGCTGGGGTTCTCCGGGTTCGCCGTTGCGGCAAGCAGGTTGTAGACAGCATTGACCTGGTCGTTGTCAGTACGGAGGTAAACCGTGGAGGGGTGCCCGTCGAAGCCCATGTACTTCTCCGCCGCTGGGTAGCCGACCAGAACAGCGGAGTCGACGTCGGGGGCGAGTAGCGCCGGCCTGAGGATGCCCGCAACGTAGAACCATTGCCCACCGACCCAGATTCGCTCACGAGGGTAGACCCGGTCGATCCCGAGGCGCTGGGCCGCAGCCGCTCCTAGTACGGCGACCGGTTCTTGAGCAGTGGCCGCGTTGAGGTAGTGACCTTGGGCGACCGTGGTTGCGACGACCGGCGGGAGGTCGAGGGACGCGGCTTGGACACTGAGAGCGTTCGTGTTACCCGCGGGGATGTAGGGATTGCGGTAGGCATTGGCCCCCACGACTGCTCCGATAGTCTGTACCTGAGTCACACCCGTAATGCGACTGATCATGGCTGGTGCCGCAGTCGGGAGTTCGGCATTGCCGCCCGTGATGCTCTGCCCGTTGCTGACGGTCAGCAGGTTGGTTCCGAGCTGGTTGATCTCGTTCAGCAGGCCTGCTTGCGACGAGGCCGATAGGCCAAGCACCGCGACGATGGCGGCGACACCGATCGCGATGCCGAGCGCAGACAGCCCGGCGCGCAACTTCCGGGTGCGCAGTCCCACGGTGGAGAGCCGAGCTAGGTCGGCAAACTGCAACCGTCTGCGGCTCGCGGATACCGTCATGACGGGTACTCTCCCGTGTCGGAGACGACCTGACCATCGAGGATTTCGACCTTGCGCTGCATGTGGTCGGCGATGCTGTGATCGTGCGTGATGACCAGGATGGTCGACCCGGTTCGGTGGAGTTCGTCGATGAGGGCAAGGAGGGCGTGACCGGTGGTCTGGTCGAGGTTCCCCGTCGGCTCGTCGGCGAGCACGATGGCAGGCTGACCGACGAGCGCTCGAGCGAAGGCAACCCGTTGGCGTTGCCCGCCGGAGAGCTGTGTGGGCCGGGCATGTGAACGCTCGGCGAGGCCGACTACATCCAACGCGGCGAGGGCGCGTTCGCGGCGCTCCTTGATCGGTATCCCCGCGTACAGGAGCCCGTCGGCCACGTTGTCCAGCAGGCTCGCGTGCTCCGCCAGGAAGAACTGTTGGAAGATGAACCCGATGCGGGTGGCTCGCAAGTAGGCCACATCGTCGTCGGCCATGGCGGCGACCTCCAACCCGGTGATTCGGACGTCGCCACTGGTCGGCCGGTCGAGTGTGCCCATCACTTGGAGCAACGTGGTCTTGCCCGATCCCGATGGGCCGACGATCCCGACCAACTCCCCCTGAAAAATGGTGAGATCCACCCCGCGCAGGGCTTGGACCGGCGGCAACCCTGGATAGCTCTTGGTCACGTCATGTACCTCGAGCACCGGCCTCATGTTGCTGGGACCACCACGCGCTGGCCGGCGACCAGGTCTGAGCCGGTGACCTGCACCAACCCCTCGGCGTCGTCAAAGAGTCCGAGCGAGACTGGCACAAGGTGAGTCGCCCCGCCCGATCCGACGACCTCGACGCTGTATCCTCCCCCGGATTCCGCTATCAGGGCCGTTACGGGGACAGCCAGGGCGTGCCGCACGCTGGCTGTAGTGATACCGATCCCCACCGGTGCTTGATCCCAGATCCCCGTGGCAGCCGGGTCGGGACGGGATGATGTCTACGATGATGGTCGGTGTTGTGTTCCCCGAGTTGCCGGAGGAACAGGTATCCCCCACCTGTGCGGCGGACCCGAAACTGGACCCTGTAGACCCGGAACTCGGCGGACAGGTCGCGACCTTACCGACCGAGGAGACAACCCCTGGGGTGATCTTGTTGTTAGGTAGGGTGATGGTCACGGTATCGCCGTCAGCGACCTCGGTCTGCTGCGAAGCGTCCAGAGCTACCTCCACGATCCGGGTGGTTGAGGTTGCCTGCATCACCGTCTGGCTAGGTTGGGTCGCGTCTCCAAGCGAGACGGACAAGTTCGTAACCCGCAGGGGGGAGGGTTCGAACACCACATCGCCAAGTGTCAGTTCGCCCGTCTGGGGTATTCCCAGGGAGGCCTGAAGTTTCTCCACGGCGAGGCTTGTGGCCCACCCAAAGTGGGTTGACGATGGGCTGATCTGAGTTGAGCTGGTATAGCCGAGAGCGAGAAGATCCGCATTCAGTTCAGCCACGTCGGGACCGGTTGCTCCGAGCAATAGGGTCCGATACGCAGGGGTCGAGCCATAAAGCAACGCTACCGGCGTGTCGTTAACCCGATAGAGCACCTGACCTTGAGAGATCACCTCGCCGAGCGCGGGCAGCTTGGTATATGTCCCGCGGGGCTGGTTGATCACCGAATAAGGTGATCCGTCCGATTGGGCCAGATAGGTCAACGTGCCCTCGACCGCAACGGTGGCCGAGAGGTTTCCCAGTTCCACCTTTGCCGTGTCGGCCGGCGGCACCTGAGCCTCCGGGGACGCTGGTTTCTGAATGAATATAACGATGGCGCCGGTGACGACTACGGCGGCCAAGAATGCGGCTGCCGCCACTACTAATTTCGGCCGTCTCACGGGCCACTCACTCCTGCGGCTGACAGAAGGCCGTGGCACGCCTGGGTCGCGGCACTGAATCCCGGATCACTCTGGGGGCTCTTCCCTGCCATGGACGGGATTCGCCTCGTGTCGATGAGAGGCCCATCTGCAGTCGGGTCTGGGAAGTCGGGTACACCGTTGTCCCGCATGCACTTGGCAAATTTGAGAGCCGCCGCCTGCTGCTGGGGTGTCCTCCCTTGACCCGTGAACCCCGGCGGTTCCAGGTCCTTGCAAGTGCTCATGGCCTGCTGGAACGTCGCAGAGTTTGTGTCCAGGGAGGACCCGTTCGCTATCCCGTCAATGGTGAACTGCCCGGAGGGAGGGGGATCAGGGAACGCGGTGACACCATTAGCGCGCATGCAGTGAGAAAACTTCACTTCTTGTTGAAGCGTGGCCGAGGTGTAATTGCCACCACTGCCTCCGTCGCCGGACCGGGCAGGGGTATTCGAACCGCATGCGGTGACGAGCGCCATCATGCCCATCAGGAAAAGAACGGTAAGTGGCCTGAGTGTTCTATGGATCATGCGTCCAGTTAACACGGTCGGACGTTGTCAGCCTGTATACGTTTTTCAATATGCTGACGATATCCTCGGGCGCGTACGATGAGTGAAGGTGCGTGTGTTGATCGTCGAGGACGAGCCCTTCATGGCGGAAGCCATCCGCGATGGTCTGCGCCTCGAAGCGATCGCTGCCGATATTGCCGGTGACGGCGACACCGCCCTCGAATTGTTGAGCGTCAACTCCTACGATATCGCCATCCTCGACCGAGACATTCCCGGGCCTACCGGTGATGAAATCGCCAAAAGCATCGTCGCTTCCGGTAGCGGCATGCCAATCCTGATGCTTACCGCTGCCGATCGCATCGATGATAAGGCGACCGGGTTCGAGCTTGGCGCCGATGACTATCTCACGAAACCTTTTGAACTTCGGGAAGTCGTACTCCGCCTCAGGGCGCTCGATCGCAGGCGCGCCCACAACCGTCCGCCAGTACGAGAGTTTGGCGGCCTGCGTCTGGACCCTTTCCGCCGCGAGGTTTACCGCGGCGGCCGCTACGTGGCGCTCACTCGGAAGCAGTTCGCGGTGCTCGAAGTTCTCGTCGCTGCCGAAGGAAGTGTGATTAGCGCCGAAGACCTACTGGAACAAGCCTGGGACGAGCATGCAGACCCGTTCACCAACGCCGTGCGTATCACGGTCTCATCACTGCGGAAACGTCTCGGACAACCTTGGCTCATTGCCACGGTGCCCGGGGTCGGGTACCGAATCACACCTTCAGACGGCGGCCGTGACGGAGACCGCAGTGGATAGACGCCCTGGTTTGAGCGTCCGCCTCAAACTGACACTCAGCTACGCTGCCTTTCTGATGCTCGCCGGTGCTGTACTGCTCGGCGCAGTTTGGCTGTTCCTCCTCCGTTATGTTCCGGAGAGCGCGTTCATATCTTCCCCTGTTCCTGGGCCTTTCCCTGTGCGACCCGTCCTCCTACGCGTTTTCGCTCCCAGGGCAGCCGGAGCGTTGGCGGGACTCTTGATCGTGGGTCTCCTGGGAGGGTGGATTCTTGCTGGCCGGATGCTCGCTCCTCTGACTCGCATAACTGACGCCACGCGCATTGCGGCAAACGGAACGCTCTCCTACCGAATCCAACTGCCAGGCCGGAGAGATGAGTTCCGCCAACTCGCCGATGCCTTCGACGTCATGCTCAGTCGCCTCGAAGCCCAGGTCGGAGAACAACAGCGGTTCGCAGCCAACGCCTCGCACGAACTGCGCACTCCGCTGGCGGTCACGCAGGCACTCCTCGACGTAGCACGCAAGGACCCGAACTCCGACACCGGCGAACTGCTCGATCGCCTCTACGCTGTCAATAGCCGAGCCATCGACCTCACCGAAGCATTGCTCCTGCTTAGTCGTGCCGACCAGCGATCCTTTACGCGACAACACGTTGACTTGTCGCTCATCGCTGAAGAAGTCAGTGAAACACTCCTGCCCCTCGCCGAAAGCCACGATGTCACCATCGATACCGCCGGTGACATCGTGGCTCTCACCATCGGCTCACCCTCGCTCCTGCAGCAGCTCATTACGAACCTGGTACAGAATGCAATTGTTCACAACTTGCCAGAACATGGCAGCGTCTGGATCAGAACCAGCGTTCACAGGAACCGCATTGCGCTGAGCGTCGAGAACACCGGCGAGAAACTGGCCCCGAAATTCGTGGCCACGCTGTCCGAGCCTTTTCTTCGCGGGACCCAACGCATACGCACCCACCACCAAGGATTCGGCCTCGGCCTGCCGATCGCTAAAAGCATCACTGAGGCGCACGACGGAGCTCTTACCCTTAAGCCGCGAAATGGTGGCGGGCTATGCGTCACGGTAGAACTGCCGGATCGCACTTGCCGAGTTGGCCGAACGGAATGTGACGACCTTGTTGCCGGAGGTCATCGTCTCTGACTTGGCCGGGTGGCTGACGTCGGAACCGGTGTGGCACTCCTAATCTTAGGAACGGCCAACCCGAGGCCGACCATAGGTCGCCTCACACGTTCCCAAAGCCGGCTAGTCGTCTCAGGTACATGGTGACTTGACATTGGCAAAACACAGGGCACCAATGCAGGCAGAGGACGATCCGGAGCTATCATCTAAGGCGCCATTTCGGGCTCTATCGCTCGCTTCAGTGTGTACTCGTGGACACGCAGTGATTTCTGCATTCCTTCGAGGGATCAATGCTTCTCAGCTAATGCGAGTGCATGGTCCGGAACGCCAAACCAGGGACCGTGGTGGGATCGCCGTGCGAATGGGGTAGCCGGATAAGCGAGATGTCGCAGGCTACCAGGGCCGCTCTCTTGAACTGGTTCGTGGCTGCCATGATGGCAATCGTGTATCCCAGCCACATCATCGTGATCGCTGGCCCCAGCGTTGCTGGAGCGCTCATCGGTTCTGAAGTCGCTCAGCCCATGGGGACGGCTCTTACTTCTCGTCGGCATTAGATAGGCACCAATCAGGTACAACCAATCGGCCACCAAGGTCCGTTAGGTATATCAAAGCCACCATTTGCAAGCCTAATGACTTAGATGAGCAAGGACTCGGCCGCCAGAAATTGGCCTTCTACCATGCCCCATGGAAAAGTACTAGCTCACTTGCTCCCCTTCACACGCCTCTTCAATGACGTCGATTTGATGCCAGGTTGCTCACGGTACGTCGCTTGCTGCAGAGGCGGACCGGAGAAGGAGTGGTGGTAGAGGAACTTAAGACGTCAAAGAGCCGCCGAATGGTTCCATTGATGGCACCGACACTCGACGCCCTGACCCAACACAGATCTCAACAGAATGAGCAACGCCTTCTTCTCGGGCCCGCGTGGCCTGACCTGAACCTCGTCTTCACGTCCGCTAACGGCGGACCACTAGGCTCAAGCAATTCGCGCAGCAGGTACTATGCGGCCCTCGATCGCTCTGGGCTCCCGCGCGTGCGTTTGCACGACCTACGGCACACCGCCGCGAGCCTCATGGCGGCTGAAGGCGTACCAATACAGGTGATTCAAGCCGCCCTGGGGCATGCCAACAGTTCCACGGGATGAACCTCTATACCCACGTTGCCCTCCAGCTACGAAAATGCCAGGAGACGAATGGACGCAGCATTTGCGAGAGCGTCAGAAATAGCCTGACCCGGGGTGAGGCAATAAATGCAGCGCAAACGCAGCGCGTCTGACTTTGCCCTATCTAAGTCGCGCCGAACGAGACTGGCAAAGTTAGCCATTTCGGGAGCAATCATTGGAGAACGAATTTGGAGCGGGCAGCGGGAATTGAACCCGCACCTTCTGCTTGGAAGGCAGATATTCTGCCGTTAAACCATGCCCGCTCGATGCGCTCCATTGTCGCATCTTGCCCTGCCGCGTTGGGAGCGCTTGAAGTAATTCAGTTCGACTGGGATGCGGTTGCTCCTTGAACCGTCGAGCCTAGCGGGCCTTCCCGATCTCCTCGATGGCGGACGGATTCTCCAGCGAGCTGGTATCTCCCATCTCCTGACCCAGGTGCTTTGCTCGGATGAGACGCCGCATGACCTTGGCGTTGCGCGTCTTGGGTAGGTCGGACACAAAGAGCACCTTATCTGGCATCAGGGCCTTGCCAAGGTGCTCGCCCACCACCTCCCTGATCGCCAGCCGGATCTCCTCGCTTGGCTGCTCGCCGCTCTGGAGCACCACAAACACGTTGACAACCTCACCCTTGACCTCGTCGGGCACACCGATGGCCGCAGCTTCAGTGACGGCTGGATGGCTGCAGGCGGCCATCTCGACCTCTGCCGGCCCCAATCTCTTACCGGCAACCTTCAGCGTGTCGTCTGAACGGCCGAGGATAAACCAGCTCTCGATGTCTCCAGTTTCCTGGATCGCCCAGTCGCCGTGAGCCCAAACGCCCGGCCAGCGAGACCAGTAAGTATCCAGATACCGCTCGTCATCCCGCCAGAAGCCGTGGGTCATCCCCACCCACGGCTTGCGAACCACGAGCTCGCCAACCACGTCTTTTACCGCCTGGCCAGCCTCATCAAAGACCTCGGCAGCCATGCCCGGAACCGGCGTCGAGAAGGCCATCGGCCGGAGCGGCAAGATGGTGTTGCAGCCGAGGATCCCACCGGAGGTTTCCGTCCCTCCGGAGTAGTTGATGATCGGCAGCCGGCCTTTCCCCACCTGGTTGAAGTACCAGAGCCACGGGCCTAAATTCCATGGCTCACCACTCCCTCCCAGAACGAGGAGGCTTGACAGGTCATGCTTCTCGACCCATTCATCGCCCTTTGACATCAATGCCCTGATGACGGTTGGGGCAATTCCCAGATGGGTGACCCGATGGCGAGCGACAATCTCCCACAACCTATCGGGTTTCGGATAGTCAGGTGTCCCTTCGTAGAGCACAACCGTTCCACCAATCATGGTTGTGCCCATGATGGCCCAAGGTCCCATCATCCAGCCGATATCTGTAAGCCAGAACAGCCGGTCGCCGGCCTGAACATCGAAGCAGTGTGCCATGTCCTGTGCCGCTTTGATGGGGAAGCCGGCGTGAGTGTGCAGGGCGCCCTTCGGCCTGCCTGTCGTTCCGGAGGTGTAGATGATCATGCATGGATCGTCTCCCGCCGTATCAAGCGCCTCCATCTCCGTCGGCTGTCCATCGGTCAGCTCATCCCACCAGACATCTCGTCCTTCCTGCCAAGGGATCTCCTGTCCCGTGCGTCTAAAGACGATGATCCGCTCTACGCTGCCGGACATCTTCACGGCGGCGTCTGCCGTCTCCTTCATGGAGATGATCCGGCTCCTCCGTGGAAAGCCATCCGCCGTAATGAGAATCTTCGCCTCCGAGTCACGAAGTCGCGCTGCCACGGCCTCGGCCCCGTATCCGGAGAAGGTTGGAATGGCGATCGCGCCGATCTTTCCACAGGCAAACAGAGCCATCGCCGTTTCGGGAACCATGGGCATGAAGACGGCAACTCTATCGCCCTTGCCGACGCCTAAGCTCTTGAGTCCTCCCGCCAGACGGTTCACCCTCTCGGCCAGCTCACCGTAGGTGAGCCACCGTTCATCGCCATCCTCTCCAACCCACACGATGGCCTGGGATCCTCTCAGATCTCCGTGGGCATGACGGTCGACGCAGTTCTCCACATAATTCAGCCGGCCGCCGGTGTACCACCGAGGCCATTCCACTCCCTGGCTGAGGTCGAGGACTCGATCGTACGGCTGCTTCCAGACCAAATCCAGGTCGTCGGAAACAAGCTTCCAGAACCAGTCAGGGTCTTGAATGGAGCGGCGATAGAAGTCGGGATAGCTTCCGATGCCTTCTTGATCCATCAAGCGGAGCAGTCGACTTCTCGACAAATGCTCCTCGGTTGGACGCCAAACGACTTCGGCATCAATCGCCATGGAACGTACCCTCAATTCCCATTCGCAGTTGCCTGAATCCCGGTACCAGGAGCAAGACGCCTGCACGAAAGTATAGTGGAGGGCATAGACCGTTACTTCAGCTCATCTACGGATTGGGGGATGAATGTCGACGGCGCTTGTGCTCTCAGGCGGAGGGTCAAGGGCGGCGGCCCAGGTTGGCATGCTGCGCGCTTTCCACGAAAGGGGAATCCAGCCCGACGTGATCGTGGCGGCCAGCGCCGGCGCGGTCAATGGCACCTGGTACTCGCTGCATCCCGAACAGCTCTCCGAGCTGGAGCGGGTATGGTTGGCGTTGACTCGCAAGCAGGTGTTTCCTGGTACGGTGGCCACCTTCGCCTACAACTTCTTGCGCCACGGGCACATCCACAGCATCAAGGGCTGGCAACGCGTCCTTACTGCGGCCTTCGGCAACAGCCGGTTTGAGGATTGCCGGATCCCGATGGTGGCCATCGCAGTTCGCCTGGCTGATGGCGCCGTTGTGCCCTTCGAATCCGGTCCCGTCGTACCTGCTCTGCTGGCCAGCACCTGCGTACCGGGACTTTTCGCACCCCGATACCTGGATGGATCATGGTTCGTTGACGGAGCGGTGGTCGAGTATCTGCCCATCCCGACTGCCGTGGCACGTGGGGCAGACGTCATCTATGCCTTTGATTGCAGTGACTATCCAGAGGGATCGGGAATCGACGGGCTGGCAATGGACCGCTCGGGCCAGATCGCCTCAACAGCGTGGGTGAAGCTCGTCGTCGCGGCCGCCAGAGCCAAGGGATGCGAGGTGCATCACCTGCGCCCCCATCTTGGGCCGCTTCACGATGCCAGAGATTTCACCCACTCAGCCCGCTTGATCGCCGAAGGTTATCAGTGCGCGACGGCCTACCTCGAAGGCAGAGGTGCGGACGTCGCGGCCGAGTAGGTCCTTACCGCTCGCGAAAGACGACGCGACCGCGGCTCAGGTCGTATGGAGACATCTCGACGGATACGACATCGCCGAGGGCCACTCGAATGTAGTTCTTGCGCATTCGACCTGAGAGGTAGCCAATCACCTTGTGGCCGTTCTCCAGCTCGACAAGAAATTGGGTGTTGGGAAGCGCTTCCTTGACAACGCCCTGCATAACCATGGCGTCATCCTTCGGTTCCTCTCGCGCTTCCCGGGTGGCAGGAGTGGGTCTTTTGGTGGTGCGACGTCGCGGCTGGTAGCCACCGCCTCTACGTGGTGGCAACTAGGTCAACTCAACCTGTTCGGGCAACGTCCAATTCGACGATCCCACTCGCACTACTTGTTTCGCCAGTATCGTTCTTGCTTTGCCCTGACCTTACGAGCTCGGGCGACGGCTTTTTGCTTCGCCACCCTCTTCACCTCGGAAGGGGACTTGTAGTACTGGCGGCGCTTGAACTCGGCCACCGTCGACTGCGAGGCTCGCTTCCAGCGCTTCAGCATAAATTCGAAATCGCTCTGCCTGTCTTCCATAACCTTCCTTTTGAAGCTTTGGGGCAATCCGGCTCATGGACCATTCAGGCCATGCGGAAGCCGCGGTGCCCTGCACTCCTTCAGGTTACTTCATTTGCGGCAATTTGTCACGCTTGTTGCGGGTGAGGTGGGACATGTCGCCCGGTCACTCCCTGGCAGAGCGGTTTGGCATACTCGTGTATGTCAGATAGAATCCGCGCGATATTTGAGCAATTCAAGCTAGACATCCCAAAGGATAAGGTCGACTCGATGGCGTATATCGAGTCGAGTATCCGGAATTGGGAAGACATGGAGATGTTTCTTGACAATCTTCGGGCGCTGCAGGGCGACATCATTGAGGATCTGGGGAGACCATGGCCCGCATGTCCCGTCCACAGTCGCCATCCGCTAACTCCGACGGCACGGAGCTGGCGATGTCCGGCGGAGCCGGGCAGGACCTGGCCCTATGGGAGTATCAGCTCACTTCCAGAACCGGAACGGATTCATATGGAGGACGGAGAAATAATGTGGGTCCAGGAAGATCAGGGCTGGGGAGTGATTGCTCGCCAAGATGGAGACGTGTGGTTTCACGAGGCTCGTATCGAAGGGCGCGCCTTCGATCGCCTAAAGGAAGGCGACCGGGTCGGCTTCGAACTTCGATCTCCTTTCCCAGTTCAAGGGAAGTTCTTCTCGGCTGATGCGGTCTGGCTCGAGACCAGGAAGAGCTCAGATTCAAACTGACCCAAGCATGCCACAAGGTTAGCTCCGATCTGGATCAGGAGGAATCAGGATTGTGGCAGGCGCGAGATGGTTAGCGGCGGATGAGGCATCGGTAGCCCACGGCCCCAATCGGGACACATGATCGGGGTTCGGACCTGGGAGGCACACGTTGGCCGGTAGCAGAATAAATTCTGCCCCTACGACGGTTCCGACCGTTGTAGACGGCGGCGTGATTACAGGGGCGGGACTGGGACGGCCGGGTGCAAGCAGAGGAAGTGACGTGAGCGAGATTAGGGGCCCGTTTGCGGCTCGCGGCCGCCCGCGATCTAGCGATCATAGGGGCAGCGCCCCCGTGCCTGCCCCGGCAAGCACCACGAGGGCTAGGTCCGCGAAGCCGTCCTAGCGCAACCCCTGGGCGCGAGATGATCAGGCTGGTTGGTTGCTGAGCAAAATCCAGTGCGTAGGTCGAGGAGTCGACCAGCCGGACGGGGACCTGCCAAGCCCAACGGCCCCGATCCGCAGGTGCGATCGGTGGTTTGTACCTGTTGTCCCCCTGGAATCTAGCGGTCGTTGGTGGCAGGTTGGGAGGTGCTGTTGGCTCTTAGGCGGGGGACGTTGTAGAAGGCCGACCAACCGGCGTAACGAGCGGCATCATCGAGCTCCTCTTCGATACGCATGAGCTGGTTGTATTTGGCGACGCGCTCGCCTCGGGCCGGCGCTCCGGTTTTGATCTGACCGGTATTCATGGCAACGACGAAATCCGAGATCGTGGTGTCGTCTGTCTCACCGCTACGGTGTGAGATCACTGCCGTGTATCCAGCCGTCTTCGCCATCTCGACGGCTTCAACTGTCTCTGTCAACGTGCCGATCTGATTGAGCTTGATGAGGATGGAGTTGGCGATGCCGTCGTTGATCCCGCGGCTCAGACGGTCAGTATTGGTGACAAAAAGGTCGTCTCCCACAATCTGCACACGTGAGCCCAGGGCGTCCGACAGCTGCTTCCAGCCCTCCCAATCGTCCTGATCCAGTCCATCCTCAATCGAAACGATGGGAAAGTTCTCTACCAAGTCGATGTAGAACTCGATCATCCCGGCAGCGTCCCGTATGGTGCCTTCCTTTCTGAGGTTGTAGTGCCCATCCTCGTAGAACTCCGACGCTGCCGGATCGATGGCAAGTACGATATCGAGACCCGGCTGATATCCCGCTGCCGTTATCGCTTCGACGATGAGCTCCAGGGCCTCGCGGTTGGAGCCGAGGCTGGGAGCGTACCCACCCTCGTCGCCGAGCGAGGTGCTCATTCCCCGCTTGGTCAGCTCCCGGGCCAGCGAACGGTACACCGCGGCTCCCATCATCACGGCCTCGCTCTCACTTCGTGCACCGACCGGCATGACCATGAACTCCTGCACGTCGGTCGACTGCCACTCGGTGTGCTTGCCGCCGTTGAGGATGTTCAACATCGGAACCGGCAGGGTTACCGCGCCAACGCCCCCGAGATAGCGGTAGAGCGAGAGGTTGCATGACTCGGCGGCGGCTCTGGCCACAGCTAGAGACACGCCAAGCATGGCATTCGCCCCAAGATTCGACTTATTGGCCGTTCCATCGAGCTCGACGATAAGTTGATCGATGCTTGCCTGGTCGCGCGCATCGAGACCGACGATAGCGTCGGAGAGGGCGCTATTGACGTTTTCAACGGCCTTGAGGACGCCCTTTCCGCCGTACCTGTCTCGATCGCCATCTCTAAGCTCCACCGCCTCGTGCTCTCCAGTCGAGGCTCCAGACGGAACGGCGGCAACACCCATGGCGCCGTCCTCCAGCTCAACCTCCACCTCGACAGTGGGGTTTCCTCGAGAATCGAGAATCTCCCTGGCAAAAACGGTTTCGACGATACTCATGCGCTCCCTCCCCTCATTCACTCAGGCGGCCCGCAGGCCAGAAGGCTCGTCCCGGTCATGTCGGCAGGCTTTTCGATGTTCAAGAGATCCAGCACCGTTGGGGCAACATCCGCGAGCACGCCCCCTTCCCGAATCTCACAGTCCGAGATCCAGCTGTTCTTCCCGGGAACCACCACAAAGGGCACCGGAAAAGAGGTGGTATGGGACGTGAAAGGGCCGCCGGTTTCATAATCGATCATCTGTTCCGCGTTCCCATGGTCCGCGGTTATCAGCGTCACTCCTCCCGCCTCCTTCACGGCTGCCACCAGCCTTCCGACATTCGCGTCGACAGTTTCCACGGCGGTGATGGTTGCCTGCATATCGCCCGTATGCCCAACCATGTCGGCGTTGGCAAAGTTCACCAGAATGAAGTCGTACCTGTTGTTAGAGATGGCGGCAAGAGTTTCGTCTGCAATCTGCGCCGCGCTCATCTGCGGAATCTTGTCGTATGTTCCCACGCTGCGGGGTGAAGGCGCGAGAATTCGATCCTCGCCTGGAAACGGCTCCTCCCGGCCACCATTGAAAAAGAAGGTGACGTGTGCGTACTTTTCGGTCTCGGCGGCATGCAGCTGGCGAAGGCCTCGATCGCTCAGTATCCGGGCGAGTGGATCTTGAACATCCGTTGACTGAAAGGCCACTTCTACCTGAAGTCCCTTTTCGTACTCCGTCATCGTGACGAACCGGAGGTCCTTTATCTGCGGTCCGCGATCAAACCCATCGAAATCGGGTTGAACAAAAGCCCGCACCAGCTGCCTTGGTCTGTCGGTTCGAAAGTTGAAGAAGATGGCGGCATCGGCGTCTGACACAAGACCAACCGGTGCGCCCGCATCGACGATAACCGCCGGCTCGATGAACTCATCGGTCACACCCTCCCGATACGACGTCTCCACAGCTTCCCTGGCGGAGGAGAATTTCTTCCCTTCTCCCCTGGTCATCGCAAAGTAGGCTCGGGCTGTCCTGTCCCACCTTTTGTCTCGGTCCATGGCGTAGTACCGTCCGGAAACTGTAGCAATCCTGCCCAAACCGATCTGAGCCATTCGCGCCTCGAGCTGATCGACGGCTGCCAGCGCATCGTGAGGCATGGTGTCTCGCCCGTCCGTAAACACGTGGACGGCAAGCCGGTCGATCCCTTGACGCTTGGCCAGCTCGAGTACGGCGTACAGGTGCTCCTGGTGCGCATGAACACCGCCGAACCCAATCAGGCCCATCACATGGAGGGTCGAGCCGCGACTCTTCACGTGATCACAAGCCGATACGAGCGCTGGATTCTGGAAAAAGCTCCCATCGTGTATCGCCTGCGTCACTCTTGTGAAATCTTGGAATACAACCCTTCCGGCGCCCAGATTGAGATGGCCGACTTCCGAATTCCCCATCTGTCCCTCGGGCAATCCCACTGCTAGTCCGGAAGCGCGCAACATCCCGTGAGGACAGGTTTGTACCAGCCTGTCGAGGACAGGAGTATTCGCCGTCTCGATGGCGTTTCCGCCGGCCTCGCGGGTTGCAGCCATAGCCGTCCATGACGATAAGCAGGACAGGGGCGACCGCCTTCTCTTCCGCACTCATGGTCACCCCTTGGCCAGATTTCGCGATGCAGGAAACTGCCAGCCCCTTGGAGTGAAGGGCATGGCAAGGCGATTGATTCTAGTCAGAGCCGGTGCGGGCGTCGCGGATGGCAGCCCGAACCGCCCGAGAGGCCAGGATGCCACAGTGACGTTTGGAGGTCGGCAGCCCGCCGAGCGCTGCCGCAATCTCCTCTGAGGTGATGGCCTCAGCTTGCTCCACCGTCCTTCCGGCGACCATCTCCGTGGCGACGCTACCGGCCGCTATGGATGGATCGCAACCCCTGGCCTCGAATCTCGCCTCGGTCACCACGCCATCCTCAACCTTGACCCATACGGTCATCACGTCGCCGCAAACCGGGTTCTCATCGAATCCACGGCCTGTCGCATCTTCGAGAGGACCGACGTTTCGTGGCTTCCGCAGATGGTCTTCCAATTGAGGAGGATAGCCCGGCATCGAAAGATCCCCCTCAGACTGAGCGTCCAGCCAGCGAGCCCGCCGCCAGCACGGTTGGAGGCCTCGAATGATGGGGCTGCGACCCCGAGAGCCGGCGGTACACCTCGATCAGGCCGTGTGCCGCCAGGTCGATCTCTTCCATCGTGTTTTCCTTCCCGAGAGTGAACCTGACGGCCGAACGAGCGTCCTCCACCGACTGACCCATGGCCAGTAGGACATGGGAAGGCTCGGTGGACCCGGACGAACAGGCGGAACCGGCAGACACCATGATGCCGAGGGCATCTAGAGCGGTCACCATAGACTCGCCATCCACGCCTGGCAAGCGGAGATTTGCATTCCCAGGCAGCCTTCTATCCCGACAACCGTTTAGCTCGGCCTCGGGAATTTCTCGCAGGACCAATTCCAGGAATCGATCACGAAGCTTCAACACTCGTTCATTCGTGGTCGCCATGGATTCTCGAGAAATGGACAGGGCCTCAGCCATTCCCACGATTCCAGGCACGTTCTCCGTGCCCGATCGACGCTCCCGCTCCTGCCCGCCACCGAGCTGCGAAGGCCACCACGGATTCCCCTGTCGAATGTAGAGCGCGCCCACCCCTTTGGGGCCGTAGAACTTGTGGGCCGAAATGCTGAGCAGATCGATGCTCTCGTTCTTGACGTCGATGGGAATCGATCCGGCAGCTTGAACCGCGTCGACGTGGAAGGGAACGCCGGAGATGCGGCACAGCTCTCCAATTTCGCCCACCGGCTGGATGGTACCAACCTCGTTATTGGCGTACATGACCGAGACGAGAACGGTATCGTCACGAATCGCCTGTTTGATGTCAGAAGCTTGAACCACGCCGTCGGAGCCAGGAGCAACGAATGTCACCTCGAATCCAAAGCGATCACGGAGGTGGGTACAAATGTCGAGAACTGCCTCGTGCTCAATGGCCGTCGTTACGATGTGCTTCCCTCGTGTCGAGGCAGCCCAAGCCACTCCGGCGATGGCAGCGTTGTCACTCTCCGTCCCGCCGCTGGTAAAAACGATCTCCGAAGCAGTCGCTCCCAGCGCGGCGGCAACGCTGTCTCTCGCGTCGTCGAGAGCCATCTTGGATCTCTGACCGAGCTTATGGATGCTCGATGGATTTCCGTACGCCTCGCCGAGGTAAGGCTCCATGGCGCATCGTACTCTTGGATCGATCGGTGTCGTCGAGGCATGGTCGAGATAGATGTGGCTCGATCCGCCTTCCATGCAGGTCAGTGCTCCCGTTCGGTCCATTCGTCAAGAGGTAGTGCTCAAGTATAGGGCGGTTCATGGACGGCACCATCATCCTTCACTGGGAGGGTGTTTCAAAGACGGCGACGCGGGACGTGCATTGACAAATCCCATCATCTCCTGTAGGCTGGCTCTCAGTGGGCCAGTAGGAGAAAGCTTCGGTGGTCGACACCGCTCGGCGACCCGTCGGGCGGCTCCTCCAACGTGGTCTTGACGTAACGGTCGCCACCTGGAGCACGGGAATCTTCTTCCCAGTCGCGCTTCTGATTGCTCTCGCGATCCGTATAGAATCACCTGGATCGCCCATTTACATCCAGGATCGGGTCGGGCTCGGTCTCAACACCTTCCGGATGTTTAAGTTCCGCTCGATGCGCGACGGCTGTCCACTTCGAGAGGTCAAGACCTTGCACGATCCTAGAGTGACAAGGGTTGGTGCGGTTCTGCGCCGCCTCAGTCTGGATGAGATGCCTCAGATGATCAACGTGGTGAAGGGGGATATGACTTTGGTGGGTCCACGCCCCGAGATCCTCAGCCACCTGCCCTCCTACTCGAATCACCATCTCTCTCGATTCGAAGTACCTCCGGGATTGACGGGCCTCTGGCAGGTGTCGGGTCGGAGTGATCTCTCGCTTGAGCAGAAGTTGGATCTCGACCTCAAGTACGTCGCCAACCGCTCCTTACTTCTGGATCTCAAAATCCTGGCTCTTACACCCATCGCCGTCATCTCCGGTCGAGGGGCTTACTGATTTCTGCTAACCCTAGCGGCGATGCGAGGCAGTCACCTCAAAGTGGCGAATTGAGAGGTACCTCCTTGATATCAGTGCGAATTCGGACGCTATCGCTCACGCGTTCTGACCAGGGAGGCTCGTAGTGGCAGGGAACCTGTTGGTGGGGCAGTCGGGAGGCCCGACCGCGGTCATCAACGGCAGCCTTGCGGGGGTGGTTCGCGAGGCACAGGCCAGCCAGGAGATCGGCAAGGTCTTGGGCATGCGACGTGGAATCGAAGGAATGCTCGAGGGTCAGGTCGTGGATCTTACGGACCTAAGCTCACAGGCGCTGGACACTTTAGCCCGCACTCCGGGATCGGCTCTTGGAGCGTGCCGGCGGAAGATTTCAGATGAGGAAGCCAACCTTCTCATCGAAACATTTAGAGAGAGGGATATCCGATATCTTTGCTACATCGGTGGCAACGACTCGGCGGATACGACTCACCGGCTAGCAAGTGCCTCTCGACGCGCCGGTTATGAGCTGGCCGCTATCGCCGTTCCCAAGACGATCGACAATGATCTTCCCGAGACCGACCACTGTCCTGGATTCGGCAGCATCGCCCGGTACGTGGCAACGGCCGTCCTCGAGTCCACGCTAGACACCCGATCTCTGCCGACGAGCTATCCCGTCAAAGTGATCGAAATCATGGGCCGGGACGCGGGCTGGGTGGCTGCAGCGGCGACTCTAGCCAGCCCTAATCCCGACTTCGGCCCTCATTTGGTTTACGTCCCAGAGTCCGCCTTTGACCGCGACAGCTTTCTGAAGTCGGTGGCTGAGATCCATCGTGACCTTGGTTACGTCGTTGTCGTAGCGGCTGAAACCATCCGGGACCGGGCGGGAGATCCGGTGGCTCAGGGCACGGCGACCATGGATAGCTTCAACCATCCAATCGTTCGAGGTACGGCCGAATCTCTTGTCCGACTGGTCGAAGATGGCCTGGGCCTCGTTGCCAGATTTGACCGTCCTGGAACCCTTCAGCGTTCGTCTGTGGCTCTGCGTTCCGCCGTCGATCTCGAAGAGGCCTGCCTGGTGGGCGGGGCGGCGGTGAAGGCGGCTCTGGAAGGTTCTAGCGACATCATGATCACCTTAGACCGCATCTCGGATGAGCCTTATGAAGTGCGCACGTCCTCTGCCAGCTTGGAGAGCGTGGCCAATCGAATCCGTCGGTTGCCACCGGAGTATATGGACGTTGAGAGAGGTCTGGTTACCGATGCCTTCCGGCGGTATGCGATGCCTCTGCTCGGCAGCGACCCGTTTCCCGATATCGCCCTGCTGTAGACCCGGCGCATTTGACCTAATGACTATTTGGATTAAGAGGCGTTGAGTCTGGCGTTTGGCCGCCTCATGTACCGCTTCCGATGGGCGGTAATCGGCACGTGGCTGGTCATTTTCGCCTGCTCGGCGGTGTTCGCACCGAGGGTGACGTCGGTGCTCCAGGGTGGTGGCTACAGCACCCCAACATCCCAAAGCGGCAGGGCGTACGACGCGATCAGCAAGCTCTATGGAAGGCGAACCCTCGTCTTCACGGCGGTATTTTCGGGCAAAGGCCCCCACTCGGACCCCAAGGCCGTAATTTCGGCTATGAGCGTATTTCGGGCTCGGATTAAGGCAAGGATTCCGTCCCTCACACCTGCTCCCATCACCTTCAGCCCTGACGGGCGGATTGGCTTCGTGCGGGTGTTTAGCCGGCCAAGACAAGACCTCGGGCATCCCTCTTACCTCCCGGGTTCGAGCGCTACTTCCATCCGGCAACGGCGTATCCAGCAATCTGACCGGGTTATCTGCGGTTTTCTACGACATGGAGCAGTCGAGTGATGCCGATCTCCGTCACATGGAGATCGTCACGTTTCCGCTCGCTCTCGTCATCCTGCTGCTTATTTTCGGAACCCTTGTAGGCGCCTTCATGCCTGTCAGCATGGGCCCCCTGACCGTTACAGCCTCGCTGGCACTGGTCTTTTTCTTGGGCCACGTGCTGAACATGTCGATCTTTGTGCTCAACACGGTATCGATGCTCGGGATTGGGCGTGGCCATCGACTACTCGCTGTTCATGGTGCAGCGTTTTCGTGAGGAGCTTCGAAAGGGCGCGGAGATCGAGAAGGCACTGGCCACGACCGTTTCTACCGCGGGAGTCGCCATCCTGTTTTCGGGTTTAACCGTTGGCACGGGATTCCTCGGTATGACGCTGTTCCGCGTGTCAATGCTGACATCCCTCGGAGTTGGTGGGAGCGTGGTTGTGGGACTGTCTCTGCTGGCGGCTCTGACATTCCTTCCGGCGCTTATGGGCGTCATCGGGCATCGGATCAGCAGCTTGGCGGTCGTCCCTGCCCGCCTCAGCTCTGAACCTGTATGGGAGAAGATTTCGGCCATCGTAATGAAGCGGCCGTGGCCCATCATCCTTGGCGTTCTCGTCCTCGTAGCCATCATTGCCTTCCCAGCCCGCAATATTCACGTTGGAGTGCCGGGACCCGACATCCTTCCGGCGTCGGCATCATCACGTATCGGGGACGCACAGCTGACGAAGCATATCGGCCTCGCCAACCAATCGCCCGTTCTCGTGGTCCTCAAATCTCGCTACGGATTCCAGCAGGAGGCTACGAAGCTAAGCCTGCTCTCCCTGGCATCCACCATCTGTCACCAGCGAGTCGTTGCCGGGGTTGCCGCCTCACCCGTGATCAATCAACCACGACAGGTTGTTGGGTGTCGAAAGGCACTGAACGCCGTGGAAGGGAGCTCCAGCAGTAAGAAGCTTGGCAATGTGGTGTTGATCTCGACCTTTCTGCGGGTTGACCCTTCCAGTACTCAGGCTGAAGCTTTTGTTTCCCTCGTACGCAGACTCCCCATGCCTGATGGCGTCCATGTTCTGGTTGGAGGCCAAACGGCGGGGCAGCTTGACTTCGACAACTTCATCTACGGTCAGCTCCCGCTCGTCATTCTCTTCGTGGTCGGGGTCATCTTCGTCATTCTGGCGCTCGCCTTCCGGTCCTTATTGCTACCGCTGAAGGCGGTTCTTATGAACGTCATGTCGGTGCTGGCGGCCTACGGAGCAACCGTTTTCGTCTTTCAGGAAGGTCACTTTAGCCGGTTATTCGGATTCACAGCAACCAACTACCTCGACTCGATTGTGCCGGTGTTTCTGTTCTGCGTCCTCTTCGGCCTGAGCACCGACTACGAGGTTTTCTTGCTGGCAAGGGTTCGCGAGGAGTATTTGGCAACAGGCGACAACACTCACAGTGTTGGTGTGGGGCTTCAGCGAACGGGTCGCGTGATCACCAGTGCCGCTCTGATCATGATCGTTGTCTTCGGGGCTTTCTCCTTCGCCAACCTCGTGGTCATCAAACAGCTCGGCTTCGCCATGGCCATAGGCGTTCTTGTCGACGCGACGCTCATTCGGGCGTTGCTTGTCCCAGCCGCCATGCGTGTCTTGGGACGGTGGAACTGGTGGCCGTCTCGCCCGTTGCGAGCCGCAGAGACAATGCCTATAATGGCAGCCGAAGGATACCCCGCCGAATAGGTCACGAGGCAACCTGTCTGCGGTGAGACTGACCGGTTCAAGGAGCTCCGCTTGATGAAGATTGGAACCATTGTGTCGTCGGTTGTCCTGCTTGGACTCTTGGTATTCGGAGCCGTCAAGACTATCAATGCCCGTAGCCAACCTGGCTCACCTTCTGTAGCTGACATCCTACGCCGCAGCGACCAAGAGATGGTTGCCGTGCACGGACTTCAGTACTCCCTCACCACGGTCGCTGTGGACGTGAGCGAGTCGGCATCGAGCAGTCGCGTCGAGGGCGCGGCGACTACGAAGGGCGTTCTCAAGATTCGGAACCACGAGGTAATCACTTGCCTCTGGGGGAGCTGTCCCTTGGGACCGAAGCGTCTTCGGGTGGTCTTCGTCAAAGGACGGGCTGCGGAGAAGGCCCGACGGGGCTGGGTTTGCAGCTCGGGAGTTCATCTTACTAACCGTTTCAAGCCGGGTTCGTTCATCTTCCCAGGCGCCCGCACGAGAATCCTGGGATTGACCACGTGGCATGGAGCTCCAGCGTGGACAGTAGGGTCAGTTTATCGCACATCTGACGAGACCAGTATCCTTACCTTGGTGATTGGGATGCGGAATTTCAGGCTGTTTCGAACGACGGTGGATGAGAAGCTAAACGAAGCTGGCGACGAGACCGACCAGTATCAGTGGATGACGCTCAGCCACTTCGGGCCGCCACGACCTCCCATCACGCTCCCAGCCGCCTGTCGACCTAAGGCCAAAGCTGGAGCATGAGTGGCGCGGCAAGCTGCCAGGGTTACTCGTACTGTGATGACAACCAACATGTCAGGTGAGCCGCGCCACATGGAACATTAGTGGATCAGAATCTTCGGCACTCATTGGACAGCGAGCTGCGCCTTGGAGAGCGAGTCCTGTGGGCAGGACAGCCTCAAGGCTCGCTGCTCACGACTGCAGACGCAACGGTGATTCCCTTCAGCCTCGTCTTTCTAGGTTTCGTCGCATTCGGAATACAACATAGTCTGAGTGCTGATACGTGGCCCTTTCCGCTGTTCCTCCTTCCCTTCCTGGCCGTGGGCCTCTACCTTTCCATCGGAAGGTTCGTGGTGAAAGCCATGGGCCGTCGGAAGACCGTCTACGCAGTGACCAATGAGCGCGCGATCGAGAAGGTTGGGAACACGGTTCGCTCGGTTCGGCTGGCTCAGCTTCCTCCACTGCAGGTCACCGCCGGCCGCACCAGGGGAACAATCGTCTTCGGATCGACGAACGACGGATCTTCAAGGTACCCGAACACGGGACTGGACAGGTTTGGTCAACGTGGCGGGGTGGTACCTATGAGCTTCTTCGACATACCCGACGCAGCATACGTGGGACGAGTGATCGAAGATGCCGCCGCGGCAGCGACTTAGCTCCAGTCATATCGAACATGCGGATCGAAGGCGGGGAGCGGTTAGCGGCAACAGGGGATCGAGTCAATCGATTGACTCGGGCATGCCGCTACGCTTACAATCGGGTCGCGGTCTCGTCGGGGAGTGGCGCAGCCCGGTAGCGCACTTGCATGGGGTGCAAGGGGTCGCTGGTTCGAATCCAGTCTCCCCGACCAACCATCCAATCCAAACGTCCCGCTGTCTTAGGGACGCGAGTTCTTTAGCAGTCGAGCGTGCACGCCCTTCAGCATCCTCTCGACTTCTTCCACGAACCCATCGTCGTCCGTAGCCGTGCCGTCGGGATCCTGAAGCGCCTTGATCTCTTCCTTGGACGCCTGCCGGCAAAGAACCTTGAGCTTGTGGCCGGTAACGGAAGCGATGGCTTCTTCCAGCACCAATCGGTTCTCCGGCCTGTCCATCTCATCTCGATGGAATCGATAAGGCCACACCACCTCCACATGGGACTCCGTCCAGGACGTTGGTGTAGCGTCGCGCAGTAGAGCGTGAAGCCGCTGACTTCGACCGCGAACTGCCACCTTGATTTCCGGCCATGCAGTCGATGGCTCCGTTTTGGCGTTCTCAGGTGCCTCGAGAGGGACCTCCTGGGTCGCAACCTCTTCCTCCGTTGGAACGGAAGGGGCTGGAACCTGCGCTTTCGTAGCGGGCGCAGGAGGAGTCACAGAAACGGCGGGCTGGCTCTCGTCCAGCGTCGGACCTCCAGCACCCCCATCCTCAGCCGGTTTCGGAGGCGCTTCAGCCTTTCCCTTAACCACCGGCTCGTTAACTGGAGGCGGCGCAGACTTTCCGCTAGAGCCGTCGAGGGCTAGGATTCCTTGAACAACTGCCATCTCCAGCGGAAGTGCAGGCGGAACGCTGAGTCGCGGCTCGATCACCTGCTCTGTCAGGCACCGAAGCACCGCGATGACGTCGGAGGGCTTGACTCGTCCGCCGTGAATCATCAGCGGCCCGCTGAGAGCCGGATCCACATCCACTTCATCGCCTGCACCACTGACAACGAGAAGCAGCCAACGCCAGTACTCCACCAATTGCCTTGATAGGAGACGCGGATCGACTCCGCCCTCAACCGCCTCGTGGATCAACCTCAGCGCTGCACCGGGATCGCCGTCGAGCATGTGCCCGCAAAGGGAAGCTACGGTATCAGGCGTTCCAAGACCGATACTCTCGCGCACTTCCCCGACACCTATCTCGCCACCGGTGAAGACGTTGATCTGATCCAGCAGCCCGATGGCATCGCGCAGGCTTCCACCGCTCTGCTGTGCGATCAGCTGGATCGCATCCGACGTAATCTTGATCCCCTCCTGGGAGGAGATCTCCGCGAGTCTGCCGACGATATCGTTTCGTCCAATCTTGTGGAAATCGAAGCGCTGACATCTCGACAGAATCGTCAAAGGCACTTTCTGCGGCTCAGTGCTGGCGAAAATGAAGACCACGTGAGCCGGCGGTTCCTCCAACGTCTTCAATAGACCGTCGAAGGCGTTGGCAGACAGACGGTGGACCTCATCGATGATGTAGATCTTAAAGCGAGCCTCTGTTGGCGTGAAGGCGATCCGTTCCCGCAGAGCCCGGATGTCGTCGATGCCTGTATTGGAGGCACCATCAATCTCGATCACATCCGGACAGCTACCCTGCCGAATGCTGACGCAAATCGTGCATGTTCCACAGGGGATCGGTCCATCGCGATTGATGCAGTTGACCGCCTTGGCGAGAATCCTCGCGGTGCTCGTTTTTCCCGTCCCTCGAGGGCCGGTCAGCAGATAGGCGTGCGCAACGAGATCGTTGGTAACCGCGTTTTGCAGCGTGCGTACGACATGCGGCTGGCCAATGATGTCGTCAAAGGTCTGCGACCGCCATTTTCGGTAGAGGGATTGAGATGCCAATTTGAACCTTCGTTCCAAAAGCTGCTGCGAAATTATAGGGCGAGCGCTGAGGTGTTTAGAAGGAAATCACCGGCATCGTTTGGCTCTCATACCCCTTCCGGATTCAAGGGGCGATACCATCCCTTTTACCCGAAATCCTGCTATTCAGAGCGGGGCTCCCAGGGGTAAATGATCCAGTCACTTGTCTGCTCCACGTAATAATCGGGCTTTCGTTCTGGGTAGTACGATCTCTCTGGTTTGTAGTGGAGGACGGCGATGTCGGGAAAGGCACCTGCTCGTGAAAGCCTCTCAGCCACTGTCACAGAGGTGCTTCCGCTATCCCAGACGTCGTCAACGACGAGAATTCGCTTTCCAGTCACCAATGGGTCTTCAGGGAACTGCATGAAGAGCGGTTCTGAGAGCCGGTTGTCGGGTCCTGAGTAGAACATCACCGCCGCGACGAGGATATCTCGCATCCCCATCGATTGACTCACAAGAGCGGCCGGGATCATCCCGCCCCGAGTAACGACCAGCAGGTGATCGTAGTCCCGCGGCAGCTGTGAAACCAAGCGAGCCACAAGTGACTCGATGTCCTGCCAGCTGAGGTAGGTCTTGTCTTCCACCCCACTCATCACAATCCAATGGTAGCTTCAGGGACCAAGGCTTCAACGAGGGCCGACTTCTCGAACGGTGGCTCAGGCGGCCATCAACCCGAGATATTGGTTGTAGAGTCACGGATCGGAGTAAAGTTGAATCCTCCCGTGGTATTGGGTATCGACGTCGGCACATCGTCGGTGCGGGCGGTTGGATTTGATCGTGTCGGCGTTCCCGTCGAGGGGATGCAATCGCAGAAGACCTTCCTGCCCGACGCCTCTCCCGATGGCGGTGTCACCGTGGACGCGGAGACCCTCACCCGGCTGACCCTGGCTGTGCTTGACGAAGTAGACAAGCAGGCCATGGACCGTTCGCTTCAAGTGGAAGCTGTCGGCTTCTCCTGCTTCTGGCACAGCCTGCTTGCAATCGACGAGAGTGGTCACCCGCTTACTCCCGTCATTCTTTGGGCAGATACCCGTCCTGAGTCGGAAGTCGGGAAACTTCGTAGCCGTCTCGACGGCAATGAAGTCCATCAACAGACAGGGCGCCTCTCTTCATTCGAGCTACTGGCCGGCGAAGATCACCTGGCTGGCGAGTGAGGCACCGGACACATTCCGAAAGTGTGCCCGTCTGGTCTCCTACGCCGAGTACCTGTACTGGCGTCTCTTCGATCGGTGGCAAGTAACCATTTCCATGGCGTCCGGCACCGGACTTCTGGACACGGTTAGCTGCCACTGGAATGACTACGTTCTGTCTTCGCTTCCACCCGGCTCCGCTGGCATGCTTTCGCCAATCAGTGACAGTCCGCTCGAGGGCCTCATGGCTGAGTTTCGAGGGCGGTGGCGATGCCTCTCAGGGGCCAAGTGGTTCCCGGGATTGGGTGACGGCGTCTGCAGTAATGTTGGGGTCGGCGGTACGGATCCAAGCAGTACGGTTATCACGATTGGAACCTCCTCCGCGGTTCGAAAGGTTGTGCCCGCACCCTGCGGGCAGCCGTTAGCTGAGGCGCACATTTCCAATGCCCTCTGGCGATATCGTCTGGATGACGCTAGAGCCGTGATCGGAGGTGCAATGAGCGAAGGAGGGAACGTCGTCGCCTGGCTCACGCGATCCCTTGCGCTGGGCCCCCTCGAGGAGGCTGAAAAGGAGATAAGCACCCGATTGCCAGATGGAGGGGAGCTTACCGTCCTACCTTTCATCGCGGGCGAACGCAGTCCACACTGGGCCACCGAAGCAAAGATGACGATTGACGGGATCGACCTGCATACGGGTCCGGTAGACATCCTCCAGGCAACGATGGAGGGCGTCGCCTACCAGATCGTCAGCGTTTATGAAGACTTGGAGGCGGGCTATTCGGGCAGCGAGAAGGTAATCGGAACAGGAGGCGCTTTGAACCAATCGCCCGTTTGGTTTCAGATCATCTCAAACGTTCTGGGTCAAAAAGTATATGCTTCCGTGGTCAAGGAGTCTTCCAGCCGAGGTGCTGCAGTTCTCGCTTTGGAGGCAATGGGGCTGCTCGACATGAAGGATTTGGACCCGATGCTCGGCTCTCAGTACGACCCCAAATACCCTCGCGAGCTCTACGACGCCGCCAGAAAAAGGCAGGACCTCTTATACAGTCGCGTTGTCTCCAATGATCGAAGAGCTGGGCGATAGACTTGAACGATTTTCGGGCTCCGTGGCGGGAGTCGTCCATAAAGCGCTAGCATAGCCTTGTGACCACTTGACAGGACCCCACACACGGCTCTCTTAGATTTCCAGCGTATTCAGACTGAGTGTGGATGAGGGATGTGAGCGGGGAGACGAACTCGGGACCATGCAGGACGTGCGGGCAGCAAGGCGCCGGCCGCTACTGTTCGCGCTGCGGCACGCCCCTCGGGGCGGCAGCGAATACCTCAGATCGGAGTCAGTCGGCCGCTGTTCAAGATGGTCCTTGGAAGCCGGCTCGCAACCTCTACCGTCTCAAGATGGCAGGGCTGGGGATCGTTGCGATGTCTCTTCTCACGATTGGGGGTGTTAGCCTCGCAGGCTTCCAGCACGTCCCAAGCAGTGGCATCTGTTTCGCCAACCCCCTAAGCAAGACATCCCTGTGGCCCTACACAGCTTCCTCTCGACAGCTTCGTTTGACCCTCTATCTCGGGCCTTCCCCTCAGACGACGTACGAGCGGAACTATGATGAGGCGGCTCATGCGGCCATCAAAGCCTGGAGCCTGGCGTGGCCCGTGATTCACTTCGTTCAAGTGCAGCGGGCCTCACGCGCCGACATCGTAATCCACCATGCATTTTTCGGTACAAGTGGCTTCTGGTACGACCATGCCGGACTGACAGTGCCGCGTGTAAACGTACTGGGGTGCGGCTTGAGCCGTGCGACCATCGACATCAACGATAGCTATCTGGTGCACGACGGCCTGACACAGTACGGGCAACCAATGCTGCGACACCTACTGTTACACGAGCTGGGCCATGCGCTTGGACTGAAGCATGTATACCGGCCAATTGCGTCGGTGATGGTGCCGACGTCAGAAGCTTACCGTTATGTTAAGCCGCAACCGTACGACATCTCGACCATCTCCAGGCTCTATCCCCTACCGGTCTCACCCCACGTCGACTCCAAAGCGATTCACTGAGACCCAGCCTCGTTCCGAGGCGCTCTCCATCCAACAACCGGCCATCCTGGAGGGCAGAATCTCCGTGGAAGCCGCGCTGAGAGGTGGCTTTCGGCAGATACGTGAGATCTATCTTGCCCCGCGGGATCGCAGAAGCCGTATCGCCCTCGCCGGCCTGGAGAAGCTGGCATCTTCGGCGCGGTGTCCCGGTTCACTTCGTGGAGCGAGCTGAGCTCGAGGAAATTGCCCAAGGCAAGACCCATGGCGGGGTTGTGGCGACCGCAGGTGAAAGACAATTCCAACCGCTCGAAGAATTGCTCGCCCAGCCAGGGAATTGCTTCCTCGTCATGATTGACGGCGTTGAGGATCCTTACAACTTTGGGAGCGCAATCCGGTCGCTTTACGCGGCAGGAGCGACGGGTTTAGTCCTGCCGCCCCGCAATTGGATGTCGGCAGCGGGCACGGTGGCACGCTCTTCCGCCGGTGCCTCCGAGCTTATTCCGACTGCGATTTCCAGCAGCACCGCTCTGGCTATTGAGACCTGCTCTTCAAGAGGTCTTACCGTCTTCGTGGCCGACAAGCAAGGGCAGGTCGGCCTTTACGCAGCGGATCTCACCCAGCCTCTGCTGCTCGTCATCGGAGGCGAACATCGGGGGATCAATCGAAAGCTCAGTGACGAGAAGCTGACCCGGATCAGTATTCCGTATGGCAGGTCGGACGCCAAAGCCCTAGGTACGGCTGCCACAGCCGCCATCGTGGGCTTCGAGGCCCTCCGACAGAGATCTTACCTCTAGGCGATCAGCTGCTCTCGCTACGGCTTTCGTCAGATGCCGGCCGGTGTTGATCCTGACCGGCAACATGAGAGATGATCTGCTGCTCCCTTGTCGCCGCAGGGTGCGCCGTCTTGTCCTTCTTGGGGCGTCGCTTTTCTCGCTTGGGCTTATCTCGGCCGTGTGCCACAATACACTCCTTCTCGGTACTTGGAGTATAGAACGAGACTCGAGGGTACTAACTTAAGCGGTTTCATGCTGCACGTTCAGGACTTAGGCCTGAAGCCAGCGCGCCACGTCCAGAGCGTGGTAGGTCAGAACAATATCGGCACCAGCCCGGACGATGCTTGTGAGATTCTCCAGTACGATCGACTGCTCGTCGATCCATCCGGCCGCTGCTGCCGCCTTGACCATCGAATACTCCCCGCTCACGTTATATGCTCCGACGGGAACATCCACGCTGTCTCTTACCTGTCGTACGATATCGAGGTAGGCGAGGGCCGGCTTGACCATGACGATATCCGCTCCCTCTTCCACATCCAGCTTGACCTCCCTCAGAGCTTCTCGTGCGTTTGCACCATCCATTTGGTACGACCGTCGATCCCCAAACTTAGGGGCGCAGTCGGCGGCGTCACGGAAGGGTCCGTAGTAGGCGGAGGCGTACTTCACCGAGTAGGCCATGATAGCCGCATCAGCCATCCCAGCTGAGTCGAGGGCACTGCGGATGACCCCTACACGGCCATCCATCATGTCTGATGGAGCAACCATGTCGAACCCCGCCTCGATCTGCGATACCGCGATTCGAGCGAGAACCTCCAGTGTTGCGTCGTTGTCGACCTCGGTACCGTTCAAGATCCCGCAGTGGCCGTGGTCGGTGTACTCGTCGAGACACGTATCGGCAATGAGAACGACATCCGGCTCCGCATCCTTGCAGTATCTTGCGGCTCGTTGAACGACACCGTCGTAGGCGTAGGCCTCACTTCCGATGGCGTCCTTGGATTTTGGAATCCCAAACAGAATGACCGAACGGAGTCCCAGATCACGTGCCTCTCGGCAACGCTCCGCCACCTGCTCTACCGGCCATCGCATCTGCCCCGGCATCGATTGGATCGGCTCCGGCTCTGGCTCGGCGTGAACGAAGAGAGGATAGATCAGCTGCGCGGGGACCAGTCGGGTTTCGCTGATCAGGCTGCGAAGCGCGGCGGTTCGGCGAAGTCTACGAGGGCGGTGTACGGGGAACGGCATCTTGCCTCCAAGAGGCAATCAGAGAATAACTGCTTCTATCTAGCCGCATTCAGGGGCGGTCTGATCAACCCCAGATGTGGTGAGCAACGACCAAGGGCGCAATCAGCAGCGCGACGATATTGACGATCTTGATCATGGGGTTGATGGCCGGACCCGCGGTGTCCTTGTAGGGGTCTCCCACCGTGTCGCCCGTCACGGAGGCGGCGTGGGTCTCGGTGCCCTTGCCGCCGAAGGCGCCATCCTCGATGTATTTCTTGGCGTTGTCCCAGGCTCCGCCGCCCGACGTCATCTGAATGGCCAGGAACAGGCCCGTGACGATGGTGCCGATCAGCATGCCGCCCAGGGCCCGATAGCCCAGGATGAAGCCCACGATAATGGGAGCCAGAACAGGGATCAGCCCTGGAAGGATCATCTTCCGCTGTGCCGAGGCCGTTACGATGTCGACGGCCCGTGGCATAGTCGGGGCGGGTCGTCCCCTCCATGATGCCTTTGATCTCCCTGAATTGCCGCCGAACCTCGACCACAACCTGCTCCGCTGTCTGGCCTACCGCCTGAATGGCGAGCGAGCCAAAGAGGAAGGGCAGGAGCCCGCCAATGAAGAGTCCGGCGATGACGTAGGGATCGCTCAGGTCGAAGGTCAAGCTGTGACCCCACTGCCGGAAGGTGGTCTTTGACCACCTGGATGTAGGAGGCGAACAGGACCAGGGCCGCCAGACCGGCCGAGCCGATGGCGTATCCCTTGGTCACGGCTTTGGTCGTGTTGCCGACGGAATCCAGTGGATCCGTGATATCCCGTGCCTCATGGGGAAGGTCGGCCATCTCGGCGATGCCGCCGGCGTTGTCGGTGACGGGACCGAAGGCGTCCAGCGTGACGATGAAACCCGTGAGCGAGAGCATGGAGCTCACCGCCACGGCCACGCCAAAGATCCCAAGCCATTGGGGGCGATGGCGTACGAGATAACGATACCAATCGCGATGACGATGACGGGAGCGGCGGTTGCCTGCATGCCCGCCGCCAGCCCGGCGATGATGTTCGTGGCATGGCCAGTCTGAGAGGCTTCGGAAATGCCGCGCGTTGGAGAGAAGCTGGCTGAGGTATAGTACTCGGTGATCGCGAAGATGGCAACAGTAATCGACGAGGCCGACGATGGCGTCGCCATAATATCGCCAGCCGTTGGCAGAGCCCATCAAATTCGGAATGATGAAGATGAACAGAGCGCGAGATGATGCCCGTGAGGGCCAGCCCCATGTACAGACCTGCCATAACTCGACCGCCGATGACCCGAACGGCGAAGCTCCCGACGATTGACGCGGCGATGGAGGCGGCGCCGATCAGCAGCGGCAGCAGGATGGCGTGAAGCTGCTCCGTGTGGTTCGCGCCGAAAAGCAGGAATCCGAGAAGCATCGTCGCCACTGACGTGACGACGTACGTCTCGAATAGGTCCGCCGCCATACCCGCGTCATCGCCGACGTTGTCTCCCACGTTGTCGGCGATGACGGCCGGGTTACGGGGATCGTCCTCCGGAATGCCCGCCTCGACCTTGCCGACCAGGTCGGCGCCGACATCGGCAGCCTTCGTATAGATGCCGCCGCCAAGCCGGGCAAAGACTGATATAAGGCTGGCGCCAAAGCCAAGCCCGACCAGGGGCTCCGGTCCCGCCTTGAGCCCCTGCCCCCAAACAGCGTACGAGAAGACGACCGCCAGGAGAGCGAGCCCGACGACGAAGAAGCCCGTGACGGCGCCGCCTCTAAAGGCCAGCTGCATGGCCCGGCTCAGACCGACGGTCGCCGCTTGAGCGACGCGGACATTGGCGCGAACAGCCACGTTCATTCCGGCGTAGCCGGCGGCGGCCGAGCAGGCCGCTCCGATGAGGAACAGGACGGCAGTCAAGGACGTGACCCGGATCGCCCTTGGTTTCACCTTGAATGAAAATCGCCAGAAGAATCGCCACGACAATGCCGATGACGGCAATCACCGTGTACTGGCGGTTCAGATAGGCCGCGGCGCCCTCCTGAATCGCGCCCTGGATGCTCCTCATCCGCTCGTTGCCTGCCGGTTGACGAAGGATCCAGAAGGTTAGCGCTGTCCCGTAGGCGATAGCGCGGCAAAGGCGCCGAGGAAGACCAGGACGAGAACTGTCGTCTTCATGTGGCTAAATTCCCTCCCTAATACCCAGTCAGTAACTATCGGTCCCCACGACAAGGCGTTATGGCAAACTCGAGGTCTTCAGCGGCGCGAGATTCCTGCTCGCAGCCATCGCCTTAGAACGCGTTCTTACGGGTTCAGATTGAAGTGCGAACGAAGTGCAGCTTTCTACCGAAGAAGCTGCTTCTGGGTTGACACTCCACGATGTGAGGTCACGCAAGTTGCTCTGCGTAGTCAGAGTCCGTCTGACCCAAAAGCCGAGCAGGTTGGGCGACCACCAGCGGCCAACAGCGCAGCCAACATAGCTGACGGATACGATGCCTCGACCGCCGAGCTAACTCCGGCCGGCAGCGGCAGCCGACAGGCCGCGAGAGCGTTCCCGCAACGGCGAGATTCGTGCCGCAAAAAGGATGGATGGCCAGATCGCTCGCGCCCTGCCCAATCCTGCGCAGGCCATCATCGGCACTCCATCCGGATGTCATGCCGGCCGGGACGTCCCCGCTCACATAAAATCCATTTCGGTTCGAGCGACCCCGCAACACAACGTTAGAAACGCGACCGGTAAGGATGTTAATCGTGGCGTGCTCAAGAGCATGGTTAACCCGAGTACCGACGCCCGACCGAGTCGAGCTACGGTCCAATCGATCATCGAACTGCACCCGCAGACATGAAAATGCGAAGCGGCAGCCGCACCGCTTCGCGCCCCATGCTATCACGGTGATGCGCTAGCGATACGCTGTGCGTTGTTCTCATCGGGCTGCTGCATGCAAGAGTAAGGACCGGCCGACGGAACAAGGCGGACGTGAAAACCCCAGCTCGCATGTACCGTACAAGTACAACTCGCAACGCTCGTGAGCAACCATCGATGGGAGGGCGCATGGACTATGAGGGAAAAGGCGGCATAGTCTTCGGCATCGCCAACAAGAACAGCATCGCCTGGGGCATTCTCAAGCGGCTCTGACGAGGAGGGCGGCGCAGCTGGCCATCGGCTACACTGAGCGGTTTGAGACGCAACGTTACCGCAGCTCGGCGGCAGAGCTGCTACCCGGCCTTCGTTGCTCCTGGAAGGGACATTAACGAGCGACGAGCAGATCGAGCGCGCTTATACGACGGTGCGACGATGAGTGGGGATCAGTAGACTTTGTCGTCCATTCGGTCGCCCACGCCGAAAGGAGGACATCAGCGGACGTTTCGTCGAGATCTCCCGGGAGGGCTTTCGCTTCGCCCTCGACTTTCAGCGCCTATTCGCTGATCGCGGTTACGCGGCGGCGCTGCCGCTCATGACGAAAGGTGGCTCCATCGTCGCCATGACTTACATCGCCAGCGAGCGAGACATTCCCAAGCTACAACGTCATGGCCATTGCGAAAGCCGCCTTCGAGAACTGCGTTCGCTACTTAGCCTATGATCTCGGCGCGGACAAAATATCAGAGTCAATGCCATATCCGCCGGGCCTGTCAACACCCTGGCGGCACGTGGCATCAGCGGGCTTTAGGTGATTCCAGGAGCGTGCCCGAGACGTGGCGCCCCTGCGCCGTGATGTGACGCTTGGAAGAGATCGGGAACGCGGCAGTATTTCTGTTAAGCGACATGGGCCAGGCAATCACAGGTGAGGTGCTCTTCGTCGACGCCGGCTATCACGTCGCGGGTATTTGAGGGCGTCCCTAGTATCTCTCCTCAGTCGGGAGTGGGCCCGCTGTAACTTTCACCTCGGCGCAGCCAGAACAAGAATGCTCGATCCAGTCCAAGAGTGAGTCGGTGTCGCAGAGATTCCGAACGGCCAGGTCGGGTTTCGAGGCTTGCAGATCCTCAAAATCAAAGACGCCGGTGGCCACCGCTATAGCTGCCAGGCCGTGAACCTTCGCCGCCTCTACATCCAATGGCGTGTCACCCACGACCACGGCAATGCTCGATTCACTGCCACTAATGCTGGCAAGTTGAGTCAGCGCCGATCTAACCACGTCGGCCCGATCCTCAAACTCGTAGCCGTAACCACCAAATTGGAAGAATTCGGCCAATCCGGCCCGCTCCATTTTCGCGAGGGCTATAGCCTCAACATTTCCCGTCAACAGACCTAACAGGTATCCGCGCGCACGGAGCCCAGTCAGTAGGTCTCGGACTCCGGGCAACACGAAAGGTCGCAGATCCTCCAGCTTAGCTGCGTAATTCCGGACCATAAGATCGAGCACGTTGTCCTCTTCTGACCTCGAAATGATCCTGTCAGGAAACCGCTGCCGAAGCGACTCACTTACCAACCATCGATCGGTGCGGCCGGCCGGCCGGAGTGCGGTGACATCCGCGGCAAAGCCAAAGAGCTGCCTCAGGGCCGCATCCATTGACTCTTTGTGCAGCCGATTGCCACTTCGAATAAGCGTTCCATCCACATCGAATAGAACGCCTCTTGGGTGTTTAGTGGCTGTGGGGTTTGAGATAGCGCTCGATCCCGTCGGTGTAACCGGAGGCAATCGCCTCGAGGATCACCTTGCGCTTCAAGAGCTGGTCCTCGTGGTAGTTGGTAATGAAGAGCGTTTCGCCCAAGGCCGACACCGCCTTGTTCTCGATCAGATGGTCCTTCTTATCAGCGGGGCCGATCTGCAGAAAGTAGGGATAGTCGGCGAAGTGCTGAGGAACGAGATCCGAGACATCAGTGTGCACACCCCAGTTGTAGGGTCGGTAGTGGGCTTTGCTCAAAGATGACTCGATCGACGTGTCGAGGGATCTAGCCAGCTTGAGGTTGGAACGCGAGAACTTGTGAGCCGGGTTGTAGTAAACCGTCAGGCCGTGTACCGAAGGGCTGCCGTCGCCGTTGATGTGGATCGAGACGAATATCCGAGCGTGGTGCTTGTTGGAAAATAGGACCCTCGCTTCCAGCTCGTTCACGCTCATATCATCGGTAGGCTTGTAACTGTTGCGTCCCCTGTTGACAGCTTGGTCCCGCGTTCTCGTCAGGAAAACCGTATAGCCGGCGTGGCGCAGCTTGCGCGCTGCAAGGAGCGCGACCTTCAGGGTCACCCACTTCTCTTTGTTGTCGATTCGTCCATTCGGCATGACGTGCACACCTCCGGAATCCCATCCCCCATGGCCAGGATCGAGCACAATTACTGTTTTCCTTGCCTTCTTGGCCGGTTGGGAGCGGTGACCCTGCACCGTTGCCGGCAGCTTACTTCCGTATCGGCCCGAACCAACGGCTTGACGCGGCCCGGAAAGCGACAGGGTGAGGGCCAGGATGATCGCGAGCAGGGTCAGTGCTCGGAAAATCATAGGCCGCCGAATCAAACGCCTGGGATGGGGACCCGGAGCTGCAACAACCTTCCCCGTCCGAGGACCAAACAACGCTTTAACTGTACCCATATCTGATGATCTATCAAGTCGTTGAACAAGACAACATGTGCGAAGAGCGTGAGCTAGGAATGACTTGCGGAGAAGTCGTCAATGATAGTGCCGTCAACGATGTCTTCGGCGATGATTGTCACGGTCGGGCAACGTCGAATGCTGACTCTCGCCGCTTGATCTGAGGTCTCCCTCGGATTGAAGTCATACGCCGGACATGGGACCATGAAGAGACATGTCTCCTCCCCCGTTTCGGCTACTGACTTGCCTTTTTCTCGTCCTTGGGCTGATCGCAGCGCAATTGCTGGGAACGGGTACCGTGTTGTCGGCGCAGATACCCGGCAGCGAGGCGGTGGCCCACTCGATGCACGTGCAGGCCCACTCCACAGGCATTCCTTCGGCTACAAAAGCGCCGTCTCCCACCCCTGCCCCGACGCGTAACACACAATCCACTCCCACACCGACTCCCACCAAGAAGCCTCGCACGACACCAACTCCTACCAAGACGGCTCGTCCAACACCCACGCCCACCAAGAAGCCTCGTCCAACACCCACGCCTACCAAGAAGCCTCGGCCGACACCCACACCTACCAAGAAGCCTCGCCCAACACCCACGCCCACCAAAAAGCCTCGGCCAAGACCCACAGCTACCAAGAAGCCTCGCCCAACACCCACGCCTACCAAGAAGCCTCGCCCAACACCCACGCCCACCAAGAAGCCTCGCCCAACACCCACGGCTACCAAGAAGACTCGTCCCACATCGCAGCCCTCGCCTACATCGAACCCTTCTTCGAAACACGGGGGAAAGAGCGGTACGGCACATAAGCCTTCACCGGCCAATAGAACACAGCCCTCGTCACATCATCAGAGCAAGGGAAAGCCTGGAGTGCCATCGTCAGCTAACAACCAAGGTTTTGAGAGCGTGAAGTCGGTTGCCAACGACACAATTCTGCCGAAGCCGAGAGCGCTCCCTGCAACTACTCTCGACGTCGAAAACACCATAAGCCCCATTGGTTGCAACGGCCGTCCCACGGCCATCGCTAAGCCCTTTCTGATTCCCCCTTACCACGGTTTCGTCCGCCTCTACTCGTACTTTGACCACGACCTTCCGAACTTCTATCAGGATGGGCTGGTCACGGTTGCGAACGGAGTGAGCGCCAGGCCAAGCACCGGAGCTTCGATCTATGCACAAACAGGCGGACTACCCGCCTATTGGTCTGACGCCCTGCGGCAGTATGTCTACTACGACGGTCACAACGGCTACGACTATGACCTCGTCTACCAGCCGGTTTACGCTGCGGCGGCTGGACGGGTCATCTTTGAGGGCTGGAATTATCCGGGTGAGCCCGTATCCGGTTATGGGCAGATGATCATGATCGATCACGGGCATGGATACGTCACACTTTATGGTCATTTAAGCCGGATACAGGTAAGATCCGGAGAGCGAGTCAAGGCGGGCCAGCAAATCGCGATTAGCGGGAACACAGGTCACTCGTCCGGCCCCCATCTTCACTTCACGGTCTTTCACGACTGCAAGCCAACCGATCCATACGGCTGGACCGGCCAAGGCGTCGATCCACTCTCGAGTTATCAGGGCGAGACGTCGGCCTTTCTCTGGCGGGAGCTTCCGCAGGTGATGAATCCGATCCCTCAATGGCCGGGGCTGGGGTCTGAAGCAGCTCCGCCTGGAAAAGAGCTCCTCGACCTCAAATTGCCTACGACTCCTTCACTCGATGGCTTGGTCGCTGCGGTGAGGCGAGAACGGAACGCTCTCTCGAGGCAGCTTCATCGCCTGTCGATCGAGGCCACCTACGATCCGTCCTCCGCTGCATTTCTCCTAAACACCGGCATACGACCGGCGGTCGCCTACTCTCTACCCGGCGTTGCCGCTGTGACTCCCGACACCAACACCGACATTTCGACCGCTCAGCTTAGCTATGACGATCGACTGAGCCTCGTGCTCAGTAGCCGAACACCGAAAAGGCATCTCGTCGGAGGGCCGTGGACGGCATTCGTGGTTCGGGTTGGCGGAGACCAGTTTCTTGCGGGTGAAGGTCCGCCCGCGCAAAACCTTGAGTTTCTCATTGGAAATCGTGGTTTCCAGCCTCTCATGACGGAAAGCAATCATGCAGGAAGGTTCGTCCTGCCGATTCCGTCTGGAAGCAGCCATCGAAGAATCCGGCTCATCACTCCCACGGCAAGGTTCACCATGGGCCCACCGCGAAAACCGGTACCTGTTTCGTCGACGGTCGTCACTGCAGCGCGGGCTCCGATGCGATCAGGCAAACCTAGCCCTCCAGCTGTTTCACATTTGACCGCAGGCGGTGAGGCTTCGAAGGCCCCTTACGCGCCTCTGCTTCTCGTGACCCTCGCTGGAGGAGCAGTCTGCTTCTGCGAAGTCCGACGCCGCTGGCGCCTCACTCATGAGCTGGAGCACGAGTCGCTTTCGTCTGAGGATCAATCAGAGTAGCTGAAGCAGTTACCCCGAGAACGAGCGGACCACGTCGTAGAAGACTCTCAATCCCCACTTGAGGCCTTCTACCGGCACTCTCTCATTGTGGCCGTGAACGAGCCCCTCCGCAGGAAAGTCGGGTGGGAGGGCGAGAGGGCTGAAGCCTAGACATTGGATGCCTAACCGGCTGACCCAACGAGCATCGGTGGCTCCGCTGAGCATGACCGGAACAACCATCGAATCGGGAGCATGACGCTTCACTGTCGCTTCGATCACCCTATAGAGCTCGTCCCCGGGTGGAACCTCCTGAGCATTCCCGGTGTCGACAAACTCGATCTCCAGGCCATTTCCAACAACATCACGCACTTCTTTGAGCAAGGCGTCTGGAGACTGCCCCGGGAGGAGCCTGGCATCGACTGAGGCTTCCGCCTCACCGGGAATCACATTGATTCGGGATCCCGCCCGTAGCATCGTGGGAGTAGCGGTATTTCGAACGACGGCCTGAAGTGACCTACCAATACCCTCCGGCAAACGACTCACCAATCCCGCTAGGTACTCGTCTGTAATTGGATCCTGAGGAGCGATGCCGACCAGCTCGGCGAGGACTCGAACATATCCTACGGCCGTCTCCGTGAGATGGAGTGGAAGCTGCGTCTCACAGAGGGCAGAGACTGCCTTCGCAAGAGAGTGAATGGCGGTATTGGTTCGGGGAATCGACCCGTGACCCGGGGTCCCTTCAGCTCTCATGGTGAATCGGGAGGTTCCCTTTTCTGCGGTTCTGATTCCGTACAAAGCCTTGCCGTTCACATATTCAGTAGCGCCGGCTCCCTCGCTAAGACCGTACTCCGCTTGGATAAGCTCCGGATGGTTACTCACCAGCCAGCCTGCTCCCATGCTGCCGCCGTCCTCTTCGTCTGCCGTGGCGGCAAAAATGACATCGCGCTTCAAAGGTTCCTGCCGTTGTGCAAGCAGGCACATCGTCTCAAGCTCAAGGGCCACCATGTCCTTCATGTCGACGGCCCCTCGACCCCAGATGCAGCCATCAGCCAGGTCACCAGAAAACGGTGGATGAGACCACTTCTCGGCTTCAGCCGGGACGACGTCGACGTGGGAGTAAAGAAGTAACGGGTCCTTCTCGCCACTTCCCCGGATGCGAGCGACGACATTCCCACGTCCAGGCGCAGAATCTAAAACTTGCGGCTCGTAGCCATGGGAGCGAAGGGTCTCAGCGATGTAATCGATACAGGGCCGCTCGTCTCCGGGTGGATTGGTGGTGTCGAATCGCAGAAGAGTTTGAAGGTGACTCACAACCTCAGCCTCTGCCGCCTTCCAATCAAGATCGTTCATTCGCCCTTTCCTTTCATCCGTCCAATTGCATATGAATGGCTGTTTTCTAATCGATTATCTTTCTTCGTGCCGCGCTCTGAGCCAATCCAGTCATTCAATTCCGAAGGCCAGTAAAGCGCTTGGGTAGCCGGTCATTTCGCCTCCCCAGATGGCCCTATCATTCCGAAGGCTCAAATATTGCGACAATGTTGCAGCGATCGATCGCAGGTGGAGGGGTTGGTTTGGGAGTACTTCAGGCAATCGCAGATATCATCTTGATACTGGCGGCCCTGTTATCTCTAGTCGCATTTGCGTTCCTCGCCTATGCAGCCTGGACGATAGTCGGAATGGTGAAGGCGGTCAAAGGCGAGGTCGATGTACTGACCAAAACCGCGAAGGACACCCTCGGTACTGCTCAACAAACCACCCACTTCGTTAGCGGATCGATAGTAAAACCTGCTTCTCTTGCCATGGGATACGTGACAGGCGTTACTGCAACGATTAGAGCTCTGACAGAAAACGTGGTCAAGAAGGGTCAGACCTAGTGGGAGTCCTCAATTTCATCGCCGGATTAGCTGCCATCATTCTCGCCTTCGAGCTGTTGATTGCCACCCTACTATTTGCAGCGCTGTGCGGCGGCCTGTGGTTCGGACTCAACCTCGGCAATAAGAAGCTGTCCCCGCTTTTCGTAAAGGCCAACACATTCATCGAAAAGGGGCAGCAGAAGGAGAGAAAAGGACTGCGGGTGGCCCTAACGCCCCTCATCAAAGCGAGTGCGGTTGGAACATCGGTTGCGGCCAGCGTGACCTACTTGAGGTCCAGACTGACAAGCGGCGGTCGCCCGTAGGCGGAGAGACTGGTCCCTCAAAGGGGGCACTACAAGTCATCCCAAGTCTCTTTGGAGCGGTGGCTCCAATGCCACTCTTTGGCGCTCAGATCTCCTGATCTTCTTCTGATGGTGGCTCGACGAAAGTATGATCCACGATGTCCGGTCGCACCTCCGTTCGATCCTCGACCGCTTGAACCCCGGGAACCTGGTAAGCAACTGTCTCCGCCAGCTCCGCATCGGCCGAGTCAGAAACAAACCCATGCAGGAACACCGTGCCGTCAGCGACATTAACCGTGACGGGAAGTTTCGAAGTCGAGGAATCCTCCCTCAGGACGCGCTCCACCTGCTGTGCTATCCAATCGTCGTGCGTCGAAGCGTCTCCGGTGAACGGCAGATCCTCTGCGGAGGCGCCAAACCCTGTCGCCATTACAACCCCCTCGTTCCCCCCCGGTAAGACGGGCGGATCTTCCGGTGGAAAATAGGGAGCCGCCTCATCAGCTGCTTGGTCGGAGCGAATTGTCCAGCCCTGATCCGTGTCGGGAACCGGCTCTTCAATGACGTACTGATCGGAGCCGGTCTCGGCCGGCTCTTCCGGGTCTGTCCAGTCCATAAGTTTTCAACCTTGGGGCAGAATTGGATCTTTTGCCAACTGCGTCGATGAGCAAGAAGCGCGCCTCGAGACTTACGGGATTCAGAGACTCGAAGGCTAGAATACCGACAGGGTGGAAGTTATTCAAGGGTCGGCTTTGAGCGGTTGCCGGATGCGTACCGCACGTACAACGTTCTGTTGAAGTTTTCTTCCACCGTCACGTGCTGGCTCGTATGTATCGGGTGCATTCTGGTGGTTTTATCCGGGTGCGGGCAGCCAACCCCTAACGCGGATGGGTCTGCGCCTCCCTCCTTGCACGAGCTAGCCATCGGCACACTCACCCCCATCACAACCTTGAGTCCGCTTACCGCGGTCTATTCGAGCCAGACCAATTTCATGGACTTCGCATGGGCCGGATTGGTTGAACCGAACGCCAGCGGCATTCTTATACCAATCCTTGCCAAGACGGTTCCATCTCAATCGAATGGTTTGGTTACCGGTAATGGACGGTCAATCACATTTCTTCTGAAGCCGGGTTTGCGATGGTCAGATGGGAGGGCGCTTACCGCTGCCGATGTCGTCTTCGGGTGGCAGCTGGCCGTGAGGTCCCGAGCAGTCCTGTGTCCAGCAGTGTGCGGGTCCATTGGAAACGTCGCCACTGCCGGCACCCGGAGGGTCACTTTTCAGCTCAAGCATCCTTATAGTCCGCTTCTCTTCGACCTACCGCCCGTGTTGCCGAAGCATCAATTGTGGAAGGGCAGCTGGGCCGCCACGTTCAGGTACATGTATGGGGCCGGTGTGAACTTTCTGAGCAAGCGGTTTGCCGTGGACGGGCCTTACCAACCGGTCTCCTCGAGCACCTCGCAAGTGTCATTTGTGCGCAATCCTCACTGGACTGCGTTAGGCCGCCCGGCCTTCGCACGAGTGGTGATCCGCGTGTATAAAACGGACACGGCAATGCTGGCTGCCGAGAAATCGGGAGCTATTGAGATAAGTCAGGGCTACTCGCTGACTGATTTCTTCCGTGGTACGCTCACACCTCAGAACACCAAGGGACTTCAGGTTCACCTTCTTCCCGAAGGTGGGATAGAGCATCTTGAGCCGAACCTCGGTCGCGAGCCTCTCAATCAGCCTCGGGTCCGGCAGGCCTTGAGCTTGGATATCAACCGGACAGAACTCGTAGAGCAGGCTCTAGGAATCAGCCCGTCGGAGGCTGCCAAGCTTGCCTGGTTTAGCCCGGAATCCGCAGGGAGATTTGATGGCATCGCAGTGAAAGGCGCTTGGGATCCTTTGAGGAACCGCTTTGAGTCCGGGCCTCACCCCGGGGACGCTGCTCGCCTTCTGACCATGGCCGGCTGGAAGCTGCGGTCCGATGGGTTCCGATACAGAGGAAACTGCTCTGCGACGGTCGTTGGCTGCGAGCTGACGGTGCAGCTCTTTGCTCCGTGGAAGGACCCGGTCCGATTTCAGGAATCTCTCAGTCTGATCGCGATGTGGAACACTCTGGGGGTGAAGACCGTGTTGGTCAATACCTGGCCAATCGGCTCTATGCTTTCCAGCTTTCAGGAGAACGGTGCTTGCAGCCGAGGATATGACAACCTGTGTCTGTTCGCCCAGAACCCAGAGTATGATCCTCAAACAGACTACAGTCTTGAATTTACTTCCAACCACGTTGCTCGCTGGAAGGCCCACCCGACATCCGTGGACATTAACTACGCGGGCGTCAACGATTCCGTATTGAATCGGATTTTCGCCGTTGCGCCAACGACCTATAACCTTGCAGCGAGGGCACAACTATATGGAGAGTGGCAGACACGGGTGGTCCGGTTGGCATATTGGATCGTTCTGTTCGCTCGACCAGAAACAGTGATCACACGATCACCCCTCCGCAATTTTTCGCCCACACCCACAGCCGTGGAGTGGAATCCCTGGGCCTTGGCCCCTAAGTAGCTAGGCATGGCAGCCCATCTCGCCCAATGTTGCGTAATCGCAACCTCGACTAAGAAGATCGTACTATCGTCTGCGCTGCCAGCGAACTTACCAGTAGCTAGATATGATGATTCACGAATCGCCGTTCAGAAGTTCGAAGCATGGTGTGCGAGTCACTCCCGTGAACTGGATCGCGGTCCTTGCAGCGATCTTGTCGCTGGTCTCGCTGACCATTCTCCTGCCGGTCGGGCTACACCTTCCCTGGTAGAAGGCCAGGTCCTTTCCGGTCGCACAAGGGTCTAAAACTTGCTACCTTCGCCCCTGCCTTACCAACTTTTGACCTTGAATAGCAGTTCTTGGTATGGTGAGTGAGCCACGAGTTTCTTCGAGACCACTCGTCAATCTGATAGGAAGGGTTCGTGAAATGTATGAGACCATACCCGTGCCGGAGAGACGATCGCTGACACTGGAAGAAGTAGTCCCCGTTTGCCTCTCATGTGGAAACCGAAAGCTGTTTCTTCGTGAAGCTCCAGAAGGAGCGTCGACGATCACACCGGACGACGTTCTATCCATGGGCGGCCGCAAAGGGATTAAGTGCGGACGCTGCGGTTGTCGCAACTGCATCGTCCTCGACTATAACGACTAGACAGCGATCAGTTGAGATGAGCGACGCGAAAGCGTCGCTCTTTTTGCATCTAGCGATAGAAAGCACGCGGCAGGCTGGTGCCGGTGAGGCGTGGTGCCTGCGCCGTCATCTTAAGCCCCGGGGGCAGCGGGTCTAGCCGTGCGGCTTTCCAGTCTCCTCGGTTCCATCGGAGCGCGGCTTCCCAACGGAGATGACCCGGATATCGTCGACATCAGCGACGACTCACGGGACATCGGTAAGAACTGGTTGTTCGTCGCGCTGAAAGGTGCCTCCAAGGATGGGAATCAGTTTGCCCTAGAGGCTATCCGCAATGGAGCGGCAGCCGTTATCTCCGATGCCCCCTTATCTCTAAATGTCCCAACTGTCCGTATTCGGATCCCCGCGAAGTTCTTGCCGATCTCGCCTCGACAATTCACGGGTCTCCCTCCACCCACATCCGTGTCCTTGGGATCACAGGCACCGACGGCAAGACAACCACTTGCTACTTGCTCGCATCAATACTGCAATCTGCCGGGTTCGCCACAGGGTTGTCTACGACAGTTGAGACATGCGTGGGCGGCAACTGGGAGAGAGGCTGGCAATCGAATGACAACTCCGGCTCTCCCGCAGTACAGCGATTGCTCCATCAGATGGTCCTGGCCGGCGACCAATTCGCCGTTCTTGAGTCCTCAGTCACGCATGGATCAGAATCGTTTGCGTAATGTGGTCTTCCGTGAGCCGGCATCACCAAATATCGCGGCGGATCATCTCGACTACCACGGGTCTCGCGCAAGCTATGTGGCTGCCAAAGCCCGGCTGTTCGATTAATCGCTCCCTCTCATGGTGTGAGCATGGTGGTCAACGAGGCTGATCCCGATTCCAGAATGATCGTGAAACAGCACGGAGGTCCGTACCTCACCTTCGGACTGAGCCCCGAAGCCGACATTAGGCTGAAGGAATTTCTTACCATGGCTCCAGTAGCGCTGGACCCTTGTCGAGGGGGTGAAAAGGCCCACGTCAACCTGCCCATGGGAGGACCATTCAATGTCCTCAATGCCCTCGCCGCATCAGCCTTGGCGGTACCTAGGGCATAACGCCAGCAGACATCGCAGCGGGGCTTAGCTCAGCACGGGTCCCCCCAGGAGGCTAGAACGCATCGAATCCTCACAGGGATTCTCCGTTGTCATCGACTATGCACACACAGAGCAGGCTTTTGAGGCCGTGCTTTCTCATCTAGGTCAGGAGGCCAAGCAGTCGCGAGGAAGGCTCATTGCGGTTTTCGGCGCGGCGGGTGACAGGGATCGGGCCAAGCGACCGCGGTTCGCGTCAATCGCCACGCAACTCTCGAATTTCTTTATCATCACTACGGAAGACCCTTTCGGAGAGAGCGGCTCTACTATCATCGAGGAAGTAGCGCAAGGAGCTACTCCGGCGGACCAAGGGGGACGGTGGGACATTGAGGAGGACCGTCGATCCGCCATAGCCCGTGCCATCCATATGGCTCGAAAGGGCGATGTTGTCGCCGTGACTGGCAAGGGGCATGAGCAGTCGATTGCGCTCGGGGAACACTTGATGCCCTGGAGTGACTCCTCGGTAGTGCTCGAGATTCTTCAAGAATTTGATGGCGGGAATGACTGAGGAAGAGGTGGTAGCTGAAAGCGCCGGAAGCTGAAGGTTTGGACATGACGGTTGGTCACGCCGGTGCGGCGGTTCGAGCGACCGTGATCCATAATCGCGCCGCGGGGCAGGCATGGCGGTAAGAGCGAAGACTTCGAGAGGCGCTTGACATTCTCAGGAGCTCAGGCTGGGACATCGACCTCCAGGTCACATCAGGGGAAGGTCATGCCAGCGAGCTTGCGGCAGACGCTGCCCAGAAACGCGCGGACGTTGTGGTGGCAGCCGGCGGCGACGGCACAGTGAATGAGGTGGTGCAGGGCTTGGCAGGAACGAGTAGCTGTCTGGGGTGCCTTCCTACAGGGACCGTGAATGTCTGGGCCCGAGAGGCGGGATTTTCCTCTGATATCCGACGAGCGGCGAGACAACTGGTCAGCGGCAGGGTGGTCAGACTCGACCTGGGAAAAATCGATGGCCGGTACTTCCTTCTGATGGCAGGAGTCGGACTGGATGGAGAAGTAACGGCCAGTCTCGGGAGCGAGGTAACAAAGAAGCGAAAGCTCGGTATCCTGCCGTATATTGTTCAAGCCGCAAAAGTCTTCCCCACTTACTCTGGGTCTCAGATCGACATTGAAATCGATGGACATGAGCAACGGCTGGATGCGCTGATGGTCCTGGTGTCCAACACCCGGCTTTATGGAGGCGTTGCTCATCCCACACCTGAGGCCGCTGCCTACGACGGTCACCTGGATGTGCGTATTTTCCGGGGACGGAGGCCTATCGACATCGCCGGCCACATCATCCCTTTTGTCTTTGGCTTAACATCTTCCCGCCATCGGGTCGTTCGGGCGACACGAGTGGTGATCCGAGCTGATCGCCCGCTGAAGGTGCAAGTGGATGGCGACCCTTCAGACCAGACGCCGGTGGAGATCAGCGTTGATCATTTGGCTCTGCGTGCGATCTTGGGACCAAATCCAGACAAATCACTCTCGAAACCGGCAGCATGAGAGACTCGCCCTCCGGTCGTACCCTTACGATTCTGGGGCTCGGACCGGCGAATACTCGCAACTGACACTCGAGGCGGTTGATGCCATTGCTCAGACCGACAGGATGTACGCGAGGACTCTGAATCACCCAACGGTTCAAGCTATCGCCCAACATTTTCCCCAATTGGAGATAGAGTCCTTCGACGACCTCTACGAGTCAGAAGACTCCTTCGAGGAGGTTTACGGTCAGATCGTCAAACGGCTCATCGATAAAGTCCGTCAGGCGAGACGTGGTGTACGCCGTTCCTGGGAGTCCCTCTGTTGCCGAGACGACTGTTGGTCTTTTGGTTGAGCTGGCCGAGCGTAATGGTGCGACGATAAGAGTCATCCAAGGAATGAGCTACATCGAGCCCACCCTTGGAGCAACAAAGCTTCATGACTCTTCCTGGTTAAGTCTGATCGATGCCCTTGAGATCGATTTGCTCGCATCAGAGAACGCATTAGGAGAGGTGGCCGGCAAGCCAGGACGATTGCCGTGGAGAACTCCTACGACGACATCACCCCTTCTGATCAGTCAGCTATATTCCCGAAGTGTTGCCTCCTCAGTGAAACTATGGCTGAGTCGTTTCTGGCCAGACGACCACATCGTCACCCTGCTTCAAGGTGCCGGCACGCAGGCTGAGAGTGTCCGGCGGATCCCGCTGTATGAGGTTGATCGGGTAGAGATCGACCACCTCACAACGTTGTATGTGCCGCCCCTGGCCTCTTCGGACGATCGCAGGACCTTAGCTGGGCTCCTCAATGTCACTCGAGCATTAAGGGCCCCCGGAGGCTGTCCGTGGGACAGGGAACAAACACACGAATCCCTCAAGGCCCACCTCATCGAGGAGGCCTATGAGGTTGTCGAGGCGTTGGACGAAAGGGATCCTGTCAAGCTCGCCGAGGAGCTGGGAGATCTTCTCTTTCAGATAACCATCCACTCTCAGATCGCGGCGGAGAGCGACGAATTCGATATTGGTGACGTCATCGACGGCATAACAAGCAAACTGATCCGACGTCACCCACACGTCTTCGAAGACCTCCATCTCCCAACGTCTGCAGCCGTCCTCAAGCACTGGGAGTCGTTTAAGCAGGCGGAGAAGCCTGAACGGGAGTCGGTTCTATCGACAATCCCTACCGGGATGCCGGCACTTCCGTACAGCCATGCCATTCAAAAACGAGCTGCCAATCAGGGATTCGATTGGTCAGATGTGACGGGCGTACTCGAGAAGGTGCGGGAGGAGCTGGGCGAGCTAGAGGCGGAAGTCGAAGCTGAATCATCTCATTCACGCATTCTGTCGGAGCTTGGAGACCTTTTGTTTGCGCTGGTGAGTCTGGGGCGATGGTTGAAGGTCGACCCAGAGGAGGCCCTTCGCCTTGCGAATCGACGATTCGCCGAACGATTTCACTTTATGGAAGCTTCATGTCGAAGTCCGAAGGTAAGGCACTTTCTGACCTGTCGCCAACTGATTTTGACCGGCTTTGGAACGAGGCGAAGCTGGCAGCCGGAACCTAACCGGGATGGCCCGCGCGTGCAGCATTGACGATCACAGGCGTATGGGATAAACCCTCTCAACCCTTTATAAGCGCTCAGCTAAAGGGAGGTCTGGCCCACGCAAGCAGCTCACTTTGTATGCGAGCTGAATTTCGGGAATTCTAGGGTAGCAGAAAGCCCATAAGGCTAGTGATTACGCCAAAATTTCAGTGGAGTACGGTTTGACAAAGTATCGTGGGTTGACTATAGTAGGGAGGCGTTTTCACGTCATTTTCATTAACTGAAAGGTCTTAGTAATGACTGTCGTAGCTATCGTTCTAGCCATTGTGCTGGCGGCGTGCGCGCTCGCGGCGGTCTTGCTCTGGCTCCGTCTCCAAGAGTCGCAGCGAGCGACTATAGCGGCAAAGGTTTCCACCGAAGGAGATCTGGCTGAGGCGAGGGCTAGGGCAAAAGAGCTCGTTCTTGAAGCCAAAGATGAAGCCCTCCGCATCAAGACGTCGGCAGAGAACGATATTCGCGAGCGTCGATCCGACCTTCAGCGCCTTGAACGCAGAGTTCAACAGAAGGAGGAGAATCTCGATCGCAAGATTGAGAACCTCGAAAACAAAGAGCAAGCCATATCCCAACGAGAGGCCGAGGTCGAGCAGCTTCGAAGTAACGCGGAGATGCTGCTCTCGGAGAGAAGAGCCGAGCTAGAGCGGGTATCCAGTATGACCCGAGAGGAGGCTCGCGACGTTCTACTTCGCGCCGTCGAAGATGAGGTTCGGGAAGACGCGAATCAGCTAGTTCGACGGGTCGAGGCAGAGGCCAAAGAGACGGCGGACGAGCGAGCTCAGAAGATCATAACTACCGCGATCCAACGGTGGGCCTCTGACCAGGTTTCGGAATCCTCAGTTTCGGTGGTGCCGCTTCCAAGCGAGGAAATGAAGGGCCGAATTATCGGACGTGAGGGCAGGAACATCCGCGCGCTGGAGATGGCCACCGGGGTCGATCTCATCATTGACGACACGCCGGAGGCTGTCTTGCTTTCGGGCTTCGATCCGGTTCGCCGCGAAATTGCCCGTCTGGCCCTTGGAAAGCTGGTAGTTGATGGGCGGATCCATCCGGCAAGAATCGAGGAAATGGTCGAGAAGGCCCGCAATGAGGTCGACACCATGATCCGCGAGGAGGGTGAGCGGGCCGCATTCGAAGCAAACGTTCCAGGCCTCAACCCTGATCTGATCAAGTCTCTCGGGCGGCTACACTTTCGCTACAGCATGGGCCAGAACGTCCTCAAGCACTCCGTTGAAGTGGCTCACCTGTGCGGGATGATGGCGTCAGAGCTGGGGGCCGACGTCAGCGTTGCTAGACGTGCCGGCCTTCTCCACGACATCGGCAAGGGAGTCTCGCACGAAGTCGAGGGTCCTCACGCGCTCATAGGCGCCGACATCGCCAAACGTCTCGGTCAGTCGAGCAAGGTGGTGCACGCGATCGCATCTCATCACTTCGATGAGGAACCCCATACCGTCGAGGCCTTCTTGGTACAGGCAGGTGACGCTATTTCGGCCACCCGGTCTGGCGCTCGGCGGGACACTCTCGAGATGTATGTCAAGAGGCTTGAAGCTCTGGAGAACATTGCCAACTCGTTTGAAGGCGTCGAAAAAAGCTACGCTATTCAAGCTGGACGGGAAGTTCGCATCGTCGTACGTCCCGATTCAGTAGATGACGTTGCAGCTCATCGTATGGCCCGCGACATCGTCCATAAGATCGAGGAGATGCTCGAGTATCCCGGACAAATTAAGGTCATGGTCATCCGAGAGACACGGGTGGTCGACTACGCGAAATAGAGCTGCGTGCGTCTCCTTTTCATAGGTGACATCTTCGCAAAGCCCGGGCGGGCAGCCGTCCGGGCTTTGCTTCCCACCATCCGCGAAGAGTTCTCCCCAGACATTGTGTTGGCTAATGTTGAGAACATTGCTGGTGGCGCCGGCTTAACGGAAGACACATGCAACGAAATGTTCGCCGCGGGCGTACGAGCAGCAACAACAGGCAATCATGTCTGGGACCATCGGGAGGTCTTCGCTTACTTTGAGAAGACCCCCCAAATCGTCCGGCCGTTGAACTACCCGGCGGGCACACCTGGACGAGGTGCGCTCGTGATCGATGAATACGATCTTCTCCTCGTCAACCTCCAAGGAAGAGTCTTCATGAAGTCCCTGGATGATCCTTTCAGAGCGATGGATCAACTCCTAGCTCAGCACCGACATCGATACACGTTTGTGGATTTCCACGCCGAAGCCACAGCGGAAAAACGAGCGATGGGTTTCTACCTAGACGGACGCGTCAGTGCCATGGTGGGAACACATACGCACGTACAAACGGCAGACGAGCAAGTGCTGCCAAAGGGAACGGGATACCTATCCGACGTAGGCATGGTCGGTCCTCTCCAGTCGGTTATCGGTACGGAGCCTCAATCCACGCTTCGACGATATCTAACGCAACTTCCTTCGCGTCTTCAGACCGGATCTGGTGACGTCGAATTCAACGCGGTCGTCTTCGACCTGGAGGAGCATACGGGGCTCTGCCGTTCCGTAACCAGGATTCACAGGATATGGCGGCCCGATTGAGTACGTATGCTTATTGAACGAGAATCGATTGATAGAATTGCGCGACAGCGTCTGAAGGGGTAGCTCTTGATCGATCGAAAGATGCTCAAACAAGTACAGGACATGCAGGCCAACATGGTCAAGGCGCAAGAGGAGCTTGCCCAGACCGTTGTCGAGGGCTCAGCTGGTGGCGGAATGGTCACTGCTCGTTTAAACGGGAAGCAGGAGCTCGAGAACATTACGCTTTCTCCCGATGTCGTCGATCCAGATGACATCGAGATGCTCCAGGACTTGATTACCGCCGCAGTCAATGATGCCCAGAGGAAGCTTCAGGAGATCACGCAGGACAAGATGGGCGCGGTGACCGGTGGGATGCAGATTCCGGGTTTGCTCTAGACACCGAAGCTCCGGGATTTGAACTCTGACTCCTCTGGCAGCCCCAGACCGATCTCTCGCGTCGTCGATGAGCTCTCTCGCCTGCCGGGCGTCGGTCCTAAGACTGCCCAGCGCTTAACCTACTACTTGTTAAGAGCGCCCAGGGAACAGGTCCTTCAGCTTTCCGAAGCGTTGCGAGAGCTGAAGGATAAAGTGACCCTCTGCTCTACTTGTTTCAATATCTCGGATAGTGACCCCTGTCATATCTGTAACAACTCCCGTCGGGATCATTCGACAATCTGTGTCGTCGAGGAGCCGTTGGATATTATCGCCATTGAGCGGACGAGTCGCTACCAAGGGCTGTACCACGTCCTCCACGGAGCCATCTCTCCAATGGATGGGATCGGTCCGGATGAGCTACGCATACGCCCACTGCTCGGGCGGCTTGGCCCGGGATCCGAGGTGGGTGAGATCATTCTGGCAACAAATCCGAACCTCGAAGGCGACGCGACATCCATGTACATCTCCAAGCTGATTGAACCGCTCGGCATTCGCATCACACGGCTGGCAAGAGGTCTTCCAGTCGGAGGCGATCTAGAGTACGCAGACGAGATAACACTGGGAAACGCCTTTTCAGGCCGCTCTTAGATTTGACAGGATTCACTCGCTCGAAGTACGCTGACACAGGACGGCAAAGCGGACTGGGCGACAAGCTGGCTGCTTGTCGCCTCGCTGTTATTGCTTGACGCTACAAGGAATCTAATGAGGGGACGCGATTCTTGGCTGTAAAAATGAGACTTCATCGGGTGGGGGCCAAACATCAGCCCAGCTACCGAATCGTGATCACTCCTGCCCTGACACCGCGTGATGGTAGCTACCTGGATCAGGTGGGCTTTTACAACCCGGTTACAGAACCGATGACCCTGAGGATCGACAATGCCAAGGCGATTGCCTGGCTACGAAAAGGTGCTCAGCCAACGGATCGAGTTGTCAGACTCTTGAAGTCGGTCGACATCATACCGGAGGATGTACGCAAGCCGACTGCTACAGGTCAAGACCAGACGGCTGCGGTTGGGTCGACCAGCGTAGCCGTAGAGGAAAGCGCAGCCTCAGAGGTCGCTGATGAGAAACCAAAGCGATCTCGACGAAAGGTAGCTTCAGAAGACCAACCTGCGGAGTAATCTGACCGGCAGGTCCGAGTTCTATAAGATCAATCGGGGCGTACGATGGAATCGACAGCGGATTCAGTCCGCAAGGGTGACGTTAAAGCACTCGTAGAGTACCTGGCCCGCTCAGTGGTGGACAGCCCAGACGATGTCGCCGTTGACGAAGAAGACGACGAGGGCTACAGGATCTACCAGCTCCATGTCTCGCCGGACGATGTTGGCAAGATCATTGGCCGCCGGGGCAGAGTCGCCAAGGCAATGCGAACACTGATTAAAGTTGCGGCCATCAAGAACGACGAACGATCAATCCTGGAGATTGAGTAGCACGACATCGGGCCGGGACTCGGACGTCGATTGGATGCTCATCGGGCGGCTCTCCGGTGCCTTTGGTGTGCGCGGTGAACTGAAGGTTGAACCGATGACTGACTTTCCCGAGCGATTTGAAGGCTTGGAGTCAATCTATCTTGGGGACGAACACGTCCCGAAAACTGTGTTGTCTGCAAGAACCAAGGGTCGCGTCCTGCTGATGCTTGAGGGCATAGACTCCCGCGAACAAGCTCAAGCCTTGCGGGGAAAAACTCTATGGGTCCCTCGGACGGAGGCAGTTGAGCTTCCGGAAGGACAGTACTACCGCGACGAGATTGTCGGCCTCACCATCCAGGATGAGGATGGTGCAGTTATCGGCACCATCGAGGACATCTTGGAGACCGGGGCTAACGATGTCTATGTCGTGAAGGCTCCCGACAGACAGATCCTCGTACCTGCCATTCGCGACGTCGTGGTGGCGATTGAACCGGATGCCGGTCGCGTGGTCATTCGACCGATGCCTGGAATGCTGGATTGAGTCCATTTCAGGCCAATGTCGTAACACTCTTTCCCTCAATGTTCTCGAACTGGCTAGAACAGGGGGTCGTATCGCGCGCGTTAAACCGGGAAATTATTTCCATCAATCTGGTTGATCTGCGGCCCTTTGGGCTGGGAAAGCACCTGCAGGTAGATGATTACCCCTTCGGCGGTGGTCCAGGAATGGTGCTGAAACCCGAGCCTTTATTTAAAGCCGTTGAGTCTATTCCCGAGGCCAAAGAGGGGCCGATCATCCTCCTCTCACCTCGTGGAAAGCGATTCGACCAGAAAGTGGCCGAGAGACTCGCGGCTGGCCCACTTCTCACTCTCATCGCAGGCCACTACGAAGGCGTGGATGCGAGAGTGTCGGACCACTTGGTAAGCGAAGAGATTTCGATTGGTGACTATGTGTTGAGCTGCGGGGAACTGCCGGCCATGGTCATTCTCGACGCTGTGACAAGGCTGCTTCCCTCAGCCATCGGTGAGCAGGCGACGATAGAAGAATCCTTCTCGTCCACAATGCTGGAGTACCCGCAGTACACGAGACCGGCATCGTTCCGAGGTTGGGAAGTACCCGCAGTCCTGTTGTCAGGAAACCATGCGGAAATTAAACAGTGGCGCCGCCAAGCTGCCATCGAACACACGCGGATGGTCCGCCCGGACTTGGTCAAGGAGCTAGCAGAACCTTAGGCGGAATCGACTCCGAATCTCACCACGGCGTAACACCATCGTCGCTTAAGCGTCCGGTGTGGCGGCCCCATCCAAGAGATTCCACGCCGCCGCAGCGGCGCCCAAAATTCCCATTTCCGGTCCCAATTCCGAAGGAACCACGCGAGGTAGCGTCACAAAGTCATGCAGCATCGCGTCCATGACTCTGACGGCCGGCGGCAAGAGATCCGGGCGGTGGTCCATGACTCCTCCGCCCACTACGATCGCATCGGGTGAAAGGAAGAGCACAGCATTTGCCAGCGCCTGGCCCAGATAGCGCGGCACTGTGTCTTGCCATTCCACATCCGGAACGTCGTCTATCGAACCATACGCTGTCTCCAGGGCACGGCCCGAGATCAAGGCTTCAAGGCATCCGCGATGTCCTGCAGTACAGACACGGTCACAGGCCGGTTCCAGAATTTGGTGACCGAATTCTGGGTCAAAGCTTCCATGGAAAATGTGTCCATCGGTGACGACGCCAGCGCCTACACCCGTACCGATTCCATAGAACACCTGCAAGCCCGACTCTCGTCCCGCTCCATATCGCCACTCGGCTAACGCGGCGCAGTCAGCGTCATTTTCGACTACCGTTACAACCCCAAGACCTTCCTGCAAGAACTTGCCGGGAAACTGTTTGAACCAATTGAGATTTGCCGCTTTGAGAACCTCGCCGGTGTGCCAGTCCAGCGGGCCAGGACAGGCAATACCTGCCGCAACAATGTTTGGGCTTCGACGTTGCGCCAGATCTAATACCAACTCCATGTCATGGTCGTAGTCATGGGCAGTTGCAGCTCGAGCATCCCAGAGAACTTTGCCGTCACGGTCCACTTCCGCCACTCGAAGCCATGTGCCCCCAAAATCGCAAGCCAGTACGGTCTCGGTCACTCGCTGACTCGGAGCGGACATCTCTTCAAGTCCCATGTGTATCTCATGCCGGGAGCCGAACGCTATCTACCACTCGTACACCTCTGGCCACTTGAAGCCCTACGGCACAACGACGAAAACCGGGCCCTCCAGGCTTCAGAATCAAGATAGCAAGGCTTTAGGTACACCCGAGAAAGAAACCAATGCACGCTCTGATTGCCCTAGCGGTTGTCCTTGATGATAAGGAGCATCTCCTCCTGGTCCGTTCGGCACGGCGCGCAAATCGGTGGGAGCTGCCTGGAGGAAAGGTCGAGTCCGAGGAGTCTCCTCGGGACGCTGTCGTTCGGGAAGTATTCGAAGAGACTGGGATCGCTCTACACTCTGTCCGCCTTTCAGGGCTTTACTGGGGAACAAAGGATGGGCTCTTGCGGCTCCTGTTCGTGGGCGCCGCCGGGCGTGCAAGGAGGACAAGGGGGTTTCGCAAAGACGAGATTCTCGAGGTCGGCTGGTTCCCGCCCGACGAGCTGCCCCGCCCGATGCCCACGCTAGCTCGAAGGATGATAGACGACGCGCGCCTGAAAGATCCACCTCGCTTCACATCCGTCGACAATGACAGCGAGCTGAGCTAGGACGCGGCTTACAACAACTAGTAAGAGATCGGTGGTGTCGTCACCTTGGGGCAGCTTCGGGGCTTAAGGATTAGCGGAGGGAGAGGTTTCTGGTGTAATTCCAGGCTTTGTCCGACGCTCCGAGCATTAGCATCAAGCTGACTTAAATGTCCCAAATGAAATAAGTTCTCCATGTAGCGCAGAACGGAATCGAAGCTATACATCGAATGATCTATGAAGCCGGCACGGGAGTAAGGCGAGATAAAGACAGCGGGTACCCTTGGACCATAAATCAGCTGGCTCAAGCGCGGTGGAGGGACATGGTCATAGAAGCCCCCGAAGTCGTCCCAGGTGAGGACGATCAGCGTGGACCTCCAGAACTTGCTACGCATGATGGCGTTTATCTGCTCAACGGTCCAATTTTCGCCACTACAGATGCTGGCGGGCGGATGATCGCTTACAACGAGATCTGGGATCAACCATGTGATGGAGGCGAGCTTACCGTGAGACACATCGTCGACAAAGTCTTCCTCTGGAACTACGTGCGTAGACCAAAGACGCGAGTACCGAATATGCCTGATCGAGTCGAAAGTGGACCAAATGTAGCCAATCTGGCCTCTGGGCGGCGCATAATACCTCCAACTGACATGATGAGCGTCCGCCTCGTCTGCCAAGGTTTGAGCGTTGAAACAAGGTTTAACTTTTCTGTGAGCACCGTCCACCAGCTCATCAACTCTCGTTCCCGGTGCACCATCGCAGCCCCAACTCCGAGGATTGTATGACGACTCCACCGGGTCTCCATCCACGTGAAGTGGAGTCGAAGTGATCATCGCGAGATGGTTCGGAAAACTTGACGCCATCGCCGTAGAGAAAAAGTGGTCAGCCAGAGTGAAATGCGATGCATAGCTCCAGTAGTTGGGAATTTCTCGTCGCGTGTAAGCCGTGTCCGAGTAGTCGACGCCATGGTCTACCGCCCTGGGAATAAGGTAGAACCGATTCATCTTTCCGCCGTTTACGGCGGTGAGGATGGCGTCTCGACTGTGAACCACATCCACAGTGGATGGATAAGGAGTCACTCCAAGCCGGATGATCCTGTTCCCTACTCTTGCCGTTGACGTCCCATCGGCTCTCGGGAATCGAGCGAAAAGGTTATCGAAGGAGTGGTTTTCCTTGATCAAGAAGACCACATGCTTGATGGGAGAGACGAAGGGCGCTTTTGTATTCGGTCGCTGTACAGCGGTCCACGTAATCAAGCCCCCTCCTGCCAGAATCGCTCCGAGGGCCACAACGAGATTGAGTCTTCTATACGTCACCGAGACGTCCTGAGGGACTTCCAGTAACTAGATTTCTCCATCCGGTCTTGTCCCAAAGCCTTCGCACACTGGCAGACATATTGGGGGCTTAGTGCGATAATTTGCATGACTTCGAGAGGAACCTTCCCATGAAACCGGCACGCAGCTATCGGACTGAGGCACTGGTTCTTCGCCACTTTGATTATGGCGAAGCGGACCGCGTTCTCACCCTGTACACGCCTCACTATGGGAAGCTTTCGGCGATTGCCAAAGGTTCACGGCGAGTCAAGAGCCGGAGCGCAGGTCACGTCGACCTATTCACGCGCTGTAGCTTACTTCTTGCCCGCGGCCGTAACTTCGATGTCATCTCACAGGCGGAAGGTATCGAGCACTTCCAGACTCTTCGTCTGGATCTCATTAGGTCGAGCCGGGCCCACTACCTAACCGAGCTGCTGGATGCGTTCACTCCAGAACATCTACCGAATCCGAGACTCTACTCGACATACGTCGCTTGTTTGAGGTGTCTCGATCAAACGAACCCGACGCTTCTCTTGCGCGCCTTCGAAATGACCCTGCTGGATCAGTCAGGTTATCTTCCGGAGCTCGCGAATTGCCTCGGATGTGGGAAGAACATTGTTCCTGAGCCAAACCACTTCAGCATCGAGCTGGGAGGAGTTCTCTGTCCTCAATGCGGACACCTTGATCCCTCGGCGCGGCCGATATCGATTCCCGCTCTTAAGCTGCTTCGAAATTTGCGAAACAATGCCCAAGCGGTCCTCGCGCTAAAATCGGTGGACGACCAGCTCGGCAGAGAGATTGAAGAACGTCTGAGAGATTACATCGTCTACCGGTTGGAACGACGTCCTAAGAGCGCTGCGATCCTGGAGACGATTAGTCGCAGCTATCAAGTTGCGGCCGTTTAGAACCACCGCTCTGCCACGATAACCATACTCAGCCCCGCTTAAAGCCTGGGATCGACTCAGAGTGGCGGCGGGATTCAGCCTACCTACCCCACCTACAGGATGAGCCCAGCATGGCCGAGACCTTGGAAGAATCGCCGCCTGAGGTAACACTCGATAAACTGTCTTCTCTGGCCAAGCGTCGCGGCTTCGTGTTTCCCAGTAGTGAGATCTATGGCGGGCTCAACGGCTTCTGGGACTATGGTCCCTTGGGAGTCGCTCTTCGAAACAACATTAAGGGAGCCTGGTGGTACTCGATGGTCCAATCTCGCGATGACATCGTGGGATTGGATTCGAGCATCATCCTGAATCCTCAAGTTTGGCGCGCCTCAGGGCACGTTGAGCGCTTCACGGATCCTCTGGCCGACTGTCTCGACTGCAGACGGCGCTTTCGAGCGGATGACGTTCCCGAGCCAGGAGTCTGTCCTGCGTGCGGAGGCCGTCTCGGAGAGATCCGGCAATTCAACACGATGTTCGCAACGAATGTCGGCCCGGTTGCAGACGACAGCTCGCAGGCCTATCTCCGTCCGGAAACAGCCCAAGGAATCTTTATTAACTTCAAGAACGTTCTCGACAGCTCTCGTCTCAAGGTCCCGTTGGGCATCGCTCAAACCGGGAAGTCTTTTCGCAACGAGATAACGACAGGGAATTTCGTGTTCCGAGTACGCGAGTTCGAGGTCATGGAGATGGAGTTTTTCGTTCGACCTGGAACCGACGATGAATGGTGGCAATACTGGATCGACCAGAGGCTTCAATGGTGGCGGCACATCGGGATTCGGGAAGAGAGTCTCAGCCTTCGCCGGCATGAGCCCAAAGAGCTAGCACACTACTCCAAACAAACCACCGATATCGAGTTCCGCTTCCCATTTGGGGTCAAGGAGCTAGAGGGCATCGCTGACAGAACAGACTATGACCTAAAGGCCCACGCCGAAGCGTCGGGCCAGGATCTCAGCTACTTCGATGACGAAACAGGTGAACGCTTCACCCCATACGTGATCGAGCCTGCCGCGGGAGTAGAGCGAGCGTTTCTGGCAGTGCTTCAAGATGCCTATCGAGAAGAGCGTGTCGGGCCAAAAGAGAACGACGTGCGTACCGTCCTTCGGCTCTCGCCCCGCATGGCTCCGTACAAGGTGGCCGTATTCCCGCTCTCAGCGAACAAGCCGGACCTTGTGGAAACAGCTCGGAGTATCTATGCCACTCTGCGTCCACATTGGATGACCGCCTGGGACTCCCGAGGGAACGTCGGAAAGCGGTATCGAGCGCAGGATGAAATCGGGACACCTTGGTGCATCACCGTGGACTATCAGACGCTGGAGGACGGCACGGTGACCGTGCGGGATCGGGACACGATGAGCCAGGAACGGATTCATAAGGGGTCCCTCCTAGAACTGTTCAACGAGAGGCTAGCGACCTTCTAGAGCCAGTCTTCCCAGGTCGGCGGACGAAGCTTTCGATTGGTCCATCCTGATCAGTCATGGGGTCTGACCCATTTGGAGTGGCTTGCCCGCTCACCCTTTTTGGGCCCGTGTCAGTCAGGTGGCTGCGGGTGTGGGGTTGGAGTGAAAAACCTTCTCGTTTAATACGTATATAGACGTCATCAGTAGACAAATGGTGCGAGCAGGAGCTATAATTCTGTGTAGGTAAGTACCATAAACATACAGAATTATTCAGTTCACCACCGCCTGACTTATCACTTCATCTGGAGCCCGATGCGGTGCAAGGCTTGCTTGTGTGGGCCGGCATCCGAGAGGCTGGCGCAGCTCATCCAGGAAAAGCTCTCCGAGCTGCAGCTTGAGCTGCACGACTACCGGATTCTTCCGGATCGTGTCTACTTCTCGGTTTCTGCCCCACCCACGTTGGCACCACACCGAATCGTTTGCCAAGTGAAGGCCCATACCTCTCGCGCCCTTAGAGCGGAATTCGTAGAGATGACCCGCATTCCGACTTTGTGGACGCGAGCTTATGCCGTCTTCGGAGGTGAAGGCATCACCGCCGAGGACGCACTCCGTGAGTTTGAAGCGCTGCAACCGGTTCGACGACCACGAGGTCGTCCCAGGAAGCAGCGGGATGAGAGCGGCAACGCCCTCAATTCTCAAGATGATTGGAATAAAGAATATGAAATGTGAAAGATGCGACATACGAGAGGCACAAGTCCGGCTGGACCAAGTTGTAGCGGGCCAGCGAGAGCAGCACTTCTTCTGCTCGCAGTGTGCTGAAGAGATCATGCGCGGAGCAATGCAGCCAAGCGGAACGTCTGCACAAGGCCCAAACATCTTTGGGGTAGGTGGACGTCCCGGTCAGGGAGCCGCTCCAACCCAAACCGCAACCAAGGAGAACCAGAGCAAAACTCCAGCCCTCGATCACTTCGGACGTGATCTGACGGCAGACGCTGCCGAAGGCAAGCTGGACCCGACCGCCGCTCGCGACCGCGAGCTACGCCGAGTCGTAACCGTACTGTGCCGCCGGCAAAAGAACAATCCAGTTCTCATCGGAGAGCCCGGCGTCGGCAAGACAGCTATTGTCGAAGGGATCGCCCATCGCATCAAGACGCACGACGTGCCGGCGATGTTGGAGGGCAAGAGAATCATTTCCCTAAATATTGGATCGATGGTGGCTGGAGCCATGTACCGCGGACAGTTTGAGGAGCGGCTCAAGGCTGTCGTTCAAGAGGTTCGCGAAAACCCTGATATTATCCTCTTCATCGATGAGCTCCACACAGTCGTAGGAGCTGGTGCCGCTGAGGGGTCCGTGGGGGCTGCTGACATGCTTAAGCCCGCCCTGGCCCGTGGCGAGCTCCGGTGCATCGGAGCAACCACACTCGATGAGTACCGAAAGCATATCGAAAAGGACGCCGCCCTCGAACGACGATTTCAACCCGTCTTCGTCGACGAGCCATCCGTTGAAGCAGCAATCGAGATGGTCCAAGCGGTGCGCCCTCAATACGAGGAGCATCACGGCGTAACGATCGGCGAAGAAGCTGTTCGCTCCGCGGTGACTCTCTCCGACCGCTATGTCAATGACCGATATCTGCCTGACAAGGCAATCGACGTGATCGATGAAGCGGCTGCATCCATCCGTATCGAGGCGAGCGAGCGCGGCGAGGGTCCCGACAGACTGACTGGCCTCGAGAAACGTATCGAGATAATTCAGGCAGAGAAGGAAGACGCTGCACTGCGAGAGGATTACGAGCGGGCCGCCATGCTCCGTCAGCAAGAGCTGGTCGCCCAGAACGAGCTGGACAAAGCTCGGTCCGAGGCCGGTGAGTCGGCAAGACTAGAAGTGACCGAATCATCGGTGGCAGGCGTGATCCAAGCATGGACAGGCGTGCCAGTCACAGAGCTCCTCGAATCCGAGCGCATGAACCTGGTGAATCTTGAAGACAACCTGGAAAAGCGGGTAGTAGGGCAGAACGAAGCTGTAAGTGCGGTTGCCAGAGCCATTCGTCGCTCCAGGGCCGGACTTAAGGATTCGCGACGTCCGATCGGTTCCTTCCTCTTCCTTGGCCCGACCGGTGTAGGGAAGACGGAGCTTGCCCGCACTCTAGCGAGCACAATCTTTGGCCGCGAGGACGCGATCATCCGCCTAGACATGTCGGAGTACATGGAGCCTCACACGGTCTCTCGCCTCTTCGGCAGTCCTCCCGGGTACGTCGGATATGATGACGCCGGGCAGCTTACCGAGCAGGTACGCCGCCGGCCTTACAGCGTGATCCTGTTCGATGAGGTAGAGAAAGCTCACCCTGAGGTCTTCAATGCGCTCCTTCAAGTGCTCGACGACGGACGTCTTACCGACGGACAGGGCAGAACCGTGGACTTCAAGAATACGATCATCATCATGACCAGCAATGTCGGCAGTGCAGATCTCAAGCGAGGAGCCCGAATCGGATTCCTCACAGGTAAGCTGGATGAATCCGGCGTCGACAAGGAGCATGACGAGATGAGCGGGCGGGTCATGGAGGCGCTCCGCCGGTCCTTCCGGCCCGAGTTCCTCAACCGGGTCGACCAGGTAGTGGTCTTCCGGAGCCTAAGCCGCGACAGTCTACGAAGAGTGGTGGACATCCTCCTCGAAGCAGTCGAGGAGCGATTGACCCAACAGGGCATCACCCTCGAAATCACGGCGGAGGTCAAGGACTTCTTGCTCGACCATGGGTATGACGAAGCCTACGGAGCTCGGCCCTTGCGCCGCGCTATCCAGACCAATCTGGAAGACGTTCTGGCGGACCACATACTCAACGGCGAGATTCACAACGGCGAGACTGTCGCCGTAACAGTGCAGGACGGTTCCATCGTCCTGGCTGCTCAGAATGTCACCGAACCACAGGCTGCCTAGTCTCCTGTTCTAAGTCTTGAGTTGGATTGCGAGGGCCGGATCTGATCCGGTCCTCGAATCGTTTCGGTCGTTGCATGTGGGCTCGACCTTGGGCTTGGAGTCACTCAAGGCTGATCCCAGGCAAATCGGGCTCTGGGCCAGCATATGGCAGCCAAGAACAAAGAGGAATTAGGGCGGCCATGGTAAGATTGACAAGTAAATCACCGTCGTGTAGCCATTGGTGCCGCACGTAACAGAGGGACATTTCTTCATGGCTAGTACGCGACGCCGCAAGTTAAGGAAGCTACGGATGAAGAAGGCGAACCACGGCAAACGGCCGAACGCCGGGTAGTCTTTTCGCCTCATCCTTCCCGCCGCCACCAACTTTGCCGGATTCCCTCTAGTTGGTAGCGTCCTATCCCGGCTCTGTTCTGATCAAGAATGGGCTGCTCGTTGACCCGCTCCAGGGTCTTGAAGACGGCGGACACATCCTCGTCGAGCGCGGACGAATTGCAGATATTCTTCCGATCGGCAGCGAGCACTTACCCGAAGCCGACGTTGTCTTCGATGCTCGAAACCTTATCGTAAGTCCAGGGTTTGTCGACATTCACACGCACGTCCGGTATCCTGGCGAGCCTCAAAAGGAAACTATTGCCAGCTGCACGTCAGCTGCTATCAGGGGCGGCTTTACAACGATTTGCGCAATGGCGAATACACGCCCAACCATCGACACGCCCGAGTCCGTCGAGCGCTTTATCAAGGTGGCAAGCGACGAGGCTCGGTGCGAAGTGAAGGTGCTGGGCGCGGTAACCGCCGGCTTGAGGGGGCAGCAAGCTACGGACGCCTCCTCGATGGTTAGCGCCGGTGCCGTAGCCTTATCCGACGACGGAAAGCCCGTTCAGTCATCCGAGATGATGCGATCTGTCCTTCGATTTAGCCGCACTACTGGAGTGCCTATCTCTGCGCATGAAGAACTTCACACCTCCGAGACGTCTGGCGACCATGCGGAACATCTTTGCTGGACATGCAGAGGCGAAGCAGAGATGATTCGACGTGATCTCGGACTCTTACGGGAGACGGGGGGACGGCTCCATATCGCACACGTGAGCTGCGCTGAAAGTGTCGAGTTACTCGCGGCTGCACAGACGGAAGGCTTGTCCGTGACCTGTGAGGCGACGCCTCATCACCTTGCGCTTGACGACCGCCTCATAAATGAACGGTCATCAGTCCCCTCTCATCATCCGTTGGTGAAGGTCAATCCACCCCTTCGCAGCTCAGCAGATGTCGAAGCTGTGCGCTCGGGCGTTGCGGCTGGGGTAATCACGGCCATCGCGACCGATCATGCTCCTCATGCTGGCAACGACAAGGCACGTCCGTACGATTCTGCAGCGGTAGGTTATACGGGATTGGAAACGGCCCTCCCTCTCGTGCTCGAACTTGTACGCGGGCAGGTCATCAGTCTGAGCACCGCGATCGAACGGCTAACGCGCGGACCCTGCGAGGCTTTTGGACTTCAGAAGGATGGCTTGCAACAAGGAAGTGAGGCCAATATCTGCATCTTTGACCCGAACGCTGAATGGCTAGCCAGCCATGATGGCCTTGTAAGTAAGGGCAAGAATACGCCACTGCTTGGCCGCTCGCTCATCGGAAGAGTTAAAGCAGTGATGACAAAGGCGACCCTCTACCAATTTGGGAATGACCATGAATTACGAGCGCTTCGAGCTAGCTAACGGCCTCAGGGTCCTGCTGGCACCCGTCGGTGGAGTGCACTCGGTTTCGGTCGCCCTCATGATCGGAACTGGTTCGCGCTCGGAGCTCGAAACAGAGGCTGGAATTGCGCATCTCATCGAGCACCTGCTTTTTAAAGGAACCGCCAAACGGCCGAGCCCTTGGGCTGTATCCGAAACGATCGAGCGGGTAGGAGGTGTCATTAATGCAGCCACGGACAAGGAAGCCACCGTCTATTGGACCAAGACTGCGAGCGAGCACCTTGCCCTGAGCATCGACTTACTGGCCGACATGGTGCAAAATAGTAAGCTTTCCCCTGGCGAGATCTCCAAGGAGAAAGCAGTGATTGTCGAAGAGATCGGCATGACCATGGATGAGCCACAGGGATGGGTGCATGCCCTCGTGGATGAAGCAATATGGCCAGGACACCCCTTAGGTCGAGAGGTGGCCGGAACGCGACAGAGCGTTCCGCAACTCTCCAGAGCAGGCATCCGAGACTTCATGTCTACCTTTTACGGACCAACAAATGCGGTACTCGTGGTGGCAGGAGCGGCAGAACGTACCGAGGTTCAGCTTCTTGCCGACCAGTACTTCGGTGCCTGGTCACCGGTCGACACTCGCCCCTTCCTGTCAGCGCCCTGACCCTGGACCACCACCCATTTGGAAACTCGAGGACAAGGATACCGAGCAGGCCCACATCTGCCTGGCATTTCCTGGACTTTCACGATTTGACCCGGATCGGTACGTCCTAGACATCCTGACGACTGTGTTGGGCGGAAGCTCCTCTTCCCGGCTGTTCGTTCAGGTCCGCGAGCGCTTAGCGCTGGCCTACGACGTTCACATGTATGCGAACAGGCTGTCGGACACGGGTTCAACCGTAATCTATGCCGGGGTCGATCCCCGTCGAGCTGCAGAAGCAATCTCGGCTATCATGCACGAGCTCGAGCGGGTGAGGAGGCGCGTGTTGCCCGAGTCGGAGTTGAAGAAGACGATCGAGTACATGAAGGGCAGATTGTTGCTTGGCCTAGAAGATAGCCAGGCAATCGCCAGCTGGATCGGCTGGCAGGAGCTTTTGATGGGACGGATCGAGTCACCGGAGGCCGTCGTCTCGGCGATCGAGCGGATAACGCCTCGGGATGTCAGGGACGTGGCAAACCGGCTGCTGAACCCAGATCAACTTTGCATTGCCGCGATCGGGCCCAACGTGTCTCGCCTAGTTGAGGCGGCCGCCTAGGGATAACAGGTGGGAAGCAAAGTTGACCCAGCAGGCATGTTCCCTCCCAGCTAAAACCAGCCTCGATACCTAAAGAATATTGCGAGAGCGATTACGGCCACGGCCTCTGAGCCGAGTCCCAGCCACAAGAAGGATCCCAACCCTGTGATGTGCTGGACTAGAAACGCAAAGTTCTGTCCAAAGAATCCAACGATGAAGCTAAGGGGCAGAAACACAGTGGCAATAATGGTGAGCTGTTTGGATACCTCGTTTTGACGGTTGGCGATAACCGAAAGATGGATCTCCAGGGCGCTGCCCATCATGTCTCTTAAGGTATCAATCTGATCGAGTACGCGCGCGGCATGGTCGTAAACGTCGCGAAAGTAAATCACCTCATCGTTGGGGAAGAAGCTCAGGTCACCGCGAATGATGGGGTTCAAAATGTCGCGCATCGGGGTCACTGCCCGACGAAACTGCTGTCCCTGCCGTCGCATCTGAAAGATGTTCTGTAGGAGGTCGTTCTCGCCGGCCGTTTGTTCAAACAACGCACGCTCGAATCCCTCCACGCGGTCTTCAAATGCGTCAACAACCGGAAAGTATCCATCGACAACCGAGTCGAGGAGCATATACAGAAGAAAGCTAGCGGTGTGGCGCAGGTCCTCCTCGTGACTGCTCCACCTTCGTTTAATGTCCTCAATGGGAAATACCGGATCGTGCCGGACGGTGACCAAAAAGTTCCGACCAACGAAGATCGATATCTCATGCAGCCTAACCTGGTGACTGGCATCCGTGCTTGCTCCGAGGACGACGATGAAGTAGTAATCCCCGTAAGATTCGATCTTTGGCCGCTCATGTGCGTATACGGCATCCTCAATCGAGAGCGGGTGCAAGTTGAACTCATCGCGCAAAATGTCGAGGGTTGTCGGAGTTGGATCCACGACATCGAACCATACAAGGACGTCAGGCTCTTCTAAGAAGACGCTGATGTCTTGCAGGTTCTTTAGTGACGGGGTCGGATGCCCTTTGCGAAACACCGTGCAAGTAACGTTGGGCGTTTCGTTGGTCGACTTGGTAGTTTGGCCATCCGGCTCTGGAGTCTGCACCTGCCGTCCCCCTAAGCGTTCTTCATTATGTCGACTAAAATCGGCCGAACTGTTCTCGTCGGAGGCATTCTCCCCGCCGCCACCGACAGCCGGGTCAGAGGCCGGGCACCATCGCCCTTAACCGTTCTATCTCTGGTAGTTTGAAAGCTCTTGCCAGAGCGAGATAGATGACCACGCCGGTTACGACGGGTGCCACTACCTCTATCAACGATTTCAAACCACCGCCAGTGCCAATCGCAGACTCGAGAAGGTGCAAAACGGCGAACACAAAACCTCCCATAACCGCCGATGCCAAGATGATCAGCCAGACCGAGCGAAGGAATTGGCGATCGAAGATGCCGCCGATCTTGGCGCGAAGGGCTCGGAGCAGCAGCAGAGCTTGGACCCACACGGCGACAGCAGTCGCTATAGCGAGCGCGCCCTGTCCTCTGGATCTGGGGAAGATGTGGATGAGAACGATGCTGAGAAATGTATCCAGTAGTAAGCATCCCACGGCAATCACCACAGGCGTTTTGGTGTCTCTCAGCGCATAAAATGCTCGCGGGATGACTTCTATCAAGGTCATCGCCCCCAAACCAAGGGCATAGAAGAGCAGAGCGTAGGCAGTTGCTGTTGTCGAGGCGGAGGTCCAGGCGCCGTGAGCATAGAGCAGGGTCACAACCGGTCGGCGCAGCAGGATAAGACCGATGGTGGCAGGAACAGCGAGAAACAAGATCCCGCGAAGGCTCTGGCGAAGCGTCCTCTCCAAGAGCGCCGCTTGAGATCCGGCCGTTTGTCGAGCGAGCGTAGGGAAGACGGCTGTCCCAACCGAACTCCCAACTGCGCCCACCGGAAACATCACAAGCGTCCACGAGTACGTGATGGAATTGAAACCGGTGGAAGTGAGTCCAGACGCGAGGTAGGTGGTGACCAGCAGCATCACCTGGTATGCGGACAGACCGATGAGCCTCGGTCCCAACAGCTTGAGGACCTCTCGCACTCCTGGCAGTTTCCAATCAAGACGAGCCCGATAGAGGTGCGACTCGGGTCTCACGCCCCATATTTGGACTTCAAACATGATCAGAGCTCCCGCGGCAACGGCCCAGGCAGCCGCATAAACTCCGAAGCGCAACCCGAATAGCAGAGCCCCCAACACGATGGCAACGTTGTAGAGCACCGGCGCCACGGCCGGGAGCAGAAACCTACCATAGCTATTCTGCATTGCGGCAAAGAGCCCGCCCAGCCCCAACAGCACTGGCTGGACCAGCATAATCCGCGTTAGGTTGGCTGTCTCAATTTTTTCGGCCGATGAAAACTTCGGCACCAGCTGCGCAACCAGTTGCGGCGCGAAAATGAATGCCAGGGCTGCCAGGACCACCAAGCAGATGAACAGCGTGTTGAGGACGGTGTTAGCGATCTCCCATGCTTCACCCTCGCGCTTTCGCTCGATCAAGCCAGCGAATACGGGCACGAACGCTGACGACAGCGCACCGCCCGCGATGATGGCAAAGAGCAAGTCCGGCACTCTAAAGGCGGCATTGTAATCGGCCATCTGAGCTGAGGTGCCGAACAGGCCAGCAAAAATACTCACCCGAAGCAGCCCGATCACACGCGAGAGAACGAGGGAGGCAGCGACTAGGACAGCGGCCGACATGAGTCCCTGAGTAGATGTCCCTAGAGATGGACGTCTGGGAGGGAATTCAACAACTCGCGTCCGCGAGGGCGGCGAAGGAGGGCTAGAAGACATCATCTCTTAAGGCTTCTGTCTCTCGACACCCTTGATAGTATCTAGCAACTCGAACATCGCCGTCTCGGGAGGTCGATAGTTTCCCTATCACTGCAGGAATGGAACGACGCGGAGTCGTGGGATTCCTTTATTGGATCCCAGCCGACGTGCCACTTTCATCAAGGGTGGGGTTGGGGGGAGCTGGCTAAGCCTCTTGGAGGCTCGATTGTGCGGCTAGCCGTTACTGACAGCGGGAAAATCGTCGCTGCCGCATCCGTCGCCATAAACCGGATTAGAGGAACACGGTACAGCCAGCTCCTCATTTCGCGTGGTCCTGTCACAGAGACTCCAACGGCTGAGATGTTTGAAGTCCTTGGTTCGGGCCTCAGAAGGGTAGCAGCCGACCAGAACGCTCTACACTGCCGTATCGAGGCTGGTGTTCCCGCAGGGAGTAAGGACTGGGTAGCGCTTCTCAGGCGAGCAAACTGGGGTCCACTCTATCCCCCGTCGCAGGCAAGAAGCACTTGGCTTCTGGGAATCGAAGGTCCCACCAATGACCTCTTGAAACGCATGAGACCCAAGTGGCGCTACAACATCGGCCTAGCGCAGAAGAAAGGGGTTGAAGTACGCGCCGGCAACTCAAATGACGTCGAGACGTTCTACAAGCTGTATCAAACCACGTCGAGGCGCGACGGATTCTTTATCCATCCTCTTTCCATCTATAGAGAGGTGTTTCACACTTACGCGGCCCTGAATCAGCTTCAACTGCTCTTTGCCTGGTACAGAGACGAGCCAGTTGCCGCGGTAAGCTTGCTGCGACTCGGAAACGTTGTATGGTACCTGTATGGAGCGTCGTCCGATCACCATCGCTCCGTCATGGCTCCTCACCTCCTTCAATGGGAAGGAATTCAATGGGCTAAATCTTGTGGCGCGAGGACGTACGACTTTCGAGGTGTCCCGGACCTTCCGGCTCCTGGGCAGGAGATGTACGGAGTTTTTCGCTTCAAGCAAGGCTTCGGCGGCGAACACTTTTCGTACATGGAGCCTTACGTGCAGGCTTATCATCCGGTCTTCCATGTTTGGAGGAGTTATTGGGAGGGTCGGTTCTTAACGCAAGCAGCAATGCGAGCTTCGCGAGGCCAACCCGTCAGGACGTGGGCATGACTCTTTGACTGCATTCGATTTCGTCTTAGGCAACCGATACCGACTCCTGAGCCCTCTTGGTGAGGGTGGCATGGCATCAGTCTTCGCTGCCACTGACGAGCGGCTCGGAAGAAGAGTTGCGGTGAAGGTGCTGGCGGATAACCTGTTGACCGATCCCCAGTTCGTCAAGCGTTTCCAGCAGGAAGCGGAGTCCGCAGCCAGGCTGAGCCATCCCAACATCGTATCCGTATACGATGTCGGCGAAGACGGGAGTCGGCGCTACATCGTTATGGAGCTGGTTGCTGGACGCAATCTGAAGGATGTCTTGGAGGAACGGGGCCCTTTGCCCATTGGGCAAGCAATCGCGATTGCTAATCAAGTTCTTGACGGGCTTCAATACGCGCACGATCACGGACTAATTCACCGTGACATCAAGCCTCAGAACATCCTCCTCACCCGAGACGGCTCCGCCAAGCTGGCAGATTTTGGTATTGCGAAAGCGGTCGATGTCTCTTCCGCCACGCAAACAGCCGTGGTGCTCGGCTCCGTTCACTATCTATCTCCAGAGCAGGCTCGAGGTGAACCGGTAGCCCCCACCTCGGATGTCTATTCGATGGGTGTGGTGCTCTATGAGATGTGCTCGGGGAGGCTACCCTTCACGGGATCAAATCTTTTGGCGGTGGCCTCCAGCCATATTCACGACGATCCGGCGCCACCGTCCTCTACCAATCGGAATCTGCCCTCAGGGCTTGACAGGATAATTCTCAGAGCGATGGCCAAAGCAGCCGGGGATCGTTACCAGTCAGCACGAAGCCTTCAAGAGGCACTTCTCGATCTGGATCTGAAGGATCAGGGGCAGGCCACAACAGTTCTAGAGCAAGATTTGACGCAAGTCCAGCGGCCTCAAAGCAAGCCCCTGGTCAGTCAGTCTGCCGCCCACATCACCGCTACGACTTTTCGTCCCACGGTTTTGCGATACATATTGTGGTCAGCTCTCATTGCCTTGGTTGCGCTCCTTATCGATCGCAGCACATCGCTCCTGCCTCTGACGATCACCAGCCGGCTGCCATCAGCGGCAACCGAGACTCTGGCGGTCATCGTGGGTATGGTGGCAATCTTGTCAGTCCTTTATGGCGTTCTCGAACGTTTGCGTCATCGCTACACCCTCGATGAGCACGCCGTTACCATCGAGACAGGCCTCATCTCCCATCACCGCGATGCGATACCCTTGAGCGCCATCGTCAACCTCCAGCTACACCAGTCCCCTATTGCCCGCGTACTCAACCTGGGAACGATCGTGCTAACTACAATGCAAATTCCAGGAAGAGGTCCAGCTTCGTTACGGCTTCGGGATGTTGCGCACGCGTCAAACATTTATGACACAATAATCCGTCGGATCGGGGGAGCTTCACGGACGCGGTACGAGGCGAATGCCCTATTGGATGAGGTCGGCCGCTAACGTTTCGACAGTAGCCGGGCCACCCCTTTGCCCCTCCGTGGCATATCTCGTGCTCGAACACCTGTTCGCAGCGTGCCACTCCAACGGTAGTATTTAGAGAACCTGGAGGTCTTGAAGTGACAAAGCCAGCAACTCCGCCTGCCGTTAAGCTTCATGCCACGGCCAAGTTGCCAAGCCGATTCGGCGACTTTGACATCCAGGCCTTCGAAGTACAGAACCTTGCCGTGGAAGTTATCTGTATCCGAAAAGGCGACTTCCCGGTCCCTGATCCGCCTCTCGTCCGGTTGCACTCTGAGTGCCTCACAGGAGATGCTTTCGGCTCGCTTCGTTGCGACTGCGGTGAACAGCTTGCACTTGCCATGCGGCTGATATCGACGGAGGGTCGAGGCATCATCCTCTACCTTCGACAGGAGGGACGAGGTATTGGCTTGGTTAATAAGATCAGGGCTTACGCGCTTCAAGACGAAGGCATGGACACACTGGATGCAAATTTGGCACTCGGCCTGCCGGCAGACAGTCGCGAGTACGTTAGTGCGGCAGCTGTGCTGACACACCATGGCGTGACTTCCGTTCGGCTCATGACCAACAATCCGACAAAGTGCCGTGCCCTAGAAGACAACGGCATCAGCGTAGTCGAGCGAGTGTCTCTGACCGTTCCCGCAAACCCGGCAAATCTTGCCTACCTCAATACGAAGGTGCGGCGAATGGGACACATCATCGACCTGGGGAAACCGGATAGTCGTTCGGCCTGATCCTCCATATATGGAGCACGAGGGCAAACGCCCTTCCATCACCATCCATTTCGCCCAGACTCTCGATGGCAGGATTGCCACCCGAACCGGCGCATCACAATGGATCGGAAATTCTGAAAGCCTGCGCCTGGCTCACCAGCTTCGCGCTAAGCACGACGCTGTCCTCGTCGGGGTTGGGACTGTCCTGGCCGACGATCCGCGGCTGACAGTGCGCCTCGTCGAAGGAAAGAATCCCACTCGTGTGGTTGTGGACTCGACACTCCGTCTACCCCTTCAGTCCAACGTTCTGGCAGATGGAGCAGCTCCCACGCTTGTCTTCACCACGAAGTCAGCAACATCCGAGGCGGTGGACCGCGTGCGAAAACTCGGAGTCGAAGCCATCGTTACCCCATCGGACGACTCAGGGAGAGTTGACCTACAATATCTCTTTCAGAAGCTATGGGAGCGAGGAATAGGGTCCGTGCTTGTGGAGGGTGGGAGTGCAATCCTTACAGCTCTGGTGAGAGCCGCTCTGCTCGATAACGTAGTGATCTGCATCGCGCCCCTCATCCTCGGTCGAGGCGTAGAGGCGATTGGGGACCTCGATGTGGACGACCTGAAGGACGCCGCGCGCTTCGAGAATGCTCAGTTTCAGCTTCTTGGCGACAATGTGATTTTTCGCGGGCAATTGAGATCCGAGCTTACCTCATCCACAACCAAGAATGTACGAGCAGGGCAGCGGATTGAGCAGCCAGAGAGAGACCGCACGGGCCGTCTGGTTCAACACACCAGGCGAGGTACTGATTCGCGATGAACCACTCCCAGAGATGGGCCCGGCGGACATTCGAGTCGAGGCCCTGGCCTCGGGAATCAGTCAAGGAACAGAGCTACTTGTGCTCCGTGGCCAAGCTCCGGAGAACCTACCCCTTGATCTGCCGACGTTGAGGGGGAGCTACCAGCTACCGATAAAGTTCGGCTATGCCTCTGTCGGTCGTGTGGTGGCAAGGGGTAATGGAGTCGAAAACTTGGACGTGGGACAACTGGTTTTCGTTCATCATCCCCATCAAACCCAGTACGTCGTCCCTGCCGGCACAGCTATCCCGATCGATCCACAAACCGATCCGGCCGTCGGAACGATTCTGGCCAACCTGGAGACGGCGGTCAACGTCGTTCTTGATGCCGCACCCAGGCTTGGCGATCGCGTGGCCGTCTTCGGTCAAGGCGTGGTGGGTCTATTGATCACGCAACTTCTCAAATTGACTGGAGTTGAGCGTATTGTCGCCATCGACCCATCGAGCTCGCGGCTCGAGCTTGCGAGGAATGCTGGTGCGGAGGTCTATACCTCCTACGCTGAGGCTCTAGACGACGGTATTCTCGGGATCGATGCGGTTAGGGCAGATGTCGCGATCGAATGCAGCGGAAACCCCAAGGCGCTGGACGATGCAATCGCTACCGTAGGCATGGAGGGAACCGTGGTAGTTGCCTCTTGGTACGGGAGTAAACCCGTTTCGCTGAACCTGGGCGACTCTTTTCATCGCAAGCGCCTCCGCCTCGTCAGCTCACAGGTCGGTAATATTAACCCGTGCCTGATGCCTCGATGGAGCTACTCGCGACGAATGGAGGTCGCCAAAGCAATGCTCCAGAGACTCGATCTCGAACCATTGGTCACCCAGAGGGTGCATTTTGAGAAGGCACCGGAGCTATACCAGCTACTCATGACAGAGCCGTCTGCAACGGTCCACGCAACGTTGATTTATTAGGAGAGCCATGTTTGAAGTTGGCGTCGTCAGACAGTTTGAGGCAGCCCATCAGCTCACAGGCGATTTTGGGCCAGCGACCCGGCTCCATGGACACACTTACACCGTTGAGGTGGAAGTTCGAGGCAACCGGCTGAAGGACGACGGAACTCTATGCGATGTGGGAGCGTTGAGCGACGCCGTCGACGAGACCATTGCACCCCTTAACTACCGGAATCTCGATGACGTGGCTGGTTTAAATACCGTCAACACAACCGCCGAAATGGTGGCAAATTACCTTTTCAAAGAGGTCTCGAAGCGGGTGAGATGGCCCGGCGTTGAAGCGCTTCGGGTCAGGGTCTGGGAGTCACCGAGAGTATACGCCGCGTATGAAGCTCAGATCGAGGCAGCTGAGTAGCTGCGTCATATTCAACTTGGCCATCCTAAGGGACAGGCCTCAAGGTTGCAGATCGAATGAAACGGCCTCTGAAGGCCCTGTTGATCACGCTGGGAGATCCGAATCAGCTTTCGGGTGGCTACCTGTATCACCAGCGAATGGCTCGCCTTGCCCCGGTCAACAACGCATCGCTTGAATTCGTCAGCGTTCCCAGACTGCCCTTCCCATTGTCCTTGGCTTTCTCGCCCGGCTCGATGCGTGCAGCTCGGAGATCTCGTCCCGACGTGCTTGTCGTGGACAGTATTGTCACCTCATCCCTGATTCGTCTTCCGAGGGGTGCCAGCGCTGTTCCCCTTGTCGCATCGATCCATCAGCGTCCGGGTGGGACTTCCAGCGTTGGGCCGACACATCAGATCCAAACGAAGCTTGATTTGCGAGCTTACCGGGCCTGCCACTCACTGATCGTGGCTAGCCAATCCTTGGGCCAAGAGATCCTCAAGTCGGGCCTCGCACCCGAACGCTTAATCGTCGTCCCACCAGGTCGAGATGTATCCGAAACGTGGGCACAGGCGCCTATAGACCTGCGGAAAGGTCGCTCGACGGCAGTACTTTGCGTGGCGAACTGGCTCCCAGCGAAAGGCGTCCAGTGCCTATTGGAAGCAGCCAGCCAACTGAGTGACGAAACGGCGACGATCCATCTCGCTGGACGAACGGATGTGAATCCCGCATATAGCCGATCGCTTCGTCGATTCATCAAACTTCGAAGGCTGGAGGACCGCGTAGTCATTCACGGTCCACTATCGCTTGAAGGTGTGGCACGGCTTTATGCCAACGCAGACATCTTCGTCTTGCCTAGCTTCCAGGAGGCGTTTGGGACAGCATTTGGCGAAGCGATGTCGTTCGGATTGCCGGTGGTGGGTTGGGATACTGGAAATCTACCGTTCCTAGCGCGGCAAGGGGAGGATGGACTCGTCCTGCCAGTGGGAGACATCGATGCTCTCGCGTCAGCCATCCGAGAGCTGGCTGGAAACGGAGAGCTCAGGACGAGACTGGGCAAATCCGGAAAAGCCAGAGCCCTTACCCGACCCACATGGTCCGACTCGGCCAAGTCCTTCTTCGAGGTCTTGCGAGGTTCAGCTGAAGAGGCTCAAGCCGAATAGCCCGGTGCCAAAAGTAGCCGATTACTACCTAGTTCTTGCCGCATTCGCTCAGCGCCAAGCGGAAGCATTCTCGTGCCAGAAGCCGGCTTAGACGGCTCGATTGACGGTTTCTCGTCCCTAGACCCATAGTTCAGAGTCCCTAAGCTCGGACTACTCACCGAGTAAGGAATTTGCCCGCTACGCCGCTTCCGCTCCACTCGGGTATATTGTTGTCCCTATTGGGGAGACCCAGCAGTACCAGAGATGTCAATTATTCAAGTTGGATGGGAATTCTGTAGTGGCCCGCCAGGCGATCGACGTTTCTGTATGGGCTACGACCGTTTGGGTATCTCCGCTAGGGCTGGGGAGAAGCACCGTTATCTCAGTCGATAAAGCCTACTCTGCAGTCGAAATTGTCCGGATTGGAGTGGGCACCGGAAGGAACGTCTCCAATGAAACTCAAACTTCTTGGCGTACTGCTGAGCGCCTTCGTCCTCTTCATTCCATTTACCGCTTTCGCTTTCAAGGTTCCCGCGAATGTGGATTTGACCGGGGGCGCATTTAATATAGACAGAGCGTTTTCGCTGACAACTGCCGGTCAACCGGGAAAGCCGTCGGTTCAGACGGGTAATGGGCCTGGTTCATTTGCGGGCATCGGGGACGTGGGATCGCCCAACAGCTTGAAGCCGGGAACCGGCTCGGGAGCCGCTTGGTGCGCCAACAACCTGGGCTATCAGCTTGGCGCAAAGTTTGACGATGTCTATGCCTGTGGGCCTCCCACGGGCCTGCCGGATCCATTTGATACCGCCGGGTTCCAGTGTGTCGAGCTGAGCGAGAGATTCCTCTGGGCCGTCTACAAGGACTACGTCCCCGACGTTCCTGACGGGCGAGACTTTGTGAGATTCGCGCACTCTGACCTTGGGACACCCATAGGCTTACCGGGTACGCACTCCGTGCCTGCGCCCGGAGACATTGTCAGCCTGTGGGGCGGATTGCTAGCCCAACCGTACGGGCATACTGCTGTGGTGACCTCGGTGAAGGTCGACTCAAGCGGCAACGGAACCATTGGAATCATGGAACAGAACGGCACCGCGAACGGCTGGGATCAAATCAATGTGAGCGACTGGAAAGAGACTTATGGGGACCCCAACTATGCGGGCGGAATCTTCTATTACACGAATATACAGTGGCTGAAAATCGCGAAGGCCAGCTCCCAGCCGAGCTTGAAGTATAAGGTCAGTGATCTCGGGACAGGATACCTCCGCCGCCGGCCTCAACGACAGATCTACCGTTGGCGGGGTTATCAAACATGGTTCCGCCAAAGACCAAGGAACCGAGCCTTTCATTTATTCAAGCGGCAAGCTCAACGTTCTACCCAACCCGGAATCATCCGACACTCAGGCGGGCGTGGAGGGGATCAACGACAACGGCGCAATGCCTGTTTGGGTAAACCATGGCAGTTCCCAGCATTCCAACTACACGTTGACAACGGAGGGTGGACCGGCGTGGCACCCTCTTCCGAGAACGAGCGGCTATAGCGGGGCCACCGTCACGGCAATCAATCCTCGGGGAGATGTCGACGGTTGGTTCTATCGCGGTGCCGACGTAACATCGACCGCCGGGGTCGTCTGGGTTCATGTGCATGATCAGTATCGAATCCGTATTCTTCGGGCAAACAAATACTTTTCTACTCCAAAAGTTACTTACAGCGACACTGAGGGCGACGCGATAGGTACTGAAGTAATCGGACCGAAAACGTTCGCTACATATTGGTCACCGGCAGGAAAAGCATACCGGCTGCCCGCTCTCTATGGAGCTGTTCCCCTGGGCAACGCCAATGCAATGATGGTGCAAGTTGAGCCCTCAGAGCGGGTTCTCACCATCGTAGGGAGATCCATCTCCGCTTCGGGAGAGATGCATGCGAGTGAGTGGCGAGTTACGGTCACCGGAAGCAGCGTCAAGCTTGGGCGCCCCAAGGCACTCGGTCCCGTGAATCCTGGGGGTTCTAGCAATGCCACGTCCATCAATCAGGACGCATGGGTTACAGGTAACGCAAGAAGTGCAAGCGGTGACAGCCGTGCCTTCCTTTCGCGGCCAGGCCAGGGTGCCGTCTCCATTGAAACGCTCCTAGGAAGCGCCGCCTGGACGATTGTTGAGGGCAAAGCGATCAACAATAGCGACCAAATCGTAGCGCAAGGCTATAGAAACGGGTCAGGCTCTCCTCAATCCCTCCATTCGTTGCTGCTCACAACAGCCACCCCGGGAAGCTGAGTCTTCTTCCCTCACCGATGCCGACGTGTTGCAGACGTCGCCCGACTGGGTGTGCAATCTCCAGGTAGCCTCGAAGGATCTCCCCCCTTGTCCTACAAGACCTCGACGGAGCGTCGTGAGCTACGCCGCAGGAGGGAACGCCGCTCGTGGATTGTGGGACTGACCCAGGAACTTGGGTCTAAAGAAGACTGCAGTAGATTGGGATATCAAGTCGAAGCGGAGTCTGCTTGGACTTACCTCGCAGAGCGTGGAACGACGCGCGGGCAGCCAAACTCTATGAGCAGGTGCGGCCGCGATATTCCGAAGCAGCTCTTAAATTCCTCACCACGGCACTTGGAATTGGATCCGGCTCAATCGTGGTTGATGTCGGAGCGGGAACTGGGAAGCTTACCCGACAGCTGATAAGCACGGGTGCGACCATTTTGGCGGTAGAGCCACTGGCCGAAATGCGGCGCCAGTTCTCGAGTGTCCTCCCCCAGATCCCGATTCTTTCCGGCGCAGCGGAGTCTCTTCCATTGAAAGATCAATCGGTCTCTGCTCTTGTCTCGGGACAAGCCTGGCATTGGTTTGATGCCAAGAGGGCTGGGGTCGAGGCTGCTCGTGTTCTGATGGCCAGCGGGGGAGTTGGATTGCTCTGGAACGAACAGGATGAAAGCGTGCCGTGGGTGGCCGATTTAGCGAGAATACGAGCCGGGGCTGCCGAGAACACGCCGAGTGAGAAGTCGCAAGAGTGGAGGGCATCTTTCGATGCATCGCAGGGATGGGCTCCCATTGAATGTCAAAAGTTTCGCCATGTGCAGCGTCTCTCACCTAACGGCTTGGTACAGCGGGTGCTGACAAGCAGTGTGTTCGCAGTCAAGACCCCGGCTGAACAGCAGGCGGTCGCGGTCGAAATTCTGTCGATCCTGAACCGCTACGTCGAAACACGAGATCGCGACGAAGTGGAGCTTCCATACGTCACGGAGGCATATTGGACCCTGCGTCTCTAAGGTCTCTTCCGTCTCTCAAAGGCGTACCTCATCAGCGATCCTCATAGAATGGCTGAGACCACGTGGAGTGAAGGCATCGAGTAAAGGAGACGACTCCCCAATGACAGAGGCACAGGTGGCCAACACACAGCAGACATCGATTCCCGCCGGAACCCATATCGGCCACGTTCACCTAAAAGTCTCGGATCTCGACCGTTCGATCCACTTCTATCGAGACATTATGGGCTTTGATCTTATTCACCGGTTCGGCTCGCAGGCTGCCTTTCTTTCGGCCGGAGGCTACCACCATCATCTCGGCCTCAACACGTGGGAGAGCCGAGAGGGGCAGCCGCCACCCTCGGACGCAACCGGACTCTATCACTTCGCAATCAACTATCCAGAACGGAAGGACCTGGCGACCGCGTTAAAGCGCCTAATTGATAACGGCTGGTCTATCGACGGATCCAATGATCACGGGACCCATGAAGCGCTTTATCTACACGACCCCGACTTTATCGGCATCGAGCTCGCCTGGGACCGTGAACCGTCCGAGTGGCCACGAGACGAGAATGGAGATCTGTCGATGGGCAACCGACCCCTGAACTTCGATACGCTGATGGCAGAGATCGGCGAGACGGTTACGACGAGAGTGTGAGGTTCTGGGAGGCCCGTCCATGTGCTGTCTCGGAGTCGAAATGCAGTACATGGTCGGCGGGAATCAAGTCCCGAATAGAGCGCGCCGAGATTGAGGACGAATGTATCTGAGTAATACCCGGCTGCTCGTAACCAACTTCCAGGCCTGCTACCGCTTCTACCGTGATGTGATGGGCTTTGCGGTTACTTGGGGTGAGGATAGTGCGGAGGAGGCGTACGCCTCGTTCCGAGTAGGCGACGGAGGAGCTCATCTCGCACTCTTCAAAAGGGACATCCTGGCGGAATCGCTCCCTAGCCTGGAAGGAGGGCAGGCGGGAATCCACAGTGACAAGATCATGTTGGTTTTTGAGCTCGAGGATCGCGCCCGGTTCGAATCAGCGATCCAGGCCATAAAGGCGAAGGAAGTGGAGCTGCTTTCGGAGCCGCGTGATCATCCAGACTGGGGTATCAGGACGACCTACTTACGTGATCCAGATGGAAACCTAATCGAGTTGGAGACGGCCCTCGGTCGAGAGGAAATGAGCGATGAGCTTCGATCCGAGATGGATCACTACACCTCGACTTAATCCAAAGCAGCAGGTACGATGGGGTCTTTTTCTGGGCGCGACAGCTTGGCCAGGAAGGATATAGGCAACCGAGCGGCGAGGAGCTCCTCGGCCCGATGACACTACCTTACGTGTCGCGCAGTTTATAGCGCTGAATCTTGCCGGTCGCGGTCTTTGGAAGATCATCGACAAATTCGATGACTCGTGGGTACTTGTAGGGCGCAAGACGTTGCTTGACGAATTCCTGAATCTCGACGGCAAGGCGCTCATCTCCAGTCGCTTGCTCCCTTAGAACGATAAATGCCTGCGGTTTCATAAGAGTCTCCCTGTCGGGGATCCCTACGACCGCACACTCCAACACCGCTGGATGTTCCATTACCGCTTGTTCCACTTCGGCAGGCGACACCCAGATACCCCCAACCTTCAGCATGTCGTTCGTCCGCCCGTCATACCAAAAGAAACCATCCGAATCGAGATGGTACTTGTCCCGCGTCTTCATCCACTCGCCCTGAATAGCGTCTCGAGTGATGTCATGTTTGTTCCAGTAGGAGGCGCAGATGCTGTCTCCCCTGACCATCAGATTGCCGATTTGCCCGTTCGGTGTCGGCAGGCCCTCATCGTCGACCAGCTTTGCCTCATAGCCGGGCACCACTTTCCCACTGGAGCCAGGTCGTACCTCGTCCTCTCGATTGGAAATGAAGATGTGGAGGATTTCAGTGGTTCCGATCCCATCCAGAATCTTGATCCCCGTCCTTTCCAGCCAGCGATGATAAATTGCCGCAGGCAGTGGTTCTCCAGCGGACGTAGCTATCCGAATACTTGACATGTCGACCTTCGCGCCTTGATCCATGGCCTGAAGACAGGCGGCGTACGACGTCGGAACGCCGAACAAAATGGTCGGACGCCACCGATCCACAACCTCGAAAATCGACTTCGGGTCGGGTCGTCCGGGGAATAAGATGGTGCTGGCTCCAATTGCCAACGGAAAATACAAACTGTTCCCGAGGCCGTAGGCAAAGAAAAGCTTCGCTACAGAAAACATTCGGTCCGACTCGCTGACTCTCAGAATCGGTTTGGCATATAGTTCGGTGCAGAAGACCAAGTCGTGGTGTAGGTGAACCGCGGCACTGGGAGATCCGGTTGTACCGGAGCTGTACAGCCAGAAAGCAACATCGTCTTTCGAGGTATCTGCCGGAGAGAGTTGATCCGAGCTGGACTGCACAAGAGCGTCAAAGTTGTGAAACTCAATCCTCGGGTCATGCGTGTAGGATGGGTCCAATTCCGGCTCACCCACTACGAGCACATGCCTCAGGTGCTGAAGGGAGTCGAGCACGGGAGAAATTTGTGGAAGTAGGTCCGCATCGACTATGAGTGCTTTAGCTCTGCTGTCGCCCAAGATATATCGATAATCCTGAGGTTTAAGCAACGTATTCATGGGCACGGGAACCCCGCCGATTTTCATGGCACCTAAGAACCCGTACACGAACTCGGGAGAATCGAATAAGAGCAGTGCCACTCGATTCTCGATCTCGACCCCGAGCTCGGACAGTGAGTTTCCCGTCTGATTGACCCGCTCTAGGACGCTCGAATATCTGATTTCTTGGTCGTCGTAGACGATGGCTATGTTGTCAGGCCTACGCTCTGCACTTTCATCCAAGACATAAGAGACCGCGTTGAATCGATCCGGAATGCTAAGCAAGACTATTTCCTCCTCGTCCAGCACTATGGCACGGAAATCTGAAGCTAGTTTACCCCCACAAGCTCGCAGGCAGCCGCCTGAATACTCGTCTGACATCGCATTTGCAGCGGAGCGCCCAAAACCGGAAGCCTCTCTTAACGTTGGAAATTGAGGATGGCTCCCTGACTGGACAACACGGACGAGGCTTGGATTCGCCTCGACCTCAGGGATGTTGCAAAGAGCGTCGAAGGCTTGGGACGTTGCTCCTCTGCTGGGAAACCACCGCGAATATTTACCAAATATTTACCGGCGGGATGTTGGAAAAGAGGACATATGGCGCTACCATAGCTCAAGACCGCTTCCGAGAAACACCGTCGGATAGCAGTCAATATATGAGTCTCCTTCCATCAGGCTGGGCCGCAGCGCACCTCCGGGCGCTGCGGCCTGCTTTCTGTCTGCACCAGCTCGAGAGTTAGCGAGTTCCGTGGCACGAAAACTGCAACTCAGGAGTTGAGGCTAGAACGAGGAGGTGTCAGCCATGGACAAGCGATTGACCGACAGCTGCGCCGTTCTTGGAGTTGAGCGCGCGGGCAGGTAACTGCCCTGGCATCAGCCCAGGGCGACGTGAAAGCCTCGGACCACGGATTTTTCCGTGGTCCTTTTGTTTATCCTAGGGACGAACAAGGTAACGGCAGAACAGATGTTCCCGCCGTTACCCCTACTGTGATCCCTCTAATAACCTGAATGCGTGGGCGTCCCGGAGTGTGCGGGTCCTCCACGTCATCCAAAAGACTCCGGATATCGCCAGAAGTCCTTATAGCGGGTCGCCAAGATGGCGTCACCGCTCACCTCAACCGCGTCACTGTCGATGCGATTCCAGAGGAAGAGGAATAGTCGTTCTGCAGGAGCCCGTATGACGATGTCGGCTGGCTCCGACCGGTCAGACACTGTAGTGCTGTCGGAATCGAAGCGGACAAACCACAGCCTTCCACCGTCACTCTGTTCAAAGAGGAAAGTCTGGCCTTCCCCTGCCGCTGCAGCTCCCAGCCCACGAGCAAACGGCAATTGCACGTCGAAGTGCTGATCAATCCCGTCAAGCGCCAAGTCTTGAGGAATCGGAGTGACTTCGTTTAAGGCGTTCTCCACATCCCATCGATGCACCACTGCCTCGATCGCCTGATTTCGAATGTGGGTGATCATCCCATCATCACCCGACCAATGCCACACGTGCTCGTCTGACTCCATCTCCTCGAACGCCTCAATCAGCCCATGCGAGGCGGCTACAAACCATTCGAGGAGGCAATGCGGAATGGCATCGAGATCAGTGGTGCCTCCTTCAAATGCCGCGAACCACTCTCGCAACCCGGGACAGCGCTCAAAGGTTTCAGGGTCAAGCTCCTCGGCCTGCTTGGCTCGGCTCCGGATCTGGAGTGCCCAGAAGTATTGCACTTCAGCCACGTGCGCAACGACAGAGGCGACAAACCAACCTGGGCAGGTTGGTACCGGAGCTCGTAAACCACTCGCGGCAGCATCAGCCAGCCGTGACGAATCAGCTGCAATCGCTTCAAGGTATCTCGATTTCGTTAATCCATCGTCCACGGGTGAATCCTTCTTTTCTCTTACTCCTGCATTTTTACGCTAGCAGTTTCAACGGTGCTGGCATCAACCCTACGCGAGGCCACGGTTATTCGTCAGCCTTCTCGGTGCCTCCCTCCGAATCAAAGTCGAATCGGTTGAGAAACACGAGTTGCAAAGTGAAGGTCTGATACATGCCCACTCAAGCTTCACCTTGACAGTAGGGCACTCAATGTTTATACTAAGGGTGACTGCAGAATACTTTGGGTAATGTCTTTGCCGGTCTGCAGCATCTCAGGATAGGAGTAAGAATAATGCCAAAGGTAGTGGGTATTGACCTTGGCACCACCAACTCTGTGGTAGCCGTTATGGAGGCAGGTGAGCCAACTGTCATCACGAATGCCGAGGGAAGCCGCCTGACCCCGTCTGTGGTCGGGTTTACAAAGGACGGTCAGCGCCTTGTAGGGCAGTTGGCGAAGCGCCAAGCTGTAGTCAATCCCGATCGCACAATTGCGTCGATCAAGCGACAGATGGGTACTGACCACAAGGTTCCCATCGACAACAAAAACTACACGCCCCAAGAAATCTCGGCAATGATCTTGGGCAAATTGAAGAACGATGCCGAGAAGTACTTGGGAGAGACGGTCACACAGGCAGTGATTACTGTGCCCGCCTACTTCAACGACTCTCAGCGGAAGGCGACGCAGGACGCCGGCAAGATTGCCGGGCTCGATGTGCTCCGAATCATCAACGAGCCAACCGCTGCCGCTCTCGCGTATGGTCTCGACAAGAAGAGTATGGAAACGATTCTCGTCTGGGACCTGGGTGGTGGCACCTTCGATGTCTCCGTTCTCGAAGTTGGTGACGGCGTTTTTGAGGTCAAGTCAACCGCCGGCGACACACAGCTCGGTGGTGACGACTACGATCGCCGCGTCGTGGACTACGTGGCCGAGGAATTCCAGAAGGAAAACGGGATCGACCTGCGAAAGGACCGCCAGGCCCTGCAGCGTTTGCTTGATGCGGCGGAAGGTGCGAAGAAGGAGCTGTCTCAGGTCGTTCAGACCGAGATCAATCTTCCCTTCATCACTGCAGACGCCACCGGACCAAAGCACCTCATCACCACGCTGACCCGTGCCAAGTTCGAAGAGCTTACCGACGACCTCACCCAGCGGACGATTCAACCCTTCCGTCAAGCACTAGCCGATTCAAAGCTGAGCGAGAGCGAGATCAATGAAGTGGTCTTGGTTGGAGGATCGACACGTATGCCGGTCATCCAGGAGCTCGTGAAGAAGCTTACGGGGAAAGATCCGCATCAGGGAGTCAATCCAGACGAGGTTGTCGCCATTGGCGCCGCGATCCAAGCGGGTGTGCTGGCTGGTGAGGTGAAGGATGTCGTTCTTCTCGACGTCACTCCACTCTCGCTGAGTATCGAGACGCTCGGTGGCGTCGCGACAAAGCTGATTCCGCGAAATACCACGATTCCAACCCATAAGAGTGAAATCTTCAGCACTGCTGAGGACAATCAAACGGCCGTCGATGTTCACGTTCTTCAGGGTGAACGAGAGATGGCACGCGACAACAAGACGCTTGGACGCTTCCGCCTGGAAGGCATCATGCCGGCACCTCGCGGTATCCCGCAGGTCGAAGTTTCGTTCGATATCGATGCTAATGGCATCCTCAACGTCACTGCGAAGGACCTGGGAACAGGGCGCGAGCAGAAGGTAACGATCACAGCGTCGACAAACTTGAATCAAAACGACATCGAGCGCATGGTCAAAGACGCGGAGCTCTTCGCCGACCAGGACCGGACGGCCAGAGAAGAGGCCGAGACGCGAAACAAAGCGGAACAGTTCGCTTACTCCGTGGAGCGTTTCATGAGCGAGTCGGGTGACAAAGTCCCGTCTGCCGAGAAACTCGATATCGAGAGCAAGCTCCAAGCGCTCCGCGATGCTCTCAAAGATGGGACAGCGAGCAGCATTCAGTCGACCCAACAGGAGCTGGAAGCCACCTTTAACCAGGCGGCTCAAGCGGTGTACCAGCAAGCGACTACAGAGGCTCAGGCCGAACCGGCAAACGCGGACGGCGGTAGTCCAGACGCGTCGACCAACAACCCAGATGATGTCGTCGAGGCCGAGTTCCACTCGTCGGAGGAGGGCGCCTAGATCGGGACGTTGCGTCCCGAGACTTGGCCCCGCTCGACGGGGGTCTCACCGGTATGCCAGCTGATAGGAGAAGTGCAATGGAACAAGGATCAGAGTCACAACGAGCAACATTGACGGAGGATGATATCTCCGAACAACCGTCAGCAGAAGGCGTTGGGCGGGAGGCGCAGGAACAAGACGATCCTGCAGCCCTAGTCGTTGAGCTAGATGAGGCTAAGCGACAGGCGGAAGAGAACTACGACAAGTACCTCCGCGCTCACGCCGACATGGACAACTACAAGAAGCGGATCGAGCGCACGTATGCCGATCTCAGCCGCAACTCAAAGAAGGACCTGCTGCTAAAGCTCCTGGGAGTCAAAGACAACCTGGAGCGAGCACTGAGCTACAGCGCGGGCGAGGGAAGCCAAGAGAACGAGAGCGTGATCCAAGGCGTGCGTCTGACCGAGTATCAGCTAGATCAGCTGCTCCGTAATGAGGGCGTAACCTCCATGGAATTGACCGGTAAGCCGTTCAATCCAGAAGAGGCTGAGGCGATCAATACTGTCATCGATTCCAGCGTCCCGGACCACACTGTCGTGAGCGAGGCGCAACGCGGATATATGTACCAAGACCAAGTCCTACGACCGGCAAAGGTCGTGGTATCAGTCCGAGATTCTGAAGGGGACGCGTAGCTGCGGGCTACGACGAGCTGAAGCCATGGATTACAAGGACTATTACAAGACGCTCGGGGTGAGCAAGACGGCCAGCGAGAAGGAAATCAAGCAGGCCTACCGAAAGCTGGCACGTAAGTACCACCCCGACGTGAATCCCAACAACAAGGATGCCGAGAAGACCTTTAAGGACATCAACGAGGCCTATGCCGTTCTCAGCGATGCCGAGAAGAGGAAGACCTACGACACGCTGGGGCCGGATTGGCAGCAGCGCTTCCGGCAAGCCCCGCGTGGCAACTACACCCGAACCTACTCCGCAAATGCTTCCGACATGGGGGAGTTCAGCGACTTCTTCGAGTCGCTGTTCGGAGGGGCGGGCGCGAGGACGAGCCAGCAAGGTGGAGGGTTTGAATTCGATCTTGGGTCCCTCTTCGGCAGGGGACGAGGCGGTGCCTCTGGAAGGCAGGCGCAGAATCAAATCCAAGGCTCAAACATCGAGCAGGCTGTAGACGTCACGTTGCGGGAGGCATTTGAAGGCGGTGAGAGGACGTTCACCGTGAGCCGGCCCGACGGGAGAACAGAACGCCTGGATGTCAAGATTCCTGCCGGGGTCCACGAAGGTTCGCGCATCCGGCTGAAGGGCAAGGGCAATCCAGGAGCGAACGCCGCCAACGGCGATCTCTATCTGGTAGTTCACGTCCTTCCGGATCCCAGCTTCCGGCTCGAGGGTAACAACCTGTACACCGAGACAACCGTGCCCCTGACCAAACTCGTTCTTGGTGGTGAAACCAAGATCCCGACCTTGAACGGAACCGTCACGATGAAGATTCCCGCGGGATCACAGAACGGCCGTACGTTCAAGCTCGGCGGTCAGGGCATGCCGCAAATCAAAGGCGGTGGTAGAGGGGACCTCTTCGTAAAGGTGAATGCAGCTCTTCCCACAACACTTGACGAGCAGCAGCGCGCCTTATTCCAAGAGCTGGCGGCGACTGGGGCCTAGAAGATTCAAACGGTGCGGCAATGGATGGACTTACGGAATGGTGACTTACAACGACTCGACAGGCAACGAGACAATCCCCGACGACGCTTCGAACGAAGAAGCCCGGAATCGAACGGCTGAAGACGTGAAGCAGCGGCGTCACTACACGATTAGCATCGCGGCCGAGCTTGTGAGTGTTCACCAGCAGACCATCCGCCATTACGAGCGCCTTGGCCTTATCGAGCCTTATCGGGGCAAAGGGGACATACGATATTTCTCCCCAGACGACATCGACAAGTTGATGCAGATTCGCCGGCTTGTCGACGAGCTGGGAGTGAACCTTGCGGGTGTTGAGGTCATCCTCAACATGCGTGAGCAGGTACAGGAGATGCAGGAACAGTTCGAGCGGCAGATTGCGGAGATGAAGGATCAGTATGAATCCGACATCTCACGCCTGAAGGAAATTATCCGGAGAATGCAAGGCGACTAGAGTCGTCGCCAATACGCGAATTTGCGACTGACGAGCCTTTTAACATGAACATCAATCGATACACTGAGCGAACTCAAGAAGCGCTGGTCGAAGCGCAGGGAATTGCCCTGCGTCGTCATAACAGCGAGGTGGTGCAACAGCACCTGTTACTAGCTCTGCTGGATCAGGAAAACGGCGTGGCTTCCTCTGTCCTCCAGCGCGCGGGAGTGGATCTTCAGAGCTTGAGGCATCGGGTTGAGGCCGCGGTTGACAATCTTCCCTCAATCCATGGTTCGAGCTTCCAACCCACGTTTTCGGCTTCTGTTGCCGAGATTTTGCAACAGGCGCAAAGCATTGCGGAGCGGATGCGCGATGACTACGTTTCCGTCGAGCACTTGGTTCTCGCTCTCGTCGACCAAAAGAACAAGGACGGCGTTGGTCCATTGCTGAGGGAGTCGGGATTGACGTCCGACTCGGTACTCAAAGCATTGGCCGAAATCAGAGGTGGCCAGAGAGTCACGAGCCAGAATCCGGAAGGAACCTATGAGGCCCTCGAACGGTATGGCCGAAACCTCACGAATCTAGCTCGTCAGGGGAAGATCGATCCGGTCATCGGTCGCGATGAAGAGATACGTCGTACCATCCAGGTCCTCTCGAGACGCACCAAAAACAATCCGGTTCTCATAGGCGAGCCGGGTGTGGGGAAAACTGCCATCGTCGAGGGGCTGGCGCAGCGAATCGTTAATGAGGACGTCCCTGAAGGACTCAAGGACAAGCAGGTCATCGCCCTTGATCTTGGAGCTCTCGTCGCGGGCGCGAAGTATCGCGGGGAATTCGAAGAGCGATTGAAGGCGGTGCTGAAGGAGGTCCAGGACTCAGAAGGCGGAATCGTCCTTTTCATCGACGAGCTTCACACGATCGTGGGCGCCGGAGCAGCAGAAGGATCCATGGATGCCGGCAATCTGCTCAAACCCATGCTGGCTAGAGGAGAGCTGCGGGCGATCGGCGCCACCACTCTTGACGAATATCGGAAACACATCGAAAAGGACGCGGCACTCGAGAGGCGCTTCCAGCCGATTGTTGTCCCAGAGCCATCGGTGCAGGACACCATCACGATCCTTCGAGGCCTCAAGCAACGTTATGAAGTGCATCACGGCGTCCGGATCACGGACGCAGCCATCGTGGCTGCTGCCGTCCTCTCGGAGCGTTACATCACTGACAGGTTTCTTCCCGACAAGGCAATCGACCTCGTAGATGAAGCCGCTTCACGCCTCCGCATGGAGATCGACTCGATGCCGACAGAGATCGACGAAATCGATCGCAGGATCATGCAGCTGGAGATTGAACGAGAGGCCCTGCGTCGTGAAACCGCTGAGACTGCCAAGGAGAGGCTTGCGGCAATCGAGCAGCAGATCGCCAACCTTCGGTCTGAATCCGACGAGATGAAAGGCCACTGGCGAGCGGAGAAGGACGCGATCTCAAGGATCCGAGAGATCAAACAGCAGATCGAGGATACGCAGGTCGACATAGAGAGGGCTGAGCGACAGACGGATCTGGCGCGGGCAGCGGAGCTGCGATACGGGCGAATGACCCAGCTGCAGCAGGAGCTATTGGATGCCGAGAGTAGGCTAAAGGATCTTCAGAGCGAGCATACGTTCCTAAAGGAAGAGGTCGACGAAGAGGATATCGCCGAAGTCGTTGCCAAGTGGACCGGCATCCCGGTAAGTCGCCTGATGGAGGCCGAGATTCAAAAGCTGCTGAAGATGGAAGAGCGGCTACACGATCGCGTCGTCGGACAGGAAGAAGCGATCGAGGCAGTAGCTAATGCCGTCAGGCGTGCCAGGGCAGGTCTACAGGACCCGAACCGGCCGTTGGGCAGTTTCCTCTTCTTGGGACCAACCGGCGTGGGCAAGACCGAGCTGGCCAGAACATTGGCGGAGTTCCTCTTCGACGACGAGCAAGCGATGGTTCGCATCGATATGTCTGAGTACATGGAGAAGCACACGGTTGCTCGCCTCATCGGAGCACCGCCTGGCTACGTCGGATATGAGGAAGGCGGACAGCTAACCGAGGCCGTACGGCGGCGACCATACTCGGTAATCCTTCTTGACGAGATTGAGAAGGCCAATCCCGATGTCTTCAATATCTTGCTGCAGATTCTTGACGACGGTCGCCTAACCGATAGCCACGGCCGCACGGTTGATTTCAAGAACACCGTCATCATCATGACCAGTAATCTCGGTTCCAATATCATTCAGGATCTGGCTGGCGAGCGCCTTCATGATGAGATGCGGCGTAGGGTGATGGAGGTTCTGCAGAAGGAGTTCCGTCCCGAGTTCTTGAATCGCATCGACGAGATAATCATCTTCCGTTCGCTCAGCAGGAAGCAGATTGAGCACATCGTTGACATTCAGCTAAGGACGCTGGAAAAGAGGCTGGGAGAGCGGCACATTCACATCGAACTAACCGAGCCAGCGCGAGAGCTCATCGCCAACGAGGGCTACGATCCTGTGTACGGAGCGAGACCTCTCAAACGAACGATCCAGAAACGGATCCTTGATCCGCTGGCAATGGAAGTGTTGCAAGGTCACTTTCAGGAGGGGGATACCGTCGTCGTCGACAACGACGCTGGGCACTTGGTGTTCCGCAAGGCTGCAGAACGAGAGCCGGAACTAGCAGCGGTCTAGAAGTTTCTAACGGCTTCCACGGGTCGCGATCCACGGGTTCCTACATCGTGGGCGTCTGATCTACACCGAGAAAGTCACGCCACCGTGATTCCGGCCAGAGGACCTCACCGAAAGAGGTGACCACGAGATCAGCGGAAGCCAAGGTCTCTCGAGGGAATGCTGCCTCGATGGCAATGACCTTGCAACCTGCCGATTTTCCGGCCTGAACTCCCGCCGGCGCATCCTCCAGTACGATGGCGCTCGCAGGGCTAACTCCGAGCTCAGCTGCCGCCTTTAGCATGATGTCAGGGGCTGGCTTGCCATGAGGAAGTCCCTCGCTCGAAATAACGGCCGCAAACGCTTCGTTAATGGGTAGAAGGCTCATGATGACAGAGATGTTTCCAGGCGGGGCGGAGGATGCAATGGCTTGCTTGACGCCCAAATCGGTGAAGTGGCTCACCAATTCCACAGCCCCCGCCTGTAGAGTCACTCCCTCTCCCACGAGGCTGCTCAGAAAGTACTCCTCTTTCCGCTCACCAAGCAGCTCAATGTCGTAGTCTGCTCTATCGAAGCCGAAGTATTTCGTTAGCACGTCGTCGTTGCGTAGACCGAAGGTTGGGCGAAATTCCTCGTAAGAGAGCTCGCGGCCTTCTTCCCTTAGCAAGCGCCTCCAGGCCTTGAAGTGGTTGCGTTCAGTGTCTACCAGCGTGCCGTCTAGGTCCCAGATGGCACCGAATTCACCGTCTTGCTTCATTTCGTGTTCAACTCTCCGGTTTGGGCGGGGCACTCCAGAGGCCCCTCAGTTCCTCAGGAGTTTACTTGCTCTTCTAGAGGCGTAGACGATCATGCTATTTGCTCTAGTTGGATGTTGCGCTACTTTTGGCCCAATCGTTGCTATGGTAGGGCAAACGTTCCTCAAGTCAACAGGGAAACGAGGGCAGACAGACAGCGATGGACCCGACTGCATACCTGGAGCACCTTACCGACGCCGACCTGGCCTTCCTCATCGCAGTTTCGCGTACGGAAACCCGTGAGGGACTGCACGAGTTCCTGGATGAAGCTCCCGACAGATTGCAGAGCTTGCTTGCAAGCCAAGACGTGTATGAGGCCCTCTTTGGCAGTGGACATGAAGAGGCGCTTCTCAAAGCCTCGCCCTTTCTCACCTTCGCCGTCATCATTGTTCGGGCTCACACCGACCTTCGAGCGGCCAGCTTCGTCGAGGAGTGGCTCGGGCCGGCAAGACGCGTGCCGGTTTTTGAGGTGGCAACATTGCAATCGTTCTCAGGTGACTCTGCCCATCAGCTCTTTCTGGCGGAGCTCTTAGCCTCCTATACGCGAGTGGTAAGCGGTAGCTTTTGGGTGCACACCGCCCGAGGCTGGAAAAGGCGCCGGTACAGCGACATGGACCTCATGCGCCTGGTAGAGATGCTCAACTACGTGCCGGAAGCCGAACGACCGTTGCTCCTTCGCCGGCTCGGCGACTTGGCACTGTTTCTCAGCGGAGTCTTCCCCGATTTCGCAGGATCCGCAACCTTCCGACCCTTGCAGAGGCGTCGCTTGGAGAGTGCGGTCATGGGAGATGAGGAGCATGAGCCACGGGCCGAGGAACGCTCTGGATTGGATTTCCTAGAAATGATTGGAAGCGCCTCATACCGGCAAGCCTCAATCGCCGCCGAACGTAACTACGGTACCTCAGGGACCCTTCGAGAAATGGCAGGGGGATTCGGTCAAGCGCGCCGCGTTCTCAATTACGTGACCGACAGGTACCTCTATCCATTCAGAGAGCAGTGGTTTACGGTCGGTCAGGGATAGCGATCGGGAGCAGCCCTAAGAGGCTGCACCGCTCACTCCTCGGGAAGCTGAGTCGGTGCGATGCGGTTGATCTCGGCAACGTCGCCGGCTGATGGCATCCACTCAGCTGCCTTAACGTTTCCCTCAACCTGTTCCGGCTTGGTCGCACCGGCGATTACCGAGCAGACCGATGGTTGAGCGGCCAACCCACCTATCGCAATCTCCAGTAGTGAGACCCCACGCTCTTGGCCGAATTCCTCCAATCTCTCAACCACATCAAAGTTCGACTCAGTCAGATACCGTTCCGCCGCCGGACTCCCAGCCAGCCGAGTACCCTCCGGGGGCGCTTCTCCTCGTCGGTACTTCCCCGTTAGCATTCCACTTGCGAGGGGAAAGTAGGGGATCAAACCAATTCCAAAGTGGAGGCAAGCCGGAACGACCTCCCGCTCCACCTCTCGGTTAAGAAGGCTGTAGTGATTCTGCGCCGAGATGAAGCGCTCATTGCCTAGTAGTTTTGACGTCCAATCAGCATCTGCAATTTGCCATCCCGAGAAGTTAGACGACCCGATGTACCTAACCTTGCCCTCATGGACCAAGTCGTCCAACACCGAGAGGGTCTCCTCAATAGGAGTGCGCGTATCCGGACCATGCATTTGGTAGAGGTCGATATAGTCGGTGCCGAGGCGCTGAAGGCTTTCCTCCACCGCACGCCTCACGTACAAGCGGGACCCTCCCTGGTTATAGGGACCGTCACCCATTGAGCTCCGAAACTTCGTCGCCACCACCACCTGATGTCGCTTTCCTTTCAAGGCCTCGCCTAAGTAGCGCTCGCTGTCGCCGCTTCCATAGACATCGGCGGTATCGAAGAGCGTGATGCCAGAGTCGACTGCGGCATCTACTACTAGCTTGGTTTTTTGAGTGTCGAGCCGGCGCCCAAAGTTATTGCAGCCAAGTCCCACCACCGATACCTGCAGTCCCGACTTGCCGACGTTTCGAAATTCCACCCGACTTCCTCCCCGTTGATTGGCTTTCTTCATGTTAGGGTCATGCTTTTGAAGTGCCACGGAGCGACAGTGGACGGGGTACTGCTCGGCCCGAGGAATCAGCTCCGAGGCGAAGCCGTGGTGCTTCTAGCTGTCTCTGTACTAGACATCAGCCACGGTGGTTGGCGAGCAAGGGTTGCACCACTTTCGTGGCGCAACTCCATCCGTTGTTGCCCTATCGGATGCGGTACCGGATATGCATATCCGGAGCATGACTGAAACGCTGGCTTGGATACTTCACATGAAGGAGCTGCGCTACTGAGAGTCGGTCCGGTGACGCCGCAACCGGCTTCGTTGGCTGTCCTTGCCGAGCATGGGGCGGTGAATTCGTGGGCGGTTCCAACTTCACGTCGTAGGCGAATTCGGAGGTCTCGTACCGTGAAGTCGTTCCGGCGGTGCCGGGAACGTTCTGAGTTGACGTTGCCGTGACGTAGTCCCCATTGACCAGTCCAGCTTGGGACGGCACATTGAGAGACCAGCTTCCGTTTGAAAGAGCCACAGTCGAGCCGAGGTACGTCGATCCTTCTCCATACTGAGCGTCGGACTTGTCCATCGTTGCCTCAAACACCTCTACCGTGCACCCAGGGCAGGCGAACCCTTGAATCGTCGACGTCGTCGAAGGATTAATAAAGGGGCATTCGATGTTGTCGTTTGGGCCGTGAACGAAAGCCTGTGCACAGTTGGAGCTGCCATAAAGGTCAATCCCTCCGACGTTATTCAACAGAAGGTTGAGGGGAGCCCACACGTGCACGTCTGCGTCGTCCTGCGACTGTCCAATCAGGAGACCATTCGAACCATTTTGGTTGACGAAATTCGCCCCTACCGTTCCGTAATCCGGCGTCTCGCCGCCCACCACAGCGTATGGATGACTCTTGCTCGCCGGGTTACCACCGGCGTCCCGCAATGCCGCCTTGGCATGCTGCCGAAGCTCCTCGGTGACGTAAGTCGAGTTGCCCACCATAATCCCGTCGCCTAAGTTGCTTCCGACGAGGTTGTTAATGATGGTGTCACTTGAGTCGGCAAGGCTGTCAATACCGTCCGCGCCATTGGAGGCGACGATATTGGGGCCGTACTTGCTGATCAGCCCTCCTACCAAGTTGTTGTTGCCAAGGTAGAGGAAAATTCCAGCGAACCCATTCGAGCCCACAATATTGCCGTTGATGCTGGCCTGTCTTGCGTCTATTCCATCGATTCCGTCGTTGAAACTGTTGCCAATCACATTGCCTTCGCCGTTGCGGAAACCTCCTACGACATCGAGGTCCGTCCCGTAGAGCAACACACCATCGAAGCCGTTGGGTTCTGCGACGGTAAGCTTGGGGCTTTCGCCAATGATGTTTTCGCGAAGCGTGTTTCCACCGCCTCCTGAAGTCTTGACGCCGTAACCTCCGCTCCTATCAATCAGATTGGGATCGACGATGGCCCGGCCTCCGATTGTGGCAAAGCTGGCACCGTCATTGACGGTCACGCCGTTTGTGAGGTTGCCAGCTGGATTCGAATCGGGATCCAGACCTACAAAATTCCCTGCGACCACGTCAAAGATGTTCTGCGAATGCCCTATAAAGATCCCATCGTTTGGAAACTTTACGACTGAAAAGCCTTCAACCGAGTCATAGCTCTGCTGAAGATCCAGCCCATTGCCCGTATTCAGTCCTGCACCATCAAGCCTGATGGTTAGTGCAGCGTTGTCGGCCGAGAACGTGGCCTTTGAATCGGGCGATGCAGACGGCTGGGAATACCCATCGAGGTAGGTAGAGGATGACTCAACGGGCGGAAGTAGCCCAGAGGGTCTGATGGTACAGACAGGGATGGGACTTCCAACGACAGTCTCCTTGGCGCAACCGGGGTCTGTCGAGGAGGGAATGTCGAAATCGATCTCGTCGCCTGCCCCATCGTTATTCGCCTGACTAATCGCACACCGAAGACTCAGAGGGTTTTCAGAGTCGGGTACGGATGGGCAACCCGAAGGATCCTTCGTCGTCGTCACCGTGAGTCGTTCTCCGACCGGTACGTCGCGGGTGAACGAGGACGTTTCGATTGGAGTTGTGGGGCTCGTGGCAGTCGCAACGATATGTTCTCCCATCGTGAGGGGCTGAGAGTAGTCGGATGCCGGAAGGGTCCATACGGTGAAGTTGGTACATGGAGCAGAGCTGCAGGTACCTGCCTTCACCGTGCCCAACCATGTCTTTCCCTCTGCATCGGACCCATTGGGTGCCAGATAAACCTCTACTGTGCAGCCGGTGCAGGCCTCACCGGTTACGCGAACAGGCGTAGCAGCTAGCACCAGTGGGCAGGGTGTCAGATCATTCGGTGTAGTGTTCGGGATATAGGCCGAGCCGTACGTGCAGAACAGGTGAGCTTGACCGTTGAGATAGATTCCTCCATGCGTGTTGGCGAAGAAGGTGTTCCGGTTGATTGAGGCATGGACATGATCCGAGGAATTGCCTCCAAGGTCGACGCCGTAGCCAGTATTATGGGCGATCACGTTTGCCGCCGTTGCATCGCCCGGTCGCCCAATCTGAACCGAATGAGCGCCGGCAATAACAAAAACACCGTCTCCATGATTGGGAATAGGGTTCCCTGACCGATCAACGCCAATATCATTTCCTACAAGCCTGTCACCCTGAGAACCATACAGGATCACCCCGGCGCCACCATTGCCCGAGATCACGTTCCCAGTACCGACTCCCCCGATCTTGGTGCCAATCGCTGCTTCTTCCACAATGCCATAGACGGAGTTTGGCAATGATCCCTTGCCGCTTGCATTGGTGCCCACTAAATTGTCTTGAATAGACTCGTCATAGCCCCCGACCGCGCCACTTCCGGAAGGTCCGAGGTAGATACCGTAAAACGTATTCCCGCTGATGACGTTTCCCGGGCCGAGAGAGTCTGCCCACTTTGAGTTGTTTGCCTGACCCTCACCCAATGCCACGAGGCCCAACTGATTCGGGATGGCCGTTTTGCCCGTCCTCGATGTTCCGATGAGGTTATTCTCCACGACGTTGGTGTGGCTGTTCTTTAGCTGCAGTCCCGTAAGGGTATTGCCAGATATGAGGTTGGCATCGGCCGGCGACGGACCACCAATTAAGCTGGCGAATGCACCCGACTCGACATCGATTCCGGTATAGTTAGGTCCAGCTGTCTTCCCATCAGGAAGGACACCCAGGAAATTTCCCCAAATGCGATCCGCGGCTGTTGATGAAGTAGCACCGGCAATGTAGATCCCGTCTCCCTGCGTGTTATCGCTATTCTGCTTAAAGTTCGTGATGGAAAGCCCATCGACAGTATCGTCGGAGCCAAGAATCTCTAAGCCATCACCAACGTAGCCGGCCTGTGAAGGAGCGTTGATGTTCACAGGAACGCGTGCGTTATCTCCTGCAGCAAGCGAGGTCGCGGTGTTCTGATGCGCACCCGGTTGTGAGTATCCGTCTATGATCGTGGATGTCGCCGTTAACGCGGGCAAGGGAGCAAAGAGCTGCATGGGGCACACGTCGCCTGGACACTTGGACGATGGTATGTCGAAGGTTATGGTGTCACCGGATCCGTCTGCGTTGGCCGCGTTGATCGCACAGCGTAGGCTCTCTGGTTTGCAGGCTCCTGTGCTGGCGAAACTGTCGGCAGTTGTCCTCACGACGATGACCTTCGCAGCATGTGTTTCGGTCGTTAGTGATGATGGAAGCATTCCCGCTCCCAGGGCCGGCGGAACAACCAACAGCAGTGGCGTCAAACGGCAAATCCAGGCGTGGTGCGGCATCTTGATGCTCCTCATATCTGCAACACACTGGCGTAGACGAGACGTGGCGCAGTGGGTACCTGTCCACGCACCGAGTCGGGTTTCCTGGACGCCGTCTGGACCCCAGGCTCTTGAAGGTAGAGCTCGTGCTCCTTCACGATCAACCGGAACGGAACGGAACCCACCGGGTGAGGAAGGTCGAACGCCGTCAACCACCTTGCAACATTTTGAGTACTGATGTGCTGGAGCTTGAGCTGATACGTCGAGTTCGGCACGGGAACCCAGCTCAGCTCACCGGCAACCTGCGGCATCTGCTGCTCCACTGTTACCTCTAGCTGCGGTCCCTCGCTAAATGTCATTGCCTCGGTATATGTTGGGCCCGTGACAGTTACCACGACGTGCCGCTTGTCCGGCGTACTATTCGTCACCACCTGAGCGACCCGGTCGGGCGTCAGCTGAGCGAAGTCGGCCAGAACTACTCGTGAGAGGTGGACCGTGTCGGGATACGAGATGGAGTTCGGTTGATAGCGAGCCAAGGCAACGCGCACGAACGGGAAGTATGATGCTCCGGCTTTAGTAGACCAATCGAACTGAATGTCCGAATACCAGAGCGAACGGTCCTGATCGTAATGCACCGTATGCCCTGCTACAGCGACTTGAGGGCCGCCTGCCTCTCGACCACCCAGCTCATCGAGGTAGAGATGTGACTGGGTCCTTACAGCACTTGGGAAGCTCGCCATCAGCGGGGGTTGCGTGATCTGTGGCGAGGCCCAGAGAGGATCCTGGCCCCATTGAGTCACGTATGACTTCAGCTGCGTTGGCACACCGGTTAACTCGTCGGCCCGCTTCAGCCGGCCCCTGGAAGCCGGGATAGAGTGACACCCCACGCCGCGGCTTTCCCGAGGCCTCACTCAGCTGATTCACCAGGACCACACCTAAAAGCTCTCCATCACCGGATGAGAACCACGGCCGATCAAGATAGACTCGGAGCCATCCTCCGGCTCGCGTACTCTCGGTCGTTTTACCCTGGACACTACTGCTCCATCCAAAGGCAGGAACTGAGTAGAGCTGGTTAGGAGCGGCAGGCCGGGCGGTGCTCAACACGTCCACAGTCTTCACAGGACTCGTTCGAGTCGTTACTATGTCTCCCGCGATGACGGTTCCGCCGTTCACGAAGTTGCCGGGATTGGTTGCGAGGGTGTACGTGACAGAAGACTTCGTCGAAGACAGGATGGTGTATTTCCCGTTATAGCCGGGTGGGTCTATCGATGCCACGAGGAGGCTCTGGCCTACTCCTGGTGCAACGTCTTGAGGATCGAAGGAAAGCGTCGCATTTCCGCCGGACCAAGAGGCATCCGTTACGGTAAGCGGCGTCGTTGCGATTTTGGGAGCAGGGAAGTATTCGAGGAACCTTGTGCGTCGCTGTAGCCCAATAATTCACCCGTCGGTATTTGGTGTCACCAAAGTTGTGGCGACGATTATCCGCCTGCGTGAAGCGCACCTCAGAGATGATGATGGTTCCACCTGAGACGAAGCCGCCCGGGTTTTGCGGAAGATCATAAGTCACGCTGCTTGGTCGTGGAATCAACAACGTGGTAGGTCCCATTGAAGCCGGGAGGATTCATCCCCGCAATATCGACCTACGCGCCATGACTTGGAGCGCTGGCTTGCTCAGGAAAGTAAACCGTGGCCTGCTTCTTCGTCCAGGAGGCGTACTCCACCGCCAGTGCATCGATCGGGACCTCAACCACGTGAGCATGTCCATGAATCGTGGTTGGGAAGGGCCGGACCGGACACACCGGCGTAGGTAGGCGATGGGTTCGCCTTCAGATCGTCCTGAAATTGCGTCCAATCGGCTTCGATATCAAGCTTGATGGTGCTCGGACCGTCGATCTTCATCGGCTCGTCGATGAGGATCGCGTATGTCTCTCCCAACGCGGTGGAAGTTGGAAGCCGTTCCGCCCGAAGCTTGGAGAATTTGGGCTGGATGAAAGGCTGCTGGATGGCATTGACCAAGGTGATCTCGCGGAACGGTGTTAGTGCCCATACCTGGCCCATCTCGGCCTGAGCCTTGAAGCTTGCTAGCTCTGAGCTGGTAATCTTCCCCTCCGCGAGAAGGTTCTCCATCCAGCCCCACACCCCCATCAAGCTCAAGTCATTCGGGTTTAGGTAAGAGCTGATCTGGACTGTGGCCACCCTTCCCTTCGCCAGAAAAGCTGTAAGGATTCCGTCGACCGGATTCCCACTCCCATCCAGGGTGGGCGGCGTCCAAACCGGTGCCTTGGGGGCGCTGCCAGGCTCCAGCTCGTCGAGCACAAGGCGGAAGCCCTGCACAACCGGCCAAGCCATTCCATTTGGCACGTCGAAGGGGACCAGATGTATCCCGCTCACACCGGGCAATCCAAGGAAAGCCGTCCCTCTCGACAGCAGCTCCGGAAGATAGGGAATGGGAAGCGAGTCGGAATCCTCTACCGTGCTGGAATCGAATGACTTGTCATACTTGGTGATTAAGTTGTACGAGTCCATGGGCGACATGGTGTCGAAGAGCTTGTGCATTTCGGCCATGATCTGCGCCATGCGGGGAGGCGCGATGTGCCGCTGGGAGTCAGCGTAGAATGTCCCGACATTGAGCGAGTTTAGGAAGACAGCTTCCGGTCCTGGCTTGGCGTTGAAGTCACTGCGGATGACCAACCGATCTGTAGACTCTCCGGGCGAGCCGGTGATGTCCTTGCGGAGAACGGTAGCCGGTGCCACAATGGCTTCAAACCTTCGATAGACGCAGCGGGCTCTGGGTCGAAGGCGGAAGTTCGAAGGTGTGGTTGCTGGACAGTGTGAGGGAGGCTGTTGCCGGCAAGATCGACGACGCGAGCTCTCAAACGGTACCCGGTTCCAAAGCGCAGTCTCGGCAAGCGAGTTCTTCGCGGGACCAAAATGCGTCAGCAGTCCGACGCCCGGCCCTGGAGTGTTATCAACTGCTTGTCCGGTGTCATCCGTCCCCAAAGTCTTTCCTGGACGCTGCGCAGCAAAGGACCAGCCCGCCCACCGCCAGAGAGACTCGTGAAGATACAGGTCCGGTGAGGAGCCGCCAGACGAAGGACCGCTCGGGTCTTGCGTGACTCCCATAGAGACAAAGTTCTCATCCACCTCGGGAGGAGTGAAGTACCTGTGAGCTGCCGGAGCATGGATGAATTGGTAGCTCCCGGGATACGGATTGCCGGTCGACTGGTCGAGTGCCGGTGCTCTCAAGTGGAGGGAGTGCCACTTCGTCGTCTCGGAGTCCCACATGTCTACCCGGAAGCCACGCGTCAGGTCTTCGGCGTGGAAGGTTACATTCGCACCGCTTCCACCCTCCGCCATGGAGTTGTTGTTGGAGGCGACTGGGAAGATCTGCGTGAGGTTCGCTGCCCGGCCATTCTGAATCACTCTGATGCCACCGGAGCGGAGGGCGGGAAGTCCAATCTGAGTAGGTTGAGCCACTGCGCCGTTCTGGTCCTGCATGGTCTGGAGCTGCTTGATCAAGCCAATGAGCTTGAGGGCGCCGCCGTCGACGTCGAGCTGATGCAGCTCGAATCACAATAT
>CAWCYJ010000006.1:0-6153 GCA_963799725.1 uncultured Pseudomonadota bacterium
CCCCGCGTCTACACCCCGCGTCAAGAATCACGCTCTCGGGGGTCAGGTAGCGGCCGACCATCGCCCAGAGGCGCTGGTTCTCGTCTTGGTAGCCCGGATAGAACCGATCTTCAAGTCGCTGGGTGACGTCGGGCAGCAGCCGGAAGCAGCAGAGAACTGCCCATCGCGAGCCTGACCAGAGCCATTCACATCAGGCCCCGGAGACATGCTCCACGCGAGGCGCGGGCAGGGTGGTGGCCGGCCGTTGCCGACGGGGAGAATGCTAGAGCTATCGGGGCTTCAGCAACGGCAGATGGGCTCAAGGCTCAGCTCCACGGAGTCGGCAGTTCATACTACTCAGCCCTCTGCCCACGCTTGCTGGGATGAGGCCGAAAATGTTGGGCGCTAAAATCCATTGACCCAGCAGCCTGAAGAGGTGCGATGGATCCTGAATACAGGGACCACGGTGTCGTCAGGACCTATGCGGGTAAACGTGCCCTTGACGTTGTCCTGGCCGCGGCGGCCGGCGTGCTCCTCTCACCCGTCGCCCTCGTAACCGCACTGGCCATCAGAGCCAGGATGGGCCGGCCGGTCGTCTTCCGTCAGCTTCGGGGAGGGGCCCTCGACCGGCCCTTCGCACTCTATAAGTTCCGCACGATGCACGACGTTCGGGACGCGGAGGGTCACTCCTGCCGGATGAGCAGCGGCTGGGGCGCCTGGGCAGGTTCCTCCGCAGCACCAGCCTGGACGAGCTGCCCGAGCTGGTGAACGTCGTCAAGGGCGACATGAGCCTGGTGGGGCCACGTCCCCTCCTGGCCCAGTACCTCGATCGGTATTCGCCCGAGGAGCGCCGGCGGCACGAGGCCCGTCCCGGCCTGACCGGTCTGGTCCAGGTCAGCGGCGGGAACCGGCTGTCCTGGGAGGAAAAGTTCGCCCTGGACGTCTGGTACGTGGACAACATGAGCCTGAGGCTGGACATCTCGGTCATCCTCCAAACAATCCTTGTTATGCTGCGACGGACGGGAATAAGCCACCCCGGTCACGCCACCATGGACGCGTTCACGGGGGGCCATGCCGCCCGCCTAGAATCCCCCGTCTGATGCCCGGGCCGTTTTGGACCCCAGCCGAAGCGATTCGACACATCCGGCGATGAAGGCCCCCTGTCCAGACTTCCATTTGCCTAGCATCCTCTTCACCAGTGCCGGCCGTCGGGTCGAGCTGATCCGGGCCTTTCAGGAGGCGGCGGCGCGGATTCCCGACGCCAGAGTCGTCATCGCCGACTGCGACCCGCTGGCGCCGACGATGAACCTCGAGGTCGAGAGGCGGATCGTTCCCCGGCTCGACGATCCCAGCTACGCTGAAACGCTCCTGAAGCTGTGCCGGCGAGAGGATGTCAGGGCGGTCCTTCCGCTGATCGACCCCGACGTGGCGGCTCTCAACAGCCTGCGGCCGCGACTGGAATCTCTCGGTGCCCGCGTCTACACGGTTGCGCCGAGCGCCACCGAAACCGTCTCGGACAAGTGGCTCACGCGAGAGTTCTTCGATCGAATCGGAATCCGCTCGCCCCGGTCCTGGCTGCCGGACGACCTCGATTCCATCGAGGCAGAGTACCCGGTCTTTCTCAAGCCCCGCCGTGGGAGCGCTGCCGAGGGCGCCGCGCAGGCGCGAGACCGGAAGGAGCTGGAGTACCTCCTGGCCCGAACTGAGGACCCGATCATTCAAGAGCTGCTGCCGGGTCCAGAGATCACCTGCGACGTCGTGGCCGACCACCAGGGAACCGTATTCGCCGTTGCCCAGCGGAAGCGGCTGGCGGTGCGGGGAGGCGAGGTCACCAAGGGCGTCACGGTCAACGATCCGGCCGTCGCCGAGGCTTGCCTGCACATCGCGAGCGAGCTGCCGGTTACCGGTCCCATCACCGTCCAGTGCATGATGAAGGACGGCGGGGCCCACTTTACGGAGATCAATGGACGGATGGGCGGAGGGATTCCGCTGGCCCTCGCCGCCGGGCTCAGGTTCCCCGACTGGATCCTGGCTCGCGCTCTCGATCGCGATACCGAGCCGTCCGGGGATGGTACCTACCGTGAGGGGATGTACATGACCCGATTCGACGAAAGCTTCTTCCTGACCGACGAAGACCGTGACACGATTGCGCGCCGTCGTCTTTGACCTGGACGACACCCTCTTCCCGGAGAGGGAGTACGTTCGCAGTGGGTTTCGCGCGGTGGCGACCTGGCTGGCAGAACTCACGCGGTCCCGCTCGATGCGACGTTCCAGGAACTGCTCGACCTCGCCGAGTCGGGGCGTTCGGGCAAAGTTTTCGACGACTGGCTGGGCGAGCACCCTGGCTGTTCGGCCACGACCGCGGAGGATCTGGTGTCGGTCTATCGCGATCACCGCCCGGACATACGGCCCTTTCCGGGCGTCGTGGCCCTACTCGAGGCGCTCAAGCCCACCTACCGGCTCGCGATCCTCACCGACGGCTATCTCCGGACGCAGAAGCTGAAGCTGGAGGCTCTCGACCTCCAGCGCTTCTTCGATACGGTCGTCTTCACCGACGAGCTTGGCCGTGACGCCTGGAAGCCCAATCCGGTGGCCTTCCGCGTGATTTTGGAGCGGCTGGGGGTGCTGCCCGAGGAGGCGGTGTATGTCGGCGACAACCCGCTCAAGGATTTCATCGCGGCGCGACGGGCGGGAATGCACAGTATCTCGACCCAGAGGGCAGAGGGAGTGTACGGGGGCCACCGGCCGCCACACCGGAGCATGCTGCGGACGTTTCCATAGATGGGCTGTCCGAGCTCCCACAGGCTCTCGAAAGAATGGGCTGAGCCCGGAACGAAGTGGTGCCAAGCCGGAGGACAGCCGGCGGCCGAACGCTTGTGGCTGCATTCCTCTGAGGCGTCGCCCGCGCCGGCTGGGATCCGCTTGTCCCGGATAAGGGGACGCACTATAGCCAATGGTGACCAGGGATCCAGATCGGCCGCCAGTGGTGCAAGCGGGGGGTTCGGGCATAATGGGGCCAGTGTTTCGGCGTGATCTATGGTGAAGGGTCCGAGGCGACCTCGAATCCGACGCCGATCAATCCTCATCCTCATAAGCTTCCGGAGGGGCTCAGCATGATAGACGCTACCCAGACCAAGCCTGCGACCCGCACCATCAACATGGTCCGCCCAGTACTTCCCCGCCTGGACGAGCTGGAACCGGGCCTACAGCGAATCCTCGACACCGGGATGGTCACCAAGGGAGAGCATCTCCGGGAGTTCGAGGAGGCCGCGGCCGAACATCTGGGCGTGGCACACGCCGTCGGCGTCTCCAGTTGCACCACCGGACTGATGCTGACCTACCGGGGCCTGGGCCTACAGGGCGAGGTCGTCGTTCCCAGCTTCACCTTTATGGCCTCGGTCAGCTCGCTGGTCTGGGCCGGACTGACCCCGGTGTTCGCCGACGTGAATCCAGAAACCGCTACTCTCGATCCTGAGGCCGCCGAGGCCGCGATCACTCCCCGAACCTCAGCGATCGTGGGCGTGCACACCTTTGGAAATCCAGCCGACATCGAGGCACTCGAGGGCGTCGCGCGCCGTCACAATCTCAAGCTCATCTTCGACGCGGCCCATGGCCTCGGGACGCTCTACAACCGCGCCCCCGTCGGCAGCCAGGGCAACGCCCAGTCCTTCAGCCTGAGCCCCACCAAGCTGGTCATCGCCGGTGAGGGCGGGATCGTCGCCACCGAGGACGGCGATCTGGCGGAGCGCATCCGGATCGGCCGTGAATACGGAAACAGCGGGGCCTACGACAGTGCCTTCGCGGGAATGAACGCGCGGATGCCGGAGTTTAACGCCCTGATGGGACGGCTCAGTCTCAGCCGGGTTGACGAGGCGGCTGACCATCGAAACGAAGTTGCGGCGCAATTCCGGGAGCGGCTGGGCAAGATGCCGGGTATCGGTTTTCAGTCCATCAGGCCCCAGGACCGCTGCTCATTCAAAGACTTCTCCATCACGATCGACGAGGGCCGGTTCGGACTCAGCCGGGACGAGCTGAGCACGCGACTCCGCGAAGCAGGCGTTGACACGCGGGCGTACTATGACCCTCCCGTGCACAAGCACACGGCATATCGCCAGTTCGCCGCCGGAGCCCAGCTTCCCAACACCGATCTGCTCGCGCGGGAGAGCCTCAGCCTGCCCATCTGGTCGGATATGGACGGGGAGACCGTCGACTACATCGTCAATGCAGTCGAGGCGGTCTGGAAGTCCGGAGCCCGGGAACAGACGGCGGCCAGCACCTGAAACCGTAGCCGGAGCTGGCAGCTGGATCATGCGCCGGCGTGATGACGGACGCCCCACGCTTGGCTGTAGTCCAGGGCTTTAGCCCGTCTCGGTTGCTGCAATCACAGTCTTCCGTGCCAAGAGTTCCGTGCGGAATCGTGTGCGACGTTTTGGGGGCCCAACGCTGGCTGTAGTCCAGGGCTTTAGCCCGTCTCGGTTGCTGCAATCACAGTCTTCCGTACCAAGAGCTCCGTGCGGAATTGTGCGCGACGTGTTGGGGGCCCGACGCTGGCTGTAGTTCAGGGCTTTAGCCCGTCTCGGCTGCTGCAATCACAGTCTTCCGTGCCAAGAGCCCCATGCGGAATCGTGCGCGACGTGTTGGGGGCCCAACGCTGGCTGTAGTTCAGGGCTTTAGCCCGTCTCGGCTGCTACAACCACGGTCGCCCGTGCGCGAACCGCTCCGCACGCGGGGCTCTTTGGGCGACTCGAACACCTGGGCAAACGGTGCCGAAACGGCCTAAAGGCCTGGACTACGGGGAACGATTACCGAGGATGACTAGGAGAAGTTAAGCTCGTGGCGAGGAGCGGAGCGAAACCGGCCGGCAGGACATGGTATCCCCTCCCGGCCGGTCTGCTCGTCTAGTCGCTAGTGCTCGGTCAGAAGGGTGGCCGTGGTCGACGACCCGTTATTCGGAATGCTGAAGCCCGTGTTGGCCATGTGTGCCATCAGGACCTGGCTTCCGTTCTGCCAGCTGAATTTGCCCGAGTAGGTGGAGTACGTCTCGCTGGAGGACTTACCACCCCTCTTACAGGGGATGTTATAGCTGGTGGATTTTCCGAGCGCCTTGAGCGTCGCCGCTCCGGTGATGCTCGAGCCATGCGTCCGGGTCGTGATCTTCAGGCTCTTTCCACTGAGCTGGGGCGCAGGAGCCGTCGTCATGACAATGTCCGAGCGGTTCACCGTGCCGTGAGCCAGTGATATGGAGACGTTCCGACTTGCCTCGACTCCCGAGTATGGCTGCTGACCGGCAATATGGGACCAGAAACCGACAAATGACTCCGAGCCAGTCGTGCTGCCGCTGATCGTATGCGTTGGGCTGCTCCAGATGATCGCTTGGGCGCAGGTGCCTGTGGGAAAGTTGGGAATGCACTGATTATCCGCGGTCAGGGTGGTGCCCGGCATGCTGATGTGCTGCGACGCAACCTTGCCCCAGGAGGAGATCTGCGGATTAAACGAGATCGTTCCCGAAAGCGTGCCCTTGTAGGTGGTCTGGCTACCTATCGCGCACTTGGCTGCGTGGTGCGATGTGACGCTGAAGTGCAGGTTGAGCGCGCCGAAGGAGCCGATGTCGGAGGACTTCACGTTGATGGCGGCGCCGCTCCCCGAGGCGGTGACGTCCCCGGCCGGCACACTGAACGTCCATGCGTGGGACTCATAGATCGGGGACGTGCCAACCGCACCCTTGTTTAGCGCCACGTCGACCGTCGAACTGCCGCCTGGCGAGGCGGCGTCGGCACTAACAGTCAGCTGCAGGTGCTGTTTCGATGTGGTGGTTACATGGTTGGAATAGCCGTAGATCGCCCAGGTGCTGGTGCTTCCCGCTCGGACTATCCGTCCCATCTGATGGGGCGACGCCGCCCCCACCCCTGATGCCGACGCGAACACGGCGGCTGGGAGCGCCAGCAGTGCGACCATCCGTAGGCGAAGCATCTTCTTCCCGTTCATCTTCCTCGACTCCAATCTGTCAATAGTAGGTACCGGGTGTTACGCAGCCATGACTGCCCGCGTGAGGCATTGTAGCCGCATTGACACCGCGAGACCAAACGCCAGGCCGCATGGGGAGCGGAGGCGGCCAAACGCTTCGTCCCGTTAAGCCGCCTCGAGGGAAGCGCGAAACCGGCCGGCTGTGGGAAT
>CAWCYJ010000007.1:0-170652 GCA_963799725.1 uncultured Pseudomonadota bacterium
AGCTTTGGTGGAGAGCCATTTTGCGTTGACAAAACAATCAGCACAACCTCATGCCCGAGGCCATACCCTGGTACAGGGACACCCCCGACCCAGACTTCCCAGACGCCCTTCCCAACCCCCGCTAACCCTATGCCAGTTGTTCCACGCTTTGCCCAAACTGGCGCCGAAGTCGCTGCTTTTGCCGTTTTACGGGCAATCGATAGAGCCCTTTTGCGGCTAAGTCTCGGTCCTGCCGGCCATCCGCTCGCCAGGGGTAAGCTGTACCTTTGCCTCACGAAACTTCGGGCATAAATCGCCCGAACGTAGTGTCCTGCGTGGACCCGGAACGTTTCGATCGGGGGAATCGGACTAGCTCTCTCGTGGCAAAACACTCCAGACGGTCGGGGCAGCTGAAGCTTGTACTGCCCTGAGCTCGCGGTGAGCAGTGCCCAAACACCAGCAAAAGCCCTCCCGCGGGAGGGAGAATCTGAAATTGCCCCGGTTACCGTCCAGAATGACCAGTCCTGTCAGGGCGGCACGACGTGAAGTTTTAACCCCAACGAATCCCAGCCTTTGCCAGAAACTAATATTTACCTGTTTCGAAGCAGGCCAGTCCTCTCCACTGACGTCCACACCGGTTCCGTTAAAGGAGAGACGCAGGTTTGGTCCGCCGGGAAGACCAGCGCAGTAGGCGTAGTGGCCGCACTTCGTGACAGTACCGGAGAGTGCCCCAGCCGCAGCATTAGACGCCGAAACGGGACCAGTGGCCAGGAGCAAAGCGCACAAAGACAGCCAAGCCAACGACTTAGCGCCTTTCAGATAAGCAGATATACCGCGACTCAGGGTGTGTCCTCCTTATTTACAGTGCTAGAGAACCGATGAATGAATTGTTTGTTGCACTCTGGCATGTTTTCCTTACTTTGAGGCAACGGGGGGGCCTAGTTGAGCAGCTGGAGAATGTACACAGGACCCCGTCCTTCGAGGCAATCGAAGTAATCTTTCATGCCGATCTCCGGAGCAACGAACGGTTTGGTTGATTTAACCCACCGGAAGCTCGGTTCGATCCCTATGGGGCAAACCAGGTAGCGAGGACAGTACCAAGCTTTGGTGGAGAGGCATTTTGCGTTGACAACACAATGAGCACCACCTCGTGGCCGAGGCCATACCCTGGTACATGGACACCGCCGACCCAGACCTCCCAGACGCCCGTCCAAGCTCCGTCCAAACCCAGAGGAGTCGATCCAGGCTTCGCCCAAGCCGGAGCAGATGTTGGAGCTTTTGCGGTTTCTCGGGCAATCGACAAAGCTTTCTGGCGGCTAAGTCTCGGGCCAGCCGGCCATCCGTGCTCCAGCTGTAAGCTGTACCGTTGCCTCACATAACTTCGGGCATAAATCGCCCGAACATAGTGCCCGGCGCGGACATGGAACGTTTCGATCGGAGGGTTCGGAGTGCGACTCTCCATGCACACGAGAGAAGAGGGTCGAGGCAGCTTAAGACTGTACTTCCCAGATCTGACGGTTAGCAAAGGGGCGTACGAGCAAGCACCCTCGTGCGGGAGAGAGATTCTGAAATTGCCTTGGTTATTAGCCATGACCACCAGGCCTGTGAGGGCAGCACGATGTGGAGTTTTCGAGCCAAGAAGCCCCAGCCTTTGCCAGAAATTGATGCTTACCTGTTTCGAGGCTGGCCAGTCCTTTCCACTGACGTGCGCAACTGTTCCGGCCAGGGAAAGTCGTAACCGTGGACCGTTCGGCCCCCCGGCGCAGAAGCTGTCGTAGCCGCATTTGGTTGCAGTGCCTGCGGCGTATACGTGTGCGCTCGCAGGGGCGAAGAGTGAAAGCGTGACCAGGAGCGAAGCGCCCAGCGAAAGCCAAGTTGAGCTCTTTATGCCTTTCCCGTAAGGTGATGTACTGCGAGCCATCGTTCGTCTCCTTGCTGGCATTACTAGAGAACCGATGAAAGAACCGTTTGTTGCACCGTAGCAGCTTTCCATGTGTGTGAGGTTGGAAGGCGGACAACAAGTGCGTTTGTGTACCCGCTCCCGTTCAGCGAAAGGTAGGATTTTGACTCCGAGTCAGCAGCGACAGTTGAAGCCAGTCGGGATCTTTCGTGAAGATGCCGAAGCAGAGTCGCGAAAAGGCAAGGATGTGTCGCCGATCAGGTTTTTGAAAGGCCACATAGGGTGCCCGTGGCACGGCGCATGCTGATGCCTTATCTCGGTCGACCCGGAATCCGGTCGAATAGGAAAGGGAATGGAGTGGTCGGCCCGAAGCGACGAGAGTAGGTCCGATTTGAACCCACTCGACGTGTTGTTCGAAGAGTCAAGAGCCTCATCGAGAGCGCAAATGGTAGGGAAAATCCTGACAACGATTTTCCCCCCACCGTCATGAAAAGTGTTCTAGATTGTGATAGACAGCTTCCGCGCCTGGGGGGTTACATGGTGACAGGATGGCGTAGCGGGCTAGCCGGTGCGGGCTTTGCCCATGGTTGTGCCTCAATAGCTTCCGAAGAAGCAGGAGTACGAGCATGAATCGATATGTCGGCTTGGTCGTGGCCTTTGTAATAGGATTCCTTCTTCTCTTTGGAGTCGAGCGGGGTATAAGCTCGGCAAGTGAGCTGGGATACACCCCACACGGCCTGATAGCCACGAAAACCGGACCCCATAGCGCAAAATTGACGCTCTATACGATGCCGGACAGTTTTGTCTGCCACGATCCGCCTAACGGCGGTGGTCCGCATCCCGACTGGGTCTCCTACTGTCCTACGACGAGCATTGTCGTGCCCGCAAATTCGCTGATTACCGTAACCATCCGGCAGTACGACTCGGGAAGCACGGTGCATAACACCTTCTTCGCCTCAGTTCATGGAACCGTGAACGGCAAAGCAGAGCTGGTGCGCGGAGCTATCGACGGGAGCAGCGCCCGAGCCGGGCACTGGTACAAAACCATTCCCAACATAGACGGGAGCTTCGGCCACACCTTCACCATCCAACCTGCCAATAATTCTCCGACCAATCTCTTCGTGAGCGTTCCTCTGCCAGGTGTGCAGGATCCGAGTGAAAAGGGTGCGCCGCAGCCGGTGAAACAGACCATCCTTGGTCATACCTACACCGGTTATCAGCCGCCGAACGTTATTCGGTTTCAGTTCCGATCGGGACCAAAAGGGAACTACATCTGGAAGTGTTATGTCCCTTGTGGCTCGGGACTTTATGGCTTCGAGGAGGGCTTTGGTGGTCCGATGGGAACGGTCGGATACATGCTTGGTAACCTCCGCGTCGCGTAAACACCATTTTGAAGAAGTGATTCGTACTCCGGAGCATGTAAGAGGAGCCTGAATTATGTCGGTCGCAACGGTACCTCCACAAGCCCAGCCCAATCACCTCAGGCGATGTGTCATTCTCTGGGCAGTTCTCTCCGTTCTCGGGATGGTGGCTGCTTTCTTCGGAACGGCTCAGCTAGTTCCGACGTCGGCAAGCGATGCCGAGCGATTTGCCAACGTCACGATTGTGGTTTTCACCGTTGCCTCGGTGCCCGTGGCCTTCTTTGTCTGGGTGTTTATGGGCTATAGCCTCACATACTTTCGAGTGAAGGGACAGCCGGTCACCGACGGGCCTGCGCTCCAGCCCAGAACCCCCGCACAGATAGCTTGGGTTTCTATTTCAGGTGTGCTTTGTGCCTTCCTCTTCATCTGGGGACTGTTCGGCATTTTTAACCAAGCCTCGGCCAGGGCGAGCAAAGCCATGACGGTCAACGTCGTGGGTCAGCAGTGGACTTGGACGTTTCACTACCCGAAATATCACGTGACTACACACCGGCTGGAGCTTCCCGTCAATCAGGCCGTCCTTTTTCGCGTGACGTCACTCGATGTGCTCCACGGCTTCTCGATCGCAGAGCTGGGAGTACGGCAAGACGCTAATCCCGGCCAATGGATCGCTCTCCCCGTTATGACACCCAATAGAAAAGGCCGCTTCACCACTAGATGTGTTGAGCTGTGCGGCACCTATCACACGTTCATGACCGCTCCGGTGAATGTCGTGAACGGAAATGTTTTTCGAGCCTGGCTTAAGAAACAGGGAGCTCACGTATGACCACAGTTACCGCCTCCACCCATCAGCCCACCTCAGACGTAGCCAAGCGAGGCCCGATCTGGGTGCCAAGCATGCTGCCCGGAATCGTTTTGGGAGTGATCTTTGCCGTTATCGGAGGGGAGATCGTCTCGCGCGTCGTGGCTGGAAACGAAGACGCTGCCATCTTTGCCGTTTACACCGGTTGGGCCATCGGCTTCCTCGCCGGCGTCGGAGCCTTCAACGGCATTTGGGAGTGGGGCTTCGGCAAACATGAAATGGGCCATGAGGAAGAGTTGCAGAACGCCGGAAAAGGCGAGGGCCTTTGGCGCTACTTCCGGTTCTGCACCGACCACAAGGTCGTCGGCATTCAGTACCTGATCACGGTGCTCATCACCTTCTTCATCGGGTCGCTCGCCGCGTTCAGCATCCGGCTCCAGCAGTCTCGTGTGGAGAACACCTCTTCACGCCCTCCACCTACAACACTCTTGTCGGCCTGCACGGAATCATCATGATCATCTCGACGATCGTGATGATCTCGGGAAGCTTTGGGAACTTTATCCTGCCGATTGCCATCGGTGCTCGCGACATGGCGTTTCCCCGGCTCAATGCGCTGAGCTACTGGCTGTTCTTTACGGTAATGCCCGTGCTGCTATCGACCCTGGTCATCGGAGGGTTCCCCACCGGTTGGACGGGATATGCTCCGCTTGCCGATCAGGCTCAGGTGGGCATGGACGCCTACTCCTTCACGATCATCGTGTTTGCCCTTTCGGTTTCGGTTTCGGGCATGAACATCGTCACCACTATCGCCACCCTGCGGACGAAGGGCATGACGATGGGCAGGATGCCGATATTCGTGTGGGGGACTTGGGCTATCCGTTCTGCTTGGGCTCATCGCCTTCCCCACATTCATGCTTGCCCAGGCCTACGTCGCCACAGACCGGATGTTCAACACTTCCTTCTATATAGCGGCCCGCGGCGGCAGCAACTGGCTCTATGAGCACCTCTTCTGGTTCATGGGCCATCCTGAGGTTTACGTCATCGCCTTGCCGGCATTCGGGATTGCCGCGGAGCTGGCTGCCGTCTTCTGCCGGAAGCCGGTCTACGGTTACCCACTGCTCGTGGGTGGCATGGTCGGCATCTTTGTGCTCAGCTTTACGGTTTGGGCCCACCACCTGTACATGAGTGGCTCGGCGACGCCAATGGATCCGGCGTTCATGCTCTCGACCGAGTTGATCTCCATTCCCACGGGCATTCTGTTCTTCGCCTTGGTCGGCACTTTCTGGCGAGGCAAGATCTGGGTAACAGCTCCCCTTCTCTTCGTGATGGGCGTGCTTGTGAACTTCATCATTGGTGGTGTTACAGGTATCTATCTGGCCGATCGTTCCAACCGATGTTGCCTTCCACGGCGGCATGTTTGTTACTGCCCACTTCCACTTCACACTGGTAGGTGGCATGGTATTTGGCTTCTTTGCCGGTTTCTATTACTGGTTCCCGAAAATGTTCGGCAAACAGCTCGATCAGACCTTAGCAAAGCTCCACTTCTGGCTGTTCGAGATCGGTTTCGTCGGCACATTTATGGCGCTGTTCTATGCCGGAATCCACGGAGAACCTCGCTGGATGGCAGAAATTCCTCCCGCCTTCGGCACAGCAAATACCATCGCCAGCTTGTTCGCGATCTTGATCGCTCTGTCGGTGTTCACCTGCGCCTACAACGTGATCCATACGCTCATTGCCGGTGAAGTGGTTACTGAGGCCAACGTCTGGGGAGGCAAAACTCTCGAGTGGATGGTTCCGACGCCAGTACCGTTGGAGAACTTCCCTGACGAAATGCCGGAAGTTGAGGACGACCCCTATGGGTACGGACGTGGTGCCGTCCGGCCTCCAAGGGCAGCGGTCGGTGGAGTGCAGCTAACAGAACAAATGCACGAGGGGACGTCTTCGTGAATCTCGTAGGGGGCTTCTAAATGGCAACCGTAGCCCATCAGTCGGAGCACGGCGGAGAGCTCACATACACCATCAGGCACATGCGCGTGCGCGTGGGCGTGATTCTCCTGATTCTCAGTGACGCAATGTTCGTCGGATCGCAATTTGCCGCCGCAGGATACCTTCGGGTTCTGAACACCAACCATGCCTACAAAGGTCCTCACGAGGCAGCCTCTTCCTTCTTATGGGGGCTCGTGCTCAGCTTGTTGGCGGTTCTCGCGGCTCTTGCATTCTTCTGGGGACAGCGGGAGTGGAAAGCGGGAAAACATAAGGCCCTACGAACGGGGAACCTGGTCGCGACGGTGCTGATTTTGGTTGCCTTGGCGGGGCAGATCGCGCTTCTCGCAAGTAGTCACTATGTCGGAACTGCAGATGATCCCTTTGCGATTGATGCGTTCGCGAGTTCCAACATGTTCATCAATGCCTATCACTGCGTCCACCTTTTCATCGCAGCCCTTGTTGGTGTCCTCATGATGGGCAGAATAAGCAACCATCGCATCGAGGGCCACGAGTACATATTGGAGGCCGTCGGATTCTGGTGGTACTACGTCGCCATCATCTCGGTGGTCACCTGGCTCCTCATTGCCGCGATTGTCTGATCATGGCAGTGCCCGTCCACTCCACTCGGTAGTTTTTGACTTGACGTGAGCTCGCTTGGCCACTGGTCGGTTGATACTGTCGTCGTCAGTGCCTGCGCTCTAGGAACAACACTTTACCTCATCGGGTGGCATCGCCTCGGATGGCTTCGACAGTCCTGGCTTCCAAAGGAAAGGAAGTCGCGGGTCCTAACGGCGGGAGCCGGCGCTGGGCTGGACAGTGGTGGCGACTGGTGGCTCTGTTCGGGGCAGTGCTGGGGATGGTGATTGCTTCGTGTTCTCCCATCGATTACTATGCCGCCACTCTCTTCTGGGTGCATATGATTCAGCACCTGATCCTTATCTCGGTCGTTGCTCCATTGATCGTGGTTGCAGCGCCATACATTCCTCTCAAAGCAGCCGCAGGTTTGAGATTCGACGCGTCGGATCAAGCGACTGCGAGGGCTTCACGTCTCTCGATCCTGATGAGGCACATGCTCCACCCGCCTGCCTCAAGAACCGGCCGGCCTTAACTGCGCTCATTGCCCTCGTGCTCTTCATTGCGGGTAGCTGGCTCTGGCATTTACCGGCTCTCTACGATCTGGCCCTGCGCAACGACCTGGTCCACGACTACCTCGAGCACAACACCTTCCTGCTCATCGGCATCATTTTTTGGCTTCAAGTTATACCGTCTGCACCGCTCAGGCCGCTGCTGCCCTATCTGGCTCGGATTGCGTATCTTCTGGCTGCGGTAATACAGAACGTGGCTCTTTCGCTATACCTCGGCTTCTCTCCCAAAGCGCTTTACACGCCGTACGCTCTGCTCGCGTCACGACCGGGAGGAATATCGGCCCTCACGGATCAAAAGATCGGAGCCGCCATCATGTGGGCCGTGGGGGATCTTCCATTCGTCGTCGCCATCATTGGGATTATTCAGGTGTGGCTCTGGAGCGAGTTCCAGCGGGGAGATAATGGTGAAGGCAGCATCGCCTTCACTTCGAAAACTCCCGTGCAACGAGAGGCGTAACCGACATGCCGGCAAAAAACAAGAGCCTACTCTCTGCCGTACCCCTCTGGGTCCTGGGGGGTGCAGGAGGGTCGCTGCTGGCCCTCTGCGTTTTTGGTGGAATGGCCCTGTTCAGCCCCTCTAGTCAGCGAGACGCTCCCCCCTCGCGTCTCAGCTCGATGTACTCACTTGGAGGCTATCCCGCACCTAACTTTTCGCTGGTAGATCAGTTCGGAAAGCGTCGCATGCTTTCTTCCTTTCGCGGACACGAAGTCGTCCTTGCGTTCGTGGACGCCAAGTGTACCTCTGTATGTCCTCTTACCGCCGAGCAGCTGTTCGACGCCAAGGAGCGGCTTGGAGCCTCTCGCACGAAGGTGAGTCTGCTGGCGGTGAATGCCAATCCAATCGCCAATTCCGTAAGGAACGTCCGTACTTGGTCCCTGCAGCACAACATGCTTCACCGTTGGGAGTTTCTGACGGGTCCAGCCTCCAAACTCCGACTGGTTTACCACCTGTACCGCGTACAAGATTCCGTCGGACGGAATGGTGCCGTCACTCACGATGCCGCCGTGATCATCATCGATGCGCATGGCCGAGAGCGATATTACTCCGAGACGATGCCCACCAAGTCCGGACCTCTGGTAAGGGTCCAGGAACAGGCTTTAGCGCTAGCGATGCGTCAATCTCTACCCAAGGCGTAGTCGACCGACCGAAGCACTGAAAGGTTTGATCGCCTCATCTAGGCATCGAGCCTTGACGATCTTCTTCTGCATCGCGTGGCTGCGTTAAGACCTCGGCCTATCTTCCGCCGACCTAGAATCGGCTAGACAGTCCATCGGATGAGAAGTGAGAGAGGCATGGTGACACAAACTATCGATAACAAGGTCCGATCGGTACGGGCTCCTCGTGGCCGGGAGCTGAGCTGCAAAGGGTGGCAGCAGGAGGCCGCGCTGCGACTCCTCATGAACAATCTCGATCCTGAGGTCGCCGAGAAGCCGGAGGAGCTCATCGTCTACGGAGGAAGCGGCAAGGCTGCGAGAAACTGGGATTGTTTCGATGCGATCGTCCGCTCGCTGAAGCGCCTTGGGAACGACGAGACGCTTCTCATCCAGTCGGGCAAACCCGTTGCGGTTTTCCAGACCCACGAGCAGGCGCCTCGGGTGCTGATTTCGAATGCCATGCTGGTACCGGCTTGGGCAACATGGGAGAACTTCTGGGAGCTGGAGGCCAAGGGCCTCACGATGTACGGCCAGATGACGGCCGGCTCCTGGATCTATATCGGAACGCAGGGAATCCTACAGGGAACGTTCGAGACTCTCGCCGCGCTGGCGGAGAAGCACTTCGGCGGCTCCCTCGCCGGGCAGACTGGTGCTGACAGGCGGCATGGGTGGCATGGGAGGAGCACAGCCGCTCGCCGTGACGATGAACGGCGGTGTGGTCATCGATGTGGAGATCGATCCAGCTCGCATCGACAGGCGGATCGCCAACGGCTACTGCGACCGTCGAACCAGCTCTCTGGAAGAGGCTCTTGACTGGGCACACGAAGCCACGGACGGAGGCGAGCCACTATCCATCGGTCTGGAGGGCAACGCAGCCGACGTATTCCCGGAGCTGCTGGCCCGGGATCGACTGCCGGATGTGGTGACCGATCAAACATCCGCTCACGATCCGCTTGAACGGCTACATCCCTGCCGGCTTGTCTCTCTCCGAGGCAGCCGAACTTCGAGCTTCCAATCCCAGGATTACATTCAGCGCGGCGAGGAAGAGCATGGGAAGACAGGTGGAAGCCATGCTGGAGATGCAACGCCGGGGTGCCGTCGTCTTCGACTACGGCAACAATATCCGGCAGCAGGCGCTGGCTGCCGGCGTGTCGGACGCCTTCGACTTTCCCGGATTCACGCCTGGCCTTCATTCGACCTCTGTTTTGTGAAGGGAAAGGTCCGTTTCGCTGGGTCGCACTCTCCGGTGACCCTGCCGACATCTATCGCAGTGATGAGCTGGTGCTTGAGTTATTCCCGGAGAATGAACACCTCAGGCGCTGGATCACGCTGGCACGCGAGAGGGTTTCGTTTCAGGGTCTTCCCGCTCGCATCTGCTGGCTCGGCTTGGGAGAGAGGGCCAAGTTCGGCCTGGCGCTCAACGATCTGGTGCGGCGGGGCGAGATCAGCGCACCCGTGGCCATCGGCCGGGACCACCTTGATACCGGTTCAGTGGCATCGCCGAATCGGGAGACCGAAGCCATGAAAGACGGCAGCGACGCCATCGCCGATTGGCCGATCCTCAATGCGTTGCTCAATGCTGTTGGAGGCGCCAGCTGGGTCTCCGTGCATCACGGTGGCGGAGTGGGAATCGGCTACGCCATCCATGCAGGCCAGGTGGTTGTTGCAGACGGCACGGATGAGGCAGACGCTCGTATCCGCAGGGTGCTTACGACAGATCCGGGGATCGGTGTGGTCCGGCACGCCGATGCCGGTTATGAAACGGCGATCGACACTGCCCGCGAGCACGGGTTGCAGATGCCGATGGCCGAACAGTAGCTGGGGTTAATCGACTTACTGCCAAGTGGAGGTCGACCTTTAGTCCCCTTCGATCCACCCCTCAGCCGTGACGGGAAACATCCTTGCCAGGCCGGGCAGATGGAAATGGACGGAGGCCTGAATCACATCCGAGTGAAGGAATGAAGTGAGCCAGCTTCTCATCCAAAACATCGGGTCGCTCTACACGCTGTCTGGATTGGAGGAGGCAGGGGGCCGAGCGTCTGCCTCGATTGTCCCCGTGGGCGGCGCAGAGGTGCTGATCGAAGATGGGATTGTGGCCTTCGCAGGAGCCGCTAGGGCGGATCTTGGAGTGGAGCGCCCACTTCCCGCGAATGATCGCCAGCATTCAAATCCTTACCCTCCTGCCCCGAGCCTGACTCAACCCAGCTCAGACCTCACCATCGTCGACGCAAAGGGTGCCATGGTGACACCAGGTTTGGTGGACCCGCACACCCACATCGTCTACGGCGGGGATCGCTCCCACGAGCTGGCACTCAAGGTGCGAGGCGTTCCCTATCTCGAGATTCTGAAGGCGGGCGGCGGAATCCGGTCCACCGTCAGAGCCACGAGAGCCGCGTCGGACGAGGATCTGTACGATTCGGCAAGCCTGAGGTTACGGGCACTCGGGAGCAGTGGGGTAACGACAGTCGAAATCAAGAGTGGATATGGCTTGAACACCGAGCATGAGCTTCGCATGCTCCGGGTGATTCAGTCCCTTGGTCATGAGCTTCCGTTTCGCGTTGTACCCACTTTCATGGGCGCCCACGCCGTACCCGAGGAGTTTGCGGGCGATGGAGACGGCTACCTTGATCTCGTCATCGACGAAATGCTACCTGCTGTTGCGGGCGAGGGGTTGGCCAAATTCTGCGATGTGTTCTGCGAGAAGGGGGTCTTCTCCGTGGAGCAGTCTCGTCGTGTTTTGACGGCGGCTCAAGGGCACGGCTTGGGCACCAAGGTCCACGCAGACGAAATCGAGCCGGCAGGCGGAGCAGAGCTCGCGGCGGAAGTAGGAGCGATTTCGGCCGAACACCTGCGTGCCTCGTCTTCAAGTGGACTGGCAGCGCTCAAGCAAGCCGGGGTTGTGCCGGTGGTACTGCCGGCGACTTCCTTTCACCTCAACGATCACATCTATGCAGATGCTCGGCGGATGATTGATGAATACGACCTGCCGGTGGCACTGTCTACCGACGACAATCCGGGAACGAGTCCAACCGATTCGATGCAGCTGGTGATGACCATTGCGGCACTGGAGATGCGACTGACTCCCGAAGAGATCCTGGCGGGGACGACGATACATGCTGCCCGGGCCGTGGGTCTACAGAGGGAGGTAGGTTCTTTAGAGGTTGGTAAAGCGGGAGATCTCGTCGTATGGCAGGCCTATAACCTCGGAATGCTGCCCTACCGCTCTGGAGCCAATCAAGCAGCCATCGTCATCAAAGGTGGCCACATCACATATCGCAACGACACGGCTTGAGACGGCACATCGAGCTCGCCCCCCGAAACCCTCCAGCGTGCTACGGGAACACGAACCGCGTGGAGCGAACGATCGTCATGACCTCCTTCACCAACGCGTGCATGGCTGGACCGCGAAGGTAGGCCGTCATCACGAAGTAGTTGTCCCGCGCGCTCCGCTTGAGGGTAACCGTGACCATTTCGTTGGCATTGAGCAGAGGACCGGACGGCGGCCCGAAAGCTTGAGGGTTTTTTGGGCGGCCGTACTCAATCAGTGTCCCGTACCGCCGAATGGGCCAGTCAACCCGCTGGACCCGCAGCCTACCGCGTAGCCCGTCGACTCGAATTGACTTACCCGGAGGCAGTTTGAAAGGGCGACCGGGAAGGGAAGCGTCCGCCGACCAGGTGAGAAAAACGCCCTGATGTCGGAGCGAGGCGATTGGCAGGCCGCATCGAGTGATCCTTCCACCTGGGAGGTGGATGGTCTGACATGTTTTGGCGGTCGCCTGATCCGAAATACCGACAAGGGGAGTGGAAAAGCTGCCACCCCTGCATGCGAGGAGCGACGTGCCAAGCCCGAGGGAAACGGAGGCTCAAGCCTTGATCGTGGAATTTTGCCAAAGGAGCTGCCTGCGGCTGACCCGCCACGCTGCATCCAGCAACAGCCAGGACAAGCAGCGCAATGAGCAGAGGCGTAACCCTGCGATGCCGTGCGATCGCCGGTTCAAACATGAGGCGTTTCCTCTTTTGTCGTGACTCCAAGCAACACGCTGATTCCACTACCATTAACGCACAAACAGCGGAGGAGACGGGTTCGGCAAGGCCAGCCGACTTCAAACTGGAAGCAAAGACCAGGGTTGAGACGCCAGGTCCAGCTCATATACAGGCACCAGCCGGCAGAGTTTAGGAGGTGGCACCCTGAGCTTGGCTGCCGTCATTTGCGCCATACTTCGTTCGGAGATACCTGAGGGCGACACCATCAACGGCACCGTCGTCACGCCACCGCTCTTCCAGGTTTTCCCTTCCATATACAGCCTGTAACGCCGTGAGCAAACCCTGTTGCTCCTGACCCTCACGGAGGTCGCCCGAAGCGATGAGCATTCCTCTAAGCTCATCCTCCACCTCGGGAGAAAGTGGCACGCTGTCGGCGTCGGAGGGCCGGTCGAAGTAGAGATGGTGCATCTCATGCAGGCGGGACAGCTCCTCAACTGGATTCGGATGATCGTCAACGCGCAGATCCAAGTAGCGGTCGTTTCCGCCGCCATAGCCTCCGCCTTGCCTGACCACCAGCAAGGCTGCCGACTGCCGGCCCCGGCGATCACCGCCCGCGACATCTCCGGCGAGGAGTGCTGCCAGTAGGCGGTCGGCAAGTGGGCCCTCCGCCCCAACAAATGCTGCCTCCATCGCCTCGACGACGTGTGGCCCGGCCAGAATGTTTCCCTGTATGGCGTAGCCTTTGCCCGACCTGCCACCTGCCCAGCTCATTGCATTCCGGTCCCGTGAAAGTGGCAGATCTGGCGGTGGCGTCGACGATGCCGAACTGTCGCTGGTGGGCGTCCGGATCTGCCGAGGTGAGCTGGTCTACGATCACGGATGGCTCTGTCCCCGTGGCCATGAGGTCCAGGGCATGCGGGCCGTACGTTGTGTTCGCCAGGGCCTGAGTCGCAACGGCTCCGACCTGCGCTCTGGCAAAGGGGACAACGGCTCCAACGGCCAGGAACTTGGATGCCACCGCGACCCCACAATCCCCCGCCTCGGGATCCGCGGCCACGATGGAAAAGGTCGCAATTCTCAACATCCTTCGCTCCCATTCCAGTGGCTTGGCAGAACCACATTACCTGTATCGGATTCGAAAGTCCACTTCTAAGGCAAAAGGAGAGTTCCTCAACTCGAGCTGTGGGCACCATTCACGACCAGCCTCGATGAGCTCCGGTGTATCTCCGGCATTCTATTCCGCGCCCGAGTTCCGTCGGCCGGCCGCATTCGTACCTAGCAAGGCCGCCCACTCCGAAAAGGGCACCGAACACGGCAAGATGATGGCTCTCCGGCTGTCAATCAGCGAACGGCTGTTGGGTCATTGCTGCGACCTCCGTAATGGTGTAGCTACGCCCTTATTAAGATCGAGGAGTCGTTGTGGGAGGGTTTGACTTGTCCTCTACGCTTTGGATGTTGTTTTCGGCCTCATTGTTAGAATGTTCCCATGTTTCCCCGCTATCCATGGGTCTAGGCGGTTGTGAGCGAGGTAGCTCTCTCACAAGCTCCAGGATCATCAAGCAGCGAATTTGGCGTGAGTGACCTCGAAGCCTTCGTCGTCCGGGTCCAAATGGATCCCAAGCTCCAAGAGAGGCTGCGGAAGGTCACGGAACCGGAGGCCTTCGTGCCGTCCATCATCGAAGCTTCAGCAGAGCTTGGATTCGAAATCACCCCCCGAGATGTCGAAGGTGAGCTGCGGGTAAAACGGGCACCAGTGGATCGAGCGCCAGCTGACCTGAAACTGCGGCCCTGGCTGCAGGGCTGGACTCCTGTTTGGGTTCACAGCACGAGGCCGGAGCCTGCGGTCGAGTGGTGCCATTTCGGAGAGCGCCGACTCATCGATCCATTCTTTAGTCAAACGACGGAGCAGGTCGCCTCAGATCCGTTCAATGTGCTGTTCCGACAGTCCACCAGCCTGGATGCGTTAGTCGAGCAGGCCTTGGAGGGGCCAGGCCTACCCCCAACAGGTTTTATCTTTCATGTTTCCCGCTGCGGCTCCACGCTCATCTCTCAGATGCTGGCGGCCTCACCTCGAAATCGTGTGGTTTCCGAAGCCGCACCACTTGAAGGGATCCTGCGCTTACCGCGATTCCACGAGACCCTGTCACAAGAACGCCATATCACCCTGATTCGCGCTGTTGTATCAACCTTAGGTCGCGCTTCCCATGGCGAGGAGCGGCTCTTCGTCAAGTTCGAGCCGTGGCATTGTCTTGATCTCCGACTGTTGCGTCTGACCTTTCCCGATGTGCCGTTTCTGTTGGTGTACCGAGATCCTGTGCAGATTCTGGAGTCTCAGACGCGCGAGCCTTCTGGCCGGATGGTCCCCAACCCAATCGACGCCGTCCTTGGCGGCCTTGATCCGATCACAGCGGCACTTATGCCAATCCAGCAGTATCGAGCCCATATCCTCAGCAGCTGGTTTCGGGCCCTTATTCAAGCATCTCAGGAGCCACTTGTCCGCCTGCTTGAGTACTCTGAGCTACCGGATGCCATCGACGGCGTACTTCAGGACTTCTGGCATCTCGACATCACAAATGAAGAACGCCAGGAGATGCTGGCTCGAGCTCGCTCGCATTCCAAGAATTCGTCGTTAGCCTTCGCGCCCGCGCTACGTGACCGAGCGGACCTGGATCCCGCCATTCGTGAGGCCGCCCAGTCAGTGTTTCCCTCATACCGAACCCTGAAAGACCTCGACGCCGGCCACAACAAGAGACTTGGAACCTGAGGTTTAGCTCCGAGTAACCCGATTGATGACGGCAGTGTAATACTGCTTAGCGGCATCGCCGTTGGGGACGACAAAGAGGGAAAAGTTGCCAAGAGTTGGGTTGCTGAGAGAGTAGCTTCCCTGGGGGATGGCGGTGCCTTGAACCCTCCGAAAGCTAAGCATGAAGCACTCCTGAGCCGGATTTGTGGTTTTCGTGGACGAACCCGAAACCTGTGCCGAAACCAGCTTGAACCCAGTGAGACCCAGGCCATGCCGGGCGCGGAACTCTTGCCCGACGCACTTTTTGAAGGTGGCCAGGTCTAACGAAACCAGAGATCGCGGGACGGAGGCTGCGGCGGCATCGGCTATCTCGCCCTTCAGGAAGGCCGCTCCGGCGAGAGCAACTGCCGAACAGGCCACAAAGGATCGGCGCGACAGCGATCGCTGTCTTCCACCCGTACCCGTTATCTTCACCTGCCTATCCAACATTGCCTCCATCGAACCGCGTCGGGACCATTTTTCCCCTGTTGACAGCAATATTTCGATCATACCCGACCCGGGTCGGAAAAGGCAAAAGTTGAAATGACCTGGGGTTTTGACAGAGAATGTCGGAGCAGAGTGTTACTCGACAGGTATATCAAGGAGGACTGATGTCGACGCCGTTCTTATCGGAAATACGATTGATGTCCTTCAACTTTGCTCCCAAGGGCTGGGCCTTCTGCAACGGTCAGCTTATGCCAATCAACCAGAACCAGCCACTGTTCGCTTTACTCGGAACCACCTATGGAGGCGATGGTCGGTTGACGTTCGCGCTTCCCGACTTGCGAAGCCGCGTGCCGATGCACGTGGGCAGCAACTACTCGCTAGGCCAAAGGGGTGGTGAGGATAGTCACACGCTAACCCTGAATGAGCTTCCCAGCCACACCCATAGTCTGCAGGCGAACCCAAGCTCTGGTACCACCGGGGTGCCAAGCGGTAATGTGCTGGCCTCGGCTGCTGCGTACTCACCGTCTTCGTCCACAACGCCGTTCAATGCGTCAAGCATCTCGACAGTCGGCGGGTCGCAGGCTCATGGCAACGACCAGCCTTACTTGGTCCTGACCTACTGCATTGCCCTTCAAGGCATCTTCCCGAGTCGTAGCTAATGATGAGTCGAAAGCCTCGTATATCATCCATTCAGAAGTTCCGCACTGAGACAGGAAGGCACCTATGAGCTCTCCATATGTGGGAGAGATTCGCATGTTCGGCGGCAACTTCGCCCCTGCCGGATGGGCACTTTGCAATGGCCAGACCATGTCGATCTCAGAGAACGATGTCCTCTTCAACCTCATCGGGACGACCTACGGCGGTGACGGTCAGACCACGTTCAACCTGCCGGATCTGAGGTCCCGTGTGCCCATTCACCAGAGCAGCAACGACGTGATCGGAGCGACGGGCGGCCAGGAAACCGTGACTCTGACGCAAGCGCAGATACCGAGCCACTCGCACCAGCTTCTCGGTACGAACAACCCCACCACGAGCTCTGTTCCAACCAACAATGTTCTCGCGGCGACCGGACAGACGCCGGCATATGAAGCCGGCGCGGTCCCGAACCGTGCCCTCAACAGTGCCTCCCTGCCGGCAGTTGGGGGCAGTCAACCTCACAGCAATATCCAACCGTTTTTGGCAATAAACTTCATCATCTCGCTGTACGGCGTGTATCCAAGTCCAACGTAGGGGATCGAATGTCAAGTCCTTTCGTCGCCGAGATTCGAATTTTCCCATTCAACTTCGCTCCTAGGGGCTGGGCGTTCTGCGATGGCCAGATTCTGCCCATCAGCCAGAATACGGCCCTGTTCTCCTTGATCGGAACCTATTATGGGGGCGACGGCAGGAGCAATTTCGCCCTCCCCAATCTCCAAGGCTCAGTACCTCTCGGGGAAGGCCAGGGTCCTGGCCTATCGTTCTACGATCTTGGTGAAGCCCTCGGGTCGCCAACAGTCGACCTCCTTCAGTCAGAGATTCCGATACATACCCATAGCTTGGAAGCATACGGTCACAACGGCACCTCGGCGTCGCCGGGCGGCAACGCGCTGGCAGGCACAGCGATGTCGCTCTACAACTCCAGCACTTCCGGGCTGATGCCAATGTCGCAGAATGCGGTCGGCCTCTCAGGCGGAAGTCAGCCTCATAACAACCTGATGCCCTACCTGGTGCTTAACTTCTGCATCGCCCTGCAGGGCATCTTCCCGCCCCGCTCCTGACGGGTCTGATAAGGACGGCTAAAGCCAACCTCTCGGTCCGCAGCAAGTTGACTAGCGCACCGCCAGAACGACGGGAAGCGAGGCCCCAGTGGAAGCCCATGATGCCGGATTGGCCTTTGGCTGAGTGCCATCGGGATTAACTACGAGCTGCGTCCGGAAACTCCTGAGGACGGGGAGCTTCTTTACCGCATCTATCGCTCAACTCGAGAGGAAGAGCTCGCGGTTACGAACTGGAGCGAAACGCAGAAAGAACCATTCTTGCGACAGCAGTTTCAAGCGCAGCACCGCTTCTATCAGGACCAGTACGCGAGCGCCTCATTTCAGGTCGTCGAAGTGGCAGGGCAACCGGCGGGCCGCCTGTACCTGTGGCAGGATGCGACCGAGCTTCACGTCATCGATATCGCGCTGCTCCCGGAGTATCGAGGCAAAGGGCTAGGTGCCGATCTTCTGAGGTCCGTTCAGGCCGAGGGAGGGCACGTGGCAGGCCTGTAAGCATCTTTGTCGAGCGTTTCAACCGGGCCTTGCATCTCTACGAAAAGCTCGGTTTCTCCGTGGTGGAGGACCAGGGTGTCTACTTGAGGATGGTCTGGTCTCCCGATCCCGGTAGTGAGAGGCTGGACGCTAGCTGAAGATAGCCTGGTAGCGAAAATGCCCGTCCTGCGGCTGAATCGGCACCAGGAAGATCTCCAGACGTCCTAGGCTCTCGTGCTGCAGCGGGTGGATTCCCTGCGGCATCATCGAAGCGGCGGAGTCCTCGAAAACGATCGAGAACGGGGCTCTCCCAGCCCAAGCAGAAGGTGACCCATGTCCAACCTCGCTGACCTCAACCAGCAGAAGCTCACGTTCTAGTCCGGCTTCTACGACAAGGAAGGAGTCGTCTAATAGTGGCTCAAAACTCTGAACAGTTAGGTCCTCTAGCGATGTCATGTCAAAGTTGACATTCAATAGTTGGGAGCCTCCGTTTGACCACAGGCAATTCTATCGGCTAGGCTAAGCGCAGTGACCCTTGTTCTGCCGGCACAGGCGGCTCTGAGGTCTGTCGCGACAGGCGAATCCAAATTTCGGAAAGAGTGGACCAGAAATGATACGCCGTCTTGCCCTTCTCGTCGTTTTTCTCTCAGGCCTCAGCGTGGTCACCCCAGCAGCTCTCCCCATAGCGTCGACGGCCTTGGCGGCTGGGGCGTGCACTGGCTCAACCGGCGCTTCCTCTGGAACGTTCTGTGCGGCAGCGGGAACATGTCACAGACAACGACATTGAGTTCAAGCAATGCGTGGGCCAACCAGTGGCCCTCGACCGACACGGTCAGCGGACTGGGCGGGACACTTTCCTCGATCTCGGTCACCCTGTACGACTGGTCGGCCAGCTTCGACACAACAAACCTCGAATATCTGCTGGTGGCGCCAGACGGCACGGCCTACGAGTTCCTCCAGACGTACGACTGCAACGACTTCGGGGACGGCGTCAAAGATACTGCCTCGACCATCACAATCAGCGATAGCGGAAGCGCGTTCCCGACAAGCGGGGACTGCAGCTCGCTGGGTGGCGGTACCTACAAGCCCACCGTGGTTGCAGTCGGGGGACATCTTCCCCAAGACTGTGAACAACGTCGGAACGCCGGGAGCGACTGCTGGGAGCAGCGACTTCAGCTACTCGGGCCAGGGGCTGGCCAATCGGCGCCTGCCACGTTGAATGGAACCTTCGGTAACATTTCCCCAAACGGCACGTGGGGACTGTACCTGGAAAACGGGTTCCCAGCTGACTGTGATGCGGGAGGGTGCGAATCCTCTTCCCTTGGCTCGGCTACCGACTCGCCGTGGAGCCTGAATATCACCACAACCGGCGCCACCAACGACTCTACGACGACATCTTTGACCTCCGACAACAATCCCTCCTTCACATCAGATCCCGGCAAAGCCGTCAACCTGACGGCCACCGTAAGCGACTCGACGAGCTCGGGAACGAGTGTCAACAGCGGAACTGTCGCCTTCACGGATGGTGGAGCTTCCCTTTCCTGCGGATCAGTTCCGGTCTCGTCCAGCGGAACGGCCACGTGCTCAACTTCCTTCTCCTCTGAAGGCTCCCATGCGATTAAGGCAGCCTATTCCGGAGGAGGAACGTTTAACCCCAGCTCGGACACTCTCACCCAGACTGTGTATGCACAGACCAACGTCAGTAATACGACATATTGCAACAATGCAGGCCTTACGATCCCGGCCTCGGGCTCGAACGGCTCCGCACCTTTCGGCGCCAATCCCTACCCGTCTAAAGTATTCGTGGGCTCCGGAGGTGGCATTCCCTCCAACGGAGACACTAACGGATTAGGCGGGACCATTCAGAATGTGTCACTACAGTTGGAAAATCTGACCTTCAATAACCCCGATTTCGTAGGTTTCATGCTGGTATCCCCAACGGGAACGGCCTACGACCTCATGTCCTATGCCGGCGGCTCCTCACAAATCAACGGCGTCAATCTCAACTTGGAAGACGGTCAGACGCTGCTGCCGAAGACCACCGTCTCGACCGGCAACTATTCGCCTGCCTCGTATGTCTATGCGGGCAGTGATACGTGGACTGGGTCTGCGCCCAGCACTTTCGACTCCGCGACTCCTCGTGGCTCGGCCACGTTCGCCTCTGAGTTTGGCGGTCAGGACCCCAACGGTGCCTGGTCGCTCTATGCCGAAGCCCGAGGCGGCGGGTTCAGCGGCTCCCTCGGGGACTGGTGCCTCAACTTCACGACTGCGAGCGGCGCCGCCACCTCTACGGCAGTCACTACGGATACTCCGAATGCGACGACCGGAGCAACCGTGAACTTGACGGCGACGGTCATCGACACTCCAAGTCCCACCACCGCGGTTAACGCGGGAACGGTCGACTTCAGATCGGACGGCACCACCATCACAGGATGCAATGCCGTCAGCGTGAGCAGCGGCTCCGCCGTTTGCAGTACCTCGGCTCTACCCGAAGGTATTCATACGATCGAGGCCGACTACAGTGGATCGCCCGGGAACTTCGGCGTGAGCCATGGATCGACCACTCAAGAGGTCGACAACAAGACCACCGAGACAATTAGCGGCAACACCTACACCTACTGCAATCCAAATACGGGTGGTATCCAGATACCCAACGCCAACCAGGTGCAGGGCGCCGCTTATCCGTACCCATCGAACATCAACGTCACAGACCTTCCTGGGACGATTAATCACATGTCCATCAGCATCAATGGCTTTACCACCAACGCTCCAGATTATTTACGGAGCCTGGTAGTAGGTCCGGACCAGACGGCAGGTGACAGTCTCGATTTCTTCTCCAACGTCAGCAGCACGAGTGCGGTGAGCAACCAGAACCTGACGTTCGCGGACAGCGCCAGCTCTAATATCAACACGCCGACCAGCGGCACCTACAAGCCCACGAGTGCAAACGGCACCTCGGACGTCTTCCCCTCCCCGGCGCCTCAGGGAAGTTACAACTACGCCGGTAGCGCCGGTTCATCCACGCTGGGATCAGTGTTTGGCTCTGGCAGCAACGAGCACCTCGACAGGAAACGGCAAGTGGAGCTTCTACTTCGATGAGAACGGCGTCAACGGTGGCGGCACTTCCATCAGCGGCTCCCTCTGCATCAGCTTCACCGAGAACCCCCCGGTGCTTTCGGTATCCAAGTCACACTCCGGGAGCTTCGCCCAGGGAGGAAGCGGGACCTACGATGTCAAAGTCGGTAACACCGGCCCCGGACCCACAGGCGGCCTCGTCACCGTAACCGACAATACGCCCAGCGGGATGACCGTTACCGGCATGTCCGGCACCGGTTGGGACTGCTCAACGTTGCCCAGCTGCACGCGCAGCGATTCTCTCAGCAACGGCTCGAATTACCCCGATATCACCGTCAACGTCTCCATCGCAGGTGACGCCTCCTATGGCACCAACGCGCTCACCAACTCGGTCCAGGTATCCGGGGGTGGAGCTGCGGCCGCCGTTAACGCGACCGACCCAACTTCCATCCTGGCCGGCACGGCCGTTAGCGTTTCATCGAGCGAAAATCCATCGACCTACGGAGACAGCATCAGCTTCACGGCCACGGTGACGGCTCCGCACGCCACTCCGAACCCAACCGATGGTACGGTTCAGTTCTATGTGGACGGGGATGCATCATCGGGAACGGCGCTTGGCTCGCCGGTGAATCTCGACAGTAACGGACAGGCGCAGAGCCCAACCACCTCAAGCCTCAACGTCCCGGGATCGCCACACACCATCACGGCGGTCTACACGGCCGACGAGACGGCGTATCACGGCAGCACCGGAACGCTCAGCGGTGGCCAGGGAGTCAACCAGGCCCCGCTAACTGTCACCGCCGACGACTCATCCATGACTTACGGTGGAACGGTTCCCACCATCGACTATCAGATAACTGGTTTCGTCAAAAACCAAGACTCATCTATTCTGACGGGCGCCCCCTACTGCACTACCGACGCCACGTCTAGCAGCGGTGCTAATGGCGCCTACGTCACCTCCTGCACTCAGGGCACGCTGACAGACGCGTCCGGCAACTATTCCTTCTCGTTCCTGCCGGGCACCTTCACGGTAAATCAGGCTCCTCTAACCGTCACCGCTCAGGATCAGATCATTTCATACCCGGATGACTACGACCACAACCTCGATGGGACTTCCGCCACCGCGATTACCCTCCAGAGCAGCGATACGCTGAGCTCTCTGAACGGCTCCATCACTTCGACCTATATACCCGGCAGCAGTGACGCCGGAAGCTACCCGCTCGCTCCATCCATCAACGACGCCAACTACAATCCTTCCTACAACGATGGAACGTTAACTGTCAACGCCAGCTCCGGATCGACGGACCTGAGCTGCCCCACCTACGCTCAGCTCGCCACGGCCATCACCGACTACTCGACCATCACGATCGAGTGCTCGACGCCAGACGACATCAACTTCTCGACCAACGCGACCCCGACGGCAGGTGGTGGAACGATCACCATCAGCCACGATGTGACGCTTGATGCCAGTGCGTCGACAGCACCCATCACTTTCGACGGTAATGGTGACACCCAGATCTTCGTCGTCAACAACGGGGTCAACTTCGGCATAAAGGGTCTCAGCCTTTCCAACGGCACGCTCACCGGCAACGGCGGAGCGGTCCAGAACAATGGAGGCACGGTTACGATTTTGGACTCCACGTTCTCCAACAATACCGCCAACTGGACCAACAGCAACCAGTTCCACAGCGGTAAGGGTGGTGCCCTCTTCAACGTGGGGTCGATGACGGTCAGCAACAGCACGTTCGTCGGAAACCACGGCGGCAATTTCGGCGGCGCCATCCAGAACGGCGAGACTGCAAATAACACCGGGCAGCTCACCGTCACCAACAGCACGTTCACCGGTAACACGGCGTTCAACAACTATGGTCGGGCAGTGTTCGAGCTTGGGAACTCGAGCGTGACTTTGGCCGCCGACATCTTCGCCGACGGTTCGGGCGACTGTCAAATCTCCGGCGGCAACACCGACAACGGCTACAACCTCAGCGATGACGGAGGCTGTCTAAACGGCGGCACCGGCGACATTACTGGCGAGGATCCCATCCTCGACTCGAATGGTCTGCAAAGCAATGGAGGTCCGACCCAGACGGTTGCTCTGGAGTCAGGTAGTCCGGCCTTCGACGCCATCCCGTCATCATCCGGCCTCTGTACTGCGACCGATCAGCGTGGACTGTCGAGGCCAGGCGACACCTCCTCCAACAATCCCAACGGCAACTGCGACATCGGCGCCTTCGAGGCTCAGCACCCCCTGAGCTTCACGGTCACTAATTCCATGACCTACGGCGGCTCGCTGCCCACCCTCAACGGCCTCTCGGCCACTGACTCGTCCGTCGCCTTCTCAGGTGATTGGAATGGCGATACCGTCAACAACGTTTCGGGAGCGACTACTGGCTGCACCACCACGGCAACCTCCAACAGCAACGCCGGTTCCTACCCCATCGCCGGCTGCTCCGGCTTCAGTGCCTCCGGTCACGATATCTCCCTCGGCGTGAGCACCCTAACCATCAATCGGGCTCCTTTGACCATTACCGCGGGCAGCTACACCATGCCTCGTGGCAGCTCCGTGCCCACCATTGGTTACACTCCCACCGGTTTCGTCAACGGTGACGATTCCTCCGTCATTTCGGGAACGCCAACCTGTACGACGACGGCAACCAGTAAGAGTGCGGCCGGCACCTATCCCACGAAGTGCGATGTCTCCGGCCTTTCTGCAGCCAACTACACCTTCACCGCAGTTGGTGGGACCCTGACTGTTCTCGGTGATTCCCTGACCTATACCGGTCCCCCCACCTTCACTTCGGGTTCCAGCCCCACACTCTCTGCCACACTGATCGACGCGGCAACCAAGGCCGGAATCTCCGGCAAGATCCTCACTCTGACGCTGGCCCCCAACTCCAGCTCACCGGAGTCCTGCCAGACGTCCAGTACCGATAGCACTGGCTCCGCCAGCTGCTCGCTTAGCAACGTCTCCATTCCGACGGGCAAGCATACCCTGCAGGTCAGCTTTGCTGGAGATAGCTCCTACCCTGCCAGCACCATCTACTCAACGGTGACCATCCCAGGCGTGAAGCTCTCCTATACCGGTCCAACAATCATCGCCAGGGGATCCAGCCCAACCCTTTCCGCGACCCTGGTCGATTCCTTAAACAACGCGCCAATTTCCGGCAAGAAGCTGACTCTCACCCTGGCACCCAACTCCGGTTCGGCAGAGTCCTGCCAGACCTCCGATACCGATAACACCGGTTCGGCTAGCTGCACGCTCAACAACGTCTCCATCCCATCCGGAAGGCACCTTGTCTCTATGGTCTTTGGTGCCGGAGATCCCTACTATTCGGCCAACACAGTCGGCGTCACGGTGACCACTCCTGGGCCGGATGTTCTCACCTACACCGGTCCGTTTACTATCACCCGGGGTTCCACTCCGACGCTGACGGCTACTCTCATCGACTCCTCAACTGGCGCAGGCATCTCGGGCAGGTCACTAAAGATGACGCTCGCTCCTGCCGGCTCTGCTGAGTTCTGCACCGGCATCACGGACAATACCGGCACGGCAAGCTTGCTCCCTCAACAATGTCACCGTTCCGGTCAGGTAACCACCTGATGGAGGTGCAATTTGCCGCCGGCGACACCTACTACGCACCCCAAACCATCATTCCCGCTAAAGCGGTGAACGTCACCTCTTAAAGGCGTCTACTCACCGAACCTCGCAACCCCTGCCGCTTCCGGCTGCCCCGTTCCGTGTCGTCGGCGGAGCACGACTCTCTATCCCTGCACTCTTACGAGCCACCTTTGTAGACTTGAGAGCCTTCGGTAGGACCAACGGAAAGTAGAGGAGAGCCATGAGCGGCAGTTACGAGACTCTGCGCGAGCGACTAAGGGTCATTAGCAACATCAATAAGGCGGCTGCCGTGCTGGGATGGGACCAGCAAACGTACATGCCGCCCGGTGGCGTGCATGCTCGCGGTGAGCAGATGGCGACTCTTGCCCGGATTTCCCACGAGATGTTCACCTCAGACGAAACGGGACATCTCTTAGAGGCTGCCGCAGGTGAGGTGGCAAACGACCCCTATGAGAGTGATAGGACGAGCATCGTCCGCGTCACAAAACGCGACTACGACCGCCAGCGTCGTGTTCCGGCGGCCTTCGTGGCGGAGATGCGTAGACACTCCTCGGAGTCGCGTCAGGTGTGGGTGGAAGCACGCCGCACAGACGACTTTCCCCTCTTCGCCCCATATCTGAAGAACACCGTCCGACTCAATCGTGAGCTGGCCGGTTACTACGGGTACGAGGACAGAGCTTACGACGCCCTGATCGCTTCCAGTGAGCCTGGAGTAACAACGGCGGATCTGGAGCAGATCTTTGGTGATTTAAGAAGGGAGCAGGCGCCGCTCATCCGTCAGGTTGCCGAGAAGGCTCCGATCGACGACTCTGTCCTGCACCAACCCTTCGATGAGGCCAAGCAGGAAGCCTTTGGTCGACTCGTCGTCGAACGTTTTGGATATGATTTTGACCGTGGTCGGCTTGACCGCACCGTTCATCCCTTCGAGATTTCTCTGGCCATCGATGATGTTCGCCTCACGACGCGTTACGATCCCAACTTCCTCTCCATGTCGCTCTTTGGAACGATGCACGAGTCGGGTCATGGGCTTTACGAGCAAGGCATCGGACGGGGACTCGACGGGACGGCACTGGCCAGGGGAGCCTCTGGCGGGTTTCCACGAGAGTCAGTCGCGTCTTTGGGAGAACCTGGTAGGGCGTAGCCGGCTATTCTGGGACGCCTTCTATCCAGAGCTGGTTAAGGCATTTCCGAGTCAGCTGGAGGGCAAGTCGCAGGAGGTCTACTACCGTGCGATCAATAAGGTGTATCCATCGTTGATCAGGGTCGAAGCCGATGAGATGACCTACAACATGCATATCATGCTCCGCTTCGAGCTGGAGAATGAGCTGCTTGAAGATCGGCTATCTATTCGAGGATGCCCCTGAAGCCTGGAGGGCAAAGATGGATGAGTACCTCGGTGTCAAGCCGTCGAACGACACGCAGGGCATCCTGCAAGATACCCATTGGTCCAGCTCGCTTGGCGGATTTCCGAACTATGCGCTCGGGAACGTCTTCGGCGCTCAAATTTGGGAGAAAGCAACAGGCGACAAGCCAGAGATCCCAAGTGAGATTGGGCAGGGTCAGATTTGACACCCTCCTACACTGGCTGCAGGAGAATCTCTATCAGCATGGGCGAAAGTATGAGACCAAAGAGCTGATGGAGCGAGTTACAGGGAAGCCGATCTCAACAGAGCCCTATATCCGCTATCTAAAGAGTAAATTCAGCGAGATCTACGGCCCGTTGAGCTGAACGGCTTGGGTCTTTTCAGTAGGAGTCGAGCAGAGTGAAGCTGAGCATCGTCGTGCCCACCTATAACGAACAGGGAACGATCGCCCAGGTACTGGATGCCGTGCGAACTGTCGACATCGGAGACCTGGAGAAGGAGATCATCGTGGTTGACGACGGCTCCAAGGATGCCACGCGTGAGGTCCTGGCTCAATTCGACTCCTTCCCCGAGTTCAAAATCCTGCGGCACGATCGTAATCGAGGAAAGGGCGCAGCCCTAAGAACCGGCTTTGCCGCCGCAAGTGGGGATATTGTGATCGTGCAAGATGCCGATCTCGAATATGACCCCTCAGAGTTTCCCAGACTTCTCGAACCGATCGTTGCAGGCCATGCCGACGTCGTCTACGGCTCCCGGCTATCAGGTGGACGGCCCCAGCGGGTCTACCTCTTCTGGCATCTGGTCGGGAACCGCCTTCTTACCCTCTTGACCAATGTACTGTTCAATTCCACCCTGACCGACATGGAAACAGGTTACAAGGTGTTCCGCCGCGAGGTCGTCGAGGGCTTCAATCTGAGGGAGAACGACTTTCGAATTGAGCCGGAAATGACTGCTCAAGTGCTGGCGAATCCCAAGTTGCGGGTGTACGAGCTCCCCATCTCCTACTACGGTCGTACCTATGACGAAGGCAAGAAGATCACCTGGAGGGATGGAGTCAAGGCGGTCGTGGTCCTCTTGAGGAGCCGTCTGCAGTAGCCCTGCCGGGCACGGTGTGGCCGGCGGCTCACCACTAGGCTTATTGCTCGATTCCTGACATCGTTGCCTCGGCTGGATCGTGTTGTAAAAACCTTGGATTTCGCACGCCTCACGCCTCGTTACAACGGCAACTGGGCCGACGCTACGAGAAGTCCGTGGCCTGAACGGCCCGGCTTGGCTGGGCCATGACGACGAAGCCATGGCGGGCGCGACTACCGGCGGTCACAATGGAATCAACCGGTAGATCGCGGGTTGAGACTCAATGCCAGTCGATCTGCGATCAATGCAAGCCATCACAACGAATACAGGAGCACCATTTTCAATGCTTTTCAAGGCCCTTTGCACTGCCGCAACACTGATCACGGTCGCAGCCTCACCCGCCATCGCCGCAACCCGAAGCCAGAAGGTGGCGGCGACAGTCACAGTTCCAGGTGCTTCTAACTGTCCGATCTTCCCTTCCACCAATGTATGGAATCGCCCGGTCAACAGGCTCCCCGTCGCGACCAATTCAAAGAAGTTGATCGATGAGATAGGGGCAGGCATTGGATTGCACCCGGATTTCGGCTCTGATCCAACCAACGGCATCCCCTACAACGTTGTGGGAAAGACCACCAAGATGGTGTCCTTCTCCTTCGACTACGCCGATCAATCCGATAAGGGCCCTTACCCAATCCCCACCCACCCGAAGATCGAAGCCGGCAGCGACCACCATCTTCTCGTCGTCGATAAGAGCAACTGCCGGCTATACGAGATCTATGCCGCTCAGAAGACGAAGCAGGGTTGGAGCGCCGGCTCGGGCGCCATCTGGAATCTCAAATCCAACGCACTGCGGCCAAACGGGTGGACCAGCGCCGACGCAGCCGGCCTACCAATCCTTCCAGGCCTGGTGCGCTATTCCGACATCCAGAAGGGAGCCATCGATCATGCACTCCGCTTCACAGCCATGCCCACGCGGAGCATGCACATCTACCCGGCACGGCACGACGCGGGATCCGGCAATAACGCTTCCCTTCCTCCCATGGGTCTGCGTCTACGCCTCAAGGCGTCCGTCTCCCTCGCTGGGTTCGACCGCACCGACAGGATTCTCCTCGTTGCGCTCAAGAAGTATGGGATGATCCTGGCTGACAACGGAAGCCCCTGGTATATTACAGGCATCCCCGACCAGCGCTGGAACGACAGCACGCTTCACGTCATCAATCGCATTACCGGTTCTGACTTTCAGGTGGTGAACACCTCCCAATTCCGCAACGGGAAGTAGTCGCCGGGATGGCGTCGCGGGCGCTGGCGGTACCATCAGGTGCAGTCAAATAGATCGCGGTGTCGTTCCATGGGTAAGGGCAGTATCGTCGCGGGATGGATCGCTCCACACGGGGTGGTTCCCGACATGCCGGAAGATCAGCGGGCACGCGTCCCGGCTACTGACGCCGCCATGCGAACCGCTGCCCGTAGGGTTGTGGCACAGAATCCCGATGCAGTAATCCTCGTAACTCCACACGGGTTTCGCTCTCCTGACATCAACACCGTGTCACTGTGCCGGCAGAATGCGGTTCGACTGGAAACCTGGTACCCATGGGCCACCGGCGACCTGGAGTTTGAGAGCGACGTCGATTTGGCAAATCTCATCCTCGGGAGCGCGCACGAGCATAGTGTTCCTACTGCGGGCTTTATCTACGGAGCCACCAGCGCTGGTATCTATCCCATGGACTGGGGAATAACGGGTCCGATGCGCTACCTCCTGGAGGCGGGCTACACAGGGCCGCTTGTTCCTGTGACCTTCTCGGCGCTTTCATTGAACAACGAGTGGCTGTTTGGCCGAGCCATCGCGAAGGCGGTGGTGTCAGCCGGCAAATCTGTCGCCATCGTCGCAAGCTCGGATCTGTCGCACGTCCACAGCGAAGCCGGTCCCTACGGTTACAAGCCCATAGGCCGCGAGTTCGACGGCAAGGTTGTGCAAGCAGTCCGTGACGGCGATCTCCAATCGCTGCTGAGCCTCGATGTGGAGTGGGTCAAGGATGCGGCACAGGACGGTCTGCGCTCAATCCTGACGCTCGGTGGAGCACTCGAGGACGTCGAGGGCCGCATCGAGTTCCTGGCGTATGAGGTGGACGTCTATTACGGAATGCTCACGGCCCTGTGCATTCCTTCCCCCGCCCAGGTCGAGGCGGTGCTCCCGGACAGTGACTCGACAGCGTGACGGATTACGCGGCGCTAGTCAGAGGTGTGAATGTAGGCGGCAAGCAGATGAGCATGCCGCAGCTGAAGACCCTCTTGGAGGGTCTTGGCTGTCTTCACGTGACCACGTACATTCAAAGCGGGAATGCAGTCTTTACAGCGGACAGAGATCCCGCTGAGCTCGCCGCTGACATGGAGCAACGGATTCACGAAGTCATGGGATTGGATGTCAAAGTGCTGCTCCGGTCGCGTGACGAGCTGGCAGCCACGGTGGCTCAGAACCCGTTCATCGAACGAAACCCTGATGGCAACGGTTTACACGTAACCTTTCTAGCTGCCGTCCCCGAGGCCGCTTTGGTGGCGGAAATAGATCCATCTGTGAGCTCGCCGGACGAGTTCCGCATCATCGGTCGGGACATCTACCTCCACATTCCTGTGAGCTACGGCCGGAGCAAGCTCAACAACGCTTTTTGGGAGCGAAAGCTCAAGGTGCCGGCCACGACCAGAAATTGGCGAACCACGCTGAAGCTTCTCGAGCTGACGTCGAATCTACCTGCGACCTAACTCCCGACTCTAGGATTCATCCCGACATCGTTCAGCTTCCCCTGTGCAATCGCTTCACCATGTCGATGCACGTCTCGCGATTGATATGGAAACGACCGTTTGGATCGAACATCTCATAGGTGTGCTCAAACGGAGACTCAACTCGGACGTACCCGTGACGCTCATACAGCCGGATGGCACGCTCGTTGGTCTGGTCTACGCTGAGAGCCACCGAATGCTTCCCTGCCTCAGCCACAATGCGCTCGGCTTCCAGTAACATCGCGGATCCGATACCGCGCGACTGAAGCTCGGGACGCACTGAGAACTCCGAAATGTGAGGAGCATCGAGTGACCAGCCAACCTCTTCAGGATTTGGTCGACGCCAAGAGAGAACCAGATGGCCGGCCGGCTCGCCTTCGAGCCAGGCCACTAGGTACACGACCTCGTCCCGTTCCTGCCGGGCTAGATGGCTTCGATGCCGCCCCGGCGTGTGAGGAGGCAGCAGGCGATCCAGGTCTGCAATATCCCCCGCCTCTATAGGCCGAATTTCGAGCTCTTTCTTGTCGGGCATGTGTCTTTCTACCCACTTTCCGTCGCGCTCATTCTATGGCCCTCGAATCCGTCGGTAGGGTCAAAGCGGAAGAACCTGGACTGAGTCCAGAATTGGGGGGAAGAGATCGTGGGAGGAAATGACATGGAAACAGAGGCTCGCGGACTGAAGAGGCAGAACATCGACGTTCGGGGCGGCCGAATGCATTATGTCGAGAAGGGAACAGGTGAGCCAATCGTCATGGTTCACGGCTTCGCCGACATCAGCTCCTGGCGCGTTTGGGACGCCAACATCGATACACTAGCCGCCAACAATCGGGTTATCGCGGTAGATCTGCCAGGATACGGAGAGTCAACCGGCCCTGAAGGTGGCGTTCCCACCGACTTCAATGAGTGGTTCTGGGTGAACGCCCGCGCGGTACACGACCTCATTCATGGTCTCGACTTGACCTCGGTAACCCTCTGCGGCCTGTCGGCAGGTGGGGCAGCTTCGCTCCTTCTGGTGACGGAGTGGCCCGACGACGTAAGCCGCCTGGTTCTCGTCGATTCTGCGGGTAGCCAGGAGGCGGATCGCTGGAAATCAATCGACATACCGACACTCATCATCTGGCAGAAGGAGGACAAACTTCTCCCGCTTGAAGAACACGGTCGCAAGCTTCAGACGTCCCTTTCGAAGTCTAAGCTGGAAGTCGTGGAAGGAAACGCTGCGGGTATCGAGCCATACGACTGGCACTGGCCCCAAGCCCTCAATCCCGACCGCTTCAATCAGCTCGTAGCGGACTTCATGACGAGGCTAAGAACCAAGAAAGGAAAGCATCGAATCGAAATGACTACACCCGAAGACGGCAGTATCGAGATCGAGCGACGGTTTCCGGCCGGGCAGTCTGAGCTTTGGCAAGCCTGGACTGTCCCAGAGGAGCTGGCACGATGGTGGTGGCCAGAACGATTCCAGACGATCCATCACATCGATGCCAGGCCAGGCGGTAGTTATCGGTTCACCACAGCCGACGTTCCTCCGATGGGCCAGCTGGAGTTGGCCGGTGTGTTCGAGCAAGTGCAGCCGCCGAGATATCTCGCCTACACCTGGCGGTGGGAATCTGACCTTGGGCACGAGAGCCGGGTCACCGTCGAGTTCCTGCCAGAGGGCAACGAAACTCTGATCCGGGTAAGGCACGAGGGATTGCGGGATGATGCCGATCGCGACAACCATGTCGTGGGCTGGAACGACTGCCTGGACCGGCTGGAGGCACTAAGCCGAACCATGTAGGAGCGCTTGGGGTTGAGCAGTCAACTTCAATGAAGAACCGGGCCCTGCACACGTCTCTACGGTCTAGCTAGTTCGTCAGCCGGTATATCATCGTACGGAGCAATGAAATCCAGCGAAGATACTCTGTCGGAAGAACAGTCTCAGCCCTTCGCTAGCTTTGGCCGCTATGCAGGTCCGGCTAGTCTAATTCTCGCCAGCCTGGCGGAAGGGCCAAAGCATGGCTACGCGCTGACCAAAGATGTCGAACGGTTCGCGGGCCTTCGGCTCGGGCCCGGAACGCTCTACGAGGCGCTGTCACGTCTAGAGAGTCGAGGTCTGATCGAGGCGCTGGAAGCCCAGGAACGCCGTCGTCCCTATCGACTCACCAGAGCCGGCGCGTCAGCGCTACGTTCGCATCTCGAACGTCAGGAAAACGTGGCCCGGGTCGGACTCGAGCGACTGCAGCGAGCCGAGCTTCCCTCGTGAAGGCCGAGAGCTCGAATATCCCGGGCGCCATTCTGTGGTTCTATCCCAAAGCCTGGCGGGACAGGTACGGTGACGAATTTAGCGAGCTGCTTCTGGAGGATATCCAGGAAAGACCCCGCTGTCCTCTCGCGCCTGGCGGACACCGCGTACCACGGATTGATGACACGAGCCGCCTACTTCTGCAGTGGCCCTCCTGGAACACCCAGCGCGGACCGAACGCGGAGACGAGCCGCAATTTCGGCGACGCTTCCCGGAATCTTTGCCGTGTTTGGGATTGCGATCTGGTCTCAGCTGGCAATTCCCTGGCAGTGGAAGCCGCCCGGCAGCCCGGCCTCCGGCGCTGCGATGATCGCGATGTCCGTCTCAGCCCTGTCCATCGGCTTGCTGCTATTGGTTGGAAGTATCGTCTTGGTCGCGGCCGCCACGGCATCAGCTTGGCGCGGCCCTTCGAGGAGGCTACTGACCGGATCATCGCTTTCCGGGGGATCCGTAACGGTTCTGGTTCTAGGATCCAACTATTTCTCGGCCCACTGGCCTGGTAGTGTCGGCCACTCCTGGGCGGCCCGCGGACTGATACCGCCGAGCGTCGCCTCGTTCTGTTGGTCGCTCACTCTGTGGGTGACGTCGTACTGGATGCATCCGAGGGCACTACTTACATTCCCGACGGCCGAGATTGCTTGGATGCTCATAGCGCCTGTCGTCACTCTCGGATTCATGCTCGGGATGGCGATTACGGTCCTCTCCATCGACTTATCCCCTCGACTCTTGACGATCGAGAAGCGGCTGGCAGGCTATGCCCGGGTACCGATGCTAGTCTTCCTGACGTCGGCGCTCATCGAAGTTGCGACGGGCCTCGGTGTCACGACCCGGATGGCCCACACCGGTTTGATAGACCTGCTTCTCGTAACGGTCATGGCCGTAACATTCTGGCTGCAGAGTCGGCTTTCGCGCTCCTCACAGCCGGCTTTGTAGCTCCCGCTCGTCCCGTCGACTCTGCCCTCGCTACAACCGGCTTAGTACGTTCTCCGATGTATCGGCGTACGTAGTAGTATGGTGCGTGAGTAATGGGTGGGTCGGCAGAATCATAACCACAGCTTTAATCATTGGTGATCCTCGCGGTTCTCATCCTATTCATGTCATCCAGTGCCATGGGACCGGGATGCGGAGGCGGTTGAAGAGCATGAGCCACCTGGTGTTGCTTGAGGATCAAAGGAGGGCCGGCAGGCCTGATGAGCACACGAGATAGCCGCCGGGTAGTTTCGGGCTCCCGTCAAATGAGTCGGCGAAAGGTGCTCCTGGGCCTTGGATCGTTACTTGTGCTCGGCGGCGGCATCGCTTCTGGCCTGGAGCTGGTCGAGCTCGGTGTGCTTCCCGGCAAGCACCGGCTTGAAGAACTCGATGGGGCTTGCTCAGTTGCCGCTCCACCACTTCGTTTCTCGAGCAGGGGCTACTCCAGATCAGGCACGTTCTTCTCCCGAGCGCGAAACCGCAAAGTGGGCTACACCCTGGCACTCCCTCCAGGTCACACGCTGCGTGACTCGCTGCCTCTCGTCGTATGCCTCCATTGGTCAGGTGGAGATCACCGAACGATCTTCTCCGGTATGGGCGTACCACAAGCGCCGTCGTTGCTCGTGAATGGAGGGCCTCTCAAGCCGATAGCATTTGTGTCGGCAGATGGCGGCCAGGGATATTGGAATCCGCACCCGGGAGACGATCCTATGAGGATGATCGTCGAAGAGCTGATCCCAATGTGCCAGAGGCTCGGTCTGGGCAGTGCCTCCAGCCCGAATTGGTGCCTTCGGCATCTCGATGGGTGGCTATGGCGCCTTGCTACTGGCCGAGAAACACCCCCATCTGATTTCTGCCGTGTCCGCTCTGGGTCCGGCCGTCTGGACATCGTACGACGAGGCGCGATCCGTGAATCGCGGGCATACGCTTCTGCAGCCTCGTTCCTCGCGAATAATGCTGTCACCCACGCGCAGTCGTTGAGGCGCGTCGCCGTGCGCGTTGCCTGCGGGCGAGCCGATCCATTCGAGCCAGGAGTCCAAGCTCTGGCTCGGCGCGTTACCCAGCAGCTCCGTGGTGGTGATGACACCGGGCTGCCACGATGCCAGTTTCTTCCGCTCCCAGGAGCCCCAGGCACTCGCGTTTTTGGCAGAGCATCTTTGAACGGTTCCGGGGAACAACCGGCCGGGCCGTGTGTCTAGCGGAAGCTTGCCTGCATAACTTACCTTCTTTGGTGGTCTGGAACGCGTCTGGAACAGTCCCCGGGTACGTTGTTCCTGTGAGTGTTGCCGCCCTAACGGTGCAGTTGGAGCTGCGACACCGCCGAGCTCGGAGAGCCGGGTTCGAAACAACCAACAACGCCAGGAAGGTGAAATATGAAGTTTGCACTCGTCGCCGCGTCCCTTTTCGTCCTAGTCACAGTCGCAGGGTGTGGAAACTCTGGGTCTCCCTCCTCGGCTCCCCCGCCGAAGTCGCACTCGTCGAAGTCTCACTCCTCGACGAGCGGATCATCGTCTTCGGCAAAGGTGTCGGGGTTCTGCGGTTACATCAACGGAGCCAAGACCCAGGTCAACAATCTCAAGAGCCTCGGGAAAAATCCGTCGATGAATACTCTGACCGCCGACCTCAATAACCTTCAAACCAAGCTCCACTCCGGCGCATCTTCCGCCTCGGCAACCGTAAAGCCGGGATTCATCGGGGTCGAGAAGGCCGACAGTGCCATGAAGACGGCGATCGCCCAGCTCAAGAGCAGCGGGCTCCCATCCTCCTCCTACGAAAAGCCGGTAAAAGATGGGGTCGCTGCCATCGCCACCTCATTCGACGCCCTGGTTGCCGTTAGCAAGTGCGCGTAAGCAGCAACCGATTCAGCAGGCCATAAGGTAACTGGAGACGAGCCCGATATCGGGCTCGTCTCCATGTTCAAAGTTCTGACTAGGTTGCGGAGACTGGCTCGCGCTGACCCACCAAAGCCTTAACTGCCTGGACGATGGCGTCGGCGTCGATTCTCGCCCAGTGCAGAAGCTCTTCCGGCGTTCCGGATCCCGGCATCTCCGTCACAGCCAGCTTGACCAATCGAAGCTCCGGGACCATCATAAGAGGGAGCGATCCCTCGCCGGCGAAGGCGGCGGCCACCGCCGAGCCGAGGCCGCCCTCAATCCAGTGATCTTCGACCACGATCAGGTTGCCGTTGGTTTCGCGAGCCGCTTGATAAAGGGTCTCCCGATCGATGGGTTTGACCGAGTACAGGTCGATGACGCGTATGTCGATTCCCTCTTCGGCTGAGCCGGGCATGCGCCTTAAGGGCCTCGTACAGGGTGATGCCTGCACCGATAATCGTCGCCGGCGTCACCGTGAAGACCGCGACCACCCTGCGCCCCTCCGATGCGGAAATGCTCATCCGGACCGTAGATAACTTCTGTAGCCTCACGCGTGGTCCGCATGTAAGACGATACCTTCCAGATCGACCATTTCGGAGCAGAGCTTCGCGGTTTGGTTGCCGTCGCACGGGTAGAGAACCGTGCTGCCCCACACGGCCCGCATCGAGGCCAGGTCTTCCAACGCCATCTGCGAGGGCCCGTCCTGACCGATCGAGACTCCCGCATGGGAGCCGACCAGCTTGATATCGGCGCGTGAGATGGCCGCCATGCGCACGAAGTCATAGGCCCGGCTGAAAAACGCGGCGAAGGTTGAGGCGAAGGGTTTGTACTTGCGCACCTGAAGACCGACGGCCGCGGCCACCAGCTGCTGCTCGGCAATCCACATCTCGAAGTACCGATCGGGAAAGGCATTGGCGAACTCATCGGCGTAGGTCGAATTGCTCACCTCGCCGTCGAGCGCTACGACATCGGGCCGGGCGGCGCCGAGCGCTTTGAGCGCATCACCGTAGGCCTTGCGGGTCGCAACCTTGGAACCTATGCTCGTAGCTGGGTAGCTCGAGCGTTTGCTCGCGACCGGTCGAGGCCGGCTTCCGTGATTCATCAGGCTTCTGAACCTGAATGGTGAATGCCCCGCTCCCCACCGAGCTCCTCGATTGCCGCCTTCGCTTGATCCGGTTTGGTATCGCCTTGCCATGCCAGCCGTCCTGGTTTTCGACAGGAATGAGACTCCCTCGACCCTTGATGCGTGTGGGCGACGATAACGACCGGACTTGTCCTCGAGTTGTCACGGCCTCGCCGAAGGCATGGTCGATATCATCCAGGTCATGGCCGTCAATCTCAATCGCATGCCAGCCAAACGCGCGGGCCCGGTCGGCGTAGGCCTGAATGTTCCATCCCAGCTCGGTCTGGCCTCGCTGTCCCAGACGATTGACGTCGATGATGGCAGTCACGTTGGAGAGGTTGTAGTGGGCGGCCTTGTCGAAACCTTCCCATACGGAGCCCTCCGCGGTTTCGCTGTCTCCCATCAACACCCACACACGATACGGAAGCTTGTCGAGATACTTGCCGGCCAGCGCGATGCCGACTCCAATGGGCAGGCCCTGACCAAGAGAGCCCGTGGCCACATCGACATCCGGAATAACGGGTACGGGATGACCCTCGACCGGGCTGCCGAACTGTACGCAGCGTGAGCATCTCCGCATCTGACATCGCATCCCGCCGCCTTGTAGCATGGCGTAAAGGAGCGGCGATGCGTGTCCTTTAGACAGCACGAAGTGATCGTTGTTTGGGTTGTGCGGGTCGGTTGAAAGTCGTACTTGAGGTACTTCGACATGAGCACCGCCATGAGGTCGGCCGCCGACATGGATGATGTGGGATGGCCGGACCCGGCTGCCGTCGTCGATCTGATGCTGTCAACCCGAAGCTGCTGGGCCAGCTCATGCCATGCTTGAAGATTCTGCGTCACAACGTCCTCCTTGGCTTCTCTGATTCATACTGACACCGGCGACACGAGCGGGACAGCGCCACGATCTGTTACTGGAGCTGGCTGAACCCCTTAGGCTGCTCACTGTCGGCTCGTCCTCTGTCGCGATGAGAAGAAATGTGGCGAAAAAATAGTCATTCGCGGTAGCATGTACGCGTACTGCGTTCGTCGTCTGCAGATCTAATACCACTGGAGAAACGCCAGGAATGTTGAATCGTCAGTCTCATCGGTCTCACACCTCAATTTTGCAAGGCCGCCGTTTGTCCGTCGCGCTCGCCGCTGTGCTGGTGATGGCTCTCGCCGCCTTTGCACTTCCGGTTTCAGCTGCCGGCACCGGCCCTGCCACCGTCCCCGCTCGCTATAAGCTAAACGCCATCGGGGCAAAGGGTCAGAATATCCACCTTATGGCACCGCCGAATGCTGGGCGTCACGGTCTGACACGAGCAAGCAACCCGCCCGCCAACTCACATTTGAATTATGGCGGCGGTCAGGTGGTTCGTTCCCTCAAGGCTTACGCCATCTACTGGCAGCCGGCCGGATATCACTTCGAGGAGAAGTACTCCACGGGGACGAAGTCCGACTCGAAGGACGCGAGATACGAAAGCCTGATCAACCGTTTCTTCAAGGATGCGGGGTCTACTCAATACCTCAACATCCTCACCCAGTACTCGGATACGACAGGGCAGGTTCAGAACCGTCTGAGCTTCGGCGGACAGTGGACCGATACGGGAGCGCTAAATCAATTCGCGGCGGCAGATGTGGGAACGCTCCAGCATCCACTGTACGACTCCGACATTCAGAATGAGGTCGAGCGCGCGATCAAAGAGAATCCGAGCTGGCCGAAGAGTGGGACAGGGGCCGAGTACTTCGTCTTCACGCCGGGCGGGGTCCAAAGCTGCGTCGACAACAGCCTGCACGAGTGCGATGCAGAGTTTTCAGCGCCGGCCGTACCCGCCTACTGCGCCTACCACAGCGCCTTCTACAACAGCTCAGGTAACCCCTTGCTCTACGCCAACATGTTCGACGCCGGCTACTCGACGGCCTGCGGTGGTCCGAACTGGACTGCAAATGGGGGCATATGGCCTATCAATGGCAACGGTCCCGAACGGAGATGCCGTAGCCGACTACGAGATCAGCCCGACATCCCACGAGATGTCGGAGACGATCACCGATCCCTTCCCCAATACGGGTTGGGTCGATCCACAGAACGGCAACGAAATCGGCGATATCTGCGCCTACGTCTTTGGGTCACTTACGCCGCAGGGCGGGGACATCACCCTGCACGGCGATCAGTACCTCATCCAACAGGAATGGAGCAATACCGGCGGGACCGGTAACAAGGGCGCCTGCCTGAGCGGCTATCACCGCCCGGCGACCCTTCCCGTTAACTCCACGGCCGACTCGGTAGCGGCAAACGGCACCACACCTCTCTGCCCCAACACTCCAGGGGGTGATACCGGCAGCAACTCCAAGTATATTTTGCGCTGCGCAATTGGAGACGCCGATAACGACGCCCTCGCGAGCACCCCAAACCACACCATCACTTTCGGCAATTGCGGACAGACCTGTTCCATTAAGTTGGGAAGCGCGCTTCCCAATCTTGCCGCCTACGGCCTGACCCTCAACGGTGGAGGGACCGCCCTGTTGAACGGGAACCATCAGGTAACCTCGGGTCTCGTGATCCGGAGCTCCCATGCAACAGTCAAGGGGCTGACGCTCGAGAATGTAAAGGGCAACGCCATCACCGCTTCGGGAACAGTGAAGAGCACCACCATCGGGGGTGCAGAGCCGAATACCATCATCAACAATTCCGGCTACGGGGCGGTGATCGGAAGCTCGAGCACCGACGCCTCAAACGCTCTCATCAGCAAGAACGTGATGTATGGCAACACCTTGGGCGGCATCTATCTCGATGGCCTTTCGGCCGCGAGCTGCGCATCCGGCACCACCGGAAGTCCCAATGCCTACCTCGCCTGCCCGACCATCACAAGCGCTCTTCCCTCAGCCGTTGCGGGCACGTCTTCCTGCACGAACAGCTGCACCGTTGAGCTGTTCCAGGTTCCGACGACCGCGGACAAGAGTGGTCATGGTCAGGCCCAAAAGTACCTGGGCAGCGGGACCACGACGGCGGCAGGCACCTGGACGGTGACACCGAGTAGCACGCTGACGGCGTCCTCGAAGGTTACCGCGACAGTGACCAACACCTCTACCGGACAGACATCAGAGTTTGCGTTCAACAAGAGCGTGAGCTAAGAGCATTAACGGCGGAGAGCTTCTCCCCAAAGCATTTCTTGTGGCCCAGGTGAATTTCACCTGGGCCTCTCTCTTGTCTCCGAAACCTCTTCGTTCTCGACCTCAACTCCCTCAACCGGGCTGGATTCGACCGACGCCGATTCTGAGCAGTCAGAGCTTCGTCTTCGTGGTTAGCGCTTCTGACCTGACACGATAGCCACGGTGCCGAAGTTCAGGCTTCGCACCCTGACATCCTCAAGGCCGGAGGATCGGAGAAGCTCCTCAATCTGGCCGGCGGTAAGAGAGCGCGAGACCGATTCTGGCAAGTAGCTATAGGCCACCTGCTGGCCGGAAATCATCCGGCCAAGCTTGGGAATAAACCACTGCTCGTAGACATCAATCGCCGGCTTCAAGCGACTCCGGCTAGGAGTTAGCTCCAAAACCACGAGCCGCCCACCTGCTGTGAGGCTGCGGGCCATTCTCGCGACCCCCTCCGCCCGGTCCGAGAAGTTCCTGAGCCCGAAAGCGACAACGGCAACGTCGAACTCGTCCTTCAGCTCGATCTCAAGGACATCGCATACGAGAAAGCGCACCGGAAGGCCAGAAGTCTTCTCCCAGGCGAGGTCCAACATGCTTCGGGAGATGTCGATACCGAGAACGCTACCCGTCGGCCCCACGGCCTTGGCCAGCTCGCGTGCCATATCTCCGGTTCCCGTTGCCACGTCGAGTGCTCGATCACCCCTTCCGGGATGGGCCGCTCGAATCGCCAACCGTCTCCATCGCCGATCCTGACCCAGAGTCATCAGAGCGTTCATAAGATCGTAGCGAGTCGATATGGCATCGAACATCGCAGCGATACCTGCCCGATCCCGACTCAAAACGAGGTCCGGTTTCCCGCTGACCTCTGACCCTCGATCTCCCATTGACGAGCCTCTCATCTGCGATCCCAAGCCATTCATCATAGAAGGCGACTTCAAAAATCCTAGCCGCGAGAGTGCTTTGGTGCCGGGGCAAGACCGTGCTCGCCGACGCCTTGGCCTGCGGCTACAATCGTTAAGCGATTGCGGCCACTGGGATCAAACCCGATGAATGGACCGCTCACCCCGTCGAACTCTTAAAGAGGCCATGACACATGCATCCACGAACCCTTTCGATCGTCCCCGTGCTGAGCGCGCTCATTCTTATCTTTGGCCTCGCCGCTTGTGGCAAGACGACCGCTCCTCCCAAGAAGAAGGTGGTGACGGGGTTCAAACCCCAGGCAGGGCCACGTGATTCTTCACCCCACCGCCGCACAGTCGTTTGTCTATCTGCCCCAGACCGCCCAGCTGGAGACGAATGGGGATCTCTTGATTACAGATGGCGGTAATTGGGATCGAACCGGAGGGAAGGTCGTCGAGCTTACGCCAGCAGGAAAGGCGGATTGGGTCTACACCGGGGGTCTCGACTTCCCCCACTCCGCCTACATCGTCGACAAAAGCGACATTCTAATCAGCGACACGAATAACAATCGAGACTTGATCATCAACCGTCAGGGCAAGACGCTGTGGAGCACCGATAACCTCGGGGGTGGTAAGGGCTTCGCGGGAGCGGGCAAGTTCAGCGACGGTGGCCAGCTTCTCTATCCGAACGACGCACTCATGGAGAAGAACGGCGACATCCTCCTGTCCTCACGCTTCAACAACACCGTGTGGGAGATCACGAAGAGTGGCCACGTGGCGTGGAAGTGCGACAAGTTCATGTTTCACCAGCACCGTCCCCGGCTCCTTCCAAACGGCGACCTCATTGTGGCCGATTCCGATAACGGTCGAGGTCTGATCATCAACCATGCCTGCACGCGGATCCTCTTCCAGTACGGCGGGAGCGACGCCAACGGTAATCCGCGAGTTGTCTGGCCTCGAAGCTTCAATCCCTATCGTGGTCATAACTACCTGGTTGGCGACTCTCTGGGGAACCGGGTCGTGGAGATCAACGCTCGGAAGCAGGTGGTCCAGAAGTGGAGCAACCTTCCTGAGCCCTACTACATTGAGGTCCTCCACGACGGCAATCTCTTGCTGGGCGACTCAAGCATCCATGGTGCCGTCGAGCTGTCTCCTCAGGGAGCGCTTGTCCGGCAATGGAAGACCACCATGCCACCCGGCTTCCTCCAGCCTTCCCTGGTAAACGGGGGATTCGAGCCGAAGGGGCCGCTGGGCTGGATGAAGGGAGATTTACTGACCGAAACGCTGCCACCGGGCAAGCGGGCCGACATGACGCTCGACACAAAGGTGAAACACACAGGCAAGAGCAGTGGCAGGATCAGCTGGACATCGAATAAGCCGCACCTGTTCATCCGGTGGCAGCAGAACGTGGCCGTGACTCCAGGAAAGACCTACACCTTCTCCGGGTGGGTCAAGAGCAAGAACATCACGATCTGTAGCGGTTGCAGCTTCGGGCCCCCAACCAATCCGGGACAGAGTGCCAACTTCGACCTTCAGTTCATCGATACCAGCTACCACTCGCCTCCTCCAGGCGTTCCCTTACCAAACGTAATTGGTACGACTGGATGGACGCATCAGACATACACCTTTACCGTCCCACCGGGAATGGTAGGGGTCACGATCACCGCAGGTCTCTTCGGGAAGGGAACTGTCTGGTTCGACGACGTGAGCCTCAAACAACACTAAAGACACCTGGCCAACCCCTAATGCAGCAGGCTCTCGACGACGAGTGGCCTTTCCGCACTGAAATCATCAATTCTCAGCCAATTGCCCGAGGAGGGATCCATGGCGACCGTTCAGACCCGCTTTGACTGCTCGCACGTCACGACGGTCAAGGTTCAGCTAGACGACGACGTGCAGGTTCCTGAAGAGGTCCGTGGCCTGGGGAAGTGTCGAGCCTGTATGGAAGAGACGAACCTGATCCCCATCACAGGAGTTCAGCCACTTCCGACAGGTGACCTGGTGTTGGATTCCATCTTCTGGATGCCCATCGAGTAGCGGATCCGCCCGGGATTACAGGGCCGCCTCCCGACACTCAATAAGTCAGAGGGCTATGGGGCGATCCTCTCCACGATCCAGCCGCCATCGGCCCGGCTTCGGTACCTGATCCGGTCGTGCAGGCGATGATCGCGACCGCTCCAGAACTCCACCACATCGTGAACGATCCGGTATCCGCCCCAGAATGAGGGCCGCGGCACCTCGCGGTTTCGAAATCGCTCCTCAAATTCAGACAATCGCTCCTCCAGCTGGCCACGGTTATTCAGGACTTCACTTTGCGGCGATGCCCAGGCTCCCAGCTGGCTCATGCGATCTCTTGTCCTAAAATACGCGTCAGATTCCTCCGTTGACACGGCTGCGACTCGACCTTCGATCCTCACCTGTCGCCTGGGTTTCGACCAAAGAATCGCTGCGGCGACTCTCGGGTTCGCTTCAAGCTCAGACCCCTTGCGGCTCTCCCGGTTGGTGAAGAAAACGAATCCCTGCTCATCAAACCCCTTGAGAAGCACGTAACGAACGGAGGGTTGCCCCTTCTGCGCAACGGTGGCGAGGGCCATGGCATTCGCCAGCTCCGCTCCGGCCTCCACTGCATGCTGGTACCAGGACCTGAACAACGTCATCGGGTCATCGGGAGCCGTCGCCTCATCAAGCTCGCTCAAGGTCGAATCTTGCTCAGGCATAACGAGGGCTGACCTCCGGCTGATTCAGAATCATGGGCGAAGAGTGACTGATGACGGTCTCTAGAATGTGTCGTAAAACGCATCGGAGACCATTACCACGACTACTACTATCTACACCAACGGCACAATCTTCACAGCAGACCCGGCTCAGCCTCGCGTCTCGGCAATAGCTGTCCAAGATGGGCGCGTTCTGGCAATCGGCAATCGAGAAGACGTCGAGGCGATGGCTGGACCTGGCCATCGAAGAGTTGATCTGGCTCAGGGTTTTCTTGCCCCCGGCTTCAATGATTGCCACATGCACATTCTGTCCTTCGGCTTAGGGCTTGGCCAGATTGACGTCACGCCGGGCATTGCGCCGGACATCTCGACGATCCAGCAGCAGATCCGAAACGCCGCGACAAAGACGAATCAAGAGTGGCTTCTCGGCCGTGGCTACAACCAGAACCTGTTGGCGGAGCAACGGCATCCCAATCGACATGACCTGGACGCCGTCTCTGCCGGTCGCCGGCTCATTCTCTGGCACACGTCAGGTCATGTGGTCGCGGTGAATTCCGCAACGCTGCTTGCAGCCGGCATAACGGAGACAACACCCGACCCGGCCGGCGGAGAGATCGAGAGGGATTCCGCGGGGCAGCCGACAGGCGTTCTCAAGGAGAATGCCAGACACCTGGTCCTGGATGTCCTTCCACCACCATCTCGGAGCCAGGCAGCAGAAGCCATCGTTCTCGCCTCACGCGCTCTGGCTCGAGAAGGAATTACCAGCGCGAGTGACGCCGCCACGGGATCCCCGAATCATCTATCCGATGAGCTTGACTGTTACCGGTCTGCCTACGAGTCGGGAAACCTGCAAACTCGCATGGAGCTGATGCCCCAAATCGCCTGCATCGTACCCGACGTTCAAGAAGGTCCCGTAGCCCGTCCGGAGGACTTTGATTTGAAGTGTCCGCGGGAGTGGCTTCGAATCGGCCCCACAAAGATCTTCTCCGATGGGGCCCTGACCACGCGCACCGCAGCGGTTCGCGAACCGTATCTCGACACGCTGGGAGAAGGCCTGCTAACCTGGAGCCCTGAAGAGCTGGAGCTTCTCATTGCGCGAGCAAACGGTGCGGGATGGCAAATCGCCACCCATGCCATCGGGGATCTTGCCGTAGAGCTGGTCCTCAAGTCATACGAGCAGGCCGCGAGTCGGAGATCGACTCCTTCTCCATCACGCCACCGCATCGAGCACTGCACTCTTCTCGATAGCGAAATGGTCTCCCGGATCCGGCGGCTCGGAGTCGTTCCCGTCCTGCAACCGGAGGACATCGCCGTGCTGGGCGATGCCTACGAACCGGCGCTTGGTCCAAATCGAGCCGGAAACAATTCACCGGTAGGATGGTTTGAAGAACAGGGCGTTCCTGTGGCATTCAGCTCGGATCGACCGGTCACCCCAGGGAATCCGTTGGTCGGTATCCGAGCGGCAGTGGAGAGGCGTACACCTTCAGGGATGGTGCTTGGTCCCCATCATCAAATCGACCCTGAGCGGGCTTTGCTCTACTACACTGCCGGAGCCGCGTACGCCACTTTGACGGAGCAGAACAAGGGGCGCCTGGTACCGGGGATGCTTGCCGACATGGTGCTCCTCGATCGGGACATCACGAAGGTCCCTTCCGAGGCCATCACCGATGCTCGCGTCCTGATGACCATCGTCGGCGACCGGGAAGTCTTCCGAGCCTGATCTGCAGAGCCGCCTGCACAGCTTTGGCACGGCACTCAAGCCCCGGTCCATGGGACCTTACTTGGTGTGACCGGGTGGGACGCTGATACCCTTCGGCAGATAGAGCGGTGGGTAGTGGTGAGGCCCCGCGAGATACAGAATGGCATCGGGAGCAACCCGAAGATGCAGCACCCCGTCGTGGCTTCCCGATACCTCCGTTCCGACAGTGTTGAGCGCGCGAGCCGGTGCCAGTCGCCACTGCAGCGTTTCCGCCACCGCATGACGCTGATCGGAGTTCCAGGCTAGGTAGTAGACATAGCCATACTTCTCGAGCTTGTAAAGCGTCAGCGACGAAGTTAGATGGTCGACGCCCAACAGGACCGCTCTGTTCAAGAAGTAGACGCCGACTTCATAAGCCAAATAAGCGGGCTTTCCCGCAAAGTTGTACTCCACCAACCCGAAGTGGTCGGGAAAGACCCGTCGGGTTCCGTCATCACGAAAGTCGTACCAAAAGACCTTGGAGACTCCATTGACGGCGCTTAGCGCGTAAGTCGTCGCAAGCCTCCTCGCCTGCATCCCAACTCCTCCACACGGACCGCAGTGGATCTGGCCGGCCCAGCCCATCTCCGAAAACCAGATAGGTTTGTGGTATTTGCGCAGTGCCTGCACCTCGGCAATCAGTCCCGCCCCTGGCATTTGGGTGTAGGGTTGAATTGCTATTTGATCGAATCGCGCCTTGGCCGCTACCACGCGGGCGATATAGCGGAGTGCGTTGCGATCGGCGCCACTCGGTCCAGCCATCACAACCTGAGCCTGAGGATTCGCCGCTTTGATGACCGAATAGCTCTGTCGCAGCAACGACGCATAGTCCTTCGCGTCGGGAAACGGGCCCCAGAATTGATGGAGATCTGGTTCGTTCCATACCTGCCAGTAGAAGATCTGGCGAGCGTAGTGGGTGACGACGGCCTTTTCGTAGAGTAGAAACTCCTTGATGAGTCTCTTGATTTGAGGATGGCCCATCCAGGCGTGATTGTGGCCATTCCAGGTATTGTTGTAATCAAGCAGTCCCAGGATATTGAAACCGTGCCCTACCTCAGCCTTCACCACCCCGTCAAATGGGGCGAAATGATAGGGCGCATCGGAGCCCCTGTGCAGGCTGTCGGCAGTAAACTCCTCGCGCACCCAATCGACGTCCGTAGGCCGTACCCGTGCCAATGCAGGAGCGACGTATCGAGGGTACCGCTCACCGATGTAGGTCCCAATTCCGTAGATGTCGCCGATGTGATGGCGAAGAGGATGAAAGCTGACCGGCAGAGCTGCGCTTGCCGGAATTGATGCCGATGCTCGCGTCGCCTGAAGCGACGCGAGGAGCAGGAGAATGAGTGCCGCACAGAGCTGGATTCGGGGACTTAGATGGCGCAGCAAATTCTCACTCTCAGTCCTGCGATAGGTTCGTCATCCTCATCGGCCGATAACGGCTGCGAAAGCCCGGGGCTGGCTCCAAGTTACCATGAAGAAGGCCGTGAAGGGTCAGATTGATTCAGGGAGCTGATGTGGCAACTAGCACGCTTGAAAGTCCGGCGAAAGCTACCAATCCGCTAACCGCCGGGCTCTCGGCAGAGAGCACTCCGGAACCGCTGATTATCGTCATTTTTGGGGCGACTGGAGACCTTGCACACCGCAAGCTGCTGCCTGCACTCTTTAAGCTCTCGGCCGGTCACCTGCTGCCTCCGCACTTTGCGGTCGTGGGTGTGGCGCGTCGAGAGAAGGAGCACGAGGACTATCGCGCCGAGATGAGGGAGGCGATTGAAAAGTATGGAGACGCGGAGATTGTTCCAGCCGTTTGGGACAGCTTTTCGCAAGGCCTCTTCTTTTCCCAGGCGCAATTCCAAGATATCCAGGCATACCAGGATCTCAAGACGTGTCTCGATAAGGTATCAAAGGAACGGGGCACATCGGGGAACGTTCTCTATTACCTGGCAACCCCTCCGGAATTCGACGCCACCATCGTGGAACACCTGGACAACGCCGGCCTCATAACCAAGAGCGCCAGCGATACCCCATGGACTCGAGTGATTTTCGAGAAGCCGTTTGGCCGAGACCTCCAGAGTGCCAAAGAGCTCAATCAGTCCATTCACGAGCATCTTCGAGAGGATCAGATCTTCCGTATCGACCACTATCTCGGTAAGGAGACGGTCCAAAACATCATCGCCATCCGCTTCTCGAACGGCATTCTTGAGCCTCTTTGGAACCGCAACTATGTTTCGAACATTCAGATCACGGCCGCAGAATCCCTTGGCGTAGAGAATCGGGCTTCTTACTACGAAACGTCCGGGGCTCTCAGGGATATGATCCAGAGTCACCTGCTGCAGGTTTTCAGCTTGGTGGCGATGGAGCCTCCTGTTTCCTGGTCGCCAAAGGCGATTCATGACGAGAAGGTCAAGGTGCTCCAGGCGATGGATCGGATCTCAGACGATGATGTCGAAAAGTTTGCCGTGCGTGGACAGTACGGGCCTGGGTGGGTAGGCGGTCAACGCGTGCCGGGATATCGGGAGGAGCAGGGTGTCTCGCCTGAGTCGAACACCGAAACCTTCGCCGCCCTCAAGCTGCACGTGGACAGCTGGCGCTGGGCAGGAGTTCCGATTTACATGCGGACCGGAAAGCGGCTTCCCCGTCGTGCCACAGAGGTGGCACTCACCTTCAAGAGCCCGCCGCAGATGCTCTTCCAGCGAACATCCGGCTCACCTGTTCAGGGAGATGTGTTGAACATGCGCATCCAGCCCGATGAGGGGGTGACTCTCATGATGAACTCCAAGGTTCCGGGCCAGGGATTCCAGATTCAACCAGTACATTTGGACTTTCTTTACGGAACCACATTCTCCGGAGTCGTTCCCGAAGCCTACGAGCGACTCCTGCTTGACGCCATGCGTGGAGACTCGACCCTGTTCACCAGGACAGACGAGGTTGAAGAAGGATGGGCAATCGTGCAAGGGATCCTCGATCGATGGGCCGACAGCCGGCCCGAGTTTCCCAATTACACGGCTGGGAGCTGGGGGCCGGAGAAAGCGGAGCGCCTCGTCGTAGAGGATGGCAACCGCTGGCGGAACCCTTAGCCCGCCATGCTGTCACTCAGCACCACAGCCAAAAGTATTTCCGAAGTAGAAGCCTCTCTTGGCGACTTTGGGGCCCACCCTCGATTCGAAGCAGGCGGAAAGACGTTGATGAGGTTGCGAAGTAACAACCTCATCATCCGTTGCGACAGTGAAGGTCAGCGCGATACAGCTCTTGAGCTGATCGATGGCCTCACCTCGGCTCACCCTTCACGAACCATCCTCGTGTCTGCCGGAACCGAGCCGTCTCCTCCAATCGATGCCGAGATCGAGACTCGCTGCGTTGATCGAATGGATCGGGTTCTGTGTCACGAGGTCATCAAGATTGTCGCAAGTGGAGGAACTGAGCTTCACATGGCCAGTGTGGTTCAGCCGCTTCTGGTGAGCCACCTTCCAACCTCCTTATGGTGGGTAGGAGAGCCGACCTTCTCGGAAGATGCATTCGAGGAGCTTTCCCGGCTCAGTCACAGTCTGATCATCGACTCGCAGTGCTTCACAAATGCGCCTGCCGACCTTCGAGCTATCGAGCCACTGGTGCGAGACGAGCGCGCCGTTGTCATCGATTTCAATTGGCATCGTACCTCGATTTGGCGAGAGCTGATTGCCCAGCTTTTCAGTAGTCCGGCAGCTCTGCAACACCTCGGTTCGATCACCTCGGTCAACATCCAGTGCGACGGCAGCCACCCAATGCAGGCTCTCCTGACGATTGGCTGGTTGGGCTCACGATTGGGATGGCAGATCGAGGGGAGAGAATTGAGTGCCCGTGATGAAGCGACAGGCGAATCCAGAACCATCGACCTGAGCATTGAGCCGGGTGGCGGCAATGACGGCACCCTCTCCAAGGTGACCTTAGCAGGTCCTCAGGAGTCAGGCGTGGCCACATTCACTGTCGAAAGGATTGGAGAAGACCTTCTGAGTGCCATCCGTGGCAGTGACCTGCCCGAGCTCGATCGAACCACCCGAATCGAATGGCCCTCCGAGTCTGAACTGCTGAAAAGCGCCATGGCGATTCGATGTCAGGACCAGATTTTCCGTCAGGCGATCGAGGCTGCAGCGCGAATAGCGCCAGTCACGCTTGGGTAGCCCGAGAACCTCTTGCGGATAGAACGACTGCCGGATCTGTCCTCACTTGCGGCGACTGGTGCACGTTTAGTAGCTGAGAGCTTGACCGAATCCATACGGGACCGGGGAGAGTTCCTCATCGCACTTTCCGGAGGGAACACTCCCCGCCCCATGTACGAGCTGCTGGGCAGCGAGCCGTACGTCAGCTCCTTGCCCTGGAAGCACGTTCACGTATTCTTCGGAGATGAGCGAGCCGTACCGCCTGACAGTCCCGAGAGCAATTACCGGATGGCAAGAGAAAGCCTCTTGGACCGGGTTCCAATCGAGAAGGCCAATATTCATCGGATCGAGGCAGAGGCAGGTATCGACGAGGCTGCCGAGAAGTACGATCAGCTCCTTTGCTCCATCGGCAAGCAGCACTCGCTGCTTTTGCCCAAGCTTGATCTGATTCTGTTGGGTCTCGGCCCGGACGGTCATACGGCCTCGCTCTTTCCGGACACTCCCGCTCTGGAGGAGACGGCAAGTCTCGCCGCAGCTGTGCGCCTTCCCCTGGAATCGGCAGGCTATAAGGATGCCCCCGAGCGAGTCACCGTTACCTTTCCTCTGATCAACGCTTCTCGATCTGTCATCTTTCTGGTTAGCGGAAAGGACAAAGCGGAGCCGCTAGAGGCGATTGAGGGAGGCAATGAGAGTCTGCCGGCCGCCAGAGTGAAGCCGGTTGACTGCGAGCCCCTTTGGCTGGTCGCCGGCACGTGAGTCGCGGCCTCCGTCTTGGTTAGGCTGCATCTTCGGATCACCGGGCGGGTTCAGGGGGTAAACTTTCGGAATGTGGCTCGGCGGAAAGCTGGCGAGCTGAAGGTCAATGGATGGATTCGAAACGTTCCCGACGGCTCGGTGGAGGCCGTGGTAGAGGGAGATGAGACCGGCGTCCAGAGCTTTCTCGCTTGGGCGCGCCGGGGACCAGGACCGGCAGATGTCCACGATATCAGCGTCTCTCGAGAGGAGGCGGGCGAGGAGCTGCGCGGGTTCCACGTGGTAGATTGATGCCACGATGGGAGTCAAACCAATAGCGTGAGCGGCATCCTCATTGGCTTTGTGATTCTCGGCGTGCTGGCCATCGCTGTTCTCGCTTTCATCATCTTTGCCGCAGGGCGTGCCCGCGACCGGCTCCATGCGCAGCGTGCCGAGTCGGCGAATGGGCCACCGGGAGAGGTGCAAAAACGCCAGTAGATTGCATCTTGTCGCCTTTCAAATGGAGTTCCAATATTCGAGCCATAAACTCAAATCAAAGGGAGAGATCCTAACCCCCATCTTTCCCTCCAAGGCTTTCCTAAGCGGTCCGAATTGTTTTCGGACCGCTTTTTCTATTCCCTAACTTTGCTGTCATGAAACGGTCACCTCGGTTTTGCATGCTTGAACTAGATGGCCATTCGGCCAAATCAGTTCTTGAGGTATGAGTTGCGCTTGCTAATCGTAGAGGATGATCCGGACCTGTCAGGTCTGCTCAAGAAGGGGCTCACCCAGGAATCTCATGTCGTCGATGTGGTCAGCGACGGGCGCGAGGGCTTGGATCGAGCTGAGGACGACATCTTCGAAGCTGTCATTCTCGATCTCATGCTTCCCGGCATGGATGGCATCTCCATCGTCTCTCAGATGCGGCGTGACGGCATCAAGACGCCTGTGCTGATGCTCACCGCCCGGGACGCACTGCCAGACCGGCTCCGAGGGTTCGACGCAGGAGCTGACGACTACCTCACCAAACCGTTTGCATTCGAGGAGCTTCTGGCCCGACTCAAGGCGATTACGCGGCGAACCGGAGCCTCACCGGATGACGATAAGCTGACCGTCGGTGACTTGGTGATGGACCTACGGGCCCACGAGGTAACGCGAGCCGGTGATCCCATTGAGCTCTCTCCCAAGGAGTATGCGCTCCTGGAGTACCTGATGCGGAATCAGGGACAGGCCCTCAGCCGTACCCTGATCCTTGAACGGGTGTGGGATTACACCTTCGATTCCTTCGCCAACGTGGTGGATGCGACCATTCGCCGGCTGCGCCGAGCGATTGATGATGGACGCGAACACCAGCTTATCCAGACCGTCCGTGGAGTCGGATACAAGATCAAGGCATGAAGTCGTGGGCCGGACGCCTGAGCCTTTCACCTAGGTCGGATCTCCAAACCGACGACGCTCGACTACGCCGCATCGCCTGGCAGCTGGCGGCTTTAACGTCGGCCCTACTCTTTGTTTTGGTCATTGCCATGAGTGCTGCTGTTTACCTGCAAACCCGGGACGCACTACTTCAGCCGCTACGGCAGGGCCTGACAAATAGGGCGGCAGGTGAGCAAGCTGACCTTGTCGGCGAAGGCAACCCACCTCCGCAATCCGGCGGCCACAGGCCCTCGCAAAACCCCGGACCAGGCCCAGGGAATCCAGGTCCCGGGCCTGGGGAACCATCCGAACCAGGACAGGAGGATCTTACCGGAGGCATCTTCCTAACGGTCCTCAATGGTCACCATCACATCGTCCACTCCACCGCACATGGTCCAACCGGAGCGAATGGCTTACGGATCCCTGACCCAAGCGCCATCAGACAGGTCATCCACAGTCGCCGTCCCTTCTTCACAAATGTCCAGTACGACGGGGAGACGTACCTCGTGTACACCACTCCCGCGATCCGGCCTGGCTCTCACTCCCTGGCGGGCGTTGTTCAAACTCTGATATCAGAAAGCGGATATCAGGCCGATATCAGCGCTCTTATCAAGATCCTGCTGGTGGTCGGACTTCTTGGCTTGGGTGCCACATTGGGGATTACCGGGTTTGTTGTCCAAAGGGCTCTGACACCCATTCGCCTTTCGCTGCAAAGGCAACGAGACTTCGTGGCGGATGCGGCTCACGAGCTTCGAACACCGCTCACCATCATTCGCTCCTCAGCCGAAATGGCCGTCGGAAGTGAGGACTCAGAGGAGCAACAGCGGGCGGAGCTTACTCTTCGAGAGACCTCACATCTCACCCGATTGGTGAACGACCTCTCGTTTCTAGCCAGGGCCGATAGCGGCGCTCTGGAGTTCAAACAGGAGCCCTTCGATCTCCAAGCTTTGGTTTCCGAGACGATCGCCGACATCGCCATCCTCGCAGAGGAACGCGGCATTTCAATGGTGGGAGATTTCGGTCAAGCTGTCACTCTCATGAGCGATCCCGATCGTCTACGTCAGCTCTTGCTCATCCTTGTCGACAACGCGCTTAAGCACACTCCAGACGGCGGCACAGTAAGGGTACACCTGCGTGTCAGCCCGCCGGCATGTCATTCTGACGGTTCATGACTCTGGACCGGGCATCGCGCCCCGGGATCTCGGCCACATCTTCGACCGCTTTTACCAATCCGACAGTGCAAGAACGGGAGAAGGCACGGGGCTCGGCTTGGCCATCGCCCAGTCAATTGCCTCAGGACTTGGGAGGCGTCATCAGCGCGACGAACGACCCAACGGGAGGTGCTCGTGTTTACCGTGGCGCTTCCTCGGAGCCACACGACAGCGGTCGCCGCTTCGCTGTAGAAAAAAACAGGGCATTCGCTTCCCAGCTGCGATCGTTCGATCCCTGAACCGGGAATGTGAGGCCTCAAAGCCGGCAGATTCGAGGCACCGTGATACAATGCCGGAGCATTTTCCGAGCAATGGGGGAGGCCATCACGTCAGCAGACAAACGATACATGCAGCAGCATTCGGCGGGCGGCGTGGTCGTAAAGTCGGAAGACGACGGCATTCACGTCCTGTTGATCAAGCCTCACAACCGGAATCGGTGGCAGCTGCCCAAGGGGACGATTGATCCGGGCGAAACTTCGGAACACGCGGCGGTGCGGGAAGTGCGTGAGGAGGCCGGCGTCGACGTCGAGCTGCTGGAGCGGCTCAAGCCCGTAACGTTCTTCTATCAGATGAAGGGCCAGCGATACGTCAAGACCGTGGACTTTTACCTGATGGAATACGTCGCCGGCTCGCCCTCAGACCACGATCATGAAGTTGACGATGCCCGTTGGTTTCCCGCTAAGGAGGCCTTGAGAACGCTCACCTTTGAGTCGGAGCAGGAAGTTGTGGAGGCGGGCCTGAACCGATGGCATGAAAGGCCTTCCACAGTAGCTTCATAACGGCCAAAGCCTGACGTATACCATCATGGCCATCATCCCGCCCTACGACCCCAACGAGCGACCTGATCGTCATCCTCTTGATCCCACGGGCCGTCAAGCTCCAGACCCTGACATGAAATTCGTTTCGGGGGAGACTGCGGAAGACGAGCGAATGAGCGTCGCTGACCACATGGCGGTTATGGCAGGTATCGGATGCGCCATTACGCTGCGATTCGCCTTGCTCGGCGTGGTTGTCGCCATCGTTATCGGGCTCGTGTACCTCTCGATGCACGCCTAACCAACGATCCCAGAAGACGTCGATGCATCGTTCTGGCCCGTGCGTGGTTCGTTTCCCGTGACAGTAACGGCATCCTGTAGCTGGGTGCCCGGGAGCAGCCAATCGGCCACCGCGCAGCGGGGTCAATATAGCGCCGGGGTTATCCCCGCCGGGGGGTCATATGGTTGAAATACATCACCGCCCGATCAGCGTCATTCGCCCGACTGGTGTGGGCTGAGGGGCAGGTCGTACCGCGCGGCATCAATGACGGCGAAACGTAGGGGCCTGGCTACTACGAACGGGCGATTAATCGCCCGACCGCGTGTATTGCGGATGCCTGTCCTAGCGCACGGGCAGGACAGGCACAGGGGCCTGTCCCTGCTGTGAACAACGCCGTGGATCGAGGCCGATCTGTCGTACGCCATGGCATCCGCGGCGGCGAGGTGTAGGGGCTGGCGTTGCGCCTGCCAACGATGTGGCTGTAACCACTGCAGGTCGGCCCCGGTGGCGATGGTTCGACACTATGAACCACCCCGACACCCCCGGCCTTGGGCTGTCTACTTGTCCTGCGGAATGGCCCCCCGGCGGGACGGCTTATTCTGCTTTATGTAAAGAAATGCCGCTACCAGCGCTCCACCGGCAACCATCGTACTCATGCCTATGATGGTGCTGTATGCAACCACTTGGACTACCACGCCCAGAGTGCCAGGGGGCCATCTGAAGCGATGGTGGTCGACGGTGAAGTGGACCGGGATTATCAGGAAGGCGTCCACCACGTAGTAGACGGCAACCGCTACGAGTGCCACGACAGGCCACAGCCATAGAAACCGCTTCATCCCGGTAGCCGGACTTCCAGCGCCTGCGCCGGCTTCTCGATCAATGACCCGACCAACACATGGCCTTGGAGTATCCAACCTTTGTTGCACTCACGACCCGCATTTTCCTGGTCGGGATTCATAATGGAGTCTACTGCCTCATCAAAGAAAGAATCCTCCTGATTAATGGCCATGGAAACAGCTCCGTCTGAGGAAGAAGTTGATGCCGGAGGCTCGGCATTCATCGTTCTACGCTATGAGCGCGTCTGGCCACGCTATGTGGTCAGGTGGAGTCGCCGGATTCGCGAAGCCGATGGTGGCTCCTACCCCACTGCCACCGGGACCACCGAATCGCTCAAGCCCGATTGGGAGGAGCTGAGGGCAGAGGCTCTGAGCGCGGCCGGCAAATCAGAAGGCGAGCAGACGTCGCCGGCACCCGGCGCTTCCAGCGGGGAATCGAAGGGGCTCGTGAGCCGTATCTTTCGACGCCGCTGATCGGCTTGAGAGGTAACTCACCTCTCTATGTGCCGGCTAGGTTCCAGAAAACGATATTCGTGTGGATTCCCTTCTCAAACTGGGTCAACGAGAAGTGCTCATTGGGTGCGTGAAGATTCGCTCCCGGTAGTCCGAATCCAAGAAGCACTGAGGGAATGCCCAGCTGCTCTTGAAATAGCCCCACCACGGGTATGGAGCCTCCAGTGCGGATCATGACCGGCTCCTTGTCATACACCTCCTGTAATGCCTGAAGTGCCGCCTGGACCTCCCTGGTGTCATCCGGCACGACCACAGGGTTGTCGCCGTGAATCAGCTCCACTTCAACGGTGACGTCGTCAGGTGCGAGGTCATGAACTGCCTTTTTAAACTGGGCAAACACTTTCTCTGCGTCTTGGTTGGGAACGATTCGCATGCTGACTTTTGCCGAGGCAATTGCGGGAATAACCGTCTTGGCGCCATCAGCGATAAATCCTCCCGGCATGCCATGAACGTCCAGAGTCGGCTGCGACCACATACGCTCCAGGGGAGTCCGGTTGGGATCTCCTATGAGCTTACGAACCTCAATCTCCGCGGCAACAGCCTCGTCCGTGACGCCAAGCTTGCTCCAGCTCTGGAGGATCTCCCGAGATGGGTCCACGACATCGTCGTAGAAGCCGGGAATCTTGATGATTCCCTGCTCATCCCGAAGCTTGGCAATCAGGTGAGCCAGACTGATGAACGGATTCGGGGCAACTCCACCATACTCTCCAGAGTGGAGGTCGTGGCTGGCTCCATTGACGGTGATCTGGGTGTAGACGACGCCACGCAGGCCTGTATCAACCGAGGGAGTACTCGCGTCGAAGAAGCTGGAATCGGCGACGTGGGCGAAGTCCGCGGTGAGACGCCCGGCCTCGGTGCGCAGGAAGTGCTTGATGTGTTCCCCGCCAGACTCTTCCTCGCCCTCGATCACGAACTTTAGATTGACCGGCAGCCTTCCTTCCGACCGAAGGTAGGCTTCGGCAGCCGCCACCAGCATCAGCACCTGGCCCTTGTCATCGGCTGCCCCTCGCGCAAAGATGAAGTCACCTCGAATGTCGGGTTGGAAGGGCGGCGAGAGCCACAGCTCGATGGGATCCACGGGCTGCACGTCGTAGTGTCCGTAAAGCAAGATTGTGGGAGCACCTGGAGCGTGCAGCCAGTCGGCGTAGACCAGCGGACGGCCAACACCTTGAATCACTTCGATATTCTCCAGCCCTGCGTCTCGCATACGGGCCGCCAGCCACTCAGCCGCTCTGGTACAGTCATCAGTATGTTGGGTCAGCGTGCTGATGCTCGGAATCTCCAGAAACTCAATCATCTGCCGTCGCCACTCCGGAAGCGTCCTGGACGCATAACTTCTGGCGCTGTCTACTGTCATTGCTCACACTCCTCTCGTACCTCCATTATTCATTGGTCCTTCGTGGGACCCTTCCGCCGATGAACATCCTCCAGTCATTGCTCCTCACATCCAAGCCGGCCAAGCAGCTGCTTTTCCCCCTGTGATCACCCGTTGGGTAGCATGTTGGTAGAAGTTGGAAATCTAGGAGGCCAGCGGCGTGACTTCATCAATGCCAGATATCAGGGCCTCGACCATCAACTCCGAGCTTCCGACCAAGTCGCCTTGCGAGATTCTTGCGCGGATTGCGCCTGAAGTGGCTCCCGTTCTGTTGGAGCTGGGGCAGCAAGCCTGGTCGCCGAAGTCGCAGCGCCAAAGCACCGTTGCGCAATCAGGACGGCTGGAGCCGGTTCACGGTTCGACTCCCGGGCCTTTCAAGGTCCTCATGCGTCGTTACGACCTTTCAACTCTTCGAACCGACTGGAGGCTGGAGGCGGCCGGTCCGATGCAGCTGCTTGAGTGGGACGAATCGGGACGGGTGAATGGACCCTACGCCTTCCGCTACCAGGTGTACACCATTCGTCCGGTCTTCGACGACGACGGGTTCCACTGCGGTTATGGCGTGAACTGTAGATTTCTGCGCCAGGATCAATCGGTCTACGAACCTGTCGATGCTCGAATGGACTGCGCAGTCTTCGTGAGATCGACGGATCTGATCGATCTTCTCGCCGGGTTGCGCAGCGTCGATGGTTCCCCTCGAACGGAGGAGGGCCGGCCGGGACTTGCGCCCACCGACGCCTACTTCGAGCTGATGCAGCACATCAATCGCACGAACTACTTCCTGACCTGGGGCTTTAACGAGTACGTGGCGCCGGGTTGGTCGGCGGACACGTTGGTGGAAGTCTTTCGGAATCCAGAGATCAGGGCGGTGTGGCTGGGACTGTGAACATGGCTGGAGGCAGACGGATTCTTGGGAGTCTGCGAGCGGAAGACGGCGCAGGGATCGTGCGTATGGAGGACCGCTTCGACACAGGTATCGAGGATCTGTGGTCGGCTCTCACCGATCCCAAGCGTCTTGCACGCTGGTACGGTGAGATCGAAGGCGACCTGCGACGGGGAGGTAAGTACCGAGCACACGTCTTTGCCAGCGACTGGGAGGGCACAGGCCGCATCGAGGCTTGCGAGCCTCCACGGCGATTCGTTGTCGTGTCCAGAGACCCAACCGAGCCGGCTGAAAGCGTTACTGAGGTGAGGCTAACGGCCGACGGCGACAAGACCATCCTGGTCTTCGAGCACCGGGGCGTGCCCCTGGAGCTGCTCTACGCCTATGGAGCGGGAGAGCAGCTCCATATCGAAGATCTCGCCGGCTACATCGCCGGCGATGAACGCCGAGACGCACAGGGACGGTGGGCGGAGCTCGAGTCTGCTTATCGAGACTTGGCTCCCGACATCGGCGAGGCATAGACGGAGATCACCCGGGCGTGAGCTCAAGTCGCCGAACAAGTGCGGCCCGCCGAATACGGAAAGGCAAAGGATAGACGTGTGACGGCATCCACTGCAGACGGCGAGAAGGCAATGTTGATTGCCTACCTAGATGCCCAACGACGGCACGTGCTGGGAATCTTGGAGGGCCTCTCGGACGAGGACGCGCACCGCCCGGTGCTGCCTTCCGCGTGGACACCGGCCGGCCTGGTGAATCATCTTGCCCTGGACGACGAGTGGTTCTGGTTCCAGGCTGTCGTAGCCGGCGACCAGGCGGCGATCAATCGCGTCGGCACAGAGGGCGACGCCTGGAAGGTTCCCGAGAATGTCCCGGCGGCAGAAATCTTCGACCGCTATCGACATGAGATCGAGCGGTCCAACGCCATCATCCAGGCCATTTCGCTGGAGGCCTCGCCCGCCTGGTGGCCGGACTTCTTCCCCAACTTCCGTCTAAACAACCTGAGGGATGTCCTCCTCCACGTGATCACAGAGACGGCCTGCCACGCGGGCCATGCAGACGCTGCCCGCGAGCTGATCGACGGCAAGCCCTGGATGGTGCTCACGTCATAAGCCTCTCTAGGTTGCCCTCAGGGACACGCATTGCTGCTCGCTGCGAAAGAGGCCGGTACTGACGGAAGGTCGAAGCCACTCAACACGAGGACATATGGTCGTGGCGGCGGGATTCGAGCCGGCGACCAACGGCTTATGAGTCCCCGGCTCTACCACCGAACGACGCCGCCCCAATGAGACGCCGGGGCAAAGACCCTACAGCGGGTATGACTGCTTCTTTCCTCCTCGGTTATGCTTTTCCTCACGGAACCTCTCGGGTTGTGCGACGGCTGGTGCAACTCTCTTTGGGACTGGTTCTTTACGGCTTCAGTACGTCGCTGCTGGTGCTCGCGGGGTTAGGACTGGATCCCTGGGACGTGTTTCACCAGGGACTCGCTCGCCACTCCTCCCTTGCCATTGGCACCTGCGGCATCATTGTGAGCGGCGCTGTCTTGCTGCTTTGGATACCGCTCCGCCAAGTCCCTGGGTTGGGCACGCTGGCCAACGCTGTCGCAGTCGGCCTCGTTATGGACATCACATTGCGGCTGCTGTCACCCCCCTCGAGTCTTGTTGTCCGCGCCTTGATCCTGGTAGCAGGCGTGGTACTCAACGGCCTGGCAACCGGTGCATACATTGGCGCCGGACTAGGGCCGGGCGCCCGCGACGGCCTGATGACCGGACTAGCGGCGCGAGGTCTCTCCCTACGGGCGGCTCGCACCGGGATTGAGGCAACAGTACTTGCCGTGGGCTTCCTCCTCGGTGGAAGCGTGGGCATCGGTACGGTCCTCTACGCCCTGAGCATTGGCCCAATCGCGCATTTTTCTCTTCCGCTGCTAGCAATCGATCCGGCCCCGCAGCGAAAGAGGAGCGAAGCTGGATTCAGGCATTGCAAGCAAGGCCGATCCCTGATCTCACCGGGTTCGCCACGAGCTTGCTCGCAGAGTAAGGCTGGCCCCGGCACTCCTATCGGCGGTACTCAGGGCGAGGACGTTTGGTGGCGGCGGCGGGATTCGAACCTGCGACCAAGGGCTTATGAGTCCCCTGCTCTACCACTGAGCTACGCCGCCGAAAACGTTCTCACAGCGAACGACCGTTCCGTCGCTCTTCTAGTGTATCCACTGCCTCACCAGGACTGACGCGGGTTGGTTCGCCCCCTACAACGTGCCGCGATCGAACGAGTCCGCTACTTCAGTCGGCCAGCACGTCAGCGGCGATGATCATGCGCTGCACCTCGCTCGTGCCCTCATAGATGCGAAGGATGCGAGCGTCGCGATAGAAGCGTTCGATGTCCAGCTCTTTCATGTAACCCATGCCGCCATGCACCTGGACGCATCGATCTGCCACTCGATTGGCCATCTCCGCGCAGTACAGCTTGACGATGGCGGCCTCATGAGAGGCTCTCAAACCGCTGTCGATCTTCCAGGCGGCGTTGTGGACCATCAGCCTGCCTGCATGAATATCGACCTCCGAGTCGGCAAGCATCCACTGTATGGCCTGATTGTGCGCCAGCGGCCTGTCGAATTGATATCGCTGCTTTGACCAGCTCACGGCTCGATTGAGCAAGGCCTGACTCTGGCCTACGGCGCTGGCTCCCAGCGCCACTCTGGCAGCGTCAAGCGTCTTCATCGCCGTCCTGAATCCCCTGCCCTCTTCGCCGATGATGTTCGCTCGAGGCACGACGGCTCCATCGAAGATGACTTCGCTTGTAAGGGAGCCGTGCAGGCCCATCTTCTCGTCGATCTTGCCGATCTTGACACCCGGCTGGTCAGTCTCGACCACAAATGCGGTGATTCCCTTGGTTTGCTTCTCTTTGTCCGTGACGGTAAAGGTGGAGATGACGTCGGCGATTGGCCCGTTTGTGACCCACATCTTGGTTCCATTGAGAACAAAGTTGTCACCGTCAGGCGTAGCCGTCACCTGGATGTTGGCGGCATCAGAGCCGGCGCCAGGCTCCGTCAGGGCGAAGGCGCCGATTTTCTCCCCTGCACACATCGAGGGAAGGAAACGCCGCTTCAGCTCATCAGAGCCGTCCACATAAATTGCCATGCCACAAAGGCTGGAGTGACCACCGATAATGTTTGAGATGGCGGCGTTGGCCCCGCCCAGCTCCTCCATGGCCAGACAGTAACCCAGCTCCCCGGCGCCCATCCCTCCGTACTCCTCGGGAAACGGGAGCCCGAAGAAACCCAGCTCCTTCATCTCGTCGAGCACCTCGGAAGGCACCTTTTCGTCGTGCTCAATCTGCATCGCCAGCGGCTGGAGCCGGTCCCGAACGTAGTCCCGGACAGTGGTGCGCAGGAGCTGCAGATCCTCAGGGATCAGAAAATCCATGTCAGCCTGTTGTCAGGATCCGAAGAACGAGCTCCACCACTCTTGCCAAGTCGGTTCGCGAGGCGTGGAGACAGTCTTCGGAGCGGCCTTCTTGACAGCATGCGGGTAATGGAAGCCGATGATCACCGGCCGGTCGCCTTGCCGAACGTAACCCCACTGCCGTGCTTGCTGGTATACGAAGGCCAGGGAACGGTCGTTCTTTATCTCCTGTCTCAGCTGATGATTGCTGTAGACGATGGAGGCGGACTGGCTTCGTTCTGCCGCTACTTCAGCCGCAAGCTTACGATTCTCCAAGACTTTCTGGGAGAACACCACGGAAAAGAGAACGGCGACTGCCAGTATCGGGATGTAGGCGAACCGCAACCGGCGCCGCCAGCTAACCGCGGGAGCCGGAGCCGGTGGTGTCTCTGCAGACGTCACGAGAAATCTCTCCGGCTCAAGGCGTCGCTCACCCTCATCGCTGCTTCCTCAACTGAGGTCACGGCAATTATAGCCGGTGAGGGCATGGGATCGCGACTAAAGGACCAAGTTCGCCAGCCGAACACGGGCTTTCCCGCCTTGAGCGCCAGGGCGATCTCGGAAAGCGTCCCGTATTCGCCTCCTACCGCAACCACCACTTCGGCAGATCGGATCACCAGTCCGTTTCGCAGCTCCCCCATGCCCGTGGGTATGACGATATCCACGAAGGGATTGGCCGTGGCCGGATCGCTGCCGGGCAAGAGGCCGACCGTCGTTCCGCCATTCTCCTTGGCTCCCTGAGACGCGGCTTCCATCACGCCGCCCAAACCACCCGTCACGATCCCGTGACCCAGCCGGGCAATTGCCTCACCCAGGGCTCTGGCGAAGGCAGCCTCTTCCGGCGAACACGGATCTCCGCCCACCACTCCGATCAGACGGATCATCGAACACCCCAGCTTCCAGGAAGGTCAATCGTCTCCAATTCCATTTTGGGGGAGTGGTCGGTGCGAGGTTGGCTCGACAAGATGACGGTGGGTCGCCGGTCGTCCGGGTCATACTGTATTGCGATGCCACTCCTGGTCTATTTCGGCGACGACTTCTATTCGATGAACCGGGCATTGGAAGCCGTTCGCCATGAGGGTGACTTCCAGGAGATGGACGTCATGCGGCTTGATGCTCGGGTTGGCTCGCCTCAGGAGGTCCTGCTCTCATTGGGCACGCCCAGTCTCTTCTCCAGTCGCAGACTGGTCATCCTCACCGGAATAAACGAGAAAGCAAAAGGCAGGAAGTCGAAGAAGGCCTCGGCGACGCAGACGGAGATCACAGCCGCTTCGCTGCTGGCCAGCACCCCTGAATCCACCACCGTGGTGCTGATGGCGCCAGGAATCAAGGCAGATGCCGCTTTCATCAAGGAGGCCGTGGCCACCGCCAGGCAGGCGAATGGGGAGCTACGGCTGAGGGAGTTTGCCGCCCCCAAGCCCCGCGAGATGACCGGCTGGCTGGCCAGACAGGCAAAGGACCTCGGAGTCAGGCTCGAGCCAGAAGCTGCCACTCAGCTGGCGCTGAGGGTGGGAGATCAGGTTTCGATCGCCGGTGCCGAGCTGAGCAAGCTGATTACCGCAGCCCATCCCTCACGAACGATCACGGCAGCAATGGTGGAGGAGCTGATCCCTCAAAGTGCGGAGGAATCGATATTCCCGCTTATCGACGCGGTCACAGCCGGCAATCCAGCTACGGCAATCAAGCTTCTGGAGCGTCAGATCGCGCAGGGCCGCTCCGGCTCGCCGGATGTCGCCTTACCTTTGCTGCGACTCTTGGCCAGACAGTTCAGGATCCTGCTGACGATTCAGCTCATGCTGCAGTCCGGCGCTAAACCCGACTCGATTTCCGCCTCGCTGCGGCTACCGTCCTACTTCTCCGGACGCTACTTCGCCCAAGCAAAACGGGTTGGGCGCACCCATCTCATGAGAGGGATCGAGATGCTGGCGGCCACGGAGCAATCAATCAAGACGGGCGAGGTCGAGGAAGGCTTCCTCCAGCTGCTCGTTGCTGACCTGGCTGCTCCGAGCGGCTGAGCCGCGCTTCGTCCCTGGATCGGTTCCCGACCCGGAAGGGCTCTCTATGCGGCTGATTTCGCCTTGAGGAGCTTAACCAGCCTGGACTTTCGCCTGGCCGCGTTATTCGGATGAATGACGCCCTTCTGAGCCGCCCTATCCAAGGCCCGAATAGCCTCGACCAGCGATTCGCTGGATGCCTCGCGTTCTGGGTGATGGCCTGGCGGGCGCGCTTCACGTAGGTACGTGCGGCCGTCTTGACGGCGCGGTTGCGAATGCGCTGTCTTTCAGACGTCTTGATGTGTTTGATGGCCGATTTGGTGTTGGCCATAGGCCTATGCTTCCTCCAAAGGTTTTCTGTGGGGCGGCAGTTTGCGGCATAAGCACTCATGCCGGACTACGGCCTCAGGAGCAAGCGAAGATGCCTTCGACTCCTGACTGAACGCCTTACTAGTCTACCGGATCGGAGAAAAGGCGGCCATATCAGCTCAGCACCTTTAACGCCCTGGTACTCGAGTATCGCCCGGACTCTTTCTGGAAGTGGAATGCCAGTGAGGTCGACCCCTTTCTCGACGTCATTAAAACTGACCTCCAGCGGTATCGAGTCCGGCCCGTAGGAAATCCACACACTGCCGTCGCCGCGTAGGTCCTCTTCCCGTTCGCGTCGCCAATAGTTCGAGAATCGCAAAGCCACACGCTCAGCCGGCCATGCGGCCCTCCGGCTGTGTCTAGCCATGAAGGAAGCCGTTCGGGGTCGGCGGGGTCTGGTAGAGCCCTACGATACGCTGTCCAGCACGGGCGAAGCCGCGCCGGGTCCGTCGGGTCCGAGAGTGGGACGCCAGCAGCAACAAGGGCGGAAGTGACCTCGCGCCTACATGGCAGCCGGCCTGTCAAGACCCCGGCCTGCAGATCCCGCAGCCTGATCGACAAGGCAAGGCCTGTGTAGCTGTAGCTTACGATCTCGCTGCCATCACCAACGAAATCGTAACTGTAGGCCGGCACGCCTTCGCGCAAGCGCACGACTGCCGTCTCCATCGCGGGACCGTTTCGTTCGATCTCGAGGCTGAGCGCCGCGCAGACCTCAGACTCTTCCGCATCGTCAGCGTATTCCTCGGGGGGTGGAGGGCCGCTGGGGAGGGTCCTCTCATCGACGGGAATGTCCGCGGCCCGCAACTCTTCCGCCACTTCAAACGGAAACGGTATGTTTCGCAGATCGGCCGTATCTCCTGGTTTGAAATCTTCTGCAATCTCCGGCCCCCGCTCCTGTATAAGCGCCTCCAACCTGCTCGGCTCGATAAGGTATGGGAACTCAACCGCGATCGCGGCGCCCTCATAGGAATACTCGACGAGGGTCCCGAGGTCGTGGAAAACGTCTATCATAACTGTCCGACCAGACGGACTGGGCCTAATTCCGACGTAGGGGGCTAGTTCAACGCCGCGTGTCAAACGTGGGCGGAGTCTCATCCCATCCACCTCAAAAGTGATTCCCTCGTTGCCCGGAGGCGGAGGAGCGTTGGCGCGCAATTCCGCATCGCCGTCTCGTTGAATGTTTTTTCGGCCCCACGCATCAATTGCTCACACCCAACCGCCATTTCAAACTATCGCGTGATGCGGATCTGTTGGTGCCGGAGGATGGCCTCGACGCCCTCTCGGGATGGAACGCCAGTTGATCATGACCTCCTCTGGCCTAGCAACGCGCGGCGCAGCTGCGCGACCACATAGCGACCATACGGCATGACGTGGTTGACGCGGAAGAGCCACAGCCTTCTCCTATACCGCTCGACGGGAGTCAGAATGTGCACGCCGTAGGAGCCGAGCAATCGGGCCACATCCTCCCTGGCGGGGACGCCGGTCAAGTCGACTCCTGGCTCAAGGTCCACGAACTCAACTGATAGCGGCGTACCGTCCCTGAGGCCGCGGACTATCACCAGAGTCGTGCTTCCGATATCGTCCCCACCGGCGTGACCCCACCCCGGATCTGGGGCCAGATCGATATGCGCGGCTCCAGCGTCCCCTTCCCGAGGGGGCGTGAAGCGTAGCATCCGGGGATAGCCCGGCTGGGGCCTCCATTCGTCACGAGCGCCTCGCAGCCTCACCCCTTCTTCCCCTCCTTGAAGTCATCGGACCGCCTCGGTGTCTCTGCTATGGTCCCAGACCCTCCAGTCTTGCAGCTTGATCAGGCGCCTCCCCGCTCGGCTCTCGGAGGTTCTGGAAGTAGGGTGCAGGTCAGGATGAAGTGGTAATCCGTGTCATACGCCTCCCGGTCCTTGACCCTAACTTCCGTCTGCTCGATCTCCTCCAACTCGGCCTCCAAACCATCAGCGGTTATACGACCGATGTATCCGCTCGACGCGCCACGTGTAGATACTGGGCGGTACTGGCGCAAAGTAGAACGGGTCGACCAGCAGCACCATCGTTCCACCGAGGAAGACACCAGGTGTTAACGCGTCATGCGGATAGCGCCTACTGACAACCCTCAATACCCCAACGTCCAAGAGAGACCAGTTTTGAATGTCGCCGCCGCCGTACGAAGTGGAGATGCGTTTGTTCCACAACGCCTCTCCTCGGAAGGAATACTCCGCGTGATTAGCGCGCGGCTCAGAAGACACCCCAATCGGCTGGTAGAGTGGCTCCAGCAGCGGGGGCCCGTGCCCATCCGTGGGCCGCTCCGAACCGCGTCCCTGTTCGACACGGAAGCGAACGTACTGGCCCACCGCGAAATCATCGAAGGAACCATCGGCGATCCAGGTGCTGTTCAGGGATAGCTCCAACCTTGGGTACACGTGCTCTACCGGGTTCCTGCCTGTCTCACCCTCCCCCGAGCTGCTCACCAGGCCGACACGATCTTGCCCGTGAATCGGTTCACGAACACCATTTGGTTCCCCGGCCTCTCGAAACGCAGTCCATCAAAGCTCTGGGTTCTCATCGTCGGACTTCTCCTGCAGCTTCACTAGGCTGGGATGAAGGGTCACAAGGTTCATTCACTTCTACCGGCATTTAGGGCTCCAAAACGGGCTTGGCACTTGGGGTAGGTGACTGTCTCTATGTCCGCCGGCGGAGTCCGTTCGTCAATCACGGTCCGACGTCGACTGTTGTGTACAGCCGCCCGGCGGGTGCTCAGAGCTCTGACCCGAGCGAGGGGTTTGTTCATCGGGTTCATTCTCCCAGTCGCGGTCGTACTCTACACTTAGAATCTCGATCTCTTACCCAACTCCGGATGCTGTCGGGATCGGTGCCACTGGCCCACATCGTGTAGCTAGCGGAGGGGTCGGGGGGAAACGGCTCCCCTCTTCCCGGCTTGGTCGCCGAGAGGAACGCGATGACCGTACTGAGAACGCCCTGTCCACGCTCAACTAGAGGGCGCAGGTGGGCAAAGAGTTCCTCAGCGCTCTCCCTCGAGGTTGCGATGTCAGCGATCTCGTAGCGGGTCAGCTCCGTCAGGTTATCAACCGTCCCGATAAAGTCTGCCCACTCGACGGGCCGAGATACAAAGTCTGCCTCAAGGTCCAAATGGAGCTGTCGGAAGCCTGCCGCCCACGCCCAGCACGCGAGGTCGCGCTCCCCAAAGCAGGTTGTCCCGGAGGTTACCGGGTGCTCTATGGAGTCGTTGATGAACGCCTCTACGTATTGGGCGATCTCCAGGATGTCGGGTGGGCTGACGTCGAAACCCCAAAGAAGCGGTCCCGACTGAGGCAGGCGAAAGTTGTGAATGGGCTCTGCTATCGACAGGCGGCCGCCGGGCGCGAAGGACACGGTAGAACTCGCGCATCCAGGCATCCTTGTCCGTTACGGAGTCGAGGGCACCGTAACCGAGTACGCAATCCACAGACTCGGTCGCCACTCCCCGTAGGGACCGAGAGGGGGGGTGAAGGAATCTGCAGCGGCCCCCGAAACCACGTGGGCCAACAAGCAGCCGGCTCTGGTTTAATACGTACAGGGTCTCGCAGAAGATTACCCGGCCCTCTGGGCCGATTGCATCGAGAGCGGCGAATCCGAGGACACCGTGGGACCTCCCCTCCACGTCCAGAACTGTTGCTCCGGGCCTCAGTCCCGCTTGGTTTAGGACACGGTCCCGCATGCGCAGCAGGGAGGGCAGAGTGACTCTCCGCTCCGGGTAAACATCAGCCTCGCTCAGATACCAGCCGAGCCAGCGCTCCCTGGCCGAGGCGCCAGCTGTGCGCTGTGGTGGCTCGGGCGGGGGCTGGTTGTCGCCTCGACCGTCGCCAACCGGGATCACCTGGTCGCCGTCGATCGGTAGTTCGGGATTATCCTCAGTCACCAGCCGGCCTCATCACCCCAGAATTGAATGTCGCGACCTCCCGGTTTCTCCGCAAGGTGCTCTCGCTTTTATCTTTCCTCCGTCAGCGTTGGCGCCAGTGTGCAGACACCTCAGTATTTCTCCATCCTGCATGACGCAGAAGACCGATCCTGAGCCCCGTCAGCCGTTCCCGTCCCGAAACCGGCAAAGACGCCAATCGGCTTGCCTCTGAATCGCAGCAAAACTTCGTCACGAGCGCCTCGCAGCCTCACCCCTGCTTCGCCTCCTTGAAGTCATCGGCTCGCCTCGGTGTCATGCTAAGGTCTCAGATCCTCCAGTCTTGCAGCTTGATCAGGCCACCCCCGCTCGGCTCTCGGGGGCTCTGGAAGTAGGGTGCAGGTCAGGATGAAGTCGTAATCCGTGTCATGCGCCTCCCGGCCCTTGACCCTGACTGCCGTCTCCTCGATCTCCTCCAACTCTGCCTTCAAACCATCAGGGTTGTACGACCGATGTATCCGCTCGACGCGCCACGTGTAGATGCTGGGCGGTACTGGTGCGAAGTAGAACGGGTCGACCAGCAGCGCCATCGTTCCATGGAGGATGACACCAGGTGCTAACGCCTCATGCGGATAGCGCCTACTGACGACCCTCAATACCCCAACGTCCAAGAGAGACCAGTTTTGAATGTCGCCGCCGCCGTAGGAAGTGGAGACGCGTTTGTTCCACAACACCTCTCCTCGGAAGGAATACTCCGCGTGACTACCAAGAGGCTCGGGAGTATCCCGGAAGGATCCATAGAGCGGCTCGAGCAGCGGAGGCCCGTTCCGATCCGTCGGCAGCTGTGAGCCGCGTCCCTGTTCGACACGAAAGCGAACGTACTGGCCCACCGCGAAATCATCGAAGGAGCTGTCGGCGATCCAGGTACTGTCGATGAACACCTCCAGCCTGCGATGCGCACGCTCCGACACGTTACTGCGTGTCCCGCCATCCCCCGAGCTGCTCACTAGGCTGTCACGATCTTAATGATGAGGGGGTTCACCGCCGCCGTGTTGAGGGAGAAGCGGCTGCGTCGCCGTACCACTCGGCTTGCGATCCAGGCGGGAAGGCGTAACCAGCAAACGGGTTTACCCCCGCTCACTCAACAATGGGGACCCCTAGATGGCGCAGGATTCGTTCGACCGGATCCCGTTCCGGCATCGCGGAAAGATCAACGCCCTTCTCGTCTACCCAAATGGTGACGTGGACGAGCCGGCCACTTTCGGAGAGAGTCAACTGTACGCTGCTAGGGCCGTCCAGTACGACCGTCTCGGTGCGCGTGTCCGGTGGAACGTCCCGCCATATGGAGAGGTTCAGCTTGTTGTCGGCCGGCGTCGTCATCAGTGGACCCTTAGGCCCGAGCCCCCGGCTGAAGCCGCTGAGGTACAGCCGGCTGTCATCCAGGGGAATGCCGTTGGCAGCCAGGAGGGGCCCCACCTCGCGATGGAAGGGGAGGATGTTCCTTCCGATGCGAACACCCCGCTCCCAATCGAGAAGCTTCAGACCTATGGCGCGACCGTCCTCCGTGTACTCGAGGACGTGAGTACCATCGCCGATCACGTCGTAGGTATAGCCCACCTCCTCAGGCTCGCGAAACCGGACGTAGGCACTGGTGCGGATACCATCCGCGGCAGGGGTGAGGTTCTCCAGGCTTAGCTTTTTCCAGTCGCCCGTGGGCAGACCAGTCAGGCTGCAGGATGGGAAAGGGGGACCGTGTTCGATGCCCTGGATTATTCGCTCCACTTCGCTAAGGCACGGTAGCCCGTCTCGGTTCGGTGTCAAAGGCATCATGAACTCGATCTCTATAGCTTCCCCTTGATAGCTGTACCAGACCAGAAAGTCGCCGTTTCTATGGGAATCAACGGGCACCGCGTCATCGCTCGGGTCGCGCAGCCAGATGAAGTCCGGCATGGCGACGTATTCCCCGTTCATGAGGAGGTAATAGACCCCAGGCGTATCCGCGCGCTTCGTCCAGGGTCGACCGTCTGGGCTTTGAGCTCTCTCTTTCCAGTCCAACGGACTAGCGACTCCGACCATACAAACTGTTCAGACTGACCCTCAATCGACCACCCTGCGTCTCGCCCCACTCGGGATTATGGATGAGATGGATCTCTTTACTATCCTCACCTCTGACCACCTGCATACGGCATCCGACTTCATTTTGCCGGAATCAACCACCTACCAAAACGAGCTTGGCCGCACCCGCGGCCGTAGGCTCGTCGCTCAGAATTATGTGCCTGATGCGCCAGGCGCAGCGGGTCTGACCGTCAAATAGAGAAGACGTCCGGCGTGCCAAGAACTCTCGTGTCTCACTGAAGGCGGATGACGCCTTAGGAGCAATCGCGAGCCCCCTCAACCGTCCCCGCCCGGAAACCGGCAAAGACGCCAAGCGCCTTGTCTCTAATCCCCGAAAACACGCTTCAGGGAGCAGGCCAGCCTGGGGAGTATTGACAAATGTTCTAATTAGCCCTAGAATGTCGTACAGGCGTTCTATATTCTGATGCACATGGAAGGGGAGATCTGATGAGAACCACGGGCGAGCTGATGCGCGATCGGATCGTTCAGGCGATTGACGAGCTAAGCACGGCGAACAACAGGCCCCCAACGAACCGTGAGCTGGGTCAGTATCTCGGCGGGAAGTCCACCGGCCACATCGACTACCACCTTCGCATCCTCAAGGAGCGAGGTGTGATCCACCATGACGCCAAGAAAAGCCGTGGCATCTCGCTGATCGGCGGCTCCGATTCCATGCCGATTCCCATCAACAGCCGCAGGGTTCCCATTGTGGGAACCATTGCCGCCGGTAGTCCCATCGAAGCCACGATGGAAGAGGGAGACTACGTATCAGTGTCAGGTCTTCCTCCATCGAAGGTCGAGAGTGAAGGGCTCTACGCTCTCAGAGTCAAGGGAACTTCGATGATCGACGATCTCATCGACGATGGCGACATCGTCGTGATCCGCCCCCAACAGACCGCTTCAGACGGCGATACGGTTGTCGCGTTGCTGGAAGGCCCCACCGAAACGGGCGAAGCTACCTTGAAGCGGTTTTATCGAGAGCGCGATCGTGTGCGTCTCGAGCCTCGCAACCGGTCAATGGCGCCCATCTACGTCAAACCGGAGAGCCTGCAGATTCAGGGCAAGGTCGTAACGGTCATCCGGCAGCTCTCATAAGCTCCCGCCTCGCCTGGCCGGCTCACTTCTGCCTGTACGCGTAGACTCGCCCGTTCTCATCGGTCATGAAGACCATGTGGTCCGCCACCAAAGGGTACTCCCAATGGATCGGCCCGATGGTCCCGCCGGAGCCAGAGGCGCTCGACCACATGGCGGCTCCCGTCGTCGTATTCAGTGACTCAATGGCCCCGTCTTGGGCGACGAAGAGCAGATTCCCGGATACGACCGGCGTCGTAAATCTACCGGAGATGGCCCACCTCTTGATCAAGGTGGGATGGGTCCCGGATGAAGTCCTGACTGAAAATCCCTCAAGGCCTGAGTTGTTGGCGTAGTAGACCCAGACGGTGCCGGCGGCAGACTTCCAAACCGCCGGTGCGGTGAGAACCTCGTGACCGCGAGGCGAATGGACCACCTGCAAATAGCCTCCCAGGTGACCTGGAGCGGCCTTCCCGCTGAGATTGTCTCTATTGAGCAGATAAATCGCTACGGGACCGCTTGTTCCCGCAGGTCCCTTTCCAGCCTGAGTCGCAAGCTGATACGTCCTTCCCTTCATCTGGACGGAGGGAAGAAGGCCGGGACCGGTGCTCCCAAGATCCAGGTCGTTATCGTTCAGGTAAGCCTGATTTTTCGGCGTGAAAGCATCCACAAGCCTTGCGCCGTTCGGTGTTAGCTTGAGGACCGAGTCGCCCCAATTCGTCTTGCCGTTCCAAGGTCCATTTCCTGTGGAGACGTACACATCGCCGTTAACGGGATCCACCGTCGCCTGCCCACGGCCAAACATCCCGGACTGCACATCGGGACAGTACCACTTGGAACCCGGCTTATCGTTGAGCAAGTGGTGAATGTTGCTGCAGAGGCTGTTGAAGACATGAGCCGTATTGTTCGCAAGATTGACGGTCAGGACGTGCCCCTCGTAGTGGCCACCATCTCCAATGAACCCACTCGTCGTCACATATAGGTACTTTCCCGAGATGCGAAGGGCGGATGAGGCCTTCTCCACGTCTGGCATGAGGGTAAAGGGCATCGGCCAGCCGGCCTTCGTGTACTCCACGCCCGTGGCGGCACTGTACTTGTGTACTTTTCCGTCTAGTCCAGGCGAATAGATCCAAGCTCCGGAGGCCGCTGGCCCTGCGGTCGTGCAGCGACCGGCTCCCGTGGTTGAGCGCTTCCAGAGCAGCCGGCCATTGGCCGCGTTGAAGGCGTAGGTTGTGGCCCGAGGAACTGCATTGCTCGGGTCGCAATCGGATTGGTTGTTGCCCGCGACCAACACCACAAGGTTGTCCGTCGCCTTACCAACCCTTACACCGGTGACGAAAATGGGTGCGGAGTCGGCGTTCGCGTCAAGGGAAGCACTCCAGCTCCTCGTGTAAGCGAGATTCGGATGACCTACGGTGCTCACCCGAAGGTCTCTGGAAGACGCGGCCGATCCGACCACGTGGTGAACGCTATAAGCGGCCACAACCGCTATCGCCGCCGTCAGACTGAGGATCACCGCCCACTTCATGTCGCCAAAGCTCCTTCTCGATTCAATTCATGAATGACCGTGTCGACTGCCCCTTGCAGATCAACCCGCTTTTGCTCTCCCGTACTTAAGTCTCGTAAAGAGACCTCGGATTGCGCCACCTCTTCATCCCCGATGAGCACAGCAATGCGTGCACCCGAAGCGTTGGCTTGCTTGAGCTGAGCTCGGAGAGAGCGATGGCCGAAGGCCATGTCGGTCCGAATTCTGTTTTCTCGCAGCTGATGGCTCAACGTCAAAGCCTGAATCTCGGCCTGATCCCCGATGTGGGCCACAAACACATCCATCCCCTCAAAGGCAAGTCCGTCAACTGTCGAAGGCGGAAGGTTCAACGTTACCCTCTCCAAGCCAGTCGAGAAGCCGACCCCGGGAGTTACCGGCGCGCCTATAGCAGGCCCCAATGCGTCATACCTGCCTCCGCCTCCCAGCACCGACTGAGCTCCTCCGGAGGTAGGCGGCTGAAACTCCCAGACCGTTCTTGTGTAATAATCCAGGCCGCGGACCAGACGCGCATCCACTTCAACCTCGATATCCAGGGCTTTCAGCGCCTGCAGCACTTTCAGCCAGTGGTCGCGGCAGTCGATGCACAGATGATCGAGGCTTCTGGGGGCTTGGTTCAGGACGGGCTGACAGAACTCCTGCTTACAGTCGAGGACGCGCAGTGGATTCCGCTCGATCCGTCCGCGGCAGTCTTGACACAGCTCCGTCTCATGGCTCTTGAGGTATCGAACCAGCTCGCGGAGGTAGGCAGGCCGGCACACAGAGTCTCCGATGCTGTTGATGTGAATGGAGACTGCGGCGATGCCGGCACGGCGGTAGAACGAGCCTTGAAGGTCGATCAAGGAAGCATCCAGCAACGGATCGTCACTGCCGATCGCCTCGCAGCCAAACTGGTGGTGTTCCCTGGCCCGTCCACTCTGCGGCCTCTCGTATCGAAACATCGAGCCGATGTAGTAGAGCTTGACGGGCTGCGGCTTCTTGTGCATGCCGTGCTCGACGTACGCTCTGAAGACCGAAGCTGTGCCCTCCGGTCTTAGCGCCAGCTCTTCACCACCCCGATCTTCAAAGGTATACATCTCCCGCTTGACGTCGGTGTGCTCGCCTGTCGCATGAGTGAACAAGGATGCGGCTTCGAATGTCGGCACGTCGATCCTTCTAAAGCCCGCCTCCTCCGCCACAGACTCGGAGCTGTTCAGGACGTGCTTCCATACAGCCCACTCGTCCGGCAAGATGTCCCTGGTTCCGCGGGGTGACTTGATCACGACCGGCTGCCTCCTTGACGGTGCACAACGGTTCTTAATTCTAGGAAGCCGAAACGGGCTTCATCGGTCCGTCCAGCACATTTGTCTCCGGTGAGCTAGGCGAGGAGCTGGATGGATATCAGTACGTCTTCAGTGTGCGGATGACTCGTTCCTGTCCAGCGGGGTTATGGGACTGGAATCGTTCGAGCTCAAGCACCGGCCAGATGAGCCACAAACGTCTGCAGAATGGGGCGCAGGAACAGCTCCAGCACGAGAATGGCGATCAGCGGAGACAGGTCAAGACCGCCAAACGGTGGAATGAGCCGGCGGAGTGGCATCAGAATTGGGTCCGTGATCTCGGCAAGAAGGATGCTGAGCTTGCCCGCCCCACCCCTCGGAATGAACCAGCTCATCAGAACCTGAACAAAGATGGCAAAGACGAGGACTTCGATCAGAAGGGAAATGGAGTTTTCAACAATATCAAACATTTCCACCTCTTGAATCCGACCCAAAAATTGCTCGGCCCAACCTGATCATCGTCGAGCCCTCTTCGATGGCCACTTCGAAGTCCTCCGACATGCCCATCGACAGAACGCTCATCTCCACATCATCCTTATATTCTGACCCCAACCGGTCGTAGATCTCTCTCAGCAGCCGAAACGATCTCCTGGTTTGAGCCACATCATCCGTGAGCGGGGCCATCGTCATCAAGCCGCAAATACGAACGCCGGAGAGTGAGAGCATCTCCTCCAATGGCACGCTTGACCTCGCCAGGGCCGAATCCATGCTTGCTGGGCTCGCCAGAGGTGTTCACTTCGAGAAGGACGGGTAGTTGTCGAGCCGCTTCGATCAAATGGCGATTCAGGGCATCTGCAAGACGGACGCTGTCTACAGATTGGATCAGGGAAAAGAGGGTCAAGGCTTGTCGCACCTTGTTGGTCTGCAGGTGTCCGATGAAGTGCCGATCCACCGGCAAATCCCCAAGCTGTCCGAACTTCTCTTCTGCCTCCTGGACTCGATTCTCTCCGACAACCCGAATACCAGCCGTGACAGCTTCCCGAACCCGCTCCGCCGGCTGATTCTTGGTAGCTGCCAGCACGACGACGTCGCCCTCGCTACGGCCTGAGCGGGTTGCCGCATCATGCACCGTCTGTTCGATCGCATACAAATTAGCTCGAAGGTCAGGAGGGGAGGCGATCCGAGTCAAGCTAGACTCCTACTCCTTGCGGCTGCCCGGCTCTGCTGCCGGTATCTCTAACTCCAATTGCCGCTCCAAACCGTCCCGTCAGCCCTTGCTCCGCCCGATGAGAGAAGAACAGATCCTTGCGGCAGCTCGTACAGATGCCCGTCACCTCGATGGAGCTCGATGTCACTCCGGCAGATTGGAGGTCAAGGCGATTCGACTCCCAGAGATCCAAACGGCCACCGTCCAGGAGCCGGCTCGCGGCCTCCCCATAGCCGTCCTGGAATTGAGAGACAACCTCCGCGCCTACCGTGTAACAGCAGGGGCCAATCGACGGTCCGATCAGGGCGGAGACCGAAGCCGGATCGCAACCAAAGTGGTCGCGCATGACCCGTACGGTTGCAGAGGCGACCCGAAGCGCCGTGCCACGCCAGCCGGCATGGGCAAGTCCACATACCCTTCGTTCCGCGTCCCACAGCAAGATCGGAACACAATCAGCGAATGTCATCACCAAGAGCAGACCGGGAACGCTGCTGACGGCGGCGTCGCCGTCAAACAACTCCGGCACGTCGGATCCCATGGATCCGTCGTCGAAGACGGCAACATTGCACCCGTGCTCGAGCCGGCCGAATGATACCGAATAGTCATCGGCTTCGAGTGCATGTAGAAACCGACGTCGATTCTCGCGTACAATCGCCTCCTGATCGCCGGTCTTAACACTGAGATTCAAGCTGGCGAAGGGTCCGGAGCTGATCCCTCCACCCCTTCCGGCTACCCCTCCGGCGAAACCGTCGTGGATGAGTTCGATCGGTTGCCACAATCGGATGCCGTCAGCCGCCGCCGGCAGGTCCCTCTCCAGCGTCGCCGAGGGTCGCGAGGCAAGGTTAGGTTCGCCCGTCAACCGCTCATCCGCTCCATTTCGCCTCTGATGTCGTCGAGATCCGTGAAGGCCTTGTACACACTGGCGAATCTTATATAGGCAATCTGATCCAGCGCTCTCAATCCCTCCATGGCATATTCGCCAATGGTGGTGCTGGGGACCTCGGTGAGGCCGGTTCTGGAAAGCCTCTGCTCGATGTCTCTGGCGATGTTCTCCACTGACTGCATCGTCAGCTCTCGTTTCTCACAGGCTTTCCACATGTTGTTGATGAGCTTCTGCCGATCAAACTCCTGGCGACGTCCATCGCGCTTCAGCACAATGATGCTGATGGCGATCCGCTCGTACGTGCTGAACCGTTGCTGACATGCCGAGCACTCTCGCCGGCGACGAATCGTCTCTCCGCCGTCAGCGTCCCTCGAGTCGATGACTCTGGTATCGACAAAGCCACAGAACGGGCACTTCATTTGGGCGAGCAGCGCTTAATTAACATAACGTCGCAATCGATTATATCCCTGCCGTCCAGCCGCGACGTTTCAGCGAACGTTAAGCATTCCTTCATGGAATGGCAAGGTACGGTTCCTACACTAAATCTAGATACTCCTATTAATCTTCTCCTCCCTTCACAGCACGGCCGCCGGGGTTTATCCCCGGCGGCTGTGTCTTCCATCAACATCGTTTGTTCCCGCCCATAAGGCCTGAGGCTCGAAGGGCGGACGGAGCCACCGACTCCGGGAAATTGGACCTTTTCTGTTAGAATTCCTGGATTCCTCCCTGCGACAGCAGCCTCCAGCCCTCATGAAGTTTCCCAGCTCAGCCCGGGCCTTGGATCGTGCCTGTGAGACGTTGCGGGGAGCCAGACGGAGCGCGGGGCGGAGGATTGCAATTGCCAAGTAGCCTGGGCCGAACATACCGCAAGGTGATGCCAGCCGTAATCGTTCTTTACGTCCTGACATTTGCGGTTGCCTTCATGCTGCTGTCGATCCGGCTGTCGGTCGAATGGGTAGCGCTCGTGCTCATCGGGGCGGCCTTTCTAACCGGCCAGGGAGTTCGGTTCCTCAAGGATTGGGGCGTGTTCATTGCCGCTGTGATCGCCTGGCAGGTCACCGATGGTCTGGCGACGGACTTCAACTTTCCCGTGGCACGTCCAGGAGATGATCACTGTCGACAAATTCCTGTTCTTCGGCACCCTGCCGACGCTCTGGCTTCAACAGCACCTGTTTCACTACAACCAGGTCTCCTGGTACGATATCGTCGCCGTGACCGTCTACAGCCTTCACTTTCTGCTGCCTCTGGGGGCTGGGTTCATTCTGTGGCTGGCGAACCGACAACTCTACTACAGGTACGCCGTGTGTTTCGTCCTGGCGGCTGTGCTCGGCTTTGCTACCTACATCGTTTTTCCGGCGGTACCGCCCTGGATGGCGTCACAGTACGCCATGCACTGCAACCTAAACGCCGCTTGCAACATATACCCTGGTCCGAAGCTCGCTGGGTTTGGACTCAGGACCATCAACGCGAACCCACATCCCTATCTGCCTTGGGTCCACGATGTCTGGAGCCACACCATGTCGATGTGGCTCACCAAGAACAAGGGGAACTTCGCGTTCGCGGGATTCACACTCGGCTATGACCAGGTCGGAGCCATGCCCTCGGAGCACGTGATGTACCCGACACTGGTGTTCCTCTTCTTCCGCCGGCAGTTTGGAAGAATCGGTTACCTGATGGTCCCCTACATCCTGCTCGTAATCTTCAGCATTGTGTACATGGGTCAGCACTATGTGATCGATGGGTTGGTTGGTATTGTTTACGCAGTGGTTGTTTATCTCTCCGTCATGCAGCTTGCCCCATGGGTTATGAACCGAGTGGGCCGGCGAGCAGCACCCTCTCGGGTTGCTCTTCAGCCGGAATTGCAGGCGGCGTCAACTTACGAGACGGAACGGCTACCGGTCGCGGGCACCGCGGAGCGGCCAGGATGAACGCTGCCCTTTCGATTGGGCGACTGAGAGACCGCGTTCGCGAGGCGGAGGAGTCTCACAAAGAGCTGGTGCGCTTCCTCATCGTCGGCGGTACGGGCACAGCGGTCAACTATATCGTGCTGACCCTTACCTATCACTTTCTCGGCTGGCCCGTTATCCTCGCGGCTCTGCTGAGCAACGAAGTGGCAATGGTTACCAACTTCTTCTGCCATGAGCATTGGACATTCGCGAACCGCGATGATCGCCACGGAAGTAGGAAGTCCAGGTTCGTGCGCTACCAGTTCGTGGCGACGGGAGGCATCATCATCACGACGGTCATGCTGACCATCCTCATCCATTTCGGGATGCATTACGTGCTTGCCAATGCCTTTGCCATCATCGTAGCGGTGTCTTGGAACTTCGTCATGAGCCACCGATGGGCCTGGAAGCGGACGGCAATCGAGGTGCTCGAGAAGGTAGCTTAGGCCGACGGCTTGGCCGCAGAGAGGGAAGGCTTCGTTGAACTACCGGCTTTCAGGCGTGGTTCCTCTGGGGATGAAACATTGGATCCACGGACGAGACTTCAACCGTTGGACTGCTACAGCCGGTGAGTAGCTCTCCCTCTCGCGATTCGCGGAGTGAGCTGCCGCGCCTTCCTCTGGCCGTCGTCCCCAAACAGCAGCCCACCGTTTGGGGTGGCACGATGCTCCACGACGTGCTTGGCAAACCAGCAGCAGCGGAGCCAATCGGTGAGTCTTGGGAGGTGTGGGAGGGCGACGCAGTCGTGGGAAACTCCGCCGAAACGCTTGGAGACCTTTGCCGGCGATTCCCCGACTCTCTTCTCGGGAGCGAGCCCCAACGAAGCTCCGGCCAGCGATTTCCCTTGCTGACGAAATTCATCGACGCAGAACAGCCTCTATCCGTTCAGGTGCATCCAGACGATGGTCAAGCGCAGAGTCTGGAGAACCAGCCAAATGGCAAGACCGAGGCTTGGCACATCGTCGAGGCGAGCGCCGGCGCCTGGGTCATCCATGGCTTAGAGCGGCCTGTGGAGGAGCATGAGATTCGGGAGAGGCTCGAGTCGGGAACAGCAGACGAGCTCCTGCATAAAGTCGTGGTCAAGGCGGGCGACACGGTGTTTGTGCCGGCGGGAACCGTCCATGCCATCGGACCCGGCATCCTTCTGCACGAAGTTCAGCAAACCTCGGACGTTACGTATCGTCTGTACGATTGGAACCGGCAGGCTCACGGAAGCAAAAGGGAGCTGCATCTTTCCAAAGGCTTGCAAGTTTCAGACTTACGGCCTTCGTCAAGATCGTCGTACAACCCCTTGAAGTCCTTGATGGCGAGACCCGGGTAGAGATTATCCTTGCCACCAAGTACTTCACCGTCAAGAAGGTTTGGCTCAACGGCTCCCTGAGTCTCGATACACACGGGAAGACCTTCCATATCTTGACGGCCCTTGAGGGAGATCTGGAGATTCGTCACGAGAGAACAGCCAGAGGTTTCGCTGGAGAGAGGCGCCTCCATCCTGATACCCGCATTCTTGGAAGAGTACTCCATCCATTCGAGTGAGGGGGCGACAGTGCTGGTGGAGTACGTGGCAGATATCGAGAAAGATCTCGTCCCGGAGCTTCTCGAGCTTGGCATTCAGAAAGCGTCGATTGACGAATTCTTGAGGCAATTTAGGGAGAGCTAATTGGCCTCACCAGGCCGATTGGTTGGCGCGGGATGAGGTTTGTTGCTGATCGAGATTCGGTACCTTCGTCGATCGGCGGATGAGGATTGGCCAAGCCCACGCGCCGATCGGGAGGCATGGTCGGGTTCGGACCCAGGAGGCACACACGTAGGCCGAGAACAGCATGAATTCTGCCTCTACGATGGTTCGGACCGCTCACCGGACCCGGTGTCCGGGCGTGATGGGATATTGGCGTCTAGGAAGGATGGTTGACGCAGACGGGGATGGTCGGATGAGTTGGCCCGCCTGCCGATGGGATCGATCGCGAGGATCATGGTTGAGAGGAGGCGGCGATGGTTTCACCGTTCTATTCCCTTCCTGCCGGCTTCCTCGACCTTCAAAGTCAGTTGCCATCAATTTGGCGCCTCTATCTGCGTGCACTTATCCGGGTAGGCCGCCTTCTGGCCGCTGGCGACGTGGAACAGCCGGGTCGACCGCAGGTCGAGTCGATACCGCGGTTTGGGCGGAGTTCGAGGGGCTGAGACCCTTCCATTGCCAATCGTGTGGCCCTTGCATACACGCAAATTTGACTCTAGGATGGTGCGAACTAAGTTCGTTGGCTCAGCCAGAAGGCAAGGGGTTGATACTCCTCAAGCCGGATAGTACTTGCCTCTGAGCTCAAATCCTGGCCTTTTGGAGCGTAATGAGATCCATCCCTTCCGTCATCACCGAGGCCCTACAGTCCAGAGCCCAAACTCCCTATTTCTCCGCTGTCCTCAAAGACCAGTTCGACCGCCCAGACCCGAGTCAGGAGGCAATCACCTCGTCCAATTCGGGACGTTCGGCTCTTCTGAGGCTCCAAGGAGCACCGGAAGCTCACTACGTCAGGGCATACGTCAATCAGCCGGGACCAGGGATGGCTGCTCAGGTCTACTCCCAACTCGTTACTTCGCCTCTCACCAATGCAGGATGGTCACTCTACGATCTCAGGTCATCTGTCGCTCAGAGCCAAGCGGGAGTTGCGCTTGCGCAGTTTGGAGCCACCATCTGGATTTTCTATCAACGTCTCTCCGATAACGCAATCTGCTGCCAAACTTCGAGCGACGGAGCCGGTTGGTCCTCCGAGACGGTACTCGTCAATCCAGGCCATCCATGTTTCGCCCTAGCGTCCTCCGGCAATGGCGACCTCTTCGCAGCGATTGACGACGGCTCTGGCGCAGGCGTCCAAAACGTCATTCCCTACAGTTATTCGGCAGGCGTCTGGACTGCGGGACCGATGTGGACCCTAAACGCCACGAAAATCACCGCGCTGAGCGCCGTCTATGCAAGTTCCACCTATCAGCTCGTAGCCGGTGCGGTGACTCGACCGGGCGGAGCGACCTGCCTCTGTTCCACGAGTTACGCGGGGGCGGAATGGAGCTCTCTGACACCAATCCATCCACTCGACGACGCCGGGCAGGGTCTTGCCTGTCCCTACCCGGGCGTCACCATTATTGAAGGCATCTATCGAGTGGCGGCCACCCACTACGATTCCGGAGTGGCTTCTGGGCAGCCAGGCCAGTACACCGAGCTCTGGAGCAGCCCGGATTTCATTCATTGGCACTTGGAGCAGCATCTGGCGACGGCGTTCGTCAACGGCGCCAACATCGTGGCCGGCATTGAGGGCGGTTTTACCGTGGCGGATGCGGGAAGCGTCATTCACTCACAGTCCTCAACCGGGAACCGAGCTGCCGATATCGACATCTCAGACGATGTCATGGCCATCGACATCGATGAGCCGACGTCGCAAACCACCACAGCATCCATCGTCATTGCCAACCAGGCGGGTCAATGGACAGGCGGTTCACCCTCTCTACGGATAGGCTTGCAATGTGACGTCTCCTTGGGATACTTCCCAGCCACCGTCCTCACTCATCGCCTCTACATCGATCGTATTGAAACGTCTCACGCCGGTGATGATGAACCGATCGAGACAGTGACTCTCCGGCTCTCCAACCATGCCCGCATGCTCGACCACAAGGTCCACATAGAGAAGTCTCACACTGGAGCGAACCTTCTCTACCTTGTGACGGAGACGGCCACGGCCGCGGGCGTCAACCAACCTGCGTCCCCAGGAACTCCTCAGTTCGCCCAAACTGTTGACTTCTTTAGTCAGTACTTTGACAAGTCGTGGACGTCTCACCTCTGTCGCTTAGCTGCTCTCTACGGCTTCGAGTGGTTCGTCGATGAAAACGACCGCCTGCAAGTAAGGGAGCCGAGCCTAACCGATCCAGTTGCCTTTACCTACGGAGGCGGAGGGTCCGCACCCTCTGCCATGGAAAACGATATCCATGAGGTGAGGCGAGCCAATCACGTCATGGTTTATGGGATGACCTCAACGGGGAATCCTGCGCCGTTCAGCTTGGCGTCCGACCCCGCCAATATCCAGCAAGTTGGTGAAGTCGCTCCAACCATCGTCGCCGATCGCCTGCTCGACAACGCCGCTGCATGTCATATCCGGGCGTCGCTCGAGCTGAGGAAGGCACAACGAGCCGGGTACGCAGGGACGGTCAAGCTCCCGCTGAATCCGGCCCATCAAGTGATGGACATCATTTCGGTGATGGATGACGGAATCGGCGAATTCCGCATCAACCGGCTCCGCTGGGTCGTCAATCTTGAGAGTGGAGACTTCTACCAGACGGCCACTGTCGAGGCGCCGTAGTTGCATGGGGCAGCTTTATGTCTCTGTTGCGCCCGAATATCGTGAGTCCCAACCTCTGACAAATGACGCAAGATTCCCCGTTGCAGCGGCGCCCGAGCTTTGCATCACAGGGTCTGGGTCACAGCTCGATGGCATGCTACGATGTTGTCATCTGGGATCCAGGTGCAATCCTCGTTGGGACGAACAAAATAGGGGGCGACAGATGAACACTTTGGTGCAATACACCGACAACTTCCAGGATATCGGTACTGAGCAGTCATTCCAGTGGGAGTTCTACTGTGAGCGCTGTGGCAAGTCCTATCAGTCGACGGCTAAATCCTCCAAGGTCGGAGCGGTAGGGTCAAAAGCTGCAGAGGGCCTGGGTTCGATGTTCGGAGGCCGATTCAGCAAAGTGGCAAGTCAAGGCAGCTCGATGCTGGAGAACACGGCAGGAGCAAAAGAGAAGGAGAAAGCCTTCCCGGCAGCGGTGACCGAGGTTCAGGCAAACTTCCAGCTCTGTAACAGGTGCTCGCAGTGGGTCTGCAGAGACGATTGGAGCGAGGATCTAGGCGTCTGTACCCAGTGCGCGCCCATCGTCGCGCAGGACATGGGTGTCTGTCCGAGCTGTAACGCTCAGACGGAGCCGGGAGCGAAGTTCTGTCCGTCCTGTGGTCAGAAACTGGCCGGAACGGTAACGTGTTCCAGCTGCGGTTCCGAATCAGCGGGTGGTACCAAATTCTGTCCTGAGTGTGGTGCCTCGCTCGTTTCTGCCTAGCCGGGAGTGCTAGCCGGTCAAGCGAATCTCGACTCTACCAGCGACGTGGCAGACGATTTCTGACGCCGGTCAGGCGTTGACAATCGACGAGTTCTCAGCATCCTGCGCAATCTCCAAGGCGAGAACGACTGAGATCAAGAGAACATCGTTGGAGCCGTCGCCAGTGGTTTCGAGACCGTAGCTGTCTGTCAGGGTGATCCACTTCTTGGAGACGGTGGCGATTGTCTGGCCACCCTGCTCCATCGTGAAGTCGTGTTGGAGAAGCTTACCCTTCATCTCAATGTCAGGCTGACCATCTGGATGGATGGTGAAGTGCTGGTGCAGTGGCGCGAACATGTGCTGTCTCATCTCCGCGACCGTCTTTCCCTTCTCCTTGATCTCGAAGGTTGGACGTAGAGCGATCAGCTTTCGCTCGACCTCGGCGACCTCGTTGCCTGCCGGATCGCGCAGAATCATCCGATGGCGCATGGAAAGAACCTTCCCGTCGACCTTATAGACGACATTTCCAGAATCGTCTGTGATATCCGAGTCCTGGCCAAGGTGGAACAGTCTTTCTCTGATGACGTACCGCATTGAATCTCCCCCTATGAGTTTTCGAACTAAGTCTACACAGGTCCACACAAGCCGTCTCGTGTAAGGTGAATCAAGAATTGGAGTCGGAATGCTCGTGGAAAGCTGGCCTCTCTTTGGCCTCAGAGTCGTTACGCCACGGTTGACTCTGGTCGTTCCAACCGACGATCAGGTTGATGAGCTCATGTTGGTGGCAATAAACGGGATCCATCCTCCAGAGGAAATGCCTTTCGGAACACCCTGGACGAAACTGGAGCCACCAGAGTTTCAGCGCCAGTTCCTTCAGTTCCACTGGCGATATCGTGCGGAGTGGAGCTCTGAATCTTGGGAGCTTCCGATGGCGGCGATCGCAGAAGGCACGATCGTGGGCTCACAGTCGCTTGGAGGGAGAAACTTTAAGGCAGTTCGCCAGGTCAGTACGGGCTCTTGGTTAGGGAGACGGTACCAGGGCCAGGGGTTGGGCAAGGAAATGCGTGAGGCAATTCTCCACCTGGCGTTTGCGGGGTTGGGATCCGAGGCAGCCGTCACGCGTGCGCATGCAGATAATCTCGCTTCTCTCGGCGTCACTCGTTCGCTCGGATACGAGTCTAATGGAGAAACGGTGGAGATCCCGTTGGGCCAACCCATTCGAACACTCCGTTACCGGCTCACTCGACAGGCTTGGGAAAGGATCAGAAGACCGGACATTCGACTCGAAGGTCTAGAACGCTGTCACGACATGTTTTGTGGACGTTAAACTCCTGGGTCATGGGTGTCGCGATAATGGAAGAGACGCGAGGCGCTCGACACACATGCGCACCTGGAGGCTCCTAATGCGTAAGCTAATCCCCCTGTTACTGCTGGTGGTGATCGGACTAACTGCCTGCGGTAGTCACACGGCAAGTAAAAAACCTAAGAAAACCGCCGTCCCCATCCCGACTCCGACCGCTCAATCCACGAAGACAAGTACCACCTCGACTGGCAGCATCGTTTTTGGATCCAAAATCTCCGGCGGTACCGTCCAGAAGCCATCAAAGTCGTTCAGTGGCCAACAGCCCATCGCTTGGGTCGCCACGTTGGCGAAACCTGCTCCAGTTTCACCTCTGAAGCTCACCGTGATGAGACTCGCCGGTAAGGGACCCCATCCGGCCACGGTTACATCCTCAAGCGTCAAAGTGCCCTCCTCGGCGAAGACCGAGGACGGGTTCTTCGCCGCCAAACAATTGAAGTCGCTTGGCATCACGGGACCTGGAACCTACAGCTTGACGTACACATTCGCGGGAAAAGTGTATGCCAAAGGGACCTTTAACATGACGTCATCTCAAGGGACAGGCATTGGTTACTAGCTCAGCTCCAGCGAAGGACAGACGAGATGAGCCGAGGAAAAGCCTTCGTCGGATCTGCATCTAGCTAGGCGAGGCGTAACCCTGACTCACTCCTCCGAGATAACAGACAACGGCGATCTGAGGGCAACCCTTGCGCGAATTCTTCGAGAGGCCCGACGTGAGCATGAGGGGAACCAGGAGACGTCAGCCGACAAGGATGAGGACTGGGCAGACTGGTACTCCGCGTACATCCTGGAACATCTCCCGGAGATGCCGTAGCGGCACACTGTCGTAATACGCATGACGCAGGCGACTAGCTCCGGAGGCCTCTGGATAGCTCGGAGGATAGCGGACTACGAGGACAGAGTCAGTACCGTTCGCTTGATGAGCAACTCGGGCTCCTCGGTCAAACCTTCTTCATCGGCCCGCGTCAATTCACCCGGATTTCCGCTGAAGAATGCTCTCACCCTTACCTTCGAATCGTCCAACGAGGCCAGAACACCGAAGGGGCTGTTGCAGTTGGCCCCAATTGCTACGGCGACTCCACGTTCGATACGCGCGACAATGGCGGCATCCGCGTCGGTCAACGCGCTGAGTACCAAAGCCACCTCTGTATCCACTCTCGTCTGCAGCGCCACAATCCCCTGACCTGGCGCCGGCGTGCAGACCGCGGGATCCAGGTACTGATCGATTCGGTCAGCAAGGCCAAGGCGGAGCATTCCTGCCGCCGCCAGCACGACGGCATCGTACTCGTTCTGCTCGACCTTCGCCAGGCGCGTTTCGACATTACCCCTGATATCCATAAATCGAAGATCGGGTCTGAGAGTCTCAACCTGCACGCGCCGTCGAAGACTACTGGTGCCGATGACGCTTCCGACCGGGAGATCTTCAAGGCCCACCCTGGCATGAGACACCACGACGTCGCATGGATTCTCTCTCGGAAGCACGGCGGTGATCTCGAGCCCCTCCGTGTCGATTCCGGGCATGTCCTTCAAGCTATGAACCGCGACATCCGCCCGTCCGTCGAGGATGGCTCGTTCCACACGTCCGACGAAGAGCCCCTTGTCTCCGAATTCCCGTATGGGCTCTGCGGAACGGATATCGGCATCGCTCTGTATCGGGACTATTGAGACGCGAGCCTTGGGAAAAGCCTCTTGGATCCTGACCTTGGCCAGCTCCGCCTGAATGAGCGCCAGCGAGCTGGGTCGAGTCGCAAGGCGGATCTGGCCGTCCCACCCCCCGGCTACAGGAAGCGAACCGCGTCCTATTCCGACTCCTCGGCACCGGTGGCTGGAGTTGCCTCGACGTCAGGGTCTGGGGGCTTCTGCTGCTCCTGGCGACGATCTACAGACTCTTTGATTGCTTCAAGAGCTCCGTCTATTGCCTCGACCACCGACTGATATACGCGTTGCCCGTCTTGCCAGTCGTTGATCGAAAGCAGCCACCGGCCATCATCCGTAGGAACAGGACTGATCGTGAACACCTCTCCCCGATAGCCTGCAGAGTACTTGGGCCACTGAACGATGGGGCCATTGAAGACGGGGTATTCCTCCGGTTCATCTTCCAAAATTCCACCCTCCGGTATGTTCGGCCCAGTCTACAAGCCCATCCACTCCCAGCCTTTCCCCTTTTCAATTTCCCTACTTCCGTGGCATTTGCGACGTCGGTACGCTTTGTCAATTACCGCTGAACCACTTCGGTCAGAGCAAGAGCCCCGCCCATCACTGCAAACCCCGTTGATAGCATTGAGGAGCCAGACGGTTCATACGTGCTGAGGTCGAGGAGCGATATGGCGACAGCAGATCAGGTGATGACCTCTCTCGCTAACTGGCTTTCCCGAGTGTCTCGAACCTGGGTCAAGCCACTGGCGGTTGCGGCAGCTCTTGGCATGTGGATTGTCCTCATCATGGGTGCCACTGTAACAAACACGGGATCGCAACGAGGTTGCGGCCCGTCATGGCCATTGTGCCGGGGGCAGTTCATCCCGCAGTTCGCGGTTTCGACCTTCATTGAGTTCAGTCATCGCAGCATGGTGGGCGTGGAGACCATCCTGATCCTGGCCTTCGCCATCGCGGCTTGGCAGGTACATCGTGATCGCACCGATCTCCGACTCTTGATTCCCGTGATGGTCGCATTTCTGTTCTTGCAGGCAGGGCTGGGCGCCTGGGCAGTGATGGCACCCCAGGAAGCGGCGGTGCTGGCGCTGCACTTCGGCGTATCACTCATCGCCTTCGCCTCAGTTCTACTCACAGCCGCACTGGTATTCGAAATTGGCACCAAGACCGATGTCGTGCGAGATCGACACCTCTCATCAGCCGTTGTCGCCTTCATCTGGGTCGTCACCATCTTCAGCTACGCGGTGGTCTATCTGGGAGCATACGTCCGCCACATTGATGCGGACCAGTCGTGCACCGGGTGGCCTCTCTGCAACGGCCGGGTCATCCCCGGGTTTCACGGGACGGTGGGGCCCGCGTTCGCTCACAGAATGGCTGCTCTGGTGCTTACCCTCGGCGTCCTTGGGCTTGTGCTGGTTACGTCGAGAGCTAGGGAAGCGCGGCCTGATCTCTTTCGAACATCCTTGGTCGCGCTGGCGCTCGTCGTCCTTCAGGCGCTCAGCGGAGCGATCGTCGTGTTTACCAAGCTCGACCTCTTCAGCGCTCTTGCCCACGCCGGTCTTGTGGCTCTCCTCTTCGGATCCCTCACCTACCTGTGCCTGCACGCGACGCCCCGGCCCATTCGCCAGCCGGCTCGCGAACACCTCGCCATGGCTCGGGAGCCGGCCGGAACGTAGGCCGCTTCTAGGAGTTCTTCAGAACCCTGACGGTGTCGGTCCGTGCCATCGAATTAGTCTTCGTGTCTAGAACCCCACTTATCGCGATCGGAGCCCCTATGGTGAGGTCGGAAAAGTTCCCGACCTTTCCATTCTTCTTGTAGATCTTGGTCTTCTTGGTCGCGGTCATCACAATGTATGGGTGTTGGAAGCGCTGCATCACGATCTGCTGGTTGGTCTGGTCGAGAGAGTTAATGAAGCCGTTGAGGCTCTTCTGATTGCGAAGGTCCAGATCGGAAACCTGCTGAAGATCGTAATAGCCCGCCTGGGTCGGATCTGACAGCAGGTGCATATGCAGGGTATCGCCGGGCGACAAAGAATCGACGCCAACGTGGCCGCCATCGTAGCTCACGGCTGCGTTCTTCTGGGCGAATATCGTGGCGATGCTTCCGTCCCTTAAGCGAACGAGAAGAACATACCTTCCACTCTCGAGACGAGAAGAGATAAGCGTTCCGTTGGTGAAGACACCGGGGACGTACTTCGGGCAGCGTCTGGGCTTGAGCAGCATCGGCTTCTGAGGCTTCTGGGAGAAGTTGAAATCATGAACGATGCTTCTCGCCGAGGAATCGTAGGATGAGAGCCGCGGGAGGTGGAAGGCATCCTCGATGAAACGCAGCACCGAACTGAAGTCATAGACCCCATGATCGACGTAGTGCGGGCGGGTGTACGGCGAGATAACGATGGTGGGTACGCGCGGACCGAAGGCGATATTGTTGATGATTGGCGGTGGCACGTGGTCGTAGAAGCCGCCGAAATCATCCCAGGTCAGAACAATCGCTGTGGACTTCCAAAACTTGCTCCTCATGACGCTGTTGATGGCCTTGACGTCCCAATTCTCTCCCTGGCAGATGCTGGAAGGCGGATGATCACTCTGATTGAGGTCGGTGGTTAACCAGGTGATATCGGCGAGATTTCCACTGGCGACATCGTGATTGAAGTGGGTGTAGAGCACATCACTCTTCTTCCAGTCTTTGCCGTACCGAACGTGTTTGATCGCGTCGTAAGTCGCCCAGACGTATCCGAATGTCTTAGGGGGCGGAGCATAGTATCGCCAGGGAACATGCGCCGCGTCTGCTTCGTCTCCAATGGTGGCAAAGTTGAAACAGGGCGCAACCTGAGTCACGTTTCCATTGGGGCTCTCGACTGAAACCTTTGATAACGGACCGGCATCACATCCCCATGAACGGCCAACTTCCCCATGAGGATTGTCCACAGTATCGCCGGATTGAGCGGCAATCGTGACAAGGTGGTTGGGAAAGCTCGGCCCCATGATGGTGGAGAAAAAATGGTCATCCAAAGCGTACCGTTGCGCGTACTTCCAGTAGTTGGGAATCTCCTTCTCCGTGTAGGCAGACTCAGAGTAGTCCCTTCCCAGCTGAATGGCACCAGACAGTAGATAGAACTGATTCATCTGGCCATGGTTAACCGCTGTACTTGCCGAACCGCCGGAGTGGGAGATGTCGAAGGGAAGATGATCGGGCATGACTCCGAGCTTCACCCGTTTTTTCCCCTCATACGCATACTTGGTCCCATCTGCCCCAGGGAAGCGGGCAAACAGATTGTCGTACGAGTGGTTCTCTTTGATAAGAAAGATGATGTGCTTGATTGGACAGCTGGATTTGGCGCCTACACACAGCCGCTTCTTCTTTCCGTGACCATGCCGTCTTCCTAATCCGCTTCGAGAGGACGCGCTCTTCAATCTGGAGTGGTGGCGAATTGTTACGGAGCTGTGCGAGGCGGCGGCGGGGACGATACCCGGGGCAGCGAACAGCATGCCAACGGTCATCAGGCAGACAGCCAGCGTTCCAATAACCGTTCTGGAGCTTTTCTTGATCGGACGGCGTGAGGCATCCATTTGCTGAATCCTACTTCTTGAGATGTTTAAGGCACAAATGTGCCACTGGGTTGACCTTGAATAACAATGCGAGTAACGAGCGTCAGCCTACCGGTAGACCGATGTAAGAGCCCGTGGATGACGATCCTAGCCCCTGGCTGAAGATCTGCCATATTTCCGCGGCTCCTTCTGGCTCCCGGATTGACGATGACGATACGGGTTCTTCGCCCTGCATAGACGATCGCAACATTGCCATTTGCCTGCTGAATTATCACCTGGCCGGTGTTCGGGTCGGCACTGTCCACCGTCCCCTTCTCCCGAACCGGAACGATGCTCTCGTCGACGACTCTCTTGGTTTCATAGAGAAGTGCCCGACCCGCGCTCGGGAGTCCAAGAGCGAAGACTCTATCGCCTGGGGAGATGTTGCCGAGCTGAATGCGGTGGTGGTCGGAAGCTTGAATGATCGAGCTCCTCCGAATAATCATCGTAGCCGGTGCGCTTGAGCTTCTGATGTGGACAAGGATCGATTTCTGGCCCCCCGTGTGGGTAATCCCTACTACATTGCCCTCGAGACCTGTCAGCTTTGAATATGCGCCAGCCGGACACCGTCTCTGACGGAGGGTGAGCGGCGCTTGCGGCTTTTGATGCAGATTTAGGCTTTGCCCCAAACTAGCGGCGTGCTTGTCGTAGAAAGCAAGCGGCTGGAGATGGAAGAGGTCCTCGACATAGCGAAGAATCGAACCAAAGTCATAGCGGGAGTGGTCAATAAAGTGAGGGCGCGCGTACGGGGATATGACGATGGTGGGCACCCGTGGACCGAGAGAGATGGCATTGAGGTGAGGCGGTGGCACGTGGTCATAGAACCCGCCAAAATCGTCCCAGGTAAGGAATACGACGGTGCTCTTCCAATCAGGACCGCGCATCAAAGCATTCATCTCCTTCACCACCCAGTTCTCTCCCACGCAGATGCTGAAGGGGGGATGATCGCTGCGCTGCTCGCCGGTGACCAACCAGCTAACCGACGGTAGGCGGCCGTGGCGAGCATCTACCACGAACCTCTTATCACTCACCACGTCCTGATTCCACAGCTTTGAGTAGCGGATATGCCGGATGTCGTCAAGTGTCGACCAGATGTAGCCGGAACGATTGCGCGGAGGCGCGTAATACTTCCATGAGATGTGACCCGCCTGTAGCTCATCAGACAGAGTCTTCACGTTGAAGCACGGTTTCACGAAGTAGTGACGGCCGGTCAACGGATGTACAGAGTCGACAAGTGAATGCGGTCCTGAATCGCAGCCCCAGCTGTTCGGCGAATTCAGGATCGGGTTGTTGTCCGTGTTGACGCTAGTGCCGGCCACGAGCACGAGATGGTTTGGAAAGCTTGCTCCGGAAATCGTCGAAAAGAAGTGATCGTCGATGGCGAATCGACTGGCGTAACTCCAGTAGTTTGGGATGTCGGACTTGCGGTACTGGGTCAGAGCAATGTCCCGACCGTCCTGGATGGCCCCCGGTAAGAGCGCGAAGCCATCCATTCGCCCGTTGTCTATTGCCGTGTGCGCAGCCGTGCCCGAATGTGCAACGTCCAGCAGTGTGTGATCAGGAGTGTGGCCAAGCTTGACCGTCGTCCCATTGGGCAGCGTTCCGTAGGTCGTCCCGTCTGCTCCGGGAAAGGTTCCAAACATCTCGTCGAAGCTACGATTTTCGCGGACCAGAATGACAACGTGCCGGATGGGGCCGGCCGGGCTGTGGACACCAGGACCAACGGCGGACGGGCCCAGGGCTTTGAGAGAAGAATGAACCATCGATTAGGAACAGTCCAGCGATGAGCAAGCCGATACCAACGACGAGAGCGATGGAGATACGGCTTCGGGGATCCCCTCGAACGGCCGGCCAGGAGTCTCTAGACGGCACTGCGGAACCCTCGATCAGACAATTGGATTACTACCTGGTGTCACCTGTGGCGACACGGAAGCGCTTGACGGCTTGACCCGGAGCAGTTTCGCAGGAAGAGATGGAAGCCACCAGTTCCAAGGTCCGAAGAGCGACACCAAGGCGGGGACAAGAAGTGATCGGATAACCGTCGCATCCAAGAGGATACCGACCGCCAGCCCGGTAGCCAGAATCTTGATGATAGTGAGAGGCGCGGTTCCAAGGGAAACGAAAGCCAAGAAAAGAATCAGTGCGGCACTCGTAACCAGCCGGCCTGTCCGCCCAATCCCCCGGATCATCGCCTCATCCGTCGAACCGATCTTGTCGTACTCCTCTCGTGTCCTGGAGAGGATGAATACCTCATAGTCCATGGAGAGGCCAAACAGGAAAGCGAAGACCATGAGAGGGATCCAGCTGGCGATTGCACCAGTCGCCGAGATTCCCCAAATCGCCTTCGACCCGTAACCCTCCTGCCAAACCAGGGTCATCACTCCCCAAGCCGCTCCGACAGAGGCGATGTTCAGGATGACTGCCTTTAGCGGAAGGAGAAGCGACCGGAATGCCCTTGCAAGCAGCAGGAAGCTCACCACTGCAATTAGCCCAATCATCAAAGGAAAGTTCCCGAGGACGGCATTATTGAAGTCCACACTCTGAGCGGCAATCCCTCCAACTCGGGGATTCCCTGCAAGCCCTGCTGTTGCCGCTCGCACCCGACTGAGTGCGGCGATCGCCCCAGCAGTGCTTCCATCACTGGACGGCACAACCTCCACGACTTGGAAACTGCCCCGTTGCCACAAAGGACCAGAGGGCGCCACGGCACCCCGTATTCCGGGTATCGACTTCAGGGCGCGAGCGACAGCCTGTCCGTGCCCTCGACGTACGATAATCTCGATGGGCGACAAGGGCCCGGCGGAGATGCCAGAGCGATCAAGCATGACGAGCCCCTGACTGGCGGGTCCTGACTTCGCCAGCGAGCTGGCCCGCGAGTTGCCGACATTGAGGGAGGTGACGGGTAATAACAATGCCACCAGGATGGCGATGGCCACTCCCGCTGCCAGCCATCGCCAGCGCACCACGAGAGATCCCCAGGCCAACCAGAGGTGACCGGATCGGGATTCATTTGTCAGTTTCGGCCAATCGATACGCGGTCCAATCGTCGCCAGGACAACCGGCAGGAAGGTCAGAGCCACCAAGACGCTGATCAGCGGAATGAGCATCCCTCCGTAACCGACGCTTTGCAGGAACGGGACGGGAAGCGCCACCAACGCTAGTAGGCCGATGGCTACAGTCGTTCCACTGAAGAGAACGGCAACGCCTGCCGTTTCCATGGCTCTCTGGACGGCTGCCTGATTATCGAGTCCACCTTCACGTTCCTCACGCCAGCGCATCACGATCAGTAACGAGTAGTCAATCGCCACGCCGAGACCGATGAGCGAAATGAGGAACTCGACGATAAACGAAACCTGCGTAATGGCGGTCAGTGCCCACACGGCCAAAAACGTTACCGGGATGGCGACCACGCTCATTACCAACGGAATCAGAGCCATAAACGACCGGAAGACCAGTGCCAGCACAATCAGAGCCCCAAGGCCACCGATCAATGCCTCGATGAAAACTCCAGGCCCTCCGCCCCCGCTTGATCCCGACTGAAGCGGGTCAAAGCCCGTTATCCGGAAGTGGGCTCCGTCAACGGTGAACCGCGAAAATGCGGATTGGATAGCATCCATCCCTGGAGGCGAGCCAAAGCCGGTGGTTGGCGGAATGAAAATCAAGCCAAAGGTCGTTCGACCGTCCTTGGAAACAAAGAGACGGCTGTGAGACGACGAGTAGGACACGACTCGCACGAATGGGAACGCGCGAGAAACGGCCTTGAAGTCCGCGGCTAGCTGAGCTCTCACTGAGGGAGAGTGGACGGAGGAGCCAGGGGGAAGCGTGATCACCGGAACAAGGGGTGGCTCGGTGGCTCCGTTGCGGTAAAGCTTGAGGATAGCGAGGTTAGCCTCGTATCCCCTTTGGCCTGGCATCGCGAACTGTTGCGACAGCGAGTTGGTCGCCTGCTGTACAAAGGCGAACCCCACCACCGTCATGATCAGCCAGAAAGCAGCAATCAGCAGCTTATGGGAAAGGACCCAACGAGTTAGTGCGGCCGAGAGCGATCCTCCTGGGACGGCAAACGGCCAATCTCAACGGCAGCTCGCCATATTGTTTATCAAGTGTACCCGCCGTAATGAGTAGGGCAATGAGGTAATCAGGAGCAATCCCATCGCTGCCGCCAGTAGTGCGAACCTCGAAACGTAATTGAAACCGTCGCAACGGCATCGCAACCTGTGTCTGTGCGCCCGAAGGCTAACCTAACCCTGACGAATGGGCTAGCTCAACCGGAGGGCTGTTAGTACCGAGCGAGCTCAACTTAGTCATAAAGGAGCCGACTTGAACCCATTGAGTGCACAATTCACGAAGCTGGGAAACAGATTCCGAGCTGGCGTTGTAATAGTTACCGTCTTGGGAAGCATATTCCTCACGGGAATTGCCCCCTCGAGCGCTTTCGCTCTAGCCGGATGTCGGAGTGACCCAGTCATTGTTCTGAGTAACCTCAGGACGCTTGACGTGAGCGCGACGATCTACGATTCGACGTCGGACTTACGGAGTGTGACCTATACCGTTCACGGCCCAAGCGGCACGAGTGTAGTGCTCGCTCTCTCGACGGACGGCTTGGTGGGCCAGGTAGAGCATTTCAAATACGTCGCCGATCAGCTACCGAACCACTACAGTGTGACGGCCTACGTATCGACCGGAACAACGAGCCGCGTTACCGTCTCGGGTATCACCCTGGCTGGACGCTCCGAATCGCTTTCAGGTTACTCCAACCAGCCCATAACCTTTAACTTCTAACTTTCGCACCGCGACCGAACGTGTCGGGGCCGGCTTCGCCATCAGGGAGCCGGCCCATCTTGCACCGCTTCGCACCTAATCAGCAGCGAAAAGCTTCAAGAAATCGGTCTGGTTAAGCCCTGTTCTCCTCGACCACTTCACGAACGTTGTAGATCACGTCCTCGACATCCTCGTCTGACATGACCGGATAGATCGGAAGGGACAGAGAGCGCCTGAACTGTTGGCTGGCTTCGGGGAACATGGCATCACTGTAGTCGTACTTTTCGCGGTAGTAGGTGAAGCTGTGTACGGGAATGAAGTGCACACTCACCTTGATTCCTCTATTTGCAAGCTCCTCGATGAACCGATCCCTATCGATACTCAGCTCGTCTAGGTTCAGTCGTAGGATGTACAGGTGCCAGGAATGCTCGATGCCTTGGCGGACAGTCGGAGCTTCGACTTCCGGTATCGAAGCGAAGGCCTGAGTGTATCGGCCGGCAATCTCGCGCCGTCTGGCCGCCATCCGTTCCACCTTCGCCAGCTGAGTAATGCCGAGTGCGGCCGCCATGTCGGTCATGTTGTACTTGAAACCCGGCGCCACGACGTCATATCGCCATGAGCCGGCGGAGGTATAGCGCTTCCAAGAGTCCTTGCTCATTCCATGGAGGCTCATCACCCTCGCGCGGTCGGCGAAGCCTTCATCATCAGTGACCAGCATTCCCCCCTCGCCGGTCGCGATGGTCTTGGTTGCATAGAAACTGAAGGCTGCCATATCGCCGATGGTTCCGATCGGCCGGCCGTGATAAGACCCAGGCATGACGTGGGCGGCATCCTCGATGACTTTGAGACCATTTGCGCGAGCAATCGCCATGATGGGGTCCATGTCGGCTGGATGGCCTCCAAGGTGCACCGGAATGATGGCTCGGGTTTGAGGTGTGATGGCGGATGCAATGGCATCTGGAGAGACGCACATCGTGTCCGGCTCGACATCGACGAGAACCGGTTTGGCATCAAAGTACCTTACGACTTCCGCACTGGCGGTAAAGGTGGTTGTCGGAACGATCACCTCGTCGCCGCTCTCAAGCCCGATTGCATCGAGGGCCAAATGAAGGGCTGCGGTAGCGGAGTTGACAGCAACAGCGTGCTGGGTACCTACCCGGTCCGCGAACTGTGATTCAAACTCTCGCACCTTTGGACCGGTGGTAATCCATCGGGAACGCATGACTTCTAGCACAGCCTGAATGTCGTCTTCATCGATATCGGGAAGAGCAAAGGGTAGCGGATTGTCCACCCGCGATCGGGCCTGTGTGAGACGTCCTAAAGTCATGAGTCTAAAGCTCCCGAGCAACGCTGCTGCAATTTTAGCTTAGGCGCTTGCACGGGTCCGTCGCCGCCACAGCAGGTGCCCTGATTCCCGTTCGGAGACCAGTAATATCTCCCTGCCGGATGCTTTTCACGCTTGAGGCACAAGTCGTTCTCGACTAACGTGTAGTTACCCCGACCCGTCACAATATCTCTCCTTTGGTTGGACCGTGGAAGGCGATCCACGCTTCATGAGAGATTAGGCTCAGAAAGATCAAGCTGGCACCGACCCACTGCACCACATTCAAACGAACGCCTCCTAGCCACACCGCGAACGCCGTGGCAAACGCCGGCTCCGCCAGAAGAATGATGGCGGTTCGCGAGGGAGCTACCCTCTGCTGCACGAACGTTTGAACCCAGAAGGCAAGGGCACTGGCGACGGCACCTGTGATCACGACGGCAAACCAGACCGATGCGGTGGGCCAGCGGAGCGGGCTCCCACCAAGTGGAACGATCAGAAGAAACAAGAGCGCTCCAACACTCATCTGTCCCATCGCCAGAGTCTCTGGACGATACCCTCCCGATCTCCTTCCCAAGAAGACTGTATGTATCGCGAAGGCCACCGCCGTAACCACCTCAAAGAGGTCGCCGATGCTCAAGCCGTGGCGGCCCTCAACCGTCAACAGAGCGGTCCCGCATAAACCCGCCAGTGCAGAAATGAGCGTAGCGCGGGCGATTGGGGTCGAGTACATCAACCGGTCGGCGATGGGAGTAAAAATCACGAACAGGCCAGTCAGCAAGCCGGCGTCGGCGGCACTTGTGGTTTCCAGTCCGGCCGTTTGGAAGAAGTAGCCGGATGCGAGGGGGATGCCGATCAGGGCTCCGACCATGAGAGCCTTTGCCGCACCGCGACGGAAACCGAATGGCGCAAGGAGCGCGGCCGCGAGCAAGAACCGAAGTACCAAGAAGGACGGCACTGGGTATGCCCCAACAGCCGTCTTGACCACGAGAAATGTCCACCCCCAGACAGCGGTGACGCAGAGGAGCAAGAGGGTGGGTAGGGCCGCGCTAAGTCGCGACCTGCTTACCATGTCAACACTCGAACATTCAAACCGCGAGTTCGCTGGAAGTCCTGGCGGGAAATGGGTCTCCTTTCAACGAGGCTAGCAAGAGGCCTAGAGCTGATTGCCATAGCAGCCGTGACCGGAGCCGCGCCCGGAAGCTTGCAGTCCAATTGACTGAGGCTGCAAGGTTCAACATTCCGTCGTTGAGGGCAAATGTGAGGGCCTCGTTTCGAGCTCTCCTCCCTGATACAGTGCATTGGTGAATCAAGAAACCCCTAGCCACAAACTAGACATCCGAGCCGCCATCGCTGGACCACTGGCTGTCTTTGCCTTTGCAGGCGCCATGCGTCTCGTATTTGCTCTGCTAACCGGCAGCACTTACGATTACGACGAATTCGTCTATCTACTACTTGCTAAGTCCGTCGTCCACGGCGCGACCCCATATCGAAGTTTCCTCTTCTACCATCCCCCAGGGATTCTGGTCACCGTCGGGCTGATCAATCCGCTGGTAACTCACTCGTGGCTCTGGGGGCGGGTGCTTACCGGGATTCATCGACTCCTGCAGCTGCCTCCTGGTCTATCTCATTGCGCGGCGTCTGTTCAATCGCGAAGTGGCTCTCGTAGCTGGATTCCTTTGCGCCTGCAGCCCGATCATGCTGATTACCGGAACGCGGATCCTACCCGATCCTTATGTCGGCTTTTTCAGCCTACTGGCCGCCTACATCCTGCTCAGCAGGCGGGCATGGCCCTGGGCGATCGTGGCGGGCATCGCCTTTGGTGTGGCGATACTCTTCAAATATCCGGCTCTGCTTACCCTTCCCGCCTGCCTTATCCTTGCAGGCCGCAGGCGAGCACCGATCTTCGTCGGGGCGATTGTTGTTACAGTCGCGCTTCTGCTGGTTCCGCTGCTTCCGGAGCTGCATCAATTCGTGACGGATACGATCGCATTCCAAACCGGCCGCAACGCCCAGGCAGCACCGTCACGGGTCGGGTCGGTCATCCTCTTCTTGATACTGCTTCAGCCTCTTGCCGTCTTCGGTTTATTCGTGAAGCCGCGTCCCCCGCTTTGGATTCTGATTGGGTACGCCGGAGGCTTTGCCTACGTACTGAGTCCACAGGTCTACTACCACTACATGTCGCCGTTGGTCCCCTACGCTAGCATCCTGGGAGCCGCCTATTTGACCTCGCTCCGTATCCCCAAGATCACGCTGCCCTCTTTCCTTCGCACTATGCCACTGACCACGGCGATAGGAGGAACCCTGCTTATGTTGATCTGGGCATCGGTGGTCTACTTCGGCGGCAGCCAGCCGCTTCACCTGACGGCTGCCCACTTGGCAGACGTCGCACCTGAGGATCGATACATCGATCACGTTGTGCCGGCGAGCCAGCAGATTCTCGTTGACAGGCCGGAGGTCGCGTATCTCGCCAAGAGACGGGATCTGAGAGACTACTTCTGGAATGATGCCTCGGTAGAAACTGCGCAGCAGCTCTTCCCCGCTCTGCTCAAGGTTCGTTATGTTGTCCGTTCCTTCGGCTCCTCGAGCGGCTATCCTCAGGGGTTCCTGAACTTCATCGACGCTCGCTACTGCCGTCACCTCCTTGGCTCCAACCAGTACGGCGCCTTCCTATACGACCTGAAATGCACTATCCCCTACCTTCCTTCTCGGGATTAAATCCCGAGACAGGTCGCCGGAGCAACCGCTAGGAAACCGCGGAAGAAGCATTATTTCGGGCGTTTCCGCTCAAAGCGGTGGTCGTAGCCGGCGAAGTTGGGACCTCAACGCGTGAGGGAGGAATTGCGAGTCAAAGGCTACAATGGCGGAGTCATCCAACCTGGTCTCGGACTCCGCCACTCCGTTGAGTCGACGTGTGCGTGTGAGAAGCGGCTACCACGCTACCCCGGACCTGCACAGAACTTGACATGGGAGGAAGGTACATGGCGATTTCGACGACGCTCGGATATCCCCGAATCGGGAGAGAGCGAGAGCTCAAAAAGGCTACAGAAGCCTATTGGGCGGGAAAGATTTCTGCTGAGGATCTGCTGGAAAAGCCAAGGATCTTCGAGCACAGGCTTGGACGCGGCAGCACGAGGCTGGAATCGAGCTGATTCCCAGCAACGATTTCTCGCTCTACGACCAGACTCTCGATACCGACGCCCTGGTCGGCGCGGTCCCGACCGAGATACGGCTGGACGGGGGGAAGGTCGATCTCGACACGTACTTCGCCATGGCGCGTGGTTCCGTGTCGAAGATCTTCCGGCCATGGAGATGACCAAGTGGTTCAACACCAACTACCACTACATCGTTCCGGAGTTTTGGTCCGGGAATGACATTTCGCCTTTCAAGCCGAGAAGCCATTGGAAGAGTTCCAGGAGGCCAAGAGCGCTTGGTTATCAGACGAAACCGGTACTCCTGGGACCAGTCACATTTCTTCTGCTGGGGAAGGTCCGGGAAGACAGCTTCAATCCCTGGACCTGCTCGACCAGCTGCTGCCGGTCTACGTCGAGGTGCTGAAAGGATGGATGCGCTCGGGGCCGAGTGGGTTCAGATCGACGAACCGGCATTCGTGTCGGACAGAACCGATGACGAGCGGGAGGCGCTTCGCCACGCCTATCGAGTTCTCGCCGGCGTCGGGGCAAGGATCAAGATTCCGTACAAACGTACTTTGATCGCGGTCGGCGAATCCTACGAAGCGCTGACCTATCTTCCGGTCCAGGCAATCGGACTCGATTTCGTCCACGGCCGCGAGGCCAACTGCGGCTCGATTCGAAGCGAGGGGTTCCCCGAGCGATAAGTACGCTGGTTGCCGGGGTCGTGGACGGCCGGAACATCTGGATCAACGACATGGACGCGAGCCTGGACTTCTGGAGGACATTCCTGGGCTCCCATCGGACCGACTATGCATTGGCCCGTCCAGCTCGCTCATGTTTGTTCCAATCGACGTAGCATGGAAGACGGGCTGGATGCCGGCTCTTCGCTCCTGGCTATCCTTCGCAGATCAGAAGCTGGCGAGAGTCGCGGTGATCGCCAGAGGGCGTAACCAAGGCCGCGCAAGAAATCCCATCGAGACCTCGACTCCAGAGCGAGCTGCATTCGGGAGCGCTCCGAGGCGCAATCGATTCACCGTCAAGACGTCAAGGAGCGGATGGCGTTGTGACCGACGACGACGCGAGTGCGAACGGATCCCTTCCAAGAGCGGCAACAGCGGCAGCGAGAAATCGCTGGGTCTTGCCGCCACTTCCCAACGACGACTGTCGGGTCGTTCCCGCAGACGCCCGAGGTCCGAAAGGCTCGACGGCGAGCCGAGAAAGGAGAGATCTCACCAGAGGAGTATGACCGATTCCTGGAGGATCAGATCCGACATGTGATCAGGTTCCAGGAAGAGATCGGCCTGGATGTGCTCGTTCATGGCGAGTTCGAGCGCAGTGACATGGTGGAGTACTTCGGTGAGCGGATGGAAGGTTTTGCCTTCACCCGCCACGGCTGGGTCCAGTCATACGGTTCTCGATACGTCCGGCCGCCGGTCATCTTCGGCGACGTTCACCGACCCGAGCCTATGACGGTACGCTGGTTCCAGTACGCCCAATCCTCACAGAGCGAGCTGTCAAGGGCATGCTCACCGGCCCCGTCACCATTCTCAACTGGTCGTTCGTGCGGGACGATCAGCCGCAGGTCTGAGACTTGTGCCCAGATCGCGCTGGCACTGCGGGACGAGGTGACCGACCTGGAAGCGGCCGGGGCAAGAGTGATTCAGATCGACGAGCCTGCGCTCCGAGAGGGCTTGCCCTTGAGGCAGGACGACTGGGCTCACTACCTCGACTGGGCAATACGCTGCTTCCGGATCGCGGCTTCGGGCGTTGCGACCCGAAACACAGATCCACACCCACATGTGTTACAGCGACTTCAACTCCATCATCGACTCGATTCAGGCCATGGATGCCGATGTCATGTCAATCGAGAACTCCCGCTCGGATCTGGAGCTGCTGGACGTATTCAGACGGGTGCGGCTACCAAAACGAGATCGGTCCGGGAGTCTACGACATTCACTCTCCACGGGTCCCGTCGGCTGAGCGAAATGGCAGCGAATCTCGAAGCTGCCTCGAGCGTGCTCTCGTTCGATCAGCTGTGGGTCAATCCGGACTGTGGACTCAAAGACCCGAAGATGGGAAGAGGTCGAGCCTTCATTGCGGCACATGATCAAGGCGGCTCAAACAGTCAGGGAGAAGGCAAAGGTTCTCGCCTAAACAAGGGGCGGGTTCGCCCGCCCCTAAAAGACTTGAGCCGGAACGTCATCAAACCCTGGCAGGGCTCGTTGCAGTGCACCTTGTCGTCGATTGAGCCGGCTGCCTAGGTGCTTGCAACCAACCAGCCAAGGCCGACCAAAATGGCGCTCAATGCAACGACGTTACGGGTCAGACAGGAGTCTGTACGCCGGGTTAGGAAGACGACCGTAAGGGCGGTAGCGCCTCCGACCACGGCGTAGATCGGGCGCGGCTCCAGCGGGGCCAAGGCGACTGAAATTAAGCCCGCCGCGACAAGTAGGCCCCGGCAAAAGCGCATGGACCAACGCGGGCCAAGGCGTACTGCAATCCCTCCGGATCCCAACCGGCGATCCTCCTCAATATCGGGGAGTGAATCCGATAGATGTATGGCAATCGCGAGAGGTGGTCCGAGAAGCGCCAGGATCCAAAGGCGCGGCGTCGGCGCACCAACCACGACGACGACCCAAGCCGGCAGGACCGGAAATGCAACCGCGAAGGGGAGCCAGCTCAATGCAGTCCGCTTGAAGAGACGACTGTACGAGAGACCGGCCAGAATTCCGATACTAACTAGAATTCCGGATACAACGCCAAGCCGGAACGCCACATCCAGCGCTGCAATTGCACTGACTGCAACGATCCCAATGGCGACACCTGGCGTGACCCTGCCACTCACCAATGGGCGTGTCGCCTTTGATCTGATATCTAGATCCATGTCGCACAGATCGTTGTATACGGCTATTGCGATCTGTGACAGCGCAACAATTAGCAACATCATCGCAGCTCGATGGAGCGGGAGATGGCCGGCTCCCGCAACAAGTCCAAAGAGAGCTGCAGCCAGGACGGTCAAGACAACCGGGACGGGATGAGTTAGCTCGACCCAGCTCCGCCAGGTGGACCAATCGAGCGACTGTCTCATGACTTCAGGAATGAGCCGTTGGCATACCTGTCAGGGTCGCAGAGTCCACGACTCAGCTCCAGAGACTCGACTCGAAACTCCAAACCAAAGTCAATCCGCAGAGCCCCACAGCGGTAGTCTCCAGTTTCCAGCTCAGCCCGCTGGCAATGCTTCATCGCGATGAGCCGCGCGAACGATCAAGCAGGCGTTGATGCCGCCGAAACCAAAGGCGTTCGACAGCCCGATTTGCCCGTTTGCTTCAAGGCCACCCTTTGGGACGTGATTCAAGCGGCAATCATCGGCCGGTTCATTCAGGTTTGGAGTAGCTGGAAGATGACCGTGAGCCAGCGCCAGAAGGGTTAGGGCCAGCTCGATGGCTGGACTGGCTCCAAGGGCATGCCCATGAACGGGTTTGCTCGAGCTCACGGGAGGCATGTTCGAGCCAAACACCGAGCGAATCGCCGCCGCTTCTGCGGAATCACCCAATCGGGTGCCGGTAGCATGCGCCTGAATGTAGCCGATGTCGATGGGCGAAAGGTTGGAGCTGTCCAAGGCACCGGTGATGGCCCTTGCCGCTTCCCGGCCGTCTGGGAGGGGCACCGTCATATGGTGGGCGTCGCTGGTTGTTGCGTAGCCGAGCAGCTCGCCGTAGATTTCGGCCCCCCGATCCTCGGCTGCGCTCCACTCCTCCAGTAGCAGCATCGCCGCCCCTTCACCCATGACGAAGCCGTCTCGACTCGTATCAAACGGTCTGCATGCGGTTTCGGGCTCCTCGTTCCTCGTCGACATCGCCTTGATTCGCGAGAAGGACCCGTACGTCAAAGGAGCGAGTGGCGCCTCCACGCCCCCGGCAAGGGCCATTTCGAGCCGGCCGTCGCGAATTGAGCGGAACGCTTCCCCGATGGCGATGGCTCCGGCCGCGCAAGAATTGGCATTGCTGATAGAGGGGCCGCATAAGCCGAACGCGATGGAGACGTTTGTCGCGGCAGCGCCAGAAAATACGCTAAGTGCCAGTCCCGGAGCGACAGATCTGATTCCGGATGCCATGAACCGCTCGTGCTGCTCCTCACCGAAGGCGATGCCGCCCAATGCGCTGCCGATGAAGACGCCAACCTCCGACCGATCGATGGAATGCAAGTCGAGCCGTCCCTCTTTCAATGCTTGTGCCGAGGCTGCCAGTGCCAGCTCCGAGAACCTGTCCAGCCTTGAAGCTTTCGACGCAATATGAAAGTCGGAGAGTCGAAATCCATCAATCTCGGCCCCGGTTCTCGAGTTGAAATCCGAGGCGTCGAAACGGGTTATGTTCCGCACGCACGATATCTCCTTGGCTGCTGCATTCCAAAGAGCGCACGTTCCAAATCCAGCTGCGGTGATCGCGCCGATGCCCGTTACCGCTACTCGTTGCGGCATCAGAGACTCCCCAACTCAATCACCTGCTTCATGGAAGTAAGCGTCCGTGTTGCGATGTAATCTACGAATTGGCTGGCAATGACCCAGTGGACTGGCACCCAGAGAAAGGCAGGTCGGCGAGAGGGCAGCCAATGGAGGATGGTGACGCGAGTTGAGTCGGCGCCGTTGGGTACGGAGCCGGCATCCGAATTTGACAGCCCTTCAAATTTCCATTCGACCTCCATTCCCCGAGTGAAACCGAGCGTGTGCCGAAAGTTTATTGCGGGAAGGGTCGGGTCCGCTCCACACAATCGACTGCCAGCGAACGGGGATTCGGCCTCTCCAGGCGGACATGTTGGTGAGAGCTCCGCCCTCACGAGGCCCGAGAGACTCCACGCTTCGATAGTGAGGAAGGATTTCTGGCCAGTTTTCAACAGCCGAGGCCAGTCGATAAATGGTCTGAGGAGGCGCTGCAATGACGACGCTGTTCTCGACTTTCCTGTCGTTCACGGCGGCCACAGAAGGGCGGACATAACGGTAGGCCGGAGCAACCGACTTGGTTGGGCGATGTCGCCAAGTACGTTCCCGGCGTCCCTTAATGCCGTTGATGATGTCCTAGCCCGCGAGCACAGTGCTTGGAGGAGAGGCGGGTAGCGGAGTCCGCATTGAATCACCCAGGTCGCACGTTCCTTTCCTGCAAACGCTCGCCGGCGGGCGACTTCATAGTGAGTTAGGTTGAGCAGCGAATTGGGAGCGGCAGATCTCACGCTGCTCTCGAGCACGGTGGCTGCGATCTCGGCTCCCCTGAGTGCCCTGTAAATGCCCTCGCCGGTGAACGGGTCGAGAAATCCGGCGGCATCACCGACTAGCAGATAACCAGGTCCCCCAGTCGAGCCAACCTTCCGTGACATCGGCCCCATGCCGCGGATGGGCTTCACGCGACCTCCCGTGCTCAGGCGTTCTTGGACCACCGGCATGCTCCGCACTCCATCCTCGAACCGCTGCTCCAGACTGATGCGATCCCCGCTTCGCAAGGGAAGGACCAACCCCACATTCACTCGACCTCCCGGGAGCGGAGCCAAACCGCAATATGCATCAAGGCCCACATGCATCTCACCCGACGTCCCTTACGCCGTCTACTCCCTCATAGTGGGTGATCAGGCCAAGTCTTCGCGGCCAGTGGGTCTTCGCCCGGGCTCCGACGGACCTGGCAACGATGGAGTTCATGCCATCTGCACCGACGCACGCTCGTGCCCTGCACTCAATCTCTTCTCCCGCTCTCGTCTCTGACAGAACACTGACTCCATCCTCCAAAATCCGGACGCTTGTCGTTCTGTGCTGGAGAAGAACTGTCGCTCCCGACTCTTCCGCGTGCTGGAGAAGAGCGTGGTCAAAGCGTAGACGCGGAAGGGTAAAGGCCAGCCGCTCTCGCGCGCTCTCCTCGTAGCGAATGGGTAGCGCCGGCCTGCCGCCTATCCAGATTGTCATTCCGGGCACTCTGCGAGGTTTTTCCCTAGCCACGCGGGGCCAAGCTCCGATCCGACGCAGCACGTCCTCGACACCGGGGCTACAATACTCGGCGCAGGCCTTGTCTCGTGGAAATCGCGCCCGGTCAATGAGAACTACTCTAAGGCCACGACGGGCAAGAATTGAGGCAGTTGCCGAGCCCGCGGGGCCGGCGCCGACAACAGCGACGTCGTACCGATTGTCGGGGTTCACACCGTGGCCGTAATCGACACTCTGTACAGCCATCGCTGCTCGACGCGCACCGGTTTGAGGCCAGCCTGCACCATCATTGCCAGTAGCTCCCCGATCGTGTAGGCGCGCTTTATGGACATCGGTCCGTCGTGAAGTGTCAGCCTGTTGCGCGTCGTGGCACGGCCAAGCAATATCGCGGCAACATAGCCCACGGAATGGCGTATGAGGTCATTGACCACCACTGCATCGGATACGACCCGCCCCATCTCCTCCAGCACTCTCACCGCCCGGTTTGGTGAAAGGTGATGCAAGAGCAATGAAGATGTGGCCACATTGAAGCACCCGTCGTCGAAGGGAAGCGGAGGAGCATCGACGACCCGGAAGTCGATGGTTCCGGCGCCCTCTCGATGCATTGCCAGCTCTAGGACGCCAGGTTGGGAATCGACAGCCGTAATTGCGATGTCCCGGTCATGGTCTCGTCCCCACGCCTCGATTGAAAGCGGGATATCCCCCGACCCGCATCCAACGTCTAAAAGACGAACGGTTGATTGTGGAGGGAACAGGTTCGACAGTGCCTGCAAGGTCAAAGCGGTCCCTCCAAGGATACGGTTCACCCTCTCGATGTCCCGGAAGTTGGTGGCAAGCTCACCCGCAGTCCACTCCACTCCATCGAGCAGCTCTGTCTCATTAGATCGAGCCAAACCAAGATCGCCTGCCCTGTGCAACAGTGGCACAGCGAGGCCTGAGCCGGGCGGAAGTTCGACAACATCTGGCAGGAGTTTAGTCTTCAAAGGGCAGCGTGTCGTACCAAAGAGTAGCCCCCAGAACTAAATTGGAGCGGCAAATGGACCCTGCCTACCTCTTCGCGGCTGGGATCGGAGGAGCAATCTGGGCTGTATTCTTCGCCGTTCGATCCGATCTCAGGCGCATAATGCTGCTCATGAGCCTTTTGGGACTTCCGCTGGCATTCAGCGACCTCTTCTACGTGCCTCAGTACTGGCGCCCCCACACAATCGATCACATCCCCGTTGGGATCGAGGGCCTGCTCTTCAGCTTTGAGGCGGCCGGGATCTGCGCTGTCGTTTATCCTGTTATCTTTCGTAAATATTTGGCTCCCGGCTCTCGCGGCGATATCCACGTTCCGAATCTGAGCCTCAGACCCATCATCGCGATACTGCTTCCTTTGCCCGTTTCCGCAGCCATCTCGCTCGGACTGGGGGTAAACCTCGAGTGGGGGCTATATGCCGGACTTATAGTTGCCGGCATATTTGCTGTATGGATCCGGCCGGATCTGCGCGAATGCCAGGTTCTTTCGGCGGTTGCTTTTCTTCCCATTTACACTGCGGCCCTGATCCTCTGGCTCGCGCTTTTCCCTGAGGTTCACAACTGGTTCACGCTTCGGGGAATGCCTCATTGGTACGTACTCAATGTGCCACTAACCGAGATCGTTTTCGGGGCTCTCTTCGCCGCTTACTGGTCGTGCCTGTATCCAATAGTATTCGAGCGCCACTTCGAGGACAGATCGACCTTCGAAGGTACGTTACCCACGTCGGATTGGCAGCCTAACGAATAGCAAGACAAGGAGTCCGCACCGATGGGCCGTTAGCCTGTCGACTTGTCGGAAATGGAGCGCAGATACTCCCAGGTGAAGATGCCAGTGGAATGGTCGCTTGCCCAGACCGGCTGCAATGCGTATTGACCCATCAGCTTGATATCAGCCAGCTCCGTCTCGGATGCGGAACCCGCGATGCCGCTCTCGTCGATCTCCAACGTGTTGAACTCGCCTCGGCACCCGGCGCAAGGACATGCCATCCGGAGTCGACGCCACGAGATTACTGACTGTTCGCCGTCTTCCCAGCTTATGGTGAGTGAGCGAGTCTCCCGATCGACGACGACGCCTGTCGGAAAGAGCTCGGACACCCGCTCCTCGGGATCAATGCCCGTCAGACTGTCGTCCTCAACCGTCTGATCTTCTTGAATTTCGACGTTTTCAAGTCCTGCTGATGTGGGAGATCCGCCAGCCTGCCGACGTTTTTCGCAGGCTTAACCGGTTCTCCACGTGCCCACGCTGGAAGAAGTCCTGAAGAGTGACCGTGGCCTTCACGGGCGTCTGGCTTGTGATGCGAAAGCTGTACCGAGTGGGGGAGCTCGAAATACCGAGCATTGAACGTGCGGTAGTACTTGCCATTTGTGAGGCAAGTGTTCCCGTGAAGTACGTGGCAGCGGCCGCGCTATTACCCCGTTCGATGTCTCGGCTGAATCCGTGGATCGTCTGCTTGATCGTGGCAGTCGGTGACGTCGGATTCGTCGGTGGTGGCGAAGCGGTGGTGGTGGTGACGGCCGTCGGCGTCGTCAGAACGGCGCTTGTTGGCCTAGGCTTCGGAGCCGTCGAGCCACAGGCCGAGAGGATAAGGACGATCACAAGCGCCAACCCGCTGAGACCAACGCGGACCATGGACCTTCCTCCCGATCACCAGTATGCCAAAATCCCCTATCATCTTAGCCAGGATATTCAGCACGGTTACAATCGAAGCAAGGCTTGAGCTAGCCGAATCCTGTCGACAATCTACTTCCCTGGCGCCTCGGACCTGTGCGAGGCGCCTCGTCTCATCAGGGAGCGCATGAAACGGACTCTCACGTGCGAGCTGCCCGCCATGGCGGGTCAAAACGTCTCGATCGAAGGGTGGGTACACACGATCCGGTCCTTCCCCGACTTCAGCTTCCTTGTGCTTCGGGACCGAAGTGGGCAGGCACAGGTCATTCTCGATCCAGGGCCCGAGCTGGACAAGCTACAAGGCCTTCAGAATGAATCCGTCCTACGGGTCGAAGGCAAGGTGGTAGAAGAGCCTCGATCTCCATTGGGTGTCGACGTGCGCGAGGCACGCATCGAGGTGATCGAGGCGGTGAGAGAGATTGGCCCGTTCGAGCTGAATAAGAAGGTGCTCAAGCCGAGTCTCGACGTGTTTCTTAACCACGCAGCATATGGCCTCCGTCATCCCAGGAAGATTGCGACGTTCCGACTCATGTCGACTCTCCTCTCGGCCTATCGCGAGTTCCTTCGTGCGGAGGGCTTTACAGAGATAAGCACGCCGAAGATCGTCGGAGGGGCAACAGAGGGCGGCGCCAATGTGTTTCAGATCGACTACTTCGACCGCACGGCCTACCTGGCCCAAAGTCCCCAGCTCTACAAGCAGATCATGGTTGGCGTGTTCGAACGCGTCTTCGAGATCGGACCGGCCTTCCGCGCCGAGGAACATGCCACGTCGCGCCATCTCAACGAGTTCACCAGCCTGGATCTGGAGATGGGTTTCATCGAGAGCCACGAGGACGTGATGGAGATGCTCCGGCTGGTCCTCAGAGCGATGCTGAATGCCGTCTCGGAAGAGAATGCCCGAGAGCTTGAGCTGCTGAAGATTGAACTTCCGGACGTCACCGTCATCCCCAGGCTGAAATTCAGAGAGGCGCAGGCGATGATCCTCGAACGGCACGGCGAGGACCGATTCCATGAGCCGGATCTTTCCCCGCAAGACGAACGCTGGGTCACAGAGTGGGCCCAGAAGGAACATGGGTCGGACTTCGTCTTTGTGACGCACTTTCCTACGGAGAAAAAGCCGTTTTATTCCTATCCAGATCCGTCCGATCCAACCTATAGCCAGACGTTTGACCTGATCTTTCGGGGCTCCGAGCTGGTCAGTGGTGGCAGGAGAATCAACGACTATAACCAGCAGTTGGAAATAATGACGCAGCGGGGCATCGATCCGGGTCCATTCGAGGGTTTTCTCGAGGCCTTTAAGTACGGGATGCCGCCGGAGGGGGGGTTCGCAATTGGCGCCGAACGCCTTCTTGCGCGCTTGACCGGAGCCGAGAATGTTCGTGAAACAACACTCTTTCCGCGAGATATTAACCGCCTGACGCCGTAACCCTGCGTCGACTTCTCGGGCGCCTCTGTCAAGCTCCTTCGCGAGTACTCTGAGGTGACGCCCGAAGCCCAACTTGAGGAGGACGAGATCCGATGACGGAGACCATCACCAAGACCGAAGAAGAGTGGCGCAGTGAGTTAAGCCCTGAACAATATGCTGTCTTGCGCGAAGCAGCTACAGAACGCCCGTGGGCCGGCCGGTACGTCGACTGTCATGAGGACGGAACGTACCGATGCGCGGCCTGCGGGGCCGAGCTCTTCAGCTCTGGGACAAAATTCGAATCGGGAAGCGGCTGGCCAAGCTTCTACGAACCAGTCAACGGTCAGAACGTTGAGCTTCGCCGTGACGTAAGTCACGGGATGCAGCGGGTTGAAGTTCTGTGCCGGGCCTGCGGGTCACATCTCGGCCACGTCTTCGATGATGGGCCTCAACCCACAGGGCAACGGTACTGCATCAATTCCGCGGCTCTCGAGCTGGACCCGAACGGGCCAAATTCCCGGCCGCCGGATGACTGATGCGGGAACCGGCTCCGCGTTTCGTGTCAATGCCTTCTAAGAACGAATCTCGGTTCAAGGGCTAAGAACAATTCGGCATCACCGTGTTTGAAGAGTCAGTTTCTCGGAGGTGGGGAAGCGTTCGCCCGACGAGCCGGGCGCCGCTTCGACGGGGAGGTGATGTGACCATGGATTCCAGCCGGTACCTGCGACTGATCGCATCCTCCTGGCGATATGACGACCCGCATCCAGTGGAGAGGCTCCAGGAGATGCTCGCGCATCTCTATGGTGAGGAGACGGCTGGCCGGTGGCGCCTTACGTTGAACGGTCGTACAGCCCTCTACACCATCCTGAAATCCTTCGACGCTCAACCCGGCGACGAGATCGTGATCCAATCCTTCACCTGCGTTGTTGCGGTCAACCCCATCGTCTGGGCGGGATTTACACCGGTCTTTGCCGACATTGATCCTGAGAACCTCAGCATGTCGACCGCTTCGCTCGAGTCCTGTATCTCTGTGAGGACGCGTGCCATCGTGGTGCAGCACACCTTCGGTATGCCATCGAACATCGAAGCGATCGCCGACATCGCTCGCCGCCTTGGTCTGCCCCTCATCGAGGACTGCGCCCACGCTCTAGGGATGACCCTCGACGGGCGCATTCTCGGAACGTTCGGCGACGCCGCGATTCTGAGCTTCGGCATCGAGAAGGTCCTCTCGAGCAAGGTAGGAGGGGCCCTCTTGGTCAACGACGAGAAGATGCTTCCCCGCGTCGATCGCGTCTACCGCTCCCTTCCCATCGTTTCGCGACAAGATACCCTTCGATGGCTCCTGTTTCCGCTAATCCGGATTGGGTTGCGACATCTCCCTGGGGAGGCTTCGGCGGTTGTGGACAAGGCGCTGGTACAGCTCGGTTTGCTGCGTGAGGCCACTGCTGAGCCAGAGCTCTCCGGAAAAATGCCTCCTGGCACACCTGCTAGGTTGAGTGGCGCCTTGGCTGAGGTGGTTATCGACCAGATTGAAGGCCTTGGATCGAATCTCTCGCACCGACAAGCTGTGGTCGAGGCGTACGATAGCGAGCTCTCGGGAAGCCGCCTTCTCGGAAGATGCAACTCCCACCGGCCCATGATCTGCTACCCCATATTCTGTGAAAGCACTGCGATTCGTGATCGTTTGAAAAAGCTGCTCCGGGAATCGGGTATCCCGGTAACCACCTGGTACGACCCTCCGGTGTATCCCAGGGGAGTCGACCTCCATGCGCTTAACTACTATCCCGAAGCCGTTCCCGTTGCCGAGGATCTGGCGTCACGCGTCCTCTGCCTTCCCACTGGCCGAATCATAAGTCCACAACATGCGAGAGAGATAGCCCGTGAGCTTATCGCTGCAAGCGCTGACGTCGAAGGAGCGGCTCAACCAATTCCTTGAGCGAGAGGAGCTTGCTCAATTTGCCCAGTTCTTTCAAACGTGGGAGTGGGGAGAGTTCCAGACGGCTCGAGGTCGACCGATCCAACGGCTTGGGGTTTTCTCGGCCCCGATCTAGTGGCGACCGCCTTGGTGATCGACGAGGAGGACCGTTTTGGACCTTTCCTCTACTGTCCTCGCGGGCCGGTTGTGGACTACAATCTCTCCTCCCGCACAGACGCCGTCCTGAATCTTTTGAGGCGGGAGCTCAGGCCACTCAATTCGAGAGCCATCTGTCTCCGGCTCGACCCACCGGTCCTTGCGCACTCAGCCGCGACAAAGCCATTTCGCCGGCTCGGCTTTCGACCAGCTGGGAAGTTTACGCAGGTGGAGCGGGCATGGATCTGCGATCTCCAGCCCGATCAGCACGGGCAGATCGAGTGGCAGAAGACGCACGGTATGCGCGGCAACCTTCCACGCTACCTGAGGCGAGCTGAGCGGGAGGGCGTTGTCGTTCGATCCAGCTCCAGAGCAGGAGGACCTGGAGACCTTTCTCGACATGCTGCATCATTTGGACAACCGCAAGCACGGGATTGGCCTCCAACCTCGGGAGTACTATCGGCAACAGTTCGCCGCCATGGCTCCAAGTGGTTACGAGCGAGTGTTCATCGCAGAACGAGAGCGGGGAGCCGCTGGCATCAGCTCTAATTGCCATCTACGGCGCCGAGGCGTCTTATCTCTGGGGGGCCTCATACGATCGACAGCGCGAGCTGCGGGCCCCGCACTACATGCACTTTCAGATCATGCGGTACGCCTATGAGCATGGCTGCCGCAGATACAACTTCTGGGGAGTCGTGAAGGATAGGAATCACCGGCCCGATTACCGGGGGTACGGGTACTCGGAGTTCAAGCGCAGCTTTGGTGGATACGTGGAGCTTTATCAGCGGACCCAGGACTATATCTACCGTCCGATACCTTACACGCTGATGTACCTCAACGAGCGGAGGCGGCTCCACATCTCGCAGCTCGACTAGGCCCTGCCAGAACCAGGGGCCTTTGAAGCGACCTCGAAATCGTGGAGATCGAGAACAACGGTTCAAACTGCGGTCGGAGTGCATTCGCGCACGCATACACGCCGGTTTGCACCACCCATCGAGCCGGTCAATCGTCTTAGGTCATGACCCGCTTGGCCAGACGGTATAGCGGATACTTCCAACGTTTCACCGGGATCTCCCAAGTTCCGGCATAACTCACGTCCCAGCCTCCAAAGGCGCGCTTGAATTCACTGAATCCCGCCCATGGGTGGTTGGACGGTGCATCTGGAGGGGCCACCCCCCAAAAGTCGAAGTAGTGTTTACCCTCACTCTTCGCTTCTTCAATCAGGCTCCACACCAGGGGCACCGCAGCCCGGAGTTTCCGCGCAGACGGGTCGGCTCCGGCGTGGGCGTACGATCGGGTGTCGTTGTAATCGAGGGCTATGGTCGCAGCCACGACCCGTCCTTCATGTTCCGCCAATCCGAGACGAGCTCCACCAATCGGCATCAGAATTTCCAGCATGGTCCGGAAGTATGACGGTTCATGGGAGCGAAATCCAAGCTGCCCAGTCGTCATGCTGATCATCCGAATGAAATCATCGATCCGGTCGGGTGAAGCCGTTGTGAGGAACTCCAAGCCGCGACGCGCTGCACCATTGATCCCATTGCGGTGGCCCGATTGCATCCGGTGACGAAGTTCCGTGATGTCGGGCGACAAGTCCAGCAATCGCGTATGTCGCGGCTGCACGTCAGTCACCGGAAGCAGGTTCATTCCAGAGAGGTCTGCCGCCTTAACACCGACAGGCTCACACCGAACAAAGTCGAGACTCTGCTCGGCGGCCGCCACCTTCATGCTGTCGAGAGCCAGGGCAAGAGAGGAGGCGTCTACCGCCGTAGGGCCATATGGGGCGTATAGGAATCGCGTTCCCCTGCCATGAGTGACAAACCCGATCCAGCTCCATCCGGGTCCCCGCGACCAAATCGGCTCCCAGCCAAGCGCTGCTTGAAAGGTCGCCCAGGGACGTCCCTGAAGGACGTTCCCCCCAATCTCTCGCTGACAATCATCCCACGTCGAGTGAGGTATCCCGCGACGTAGGTCAGTCACAGACACTGGCCTGCTGCGAAGTCTGGCCGCTCTTCGATGGCGCTCAATAAGTAGTGCACCACAAATTGTCCACCACACAATCGTAGAGAGTAGGATAGGGCGAAAAACCTAACCACTACATGGGTAAGAGCGGATATGGATGACGTGAAGGACGAGGAGCCGGAAGAGCGGCAGGTTAGCCGTCGCCGCTTCCTGACGACTGGAGCTGGAGCGACGATTGGGGTGGCTGCCGGAGTCTCTACTGGCTCCCTTGGGTCGGCTTTCGCTGCTCGGAATGGTCGCTCGGCGCCGCCGGCCAACGGAGAGACTGTACCTTTCTTCGGCACTCACCAGGCAGGGATCACCACCGCGGCTCAGGACTTCCTCTGTTTCGCTTCATTTGATCTCGCCCCTCAACAGGTCACTGACATCCGGGATTTGATGAAAACGTGGACCCTGGCAGCAGCCAGGATGTGCAGCGGTAATCCAGCCGGTAGTCCTAATTCAGACCAATCCAAGGCGCCGGTCGATACAGGTGAGGCGCAAGGCCTGAGCCCTTCCCGTCTAACGGTTACCTTTGGCTTCGGCAGGACGATGTTCACAGCTGAAGGCGAAGACCGCTTCGGTCTCCTCAACAAGCTTCCGTCTGTCCTAAAGCCAATTCCCGCATTCGGGGGCGATCAGCTCGATCCAGGGCGCTCCGATGGAGACATCTGCATCCAGGCTTGCGCAGACGATCCTCAGGTGGCATTCCATGCCGTTAGAAATCTGGGACGGCTAGCACTTGGCTCCGCCTCCATGCGGTGGCAACAGCTTGGATTCGGGCGGACATCCAGCACCACCAAAGCTCAGATCACTCCACGTAATCTCATGGGTTTCAAAGACGGCACGGACAATCTGCGCGCCGACAGCTCCGCCTCCATGAACCGTTACGTTTGGGCCGGCTCGGAAGGCCCGAGGTGGATGGTAGGAGGGTCTTATTTGGTCGCAAGGCGGATTCAGATGTCGGTGGACGAATGGGATGCCTCAATTCTCCGGGAGCAAGAGCATACTTTTGGCCGTCGAAAAGCCACAGGAGCGCCTTTAACGGGGACATCCGAATATGACGCCGTGGATCTGAAAGCCGTAGACGGCAGCGGTAACTTGGTCATTCCCGCGGACGCCCACATCCGGATTGCATCTCCGATCAACAACAAGGGCGAAAGGATTCTCCGGAGAGGCTACTCATTCTCGGAACGGGTCGAGGCTTCAACCGGTCTTCTCGACGCCGGCCTCTTCTTCATCTGTTTCCAGCGTGATCCGCAAAAGCAGTTTGTCAGTCTCCAGCAGAACCTTTCCAAACACGATCACCTGAATCGGTACATCACGCATACGGGAAGTGCGCTCTTCGCCATCCCGCCTGGGGCCCGAGCTCACGGGTTCGTGGGTAGAGGGCTGTTGGGCTAACTGCCGGCGATCTCAAATGGATCGTGGCTGATGAGTCGCGGACCTTATCCCTTGGATAGCTCTCGTACGATCTCGATCTCGCCCGGGAGCATCTGGTAGCCCAGTCGAATGTTGATGTCGAGCATCCTCTTATTGTCAACATCATTGCCGGTAAGTAGGAACTCGAGCCCGGACGAACGAGCGTATTCGATGGTTCTCAGCTTGAGCGCCCTTGCAATACCCCTGCCGCGTTGGTCACGCGCTACGCCGGTAAAACGATTCACGGCACCGCGATCCCCCCACATTTGCAAGGCGGCGACGCCTACGGGATGTCCCGCGTTAAGGGCTACCCACATGCGATCAGGACCGGTGTCCGGTGCATCCATCCACGCTTGGCGCCACTCCTCAAAAGACCCAGCTTTCCGCTTCTCTGAGCTTGGTATGTCGTTTCCAGACTTGTGGACCAGCTCAGCGACCTCCCGCAAGAGAACCTCATTCTCCGAGCCAGCCTCGGCTACGCTCTTGATTTCAATCCCCTCGTCTTCAAGTCGTCTTCTTGTTTCCGCATATCCATCGAGACGCGCCTTATCGACTTTGAGGCAGGACATACGCTCAGCCCGACCGGTAGGAGTGAAGCCATGGGCCTTGACGAATCCCATAGCGTCACCGTCACCCTCAAACACACTCCCATAGATTCGTTCCGCTCCTCGTGAAGTTGCCCGATTCAGAAGGTGTGTAAAGAGCTGACCTCCGACGCCTTGGCGGCGGCGGCTAACGGCAACACCCAGGTTCCCCATAAAGGTTCCGGGTCTTCCCACAAATCCAAGCTCCGAGAGCGCGTACAGTCCAAGAATTTGACTACCGCGGGCGGCAACGAAACGCTCGGTGACAGCGCCCTCTTTGTCGCCATTTTCGGCTTGGAGCCGATACTGTTCGACGCTTATAGCCGGCAGGTGCGGGTGGCTCTCGTTCCGTATGTCGACGATCTGAACGTCGTCATCGATACGTCGAGGTCGGATCTCCATTCCCGGAACTATTGTCGGCATGTTTCTACACTCATGTCCGCATTCTGACACCGTACGCTTCGCCTGCCAAGGTCCACATAGTAATCCTCGTCACATCTTCCGTTGATGTCGATGGAAAAGCTGCAAATAGACCAAGGTAGTAGGACTGTTCCCAATCGCGATCCCTTGGGAACGCGTGTTCCTGTGCGATCCCAGCCGCTCCTCAAAGCTTGAACCCACCAGACTCAGGCCCCACTCATACGGCTCTCATTCGAAAGGGCGACAATGAGGTTAGCTGGTGGGTGCGCCCCCAGGCGCAACCCTGGACTGCAGGAGGTTCAATCAACAAATGGGAAGGCAAGCGCGGCGCCGTCAGGCCCGCCAACATCCAAGATCAGGCACATCTCTCAATAGCCGGGGCTCCAGAAGCCAATCATCCAACATGCCATGGTGGTTAGGCCCATGGGGCGTTGGCGGAGCCATCGTGATTGTGGCCGCAATCGTCGTGATTCTTGTCGTCGTTAATAACAACAAGAAAGCCACATCCAACGCCCAAGCCTCGAGCATCGGAAAGCCGGTTCCGGCCTCCGTGCTCAAAACCATCACCCACCCGAGCGCGAGCACGCTGGCAGCTGTCGGCTCCGGAGGAAACAAGTCTCCTTGGCTGGACCTGAAGGTTCACAAGCCGATCATCGTAGGCGGCAAACCTTCCTTCGTGTACCTCGGTGCCGAGTACTGTCCCTACTGCGCTGCCGAACGCTGGAGCATGATCAGCGCGTTGAGCCGATTTGGGAAGTTTAAGGGTCTCGCCCTTATGGAATCTTCCAGCTCGGATGTTTACGCAGACACCAATACCTTCACCTTCTTGCATGCCAAATATACGAGTCCCTACATCAACTTCCTTCACGTAGAGGAACAGGATCGACAGCAGAGGTCACTGCAGCAGCTAACATCCGTGGAAGCCTCAGTCGAGCAGTACGATGCGCCTCCGTTCGTTCCTTCCGCTGACGCGAACGGCATACCTTTCCTCGACATGAATAATGAGGCGGTCAGCGTGAGTAGCGGCTATCTACCTTCGGTCATTAATGGTCAGAGCTGGCAGAAGATCGCAACCCAGCTCAAGAACCCCTCGTCAAGCGTAGCCAGGGCGGTGTTGGGAAATGCCAATTGGATTTCCGCGGCTATCTGCAAGACGACGAAAAATAAGCCAGCCTCGGTTTGCAAGGCGGCACCGATACCATCGCTTGAAAAGCAGCTAAAGATTGGCTGATACTCAGACTACCGATCGACTTCAGGGAGCCACAGGCTCTACAACGCAACCGACGCCGATGCCGGCCGATGCTCAGGGCGTGGCGGATATTTTCCAACGCGCCCCTGGAGCCTGGGCAATTCTGTTATTCTCCCTAGCCGGAATCGGCATTTCCATCTATCTCACGATCGTCCATTATGCCGGCACACCCCTCGTCTGTACAACGAATAGTGTGGTCAACTGCCAGGCTGTAACAACCAGCGCCTACTCGACGGTCGGGGGCACGAGTATACCGATCACGGTGCCAGGTATGGCCTGGTTCATCGTCAGCGGGGCATTAGCCGTAGCCGCCATTCTTTTTGCCTCGAAACGTCTGGCACTGCCCGAATGGCTGGTACCACTTCATGGATTGTGGAGTCTCTTCGGACTGGCTTTTATTCTCTATCTCATCTATGTTGAGGCCTTCCAGCTCCACAAGATCTGCGAATGGTGTACCGGCGTGCACATTCTGGTGATCCTGACATTTTTGGTCATGATCGTTCGCTACCGGAGCTTCCTGATGGAGCGCTACTCCGCCGCTTAGCACGACCCATTCCGAGGGCCCGTCAAGTAGGAGATGGTCGGAACATCACTGGGTGAACGGTCGAGCTTCCAGCACGCGAAGTCGGGCGCGGACGTTCTTCTAGGCCGTCCCCGCCAAGGCTGCTCTAACTATCGACCTCTGTCGCCGGCGATCCTGACTCGCGGCAGCCATGAAATACCCGTCTTGACTTGAGACGCAGACCGCGTCGCCACCCGATCGCTTGGCTTGATACATAGCGAGATCGGCTCGAGTAATCACCTGGCTTCCGAGGTCGTTCGCTTCAAGAGTTGCGACCCCAATGCTAAGCCTGACCGCCCCCACTTCCAGCTCCGAAGTAAGGCGACTCCCGGCAATGAGAGATCGTATTCGCTCGGCAACTGCCAAGGCGCCATCAACTGCAATCTCGGGAAGCACTACACAGAACTCCTCACCCCCATGCCGAGCGATGATGTCTTCCGTTCGCAGCTCGCGACGCAGAAGATCTGCCATTGCTCTCAGTACCTCGTCCCCGCAATCATGTCCATACGTGTCATTGAATAGCTTGAAGTCGTCGACATCCAGCATCAGCACCGAAATGGAGTGGCCGCTTCGGCGAGCACGCGAGTGCTCTTCCGTAAATCGGTCCACGAGATAGCGCCGGTTGAAGAGGCCGGTCAACCCATCGGTCAATGCCTGCAACCGCAGTTTTTCATAGAGCCGGCAACGATCAAGCGCAATTGCTGTTTGCGTCGCCACGATCTCCAACAACCGCAAAGCATCCTCGTCAAAGGCATTGGCGCCCTGTTTTCCGAGAATGATGACGCCAAGCACTGTCCCCTCGTAGATCAAGGGAGTGGCAACGGCGGAGATCGGTGCGGTAAGACCGCGGGTGGATTCGGAAGCCCTTGGATCCATTACCAGATCATCCACGATCACCGACTCTCGATGCTGCGCTACCCATCCGTGAATGCCGTCGCCGAGGCTGGTCGGGGCCAGCGGGAAGCCGGAAGGAACATGAGCTCCCGGAAAGTCAACGGGGTTTAGGGTATTCGACCCCGAGTCGAGCAAGAATACTCGACAGGCATCGTAGTCGACAAGTCGCTTAAGCTCCCCATCAATGGCTGTCGCAATCGATTTCGTGTCATGCTTGCTCGTCATCGCTTCGACGATCGTTTGGACAGCCTGGAGCTCGTTTATTCTTCGCTGCTCCCCCTCAAACAATCTGGCATTCTCAATCGCAATGGCTGCCTGGCTGGCGAAGAGAGTCAGAAGATCCAGGTCATCCCGCGTAAACGCGTCAATCTCCGTTCTTTCGACGTCGAGAACCCCGATTACGTCTTTCCCACGTTTCAATGGGACAACCGTCACTGATCGGACTTCATCCGTTCCGATGTACTCAGGGCAATCGCTCACATCTGGAACAATGCGCGCCTCGCCGCTGGCGAAGACACTGCCCGTGGTCCCCTGATCGATTCTTAGAAGCCTCGCGCTCTTAGACGCCACATCGACCGCACCCGCCACTCCAGCCGTCACAAAATACTCCTGCTTCTCATCCGGGAGCATGATACAGGCGAGGTAGTAAGGTACCAGGTCGGCGATCCCATCCAAGACCGCTTTGAGCACTCCGTCGAGATCGAGGATGCTGTTAGCAGTCTGAGCGACATCAACGAGCGTTTTGAGCCTTTTGCTCGAATCCAGACTACTGGAATACAAGCGCGCATTCTCAATCGCAATCGCCGCTTGGCTGGCGAACAGCGTCAAGATGTTTACATCATCTTCTGAGAAGCCGTTCGTTTCGGAGCGCTCTACGTTGAGGACGCCCAGCACTGAACCGCTTCGCCGGAGGGGGACCGCAATCTCGGAACGAACGTCATCTGATCCCACGACGTAGTCTTCGCACTCGAGCACATTCGAAATATTTAGCGGCTGGCCCGTCGCAAAAACCTTTCCGGTCACTCCTTGACCGAAGGGCACTTTAAAGCCGTGCTCTCTCTCCTTGGCTATCTGGCCCAAAACCCCAACCGTATCCAGCACTTCCTCGTCGTACTTGGGAAGGAGAATGGCGGCAAGGTGACAGGGCATGACTTCCAGAACTCCCTGGAGTATGGCGTCGAGGACCATCTTAATATCCAGTGAGCTGTTTACCATTTCAGCGACGCGGAGCTGCGAATGCAGCCTCCGGGCGGATGCTTGACTTGCTTCATAGAGGCGCCCATTCTCAATCGCGATGGCAGCCTGCGAGGCGATGACGGCGAGCGTATCGAGGTCGTCCTGAGAGTAGGCGAACCGACGGGTGCTCTGTACCGAAAGTGTTCCGATTGTCCGGCTCCCGGTGTTGAGTGGAACGTAGATTTTCCCCTCACCCTCGCCTTGGCTCTCGTCCCCGAGGGCGATGACCGGCAGTCCGTGGGTTAAGGCAAACTCTTCGTACTGCTTGTCTGTATGAAAGAGGAGGGGTTTTCCCTGCTCGAAGACTAGGTTAGTGACGCTTTGGGAAGCGGGAGCCTCAACATCTAGCGAAAGAGCCCCAAACTCTCGGACATAGGGGATCGTAACGAGATCTCCGTCCACCCCGGTGAGAGCAATGAAAAACATCGATGTATCCATGATCCGGCTGATCTGCTGGTACATCGACTCGTACAGAGTGCGCAGGTCAAGCGTGGCCGACATCACCCGGCTGATCTCATTGAGCATCTCAAGCCGGCGCATCTCGCCCACACCCGGAGTAGGCAGAGCGGATCGACGTGAGTTCCCCGACTCAGCCATCTTCTTCATGAGAGGATTGGATCTCCAACTATGAGCGATTTTCGTGAACATGAGTATTAAATCGGCGTCGTTGGCCGCCTACCGGAGCGGAGTGGCCGGGACTCACGCATCAACGATAGCGATCGGGGGCGACAGGTACAACCCCTGACTGGTACTACCCAAGCACCGATGTTACTAGCCATGTTCGGCTACTCACGTTCGAAATGTCGTACAGAAGGGCCACCAGCCAGTTGTCTGAATCCGTAGCCTTGATACCATTCCCTATGGAACCCAACCAGCAACCAGATCCATCAGATGGCCACCCTGCCACCAGCACTCAAGCGGAAGCTGAAGTAGTCGTGGAGCTTCCGCACCAGCTGAGAAGCCGTCTAAATGGTGCGCGCTCCGTCCGAGTCCAAGCGGCAACGGTTAGGGAGGCTATTCAGAGCCTTGAAACCCAATTTCCGGGAATCACCTTCAACCTGTGCTACGAAACCGGCGAGCTTCGTCGGTTTGTAAACGTGTTCGTTGAAGGGGAGGACATCCGCTACCTAGACGGATTGGAAACAGGGCTCGAAACAGGCCAAACTATTCATGTTTTCCACTCTGTTGCCGGCGGACAAACGTGATATCTCAAATCCCTGATTTGAGTAAAACTTCAGTACCTCGGAGTCTCTAGACCTGAACTATCAGATGCCCGAGGAGTGAAAAGTTCCATCAATCACGACGCCCCACGAGTGACATCCCTACGGCTGAGCTGACACTACCATCCGGCTTGACTTCCACAACTCGGAGATTGAGACGTCACTTCTTAACTGCAGGCGTAATCACCATCGATCGACGATACCCACTGGGTTAGCGTGACCTTGCCACCCTTTGTAAGCGGTGCCGAGTTGCAGTTTGATTTCGCCTGCGAGAGCGTTCTCCCGCCGGGTATCCAGTCGTTCAAGGTGTAAAGCGGGCTCTGAGAGGGGATTGTTCCCGCAATCTGGGCCCACTGCGAGCTTGTCGAATAGATGCCGACTGGGCTTCCAATGCTGACGAAGTAGGCCACCATGCCACTCAGATCCGCATCGTTGTTCTGAAGGTTCGTCTCCCAGCTATTGCCGGTTTCAACGTCGAGCCACCACGTATAGCTGCCCGGGTTGGTGACACCTCGATTTCGAGCATCGAGGTCGGCCATATTCCAGCCGTATTGCCAAGCGCATGCTGTATCGTCGCCGCCGGAACACGTCCCGTACGGATCAGCGACGCCAGCTCCCGTAACTGGATCCACGTTATTCGTGGGCCAATCTGAAACATGAAGATTGCCCGGATTCGCCGTGTTGACGTACAGCGAGGCCTTTGGTTGGCTTGTCTTCCCCGTCGACCTGATGGCCCAGCTCAGCTGGCTTGCGAAACACGGATTTGTCGTGTTGGCTAGCCCGTCGTTCACGCCAACAATGCCGAATGCCTGACTGGTCGGTAATACCTTTCCGCACTGAGGGTAGGAGACATCGTTGCCCGTTGCTGTCGCGCTGGCTCGGGGAGCTGCCGCGGCAGCTGTTCCAGTAAACATAAGCGCCAAACCTATTGCGAGAGGTCCGATAAGCCAGATCTTTGTCACAGCCAGCGCCAACCTTTCTTGCTTGCTGCCCAGCTATATCACAAATAACTTGCTTGTTCCATTCCGTCTAGACTGGAATAATTTCAGGCTAGGACGTGAGAACCAAGTCAAGCCGCCGAAAAGGAGACCTCATGGCCGTAACACAAGATCAAATAAACGAATGCGTCTTGAGCTCGCACGGCAATCTGAAAAGGGTTCGAGAGCTGGTTGAAGCCGACCCGGAGCTGGCGACAGGGAATGCTCCGTGGATTGAGACACCAATCCAGGCAGCATCGCATATGGGGAGGGTCGATATCGCCGAGTATCTCTTGGAGCGAGGAGCCGACCTGGACCTCTTTGCCGCAGCGATGCTTGGTAGAACCGCTGTGGTGGCGAAGTACCTCCATGATGATCCGACCGTTGCGACGTCAACGGGGGTTCACGGTCTGCCCAGCCTCTACTTCCCAGCTGTAGGCGGACACGTCGAGATCAGCCAGATGCTTCTGGATGCTGGTGCAGATGTCAACGCCGGAGCCGGAGGAAACACGGCTCTACACGGAGCGGCCCTATCCGGAAACGTCTCTATGGCGCGGTGGCTACTTGATCAGGGAGCAGATCCAAAGGCCACCAACTTCGAGGGAAAAACGCCAGATGTCAGTGCAGCGGAAGTGGGCAACGAGGAAGTGGCAGAGATTATCCGAAGAGGGACCGCGTAGCTTCAGATCGCAAATGGGAACCGCCCTTTGCGCCTCGGAGACCGGCTCCTCGGTCAGCGAACCGTTACACTCTTGGCGAGATTCCGTGGCTTATCGGGGTCTCTCTCCAGATGGATTGCAAGCTTGTACGCGAGTATTTGAGATGCAGCCGCGACCTCGAATATAACCGCTTCGCCTGTGCCATACATGGGTACGTGGACGCTGAACTCGGGATGGTCGCCCTGGCTGAGACCCACCGTAAGAGCTCCCCGTGCGTGTACTTCCGACGCGCCTGCTAACGTCTCTTTGAGCGTTCTTTCCTCCGTGGCGAGGATCAGGCATGGAGTTCCCTCCTCCACCAGAGCAATGACACCATGCTTCAGCTCACCCGAGGCAAAGCCTTCTGCATGGATGTAGCTGACTTCCTTGATCTTGAGGGCGGCCTCCAATGCCAGTGGGTAATTGGCATGTCTCCCAAGAACAAAGATGTGGTCCCTATGAGAGATCGATCTAGCTAATTCGTCAAGAGCCGCATGGTCTTCCTCACCGACCAGCAGGCTTTCGATAAGCATGGCTGCCTGAGCCACGACTCTCCTTCCCTCGTCCGTTCGGCCGGCAAGAGTATAGGCGGTCATGAGGAGGATGGCGACCTTGGCGGTATAGGTCTTGGTTGCCAGAACGCATCGTTCCGGACCGCAGTCAAGCAAAACCGTGAAGTCGGCTTGTCGGAAGAGTGAAGAACCTTCACTGTTGGTAAGCGCAGCCACGGCGGCGCCTCGCCGTTTCGCCAGCCTAACAGCGTCAAGCACATCCGCCGTCTCCCCGCTCTGGGATAAGGCGATCACGAGGGAATCAGACGAAAGGGCTGGTGCAACAAGAGACATCTCGGAGGCCATGACGCTACTAACGCGGCGATCGGCAATGTCCGAGAAGAGGTATTCCGCCAGATGCCCCGCGTTGTTGGCCGTCCCGCAGCCCACAAAAAACACTTCGCGTGCACGAAGAATCATCGCCGCAAGCTGGTCGATCTCGTTCTGCTTGTTGACCGCAATGTGTCTGAGAACGAAAGGCTGCTCGTTGATCTCCTTTTCCATGTAATGGGTGAACGAACCAAGCTCGCTCCCGTGATTGGTCCAGTCGACGGTTTTGACTTCGGGCTCGAGCTCCCGACCCGTCTCGATGTCGAACAGTCGCGGTCCGGTGGGGCTCAGGCGGACGGCTTGGCCATCTTCCACAAAGATTAGCCGCCGGGTGTGCTGAAGCAAAGCAAGGGGATCCGAAGAGAGATAGCAGCCATCGTCGTCACATCCGACCACCAGAGGCGAACCGTTCTTTGCCGCCATGATCTCACCAGTCTTCGCATCGAGAACGGCAATCGCGCTGAGTCCCTCCATTTTTCGGAACGACTCCATCAAGGCCTCAGTCGGATTGGCGCTGCCATTCCCCTTGGCAAGTTCCTCCTCAAGTAGGTGAACCACAACCTCCGTGTCGGTCTCAGAGCGGAACATATGACCAGCGTTCAGCGAGCGGCGAATCGCGGCATGATTCTCGATAATGCCGTTGTGGATGACCGCGAGGCGTCCGCCGCAATCGCTGTGAGGGTGAGCGTTCGCTCGAGTGACTCCTCCGTGGGTAGCCCACCGCGTATGGCCTAGACTTGCGGTGCTGGCCGGCAAGGAGGACTTTGCCTCGCCGATCTTACCGATTTGCTTCTCAGTTTGAATCCCTTGGGTGCCGGCCACGGCGACGCCCCAGGAATCGTAACCTCGGTACTCGAGCTCCTTAAGAGCCTCGATAACCACCGAGCTTGGCTTCTTCGATGCAGCACTGAAACCGAAAATCCCGCACATGCTTCCCTCTTGATCTCATTTCTCTGATAGCGCCAAAAGTGGACGCCGACAAGATGAAGGGAGCAGTAGTGAGATCAAGACAACCGAGGAAGCGTTACCAAACTTCCTGACACTTGAATGGCCTTTGTCAGTGCATTACTGCCCTGGTTTGCTCCATCCATTTCGACCTGTCGGGCCGGGAGACCATCCGCCGAGTCTTTCGATAGGTCTCCACCTCGTCATCCGCCGTAGCGGACCTGGCGCTGAAGTTCCTAGTAGGCGTCTTCGATCTGTTCTGCTTCCTCCCCTCACAGGATACTCGGTACTCTAACAGGTCTGGCTCAAGGAAAGCAAAGGAAACTCTCATTTTGAGTCGATAGACTGAGGCTAAGAGGGCCGGTAAAGAATCGAGAACCTCCTTGATCGAGGCAATGTTGGTGTTGGCTTTCGCTGTAAATAAAGTAATCCGCCGGCGTTCCGAGAGCCGGCAGTCACGGCCTACCCGTATTCGTAGGGCAATGGTTGGGCTTGCCCTCCTGCCAGTGCTAATGACCGGGCTGGCGGCCTGCGGATCTCCTTCGTCTGCGGGCCGGAGCACGCTCACCGTCTGGTACTCGACGGACGACCCTGTCGAGAGCCAGTGGTCGAAAGGCTTGGTGAAGCTGTTCGAGCTGCGGCACCCCAAGGTGAATGTGCAAATGCGGGTTTTCGGGCTCGACGACTTCAACACGAAAATGCAGCTCGCTCTCTCCGCTCACCGGCCGCCTGACGTGGCATACGGAACTCCCCGCGCTCCGGGCATTCCCGTCTACGTCGGTGCTGGCGAGCTGGACAATCTGAGCGCCGATGCGAAGACCCTGAAGTGGTCGCAATCGCTCAGACCCGGGCTGCTGACTCAATACAATGCTCCCTTCACCCTCTACAAGACGCAAAAGCATCAAACGAGTCTTGCGAAGGTACCCATTTATGGGGTGCCCGACGCTGTAGCTGCCGTAGGGTTACTGTACAACAAGCGCCTGCTGAGGAAGCTTGGATTAGTCCTGCCAAAAACGCAAACACAACTCGTTGCCGACGCGCGACTGGCCAAGCACAACGGCTACATTCCATTCGGATTGGGCAATCAGGACGCTTGGCTGGGTGATGATTGGTACCTCACGCTGGTAAATTCGATCTACGGACCGAGCTACCTAAATACCGAATTACGCCTGAGCCCGAAGTTTGACTTCAAGCTGCCGGGATTCTATCGAGCGTCCGAGACACTCAACAAGTGGCAAAACGCGGGCTTTTTCACTCCACAATTCGCAAGCCTCGATGCTCAGGGTGGGATAGATGCCTTCTTTCAAGGGAAGACCCTCTTTCAGCTGATGTCGAGTACAGAAGACGCACAGGTACTCAAGGATCAGGGAGTTACGCATATGCCCATCGGGTTAACCGCGTTCCCTGGCCTATCTTCCGGTAACCACGGAGTGATGCCTTACAGCGGGTATGAAGGATGGGTGGTTCCGAAGGCCACTAAGAACCGGTCTGCGGCAATTCAGTGGATCAGCTTCATGCTTGGCTCCGTTGCCCGACACTACCTCCTCCAGCACGGTGTCTTGCCGGCGACTCGTGTCTCTCCCAACGATGCCAGCAGCTCGTTTCAGCGCGAGTACCTTGTCGCGCTGAAGCGTTCCCGGCCCGGCGTCTACGTGGACGCCGCGCCCGTCCCCAACCTCAATGCCACCATGGAAGCCAACATCTCCATCATGCTCGCGTACCCGAAGGCCGATCCTCCGTCGGTTCTGCCCAGGGCGATGGAGAAGGTCTATACCTCCCACGGAACCAGTCACAATCGAGTGATGGACATCGACGGCGAGTTCTAAAGAGCCGCAAAAGGCTTGAGCAATCGAAGCACAAGGTGAGGGCGCTTTCATCACGACTCCCGCCGTTTCGGCGGCTCGCGAATCGAAGCGCGCGATCACTCTCCAACCGCTTCTGTGGATTCTTCCAGCACTCATTCTCATCGCGGTGTTCCTCCTGTGGCCACTCATCGAGCTGGTTGGCCTGTCCTTTGCCTCCTGGGACGGATACGGACCCATCAGCTTTGACGGGCTAAGGACCTGGACGTCGCTTCTAAGCGATCCCAACTTCCAGGTCGGTCTTGAGCACACACTGCTCTGGACCGCTCTGTCGGCCACGGTGCCGGTCATTCTCGGCTTCACGCTGGCTGTGATTTTCAGCCGTGCGGCTCGACCGATATCAGCGGCCAGCCGTGCACTTGCCGTGGTCCCACTGCTGCTACCCCAGACCGTGGCAGCAGCTACATGGCAGATTGTCTACAACCCGCTCTATGGGCCTCTTGACGGTACGCTTCGCGCGGTGGGCCTAGGGCGATTCGCCGTCGGATGGATCGGTGGCTTCAACCTTTCCTTTTGGTCGCTTTTCGTCATCGCTCTTTGGAGCTCGGTAGGCCTCAGTATCTTGATCTTTACGGCTGCGATTCGGAGCATTGACCAGAGCTACTTCGACCTGGCGAGAGTTGAAGGCGCAGGCTTCTGGGGAGAGCTGCGAGCCGTCGTGATACCAGCGTGTCGATGGGCTGCCGCCCTCTCGTTAGTGATTACCGTGGTCCTGTGCTCACAGGTGCTCGATCTATTGCGCGTCCTCACGAACGGGGGGCCAGCCAACGCCACCCTGATGCTCCCCCTCGATATGTACAACCGTTCATTCAGCGGAGGCAACGTCGGTCAGGGGGCGGCTGATGCCTGTGTCCAGGTGGCTATCGGCCTGCTGCTCGCTCTGGCTGTTCTTGTCCTGATGCGTCGCCATGTAGGACTCACCGGAGAGGCTCAGTACGGTGGCAGCCGCCCGCTTGCCGGACTGTCCTTCTTGGCCGCCATTACTGGCTTCATGATGGTTCTTCCACTTCTGTGGGATTTGATGGCAGCGCTTACCAGGGGCCGTACAGTAGCACTGGAACCATTGAGCATTGCCCTAAAGCATCCGACCCTCTCACCATTTGCCGTTGCCTGGAGCTCAGGGATCGGAGTTGGTTTATGGGAGAGCCTGGTCTTGGCACTCATCGTGGTGGCCTGTACTTTGGGGCTGGCCTTCGCCGCCGCTTTCGGTTTGTTCATGCTCAGGCATCGACCACTCATCAGGGCAGCGATTCTTGCCATGCTGTTGATCACTCTGCTGCAGCCCGGACAGACCTATATCATTCCTCTCTTCTATCTGTTGCTACAGATCAACCTCCTCGACACGGGGCTCGGTCTCGTTCTGGTGGAAGTAACCCTCGCCCTTCCCTTCGCGATCCTTCTTCTGTGGCTTGCGGCTCTAGCGCTACCAAGCGACATACTGGGGGCAGGAGAGATTGATGCCGGACGCGGTCGCCAGCTATTGATTCGGGTAATGGCGCCACTGATGGCCCCTGCAGCTGTTGCGGTGGGGCTATGGGTTTTCGTCTCTAGCTGGAGTCAGTACTCCTTGCCGACTTTGCTGCTCTCCAACTCCTCAATCGAGACCGCACCTATGGCTCTCACTGCTTTCATTGGGACTCACGATACGGAGTTCAATCTGCTTGCTTCAGGAACCTTGCTTCTGGTTCTGCCTGTCCTCGTCGCCCTGATCCTGGCGTACGGCCCGGCAGCCCGGGGGCTCCGTGCGGCCGGAAAAGCACTGTCGCTATGAACCGTCTCCTGCTCTTGGTTGTGGCATCCTTCTGGGCCGGTCTCTTTCTGATGGCTTCTCCTCTCGGAGCCGACCCTTCCGCTGCAGCAGGACCGCCCGGTCAAACCGCCTCTTCTCAAAAACACTTGACCCCGGCTGCTGGGTCGTTCTCCGGACGTTTTACCGGAAGCGTTATCTACTACAGCCCGGCGGGGTTTGAGCCGGACTTTGATCTCATCGATCGTGTCATCTTCGAAACACGCGTGACGTCTAAATCGCTGCCTCCAATGACTCTAATCCTCGACGCATATTTGGAGAACTTCCAAGTTGACACAACACCCGTTCTGCCCGACCTGATTCATCCGAAGACCCTCCTGAGCAGCAGCCTCGGTGGCTTCTTTTCCGGCAAGGCCATCATCGTCGGGGCGGGTAACAAGCCGTTGTTCGTCGGGGCAATGCTGGCAGAGGCCTTCATCCAGCCTCGTGGCGTCCAGCACATGATCTTGGTTCAAATGCTGGGACACGGATCGGCCACGGGCGGTAAGGCCCAGCTGAACAGCGTTTTCACAGCGAGTAAGAAGTTCCACATCAGCGGATCGCTGTACGGCACCTTGAAAATGCCACAGGCTGCGGTGGTTGCGCTCCGTCACGGCAGTAGCAGGCTTACAGCAAAACAGGTCCTAAAGGATTTTCAGGTGCAGAAGCCGGCCCAGCGAGGCACCTCCGGCACTGGCACCCGGACCAAGGGATACTGCTTCCAAGGGCACTGCACCAACCAGGGTACCGGGAAGGGCAGCAAACCTGGTTCCACCGGCACAGGGTCACACCCCTCGAGTGGCTCGGGACGTCCAGCCTGGATTACGGTTCTGGGCATTGGCCTTATCGCTTTGGCCTTTGTCCTACTCGGCGTCTTCTTCCTTCTTCCAAAAGGCTCGAGAGATTCCAACATCTCGACTGGAGACGAGCCAGCCAACCCCGACAAAGGCTAGGCGGCGGCAGAATCGGGTAGGAAACGTCTCCAGGCTTCGTTCGCAAGGGGTACCATCTCCTCCCGCAGCCGGATCACACCATCTCGCCTCTCAACAAATCCCAAGCTTTCGATTTCCTCAATGACAGGACCGTAGATCTCATCAATACTCCGTCCGAAGCGACTCTCGAAAATCTGAGCGTCGAGCCCCTCGTGGAGTAGACGAAGCCTCATGACCGCCGTCTCGAACTGTTCGTCCTCCTCCCCAACCTTGTCGCGTCCAGCAATGGCGCTGAGCCCTCGATTGATGTGATCGATGTATCGCTTGGTGCTGCGAACATGAAAGGAGCGGTAGGGGCGGAGGTAGTCATAGGCGCCCACGCCAGCCGCGTAGAATTCTTCGTCTAGCCAGTAAGCCCTGTTATGGCGGGCTTGGAGTCCGGGCATTGCCCAGTTCGCCACCTCATAGTGCTCGAATCCGGCAGCGGACAGGGAGCGACACGCCAGGTGATACATGTCGACCACATCGTCGTCTGCCGGGAGTGAAAGCTCGCCCGCTTGCTCCGCCCGCCAAAATCGTGTCTTGGGTTCGACGATAAGCGAATAGAGAGAAAGATGGTCGGGCTTGAGATCGAGGACTGTCTCGATGGTGCTCTGCCACGACTCGAGGGTCTGCCCAGTCGAGCCATAGATGAGGTCAAGATTAAGGTTCGTGAAGCCGGCAGCCCGAGCATCTTCGACTGCCTCAATTGACTGTGTGGTCGAGTGGCCACGTCCCAACGCCTCCAGCTCCTGAGCCCGCATGGACTGAACCCCGATGCTGATCCGGTTGATTCCGGCCTCAAGGAAGCCGACCAGCTTGGCCTCGTCGATTGTTCCAGGATTCGCTTCGATCGAGATCTCCGCACCCGATGCAATTCCGAAACTTTGCTCGACCGTTCTCAAGATGTCCTCGACTTGCTCCGGCAAGAGCATGCTGGGCGTCCCACCGCCGAAATAGATGGTATCGAGAGGCGCAGGATTAGCCGGCGCAATATGCTCGATTTCCAGACGGAGGGCGCTGACATACGGCTCGATCAACCCGCTGCTTCCCACATGCGTCACAAAATCACAGTAGGCGCACTTGTACGGGCAGAAGGGAACGTGCAGATACAGGCTTCCGGGGGCAGCCCAGCCGGACGAAATGGACATTAACCCAGTATAGATTGGGTTATGTAAAGAGGAGAAAGATGTGGCGGGCGAAGTGGGTGTGAGGCGGAAGAGTCTTCTCATGGCGACCACAAATCAGGGGAAGCAGCAGGAGATTCGCCGAATACTCAGCGATTTGCCCATTGACCTCGTGAGCCCACAAGATCTAGGGTTGGAGCTTAGAGTCGAGGAGACGGGCGACAGTTACCAAGAAAACGCTCTGATAAAAGCCAGATGTTTCTCCGCTACTTCGGGGCTGGCGGCGTTGGCAGACGACTCAGGTCTCGAAGTCGACGCGTTGCAGGGCGCACCCGGTATCTTCTCGGCACGTTTTGGAGGGTTGGCGACCGACTTCGAGAGAAATCAGCTCCTCCTGCACAAGCTCCAGGGCATTCCGGCAATAGCTCGAACCGCAAGTTTTGTTTGTTGCATCGCTTTTCGGGACTGCAATGCCGAAGAGTGGACGGTGGAGGGAAGAGTCGACGGGTTCGTGTCCGAATCTATTCAGACGAACGCGGGATTCGGGTATGACCCCGTCTTCCTGCCGGGCTCCAGGGGCAAGACGTTCGGGGAGATGCATCCCGACGAAAAGGACCGGTGCAGCCATCGAGGCGTAGCGTTGCGTCTCGCCCTTCCGGCTATAGAAAAATGGTCAACCTTGCTACAATGATTTCACAGACCGAAACTACTTTACAGCGATTCTCAGGAGATCAAAGACGTGCGAACTCGACTATTAACTTGGGGCGGGACGCTACTCGTACTATTCGGTGTTGTCGTTCTCGTCGGAGCCGGCATCTCATACGCCCAGTCGAGCAACAAGCCTGCTTCTCAACCGCCGACCAAGCCATGGAGCGCTAAGCAGCTTCGTCAGGCCCAAGCCATCGCAGCGCAGACTAAGACTCCGGGCACGAACCTCAATAATCGAATTCACGTCCACACGGGAAAGAATGTACCGGCAATCGGTGAGGCTCCGCTTCGAATGCGGATTCCGAAAATAGGGTTGGATTCCCCTGTGGTGGGAACCACTGTCGTCAACGGTGTATGGCAAGTAGCAGATTGGGCCGTTGGCTGGCTTGAAGGAACTGCGACGCCTGGGCAGGTTGGGAATATGGCCCTAGCTGCTCACGATGACATCAAGGGCGAGATCTTCAAACGAATCAATGAGCTAAGTCCTGGCGACAAGATTTACGTGTCTACGCAAAAGATGGTCTTTACCTATGTCGTCGACGGCCAGCAGACGGTCAGCCCAACCGACAACTCGGTACTCCAGCCAACAACCTCGAAAGAGCTGACGATGATTACCTGCACTCCCTATTGGGTTGACAGCAGCCGGCTGGTGGTTACGGCAAAGCTCGCGGCTGCCCACTCAAAGGCCTGACCTACCTGCAGCAAGCTCGTTCCAGCTGACTCTGCCTCGGGTGCGCCCGCGCAAACGCTTGGGCCAGCACTTCCTTCAAGACAAAAGTGCCCTCCACGCAATTGCCTCCGCCTTAGACCTTGACCCGAACGATCAGGTTCTCGAAATAGGAGCCGGCGCGGGCGCCTTGACCAAGGAGCTCGCACCTCTCGTTCGGCGGCTGGTGGCTGTTGAGCTGGACAGCGTCTTGGCGCTCCGCTTGCAGCAAGAGCTAGCCTCGCAACCATCAGTCGAAATCCTGAACACCAATGCGCTAGACATCAACCCCTGTACGATCTTTGAGATCCCGACTCCACACGGGAAGGAGGAGAAATATACCCGGTATAAGTTGGCGGGTAACCTTCCCTACTACATCACGGGGCTTCTTCTTCGGCACTATCTCGAGACAACCTGCCGCGCAGCGATCGCAGTGCTCATGGTCCAGCTCGAGGTCGCTAAGCGCATGACAGCGATGCCAGGACAGATGAGCCTGCTGGCGGTTTCCTGTCAGTTTTATGCCGACCTTTCGATCGTAAGAAGGGTTCCACCCGGCGCGTTCCGCCCCCGGCCTGAGGTTGATTCCGCTATCGTGAAGCTGGTTCCACACGAATCCCCTAGATACGAGGTACCAAGCATTGAAAGCTTCTTTCGGGTCGTTCGGGCAGGTTTCTCCGGACGCCGCAAGCAGCTCGTGAACTCACTGACCGCGGGCCTCGAGCTTCCGAAGCCGGAAGTTGCTACAGTGCTCGAGAGAGCAGGACTCCAGCCGAGTCAAAGACCTCAGGAAATCGATCTGCAGTCTTGGGCACGTCTGGCGCGAATTCTTGACGGCCGAAGCAGCTAACAAGGGGAAGGCTTGACTCCGCTTTTTGACATGATCTCAAAGCCGCTTCGTCGCTCCGGCGACCACAGGCCGTCCAATCTGATTGTCGGATTGGGGAACCCGGGCAGTCGGTACGCAAAGACGCGTCACAACGTCGGCTTCATGTGCGTAAATCGGTTGGCTCGTCGCTGGGATCTCGGTTTCCGCTCCTCGTCGCGTGACCGGTCGGATGTAGCCAGAGGTGCAGTTGACGGAGCGGAGGTTATTCTTGCGCAACCTCAGACCTTCATGAACGAATCAGGTCAATCCGTGTCTTTGCTCTGCCGCCACCATGGGCTCGAGGCGAGCCAGCTAATCCTGATTTATGATGATCTCGATCTACCCTTTGGAACGCTGAGGATTCGGTCAGCGGGAGGAGCCGGAGGACATCGTGGGGTGCAGTCCATCATTGACCATCTGGGCACAAATGCCATTCCGAGAATAAGGGTCGGTATCGGCAGAGGCTCGGGGAATCCTGTGGACTATGTGCTCCATAACTTTGCCCCGGAAGAGCAGGCGAAGCTCCCGGAGATATGCGAAGCTGTGTCTGACATTGTAGAGTTCATTCTGGATCGGGGGGTTGAAGCGGCCATGAATCACTTCAATGGTTCCCGAACCACGACGGCCACCCCATGAAGCTGGTTCCCATACTCGACCGGTTTGATCAATCACCACCACTTCTAGGTCTTTTGGACCGAGTGAAGAGCGGTCCGGTGGTAGCTGAAGCGATTCTCGAGTCGGCCAGGCCGACGGTCAGTGCGTTTCTCGCTTCGCGCCTTGGTTGTTCTCTTCTCCTCGTGACCGGACAGCCGCACAGGGCAGAACACTTGGCGGCGGATTTGGCACCCTGGTTGGATATTCCCGTCGAGCTATTCCCATCATTCGAATCACTTCCCTATGAGCGCCTTGCGACGAACAAGGAGACCTTGGCACGGCGACAAACCGTGGTCAACCGGCTGGCAAATGAGCCGATCGCGGTGGTAGCTTCTGCGCGCGCTCTTCTTCAGACGGTAAGTCTTCCGGCACAAAAGTCGTCTGATACGACTCTGCGGTCCGGTGATCACTTTAACGTCGAGGATACGCTTTCCCAGTGGTTAAAGGCGGGATATGAGGCTGTCCCTCTCGTCGAGGAAGTGGGAGCCTTCACCCGACGTGGTGGGATTATCGACATCTTTCCGGCGGGCTCTTCGCATCCGATTCGGATTGAATTGCTCGGATCGGAAATCGATTCCATTCGTATTTTCGATCCGGTCACCCAGCGATCGCTGGGCTCCATCGCGAGTGCTGAGATACCGCAGATCACCCTCCTCGACACGGACACGCTTGCGCGGGTTCGCCGAGAGCTGGATTCACTCGACACGTCGCACCTTACCCCTGATGGTCAGGAGCGATGGCTTATGGACATGGGGTCGCTCGAATCGGGAACACCCGAGCACCTGGAGTTCTTCGCTCCGTACTTCAACGCAGGCGGTACCTTGTTTGATGTTATTCGAGGATTGAGCAGGCCTCCAGCGCTGGTTGCCTTTGACGATGGCGAGGAGGTACGCCGGACTGCCACCGACCTGATTGAACAGGCTAACGAGTTCCGTCGCCAGCTAGAGGAATCCGGTGAGCTACCCAAGGGCATGCGACCGGCTCTGATACCGCTTCCCGATCTAACGGTTGCCCCAGCTCCCTTCAGATTCGTGGAGTTCCGTCGCGGTGGCTCAGCGGAAGCCGTGGAGAATCGCGTCTTTACGCGTCCACCCCAGTTCGGCGGACGCGTGCGAGACTTTCTACACTTCCTTCAAGGAGAGTCCGGGTCATCCGTTGGAGCTAGCTTCAGTGAAGATGCGACAGAGGCGATACCTAGGTCGCCAGGGGTCGCCAAAGGTACAGAGCTTATCATCACCACCTTTCAGCACGCCAGAGTCGCCGAGCTGCTGGGCGCGGAAGGCCTACCCGTGACCGTGGTTGAGGATATCGAACATGTGCCGAGGGCCGGTCAGATCACCATAGTCAAAGGCTCGCTTGGGGAGGGCTGGGTCGCTGCTTCCCTGGGAATCGAGCTCTACAGCGATCACGAGCTCTTCGGCTGGTCCCGACCACGAACAGTTCCCCGGCGAAAGCGGGCGCCAAGCGGAACGTTCTTTTCGGATTTCAAGCCAGGCGACTACGTCGTTCATGTGGAGCACGGCATCGGCCGGTTGGTTGGAACATCCAGCATGGTTGACGACGGTATGGAGCGCGAATATCTCGTCATGGAGTACGCCGGTTCCGACCGGCTCTACGTTCCAACCGACCAGCTCGACCGTGTGACCCGCTACGTAGGCATGGGAGACTTGAAGCCAAAGCTCAACAAGCTGGGCGGCGGAGAGTGGGCCAGAGCCAAGTCTCGAGCCAAGAAGGCGGCCGAGGATATGGCGGAGGAGCTAATCGCGCTCTACGCTCAACGCCAGGCGAGCGGTGGACATGCCTTTAGCTCCGACTCTCTGTGGCAGCAAGAGCTCGAAGCATCCTTTCCGTTTGAAGAAACAGCCGACCAGCTGCAAGCCATCACAGATGTGAAAGGTGACATGGAGGATGGCAAGGTGATGGACCGCCTCGTCGTGGCAGACGTCGGCTACGGGAAGACAGAAGTGGCCATACGAGCGGCATTCAAGGCCGTCATCGAAGGAATGCAGGCAGCAGTGCTCGTTCCAACCACCGTCCTAGCCATGCAACATTTCGAGACGTTTAGAGAACGTCTCGACGCCTTTCCGGTTCGTGTTGATTTACTAAGCCGGTTCCGTTCACCGAAGGAACAGAAGGAGACTCTGGAGCGGCTTCGAGAGGGATCAGTCGACATCGTAATCGGAACCCACAGACTCTTGAGCAAAGACGTAGCTTTTCGGAATCTCGGATTACTCGTGGTCGACGAGGAGCAACGTTTCGGCGTCCGGCACAAGGAGCGCTTGAAGCAGCTTCGTGCGTCGGTAGATGTGTTGACGCTGACTGCTACGCCAATACCTCGGACCCTTCACATGTCGCTTGCTGGAATTCGCGATGTGAGCATCATCCAAACTCCACCGGAAGGACGCTTGCCCATCAAGACCTACCTCCAGCCTTACGAGGACCGGCTGGTTCGAGAGGCGGTCATTCGGGAGCTGGAACGGGAAGGACAAGTCTATATCGTTCATAACCGAGTAGCAGGGATCGAGGCTCTGGCCCAGAAGCTCAGAAGGCTGGTTCCAGAGGCACGTCTACTCGTCGGACACGGGCAGATGCCGGAAGACGAGCTAGAGAAAGTCATGCTTGATTTCTCCCATCATCGTGCCGATGTGCTGCTCTGCAGCACGATTATCGAAAGCGGTCTCGACATCCCGAACGTAAACACCATCGTCATCGACCACGCGGAAGCCTTGGGCCTAGCACAGCTTTACCAGCTTCGCGGTCGTGTTGGACGAGGCGTCAATCAGGCGTATGCTTATCTCCTCTACCCACTCGACGCCCGACTTAGCCGGGAGTCGATGAAGAGGATGGAGGCCGTTTTTGAGGCCACGGAATTAGGAGCAGGGTTCAACATCGCGATGACCGATCTGGAGATCCGGGGTGCGGGTAATCTGCTCGGAGCGGAACAGAGTGGCAATGTTGCGGCAGTTGGCTTTGATCTCTACACGAACCTTCTGCGGGACGCCATTGAACGGATGCGTGGTCAGCCACGGGAGGAGAAGATTCCGGTGACAATCGACCTTCCCTTCGATGTGTTGATTCCGGAATCCTATGTGAAGGATCAAAGAGAACGTCTGGCCCTATACCGCCGCGTAGCCACCATTGAAACGAAGGATGAGATCAAACGTTTTGAGGAGGAGCTGCGGGACCGATTTGGTCCCTTGCCACTCTCACTCGACAATCTCCTCAAACAGGTCGAGCTGAAGCTGCTTGCCGAATCGGCGCAATTTCTTTCGATCGTTCTCCGCGGCGAGATGCTGGTCATCAAGGGTGAGCGTCGGATCCTGTTCGACAGGGTAGGTCTTTATAGAAGATTCGGTATGAGTGCTCGCATCGACGACAATACGCTGCGAGTGCAACGAAGCGCACTGTCTGACGACTGGTTAGCGGATTTGTATGGAATCCTTGAAGACACGGTTGCCCTCAGGTCGCGTCAACAGGCGGCTGTAGCAGAACACGTCTAACCTCCGGCACGTCCCTACCCGAAGGAACATAGGATATGAAGAGAGACCGCGGCATACCAAACGATGACCACAGCCAACTAATCTGGCCTGACGGCACCGTAACTAGGGACGGTGGCACAGGCCGCCCAAGCCGGACGAGATCATCGGGGACTTCGAGAAGCTGCTGAGGGACGACGTCGGAGCTGCAGTCATCCTGGCATGTTTCGGCGGCATCCTCTACGCTGCCATGTTCGGGGGCTCGCTCGGATGCGGACGGGGCGCCGGATGTTACCAGTAGGTCAGGGGAGCCTGGCGCGCCGAAGGATCAACGAGCCCGGACAGTGTCGACATGGCCGAAGCTAAGGGAGCTGGCCACGTCCAGGTAGGACTCGCCGTCGTCCTCCCCGGCACGGCGACTGGGCGCGGTCGGATCCCGGTCTCCCGGCTGGCGCTGGCGAGGGCGGCCGGGATCCCGGCCGCCAAGCTGGAGGAGTGGACGTGGCAGACCGCGGACCCTGGGAGGAGGGCCGACCGCTTATACTGCCTGGGATTCGACTACAACTCTCGCGCGGATTCGGGGCGCGCCGCCGTTCGCTGGCTCACCGAAAGGGCGGCAAACTCCGCTGGCCTGGCGCGATGGGCAGCCGCAAGGGGCGCTGTGGCGCAGCTATTCGTCTATATGCGAGAGCCGGAGGCCCCGTCGCTGGGGTTAGACATCGAGCCGGACGAGATGCGGGTTCTTGCCGGTTCCGGCCTGCCGCTCAAGGTGGTGTTGCGGTCGCTGCCCCGCTCGGACGAGCCCCTGCCGGAGAGCCCGGTCAGGATTCTTCTCACGCCCGGCCACCGTAACGTCGGGGAGAACGGGGTCGTCTCGACCATCCTCGGAGTCCATGGCCCGGACAGGTCCCATCTGTTCCGGCGCACCGACGACCCGGGTATTGCCAGTCGGAAAGGCGAGGGAATCCTCGACCCCGCTGACGTCTCGCGGATCCTCGGAATCGCGGCGTCGCGGTCTCGCACATCAGAACCGAGAGCTGAGGGGGACCCGCTGGCTCTCGAGAACGTCGGCAAGTTCACATTGGACTCTGAGGACCATGAGGGCGCACGAGTGGCCGAGAGACAGATGTGGTGGCTGGTGGAGGCGGTACGGCCTCATGCCGGCGCGCTGCAGGCATTCCTCCGCAATCGAGACGTCTCGGCGCACCTCTTGGCTTTCGTCGGAAGCGAGGTTCTGGCCGGAGTGGCCATCGATCTCGACACCGAGCTGCTGGGCGGTCTGGCATCGATCGGACTTTCAACCCGCCTCGTGGCCCGGCTTGAATGCGGCGGCCACCCGTGAGCACTCTACGGGCGGCTTTGGTCGCGATTGCTGATTGGCTCAAACAGCTGACTGAAGCACACGGTCAGCGAGACAAGTATCACGAGACAGTGACGGAATTTTGGGTGAAGCTTGTGCATCACTTCATGCAGGTCAGGCCGGAGATCGTCTCGTTTGACCACTTCCTCAGCGCCTTCCCTCAAGTGCTCGACAAGGCGCTTCCGCTCCGACACTGGAGCAAGGATGCGCTCTTCAGCGACCCGGCAAGACGAAATTGGCTCGAGCCAGATTTGCAGAAGATTCCCTTCTGATCGGACAATTTGCTGCCGTCGACTAGGGAGAGCGGCAGACACCCTCACTCCGGTGTCCGGCGTGAACTCCCGATGCACGTTGTCCTTAAAAGCAAACGACAGTACCGTTGGATCCGTCATCCAATCAGATCCAAATGAGTATCAGTCTAGTCTGAAGGGAGAGGCAAAAGACAGCCGCTTGGGTCTTGCCCTGCTTCCAGTTCTGCCTTAAGCCGAGACCGGGCCGCAAACCAAGACCAGAGCTCGAGCTTCAAACACAAGATAGAGAGGATGGGACGACTTGCCACCACAAGATATAGTGGTGATAGTATGAAAATACACATTGTAACTGGTAAAATTGATTACCGCTGGGTGGGATCACTCAGTTGGTTCACCTGCCCGTAGGAGGCCTAGTGGCTCGTAATCTCGTTATCGTAGAGTCGCCGTCCAAAGCGACAACCATTAAGAAATTTCTCGGCCCTGATTTTGAGGTGCTGGCCTCAGTCGGCCACGTTGTCGATCTACCGAAGAAGGGTTTGGGCGTTGACACGCGCAAAAACTTCAATCCGAAGTACGTGATCGTTCCAGGAAAAGAGAAAGTCCTTATCCAGCTCCGCAAAGCAAGCCGGTCGGCCGACCAGGTCTACCTAGCCGCTGACCCTGATCGGGAAGGCGAGGCTATCAGCTGGCACTTGGCCAATGCGCTCGAGCTGACCCACCCACTGCGTGCCGTGTTCAATGAGATCACGAAGTCGGGCGTCACTCAGGGCATCGAGAATCCTCGTGAGATTGACGAACGGCTTGTCAACGCTCAGCAGGCGCGAAGAGTTCTCGATCGCCTCGTTGGCTATAAGATCAGCCCGCTCCTCTGGAGGAAGGTGCTCAAGGGGACGAGTGCCGGCCGTGTTCAGTCTGTTGCCTTGCGTCTAATTTGCGACAGAGAAGAGCAGATCCAGAGCTTCGTGCCGGAAGAGTATTGGTCTCTCGATGCCGTACTCTCGAAGCTGAAAAAGCCGAAAACCTTCGAGGCGTCGCTATTGCGCCATAAGGAGCAGGGCTCCCGCGACAAGATTGCCCTCAAATCAAAGGAAGATACCCAGAAGGTCCTGGATAACGTGGGCAGCGTTGAGTGGGAGGTCGCTTCGGTCGAAACAAAGAAGACTCGAAGCCAGCCACCACTGCCGTACACAACGAGCTCTATGCAGCAGGACGCCTCGACTCGGGTGCGCTTTGCTCCAAAGAAGACGATGCGCGTGGCCCAGAGCCTATACGAGGGCGTTGACCTTGGCGCTGAGGGCCGAACCGGCCTGATTACATACATGAGAACCGATTCCACTCGTGTTTCCGAGGAAGCTAAGGTCGCTGTTAGATCGTTCATTGAGTCGAAACACGGCAAGCAGTTCATTGGTCCCGGCCCGAAAGGAAAACAGAAGGCAAATGTTCAGGGCGCCCACGAAGCCATCCGCCCGACTGATGTCTCGCGGACTCCGGATCGGGTCAAAGAATTCCTCTCGAATGACGAATTTCGGCTGTACAACCTCGTCTGGCGACGCTTCGTTGCCAGCTTCATGGCGCCTGCCGTCTTTGATTCAACACGGGCGTTGATCAATGCCGGCGACTACGTCTTCGCAGCCAATGGCTCTTCGCTTTCATTCCCTGGTTATTACGCTGTCTGGCCCCGGGAGGAAAAAGACACGACGCTGCCGGACCTTGAGTCAGGTGAGCGCCTGGACCTTCACAAGCTGGTGCCGGAGCAGCACTTCACCGAGCCGCCACCGCGATACACCGAGGCGAGTCTGATCAAGGAACTAGAGGAGAGAGGCATCGGAAGGCCAAGTACCTATGTTCCAATCATCAGCACGATCGTCGATCGGAAGTACGTGACGGTGAAGGAGCGACGCTTCCACGCCTTGACGCTGGGCGAGAAGGTCAACGAGGTTATGAAGAATCACTTCCCCAGAATCGTCGACATTGGGTTCACGGCTCAGGTAGAGTCCGAGCTGGACCGAGTCGAGGAGGGTGGTGAAGAGTGGACCAGCGTCATCAAGGAGTTCTACGACCCCTTCAAAGAAACTCTCGCCAAGGCGGAGAAGGATATGCAAGCAGTCGAGTGGCCGGTTCAGCCTCTCGACGAACAATGCCCTGACTGTGGGAGTCAGTTAGTCATCAAGCATGGTCGGTTCGGAGAGTTTATCTCTTGTTCCAACTATCCTCAGTGCAGCTACGCTCGTCCATTGCAGAAGAGTCTCGGGATCCCATGCCCTGAGGACGGCGGTGACATCATCGAGCGACGAAGCCGTCGGGGCCGAATCTTCTATGGATGTAGCAACTTCCCAAAGTGCCATTGGGCGTCATGGGACGAGCCGGTGCCGGAGCCCTGCCCGGTCTGCGGTGGCCTGGTCGTACGACCGAGCCGTGGCAACCGGAACCTTCTTCGCTGTACGAAGTGCGGAGACGAACGGCCTCTCGATGCCGCGCCAGTCGATACCGCTGCGATTGAGCCGGATCTGGCGCCTGCACTCGCCGTTCAGTAAGAGAGGCAAACCTTTGGCGCCTTCCATCGACGATTTCCTGGAGTACCTCCGCGTGAGGCGTCGGGCGGCCGAGAATACTCGTCTCGCCTATCGGCTCGATCTAGCGGACTTCGCCTCTTGGTGTGAATCTGTCGGTGTCAACTCGTGGCAAGAGCTGAATCGCACCCAGATCCGTTCATGGCTGGCGACAATGCAGCGAGAGGGTTATGCTTCGAGCAGTATTGCGCGGAAGCTGGCAGCGGTCCGGGCGTTCTATCGGTACCTTGAGCTCGAGAGCAAGATCGAGCAAAACCCATTTTTTCTGATCAAGCCACCGAAGAAGGCAAGCTACCTCCCAACGGTGTTAACAGTCGAGGAGGTAGAGCGGCTCCTCTCCCAGCCGGATCGCGAAACGCCGACAGGCATTCGAGATCTGGCAGCCCTGGAAATGCTGTATGCGAGTGGGCTTCGTGTGAACGAGCTGCTCAACGTGCGGCTTGACGACGTCGACTGGGGTGATAGGACGGTTCGCGTACGGGGAAAGGGAGGAAACGAACGCCTTGTTTTGTTGGGCGAGCAGGCGATGATAACGCTCGAAGCCTATATCCACAAGGCGCGTCCTCAACTCATGAATGGCCAGGCGTCCGACTATCTTTTCCTTAGCCGGCTTGGCAGACGTCTCAGCGTGCGAATGTTTCACGTGGCCCTGAATTGCTATCTCAAGTCGGCGGGCCTTGAAAAGCGGGTTACGCCGCACACACTGCGACACACGTTCGCCAGTCACCTGCTGGAAGGCGGGGCGGACCTTCGGGTCGTTCAAGAGCTGCTTGGTCATGCAAGTCTGCAAACGACTCAGATTTACACCCACGTATCGGACGGCCACCTTAGAGACACTTATTCAAAGGCGCATCCCGGCGCATGAGCCTTCAAGGATTTGAATCAACCTCCCCGTCGGAGAGGGCGGGTCAAAGCGCCAAGTCGCCTAGACCTGCCAGGCAAGAGACGTCGGCACCTGTCATCCGTGCCACAACGGTGCTTGCAGTCCGCCGCGACGGTAAGGTGGCGATGGCCGCCGACGGCCAGGTGACGATGGGCGACGTGGTGATGAAACATCACGCGCGCAAGCTGCGGCCCGTCTATGGTGGTCTTGTCTTGACAGGGTTCGCAGGCACGGCGGCCGACGGGCTGGCGCTGCTTGGATCGATTCGAGACGCAGCTCGAGCGCCACGGGGGCCGCGTTCAAAGAGCAGCCATCGAGCTCGCGAAGGATTGGCGAACCGATCGGTTTCTAAGAAGGCTGGACGCTCAGCTCTTGGTGGCAGATGTCGAAACCGTCCTGATCATTACGGGGGAAGGTGAGGTCATCGACCCAGACGAGGATGTCGCCGCAATTGGGTCAGGTGGGCCGTATGCGCTTTCCGCCGCGACAGCCCTTCTAAGACATACGAAGATGGATGCATCCGAGATCGCACGAAAAGCGATGGACATTGCGGCAACTCTGTGCATCTATACTAATCACGAAATCTCGTTGGAATCCACTGGTCCGAGACCGGAGAAGGACGAATCAGATGCTTCATCAGCGTGAACCGCACTCTGTCGGTGTCGTGTCTGGAGAGCTGCGAGCGTCACACCCAGGAGCCAATGACAGGGGCCGGTACAGTTGGGCGGCACAGGTTCTGCGTCGCGATTCGATCGAAACTTTGAAGCTAGATAGGCAATGACATGTCCGATACGACACCAAAACAAACGGTTCAGGAGCTTGATCGCTATATCGTCGGACAGAGTGACGCCAAGCGAGCGCTTGCGCTGGCTCTCAGGGAGAGAGAGCGAAGACGGAAGCTCAAAGAACCTATGCGGGGCGAGATCGGCCCAAAGAACATTCTCCTCATTGGGCCGACTGGCGTAGGAAAGACCGAGATCGTCCGCCGTCTGGCCAAGCTGGTGGACGCTCCCTTCCTCAAGGTCGAAGCCACCAAGTTTACTGAGGTTGGCTATGTAGGGCACGACGTCGAGTCCATCATTCGCGACCTCGCCGATAACTCCGTGAATCTTGTCCATCAGGAGAAGATGACGGATGTCCAGGACGAGGCATCGGCCGCCGCTACAGAAAGGTTGGTCGGTTACATCCTGAAACAGTCGCCCGAGTCGCAGCCGGATGAGGGGACTGAGATCAAAGCCGTGCAGCAGAAGACAAAGCTGCGCCGGAAACGGACCAGCGTCGCCCGAGCCCTCCGAAATCACGAATTGGAGGAAAACGTAGTCGAAATCGAGGTGGAGAACGAAGAAGGGTTCTCGAGCCTCCTCGAGTTTGTCTCGGGTATGGGAAGCGATGAGGTAACCGAGCAGTTCAACGAGTTCATGAGCACTCTGAACGCTAACCGGCAGAAAGTGAAGAAGGTCTCCGTTCGCGAAGCCCGGCGCATCCTCACGCAGGAAGAGGCAAACAAGCTCATCGACTTCGACCGGGTGGTTGATGAAGCCATTGCACGCGTTGAGGAGTCTGGTGTCGTCTTCATCGACGAGATCGACAAGCTGATTACCCGTGGGTCGGATTACGGAGCCGACGTGTCGGGCGAGGGTGTTCAGCGAGATCTCCTTCCCGTTGTTGAAGGCGCGTCTGTAGCGACCCGCTACGGTATGGTCAAGACCGACCACATCCTCTTCGTGGGAGCAGGCGCCTTTACCCGTAGCCGGCCGGCCGATCTGCTCCCAGAGCTGCAGGGCCGTTTCCCTCTGCGGGTCGAGTTCAACAATCTCACCGAGGATGACTTCATACGCATCCTGACAGAGCCCGAGAACGCGCTCATCAAGCAGTATGCTGCTCTCATGGCAACGGAAGGGCTGACCCTCGAGTTCCAGGATGATGCCATTCGAGAGATTGCCAAGGCGGCCTACAGGCTAAACGAGCAGACCGAAAACCTCGGTGCACGGCGGCTCTACGGCGTCATGGAAAAAGTGTTGGAAGATATCAGCTTCGAAGCGCCACAACGATCCGGTGAAACGGTCACCATTGATGGCGCCTACGTGCAAAGCCGCATGAAGACCATCCACATCTCTGATGACGTGAGCCGCTTTATTCTCTAAAGCGGAAGCTTGGCGTTAAGGGGCCGGATGCTAGCGCCGGACCAAACGGGCAATAGTCGTAGAAAGACGAAGGGACGCACCCCTGAGTGGGGGCGTCCCTTCCTCAGCCCACCGCCTGTTTAGTTGTAAGTCTGAGTGCAGACCGTCTTGGGTCCGAAGATCTGCGCCTTGCCGTTATAGGCGAGGTCTTTTCCCCCAACCTTGCTGCTGGGTGCGAAGCCCTGAATGTCGATCGTATCCCCAGCAGCCGGCGTCTCGTACGTACCATCTGACATCGATGCGACACCGAATGGAATCGCCCAGGTTCCCCTTGAGCTGGTCAGCGTGGCCAGAGTCTCAGAGGAAGATCCTGATGAGCCCTGATCGATGACGACCTCGACAAGCCCGTGGGAAACCGGAGAGCTACAGTTATTGGTCTCGAAGACGCCGTACACCGTGGCGGGTGTTGGAGGTTCGGCCTGACTGGCGAGAGTATTCGCCGTGTAGCAGCTGCCCCCATTCGAGTCGGTTGTCCCGTTTGTCACGATCTTGTAGTAGTACGTCGTGTTGGGATTTAGACCGCCCTGAACATTAACCAGGTGCGAGTAGCCGTTGCTCGGAAGCTCGGCCACCGATTTGGTGGCACTGGCGCACGACGTTCCGTAGGTGATGCTGCTTCCCGTGCTTGCTGTCGATGTGTACCAAGCTACTCCAAACGACTGTCCGGTCTGGTTTACGGTCTGCACATTGCTGTTGGTAGGGTTGGCGCTAGCCGTTGCGTCGTGGAAACCAATTCCGGCCGACAGAGTTGCCGCCAGGATTAGGCAACCGATCAACATGGGCCGCCACGCACGAGCGTTCAATTTGCTCATCTTATTGCTCCTCACTTGTTTCATCTCTAAGAAACCTTGAACTCGAGCAGTCATTGACACATTCCGTTGGTGATTTGCTGACACTCGGTTCCCTGTGGTGTCCAGGTAAGTGGATGGCTACTGTTGACCCACATTCCGTTGGTGAACGGAATCTGATTCCCCATACTCTCCGGCCAGGTGGCGTTGCCCGCCGAATCGGGGGCTGCTGGGCTCCAGTTTATGAAGCCAGGCCCAGTCGACTTGCCACTGCTGTCGAAAGTGGGACCATACGTATCAATCGCTGAAACGGTGGGATTGCAAGCGCCGTTGGTATACGCATCGGCCTGGCAGGCATGGTTTTCCGCCTCGATCTGGTTGAACATGGAATCCGTTGTTAAGCCCGGATTCGCCCATGTTGGCGCTTTCAAGTTCCAGCCTGACGTGAAGCTTACCGGTGCAGGCGTCTTGTACGGACTCCCGGTCGGCGTGTACAGGGCAGGGCTGGATACATTCGAAAGAAGAAATATTCCGTCGGTCCTGTAGAGAGATTGGTCGGCCGTGTAGCCAGGAACAGACGCCGTCCAGACTCCATTCCGGAATGTCACAACCGCTTGTACGGATCCGGATGGAAGCTGACCTTTCCGCTGCATGTCGGAGGCGAGTTGGGATACCGTGCTTATTCCCGAGCTTGGCACTCCGATGAGATTCCATCCCGGGTTGATCGTTACAGCATCCGACGCGCCTCCGAACGGAGAGGCAGCCACATGGGTGTCTCCCAAGGAGCATCCGTTGGCCCAGTTGCTGTACTCCTGCTGAACGATGTAGCGGTCCCCGTTTTGAAGTGTGATGTTCGCGCCATCTGGACCGAAGTTGCCATAGTTGTAGGCGCACTTGTCCCCAATCTCGCCGTCGGTGGTATCGTACCAACCAAGTGGGGGTGCAGTCGTCGCCGCAGTACCGACCATGGCGTCGGTAACCGTCTCGAACTCTTCATGCGAAGTTATTGCCACCTCGGCGTCTGCGACGAAGTCGTGGACCGGAGTTGTCTGGCTCGCCTTTCCTCCCTGGACCTGCACGTTGTGAACCGGGGAGGTGCCACTGCCGATCGGTGATTCGTAGCAGGCGAAGGCGGTCTGCAGGGCTGCATCTGTCATGTTCGCGTAGAGCACTGCATTGCCATTGTTGGGATCTGTGAAATCACCATGGTAGGCACAGAATGCGGGCGGTGCACCGCTGATATCGCAAGCCGCGCTTGTTGGGCTGCTGGCGGACGGATTGAAGCAGGTCGCAACGCCGAAGCCGAGGTACACGTAGTATTCATTCCCCATGCCTTCTGGCCAGTGATTGATCTTAATCGCCCGCAGCACTTCCTGTTGAATGTCGTAATCATAAATCGGATTGGCAGCCGTTCCCCCTGGCACGCTTGGCGCCGCCGGAGTGGCCGTCGAGGTGTAGCCACAAGGGTCACTCCACTCGCCACCAAGCGCCTCAACGTTATTCACGGCTCCTGAGCTACGGTCTGAGTACTGCGTCAGCAGGTTGTAGAACGACGAGCCCTGCAGATCTCGGAAGTAGTTCTGCAAGATCTGCTCGTAGTTGTAGTCGCTTCCCGAGCCAAAGGTGTTCGTGGGCGTAGACGGTTCGTAATTGAACGTCGCCGCGGCCGGCTCAGGACATGTGCTGCCATCGGGGCTCGAGGTGGTACCCGCCTGGGGAAGCCAGTAGATGAGGTAATTGTGAATCGTGTGGACGATAGGGCCGCCATAGTAGGACAGGTTTGAGCTGCTGCCTGCGGTCGGCTGAGCCGTCTGCCCTCCATCATTGCTGCTGGAGTTAGAGCCACCGCCGCTTCCGCCTCCGGTCAATGCCGCCGGGCAGCTGGGATATGCATCGCCCACGACATAGTCGTTACTCATGGTCTTCAGCGTATCGACCGGCTGGATCAATCCACCGGCACCCGGTGCTCCAACAGAAGCCCATGTTTCGGCATCCGCGCTCTTTAGGGCATCCCCAACACCGAAGGCGGGAGGGCCACCAGCAGAGGTCGTTGAGCTAAAGTCGCTGATCGGAGCAGTGATCGTCATCGTATTCGACTTGAGATCCATGCTTCCCGGTAACGGAACCGATGGGAGCATAAGTGGTCGATGTCGCCCCGGCGGTTCCCGGCTGAACCTCGCCCCACTGAAAGTCGACCGGAAGGCTGGAGGCGGAATCTACATTTCCAGTCCCACCGGGGTAAGAAGCTTCAAGGAAGTACCCGTTGATACCTGAGTACGTTCCGTAATCCCAGGTCACATACCAGTTATCGCCGTCACCTGACAGAGCCGGTGTGCCCCCCGGTCCGTCCGTTAGACTCTTCACCCGAATCTGAGCCGTCAGGTTCTTACCATCGGATGATGTCGCGAGACCAAATGCCGTAATGTCGAGGGCGTCATTCTGCTGGCCCTCCCAGGCGGCGCCGGCGGTTGAAGAGTTAGTTGCCAATGTGCAGGTTGGCGCCGGCAGACCCGAAGATGCCGTACCATCCGCACCCGACAGAATGCTTCTCGTACCACTGGACCGGTGGTGTGAGGTGGATGCTGGTATGACGGTATGGCTCCTTCACATTGAGTGATTTGGCTGCTCCAGGAACGAGGTTCCATCCGTGCTTTGCCAGCTGGCCACTGTTGATCACTCCCGGTTTTGGCGCCGTAGTGTTAGAAGCCGCTGTTTGCGCGTTCGCAGCCTGCCCAAACGGAAGCACAAAGATTGTCGCCAGGGCAATGGCCCCGGTCGAGACGAGACCGCGGTGGACTCGAAACTTCATTGGTTTTAGCTCCTCATGATTTCTGTCTTCACACATTTAGCTAGATCAGGGTCTATCTGTTCTCGATTAGATCTCTAGGCGTTTCTCCGGTTCTGTCCGCTCCCTCCTTCAAGGCATGTAAAACCGGTGCCTCTCAACGAATCCACCGGCTCCAATTTCCAGACTAGGGAGTTATCGGTAAAAAGTGGGTAAAAAGCCGGTAGACGTTTGGTAAATACGCATGGTCATCCGGGATGGCTTGGGGTTCTGGCAGCTCTGTGCCTGTGCTAGGCACACTGTCGAATGCTCGGCCACTGGAGGTGCTCGGGCCCGGACCCGCTCAGGTCTGAACACGCGATCAGACGATGAGCCATCCCAAGGAAAGGGCCGCTCCCGTTGGCAGTCAGCCACTCTGTGTGGGGGCGCCTGGCTTCTATCGCTCTAAGCTGCTTGAAGAGGTCCTCGGCGCTTACTCCGCGAGATAGCGCTTCAGGCTCTCTGCCATGGCGGAGTTGATCCCGGGTACAGCCAGCAATTCATCCATGCTGGCGGAACGGATGCCGCGAACGGAGCCAAATGCCTTGATGAGCGCTCGACGCTTCACGGGTCCGATTCCACGAACCTCGTCGAGCTGGGAGTAAACGGCCCGTCTCCCCCTCAGCTGTCGATGAAAGGTGATGGCGAAGCGATGAGCCTCGTCACGAATGCGCTGAATGAGATAGAGCGCCTCCGAGTCCCGAGGCAGAATCACGGGTTGGGAGCGGCCTGGGAGAAAAACCTCCTCCTGACGCTTGGCTAAGCTTGCCATCTCGAGGCCTTCCAGACCGAGCTCGCGAAAGGCATCGAGTGCGGCGTTCAGCTGCCCCTTTCCACCATCGATGATGATGAGGTCCGGTAACCTCGCCCACGAGCTCCCGTCTCCTGACGGCTCCGCAGCACGGCGAAACCTGCGACGAATGACCTCCTGCATCGCTGCGAAGTCATCCGGGCCTTCGTGCCGGTGCTGGATCTTGAAACGACGGTACTCAGAGTTTCTCGACTTCCCGTTTTGAAAGACAACCATCGAGGCGACGGTCGACGCACCCTGAATGGTGGAGATGTCGAAGCATTCAATTCGTGTGGGTGGCTTCGCAAGACCCAATGCCTCTTGCAGCTCGGCAAGGGCTCCTGTCGTCTTCTGACGGTCGGCTAACCACTCTTGGCGAGTTCGCGTGAGCGCCTCTTCGGCATTGGACTTAACCATCTGCACGAGCTTGTGCTTAGAGCCCCGTTCAGGCACGACAAGCGAAACCGGTCCGCCTCGTAGGCCGGACAGCCAGACTTCGAGAAGCTCAGCCTCTGGAAGCTGCAGGGGCAAGAGGATCCGACGGGGAATATAAGTTGAGCGTTCATAGAACTGCTTGATGAAGGCAGACAGCACCTCCGCCTCCGGAACATCGACAGGATTGTCCAACGCGAAGTGCTCGCGGTCGACGATACTTCCACTCCGGACTCGAAACACCTGGCTCGAGGCATCTCGATCGCCGAGCGCGATTCCGATTACGTCATACTCCGCCGTGCCCGGGCTTGATATTTTTTGCCGCTCGACCACACGTTCGACCGACTGAATCTGGTCTCGCACGCGAGCCGCTCCCTCAAAATTCATCTCGCCGGCATAGGTGTGCATCTTTACCTTCAAGGCAGACAACACCTGCTCGTGCTTGCCTTCGAGGAACATGATCACCTGATTGATCGTCTCGTGGTAATCGGACCGGTTAATGTAACGAACGCATGGAGCAGTGCATCGCTTGATGAAGTACTCGAGGCAGGGCCGCTCCAGAACGGGCTGAGGCGAGTCGGCCTCATCGGGAATAACGATGTCACACGTTCGATATGGGAAGAGCTTCTTGAGCAACCGAAGGGTCTCGTTGAGGGAGCCCGAGTTCGCATAGGGACCAAAGTATCTCGACCCGTCCTTCCTTGTACGTCTTACCCTGAAGACTCGAGGGAAGGGCTCCTTGACGGAAATACAGATGTACGGAAAACGTTTATCGTCCCGCAAACGTACGTTGTACTTTGGCCGGTATTCCTTGATGAGATTGGACTCTAAGATCAGAGCCTCGATCTCCGAATCCGTGACGATCGTTTCAACGTCTGCGGCCCTGGCCATCATCGCCTGGGTCCTGATTCCCTGGCCAACAGGATTGAAGTAAGACCGCACGCGGCTGCGAAGGGATTGCGCCTTGCCGACGTAAAGGACCTTGCCTGATTCGTCCTTGAACAGGTAGCAGCCAGGCTTCGTCGGGATTAAGTTAGTGCGCTGGGAATCAATCATGTGAGGCCTTGACATTTTACGTCATCTGGCCGCCTGCCAGCAGCCAAAACAAGCCTTCTCTTCATGAAGAATCCATCGTCTTGGCATGATATCGGCGGAATGGTCATCCACACTCACAAGTCGGGGTGATACCCCAGCGAGGCTGCTCCATCGGGCACTCGACCCCCGGTAAGTCCAAGAGAAGGTATGGATAACTGCCGTCTGATTGGCCGAAAATTGGTCAATCGTGATAGAGTCAATAGGCAAATCTAATACTGCGTGTTCAACAAGAAGTGGGATTTGGCCCACTTCTTTTGCTATGCAGTATTTGCCGTGTTTCCGTTTGGACCCACGGTGACCATCTCTTCCATTGGAGTCTCTCAAGGAGATCACAATCGCGCGCAACGAATTAAGTACGGCAATCTTTGCCATTACCGCAGAGAAGGACTTGCCGCGAGAGATCGTCGTAGGTGCCGTCGAAGAGGCGCTTGCCCAAACCTATAGAAAACAGTACGGGACTGTTCCAGAGGCCCGAGTCTCAATGGATCTGGAGACAGGCCAGTTCCGCGTTTTGGCGAAGAAGACAGTCGTCATTGATGTTCGTGATCCACGATTGCAGATCTCACTGAAGGAAGCACAGGACCTAGACGATCCAGGCGGACTCGGAGATCTCGTCGAGGTCGACATCACCCCAGCCGACTTCGGTAGGATCGGAGCGCAGTCGGCCCGTCAGGCGATCATTCAGCGCATTCATGAGGCGGAGCGAGATCTTGTCTACAACGAGTATGCCGGTAAGGAAGGCGAGCTCCTGACGGGCGTCATTCAGCGAATCGAGTCGCGGGGCGTGATTGTGGACCTTGGGCGCGTTGAGGGAGTGCTGCCGGCGAGTGAGCAAGTGCCGCGCGAACGCTATCGGATTGGCCAACGACTGAAGGTCTACGTCGTGGAGGTGGTTCGTGGTTCGCGTATGCCTGCCATCATCCTCTCTCGCAGCCATAGGAACCTCGTAAAACGATTGTTCGAGATCGAGGTTCCTGAGATCTTTTCCGGCATCGTGGAGATTATGTCGATTGCCCGAGAGCCAGGAAGCCGTTCTAAGATCGCTGTCGCTGCCAGACAGGAGGGAGTAGACCCAGTTGGGGCTTGCGTCGGACTGAGGGGTGCCCGAATACAAACGGTGGTCAACGAGCTGAACAACGAAAAGATTGACGTTATTCAGTACAATGACGATCCGGCTCGCTACGTCGCCAATGCCCTGAGTCCTGCCGAGGTGACGAGTGTGACGGTTGACGTGCCCAACAAACGTGCGGAGGTCGTCGTTCCCGACTCGATGCTTTCTCTTGCCATAGGGAAGGAGGGGCAGAACGCACGCCTGGCCGCCAAGTTGACCGGCTGGCGCGTGGACATTAAAGGCAAGGAGTCCCTGGAGCGTGGCGACTCCATGAACGGCCGAGATGTCTCTGACGACAAGGTACTCGACGAAGCTGCAAGTCCACAGGAGAAGGAGCACGCGCGATGAAACACGTCCCTCTCCGCACTTGCGTTGCCTGTCGCGACAATAAGCCGAAACGCGAGCTGGTACGAGTCGTTCGGGTGTCACCCGATCGCGTCGAAGTTGATACTGGTGGAAAGAAGAATGGGCGGGGTGCCTATCTCTGCCCGGCGCAGGAGTGTTGGACGAAAGCTGAGCGAAAGCGGGCATTGAACTACGCCTTGGAAATGTCCGTTACACAGGAGAACTGGCAGCTCCTCTGGGAGTATGCCGTCGGCCTGCCAGAACAGAAGGTGATGAAACGGGCGGAACGCGAGGCCATGTCGAGTGCAACGAGCGGCTCGATGACGCCGGAGGCGATCGAGCAGGTGCCGGGATCGGCATCGTGAAGGAGGTTTAAGTATGACTAAAGCAAAAGTAGAGGATACCCAGAGTGACCTCGAGGCCGGCCAAAGCAAGAAAGTCGGCCGGCAGAAGACTGGGGAGAAAGCTCAGGATCTGACCTCAAAGAACGGAGAGGCGAGCACGCGGCCGGCCACTCCGATCGAGCTTCCTGGCGGCCTGACCGTCCGCGAGCTGGGAGAGCATCTGCACGTCTCCGCGATCGAGATCATCAAGGCATTGATGAAGAACGGCATCATGGCCACTATCAATCAACCGCTGGACTTCGACTCCGCGGCCGTGGTGGCGAATGATCTTGGCATCGATGTTGTCGAAGAGGGGGCGCTGGTCGAGCCCGAACCGGTAATTGAGGTTCTTCCTGAGTACTATACCGACACAGACGAGCTAATTGGAGCTGACTCGCCTCTGATCACAGAAGGTGACTTGGAGCTCGAAGAAATCGTCACCCCCAAGAAGCGGAAGCGCCGCCAAACATCCGAGCCGGTTCCTAAATCTGGCGTAGCTACGGAAGCCGTCGAGACTGCGACCGCGCCGGCCCCGGCCATTCCGGAAATCGAGGAACCGATAGAGCCGGAAGATCCGGAGGAGAGCCTCGTAAAGCGTCCACCCGTCGTCACCATCATGGGACACGTCGATCACGGGAAGACGGCGCTCTTGGACCGGATCCGGTCAACCAATGTGGTGGCAGGGGAGGCCGGAGGCATCACCCAACACATTGGGGCGTATCAGGTCGATCGCGATGGGGAGAAGATTACCTTTTTGGACACCCCGGGTCACGCCGCATTTACAGCCATGCGAGCTCGAGGCGCGAAAGTAACAGACATCGCGATCATCGTGGTCGCTGCCAGCGAAGGTGTGATGCCGCAAACGATCGAGGCCATCAACCACGCGAGAGCCGCCCATGTCCCGATCATCGTCGCACTTAACAAAATCGATTTACCCGACGCCAATCCGGATCGAGTCAAGGCCGAGTTAGCCGAGGCGGGTTTGGGCTTAGTCGGGTGGGGTGGCGACGTCGAGGTCGTTCCCGTGTCTGCCAAGACTGGGGAGGGAATCGATACCCTCCTTGAAACCATTGTCCTTACGGCAGAGATCGCAGACGACGGCAAGGGGCTGCGTGCCAACCCGAATCGTCAGGCAATGGGGACCGTAATCGAGGCTCGGATGGATCGCCAGAAGGGCCCTCTAGCCACGGTGATTGTCCAACGGGGGACTCTGAAGGTTGGTCAGTTTGTGGCAGCTGGCGGCGTCGTGGGTAAAGCGCGGGCACTCACAAACGACAGAGGGCAGCAGGTCAAGGAGGCCACGCCTTCGACGCCGGTCACGATTCTTGGATTGAGCGACGTGCCACGTGCGGGCGACACCTTCCGTGTATATGGGTCAGAGCGTGAATCGCGTGCTGTGGCCGAGAACCGGGCCATCGCCAATCGCGAGGGAGAGCTTTCGAGACCCATTCGAACCGGTGCAGCGGTCTCTAATATCTTTGCCCAGCTGCAACGGGGCGAAGCCAAGGACATCAATCTGATCATCAAGGCGGATGTACAGGGCTCGTTGGAAGCCATTGTTGGAGCCCTTAACGAGATCGACCGTGACCATCAGGAGGCTGCGATGGACACCGCTCCTCCACCGCAGATACGGATTCTGCACGCCTCTGTCGGGCCAATTTCCGAGTCGGATGTACTACTCGCCACTGCCTCTGATGCAATGGTCATCGGATTCAATGTCTCACCGGATCCCGGCGCCAGGCGCACGATCAAATCCGATGACGTAGATGTTCGACAGTACAACATCATCTACAAACTGACAGAGGACATCGAGGCCCTGCTGGCGGGTGCTGTTGAACCGGTCTACCAAGAGGTTGTCTATGGTCATGCCGAAGTCAGGCAAGTCTTCAGGATCGGCCGGTCGGCAGTTGCCGGCGCCTATGTGACGGAGGGTCGAATCACCCGAAACTCAAGTGTTCGTGTGCTGAGAGGCGGCGAAGTGCTTTGGACCGGCGCAATCGGATCGCTAAAGCGATTCAAGGACGATGTGAGAGAAGTCGCTACTGGCTATGAATTCGGTATTGCTCTAGACGGATTCATCGACTTCGAGGAGGGCGATATTCTCGAGGCCTTCGGCCAGGAACGGGCTCCCTAGAAGGTGCGTCTGAGAAGGCATTGGTTTCCAACACCGAGGAGTTGTGAAGGGTGAGTGAGCGCAGGCAGGGTCGCATGGCGGAGGAGATCCAGAGATTCCTGAGCATGCTGATTCCCAGGGAAGTCAGGGACCCGCGCCTCGGGTTCTTGACAATCACCCGGGTGATTGTCAGCGGGGATCTGCAGCACGCGGCCATCTACATCAGCGTTCTCGGGGGCGAACAGGAAGAGAGAAGGACCCTAAGGATACTTGAGCAGGTCAAAGGCTATCTTCGAAGAGAGGTAGGACACCGCTTGGGAGTGAGATTAGCTCCCCAGTTGAATTTCAAACTGGATCAGTCAATGGAGGAGGGGACGCGGGTATTGGAGATCATGCGAGAACTAGAGGAGACGGCGAATGAATCCGGCTAGCATGGAAACTGTGGCGGATACGGTCCAGGCGGCGGCAGCACTTGTCAAGCGCTCGCATTCGATTGCCATCTTCTCCCACGTCAACCCCGACGGAGACAGTATAGGTGTCGGCCTTGGGCTCCAGAGAGGACTGCGCTCCGGGGGTCACGAAACCTGCTTTGCCATCTCCGATCCATTGCCCCAGATATTCGAGTATCTTCCCGACGTCGACACCATCCAGCATTCACTGCCCGACAAGGATTTCGACCTTTTTCTGGTTGCTGACTGTGGTGATATACAGCGGGTGGGACGACTCTATGAAGAGAATGAGCCACGATTTCGGCGAACTCCCATCCTCAACCTTGACCACCACGATAGCAACACGATGTTCGGGATGGTCAATTACGTCGACATCACGGCGGCGTCCTCGAGTGAGCTCGCTTTCAACCTTCTGGAAGAGCTCGGGGTGGCAATCGATGGGGCAACAGCCACCAGCTTCTTAACCGGGATCATAAACGATACAGGGTCATTCCAGCACTCCAATACTGATGCCCGCGTCCTACAGATTGCCAGCTCGCTACGTCACTACGGGGGGGACCTTGAACAGTCGGCTTTCGAGATGTTCCGAGCCAAGCCTTTGAGTACGGCCAAGCTTTGGGGCCTCGTTCTCGCCACCCTCCGACTCGACGAAGAGCGAGGGATCGTGTGGGCTAACATGACTCCTTCCATGGCTCGCGAAGCAGGAGCCGCAACAGACGAGAGTGAAGGGGTGGTCGACTACATGTCAGGAATCCGAGAGGCGACGATTGCCGCCTTTCTCAAGGAACGGGAACCGGGCATCGTCCGTGTCAGCCTCCGTTCTCATGGCCTGGATGTCTCCCAAATCTGTTCCACTTTCGGTGGAGGCGGTCACATTCGAGCGGCAGGCTGCACCATCCACGGTACGTTGCGGGAGGCAGAGCAGCAGATATCGCAAGTGTTCGATGAGCTGTGGCAACCGGCCTTTCCGGAATCCTAAATGTCGATAAACCAGCAGGCTTAACGTCCCACGACGTTGTGGCTGCCGTTCGAAGGATCTCGGGTCAACGGTCAGTCGGGCACGCAGGTACACTCGATCCATTAGCTACGGGTGTGCTGATTGTCCTTCTCGGCAAGGCGACCGCCCTCTCTTCGTACGCTATGGCATCTTCAAAGACTTACGCTGCCGAGGTGGTGCTTGGAGCCGCCACTGACACAGATGACGCCGAAGGCCGGATCATAAGACAGACGACATCCCAGCCATTCGGGAAGGATCAGGTCGAGAAGGTTCTTAGCTCATTCGTGGGCGACGGCTGGCAGATGCCTCCCACCTACTCTGCGATTAAGCACTCGGGCACGGCAGCGTACAAGAGTGCCAGAGCAGGAAAGGCTGTGGAACAGGCTCCCCGTAAGGTAATAATTCGCTCGATAGACCTTCTCGAGTATTCGTACCCTCGTTTGCGTATTCAGGTGATGACAGGACCCGGCACCTACATCCGATCGCTTGCTAGAGATATCGGTGAGGCCCTCAACAGTGCCGCTTACCTTCACACCCTTGTCAGGATGTCGAGTGGTCAACACCGGCTGGCGGATGCCGTCTCTCTGCAGGATCTCCAAGCAGGGGGTCTCGAGGCCAATCTTCTTCCCATGGATTGCGCTCTGCAGTCCTACCCAGCCGTATTCTTGAATGCTTCTGACACCGATCGGGCCCGTCATGGCCGTCCGGTGGCAAAGCGGGAGGATGTCGAAACGGACCTCGACGTACCGGTGCGGCTTTATGGGGCAGTTGGACAATTCCTCGGGCTCGCCAAGTCTTCAGACGACACTTGGAAGCCCTACCGAATTCTGGATCTCGCCTCATGAAGGTGGAGCGGATTCGTCGACCTTGACACCGACCCAACTCCGGGGACCAGTCGCTTCAGTTCTGACCATAGGAGCCTTTGACGGAGTTCATCGAGGCCACCAGTACATCATCGGTTGCGCCTCTTCCGATGGGAGGACGACAGGCTCGGAAGTTGTCGTTGTGACTTTCGACCCGCTCCCATCCATCGTTCTGGCCCCCGGTTCCTCCAGAGAGCTTACCGACATCGAGGAACGAATCACGATGCTCAAACGGCAGGACATCGATTCCTGCGTCGTTCTTCAGTTCTCCACGGAGATGGCAGGTGTTGAGGCTGAGGACTTTTTGCGGGCCATGGTGAGACGATATAGGGTAACGAGTCTTTGGGTGGGTCAAGATTTCACCTTTGGGCACCGGCGGCAAGGAGATGTCGCCTTCCTGGAGAGCAAGGCCCCGGAGATGGGCTACCGTTTAAACACCGTTCCTCGTCAATCCGTGGACGGGATCCCGGTGAGCAGCACCAGAATTAGAGAGCTCGTACACGCTGGCTCTGTCGAGGAGGCGGGTAGGTTACTCGGGCATCCATTTGGGGTCTCGGGTACAGTGGTTCGAGGAGCGGGTCGTGGCCGAGAGCTTAGGCTTTCCCACTGCAAATGTCGAAGTACCACCATTCCATGTCGTACCGGCAACGGGCATCTACGCCGGGCACGCCATCTTGGGGGGCGAGTCGCATGAGGCGGCAATCAGTGTTGGATACAATCCAACCTTCGGGAAAAACCCCTTAAGCGTCGAGGCATACCTGCTCGACTTCGAAGAAGACATCTACGACCGCAAGCTCCATATCGACTTTGAGAAGAGGATCAGGGAGGAGATAAGGTTTTCCTCGACTGACGAGCTGATCACACAAATGCAGCGTGATGTTGATCAGGTCCGTGTGATCCTTGAGTCTCCCGTCGAGATGGGCGCATCAGGCACGTAGGGAAGAGATCCAGGTAACTGTCGACTTGGAGTCGGTTGCCATGGAAGCCGGCCTTGATGCTGATAGAAGTATGAGACGGTATGAAGTGAGAGGTCGATGTTGTCAAATTTGTCAGAAGCAGACGGCGGCGGAACCCGAGGCTACAGAATCGGTGTCATTCCTGGCGATGGAATTGGACCTGAGGTCGTCAAAGAGGGTCTTAAGGTTCTTGCCGCGGCAGCGACGGTAGAAGGCTTCCAGTACGAACTGGTTGAGTACCCCTGGAGCTGTGCCTACTACCACGACACCGGTCAGATCATGCCGGAATCCACACTTGACGAGTACAGGACCCTCGATGCCATCCTGTTCGGAGCCGTGGGAGACCCAAGGGTAAAGGGCGGTACGGCCGAACGTGCCATCATCTTCACGCTCCGCTTTGGCCTCGATCTCTACGTCAATCTGAGGCCCATCACCCTTCTCGATGCGAAACTGTGTCCGCTGAAGGACAAGACACCGGAAGACGTCGATCTGGTGGTGGTCCGTGAGAACACGGAAGACGCCTACACTGCCATCGGTGGTCAGCTCAGGCGGGGCCAACCCGGCGAGGTGGCAATTGCCGAAATGATTTTCACCCGCATGGGAGTCGAGCGCGTAATCCGATATGGCTTTGAGCTGGCCCGGAAACGGAACGGCAAGAAGCACTTGACTGTGGTCGATAAGTCCAACGCCATCGGCGCCATGGACATATGGCGCAGGGTGCTAGCGGAGGTCGGCGAGGAGTATCCCGACATCTCAACGTCCGCGATCTACGTGGATGCCGCCTGTCTCTATTTGGTAGAGCGGCCTGAGATCTTCGATGTGATCGTAACGAGCAACCTTTTCGGAGACATCATCACCGATCTAGGCGCGGCGATCCAGGGAGGGATGGGTGCTGCCGCTTCCGGCAACATCAATCCAGGCAAAACCTCCATGTTTGAGCCCATCCATGGATCGGCGCCCGATATTGCCGGCAAGAGCATCGCCAGCCCGATTGCAACCATCTTGGCAACCGCCATGCTGCTCGAGCACTTGGGTGAGCACCGGGGAGCCGAGCGAATCAACACAGCGATCAGACAGTCGGTTATTGATGGATCGATTCCGACTCTCGACGCCTCAAGCGGCATCCCGACCGCTGTGCAGGGAGACATTATCGCCGCGGGTGTGGCGAAGACGTAGGAGGCATGATGTGGAAGCGTATCTGAGTATCGTGAGCTTAAGAACCGTGAGGGAATATTCCGAACGCCCGGTCTCGGATGAATCTGTACTTCGAATCTTGCAGGCCGGCCGTGCTGCGGGCAGCTCCCGAAATAAGCAGCCCTGGACGTTCTACGTGGCTCGCCCTGCGGCCCTACGAAGACGGCTCGCGGAGGGAGTATTTGCTCCTGAGAACGTGACAGGCTGTCAGGTGGCCGTGGTTGTAGGAATGGCCTCCAAAGGTGGATTCGATGCCGGCCGAGTCGCCCAAAACATGATGCTGGCAGCTTGGGCGGAGGGGATCGGATCGGCTCCCAACGGCATAAGAGACGCCGATATCATCGCCGAGGTACTCGGGCTTGAGACGCCAAACGAATCCATTACTACGGTCCTCACTTTTGGTTATCCTGGCCGGCCATATCGGCAGTCGAGTGACGTAGAGGGTATCCTCCAACGCATCGATCGGAAGCCACTCGAGGAGCTGGCGGTGTGGCTGGAGTAGCTAGAGGTCCCGCCGGCTGACGCTGCTCGAGACTCCCACCTTGTGAACCTCAAGCCCCGTCGGAATTCTCTCCGCAAGTCCCGACACGTGGCTGATCACGCCAATCATCCTGTGATCGCTTGAAAGGTTCTCTAAAGCGTCGACTGCCACGTTAAGCGTCTCCGGGTCCAATGCCCCAAACCCCTCGTCGATGAAGATGGATTCAAGCTTTGCTGCCGCTGCATTCCCCGCCAGGTCGCGCACGCTGCTCGAGAGTGCGAGAGCGAGCGCCAGCGATGCGAGAAACGTTTCACCGCCTGACAGGGTCGACACGCTTCTGCGCTCGCTCGCATAGTCGTGGTCAACGACCTGGAAGTTGGTTTCATCCGGTTCGATGCTGTAGCGACCGCCAGTCAGAGTCTTCAGCTCCTCTGTGGCAACCGCGGCTAATGTGCGCATACTCTCACTAAGAACAAAGGCGAGAAAAGCATTCGCCTGCAGCTCCTGGCCAAGCTTGCGGTAGAGCTGGAGCTGCCTGCGATCCCTTTCCATGTCTTCCTCAAGAGCCCTACGCCGCTTCATTGACTCCTGCAAGTTTCGAACGGCCACGTTCGCACTTTCCAGCTGCGCCTCGGCCTTTCGGCTCTCCAATTCGATCAGGGCCTGAATCTGGTCCAGTTGGAGTCCCTCGACCTCGAGGCCGACGGATTTGGATAGAGACAGGACTTCAGCCGTAAGAGAATCAACGAATTTCGAGCTTTGGTTCGCGGCCTCCTCGGCGGCGTGCACTCCGTGCTTGCAAAACTCCTCCAGAGCCTGCACGTCGCCGGCAACGCTAACGTCGCCAGTCGTCGATGGAAGTCCTTTTTGAGGTGCGGCTACTCCAAACCGACTTAGCCAGGCAGTCGCCTGGGCTGCGGTTCCTCGGTCCTCAGCAAGCCGGTGACCGAGTTTCTGCTTTTCCGCCGCAATCGCCTCAGCATCACCCCTTGCCTTCTCGACACGCACTCGTGCCTCTTCGCTCTCCCTGGCTGCGGTCAATGCGACCGACTGCAATTGTCGAAGCTGGTTCAATCGAGATTCGAAGAGAGCTTCAGCATCGATCGCCGGCACCTCACCCCGAGACGTCAGCTCTGATGCCGCGGCGGCGAGACGCTCAGATAGATTCCTCTGTTGATCCTCGAGAGTCGCTACAACGGCATCCGTCTTTGCAAATCTAGCTCTACCTTCGTCCAAGCCCGTCTGCGCGGCAGTGTCGGCTTCTAACGCAGTTTTGTACAGCTCGCGGGTCTCATCAAGTGTCGTTTTTAGCTCCGCTAAGCGTGTTGTGGCCGTCTTCACATCCAGCTCTTCGAAGGCTTGCCCCATGGACGATCTGATGTCCTCGGAAAGCTTGGAGAGAGCAAACTCCTGTCGGTGGGCCGTGGCCATTTCCTCTTGAGCCGAGCCGTGGTTGGTTTCGGTCGTGCGCAGCTCCTCCTCGGCCCTATGGAGCAGGAGGTCTGATTCGTCTTGAAGGGATGGCAGAGTCTTAACGGTCTGAAGACAGACTGGGCACGGCTCTCCAGGCTTGAGATGTGCCTTCAGCTCCGAGGCTCTATGACGCGTTTGAAGGTGTTCCAGGGCGCTCTTAGCCTTCGTTCGCGCTTCCGCTGCGACACCCAGAGCCGCTCTCTTCTCGTGCAGCTCACTCTGGGCTTTGTCAAGCTGGATCTTCGTTTCGGCGTAGCGAGCCAACTTCTCGACTCGGTCCTTCTCCTCCCGAATGTGCTCACCACGCGTCCGGCTCTGCTCCAGGTCTTGTCGCGCCGAATCCCGTAGGCATTGCAGATCGGCAAGCGCCTTGCTTGCCTCCAGCTTTGCTTTAAGCGCTTCCGATAGTTCCTGTTTTGTTCTTTCAAGTGCAGCGCTCTCAGCGGTAAAGGTTCTCGCGGCGATCATTAGCGAAGTCAACGTCGCCTCGTCTCCGTGGGACTTTACTGCCTCCGCAAGCTTCTCAGCAGTGGAGCGTCTCCTCTCCTCCGACTCGACGAGTGCCCCTTCCGTCTGGAGAAGCGCCTGAGCCACATGCTCATCGCGGACTCCAAGCTCTTCGAACGTGCTTCGAATCGCCATCAGATCCTCTAGGACCCTCCGAAGCGGCTCGAGGCCTCTCTCGATTTCATCCATCTGGCTCGCCTTCTCGGCTGCCTGACGAGTCTTCTCTTTGACCTCAACCGTTGCCTTTGCCAGAGACTTTGAGAGTTTCTCGGCGGTCGACACCAACGCCTTCTGTTCCTTGAGACGTTCCGGAGTGGACTCGCCATAGTCCTCTTCCAGCCGTCGCTGGTCCTTCTCGAGTCCAATCTCAAACTCACGGGCCCGTGCCCTGGCCAGTACGCCTGCCTTCGTATATCGGTCGAGATCCAGCAGGCGAGTTAGGATACGGCGTCTGGCGTCGGTGTCACCGCTCAGGAACTCATGAAAGCGACCCTGAGGCAGGAGAACCGCCTTGGTGAAGCCGTCGAAGTCCAAGCCCAGCAGCTCTTCGATATAGTCGTTCACCGAACGAACACCCGGCAGCTCAACTACCGGGGTAAACTCTCCGTCCTCAATGGACCAGAGCGATGCTTCCTGTGCTCCCTTTCTCCGCATCCGGCGGGCAACACGAAAGCTCCGGCCCTGAGCATCAAAGTCGAGTTGAACCTTCATCTCGGGAGCGCTGTGAGTGATCAGGTCACGAAGATCGTCTCGTCCGGTCCGGCAAACCTTACCGTACAGAGCAAAGGTAATGGCATCGAGAATGGATGTCTTTCCGGAACCGGTCGGACCCATGATGACAAAGAGATCGAGATCCTTCAGCTCGATACGCTGCTTCTGACCAAAGGCCGTCAACCCTTCGATTTCGATAGACGTGGGCCTCATGATGCCGAAACCGAGCTCATCAGGGCGTCAAAAGCGTCAAGAATTTCAGGGGAGGTCCGATCCCCAAGATAGGCGTCGAACAGCTCTCGGGGAGATCGGGATCTCAGATCCAGCGTTTCCTCCTGGGCGCGGTCCGGATACTCGAGCTTTACGACGAGGGCATTGGGAAGTAGCTCCCGAACTCGATCGCTCAGTCCTGCTTGGGGACCATCGCACTTCAATACAACCCGAGCGTAAGTGGATCCGTCCAGCTCTCGATGGCCTTCCAGCTCCTGTAACGTGCAGTGAATATCTTCGAGCCGTCTGCCCGTTTGCAGAGGTACCTCTCGGACATGCGCCGGCAATCCGGGCGCGAGCTCCACAATGCACACGCCCTTCTGCTGCTCGATCTCACCGAAATCCAGCTGCAGGAGAGATCCGGCATAGCGGCAGGGAATCGAAACTCCAGGGCCTTTTTGTGGTTTGTGCACGTGGCCGAGAGCCGCGTATTCCGCTCCGCTGGTCGAGAGTGCGTTTGGAGTAATCGCGTATATCTCGCCCATGACCAGCGCTCGCTCACTACCCGAGGGCTCCGTTCCGCTGATGAAGATGTGGGCCGCCAGGAGGTGACACTTGCCCGGCTCAAAACCTGCGCACAGCCGTTGAATCGCGTTCCCCATGCCCTCGGCATAGGATTTGTGCATCTCCCCGCCACTATTCATCATGTCGGCAGCTTCGTAGAGACGCCTCTCGGATACCCAGGGTAGACAAGCCACCTGCAGCGTCTCCCGCCCATCCCGGGAGGTGATCTCCACGATGCCACCACCCTCCGGAGGGAGCAGATCGTCGACCACGTGGATATTGAATCTCCGAAAGAGGGGAGCCAAAGCGCGCCAGCGGCCCGGGTGGTCGTGGTTACCGCTGATCAAAACAACCGAGATGTCCTGGCGGCAAAAGCTCTCCAGCGCCTCGTAAACCACCTGTTCAGCTTCTGGAGACGGCGACAGATGCTCGAACACATCTCCGCAAACGACGATTGCGTCGACCTGTTCGGACGCCGCAAGCTCCGAGATCTCCGCAAGAGTGGCTCGAACCTCATCCAAACGAGAGACTCGATAGAGGTTACGTCCAACGTGCCAATCACCGGTATGCAGAACCTTCACGCGTCCCGCCCTCTCAGTCACGATATTCGAGTTAGATGCAGCGCGTGAAGACCGAGCATGTCCGGCATTCTATTTCCTTGGTTTGGCAAACGGGTCGCGACCAGTCCGTACCGTGGGAGCTTCGCTCGATCGCGTCGCCCAGGCAGGGAATGGAAACGTCACCTCTAGCGGCATTGGCAGCTGCGGCTGCTGGAGAAGCATGGTTCCGGGCTTCAGGAGTGCCGCACGTTTTCTCGCGTTCTCGCTGAGGAACCCATATTCGGGTCGCATGGCCTCGGCTGGATCGAGCCTTCCGGCGATGCGTATTGCGGCATTGGAAACGATCCGTCGCTCGACTTCACTTGCCGTTTGCTGTGCCCCGATCAAGACGATTCCCAGGCTTCGGCCACGCTCCGAGATGTCGAGCAGCACTTCCTTCATCGGCGACCAGCCATCGCGGGGAGCGTACTTATTCAACTCATCCAAGACGATGAAGACCAGCGGTTCGGCCGAACCGGATGCCTCCTTCTCTTCGAATAGGCGTTTGACCACCACGCCCACCACGAAGCGTTTCGCCCGATCGTGCAAATTGTGGATGTCGATCACCGACACCTGATTCGATTCCCAGTCGATCCGGTGAGCCCTTGGGTTTGAGGCCTCTTCTCCCTTGATGAGATGGCCGCATTGGGCACGCGCACCATCAAGCCGGCGCATGAAGGCTGAAATCGTTCCTCGGGCTGTGTGCCCCAGGAGATGTGGGTCTTCGGCTTCGAGTCGCTCCTCGATGAGCTCGCACAACTGGCGAAAATTCTTGACATGAACCTCATTTCCCATGTGGTCCAGAAGCATCACGGTGGCAGGCGAGCTGCTGACATCCTTCGCCTCGCGCTGGAGCACGGACTCAATTCGGGAAACAACGTCGGCGATCTGGCTACGCTCGTCACCTGCTTCAGTGAACATGAATCGGAGCATGCCCTCTCGGACAAAGTCACGAACTGTCCAGTAATACGCCTCCACTCCCTCCTGGCGAGAACCGGTATCCGGGATGGGCTCAGGCGATCTCGGATTGATGGGCGCCCAAATCCCGACGGAACGAAATGGATCATGAGGCAGTCCCATGGCCAGATATTTCGCTCGGTCCTCATCTCTGAGCTTGATATTCGGCCGGTCGAGAAATAGGAGATCTTCGCCCTTGACGTTGAAGACGATGGCCTTCGTATTCGCCGCCCGCATGCCCAGAACACCTGAGTGGAACAGGGAGTACAGCAGGAAGGAGGCATAAGACGTTTTCGTGGCGACTCCGGAGATTCCAGAGATGTTCACGTGCGCTCCCCTTGTACCGTCAACAAAAGACAGGTCGATGAATATGGGCTGTCCATCCCGCGAGAGGCCTGCCACCAAACGCTGCTCGATGCTGTCAAAGTGAAGCGCCTTCTCCCGATCCAGACCACGTACGCGAAGAACTCTGTCCCCTGGACTTGGTGGCACCCAAAGCTCCGGCTCCAGCCGAGTAGACACCACATGGGCCCACCGAGCGACCTGCAGCGGCAGGATGCCTTCGTTGGCAAGGAAGACATCGCTTGGGTACCGGCTCGCCTCATGCTGCGCCTGCACCATGTCGACCACACCAGAAATGGAAAGCTTCCCCGATTCGGTGAGAGCCTCTGCACCGGGAACCGAGGTCTCTACGAGAACTACATCGTCCAGCTGGAGGTACTGGTCGGGAGCTACCGCGACCCACCAGTCAAGAGGAGACGATATCTCTGTACCGAGAATGGCTCCAACTGGAATGCTGCTCTGATCAGGCATTCATGGTCCTCCACAGTGCCGTTTCAAGGCCTCTCCGAATCACGTCGGAATCCCCGAGGCGATTGCGCAAGACGGTCTCGAGCTGTCCAACGGGGTAGAGATTCTGAGGAGAGCGTGAGTCCCGCCACATCGGCGCCGCAAAGCGAGGCAGCATTCCCGTCGTGAGGTCTGCCACTTCTCGCGCTCTGGTCAGCTCCACGTCGGCATGAAGCTCCAGTCGCACCAAGCCGGCGAGAGTGCCATCGATTGGGCGCCTGGGAGCAATCCGGGCATACCAAGAGTGGCGCGGAAGCCGCTGGTTCTCGAACCGAAAGAGGGGCGTTCTCTGGCCCACGGTCAACGTGGCCAGTAGCTGCTGCCGCATGGGATCAAGGTACCGCTGGGTCTGACGCTTGATCATTCCAACCGCAGCCGCCTTACCAACGTAGGTCAGCGGGCCATCCTGGATGATGAGCTGCGCCTTTCCCGTCGTCGCAACACTGACAGCCAGACTCTCCTCCTCCTGCCTCATTCGATTCTGAAGTACTTGAAGGGCATCTTTCGGAGTGCGGGCTGTCGAGGAGTGAGAGACGTAATCGAGCCGGTGGTCTCCGATTTCCGCGGTTAGGGAGGGGCCCGTCAAACCACTCCCGATTACAAGCGTTCTCAAGACACGGACGTCCTCGATAGATGGAGGATGACTGGACCATGCAACCCCTACGGCGACTGATCCTGCCAGTGCCGGTGCAACCAGATCTCCGTCCTCAGCAAAGAGCCGGATGTCGACGCGACGGACACCGTCGATGAAGGCGCAACAAAGGACATCTGGAGGAACCTCAGGCTGGATAGCCTGCCAGGGGACGGGTTCATCAAACTCAATCGGTGGCGGTGGCCTGTCCGGATCCTCGTCAGTTTCGACAGAAGCACCATACTCCGGATCCCATGGATCGACTCGCAGTACGGTCACTCAGTCCGCTTCCTCCCTTGCCCTTGCCCACCCAACCTGACCCTGAAGTTTGTCGTATCGGCTCCCCCGTGTCAAGGCCGGACTGAACGGTTCAAGATAGCACGGGCGTTCTATAAAGTCGATCGGTCAAAGAAGTCGACGAACTGCTCGCGGCCAGACTTACTCGTTCGCCGTTATCGCAGACAAATGCAGCAACGTAGCCCGGCCCCTGTGTGGCCGGGCGAGTGGTCGAAACTTGAGCCGTGTGCGACCAATCGCCGGCACAAGGCGCATCTGACCCGTGTGGCATGTCAAGCACGCTCGGGCTGTCGTGCACCAGTTACCCGTTCGCTGTGATCGACAGACAACTGCAGCAACGTAGCCCGGGCCCTTGTGTGGCCGGGCGAGTGGTCGAGCTCGGACCGTTCCCGGTAATCGGCAGACAAATGCAGTGCGTAGTCCAGTGCCTTTAGGCCGTCCATCTACCGAGGGCGTCCACAGATCAACTGACACGATACCGTCCCGAATGGGCGACAACGGTAGAGCGGAGACATCGGATCGTGTCGCCCCTCGATGATCCGCGAAATTGCCTCTGCACCAATGGTGAGCAAACAACGGGCCGAGAATGCGCCTCGGACCGTTTGGCATCTCAAGAACCTCGGGCCAGTCGCCCAGTCGGTCAGCTCGTGGTTATCGGCACATGAACGGCCTGAAGGCCTGGACTACATACCGCAGCTCATGTTTCGACGGCGAGCTAAGGCCAACTGACACCCAAAGTTACGACTGGACAAGGGCGGTAGAGCGGAGACCTCGGATCATGTCGCCCCTGCCCGGTTCGCAGTCTGGTGCAATTCCCGCCGAGCCAACGTAGCCCGGCCCTTGTGTGGCCGGGCGAGTAGTCGCGCTTGAGCCGTGTGCGAGCAAACGGTCGCCACGACACAGCTGATGGAGATGCGCTTCGGATAGAGTTGGTCAATGACATCGCGGTAGTGTGGATAATGACCTCTCCCGCCAGACGCCAGTATCTCGATCTGAAGGCCCAACATCCCGACGCAATCCTGCTCTACCGGCTGGGCGATTTCTACGAGATGTTCGACGCGGATGCCGAAGTGGCATCGAAGATCCTTGGCATCCAGCTGACTGCCAGATCCTATCCGCGGGGCGAGGGAAGGGTTCCGATGGCGGGTGTTCCACACCATGCCGTCTCGGGTTATATCAAGCGTCTCCTCGATGCCGGTCAGCGCGTCGCTCTCTGCGATCAGACCAGCCCGGCAGGGAAAGGATTGGTGGACCGAGAAGTCGTGCGCGTGTTCACCGCCGGAACACTTGCAGAGGCGGACATGCTCGAGCCCACGGCAAACAATTACCTCTCCGCCATCTACCCAGGCAAAGCTGGGCTGGGTCTGGCCTTTGTCGATATCACAACAGGTGAGTTCGCTCTCACGCAGTTTGAAGGACCCAGCTCGAGCTCAGATCTCGAGGCCGAGCTGCTCCGTCTGAATCCGGCTGAGTGCATCGTTCCCGAGGGTCTTACGCCCGCTCTTGCCTTCCCTCCAGGTGTGCAGGTCACCAAGAAATCCGAGTACCTTTTCAATCCACGCGGCGCTGCAAGTCTTCTGTCCCGCCAGCTCCAGGTACAGACACTTGAAGGTTTCGGATGCCAAGAGGCGCCGATGGGAGTGGTAGCTGCCGGCGCAATCATCTCCTACCTGGAGGAAACGAACCGACGAGCGCTCGACCAAATCCGATCGCTGCGAACCTACTCCACGAGCGCCTTTATGGTGCTCGATCGATACACCCGTTCGAGTCTGGAGCTGGTTCACCCGGCGCGCGAAAGGCGCTGGAGCCTGCTTAGAGTTCTGGACCGAACGAAAACCGGCATGGGAAGCCGGCGGCTGAGAGAGATGGTTGGTCAGCCTCTCATTGAGCCGAGCGCGATCGAGCGCCGCCAGGATATTGTCGAAAGCTTGGTAAGCAGGCCGATGGAAGTGGTGCAGATTGGCAAGCTGCTCACAGAGGTTGGAGACGTCGAGCGGATCACCGGGCGCATCGTTCAAGGAACGGCTCGCCCCTCGGACATCCTCGACCTTAGGGAAGCTCTCCAAGTCGCAGGCCAGGTCGCCGAGACCGTGGCTCGCGCCGAGCACCCACATGGCAAGAGCTACCAGACGCCGCTGGATGAGCTGGTAGCAGGAATCGATTCATGCCCCGATCTGGTCGATCTCATCGGTCGCTCGGTCGATGCTCAAGCCGACGGAGGAATCGCCCCCGGGTACAGCAAAGAGCTGGACGAGATTCGCAAGACGCTGGCGGAAGCGCGCCAATCCATTGCAGCGTTCGAGAGCCGGGAGGTGGCATCGAGCGGCATCAAGAGCCTGAAGGTTGGGCTACAACAAAGTCTTCGGCTACTACCTCGAGGTCGGCAAGTCCCATGTGGACCAGGTGCCGGATCGATATCTTCGACAGCAGACGTTGCTAAACGCCGAACGCTTCTACACCGCCGAGCTGAAGCAATTGGAGGGACGCATCCTCGAGGCGAGGGAGTCGATTGGCGCACTCGAGAAGCAGCTCTATGAGGAAGTCTTAGGCAAGATCGCAGATGAAAAGGTGCGCTTAAGCCAGACGGCAGAAGCGCTGGCATGGTTGGATGTCTTCCGAGCGTTGGCGGAGATCGCGGTCGAACAAGCCTACGTCAGGCCACAGCTTGATCTCACCTGCACCTTGGAGATCGTCGAGGGGCGCCATCCAGTCGTGGAAGTGGCTCAAACGGAGGTTGCATTCGTCCCGAACAGCCTGATGCTGGATGAGGACAAGCCCATCATCATCCTCACCGGTCCGAACATGGGCGGTAAATCGACAACACTTCGGACCGCCGCGCTCATTGTGTTGATGGCCCAAATTGGGTCTTTTGTGCCGGCGTCAAGTGCCCGGATTGGCATCGTCGATCGAATCTTCTCTCGAGTGGGCGCGCAGGACGACATCGCCGCCGGGCAATCGACCTTCATGACCGAGATGGTCGAAACCTCCAATATCCTCCATCACGCGACCTCCAAGAGCCTCCTGGTGCTGGATGAAATTGGAAGGGGAACAAGCACCTACGACGGTCTGGCCATCGCCCAAGCGGTACTCGAGTACATTCACTCCAGACTCCATGCCAGAACCCTCTTCGCCACGCACTATCACGAGCTGACGAAGCTTTCAGACGAGTTTGACGACGTGCGCAACTTCCACATGGCGGTGGCCGAGCAGGATCGTCGCGTTGTCTTCCTACACCGCATGCAGCCAGGAGGGGCCGATAGGTCTTACGGTATCCACGTGGCCAGGCTTGCGGGACTGCCGCACAGTGTCACGGTCAGGGCGGAGCGCATCCTTAGGCAGCTCGAGGGGCAGTCAAATGGTCGAGGCGGCTCCGAATCGACTCAACAGATTCCGCTCTTCATCGACCCGGAGCTGGTCCCAAAGCCCGAGAGCGAGAGGATCGCCCTCAAGGTTCTCGATGAGATGCTGGCACTTGACCTCGGCAACTTGACTCCGCTCCAGGCGTTGGAACGGCTTCATCAATTCCAGGAAGAGGGCCGGTCAGGCACGTAGGCCAGCTCAAAGGCCGCCCCATATCTTCCAATCGAGATTTCTTTAAGTCGATTGAGAAGGCAGATAGAAGAAGCCGGGCCGCCTCAGATTGAGACGAACCCGGCTCTGTCGCGCACGATCGAATACGGCACACAGGGCTAGATGTGCTTGGCACACACCGATTTAGATGGCGAATCCTCCTTACCGTTCGAAACGATGAGGCTGCCCGGGAGAAACACTCGCCAGTGCTGCGCGGTTGCAGCGACAGTCATGTACCACCCTCCGTAGGGCGTTGCCGTGCCATTCGTTTGATAAGAGGTGAACCGTAATCCCACGCAGGTGTACGTCTTACCCGATCTGGAGATCTTATATCCGGGATCGTGGATGGCGTTGATGGTGACGTGACTCGTATTCGTGTGATTCAGCGCCCACGAGTGGAATGGTCCAGGGCGGCCCTGGGGATCGATGTAGCTGTAGGCGTTGCCAAAGTTCCAAGCGCTGATGGCGCGATACAAGCTCACGACGATGGATTTCGGTGAGCTGGCCGCGGGCGAGCTTGAGGGCGTGGCTGCCGAAGCGATGATTGCGCTGGAGATCAGCAATGCCATCCCCAGCACGACGGTCAACAGGAGTCGATTGAGCCTTCGGGACGCTTTGGCCACTGGACGCTCAGTCATTCTTTATCCTTTCCTTCCTCGATATAAATTTCTCGCTGTTCCGCCCCATCATAGGCGCAGGGCGCCTCCCTTGAGCTGACCCGAAGCTCCGGAGTACCGTCGCAGTCCCAAGCCGCTAGATGATGCAGCTCAGAGCCCTCCCCTCCGACGCGTGCTAAGCACGCTCCATTGGTGCTGATCCGCTCACCGAGACGTGGACGAGGTGTACGCCTCTCAGGAGCTAGGAGATCTTGCGGCGGTAAATCATCATGGCGAAGGTGTGGGCTGCCAGGAGGGTGCCGGCGCACCAGGCAAGAGCGATCCAGATATCGCTTCCCACCTGTTGCTGTGTGAGCAGGTCGCGGATCGTGTTGACGATGGACGTCACCGGCTGGTTCTCGGCGAAGGCGCGAACGGGACCAGGCATGGTGTCGGTGGGCACGAATGCCGAGCTGATGAACGGCAGGAAGATGAGCGGGTAGGCGAACGCGCCCGCTCCGTCCACCGACTTCGCGGAGAGACCGGCGATCACGGCGAGCCACGTCAAAGCCAGGGTGAATAGGATCAGGATGCCGGCGACCGCGAGCCAAGCCAACACTCCCGCCCCCGAGCGGAAGCCCATCAAGAGGGCGACCAGCACGACGACCACGAGCGAGATCAGATTGGCGACCAGAGAGGTCAGCACGTGCCCCCACAACACCGACGACCGCGCGATAGGCAGGGACTGGAACCGTTCGAAGATGCCGCTCTGCATATCCATGAAGAGCCGGTACGCGGTATAGGAGATACCCGACGCGATCGTGATGAGCAGAATGCCGGGCAGCAGGTAGCTCACGTATGAATGCGATCCTGACCTGATCGCGCCCCCGAGCACGTAAACGAACAGCAGCATGAACGCGATCGGCATGAGCGCGGTCGTGATAATCGTGTCAGGGCTGCGCAAGATGTGGCGCAGGGATCGTCCCAGCAGGACCGTGGTGTCGCCGAAGAAGTGCTTGGTCATGGTTGCTCCTTATCTGTCCGCGCCGGCTCTGCGGTTCCTTCCAGCGTCGCCGTCCTTGTGTTGTCACTGACGATTGCGAGGAAGACATCCTCGAGGGTCGGCTGCTTCTCGACGTATTCGACTTTGGCGGGCGGAAGTAACTGCTTGAGCTCGGTAAGGGTGCCGTTCACGATGATCCGACCCTCGTGGAGGATCGCGATCCGGTCGGCGAGCTGTTCGGCCTCGTCCAGATACTGTGTTGTGAGCAGCACCGTCGTGCCGTGCGAGGCGAGATCTTTGACGGCCTGCCACACCTCGATGCGCCCCTGGGGGTCGAGGCCGGCTGTCGGTTCGTCGAGGAAGATGACCCGCGGATTCCCGATGAGGCTCATCGCGATGTCGAGGCGGCGGCGCATGCCACCCGAATACGTCGACACCTTACGCGCGGCCGCATCGGTCAGCGAGAAACGATTGAGCAGCTCATCGGCAATCGTGCCCGCGTTCTTCAGATGCCGCAACTTGGCGATCAGTACGAGATTTTCTCGCCCGGTGAGCATCTCGTCAACCGCCGCAAACTGTCCCGTGAGGCTGATGGTCTCCCGTACCTCAGCGGCCTGCGTGGTGACATCGAAGTCGTTGACGCTGGCGCTCCCAGCGTCCGATTTGAGCAGAGTGGACAAGATCTTCACGGTTGTGGTCTTGCCCGCACCGTTCGAGCCGAGCAGAGCGAATATGCTGCCTCGCGCCACGTCAAAGTTGACGCCGCGCAGCACCTTGAGCGTCTTGAACGACTTCTCCAGACCCTGAACGTGGATGGCCGTATCCGTGGTCACTTTTTGTTCTCCTCCCTCTCCGTCCTCGATCGCCTTCCTGAGGCGCACGCGTTCCTTGTCGATCCTCCGCTGCCCGTGTAGGCCTGGGCGAAGGTCTCGGCGAACTCGACCGGGTCACTCCCCACGACATCTCTCGACGGGGTCGTCGGCGGCGCACGTTCCCAGAGATCGGCGAAGTCATCAAACATCTTGAGCATCGTCTCCCCATCGATCACGATGCTCCCGTAGTACATGAAGTACCGCTGGAACGCCTTGGCGGCGCGTGCTATAAGGCTCAGGCAGAGCCTCGATTCGGGACTTGTACTGCCGGTACCGCTTCTTCTGTTCGAGCGACTGGGTTACCATCTCGATCCACTTCGATGCCATCTCACTTGCCTCCTTCGTGGAGTTGTTCGAGTCGCTCCGCCAGGAAGCTCCACAATTTCCAGAACTCTTCGAGATACTCCTGTCCCCGAGCGTTGAGCGAATACACCTTCCGGGGCGGCCCTTTCTCCGACGGAACCTTTTCCACATCGACCAGGCCCAGCTGCTCGACCCTTACGAGCAGGGCGTAGACGGTCCCTTCGGCGATGTCCGAGAAACCCTGCTCTCGCAGCAGGGCCGTGATCTGATAGCCGTATGCCGGCCGCATGGCGAGGACCGCGAGCACGATGCCTTCCAGAGTGCCCTTGAGCATCTCGGTCATCTGCATGGATTGGAGCTCTCCTCTCTACTCAGCGTTACTGACTACTGGTACATAGTAGCACTGACTAGTAAGGAGCGCAAGCTACGGAGGCGGTCCTCCTTGCTAACCTTGCAACCAGCCGCAACCGTAGATGCATAACGGCCTGCGGCAGTTCTCCGATCGCCTCCCTCTCGGAATCCACGTCGAAACGACTGCCGGCTGCAAAACCACTCAAAGTAGGGATCGCGGGATCGGCTCGAGCCCCTACCGCCCAACCCGACGGATCACAATTCGAACCGATGATTGGGAGCGCTCCATGCGGTCCTTAACTTCTCTCGCTGTCCCGCCCCAACAAAGGGGACCGAGCCGTCCCATTCGGCTTATGCCGAAGCTCCCGAGTAGCGTCGCAGCCCAAGCCGCCAGATCGTCCGGCTCAACGCTAGAAAGAAGGCGGTTAGAACGGCGGTACCGAGGATGGTCTGCCAGTCCAGGCGCCCGGTCACGGCTTCGGCGGGCACGGTAACGGCGAAGGCGATGGGTACCAAGAAGGTAAGTCCAAAGCGAAGCCAGATCGGATAGATCCCAACCGGATAGCGTCCTGCGGCATAGATTCCT
>CAWCYJ010000008.1:0-278452 GCA_963799725.1 uncultured Pseudomonadota bacterium
TTCCAGGAGGGATCCTTTGCGCCTACCGGCATTGCTTGGAGCTACGACAACCGCACCGCCGGGTTTAGGGTTGTCGGCCACGGTCAATCCCTTCGGATTGAATGTCGCATACCGGGCGCTGATGCTAACCCATACGTCGTCTACGCTGCAATTCTCGCTTGTGGTCTCAACGGAATCGAGAAACGGATCGAGCCCCCAGAAATGTTTACGGGAGACATCTACGCAGCGGAGAATCTACCCCGCGTTCCCCAAACTCTGCGTGATGCGATCTCCCTGTTTGAGAAGTCTGACCTCGCCCTAAGAGCGTTCGGTGAAAGCGTCGTGGCTCATTACTCTCACTTCCTCAAGACAGAGCAAAGGAAGTTTGACGAGATAGTCACCTGCTGGGAGCGGGCCAGGTTCTTTGAACGGGCGTAGCTCCAAGGGTTCGGAGACCTCTACCCGGGTCCCGTGAACCACACCTTCGAGTCATCTAACACGCGGCAGTCTTCCTGACCACGCCGCAGATACTGGGAAAAGTAGTTGACCCAAGCCCAAGTGGCGCAGGTTGCCAGCTCTGCCGAGCCATAGTAGTATTGTCCCATGCCGGGCTTTTTTCGAGGCCTGAGCGCGAGGAGGGGGTTGATGGTTACAGCCGAGGAGAATGACGACGTCCAGAGGCTTCACGAAATGGGCTATGCCCAAGAGTTGCTTAGAAAGATGGGCGGCTTCTCGAACTTTGCGGTTTCCTTTACGATCATCTCGATTCTTTCCGGCTGCATGACGCTGTACACGACGGCGATGTCCACGGGCGGCCCCGTGGACATGAGCTTGGGCTGGCCGCTGGTTGGCATCATGGTCATTCTCGTTGGACTATCGATGGCCGAGTTAGCATCCAGTTATCCGACTGCCGGGGGGCTTTACTACTGGTCTGCGAAGTTAGCGGGTGAAAATGCGCCTGCGTGGAGCTGGTTTACTGGCTGGTTTAATTTGCTCGGTCAGGTCGCTGTTACCGCGGGGATCGACTTCGGCCTCGCGTTCTTTGTTACCGCCGAGATGCACCTGCTGTTCAGTTACCCCACCTTTCCTCGCAACGTTATCTACGTCTTTGCCGTCGTTCTAATCCTTCATGGCTTGCTCAATACCTTTGGGGTCCGTGTTGTGGCCTTCCTCAACGACGTTAGTGCCTGGTGGCATGTTCTAGGAGTTCTCTTGATCGTGGGTGCGCTCGCAATCATACCCACCCACCATCAGTCCGTCTCCTTCGTTTTTACTCACGAGGTAAACCAAACAGGCTTCGGGTCCCTGTTCTATGTTTTTCTGATCGGTCTTTTGCTGGCACAATACACGTTTACCGGGTATGACGCATCGGCGCACATGTCTGAGGAGACTCAGAGCGCCGCACGAACGGCTCCTTGGGGCATTGTCATGTCGATCGTCGTCTCCCTGATTGCGGGGTGGATCCTCTTACTTGGTTTGACGTTCGCCATTCAGAACTACACAGGGGAGATGACTTCTGCAACCGGTGCCGCACCGGCTCAGATTTTTATCGATGCGCTGGGCCTCCGTTGGGCTGAGTGGCTTCTGCTCGTAGTTATCGGTGCCCAGTTCTACTGTGGAATGTCCTCAGTGACTGCCAACTCCCGCATGCTCTACGCATTCTCTCGCGATGGGGCCGTGCCGGGATCGAGATTTTGGCATAAGATCAACCGGCGAACTCGTACCCCTACCAATTCCATTTGGTTTGCAGCTGTCGGCGCCTTCATTCTGGGTCTTCCGTACCTCTTTAACGCGACTGCTTATGCCGCGGTGACGTCAATCGCGGTAATCGGTCTATACATTGCCTATGTGATTCCGGTCTTTCTCCGGTTGAGGGCAGGGGACAGCTTTCAACGAGGTCCCTGGCACCTTGGCCGTTGGAGTAAACCCATAGGCGTCATAGCCGTGATTTGGGTCGCGTTTATTACCATCCTATTCATGTTGCCCACGGTCGCACCTGTGAACCGAAACAACTTTAACTACACCTTCATCGCCGTGGGTGTAGTCCTCGGTTTCGCAGGGATCTACTGGCTCGTGTCTGCTAGGAAGTGGTTCGTCGGACCACCGAGTCCAGGGGACCCCAGAGCAGCTTCAGGCGATTGAGAGGGAGCTCACCGGCGCGCCTGCACCGGGCGCTCAGGTCGCGCCAGCCGAATGACGATGAATAAGTGCCGAGACGAAAGAGGGGAAGAGATGCTCACGCCTTAGCAGGGAGTGCGTCAAGTACGTCTCGAAGCCGTTCCAGAGCCTGAATGAGGCCGACTCGATCATTCTCGCCCAGTCGATCCAGCAGGTCGCTCATGATCCCCGTAAGCGTGGATGTCCCTTCATGCAACGCCGCCATCCCGGTGTCAGTTAGTGAAAGCGGACAGCGCCGCCTGTCGCCGGGATCAATACCGCGAGTTACGTAGCCTCGAGAAACCAAATGGTCAGCCACACGAGTAAGCCGAGCAGGGTCCAGTTGGATAGTCCGAGCGATCGCGGATGGCGTGTCAATCTTTCTCTCGATCGAGATCATTACCGCAAGTTCGGTAAGGTCCAGGTCGTTGTCGAGACGACGCCCCAAGTCATTTTCAATGACACGGAGGAACCGTGCGAAGGTGCCGAGCACTCGAAGCGAATCAATGTTTGTCTCAGTCACCATGCTCTATTGTGGCATAATAGTTGTAGATAGCAAATATTGATTTGCGCAAGTAATACACAAGGAAATTTTCTCGAATGGTCAGGTCAGAGAGATTCCGCGGCACTATTGGACTCGAGAGCCCGCATTACAAGTGGATTGCGCTTTCAAACACCACCCTTGGCATGCTCATGGCGAGCCTCAACACCAGCATCGTTCTTGATCGCTTTACCGTCGATCTTTAATGGTTTGAAGATCAACCCCTGCACCCAGGAAACACGAGCTTCCTCCTCTGGATTCTGATGGGCTACATGGTCGTGACATCGACGCTTTTGGTTACGGTCGGCCGGATCTCTGACATGCTTGGCCGGGTAAAGATGTACACGCTCGGCTTCGCCGATATTTACTGTCGGCTCGATTTTGCTTTTCTTACACCCAGCATGGGTTCGGCAGGCGGTATGGAAATGATACTCTTTCGGGTTGTTCAGGCCGTCGGAGGCGTCTTTCTCTTTGCGAACAGCGCAGCGATCCTGACGGATGCGTTTCCGGCGGAGCAGCGCGGTTTCGCGCTGGGTCTAAACCAGGTCGCGGCCATCGCCGGTTCGGTCGCCGGCTGAGTTCTAGGCGGCGTGCTGGCGGCCATCGAATGGCGCCTTGTCTTTCTAGTCAGCGTTCCATTTGGAGTGATCGGAACGGTCTGGGCCTGATCGCACTCCACGAAACGGCAAAGATCAAACAGAATCAAAAACTCGATCCGATTTGGGGAAATGTCACATTCGGTGTCGGTCTGACCGTGCTTTTGATCGGACTTGACATACGGCATCATGCCCTACGGACATCCCATGGGTTGGACCAACCCCTGGGTCATTGCGGCAATTGTTGTTGGGGCTAGGCTGCTCGCTCGTATTTGGCTATGTCGAGACGCGCGTTGCTGATCCAATGTTCAAGCTGGAGCTATTCAAGATTCGAGCATTCGCCGCAGGCAACATCGCAGCCTGGTTGGGAGCAACCGCTCGGGGCGGCCTCCAATTCATGCTGATCATTTGGCTGCAAGGCATCTGGTTGCCGATTCATGGTTATGCGTTCAGTCAAACTCCGCTTTGGGCCGGAATTTACATGCTGCCCATGATGGGCGGATTTCTGATTGCGGGGCCAGTGTCCGGATTCCTGTCGGACCGTTACGATCCGCGGATATTCTCGACCGGTGGAATGCTCCTTACGGCAGTAACCTTCGTGTTCCTATCCATGCTTCCCGCGAGTTTCAGCTACCTTCCGTTCGCCTTGCTGCTGCTTCTCATCGGAATGGGAATGGGCCTGTTCGCCTCTCCAAACACCAGCTCTGTGATGAGTGCAGTTCCGGCAGAGAACCGAGGTGTTGCGTCTGGAATGCTGGCCACTCTGCAAAACTCTGGGATGCTGTTCTCAATGGCAATCTTTTTCACCGTCATCATCGTTGGCCTGTCGGCACAGCTTTCGGGAGCTCTTTTCACCGGCTTGACTCATGCCGGACTTCCCGCAGCGTCTGCTCATAGCGTCGCGAGCTTGCCGCCAACCGCAGCCCTCTTCTCGGCCTTTCTTGGGTACAACCCGATGGCCCATCTGCTGCCCCCGGCGGTACTCAACCACCTGAGTGCGGCGGGTCGCGCCCACCTGCTGTCAGAGGCTTCTTTCCGAATCTCATTGCTCCGCCGTTTATGACCGGTCTTCGACTACGCTTTTTGGATCTCGGCCGGTATGGCTTTGATTGCGGCAGTTGCGTCACTTCTTCGTGGCAAGCGCTACATACACGGCGTCTCACAAGATGCGCCGGCGGCTAAGCATGCGGTCGAGATGAGCTACTCAAGAATGAGGTGAACCGGTTGACACATGCCGAGCGAGGGTCGAGGCTTGAGCGAGTGAGGCAAGAGGCCGTATAATGAGATGCGCATGGGGATGTCAGGTTTCGACAGGAGACCTGGGTCGTACATCGCGAGCCGAGGTGCCGGTGGATCCTCGTTAAACAATCGGCACGGCAATAACTGCCAACAATCAACCTGCTCTAGCCGCCGCTTAACAGCCGGCTACGCTCCTAGTGACCTTTCGCTGACGGGTTGCGACGGGCGTCAAAAAGTCAGCGTGCTGCAGCTCCGAGGCTCATAGGAGTCGCTTAAGCTTATGAGCTAGCGGTTGTAGACTTCGTCGATAGAGGCTGACCGCCGCGAAAAATAAAATGTCGACTACGCTCGTAGAAGTGTCCGATTGCAGCTTTCTGGACGGGGCGTTCGATTCGCCCCCATCTCCACCACCTTTTCGAAACCGTGACGTAAGTGGACCCTTTGTCCTGCTTGGCCGAGGTCACACAGTCTTCTCAGATGTCGAAGCTTAACCATCGAGAGACAGGGCTTCGGAATTCCATGGCCAGCTTGGGGCGGAGTCACCACTTTAAGCGCCGTGGGAAAAGCCTGTCAAGAATTTCCGTGCGCCAGGCCTATAACCGCCTTTGGGTCGTGCACACCATGCTGTCCACACCAATTGCTGAGCTCACGAGCAATTCGGGGTGTGGCGAAGGGATCCACGAGGTTGGCAGTGCCCACTTGAACCGCTGAGGCGCCTGCAATCATATACTCTGCGGCATCCTCGCCGCTCATGATCCCTCCGCAGCCAATGATTGGAATTTGAATAGACTCGGCGAGGTCATAAACGAGGCGAAGGGTAAGTGGCTTAATCGCGGGTCCGGAGAGACCCCCGGTTACATTGGCGAGGCTCGGTCGATATATTCGTGCGTTAATGGCGAGGCCAAGATAAGTGTTGGCGACCGTTATGGCCTCTGCACCGGCATCGGATACTGATCGTGCGACTGCCACGACATCCCGTGCATTGGGGGTCAGCTTCACGATGAGTGGGAGGGACGTCGCAGCTCTAACTCTGGCCGTCACTTCGCCGGACAATTCGGGATCTGCTCCGAAAATTGCTCCACCCTCGACAACGTTGGGGCAGGAGATGTTAACTTCTATCCCGGCAACGCCAGCCGTACCCTCGAGGCGCCCGGCCAGTTCTCCGTATTCGTCAACCGAAGTGCCACTGATGCTGACGATTACGGGGGTTTCCAGGCACCGCCATTTAGGAGCCAAGTTGTTGATGGCGGCATCGATTCCAATATTCGCCAACCCTATAGCGTTCAGCATTCCAGCTGCCGTCTCCACCACCCGAGGGAGGTTCGTGACCTTCTCTCGGCAATTTAGTAATTCCCTTTGAGATCACGCCCCCGATTTCAGTGAGAGCAAAGCGACCTTCGGCCTCGACTCCATATCCAAAAGTCCCGGCGGCCGCGAGCACGGGATTGTTCAGGAGTAGGCGGTTACGGATCAATTCATACATCGGCTCTCGTACCTCTCATCGGTTCGAGTGGTGGCGGCATGAACCGTTGGAGGTCCATTGGGTTCATCTCACCTCCTCCATAATCCTGGTGCGGCTTACGGCCAAAGACAGGCAAAGTTCGTCTCGCTGGATCTGCGTCTGCGGAAAAACGATTACAGACAATGGAGACTACCCGACGTAAACTTGTAGGCGGGAACTCCCCGCAGGACATCGTCAAGCCAGTTCATTAAAGGAGAAGCGTCTGTGAGGCGAAATAAGGGGAACGGATTAGGCCCGCGGGTAGCAATCGGTGCTGCTGCGGCCATGCTTATCGCCGGGATCATCTTGACCGGACCAACTGTTGCGTCGGGGGCGGAAAACTCAAGCGCCACGACTCCCTGCGCCCCATCTCAATGCGGAAAGATACGCCACATCATCATCATCGTTCGAGAGAACCACAGCTTCGACAACCTCTTTGGAAGATTTCCGGGCGCTGACGGAACTGAGTATGCCCGAGAGGGCAAGAAGCGGGTAAAGATGGGCGACACTCCCGATCGTCTGACAACTGATATCTATGCAGACAGCCGAACAACGAAGCGATCAATCAACAACGGCCGAATGAATGACTTCTATCTAACCAAGAATGCATTTCAGTCGGGCCGCGACGTCGCTGACACTCAGTATCGACAGCAGCAGATCCCCGATTACTGGGCGTACGCGAAGGACTTTTCGCTGGCCGACCACTTCTTTGCCAATATCCAAAGCCAAAGCTTTCCCAATCATCTCGCCCTCATCGCGGGACGCAACCTCGATGTCATTGATAACCCCACAGACAAGGGGCATGTCTATGAATGGGGATGCGACTCTCCGTCTGGATCTCGGGCAGCTACTTTTCATGCCGGTAAACACGGCTTGGCATTTCCCTGCTTCAATGCCAAGACTCTAGCCGATGAGGCGGACAAGGCAGGTGTTACCTGGAAGTACTATGCGCCCTCCCGAGGCGATTTAGGGTATGTGTGGTCGACCTATGACGCAATAAAGCACATCCGCTACTCTCCTGAGTGGGGCTCACATGTGGTGCCGACCGCGAACTTTTTGACGGACGTTTCCAGCGGGCAGCTTCCTGCCCTGTCATGGTTGGTAGCCGGGCTCAAAACCAGCGAGCATCCGCCCGAAAGTGAGTGCCGGGGCGAGAACTGGACCGTCCAACAGATAAACGCCGTGATGAAATCACCCTTATGGAGCAGCTCCCTCATCATTCTCACGTGGGATGACTACGGTGGCTTCTACGACCACGTCGCGCCGCCCCATCTGGGAGCCTATTCTCTTGGTCTACGGGTTCCGTTACTCCTAATCTCGCCCTACACCAGGCCTCATCTCATCTATCGGAGCCCTCTGGACTTTTCATCGATCCTGAAGTATGTGGAGGAGCAGTATGCGCTCCCGCATCTGGCCAAGTTCAACCGAAAAGAGAACGGTATCGGTGCTATGCTGAACCTTTCGCAGACCCCTCTTCCACCGGTTCAAATGCCAGTGCAGAAGTGCCCGCCGACCAAAGCGAAGCCTTCGATGGCCTCGTTGGAGTCAGCAACGTGGTGACATCGCGCTTATGCCGCAGATACTCCGTGCGGGACCTGGCAAGGTTCTCAATGCAGATGTAGACCTGAACGGTAAGGTGGACAGGCCGACCCAGGATGAGGTGAATCCATGGACCCTCGTGTGACGAGAATGGCGCGGGTGATTGTCGAGTACTCCATCGCCGTGAAGGATGGTCAGCAAGTGGTCATTGACTCGCCGTTACCAGGGGAGCCGCTGGCTCTGGAGTGTGTCCGTGCGACCCTGGCGGCAGGCGGCAGGCCGTGGACTAACTTTTCAAGTGCCGCCTGTTATGAAGCTCTTTTGAGAGAGGGAACAGAGGAGCAACTTAGCTTCATCTCCCCGGCTGAGCGGATGGGCATCGAGGCTGTGGATGCCTCAATCGGCATAATTGCTCCCACCAATACCAAGGCGTATGCCAGCGTTGACTCTGCACGAATCGCAGTAGTACAGCAAGCCCGTAAGAAGATGCTGGACACCTTCATGCAGCGTTCCGCGTCTGGAGCCTTGCGCTGGACAATCGCAATGTATCCGACTCAGGCATCAGCTCAAGATGCCAATATGTCACTCAGAGAGTACGAGGACTTTGTGTACAGATCCTGCCTTCTTGACGAGGCTGACCCCGTCTCGGCCTGGAGATCTCTTGCTGAGATGCAGAAGCGAGTCATCGAGTGGCTCGCCGGAAAATCCGAAATTCGTATTAAGACGCCGGGAACGGACTTTAGAGTTGATGTGGCGGACCGAACCTGGATGAACGACGACGGTCAGTTGAACTTTCCTGGAGGAGAAGTCTTTACGGCTCCCATCGAGAACTCAGCGCAGGGGACCATCGCCTTCACATATCCCGGATTCTATCAAGGCAAGGAGGTACGGGGCATCCGTTTGGTGTTCAAGGATGGGCAGGTGGTCGATGCTACGGCTGAGACGAATGAGGACTTTCTACGTCAGATGTTGGATACCGACCCTGGGGCTAGGCGACTTGGAGAGTTTGCTATCGGAACGAATGAGGGAATAAAGCTGTTCACCAAAAACGTGCTCTTTGACGAGAAGATCGGAGGCACCTTCCATGTGGCTCTCGGAGCCGCTTATCCAGACACCGGCGGACTCAACGAGTCGTCCATACACTGGGACATCGTGTGTGACCTTAGAAATGGTGGGGAAATTACCGCCGATGGAGAAACGTTGTCTAGAAATGGACAATTCGTTTTATAGCTCCGGCTGCGGTACGGGGTAGAGGCACTGGGTTAGCCCGCTATGGCACAAGCAGAAAGCTAATCACTTATATGTGCCGTGGTGTCCTCCAGGCTAAACCTCATATGAAACACGAAACGCGGGAAGCTGCTCTTCCCGCGCTCGTGAGATGGGGGAGACACAATTGAGACTCAGGATTCGGAGGACTGATTTCCCTCGGTTTCTGAGGATTTGCACGTTTGATCGACACGCTTGTCCACCAACCCAGTGAGCACCTGCTGGCCGAATCCTAGAATCACGGCGTAGAAGAGTGCCGTGCCGTCTCGGGCAGGCGCCAGTCCTCCCAAACCCTTCCGTAGCAGGATGACGCCTAGGAGAGCTACGGCTGCTCCTGCCAGCACCTTCAGAATGGCTTGCGCCGTCCGAGTCCCATAGGGCCCTCGTTGCTCGACGCTATAGGCAAGAGGCAGTATTGCACACACGGCGCCGGCGAGTGCACCCAAGCCCATGACCCGCAGATACAAGTGGCTGACGACGAGGGCCGCGATTATCAGCGCCAGAAGGAGTAGTGCTGAGACCCCCAGGATCCCGTTGCGGAGCTGCCTGACGGAGTTGCGCGTTCGCTGGTCCATTATCGGTCGTACATCGTGCATCTCACCGCCCTGCAGCTGAGAGAGCGTCTCCCGAGCAGTTTGCAGCTGCGCGTAAGCCTCCTCAACTAATGCTCCCGAGCACCATTGAGCCAAATCAGCGGGACGGGAGGCGACGGACCGTGCTCGATCAATGGACGCTTGGACTTGGACAAGCAGCTGGGGGGTTTGGATCCCTGAGAGCCGGTAAAATGCCCTCTCAAGTTGGCCAGCCTCAGTTCGTACGGCCGACCGCCATGAAGAGTTGTTTGACGCTCCAATCGACGAGAGTAGATCAGCCGAGAATCCGGAGACTTGGGCCGAAGAGCTGCCTTGCGCCCCTCCCACGCGTTGCCCCGTGGAACTGTTCTGAAATCGAAACGTACGTTCTCGACGAAACATGGTCCGTCCCATCGCAGAGATACCTCATTTCTGTGAAGACGAGATACTCTAACGACCACTCGGTAAGAGTAGCTAAAGATTTCGGTAAAGAACAGGATGAGAGGGGCTTGACGGACGTTTGCTTTTCTTGATTCCCAAAGAATCGAGCAGCAAGAGGCTACTGCAAAGGCATGTTCTCAGACTGGCAGTCGCCTACTTCTTAGGTTTGCATGCTTTCACGGGCGATTTATAGATTGTTGTTCCGGTAGCTCCGGCACAGTAGGTGTTGGTTACTAACCACGACTTGTCTTGATGAACGCTCACGTAAACGATCACTACCGGGTGCTTTTTGGTGAACCAGTAGTTTACCTTGACTGTCGCTTGGATTCCACTAGCGGCTGCACGGTCATAGGGAATGACGGTTGAGGACCCGGCTTTGAAGGTTATCTTCTTCGGATACTTCTGACATCGACAAGTCGGATCCGTGGAAGAGCTTTGTCCCAGAAGCTTCAATACCCGAGTCCGGAATCTGTCTGTGACCGGACACCCATTACTACGCAGGAAATCTTTTCCTCGACCCCCGACGGCGCATGCCGATATCCGGCCCCGAGGGCTGGCAGGACACTTAGCAACATGAATTTGCCAGCAAGCTACTAGCTTGGTGGAGGCATTGATGGATAGTGGAAGACTTGCCTTACTGGTGGCAGCACCTGAAACAGGTGTGATGCCCGCGATGAGGGCAGCCGCGAGAAAGCTTGCGGCTGCAATGACTCGAAAAATTGGACGCATCTGTAGTTACCTCTGATCGAAAAGTGTACCCAAAATTGGGTGCCTCAACTCGAAGTATAGTTGTCGCAAATGGGATTCTCATAGTCCGCCCCATGAATCGTCAACGGGATAGAGATTCATCGACACTCGGCAGAGGCTGTCCGCAAAGATGAATAGAAAATGACGGCACGGTGATATAATCCGGCCAGAAATATGGACCAAAGGGAGGCTTGCGGAGGATGCCGACCACGAAGATTGCTGTGCTAGCAGATACACACTGGAAAGGCGCAGATGCGGTACCTGCAAATGTCCTGGAGCAGCTGGAGGACGTTGATGTAGTTCTTCATGCTGGGGACTTGAAGTGCGAGAAAGTAATGAAGTCCCTGAGTAAGGGCAAGCGACAGGTCTATGCGGTACGCGGAAACAACTTCGATTGGGACTTGGCTGACCTACCTGAGACAAGAGTTGAGTCCGTGGATGGATTCAAGATTGGCGTAGTCCACGATATTGGTCACGTCGAAGACTTCGCGTATGGCCGAAAACATCCCGAGGACTTGTTCGGCAAGCCCGTTCAGTGCGTGGTGTTCGGGCAGACACACCATCCGTTTTTCGATTACTTGCAGGGAGTTCCGTTCATCAACCCTGGGAGTGCTACGGATCAAGACCATCGAGGCGAACCGGGAACTATTGCTCTTCTAGAGGTTAATGGGCACCTCCAGAGAGTCAGCTTCATCAAACTAACGTGATCGAGCTTCGAAGCGACACGTTCACGCTTCCCACCGCTGAGATGCTTCGTGCCGCGACAGTCTCCGAACTCGGTGACGACGTGTGGGGAGAGGATCCGACGGTTATCGCCCTAGAGGAGATGGCGGCCTCGCTGATGGGCAAAGAGCGAGCATTGTTCGTTGCCAGCGGCACGATGGGGAATCTCCTCGCGATCCTTTCCCACACCAAGCGCGGCGACGAAGTGGTTGTTGGAAACAAGAGCCATATCTTCAACGCAGAGGCGGCTGGTTCCGCTGTTATTGGTGGTGTCCAGCTGCGCACCGTTCACAACACTCCCCGAGGGACTCTCGATTTACCTGAGCTTGCTTCCGCCATTCGTCCACTGGACATCCACTATCCGCGTACAGCTCTGATTTGTCTTGAGAATTCCCACAATCAATGCGGTGGTTGTGTGCTGGACACGGATGACATTGAACAAGTCCGGCAGATTGCGGACGACGCTGGCGCAGCGCTTCACATGGATGGGGCTCGGATCTTCAATGCCGCGGTTGCCCTTGATATTCCGGTCAACGAATTGGTCTCTGCCGCTGACTCAGTAACGTTCTGCCTATCCAAAGGGCTCTCCGCTCCCATTGGCTCACTCCTCTGCGGCAATTCAGAGTTTATCGAGCAAGCCCGTAAGTATCGAAAAATGGTTGGTGGCGGCATGAGGCAAGTGGGCTTGATAGCTGCCCCTGGGATTGTGGCGCTAGAAACGATGGTTGCGCGCTTGGCGGAGGATCACCAGAATGCAAAACGGCTTGCTCAGGCCCTTTCCTCCATACCTGGCGTCTACATCAACCTCGATACGCTCAAGACAAATATCATTGTTGCGGACTTTCAGGGAACCGGGAAAGACGCTCTAGACATCGTAGACATGCTCGATGAGCGCGGCATAAAGATCGCTGCAGTGGGTCCTCATCAAGTGCGCCTCGTTACCCATCGGAACGTGTCTGCCGACGATATCGAGGTTGCTATTGAGGCGTTGAGGGAAGTCCTGCAACCGGAGATTCTCCAACCGGCGTGACGGCCCTACAGTCCGAGGACTTGCTAACCAAAGTCCTCGTCCTTGAACAGCAGCAACAATTTCGAAACCGAGCAGCTGTTGGCGGGCTATCTGTATTTGCTTCCGAGTTAGTGAGAAGAGACCCGAGCTCCCCCAACGTATCGCTAGCTGCTCTCGCCCTCGAAGACTACGAGAACCGCGATATGGACGCCAGACGGCAGGCGGTGGAGGAGGCAATCGGCAAACTACGAGCCGGCAACACTACCGCTCGACTTGGCTCCCGTGAACCGGCTGTCTTAGGACGTAGCTCAAGCGTACCGCTCAGCGGTACAGGTCAAGGTCCCGAGACGGGGCCGTTGGTGGCGAAGACATCCATCCGCCAGCCCCGAAAGAAACGGACCTCGAAATCAAGCGAGGCAACCCTTGACTCGCCACTTGATTGCCTGTCGGGTGTAGGACCTTCATCAGCAAAGAGTCTCGAGAGTGCAGGCATTCGAACCATTCGAGACCTTCTTTACTATTTTCCTCGCCAGCACGTCGACTTTCGAAAGCGAGACGCCATCCGAAGCCTTCGGTATGGAGATCGGATCACACTTGTCGGAGTCATCCGATTGGTTCGAACACGATATCCCCGAAAGGGTCTCTCCATCACAACCGCAACGATCGCCGACGAAAGCGGATCAATCTCTGCTCAATGGTTCAACCGACCGTACTTAGAGAAGCAGTTGGAAATCGGTCGGACCATCGCGATAACGGGAGACGTTAGCTCATTCGACGGTCGGTTGGTGCTTATCCCCCAAGACTATGAGTGGGTGGGTGAAGGAGAACTGACTCATGGTGGCCGGCTAGCTCCAATGTATCGGCTCAGAAGTGGGATGTCACAAAAGCCTCTCCGTTCTCTGATGCGCCGGGTCGTCGAACATTTCGCCTCGATGATTGAGGAGTATCTTCCACCGCGAGTGCTTGACCCGCTTGGTCTAATGGGCGAAAGCCAAGCGATTGGTCAGTATCACTTTCCGTCGGATGACGAGGATCTCTCTGCAGCTCAGAGGAGGCTGTCATTCGACGAGCTCTTCGCCATGCAGGTAGGGCTGATACGGCGCAAGCTTCAAAACGAAGAGGAAGGACGAGCTCCTCCGCTCACTTTGTCACCAGAGCAAACGCAGATGCTCCGAGACAGCTTGGGGTTCGAACTTACATCCGCACAGGAAAGGGTCCTGATCCAACTCCAAGAATCGCTACTCGATGCAAAGCCGATGAGCCGCCTGCTACAGGGGGACGTGGGGTCCGGTAAGACCGTCATTGGAGCGTTTGCATTGGCGTCAGCAACCATGTCGGAACATCAGGGAGTGTTAATGGCTCCCACCGAGATCTTGGCACTGCAGCATTGTGACGTCCTTCGAAGATGGCTCGAACCGTTGGGAGTTCGAGTGGAGTGCCTGGTAGGTGGTTCGACCGCCAAGGAACGGCGTCGAATTACAGCAGGAATAGCCGACGGTTCGATCGATGTATTGGTAGGAACCCATACCCTATTCCAGGATGCGCTCACGTTCAGCCGGCTTGGCGTCGTGGTAGTTGACGAGCAACATCGATTCGGTGTTATTCAACGCACCCGGTTGCGCAATAAGGGAGTAGATCCTCACGTTCTCGTAATGACGGCAACTCCCATTCCGAGAACTCTCGCTCTCACTCTCTACGGAGATCTCGACATCAGCGTTCTCGATGAGCTCCCGTCTGGCCGGATTCCAATTGAAACTACGATTGTCGAACAAGCTACCGCAGCGTATGGAAGAGTGCGAGAGGAAGTTCTCCGAGGCAGGCAAGCATTCGTCGTCTGCCCAGTCATCGAAGAGACGTCATCGGCCGACACGAAGTCGGCAATTGCCGAGCATAGAAGGCTCCAGCAGGCCGTCTTTCGCGACCGCGCCGTCGGCCTGCTTCACGGAAAATTGAATGGCAAGGAAAAGGACGACGTGCTCACTCGGTTTAGAGATCGACACTTCGACGTGCTCGTTGCGACGTCAGTCGTGGAAGTGGGGATCGACATTCCGAATGCCACGGTAATGGTGATTCTCGATGCTCATCGGTTTGGATTGGCGCAGCTCCATCAACTTCGGGGCCGGATAGGACGTGGCAGCCTGCCTTCCTATTGCATCCTTGTAAGTGGCGTGCCGGACGGTCCCGGCAAGGAGAGGCTGGAAGCACTGGTACGATCACGAGACGGTTTCTATCTTGCGGAAGAGGACCTGCGGTTGAGGGGCCCTGGGGAGTTTTGGGGAACGAGACAAAGTGGTTTACCAGATTTGAGGGCGACGAAGCCAGGCGATGTCAAAACAATGGAGGAGGCGCGCCATGCCGCGCTAGCCATCCTCGATGTCGACCCTTCACTTGAAACGGACGAGTGTACCGGCATCCGAGACCGTGTAGAGGACTTCTGGTCTCACAGCGTCGACCTAAGCTGAGGTCCCGTGCGCATCACGGGAGGTGAGGTAAGAGGACTCACGCTCCGTATGCCAAAGGGGAGGGAAACGAGACCCACAAGTGACAAAGTACGCGAGGCAATCTTCAACGTCGTGGGAGCTCGCGTGCAAGGGGCAGCGGTGCTCGATCTGTACGCCGGCACCGGAGCGCTGGGAATCGAGGCACTCAGCCGGGGCGCCGAGACTGCAGACTTTGTTGAGAGTGGCGTCCCAGCATGGAAGTCGATTGAGGCAAATCTCGACACCACGCGATTTAGCACCAAGGGGACCATCTGGCGAATGGACGTGCGAAAAGCGCTCGAACGTCTTGATCGACCATTCGACCTCGTGCTTCTTGATCCGCCGTATGACAGTCGTGACATCCACGACGTCATGGCTGAAATCGGAAGGGTGAACGGGATAACGGCTCCGGCCGGTATTGCTGTTCTCGAACACAGTCGTAGGTTCGAGACAGGCACGGAATATGGAAGACTGGTGCGGCAGCAGGTAAAGCGCTACGGTGACACATCCGTGTCTTTCTACCGAGCCGATGCCTGAACCCAATAGCTGAAGGAGAGGGTTACTTGAAGGTCGCCATCATGGCCGGGAGCTTCGACCCAATTACGAACGGCCACGTTGACCTGGCGACCAGAGCCGCATCCATTTTCGACTCGCTCATCGTAGCCGTCTATGAGCATCCTAAGAAGGGACTACTGTTCCCGACAGAGCAACGGATAGAACTCGTTCAAAAAGCAGTCGCGCAACTTGAGAACGTTACGGTCAACTCGTACACTGGGTTACTTGTCGACTATGCGAGGCTGGTAGGCGCCGATGTCGTTGTACGGGGACTGCGAGCCATATCCGACTTCGACTACGAATTCCAATTCGCCTCAATGAATAGGAAGATGAGTCCCGGGTTGGAGATCATGTTCTTCCTCGCGGATATTCGCTACACTTTTTTGAGTTCCAGTATGGTGAAAGAGATAGCAGAGCTTGGCGGTAATGTTTCTGACCTCGTCCCAGAATCGGTTGGGCGAGCCCTAAAGTTGCGCTTCGGGTTCCCGGATTCATGAGTACAAGAGAAGGTTTCAGCATGGATATCCTCATGCTTGTGGACCGGCTCGAAGCTGTTATCAATGGAGGTTGGCGGCCACCATTGAGCGACAAAGTAATGGTCGACGAACGTGAGGCACTCGACGTTCTCGATCTGATGCGGACCGCGATCCCAGAAGAGATCAAGCAGTCGCGGCGTATTAACCAAGATCGAGAGAGACTAATCGCCGAAGCCCAGGCCGATGCAAATCGCTTGCTTGCTCAGGCCGAGGAGCGCCTCGACGCAATCATAAGTGATGATGCGGTGGTGCGCGCAGCAGACGAAAGAGCTGCGGAAATCGAGCAGGAGGCATACGGTCACGCCGAGGAGATCCGCCAAGGTGCCGATCGATATGCCTACGAAGTCCTGCAGCAGTTAGACACACGGATCGACCGCATTCGGAATGAGGTACGCAACGGCCTACAGGCGCTTACGCCAAAGAGGCCTTCTGAAGCACTCGATTACAGGATGGAGGATCTCCAGGCGGCTGAGGTTCAAGAGTAACCGCCGGACCGGCAAGGAAGTGCCGGATTGGGTTTAACTCTGCCTAGCCGCGTGAGAAGACCATGGAAGAGCTTGAATTCAACGTCTCTCATCTCCTGCGCACTCCAGTTGGGACGCGTGTACGGGATGAGATCCAAATTGATGGGCCACTCAGTCTTGACGACACGAGGGCGAACGGTATCCACGGCACCGTCGACCTAATTCGAACCAACTTTGGGATTCTCGTGCACGCTCAGCTATCAGCTGAAGCTGAGCTGGAGTGTGATCGGTGCCTGGAATCGTTCAAGGCTCGAATCATCTCGAACTTCGACGAGGAATATCTGCCCGTAATCGACGTCTGGACCGGACGTCCTGTACAATCCGAAAGGACTGACGAGACTTTCTTTATCTCGCCAAATCACGTAGTCGATCTTACTGAAGCGGTACGCCAAAACTTGCTCTTGGCAATTCCGATGCATGCCGTGTGTCGCGACGATTGTGCTGGACTCTGCGTGATTTGCGGGACGAATCACAACGTGGCTACATGCAGCTGTGTTGAAGAAGAGGAGCATCCGTTCGCCTCTATCGCGGCGTTGCTCAGAGAAGAAGAAAGTGCCTAGGTGAACGAACTCTCGCAACGAAGAGGAGCTGTGGATGCCCGCCGTACCGAAGAAAAAAACCAGTCAATCTAGAAAAGGTAAGCGACGTCAGCATATCCGGCTGATTTTGCCCACGATCGTAAGGTGCTCGCACTGCCGAAATCCAAAGCTTCGGGCGCATGTATGTCCCGTCTGCGGATACTACTCTGGTCGCGAAGTGATCGCGCCTGAGCCGGCAACACTGCCTACTCAGTAATTCCGACATGGAATCTGCCCGCCCAGTGGCCCTTGTCGGATTGTCTTCCGACCTGGAGTGGGCAGTGCGTGCACGGTTTGAAGTGGTGGGTTGCGCTGTGGATGCCTTTCCTGCGTCGATTATTTCCTCGACTGAAGACCAGGGCATTAGCACGGTTATTGACGGCCCATTCGACGTCTTAGTTGCGGGAGACGAGCTCTTCCCCGTAGCTACCGATGATTCGGACAAGGCGGTGGCACTTGGAGTGCGACGTGCCTTCCTCTGTATTAAAGCTGTCTTGCGGGGGATGGTTCGGAGACGATTCGGGCGTATCGTTCTCCTAGCCCCCAGCCTAAATACACAGGAAAATACTCAAGCTTCTACCCGTCTGGCGTTGCTCGGATTGACGAAAAGTGTGGCGCGTGAAGTCGGATCACGAGGAATCACCGCAAATATGGTTGCACCCGGATTTCTTGAGGGCTCAGATGCTCCTATCTCTCCGTATGTGGCCGCAGGGAGACGAGGGACGTTTCAAGACGTGGCCGAAGTGATTGCTTTTGCCGCTAACGATGTGTCTGCATACCTCAATGGACAAATTCTTCCGGTCGACGGAGGGTTGAGCTAACCTCCACCATGTTCAAAAAAATGCTTATCGCCAATCGTGGCGAGATAGCTGTTCGCATCATTCGAGCATGCCGCGAGATCGGGATATCGCCGATTGTCGCCCACTCGCAGCCTGACGCAGAGTCTTTGGCGGTCCAACTTGCTGACGAGTCCGTATGCATTGGGCCAGGACCCTCGGGTAGAAGTTACCTCAACATTCCCAACATCATAAGCGCAGCCCAGATAAGCGGAGCCGATGCCATTCATCCGGGATATGGGTTCCTAGCGGAAGACCGCTTCTTTGCAGAGATATGTGAGCGATACAGAATTGTTTTCGTGGGACCGACCTCCGATGCGATTGCCGCCATGGCAAATAAGGTCGCAGCTCGCGAGGCAATGGCGGCCGCTGGGCTACCCGTGCTTCCCGGGAGCCGCGAGCCGCTGCCGAACATCGATGCTGCTACCGATGCGGCAATCGGCATTGGTTATCCGGTGATGATCAAAGCCGCGGGTGGCGGGGGCGGACGCGGTATGCATTTGGCTCGGGACGAGGCGGAGTTGGTGGAAAATTTCGTCAATGCGCAGCGTGAGTCTCGAGCATCCTTCGGCAACGACGAGCTCTATCTCGAGAAGTATCTACCACGTTGCCGCCACGTTGAGATCCAGGTGTTGGGAGACCGTGGACGGGCAATCCATCTTGGAGACAGAGATTGTTCAATTCAACGTCGGCACCAGAAAATCATTGAGGAGGCGCCGTCGCCATCGCTGACCCCGGAAGTACGCGAGCGGATCTGCGCTGATGCGGTCCGGGGAGCCGAGGGCATTGGGTTCACGAACGCCGGTACCCTGGAGTTTCTCGTCGACGACGATGGAAACCACTTTTTTCTGGAGATGAATACAAGGGTACAGGTAGAGCATGGGATAACTGAGCTGATCACCGGGATCGATATTGTCAAGTCTCAGATCCTCATCGCGGCGGGAGAGTTGTCAGAGCTGCGACAGGCGGAAGTTAGGCTGGACGGCCACGCAATCGAGTGTCGCGTAAACGCCGAGTCGGGCCCCGAGTTCCGACCTGCGACTGGACGAGTGGAGACGCTACGGATGCCGGGCGGACCCGGCATAAGGGTAGACAGTCACCTGTTTTCGGGATATAATCTTCCTGCTCACTATGATTCTTTGGTCGCGAAGATTATGGCCTGGGGCCGGGACCGGGAGGAGGCTATCGTCCGCATGCGTCGTGCGCTCGACGAGACAGTCATCGAGGGGATTCCGACGACCTTGCCGTACCTTCGGTCTGTCATGCGCGAGCTTCGCTTCATTGAGGGCGGAGTGCATACTGACTATGTCGAAGCGGCTGCGTCATGAGTGGCGAACGTCGGCGGGCAAGGCGGGCAGCCCTTCAGACGATATTTGAAGTCGACCAGGCAGATCACGACCACGAGTCGGCACTCGCATATTGGGCGCAAGGGGAAGAGGTCGTGGGGTCGGGTCTCGACTTTGCATCATCCATCGTTCGGGGAGTGCTAGAGAACAAGGATCGTATCGACTCGATCATTTCGCAGGCGGCGCCGACCTGGCCGATTGAGCAGGTTGCTTCGACAGATCGCGTGGCTCTCGAGATTGGTGTTTACGAGATTTGTTTCGACCGAGATGCGCCGTTGGAGGTGGCGATCAACGAGGCCGTCGAACTTGCCAAGACCTTTGGCGGGGAAAACTCCGCGGCCTTTGTGAATGGTGTCTTAAGAGGAATCGCAGAAAGATCAGTGCATCAGGTGCGCGCTTAACACTACTGGAGGTAGGAAAGTGGCTTTGGATCAACAGGAAATCGAGACCCGGCTACGTAAGATCATCGTCGACAATCTCGGGGTCGATGAGGCCGAGGTAGTGCCAAGCGCGAGCTTCGTCGAAGATCTCAACGCGGACTCACTCGACTTGGTCGAACTAATCATGTCTCTCGAGGAGGAGTTTGGCATCGAAATCTCCGACGAAGAGGCAGAGAAGATTCGCACGGTTGGGGACGCGATCGAATATATTCAGGAGCACAAGGAGTAGCGAAAGGGGCATTCCTCTGGAAGGCCTCGTAGGTGCTGACTAGTCTAGACGTCTTCCAGGCGTCCTATGGGTACTCGACGCTGCCGCTGTTCCACCGAGTGGGTGACGGCAACCTAAATCTCCCTAACTGCCGGCCTCAAATAAACACTTCCTTCTTGAGGTAGCGCTCACTCATCGGAATCGAAGGCGTAACCGTCCGCGAAGGTCCGAGTCATCTTCCGACGAGCTTTTGGTTGGCCAAATAGTCTGACAGAGTTTCTGACAGCAACAATCGCCGGCATCAGCGTTGCATCCAATGGATTGCAAGGTCAAGCCATTGTGGTAACTATCTAGCTCGCCCTTCTGACCAAATTAGTGATTTGATTGAAGCAGGCATTGCCATCGTAATGCCTGCGCAAAGGTCACTCAAGAACGGGTATACTACCCGCAACAGGCCTCATTCCTCGTGTCTTCTGCGGGAGGACAGCACTGCATCAGCTGGAGATACGCCTGCTGGGCGGCTTCTCAATATCCTGGAACGGGCGGAACGTCGGCCTTGTCTCGCCACGATTCCAGTCCTTTCTTGCGTGGTTGTTTCTCCAACCGGGGGAACCACAACCTCGGTCGCGCCTCGCCAATCTTCTCTGGCCGGATTCGTCGGACACTCAGTCTCGGAGCAACCTCCGGAAGCTGATCCATGATCTACGGCGAGCGTGGCCAGACCTGGACAGCGTACTTGAAGTCGACCGAGATGTGATCATCGGGCAACCGCACATCCGCTCGACTCTTGACGTGGAGGAATTTGACTCGGCCTCGCGAGGGTCTCACGACCTGGATAGCATCACTCACGCAGCCTCCCTCTATCGGGGTGAGCTCTTACCCGATTGCTACGACGACTGGATCCTTCCCCATCGAGACCGGCTTCAACATGACTTCATCGATCTCCTAGAGCGTGGCCTGCGGGTCGCGGAAGCGGAGAGAGACTACGCTGCTGCGATCGCTTTCGGGCGGCGACTCATCGAACACGAGCCACTACGCGAGGATCTGTACCTCGATCTCATGCGTCTCCAAGCCGTCTCCGGAGACCGTGCCGGTGCGATCCGCGTCTACCACGCCTGCTCCTCACTGCTCCAGGGCGAGATGGGTGTGGACCCAGGCCAAGAGCTGGAGGAAGCCTATCGCCGGCTTCTCGACGTACCCACGATCGAGGGGGACCGGCCAGTCAGACCGGCCCTCGTCGGCCGGCAAGCGGAATGGCAGGTCCTCCAGACCATGTGGAAGCGGGTATTGCGGCGTCAACCAGCGATGGCGCTGATCACCGGCGACCAGGGTGTCGGCAAGACACGGTTGGCGGAGGAGCTGCAGGACTGGGCTCGCCGCCAGGATCTGGCCGTTTATCGTACCGCCTGTTATCCAGGTGAGGAATCTCTTCCCTTCGCGGCCATCACCAGGCTTCTCACCAGTCGTCCACCGGCACTATCCGAACCGGTCTGGCTACGAGAGCTGAGCCGGCTCATCCCGACGATTCTCACCGGCCGGCCAGACATCGCACCGCCCTCGCCGGTTGCCGAGCCATGGCAACGAGCCCTCTTATTCGAAGCCATCTCCCGGGCACTCCTGTCCGTTCAGCCGGCGATGATCTTCGTGGACGACCTGCAATGGTCGGATGAGGAGAGCCGCTCCGCACTTCAGCATCTTCTCCGGTTCGACCCGGGCTCACGTGCTTTCGTTGTGGCGACGGCGCGATGGGAGGAAGGTGAAGCCGCTCAGCGGATGCTTCATGGAGTGCCCACACTGGAAGCCTTCGTCGAGCTGGAGCTTCAAGCTCTTGGGCTGGATGAGACAGGTGCACTTGCACAGGCTCTGCGGGGACGGGCCCCAGGATCCTCATCCATCGAGGCGGAGGCGCAGTCCCTGTTCGAGCAGACGGAGGGAAACGCGCTCTTCATCGTCGAGCTTGCCCGATCCAGACGGCGCGAAGGGAGCCCATCGCTACCGCCTACACTGGAGTCCGCACTCACGCGGACCTTCGCCCAGGTTCCGCAGCCCGCCCGGGACCTGATCGACGTCGCAGCCACGATCGGTCGGGCGTTCCCAATGCCAGTGCTTGCCCTGGCTTCAGAGCTGGAGGAGTCCGAGCTGGTTCGGAATGTGGATCTCCTCTGGCGGCGCAGGATCGTGCGCGAACGCGGCAGCGAGAGCTACGACTTCAGCCATCGTCAGCTCCGGGAGGTCGCCTATGCCTCGATCAGTCCGGCCCGGCGGGCGATGCTACATGGCAGGGTCGCAGCGGCATACCGGCAGGTCTCACCGCCGGGAGGAACGACGACCAGTGGCGAGATCGGGCGGCATCTCGAGCTGGCCGGCTCCCGAGACGAGGCCGCGAAGTTCTACGTGGCCGAAGCCGAAACGGCAGCCCGAATCTTTTCGCACGAGGCCGCGGAGCTGTTTTTCCGCAAGGCCATCGAGCTGGTCCAACTTGGCGAGAAACCTAAGATCATGCTCCGCTTGGGTGAGACGCTTATTGCCGCTGGGCGGTGGAAGGAGGCCGAGATAGTCTTGGAGGACGGGTTGCGGCTCGGGCGGAAGCTCGATAATCGTCAATGCACCGCCTACCTCAGACTGGCAATCGGAGACGTGCGACAGCAATCGGGAAGGCTTCGCGAGGCCCGCGAGTGGCTCGAGGACACCGTGACCGAGTTTGAGAGCCTTGATGATGTCAAGGGCCTGTGCCAGCTCATCGGTCTGCTCGGCGAGGTTACGCTGTGGCTCGCGGACTACGACGAGGGCGAAGTCCTCGCCCGACGTCAGTTTGAGCTGGCGGTGCGCCTTGGCGATGAAGCGGAGATTTCAGCCGCCTACGCTAGTATCGGCACCGTCAACTCACGTCGGACGCGCTTGGACAAGGCGCTTGATTACTATCAGCGCAGTCTCAAGATCGAGGAACGGCTCAACGATCGACCTCGGTTGCTGTTGGCCCTTGGCCGGGTGGGAAGTGTGCATCGGTTCCGGGGCGACTACGTTCAGGCGCGCCGTTTTTTCCAACGGCAGTACGACTTGGCCGAGGAAACTCACCACCGCCGCGCTCAGAGTTTGGCTTTATTCAATCTGGCCGTTGTGGCCGAGGAGATAGGCGAATACGAGCCCGCTCTGGACTGCTACATGAAGGCCCTTCTTATTTCGAGGGAGCTTGGTGAGCGTCGAGGCGAAGGGGCAACCCTCGGTAACATCGGCGTGGTGTACTTTGATCTCGGCGACTATCCGGCCGCGTGGCAGTTTATGACCGAGGCCGTGGAGATCATGGCCGAGGTCGGCGATCGACGGAACGTCGCGGTCTGTATCGGGAGCCTCGGCTCGGTATACCGAGCAGTGGGGGACACAGCTCGGGCTTGGGCGTGTTATGGCGCCAGCCTGGCTATGTCAGTCGAAATTGACAATCCGCAGAACGTCACCATCGTCGCTGGGGAGATAGCTTCCTGGCTGCTAGAGGAAGGCCGGGTCAGCGATGCAGAAGAGTTCGGGCGGCGCGCGCGTGAGCTTTCACGCCACCTAGACATGCCGCAATGGCTATGCCGTGACCTATACGTAGCGGCCCAATGTGCCCACGTCTCGGGGGACGATCATCGTGCATTGGAGCTGGTGACTGAGGCCTTAGTGGGGGCGAACTCGACGCAACGCTCTGATATTGCTTTTCAGGCCCAACTCCTCCAGGCAATGCTCCTCGCTAAGACCGGAAGCACTCCCCGCGAAACCGCCATTGCCCGTTTGGAGGCCCTCGACTCCGTCAACCTTCGACCAGGTGAACGCGCGTCTCTCCTCTACGCCCTATGGCGGCTACGACCCTCTGACGATGATCGAAGACTTCAAGCTGCAGAGGAATATAGAGCCCTCTCCAGGACGGTCCCGAATATGGAGCATAGCAAGCGAATGCGGGAGATGACAGGCGAGATGCCGCAGAAGCCGGATCCGCTACCTGAGCCTCCGTCCCCGGTCCGTCAATCGCAGGTTGGCGCCGACGAGCTCCTCTGCCTCTTGGACTCCTTACGTCAACGAGTCTTGGCTTCGGCATAAGCCTCTTCTAGGGGAAGAGGAGGGGCTGCTGGCCTCATTGGTAGGCCGGAGGCCTCGTTGTGTGCCTCGTAGATGTCTGGATGGCGACCTTCCCGAGGTCGCTGCATTCCGACAAAGTACCGCTGCTTGTAACGCTTTTGTAACGGTCCCTTTGGTACGGTCTTCAGGATGCCTCTTCCCGGAACCGAGGAATGCCCCTTCAGAAAGCATCGTCCACGCCACAGACCTCAGATCAAGGAGCAGTTCGTGAACACTATCCTTCCGAGATACACAGCATTCAAATCACTCGCTTTGGGAGCCCTTCTGTCGATGGGTCTGTCAGGTGTTCTGGCGACAGGGGTCGCCGCATCCGGCCTGGCGACAATCGCGTCTGGACCTCCGACTATCGCGAGCCCGATCGCGCCCCACCCTGACATCCTGCTTCCAGCTCGGACTCACGCCGACTCGTCTTCTGGCAAGGTAACGTGGGCAGCGCTTACCACCGTCACAAGCTCCAAGGGGGTGCAGCTGTATGCCGGGTTCTTCGCGGACAATGAGACGGGGCAGCCAGAAGCCGAGTTTGTGTTGGGAAAGGGTAGCATTCCCGCCTATGAAGCCACCGGGCAAGGGGCTTTCGAAAGGCAGGGGTGGGTCGTCAAGCCGTTATCTGCCTCTCAGCTTTCCTGGTCGTCGACGAACGGGACCGCCTCGCTATCGACCGGTACGACAGACTCTCCGCTGTTGACGGCCAACGTCACCTTCAAGAGCACGTCGACCTGTGCCAAAAACTCCTTCACCTGGCAGCGGGTTGGCGGCATTTCTGGGACCATGACCATAAACGCCAACCACAACTGGGGCACCGTGCGGGTGACCAAGTGGCCTGCCGTCACCGGACAGCCTGACGTCCTGGGGACCGGCGAGTATCCGTCCTTCTCCTGTCCACCCAAAACCTCAGGCACTCCTCGATGCGATGCTTTCGAGGGGTTCAGCTTTCAGCAAAGCGTCCTGAGCTTTGAGGCGGGCGACTTGCTGATGGGCGGCAAGGTCACGGATGCACTGTCGCTGTCCTCGTTCTCCCAGATTGCCAACGGAAAAGGCCCTAAGTTGGCGCACTATAGCGACTTCTTTGGGACCGAGCCGCCGGTAACGTTTGCGAAGGGCAAGGGATTCGGGGCCGGCACGTCCGGAGCTCCCTTCAGTGGCTCCGTAAGCCTCGGGGTCACAGGACAGGGCAGCAAGAGTGACTTTGGGTCGTGCATGGTGGGCAAGGTCAAGAAGGAGCAGTACTCAACCAGTTGGTACCAAGGCTCGTTGGCCAGCTCGACCCTTATGGTCACGGCCTCGTATGATGGCTCCAAGTTGCGCGTAGACGGCTCGAAGCCCGTCACTGGGCTGTTCGACTACGTGGATTCATATTCCTAATTAGGCAATATCATCGCCAGTTTTCTGGCGCCCTCGCTCGCGAGGATGGTCATGTCACTTCCTAAAGGTCCCAGACTGAGAATCCAGTTCCGTTTCCCGGTAACGGTTTTGTAACGCTCCCTTTGGTACGGTCAACACAAGTATGTCCAAGGAGCTGCCATGTCCGACCACTCCCGAGTCCCGGTGAGCCGCTTTTCGCTTCAAATTTGGCCTGAAGACGTCGGCGAAGGCCGTGTGGAATGGCGGGGTAAGGTCCACCACATGGCGAGCCGGGAGGCTCGCTACTTCCGAGACTGGCCCACGATGCTCACCTTCATTCAATCTGAGCTCAGGACGTTGGGAGGCCGACGGGTAGTGGGCGATGGCGAATTGGTGCACGAAGCTAGTGAAATGCTCATTGATGCTTCGGTCCTCCATCCGAACGAAGAGGCATCCCAGTGATGGTCGGCCGAGCACTCCGATTGAACCTTTCGCGACGGTGCGGAGAAGGGACCTCCGGAATACGGCTTGTGGCCATGGCGATGGGCCTCATTCTGTCTGCAGGAGTGCCAGCGACCTCGTTTGCTGCACGAGCTCCCCGTTCCACCGGAAGCACATTAACCTCGTGCACAGAGTCGGCTCTGAGGTCTGCTGTTGCGAAAGGCGGGGTCATCACGGTTAAGTGCTCCGGGACCATCTCGCTCAGCCAGACGCTGACAATTCAGACCGGACAGACCGTGACAATCAACGCCACTTTGGGAAGCTTCTTTCTGACCTTCCCCCCTGGCAGCAGCGAAGCATCTCAGGTCTTTGCCGTCGATGGCGGAACGCTCGCTCTGCAGGGCGTTGACGTGGAGAACACCTCTGTATGGAGTGCATCGCCGGCAGGCGGTCCGAACGGCACCGGCGGCTCGGGTGGTACCAACAGCTACGTTCCTGGTGGAGCGGGCGGCAACGCCGGTGCGGGTACCTCGGGCGCAGACTCGCCGAACGCGCACGCGATCTTCGGGGGCTGCATGGCGATTCAAGCTGGGTCAAACGTCACCATCACAAACTCCTCCTTCTTCTCCTGCTCCGCCAACGGAGGCTGGGGCGGATCCGGCGGGAGCGGAGGTGACGGCGGACAGGGCGGCAACGGCCGGACAGGCAACAACGGGACGGCATCGTCGCCGGCGGGTCAAGCCGGAGGTAACGCAGGGAACGGCGGCGCCGGCGGCAACGGTGGAAACGGCGGTTCCGGAGGTAGCGCCTTCGGCGGCGCGATCTACAACATTGGCAACCTCACCCTGAGCAACGACACCTTCAGCAACAACTCCGCCAATGGTGCCTCAGGCGGTGACGGTGGTTGGGCGGGTAGTGGTCAGTCCGGCGGCCAGGCCGGAAACGGCGGAGCGGGCTGGTCAGTGACGGGTGGTCAGGGAGGAGCCGGGGGCACGGGAGGAAACGGCGGATCTGGAGGCTCGGGCGGGAACGGAGGCAATGGAGGAGTTGGTGGGAGCGCCCTCGGGGGAGGCATCTACAACGGCGGCACCCTGACCGTAACGAACACGTACTTCCAGTACGAATGGGCGGTCGCGGGAGGCGGGGGTCGTGGAGGCCCGGCCGGAGCGGGAGGCGGCGCGGCAACCTACTACGGCGGCGCGGGCGGAACTCAGTACCTGGAACAGGGCGGCGCCGGCGGGCAGGCTGGTAGCGGCTCTGTGAACGGCAAGGGAGGAGCTGGAGGCGCCGGCGGAACGGGCGCCGCGGCCGGGCAGCCAGGAAGCGGCGGGTATGCCGGAGCGGCCGAGGGCGGGGCGATCTTCAACACCGGAACTCTTCGACTCTCGAAGTCTCAGTTCGCCTACAACTCGGCCAAGGGCGGAGCAGGCGGTAGCGGAGGGGATGGAGGCTCGGCCGGCTCGGGCGGCAACGGCGGGGCAGGGGGATCGAGCAGCGGATCCAACCTGGTCGGCTCGGGAGGCGCCGGCGAGAACTGTGGTTTCCCATCAAACGGCGCTGAGGCGGCAGACGGCGGCGACGCGTTCGGCGGCGCCATCTACTCCCTGCACGCCATCTCCAGCAGCGGAAACACGTATTCCGGCTCTATGCCCAATACGGTAGTTGGCGGCCCGGCAGGCTATCCCGGCGCGGCCGGGTACGCCGGCGTGCCTGGTTCCGGCGGAGCCGGAAATCCCAATGGAAAGGCCGGACAAGGCAGCACGACGAATGGCCTGACAGGCCAGCCGGGTAGCACGGGTTTACAGGCAGGCCCCGGCCTCTACTGGGTTCACTAACTCACATGTGGATGTGTCAGATGAACAGGCGCAACAGATCGATGATAGGCCGTCGGCGTCCCTGGAGCCTGCTCGTGGGAGCTTGCTGGCTGGTGCTTCTACCAGTCATGGTGGCCGGCTCGCTCAATCCGGCGATGGGGCTTGTTGCACGGGCCGACGTCTCGGGACTGCCGGCGTATCCTCCCATCTGTCCAGCCGGCAGCTGGGTGGGAGCCGAGATCGATAATGGCAACTACGGAGCCTGGCACTTTGACGGCGGGACGCCGTTCGATTGCGCCTTTCCGAGCGGCTCTTACAGCGAGTCGGTGCAATCTGTCAAGCCGGGACAGGAGATCACCTTCCACAACGCCAGCGGTAGCTGGGATGCCCAAACCAACAACCCGTCGGTCAGTGAGGGAACGAGCTGGAAGTACCTTCAGCTTCAGCGGGCCGTGGGGACAAACGGAGTTCAGGGTGGAAACATCGCCTCCGCCTACGGTTCCGGCTGTATAAACCAGTGCGCTTACACCGACTGGGCTAAGATCGTGTCCGGGTGCACGGCCGGAAGTACCACCTGTACGATTCAGATCCAGCAGGATGCGACGGCTGCGGCAGCAACTGACCTCTGGTACACGGTGGGCGGAATCGACTCTAATTCTGCCTGCGCCACGAGCGGAGGGTACTGCGAGCTGGCATTTTACCTGGAAACGGGCCTTCCGACGGCGGCGTTCTCATATCAGCAAAACGGTAAGCCAGGCTCATACGAGTTCAGCGACGCCAGCAGTCCCGGATACGGCAACATTCTCACCAGCTGGGCCTGGGACTTCGGCGACGGCACGACATCGGCAGTTCCGGACCCCGCCCACGCCTTCTCCCTACCCGGCACCTATTCGGTTTCTTTGACAGTATCGGATTCGGGTGGCCACTCAGACACGACCACTCAATCGGTAACCGTCAACGCTCCGACTCTCGGGGTGTCCATCTCGTTTCCTGGAGCAGGGTCTAACGGAGTTCCGACTCCGAACCCGGGGGACACGTTCCCGGCGGTTCTCACCGTCTCCGCCTCCGATGGCCTGGGCAATCTATCGAACCTGCTGTTCTCGGGCATTCCGCTGAACGTTTCGCCCAGCGCCCGCGTCGGCGTCGTTTCCGGCCCCGCGCCGGCAGTCAGCCAGCCATTTTCCCTGACCCCGAATTCCCAGGTCTCGTTCACGTACCAGCTCAGGGCCAATACCCTGGGACTCGTCACGCTGAACAGCCAGGTATCGGGGTTGGATGCTGCCGGAGCTACCGTCGCAGCGCAGGCAAATCAGCCCTTCACCATCGGGCCGAAGGTGCTGCAGGTCCAGGTGACGCCCCAGCAGGACAAGCTCCAACTCACGAATGACGAAAACGGCGCCGAGATTCCGAAGAATGTCTCCGTCGACGTAACGGTTACGAACGCCTCCAAGAAGACCCTGAATCAGGTCCAGCTCACGAAGGTGGAGGGCGTGCGCGGCGACACGGTCGACGCTCAGATCCCGGTGATATTGAACGGTCAGCCGAGCCCGTCGGCGAACGTTGGCACTCTTGCCCCAGGACAATCGGCCAAGGTGACCTACCCGTTCCAGGCCCAGGCAGATGGGACCGGAATGATCGACGCTCTAGCCTCTGCCCAAAATCCCGACTCACCCAAGGAAACCGTCAGCGGATTTGGATCGGGAACGGTCAAGGTCGCCCCCGGCACCGTCCTAGCTCTGCTCATGAATACCAAGGACCACATCGGACCGGTGAAGGCCGGCCACTCCTACGTCTTCACCGGCACCGTCAAGAACCTGACAAACTCGGAATCGCTCCTTCTCGACCCTTTGAAACCGACGATCACGGGCAACGTGGGCGACGGGTACCCAGTGGATCTCTCGAACCCAGACAACGCCACTCCCAACGCCTTTCCCTATCCGTTCGGCGGCAAGCTCGACCAGAATCCCTGTGTCATGGCACCGCCTGCCTGTCCCCCACCATCGTCTACCTCAGGCCGTTCAACTACCCCGGCTTCTGGAGCACTACACCGGTACGATTCGACTGTCGACTACGAGAAGCCGCTGTCAGTCACCATCACGCCGGCGCCCGATGGTCCGACGAGAGGCACCCTCACCTACGCTCCCACCGGTGTCGTGCAAGCCGTCGACGGAACACTGAGCAGTATTGAGCCCAAGTCGACTCTTCTTCAGCCGAGTGGAGGCACGATCACAGTTTCCGTCGACACGAGTGTCCCTCCGTTCGAGCCCACGAGCCTCAACACCAAGGTCGGAATCTACACGTCAGCATTCTTCGACGGTCTGCAGTCGTGGACGGGCAATATGCTCCAAGGCGTGGCTGCTCTGCCGCAGACGGCCGAATTCCTGGCCTCGGCTCCCATTGGACTGCTGCAGGCACTTGGGTTTTATGTCTACACGCTCCAGTACATGTCGCCGCAACAGCGGTCGCAGTACTACGAGAAGGTCGCGGTTCAGATGGCCAACCAGGAGGATGCGGTCGCCAGTGCCGTCTACGACAGCTTGGCGAAGTGGGCTCAGCAGCTCGGGACGGCCTGGGGTTCGGGGGACAGTGCCACCGTGTACAACATGGTCGGTCAGCTCAGCGGTAACGTGGCGCCGGAAGCACTCATGTGGTACCTGACGAAGCCTGCCGAAGCTGCACAGGGAGCAAAGAGCGTCGCCGAAGAGACCGTTTCTTTGCAGGAGGCACAGCAGCAGAGCACGATCGCGAAGCGGATCGCCAAGGATTTCAAGGATCTCGAGGCTGCCGACGACTTACTCGCCATAAACAAGGAGAGCGGGCTAACCTATCTCGCCGAGTACTATGGCGTCTCTAATGAGGAGGCCGACGTCGCTCTCCAAGTCGCCAAGGACATGAACGTACAGATTGCATTTCGTCGCCGAAACCCGCTCTCGACTGATCTCGTTGGGCTTGTAAAGGCGGTGGTGAAACCTGAGAACTTTAAGCTAAAGACGGTGAACAAGCTGGACGAGCTCCTTGGCTATAGGAAAGTTGACGAGGGGCTACTGATTTTGAAGCAGCCGATCTCTAAGGCGGAGCTGTTCAAAAATCTACGCGGACAGCCGGAGGAAGTCATCCAGGCGGCGTATCAACGCTGGCAAAGCCGCGTGAGCGAGTGGGACAAGTATGCAGGCCAGTACCAAAAGTGGAGCGAAGATGGATGGATCTCGATCGGCAAGGATCGAGAGATCAACGGGATCTCTTCGCCGACGAAGGCGGGCGCGCGCAAGTTCAAGCTGCAGAAGCTCAAGTCGGCCGACGGAACGGAGATGTGGGAAATGCAGATGGGCGATGCCTCCGGACACGCCGGCACTCTGAGGCCGATCACCGGAGACATCGACACCGTCGCTATCACCAAGCTGGACGGAACTGCCCTGTCGGGGGCCGAACGGCTGAAGATCTACAACGCCCTCGAGAACAGTCCCTTCGACATGCAGCACGGCGACACGATCAACTGGCTGCTGCATGACTCCGACCGGAACGACCTCCTCTCGGCGCACTATCCGGGAGGAGAACCGCTTGCAGTGGTGACCCCCAACGGCATACACGCCGGGTACATCAACCCCAATCTGACCACCTTCGGCAAGTCCACCGGCACGCCGCGGATCTGGATCGACGGTGCCATGGTCACTCCTCGGGCGGCGCCCCTTGGTTCAGCCCCGACGAGTGTTGCGGGTGGCGTCTGGTAGAGGTTGGATTGGTGGGTGGCAAACGAGTAAGCAGGTAACGCCGGGTGCCGGGATGGTCAAGATGTGTAGCCGAATGCTCCGCTCTATCTCGACCGAATTAACCGCGGCGCACTAGCGAGGGTCCGCGGTTAACGAATTCCTCGTGGCCCATGGAGTCGCCTGCCCCCGGCTTGAAATAGGGCAGGGTATTTGATCGAAGCTTACGGCAGAGCGATCTGTGCAAGCATTCCAAGGGGTTAACCGGCCGCGGTGATTCAGACGAGACGATAGCGCCGGCTGACTCCTCAGGCTATTCGACAAACACATCGACTAGCCACCATTCTGTCGGTCAGTACATCCGACACCATCCAGATTGTTCCGATCTCCATGGCTGAGCCGGCTCGGTTGACAGGGCTGTCTTTGAGATGGTGGGAGTCCGACCAGACCAAGCCTGCGTCGGCTCAGTCGGCAGTTGATCCATTTCCTTGAGAGCAACAGTACCATATAACAAGAGCCGAGAAAGGGACATACGAGAGGCGAATGTTAACAGGACACCTACCAGAGCTATTCATCGTCCTCGTCTTGGCGCTCATCGTCTTTGGTCCAGCTAGGCTTCCCGAGGTCGCCAGTGCCATTGGAAAGGGCATGAGGGAATTCCGCCGAGCAACGAGTGAGATCGAGGATGCCGTCCTCCACCATGACGAAATTGATGACCTTGAGGAGGAGGATCCCTTCCCGCATATTCCACCGGACCCCGACGAAGCATTCGATTCACCTCCCGAGACCACTGTCGATACGCTGGCTGAGTTTCGTAGCGCCAGAGCGGTGCGAGCCCCAGAAGTTGCGGCTGCTGAGGAAGAGGAGATCGGAAACCCTTCCTAGGTTTCCGGCTCCATAAATCCCTCATGGAAAAGATCCGCTACTTGCACCGCCCGCCCGAGCCCGACCCCAAGGTCATGTCCTTTATCGAGCACCTGGAGGAGCTACGTCGCCGGCTGATCATCATGGTTGGGTCGGTGGTTGTTCTCGCGATATTGGGGTGGTTTGTCGCGCCGCATATTCTGCATCTCCTAGAGCATCCGCTATGTCTTGCAGAGAAGCGCAACCACTATCGCCACGCTTTCAGCTGCCAGCTCTTTACGAACAGCATCTACGGGGCATTCACCCTAAAGCTCAAGGTTGCGGCAGTTACTGGAATCATCCTTTCCTTCCCGATCATCCTCTACCAGCTCTGGGCCTTCGTTGTTCCGGCACTCCCCACACGCTTCTATCGTTACGGTCCCTTTGTCATTGGTGCGGGGATCGTGCTTTTCGCAGCTGGTGCGGGCACCGCGTACGAGGTTATGCCACTCGCCATCAACTTCTTTATCGGTCAAGGAGGCAACGACATCACAGTCATTGCCGACGGATCGAACTACATCTCATTCGTCACCTTGATCGTACTCGTCTTCGGGGTCTCCTTCGAGATGCCGCTGGTTCTCGATCTACTCTGTATCGCCGGTATCACCAACTCCGGGTGGCTTTGGAGAAAGCGAGTCGTGGTGTTCTTCATCATCTTTGCTGCGGCGAATGTCATTACTCCTGGTGCTGACTGGATCTCGCCCTTAATTTTGGGGACGATCCTCTATTTCCTCTACCTAGGCAGCTTGGTGGTGGCTAAGGTTTTGGGTCACTAGGGATCGGCTCACAGGAGCCGGGGCGAAGACGACACCCAGGATTTATTGCCTGCCGCTGATATACGATCAGGGGCGAGGGTTTCGAAGTGCCAGATTTTCAAGTTGTTGCCGATTACGAACCTACAGGTGATCAGCCCCAAGCGATTGCCCTGCTATCGCAAGCAATTCGTGAGGGCAAGAAGCATAGTGTCTTGCGCGGGGCCACCGGAACGGGCAAGACCTTTACCATGGCGAAGGTGGTTGAGGAGATCCAGCGCCCCACCCTCGTTCTGGCTCCCAATAAGACATTGGCCGCACAGCTATTCTCCGAATTCAAAGAGTACTTGCCGAATAATGCCGTTGAGTACTTCGTAAGTTACTACGACTACTATCAGCCCGAAGCCTACATACCACGGTCTGACACCTACATCGAAAAGGACTCATCCAGAAACGAGGAGATCGATCGACTCCGGCTCTCGGCCACCCGCTCCCTGTTCTCTCGACGCGACGTTCTTATCGTGGCGAGTGTCTCCTGCATCTTTGGCCTTGGCTCACCGGAGGATTATGGCAGCGTTGTTGTGAGCCTACGCCGGGGAGAGACCCGTAAGCGCGACCGTGTTCTTCGCCAGCTCAACGGCATTCTTTACGATCGAAACGACCAGTCGCTATCGCGTGGTACGTATCGCGTCCGGGGCGACGTTCTTGAAATCTTCCCCGCCTACGAAGAGATTGCGATTCGCATCGAGTTCTTCGGTGACGTGATTGAGCGAATCGTTGAGCTTGATTCGCTCACGGGTGAGATCATCGCTTCGCGTGACGCAATTGATATCTACCCCGCGCGCCACTTTGTCACAAATGATGAAAAGATGAAGATGGCGTTGAAGTCGATTGAAGACGAGCTTCACGAGCGGCTCGGCGAGCTTCGCGCCGAGGGGAAGCTACTCGAAGCTCAACGACTGGAGCAGCGAACCCTTTTTGACCTCGAGATGATGCGAGAGACGGGAACTGCCAACGGGATCGAGAATTACTCCCGTCATCTGGCTGACCGAGAACCCGGCTCGCGACCTTGGACTCTTCTCGACTACTTCCCCGATGATTACGTCTTGATGGTTGATGAATCGCACGTCGCAATCCCTCAGGTCCAGGGCATGTTTGCCGGAGATCGGTCGAGAAAGGAAGTGTTAGTCGAGTTCGGCTTCCGTCTCCCTTCAGCTCTCGATAATCGCCCGCTAAGCTTTTCCGAGTTCTTAAACCAGATCGGTCAGGTGGTGTACGTTTCGGCGACACCCGGGCCGTTCGAAATGGAGCGGTCCGAGATCCTGGCTGAGCAAATCATCCGACCTACAGGGGTTCTCGATCCGACAATTGAAGTGAAGCCGGTGCGTCACCAGATCGATGATCTGCTGCATGAGATCCGCCAGAGAGTTCAGAAGTCTCAGCGAGTACTGGTAACGACCTTGACCAAGAAGATGGCGGAAGACTTGGCCGATTACCTTCGCGAGCTGGCAGTTAAGGTTCACTACCTTCACAGTGAGATGGACGTGCTGGAGCGAGTGGATGTGCTTCGTGACCTACGGCTTGGTGTGTACGACGTTGTTGTAGGCATCAACTTGCTTCGAGAGGGGCTGGATTTGCCGGAGGTAAGCTTGGTGGCCATTCTGGATGCGGATAAAGAGGGATACCTGCGGTCCGACCGGGCACTTATTCAGACGATTGGTCGCGCTGCCCGCCATCTGGAGGGCCACGTGATCATGTACGCCGATCACGTTACGGACTCGATGAAGCGAGCGATCGACGAAACGTATCGCCGACGCGCAATCCAAATTGCTCATAACGAGGCTCACGGCATCACCCCGATTGGAATCAGCAAGGGGATACGGGACCTGGGAGACCAGGTTCGCCGGGTTGCCGAGGAGAAGCCCACCTACGCCGCAGCCTTAGATATTCCGCGAGACGAAATGGCCCGTCTGGTCAAGGACCTAGAAGGTCAGATGAAGCAGGCATCCAGGAATCTCGAATTCGAGCGAGCTGCACTCATCCGCGATCAAATCCTCGAGCTGCGAAAGCAGATGGAAGAACAACAGGTCGGAAGCGCGTAGGCTGACGCCTCCTCGTCGGCGCCACCACCACCACCGAGTTTTTGATCTCGAAGGAATCCCAGTGCTAGCTTCCGTTCTGGAGAGCGGCGCGGTCCCTAGTAGGGAAACGAGGGTCTTGCTTGAAGTCTGAGGAAGTGGGCCAAGGAAGTCTCGAGCGTCGACTGGGCCGAGAGTTCTATACCCGACCGGCACTAGAGGTCGCCCCTGACCTAATTGGAAAACTCCTCGTGAGGAGACTCAACGGCATACGTCTATCAGGTTGGATCGTGGAGGTCGAGGCATACATGGGAGAAGATGATCCGGCGTCGCATGCGTACAAGGGGCCCAGGCCGCGAAATCTATCTATGTTTGGTTCTCCGGGCCATCTCTACGTGTACCGCAGTTACGGCATCCACTCCTGTGGGAACGTAGTTACGAGCCCAGAAGGGGTAGCGACGGCTGTCTTGCTTCGTGCTATTGAGCCAAAGGACGGGATTGACGTAATGAAGGCCCACCGAGGAGTCGACAGTGAGCGCCTACTCTGCAGTGGTCCAGGCAGATTGTGTCAGGCTCTTGCCATCTCGATACAGGATGACGGCGTGGACTTGCTCCAAAGCGACATCCTCATTGCTGATGTTGGCCGTCATCCAGACGTCGATAAAACTCGCCGAATTGGTATTACTGCCGCCGCCGAGAGGCAATGGCGATTTGTCGCAAAGGGAAGCCGGTTTACGTCGCGATCGGTGCCTGCCCGATAGGAAAGCTCTGCCGCCAGAGGGTATCGTCGCTTATAGCCTGAATCAGGCTCTCGGGCTTCGACCCCCCGAGCGCGGTCAGTCCACCTTCGGTGGCCCACCTGGCTACAAGGTAGTCAACTACCTAACGAAACTGGTCGCCATGTATTTCGAAATACTCGGCATTCGTCGCGGTGAATGCCTGCCACTTTTCTGGTACTTCTTCCTCCGGAAAGATGGCGTCAACAGGACACTCAGGCACACACACGCCACAGTCGATGCACTCATCGGGATCGATAAAGTACATGTCGTCCTCGGGCAAAGCATGAATGCACTCCACGGGGCACACATCTACGCATGACGCGTCCTTAACACCAACACAAGGCTCGGTAATGACGTACGTCATCCGGACAATTTCCCTCCCTCAGGTTCCCGTCACTTTCTTACCAATGATAGCCGAGGCAGACTGCCATACTTGGCAATCAGGCAATCCAGAAGCCCCGTGCTTGGCTAGCAGTCTGGGACGATTTTCAGTTCTTCCTCGACTGAGGTCCCGTTCTCAATCAGCCAGCACCGAACTGTAGGCTGAGTTGGATCCTCCAGGGACACGATGATGAATCGGGTGCCGGGCCATTGCGCCAGCTTGATATCAGTTGCGGAGGGGCGAGGCTCGGTGGCGGGATGGGAATGGTAAACCGCTCCCGGCTCCAGATCCATCTCGTCGATCTCCAAGAGCGCGCGTAACTGCTCCTGAGAGTCCATGACGTAGAAGCGCTCGCTGTGTTCGATATTGGTGATGCGGTAGAGACGCTCCGCCCTTCCCTCTTTTGTCCCAAGAATCCCGCAGACCTCTTCAGGTGCTCCCTCGCGCGCATGATCGATCATGCTCGCTAGGATTGAGGCTGGGATTACCACAGCATTGACTCCTCTGCGGCATCCGCATGACTAGTCGCATCAAAGACCCCCGTGCTAAGGTACTTCCATCCTCCATCCGCTAGAAGCACGACGATTCGACCTCCTGGCTTCTGGCTCGCGTATCGAAGTGCCGCCACGAGTGCGGCACCCGAGGATGGACCCGCGAAGATACCTTCCTCATCAAGAAGACGCCGAACCATCGCAATGGCGTCCTCACTCTCAACGAGGTATCGAGCGTCAAGTTGGGCGGCATCGAAAATCGCCGGCACAAAACCTTCGCTCAAACTTCGAAGTCCCTGCAGGCGGTCGCCGGGCATCGGTTCAGCCGCCACGATGTCAATGGCCGAATTGCAAGCCTTCAAATAGGCCGATACCCCCATCAATGTGCCGCCGCTACCAAGTCCAGCCACGAAGGCCGTGACATCTTCGAGATCTCGAATAATCTCAGGTCCCGTCGTTCGATAGTGTGCCTCTACGTTGGCTGGATTCGTATATTGGTCCAACATCCACACATCACGTCGATCGACATCAACGATCCGTGCCAGCTCGATCGCGCCATTGGAACCCTCCGAACCAGGGGAAGAGACGACCTCGGCCCCATAGAGCTGAAGCAATTCCAGCTTCTCCCTTGGCACATTTTCCGGTGCCACAACCGTCAGCTTGTACCCTTTGACTCGAGCAATCATGGCGAGAGAAAGTCCCGTGTTTCCGCTGGTGGGCTCCAGTAAGTGATGACCCGGACTCAACTCTCCGCGACGTTCTGCCGCCTCTACCATGAACAGCGAAGGACGGTCCTTGACACTACCCGTAGGGTTCATGCCTTCCAGCTTGGCAAATAGGTCAGTACCAGGAGGGCTCAGACGGGGGAGATGCACCAAGGGCGTGTTCCCGACCGCTGCCAGAATGCCGGCCCGCGTCGTCGAGGTCAGTGCCTCAACTGCGGACTTCAACCGCCCGCCATGGCCGGAAGAATAATAATCGTGTCTTCGTCACTGGCTGCTGTTTCAAGTTTCTGGAGATACTGAACGTCCTGTTCGTTCAGGTATACGTTGACGAAGCGGCGCAACGTGCCGTCCTCCTCGTAAAGCTGCTGGCGGACCGAAGGGAACTGAGTGGTCAGATCTTCCAACACTTGACCAACGGTTGAGCCCGACGCTTTGACCTCCCGTGCCCCGACGCTCGCGCGCAAGGCTGGGGGAATTCGAACGGTGGTCACAATTTCACCTCACTACGATTTGCAAATGTTTGTGGCACGTTTGGTACCCGGGTAGCCTGCGACCACCAGTCGAACTTGGCCAAACTCTGCTTAGCCTACGTGAGCGACACGGCAGCAATACCGCTACGCCAGAACAGGTTCTCTCATGTCTTGTTCTGCCGCTGTTGCAATTCCACTGCAGACGGGACAATGTGGGTCGCGACGCAGGCGGAGCTCCGTGAATGAGGTGCTGAGAGCCTCGAACATGAGTAAGCGCCCCACCAACGGCTCGCCAATCCCTAGGATGAGCTTTAGCACTTCCGTTGCCTGCAGAAGTCCCATGACTCCGGGAAGGACGCCAAGAACTCCCGACTGCCCGCACGTTGGAGCCATCTCGGGAGGCGGAGGTTCTGGGAACACACACCGGTAACACGGACCCTCCCCCGCGATGAACGTGGTCAGCTGTCCATCGAAGCTGAGGATACTGGCAGAGACGTTTGGTTTGCCCAAATGGACAGCTACTTCATTGAGCAAGTAGCGTGTCGTGAAGTTGTCACCGCCATCAACCACGATGTCGTATTCCGAAATGATTTCTTCCGCGTTCTCACTCGTCAACCGCAGGTTGTAGGGGTTGATGACGATGTGCGGGTTAAGGGAGGACAGAGTGAGTCGCGCAGACTCTACTTTTGATATGCCAATTCGGTCCGTAGTGTGAATGATCTGCCGTTGGAGGTTGCTTTCCTCAACCACATCAGAATCCACAATGCCGAGTGTGCCCACGCCTGCCGCAGCCAGATAGAGGGCCGCAGGCGAGCCGAGTCCACCCGCTCCGATCAATAGCACTTTTGCGTCGAGAAGCTTCAACTGGCCGGCTTCGCCAACTTCGGGAATCAGCACATGGCGGCTGTAGCGCTTCAGCTGATCGGAGTCCAGTACCCGAGGCATAACGAAGGGACGCCCTTCGTCCTTCCAACGCCCGAATCCACCCTCCATTGAAATCGGGTCTTGGTAGCCCATATCCTTTAGCGTCTTGGCTGCAAACGCCGACCGAGTACCACCCGCGCAATAGAGCACTATAGTTTTCGAGCGATTGGGTACGACACCCTCGATTCGTTGCTCTAGGTAGCTTCTTGGGACATGAACAGCATTCGGGAGGTGGCCCTCTTCCCATTCATTGTTTTCCCGAACGTCGATGATGGCCGGCCTCTCGCCTTTGGGAGTCGAGTCGAGAAGCGCTGAGACCTCATCGGTGGACAGTTCATGGATGTCCCGCTTAGCTTCGACCAAAACATCTTGAAAGCTGCGTGACACGGTTACTTCCTTTTTTAAAGTGATTACTTCATTATAGGTTTGTGTCGCGTTTGACTGATGGTATGTCCAGGACGCCCAACCCTTGAACTCACTTGCATGCTGGAGCTCGGGACCTTGATGCCCTTAGCTCACAAAAATCGAGGATTCGATTCGAACCGAGCCAGCTAGCCGGGTACTTGTCTAGCCGGATACACCCAAAAGTGCGGCCCGCATGTTGGCGGGAATCGGCTGCGGGCTGGGGGAGCGTCCGCTCAGGTCTACCCAAACGCGCACTTCATACCCTCTGGCTGCCACCACTTTCCCCAGGCTGATTTGGTGTTTGATTCGAAAGCCACGATTGCGGACCTCTTCCACGCTCGCCTCCAGGCGAACCACGTCATCGTAACGAATCGGTCTGATGAACTCGCAGTGAGTCTCGGCCAAAACCGCTCCGACCTGTCTCTCCAGATGCTCCTGGAAAGCATGACCTATTGAGCGGAATAACTCGTGAGTCATGCGGTCGAACCACCGATAGTAATTCGGATAAAAGACGACGCCCGCGCCATCTGTATCACCGAACGGAACGCGAAACTCCTCTACGTAGCTGACTGATGGACTTTCGATCGGGCTATTCACGAGGTCGATTCGAGCTCGTGTTGCAGCTGCCTTCGTCGCTTTCGCCGAATCTTAGCGGCTGCCATGCGCCGACGTTGCTGTGGTGTCTCCGGGATGATGTCTGGAACTGCCACCGGGTGCCCTTCCTCATCCAAAGCGACCATAACCAAATAGCAGGACGAAGTGTGGACCACTTCGCCGGTCAGCATGTTCTCAGTTTCGACCCTCACGCCGACCTCCATTGACGTGCGTCCAACGTCATTCACCGCAGCCTTGATTGTGACGAGGTCGCCGACATGAACAGGGTGAAGGAAACTCATGTAGTCCACAGCTGCCGTTGAGACACGCATGCGTGTATGACGAATTGCAGCAGAACCTGCCGCCTCGTCGACCATCTTCATGATGGTGCCGCCGTGTACATATCCCCACGGATTGGCATCGTCCGGCATCATCTGCCGAGACATGACTACGCTTGAATCGTCCACTGGCTTTCCGATGAGCCCATCACGAGCGGTGTTTGGGATCATAGAGGGCGTCCTTGACAGATGATGGTCTGCGACTCGGCTGTACTGATCGCTGCCTGTTTGCCAGCCAATCGTAGCACCGAGGGTGCCTGGACAAGTCAGTGAGAAAGCTGGCTTTGGGCGGAGGGGACACGGAAGGGACACTGGGCCGGCGCCATACTTTACCGGTCCTTACCTGCCAAGGGCGGAAGTTCGATAACTAACAGAGGGGTGGCTATCAAGTGACTGAAGAGGAACAGCAAAAGATCGAACGGGCAATGGTGATCTTCGCGCATCCTGACGACGGCGAGTTCGGTAGTGCAGGCACAGCTGGAAGGTGGGCCAAGCAAGGGATCGATGTGACGTATGTGGTGGCGACGGACGGGAGCAAGGGAAGTAGCGATCCGGACATGACGCCAGAACGGCTGAGTGAAATCCGGTACGAAGAACAGCGGGATGCGGCCGCCATTCTCGGAGTGAAACATGTCGAATTCCTAGGGTTTGAGGACGGCGTGTTGCAGGAGACGATCGACTTGAGGAGAGCGATTACGCGGGCCATCCGTCGATATCGTCCGGATGTTTGTATCGTCCAGAATCCCATTCGGTCGTTTGCGATGTCGGCTTTCGTCCAACATCCGGATCACTTGGCCTGCGGTGGCGCAGCGCTTGCGGCGATTTATCCTTGTGCTCGGGATCGCCTAACGTTCCCTGAGCTCTTGCGAGAGGGGTTGGAACCCCACACCGTGAGCGAGGTGCTTGTGGTGGGAACAGGTGAAGCTGACCACTTCGTGGACATTTCCGAGACCCTGGAGCTTAAGGTTCGTGCTTTGAAGGCTCACCACAGTCAGGTTGGTAGCAGACCGGTCGAGGACTTTGTTCCGGAACGGGCAAAGAGTGTTGCCGAGGGAAAAGATATGGAGTACGCCGAAGCATTCAAGCGGCTGACGATATAAGGAAAACCTCTGTGAATTTGCTCCCCAAGCCTCTACGACGCGGATACTCGTTCGTCTGGCCCTTCTAATCCAGCGTCATCACGTTTGTCGTCACTCGGTGCCGTTTCATCACGGACCGGAGTGTGGTATTCGACCTTGGGGGTCAAGGAGTCGCCTTCAAAGCGGAATTCCATGACTGAGCACTTGGCCGGATAGCACGGCCCTCGCAGGCTGTCAATCAGAAGCGGGAGTCCGAGCACTGCGGCGCGGAGAATCATGATTGGATCTGCATGACTGACTCCAATCACGCGTTCCCCAGGGTGTCTCCTGTGCATGAGATGGAGAAACTGGGTCATCCTTCGAGCGATCATTGCGATGGTCTCGTCGTCTGACCGGGCTAGCTCGTCGTAGAAATTGAACTTTCCGTCCTTGCCTTGAAGGATCGAGTTGGGTTCGCCCTCATAACCTGTTCGCACCTCCGAGATCAGCCGCGAGAGGCGTATTCGCTTGCAGCCAACCGCTTCGTTCAGAATGGCCGCGGTCTGTCGAGCTCGGAGCTGAGGGCTCGAGTAGAGCTCGGACACGTTCTTCCCGGCCAAGAATTGGGCTAATTCGGAGGCCTGACGTTTGCCGATATCACTCAATCGAAACCTCGGCAGACGCCCGTACACGATGTTTCGGGGATTGTAGACATCGCCGTGGCGCACCATCAAGACAGATGTCTCATTGCTATGCTGCAACGGAAGGAGATCAGCCATGGCTTCGAACATTGACTTGCGGACGGCCTCGGTGGGAAGGATGGATAACAATGTCTACGTCCTCGTGGATCGGGACACGAATGACAGCATTCTGATCGACGCCCCCACGGATGCGGATACGATCATGGGGCTCACCGACGGCACGAACGTCAAGTACATCCTGCTCACACATGGCGATGGGGATCACATTCAGGCACTCACCCAGATGAAAGATCAGCTGGGTGTGCCCGTAGGGATTCACGAAGCCGACGCTGACAGTCTTCCGGTCAAGCCGGACTTGTTCATTCATGAGGGCGATTTGTTTCGTTTCGGGAACTCCTCTGTCACCGCACTGCATACCCCCGGTCACACCGCGGGTTCGATTTGCCTTGTGGCCGAAGGGTTTGTGATTAGCGGTGACACGCTCTTTCCTGGCGGCCCGGGCGAGACCCGCCGCACAGGCGGGGACTTCCCATCCATCATCTCCAACGTGAGAGACAAACTATTCACCCTGCCCGACGACACCAAAGTCTACCCGGGACATGGCAAGCCGACAACGATCGGAGCTGAAAAACCACATCTGCAGGAATGGATAGAGAGAGGACACTGACGCGGTGTCAATTGTGATCCATGTCTTTTGTTGCACTTGACCAGACCGCCAACATAGACGAAACTAGACGAGGAAGCGCTTCCCCAGGGAAGCGCTTTTGTCATGTCCGGAACGTTTCAGCTGTGAGCGAGGTGATCCATGGACGCGCCGATTCGGGTGGGCCTAACATACGACGACGTGCTGCTCGAGCCACGATGCTCGGATATTCGATCTCGAGGGGATGTTGATACCAGCGCCCTGATCTCGCGTGGGCTCCGACTTAGGATTCCCGTCTTAAGCGCCAATATGGATACCGTGACTGAATCCGAGATGGCAATAGCGATGGCCAGGCATGGAGGCATTGGCATCATTCACCGCTTCAACTCGATTGAGGAACAGGTCGAAGAAGTCAGAAGAGTGAAGCGGTCAGAGTCATTCGTGATCGAACACCCGTATACCGTGGGCCCGGAGGAAAGTGTCGCAAGTGCGCGTGAGCTGATGGAGGCACGAGGAATCACTGGGCTGCCTGTCGTGTCTAGTGAAGGCCGCCTCGCAGGCATTCTGAGCCGTCGCGACATAGCTTTTGCCGGTATGTCGCGCCGTGACGGTCAGGGAGTTCATGACACCTTTGGAGAAACTTGTGACTGCCCCGGTTGGTATCACTCTTGTGCAAGCAGAACAGCTACTCGCTACAAACAAAATTGAAAAGCTTCCCCTGGTCGACGAGGCTGGTGCTCTTCGCGGTCTCATCACGGTTAAAGACATCAAGAAAAGAACGCAGTTTCCCGATTCCTCGAAGGACGAGAAAGGCCACTTGCTCGTCGGAGCTGCCATTGGAGTGGTTGGCGACTATATGGAGCGGGCCGAGGCATTGCTTAACGCCGATACCGACGTCTTAGTAATTGATATCGCTCACGGACATTCGATGAATGCCCTGAAAGCTGTGCGGGATATCAAGGACGCGTTTGACGGAGTGGAATTGGTGGCAGGGAACGTCGCTACGGCAGAGGGAACATTAGATTTAATCGACGCCGGCGCTGATGCGATCAAGGTCGGCGTTGGGCCAGGGTCCATCTGCATCACCCGAGTGGTCACCGGCGTAGGGGTGCCGCAGCTCACTGCGGTAATGGATTGCGCCGCGGCTGCGAGAGAACGAGGAGTACCGGTAATTGCCGATGGTGGCATAAGAAACTCGGGCGATATCGTCAAAGCCTTGGCGGCCGGTGCGTCAACCGTCATGCTCGGCAATCTTATGGCAGGCACGACGGAGAGCCCCGGAGTGGTGGTGGTCCGGAACGGCAAGCGCTACAAAGTCTCCCGCGGAATGGCTTCGGTCGGTGCCAGCATGGAACGTCGACGGAGGGAGAAGCCAGGTTGGGAGGGTGAGAATGAATTTGAAGACGTGGTTCCCGAAGGAGTCGAAGGCATGGTTCCGTTCAAGGGAGACGTTGACGATGTGCTTGTCCAGCTGATTGGTGGTCTTAGGTCCGGTATGAGCTACCTCGGAACTCCGACGATTGATCGGATGTGTGAACAAGCGCGATTCATCCGTATAACGGGAGCCAGCCAACGGGAGAGTGGTGCGCACGACGTCGAGTTATAGCTAGCGGTCAGGGGAACCTCTCGACGCGGACTTCCCATCCAAATAGATGGAAGCCTCTTCCGGCACTTCACGACTCTCAACATCGACATCACTGCCTGCACTCAGGACAGGTAGCCCCTGTCCCCAAAAGGCTTGATCTATCATCGGGCAGAGGGCAAGCGAGACAGTTCTGGCTGGGCTGTTTCTTGCGATCCGTCGTCGCAAGGACGGTTCCTCTAAGTGGCCCTCCATGGGGCGCTAGATTTGAAATTCGATAAGGATTGGCGGCCGGCTCAGGCTGGCGTTTGCCCTCCTAAGGAGATCTGACATGGCTACGGCAACTGAAATTCCGAAGGTAACCTACACGACGATGTCGATGGAACAGGCTGAGGCATTTCACTCGGCCTTCGACGATGCGCTCAAAGAGGTCCAAGGCGAATTGGGCAGTACCTACCCGATCGTTGTGGGCGGTAAAGACCAGGAATCGGTAGGGCTCCAGCAAGATCTGAGTCCAAACGATACTCAACTGTTACTGGGAGAATTTCAAAATGCCACCGCGGATCAGGTCAATGACGCGGTGGCTGCGGCCAAGACGGCTTTTCCCGAGTGGAGCGGAATCGGCTACAAGAAGCGAGTCGAAATGCTTCGAAAAGCTGCCGATGCGTTTCGGGAAAATCGGTTTAAGATCGGCGCTTTACTGAGTTTGGAGGCCGGGAAAGCTCGACTTGAGGCAATAGGGGAAGTGGAGGAGGCGGCCGATCTGATCACCACCTATTGCGACCAGATGATGGAGCACGATGGATTCGTGATCAAGCTGAATCAACTTTCCAAGAAGGAAGTGAATTACAGCATCCTCAGGCCTTATGGAGTGTGGGGAGTAATTGCGCCATTCAATTTTCCAGTTGCCTTAACGACGGGAATGGTGGCGGGAGCTTTGGTTGCAGGGAATACGGTGGTTCTCAAGCCGGCGACCGATACACCCCTGACTGGATGGTACGTATTCCAAATGTTTGCTCAGGCCGGGCTTCCACTGGGAGCGATCAATTACATCACGGGACACGGAGGCGAAGCGGGCCAGGCAATCATCGACAGCCCTGATGTGGATGGAATCGTGTTCACTGGGTCGAAAGAGGTCGGTTACGTTATCCTGCGTAGCGCACTACGTGAGTATCCACGCCCATGTATCGCCGAAATGGGGGGCAAGAATCCCGTTATCGTCATGCAGAGTGCTGACCTCAATAAGGCAGTGGTTGGAACAGCTCGGGCCGCATTCGGCTACAGTGGACAGAAATGTAGTGCAGCCTCCCGTGTGTACGTCCATGAATCGATCAAACAAGAGTTTATGGACCGCCTGGTCGAGTACACGGAAAGCCTGGTAGTGGGAGATCCAACACGGGCCGACACGTTTATGGGCCCCGTGATCAATCAGCGAGCCTTCGAGAAGTTTCAACTGGCCTCAGGGACCGGGAGACGGGACGGCAAGCTGCTGACTGGGGCGCGAGCCTTGATCGGAGGCGAGATGGCCCGAGGATACTACGTCGCTCCAACGATCGTTGACGACCTGCCAAAGGACCATCCCTTCTTTTCAGAGGAGCTTTTCCTGCCGTTTCTAGTCGGGGCTTCAGTGGAGTCTCTGGACGAGGCACTCGAGCTTTCAAATCGGAGTGAATTCGGACTAACCGCTGGTCTATTCAGCGAGGATCCAGATGAGCAAAAGTCCTTCTTGGATCGGATGCAAGCGGGTGTTCTTTACATAAATAGAGCGGGCGGCGCGACGACAGGTGCTTGGCCTGGTGTGCAGTCCTTTGGGGGTTGGAAGGGAAGCGGCTCGTCCGGGAAATCCGCTCTCGGTCCGTACTACGTCCAGCAATTTATGCGAGAGCAAAACCAGACAGTAGTCTCGGACTAGGCTCCTCTTCTCGAGGAGGTTAGTTCAGCCAGGTAAACAGCTCCTCGTGGAGGGATGCTGTAAATCGCTTGATGACGGCTCTAAAACGCTCGATCATTATGGTCTGCGCCCTGTCTGCAGCGCTGATCGCCTACTGCCACCTCAAGATCCACCAACTGGAAAGCCTTGACGCGGAAACGGCAGCATCTTCTGGATCTTATGTCGACGTTCTAGGCCTGAAGATCCACTACGAAGCGTACGGCTCCGGTATTCCAGTCGTCTTCATTCATGGGTTTGGTGGCTCCACGTATTCCTGGCGCATGAACCTCCAATTCCTTGGCACAGGCTTTCGTGCGTACGCACTCGATCTCCCCGGATTCGGGTATTCGCAGCGAACGTCGACGCCTTTGTACAACCGCTCTGCACAGGCAAGGGTTGTTCGGACTTTCCTTCACAATCTCGGCGAGAATCAGCGAGCGGTTATTGTCGGGAGCTCGCTCGGTGCCGGTGTCGCCCTGCGCTATGCGATTGACTTCCCAGAACAGACGCGTGGTCTTATTCTTGTCGCACCTGCCCTGAGGTCGGTTTCAACACGACCCGGTCTGTTGAAGTTGTTCTCAATACCCCTTCTTGGACGAGAGCTTGCCGCGGTAATTTACTACCTTGCCTTAGCAAATCCTCACGCGCTTAGTCGGTTTCTCGCTTCTGCCTACGGCGCTAAGGCGTCTCAAATCACTGAGGAGATGCGCGAGAGCATGTTGCGGCCGGTGAGGGTCAAAGGGTCGGCCCAGTCGGCCCTTGGTTTGGCTCGATCGCGTGAACCGTCGAATCTCTGGGATGCGATTCCAACCATTCGGGTTCCTATTCTGATCATTGCCGGTCGGCTTGACAGGGCCGTGCCGCTTCAAGCTGTGGAACGATTGCATGAGTGGGCTGGACAGTCAAAGTTAGAGGTAATCTGCGATGCGGGCCATCTTGTGCAAGAGGAAGTACCCCAGAGGTTTAACCGCTTGGTTACCGACTTCCTGAGAAGCCTTGAAGGGTAAGTGCTTTAGGGAGTAAAGGGTGACAGGGCAGGTCGGAAAGTCCAATAACGAAGATCGTGATGCTCTGATCCGACGCCTCGGAGAGGCCTTTCAGTTGGCACAGCACGAGCTCTTTGTCGTTGGAGGAGCTTTACGAGATGAGCTACTGGGCATTTCCGGGAATGAAGTAGATTTCGCGACATCTTCTCGGCCCGAGGAGACAATCAAGATTGCGGAGTCCATCTCAGGCAACAGCGTGTACCGAGTCGGGGAGAAGTTTGGGACGATTGGGGTCGTGCGGGAAGGATTTAGGGCAGAGATAACAACTTATCGATCGGCCGAAGTATACTCTGCCGGCTCCCGAAAACCTGTTGTCGAGTTCGGTAAGTCTCTCGAAGAGGATCTGAGCCGTCGGGACTTCACCATCAACTCAATGGCACGTCCCGCCCTTGGCGGCGAGGTGATCGACCCATTCGGCGGCGCCCGCGACCTCTCGGCCAGAGTCCTGCGCGCGGTAGGGGATGCTGCGCAAAGGTTCCAAGACGACCCCCTGAGGCTACTCAGAGGCGTTAGGTTTGCCGCTCGGCTCGACCTTAGAATCGAGGAGTCGACGGAGCAGGCGATGCACGAGTGTGCTGACCTGATTGCCCGCATATCCAAGGAGCGGGTGGCTGAGGAGATGAACCGTATGCTCCTTGGCCCTCAGCCCGCGAGAGCATTGGTTCTACTCCGCGACACTGGGCTGCTTGGGCTCGTTGCTCCGCAGCTTTGCTCGCTCAACGACATGCCTGACCACGGACCTCACCATGCCCTCTCGCTCTGGGACCACACGATGAGAGTTGTTGAAGGCGTTCCTGCCGATCCTGTATCTCGGTGGGCGGCACTGCTCCATGACATTGCTAAGCCTCTGACTAGGTCATTCGATGCCACCGGCAGGATACGATTTCTGAAACATGAGGAAATCGGGGCGACGATTGCCCGCGATATCCTTTCTAGTCTCCGAATGCCGAATGCGTTGATAGAATCCGTATTCGATCTCGTTGAGACACACATGCAGGTCCACGCCTATAACGATGAATGGTCGGATGGGGCCGTTCGCAGGCTAATGAACCGTCTCGGTTCTAATTTCAACCTTGCTCTCGCACTCGCGCGCTCAGATGCTTCTGCCCACGGCGCCGAGCCATATTGGAATTGGCCAAAGCTGGACCGTCTAAGTGAACGTGCAGAGCAGCTTCGTGTTGACGTCCCTGAAGTACGGAGTCCCTTGACCGGGCAGCAGTTAATGGATCGCTACGGTCGAGGGCCAGGGAAATGGATTGGCATCGTGAAGGCGGCGCTTGCCGAGAAGGTCTTGGAAGGCCAACTCGGACCTCATGACGAGGGTACAGCGCTTGAGGAGGCGGATCAGCTGATGGCTGGGATGCCAGATTGAATAGCCTTTATCTCATGCGCCACGCGAAGGCTGAACCCGGATTTCCGGATGAGGAACGAGGGCTGAGCGCGGTCGGACGTCGAGAGGCGGAAGCCGTAACCAGATGGCTTAAAGAAGTTGCCGATCATGTGGGTCGCATCGAGCACAGCCCTCTCCGACGGGCGAGGGAGACGGCAGAACGAATGGCAACAGGATTGGGTTGCTCGCTAAGGGAAACTGCTGACCTTAAACCGGGTGGCAACGTTGCGGGGTTAGCTGAGCGACTGGCGAAGGAGACCGAAGAAAACTTAATCCTAATCGGCCATAACCCGATGATCGAGAGGTTAGCCAATCTTCTACTGTCGGGATACGACAGTGACCATCCGCTCTTATCGTTTCACACCGCGTCTACTGCTCGTCTCGTTCCGTTCGACAACACGACATACACCTGCGACTGGATAGTCAAACCGAGCATCCTCTGAGGACCGCAGTACCTCACGTACTCGAGACCTTGGTACCTATGGAGGGTTGGAAGTTATGGGTGTCGAGACTCCGTCTTCGAGTTCTCGGTCTCGAGCTCCGACAACTTTATGAGCTCCATGATCGTTGTGACTGACTGCTCTGAAAGGTTTCGTCGACGCCGGAGATACATGGTCAAATCGCGATCATTTTCAAGCCGACATCGGTGGTAATCTTCCGGAACAGCACCACTAACGGCCATAAGCTCGACAAGATCAGTTTCAAGTGCTCGTGCGAGCAGACCAACCGTTCGAGCCGACGGCTCCTTTGCAAGACCATCTTCAATAGTTTTTATGTAGGTTCTGGACAGCCCCGATGCGCGTGCCAGATCTGCCTGGCTCATTTTTCGAGACTCTCGCAAGTCCCGCACGAAATCGGCGAGAGCGCAAACCTCAGTCACAGCCACGTCGACCTCCCGTCGTCCCCATGGCTTTGATCGCCAAAGCCACTGCCTTCGTCCGGGCAAGACGGAACCAAAAAGCAGCGACCACCTTTGGCAAAGTCTACTACAGCCGGGAGCATCCCAGTTTCTGGGTCCTTTCGACTCGGGAGAGGCAGGCCCGGCACCTAGAGCCCGGCTCCGGCAGGAGCTTGGATCTCGAGGACCATTCCAGACGTAGATCCAACGGAAATTGAATGTTCGTCCATTTTCCTTCCCTCGTCTCCGCCCGTGTCCAATAAAAGGATCATAGACGATCCGAGCTCCGAAAAGTCCAAGTCAACGGAGGACGAGCCGAAATTCAAAACCACCAGGATTTCTTCTTTGGGCTCTACTTCCTCTGTTCGCAAATAAGCGTAAACATCATCGCTTCCACAGTCGAGTGAGCGGTACGTTCCGACAGTTAGCGCGGGATGCGATTGACGCAGGTCTCCTAGCTTTCGATACAGGGATAATAGCGAGTTGGGCTCACTGTCCTCGGCTTGCACATTTACTCTGGGGAAGTTCGGATCCAGCGGTAGCCAGGGGATACCAGCAGTAAAGCCAGCATTCGTGTTGCCGTCCCATTGCATAGGTGTCCGCTCAGGATCTCGACTTTTCGCAGGATCGCCCTTCGATGCGGGATCCCGCAGCTGATCGGCCGTAACTTCCACGTCGCGCATTCCGATCTCTTGGCCGTAGTACAGGTATGGGGTCCCACGCAGCGTGAGCAGCATCATACCGGCGAGCTTCGCTCTCGAGACTCCAATTCCGGGTGCGTCCCATCGAGAAAAGCTACGATGATTGTCGTGGTTGTCGATGACGGGACTTGGCCAGACGCCAGTTGAGAAACCATTCTGTAGGGACTCGACGGCATCGCGAAAGGAGGCAGCTCGCCAGGGCGAGAGCAAAAGCTGGAAGTTGAAGACGGAATGTAGCTCCTCGTTGCGAGCGAAGGATGCAAGAGTTTCAGGTCGCAGGGAGTAGATTTCGCCGATGAGGAGGGCATTGAACTCGTCGGCAACGTGGCGAATCTCCTGAAGCCAGGGGTGCATGACGGGATCGGCCAAATCAAACTCGTGAATCTGGTCGTCCCACCCCGGCTCTTTGCGGCTTCCAATGCCTGGCTTTAGCGGATTGTCGGGAAGGCCGGGATGTTTGCCGATATGTGCGATGGCGTCGAGTCGAAACCCCGCTACTCCGCGTTTCAGCCAAAACCGCATAACATCGGCAATCGCGGCACGAACCTCGGGGTTCTCCCAGTTGAGGTCAGGCTGTTCCTTAAGAAAAGCGTGACAGTAGAACTGTTCAGTGTGGTCGTCCCACTCCCAGGCACGGCCGCCAAAGACCGACGCCCAGTTGTTCGGGAACTTCTCGCCTTGGCGCGCATCGCGCCAGATGTACCAGTCCCGTTTGGGATTGTCACGCGAAGATCTAGACTCCTGAAACCATGCATGTTGATGGGAAGTGTGATTCGAGACCAAATCCATGACCACGTGGAGGTTGCGACTGTCAGCCTCCCGTATGAGTTGGTCGAAGTCCTCTATCGATCCGTATTCGGGGGCTATCCCGACGTAGTCCGAAACGTCGTAGCCGAAGTCGAAGAGAGGCGAAGGATAGATGGGCGTGAGCCAGAGTCCGCCTACCTGTAGCGACTTCGATGTTCCATCACTCAGATAGTCGAGGCGTTTGGTGATGCCTTGGAGGTCACCAATTCCATCACCATTGGAATCTTGAAAACTCCTTGGGTAGATCTCATAGATAGTGGCATTCCGCCACCACTCGTGCTCTCGCATCCACTTACCTCTCCTCGCAGTCCTTTTACGTTAGCAGCAGAGCCTGTGCCAGCTAGGGGGCGGTGAGGCCGGCGTTCGTAAACGGCAACGGGCGGAAGACGGCGTGCAGGACAATACAGAGTTATGCACTCGTCCTTGGATAGCCTTGCCGGTGAGCTGCGTGCGCGCCTCCTGCCTCGAGAAGCAGTAGTTTCGCAGTTACCTGATCTTCGGCAGGCCGCGGTACTTATCCTTCTGATCGCGCACGATCCTGGCGTCGTCATTCCATTAATCAAACGGCCGGAGGATGAACGTCGTCATGCAGGGCAGATTGCCCTCCCAGGCGGAGTGCGCGAGCAGCAGGATCAAGATCTAGCCGCTACAGCCCTTCGCGAAACTCACGAAGAGATTGGCGTTCCACCGCATCGGGTTGATCTGCTGGGAAGACTTGACTCAGTGCACATCTCCGTGAGTGGGTTCCAAATGCACCCATTCGTCGGGGTGTTGAAGGAGCAGATGAACCTGCAGCCTCACGACCGCGAGGTGGCGGCGATCATCGAGATGCCAATCTCAACGCTATTCGATCGCCAGGTCTTCTTTGAGGAGCCGGCACCGAACGGCTCACCGTATCAATCAGTCTTCGCATATCACCTTGAAGCTGGACGTGTCTGGGGAGCCACAGCGAGGGTTCTAGCGACCTTCGGGAAGGTTGTTCGACCACATGACAGTCAAAACGGAATGGGAGGCACCATGGGAACACGACCATGACAGAAGAAGGAAACCTAGCCTCAGCACTTCGACAAATCCTCGAGCGAAGGCTCGACGCCTATCTAGCAGACCTCAGACGGATGACCTCCATCGATTGCGGAACGGGTCAAAAGGCTGGAATCGATTTGGTTGCGAATCTGGCTGCAGAGAGAATGCGGGAAGCCGGTGGTGCTGTCGAGCTGATCGAGCATCCGTTGGCGGGTAACGACGTTGTAGGACGGTTTCGAGGGAAGGGGAGCAGCAGGATTCTCCTCTTGTGCCATTCCGACACGGTCTATCCCCCGGGAACTGCAGCCCAACGTCCGTTTCGCATTGAAGAGGGCCGCATTTTTGCGCCAGGAGTGGCGGACATGAAGTCCGGTCTACTTTCAGCCATCTACGCTGTGTCAGCACTTCTGGAGAGTGGCTTTGACAACTTTGCGGAGGTCATTGTCGAGTGCAACTCAGACGAAGAAGGCCCTCCCCGCCACTCGATTCCTACCATTGAGGACCTTGCGAGACGGGTTGACGTCGTGCTCTGCATGGAAGCTGCTCGAGCCAATGGTGATATGGTAAGTGCTCGAAAGGGAGTTGCCGGATACTCGATCCATGCAGCTGGACGGGAGTCTCATGCAGGAGTCGCGCCTAACATCGGCCGAAACGCCATCGTTGCCCTCTGCGATCGGATTGTCGAGATTTGGGGTCTTAACGGTATGCTAGAGGGTTTGACGGTCAACCCCGGGGTCATCACGGGAGGGACTGTGGCGAATACGGTACCTGGAGAGGCGTCCTGCCAGGTAGACCTTAGAGTTTCACGGGCGATTGATGTGGAGAGATTTGACGAGGCCCTCCAGAGATTGCTGGCGACGTCAATTATCCCCGACGTACAGTTCCAAGCAGATAAACACCTTGGCATGCCGCCTATGGAAAAGACCAGTCTTTCAGCCAGGCTTGTTGAACTAGCCCAGCAGGCAGCCCTTGAATCAGGATTCAGTGTCAACGACACTACTACTGGTGGCGGCTCAGACGGTGCTTACGCGGCAGCGGTAGGGACGCCTGTTCTGGACGGGTTGGGACCGATCGGTGGAGCTGCTCACAGCGAAGGAGAGTACGTGCTGATTGAGAGCATACTTCCTCGCACTGCGATGGTTGCCCGATTGATGACTCTGCTCTGAAGGTCCTTCAGGCTGGGTTACTCGGCTTGGACTGGCGTCGCCGAAATAAGCCGAAGAACTTCCGTCCGCCCGAGGCGGGAGTTGACCGAGGCGATGTAGAAGCGGTGTAGGTATCGCGCATCTCGGTAAGGGCCGCATCCGCCTCCTCGACAAGGGCAGATACCTGTGCCGGGTCGGGCGAAAACGGAAGTTGATCTACCGCGGACCCTACGGCATCGAGTCGCTCTACAGGACCGAAATCCTGTGACTCGGGTAAAGATGTCTGTTCGCCATTTCCCACGCGTACCTGGTGTCGCCAAAACCGTCGGACTTGGATAGTACTTTGTAGCTAGTACAACTCCATCAGTTAATTAAAGTGGTTAGTGTGGCTCTGCGGCCTCACATCAAGCCGAGCCCATTTCGGCACTTGCCAGGATCGGTACTTCTGCCTGCGGCAGGAGATCTGTCTCGGTGCCCACGACCTCGACTCGGGCTCGGACTCGCTGGAACACTTCGCTACCAAGCATCGTTTCCCGCACGCTGGGGGGTAGAGTCAACATCCACATGTCCGGTTTGATCTGGGTCCGGTGAACAAGAAGGGACTGAATTTTACGATCGAGCTGGTTCCGTATGTCGATGATCGCCCCGATCTCCTCGTCAGGTAGCCCCCAATCCGGGGCCGTGTCGGCCTCCCGCTCTTCTTGACGCCAGGGAAACTCAAGTCCCAGCTCCTTCATTGCCTTCCAGACTTTGACTATCTGATAGCGAGCAAACGCAGTGTAGTAAAGCTTCTCAATCTCGTGCGGAGGTCCCAAATCCGGCATGTAACCTACATCAGCCGCCGCGTCGTAGGCTCGAACGCTAATTCGGTTTGCCATGATGTGATCCGGGTGACCGTACGATCCCTCTTCGTTATCCGTGACAAGCACATTCGGTTTATACAAACGGATGAGTCGCACGAGTTTATACGTCGCTTCGTCGAGGTCGGCCTTGTTAAAGGACCTTGGATCTTCGTTCTCGGGCGTTCCGGCCATTCCCGAATCACGGTACCCAAGCAGCTCAAGATGCCGGATGCCGAGGATCGCACACGACGCCTCAAGCTCCTTCCTCCGTACTGCTCCTAGGTTCCTTCGAGTTTCCTCTGTATCTAAACTCGGATCTACTATCTCTCCGTTTTCGCCCCCAGTGCAAGTGACGATGATGGTGTTATACCCAAGATCTCCATAACGAGCAAAGGTGCCGGCGATAGTAAAGCATTCGTCGTCGGGGTGAGCTCGGACGGCCATGATCGTTAGGCCCGACTCAGCAGGATCGACTCTGGCCATTTTCAACTCCAAATATTTCTTGCGACACGTACTCTTTGAATTTAATACGTCCCGACGCCGCCTACCTCTCGCTATTTAGGGGTTGCCTGCACACGCTGAATTCCTTTTTCAACGAGGTCTTACCCGGGGATAGTGATAACAGGAGCTCTGGACATCGAGACTAGTCGAAACGTCGATGCAATGTGTCGAGGCGCGGTTGGGCTCGCACTCTTCCTATCTCTCGCAGAATAAGCCGTGAGCATATGGGCAATCGCTGACATTCACGCCTCGAAGCTGGATCCGATCACTGGACAGCCGACCAAGCCAATGGATATTTTTGGTCCCTTCTGGGTCGACCACATCTCTCGCCTCGAACGCGCATGGCGTGATCTTGTTGCTCCGAATGACACGGTGATCCTAGCCGGGGATCTTGACTGGGCTCTTCATCTTGCGGATGCCCTACCTACGTTGGAGCGAATCGCTGCGTGGAATGGACGCAAAATCCTAATTCGAGGGAATCACGACTACTGGTGGTCCAGCAGCGCTACTGGAAAGGTGAGAAAGGCTCTGCCCGAAGGCATAGCGCTTATTCACAATGACTCGGCTAGGGCGGAAGGATTCAATATCGTCGGAGCAAAGGGGTCACCGGTGCCGGGCGGCATCGAGTGGGATGATATCGATGCAAAACTTCTCAATCGTGAATCCGAGCGACTTAAACTTTCGCTGGCGTCGCGCGATCCGGAACTCCCGACAATCTGCGCACTTCACTACCCCCCGTGCTACCCCGGTGCGCACGTAACACCGTATACACGGCAACTTACTGAATCTGGCTCGTCCCTATGCGTTTTCGGCCATCTTCACGGCGCTGCCGCATTGTCGGCCCCGCAAAGTTCCATCAACGGGGTTGCATATCGGCTTGTCGCCGCCGACTATCTCGACTTTCGTCCCGCGCTCATTGCCACTGATGGAACGATAACCCACTTGTCAACCTGAGCGCGGACTCCTCGCGGCCGTTTAGTGCTTGAACGGATAGATGTCTACAGCCATGGGCAGAGTTCACGATCTATCCGACAGTACCTGTCGATACATTTCTGGATCGACGTTTCCTCCGCTAATCACGACAACCACTTTCTTACTGGTAGTGTCTGTCTTCTGGCTCAATAGGGCAGCAATCCCTACTGCGCCCGAGGGCTCAACGGTCAGCTTCGACCTAAAGGCCAACTCTCGCATTGCAGCCTTGATCTCCTCGTCCGTTACCAAGAGGATTCCGTCCAGAAGCCTAGACATGATCGGGAAGTTAAGCTGCCCAACGCTGCTGGTTCGCAAGCCATCGGCGATCGTATCGATCCTTTCTAATGTGACTCGCTGTCGAAGCTTGAGGGACTCGTGTGCATCTGCAGCCCCCGCAGGTTCTACTCCGTAGATGGCAGCGGATGGATTCTTGGCTTTGACCGCAGTGGCGATGCCAGACACCAGCCCTCCGCCTCCGACTGGAACCAGCACCATGTCTACATCAGGAGAATCGCTGAGGATCTCGAGGCCGGCGGTTCCCTGGCCGGCGATTATCCGCTCGTCATCAAAGGATCCAATTACGACGCCACCTGTTTCCGATCCGATCTCTCGGGCTCTTGCTTCTCGCTCAATTGAGGTCGTCCCCGCGAAGATGACCTGGCCACCGTAGGACCGAACTGCATCGACCTTCACTTGAACGGCCTGCTCCGGCATGACTACCGTTGCCTGCAGTCCTAGGATCTGAGCTGCCGCTGCCACGGCTTGCCCGTGATTACCAGAGGAGGAGGTGATCACACCGCGAGATCGCTCTTCGTCATCGAAAGAGGCGAGGGTGTTGTACGCACCTCGAAATTTGAAGGAACCCGTTCGTTGCAGGTTCTCGGCTTTCAACTGCAGTCTTCCGTGGAGACCTGAAGCGAGAGAGTATTGAGGGATGAGCGGAGTTCTTACGGCAACCCCCTTGAGGCGGCCCGCGGCTGCCTCAACCTCGCTCAATGTCACGGTACCCGACCGAAATCCTTCCATCCTGCTTTCTCCCTCTACTCCCCGGAGTTGACTTCACTCCAGACTCCCATATGAAGTCGAGATGTAGTTCCCGTGTTCGGCTGGATGAAAGAATTTAGAGACGCAGGATCGTGAGCCCGGTGCGTTCCGCGTCAGAATGTACTTCTTGTGTTGAAGAGGATGGTTTGGAAATATCCGTTAACGGGGTCGCCCTCACGACAGTAATGGGGGACATCACCGAGCAGCGCGTCGATGCAATCGTTAATGCAGCCAACTCGCAACTCCTAGGCGGCGGAGGCGTTGATGGTGCGATCCACAGGGCTGGCGGCCCCGAAATCATGAGGGAGTGCCGAGAGATTGGGTCTTGCCCCACTGGAAGCGCTGTTTGGACAAAGGCTGGCAGACTCCCTTCACGCTTTGTGATTCACGCCGTCGCGCCTCGCTGGGGTGGAGGCGGTCAAGGCGAATCACTCCTCCTGAAAGGCGCATATCGCTCCAGTCTGGAGTTGGTTGAGGAGATTGGCGCACTGAGCGTCGCGTTCCCTTCCCTCGGGACCGGAATCTATGGCTATCCCATTGAAGAAGCTGCAGGGATCGCAATAACGACTGTCCTGGATCATATCCTGGGGCCCACGAAGATCCACGTGGTGGTCTTCGTGCTTTTTTCTCCGTCAGATCTCAAAGTGTACGATTCGGTCCTGACAGACCAATCTGATCTGTCAAGATCAAGGCGATCGATCAAGGGTGACCCTTCGCTTTGACTATCGAGTTGTCGGATGCAGCCAAGCTCCTTTCGGACCTTGTGTCTATTGACTCGGTGAACCCCAGCTTGGTTCCTGGAGCGGCCGGTGAGGGTGAGATAGCTGAATATGTCTCGGCATATCTAACCCACCTTCATCTCCAAGTCGAGGCTCAAGAGGTGGCGCCGGGCCGCCCCAACGTGATTGGCACCCTGCCTGGCTCGGGCGGTGGGCGAAGGCTGATGCTAAATGCTCATATGGACACGGTAGGCATTGGAGATATGCAAGATGCCCTAAAGCCGAATGTGGTTGACGACCGTCTGTATGGACGGGGAGCTTATGACATGAAGGGAGGCTTGGCGGCCATCATGTTGACGGTAGCCGAACTAGCTTCGTCAGCACCGTTAAGAGGCGACGTTGTAGTCATGGCGGTTGTAGATGAAGAGCATGCGAGCACGGGAACCGAGGCGGCCATGAGGACGTACACTGGGGACGCAGCTGTTGTGACCGAGCCCACCGGTCTCGATGTGTGTATCGCCCACAAAGGATTCGCGTGGTTTGAAATCGAGACGATTGGGAGGGCTGCGCATGGAAGTCGCCCCGATCTTGGGGCAGACGCTATTGCGGCCATGGGCCGGGGGCTTGCTCAGATTGATGCCATCAACGAACGCTTGGCATCCCAGTCGCCACACGTACTGCTGGGCCATGGCTCACTGCATGCCTCGCTCATTCAAGGTGGCCAAGAGCTCTCAAGCTACCCCGCGAGGTGTATTGCCCACTTGGAGCGAAGAACGATTCCCGGCGAAGGGCCTGCGGAGCTTGAGATCGACCTCGACCAAATTGCGGCGGCCGCAACACACGACGATCGCATCTCTTGTAACAGGAGCGTGATCTTCAGCAGAGATGCGTTTAGCGTCGAGATGGACAACTTCCTGGTTGACGCAATTTTGAGGAGCTGTCTGCTGGTCAGCGGAAACCAGCCCTCAGTCGTAGGGCAGACTCCATGGATGGATTCGGCTCTGATCCAATCCGCCGGCGTACCTACAGTGGTTTTCGGACCCGGAGGAGAAGGGGCACATGCGGCAATTGAGTGGGTAAGTCTCCCTGATGTCGTGCAGTGCGCCAAGACCCTTGTCCATTTGGCCCGGTGGGTCTGTGGGTAGCTTCAAAAGTCGTCGGTAAGATGAATTATAGGCAAATTACATAGATTTCGGAGGGCTTCATGACTACCGAAACGACGCCCAAGGCGACTTTTTACCTGGATCCGATATGCCCCTGGGCCTACAGGACATCGCTTTGGATTCGAGAGGTAAGGGACGTGCGTCCCATAGAGATTGAGTGGAAGTTCTTAAGCCTCATGGCGGTAAACAGCGGGACCGAAAACCTCAAGGACGTCCACGCGATGAGTATGAATCCGCTCAGGGTGATGGCCCTGGCCAGGCGAGAGGGCGGCGAAGGAGCGGTTGACAGCCTTTACGAAACGATTGGTCGAGCGAGGCATGAGGAGAAGCTCGACATCTCGGAGAGGTCAGTGCTTGAGAAGGCGGTTGAGCAAGCCGGCCTCGATCCGCAGCTGGTTGAGCGAGCGTTGTCAGACGAGAGTACCCTGAAAGACGTTCAGGCCGATCATGAGTCAGGTGTTGATTGTGGCGCGTTCGGCGTGCCTACGATCCAGCTGAATGGCGAATGTGGGGGCTTCTTCGGGCCAGTTATCAGTGAAGTACCGAAAGGTGAAGCTGCGGGCCAGCTTTGGGACCACTTCGCGTGGCTTGCCAACAGCCCCAGCTTCTTCGAAATCAAAAGAGTTCGTGCGTGAAGAATCCCTTGGGAGATTCGCCCCACCAACTGGTTGATCTCAACTTCCAGGGGTGTCAGGGTGTCATCGGTTGCTTCCTTTTCGATGAAGGCGAGGATATCGGACTTATAGAAACTGGGCCATCTACGACACTCCCGGCACTTCTCGAAGCTCTTGGGGAGTCCGGCCTAGCGCGCCTCCGAACTGTAATCGTTACACACGTCCATCTGGATCATGCCGGAGCCGTGGGGACGTTATTACGCCGAGCTCGTCAGGCAAAGGTCTATGTGCATGAGATTGGCGCGCCTCACCTGATAGATCCATCAAGGCTGCTAAGGAGTGCCAGTCGAATTTACGGCAACCAGATGGATTTACTTTGGGGAGAAGTTATTGGCGTTGAGGAAAGTAGAGTGGTCGCCGTTCGGGATGGCGACGAAGTTGACGTCGGAGGGGTACGTCTAAGGGTCATCCACACGCCAGGCCACGCGTCTCACCACATCGCTCTCTTAGACCCTTCCGCAAGTGCCATCTACACCGGTGACGTCGCAGGAGTCCGACTGCAGGATTCGGGGTACGTTCGCCCTCCAACGCCACCACCAGACATCGATCTAGATCGGTGGCAACGAAGTATCGAACGAATCTTGGAACTCGAGGTCGAGCGCCTGTACCTTACGCACTTTGGGACCGTTGAACACGGACGACTGGGTGAGCATCTCTCTCAGCTAAGAAAGCGACTACTGGCTTGGACCGAGCTAGTTCGATTGGCTCGAGAGCAAGGCCAAAGCCCCGCGACGACGGTCGATAGCCTTCGTAGGGAGGCAGATGCCGAGGCCACTGGCCTGGGTGTGACGCCCGAAATGCTCCAAGCATATGAGCTGGCTACACCGTATGGGATGACAGTCGACGGTTTGCTCCGCTATCTACGAAACGAAGAGCCCCAACCCGCGGTCCACTCGTGAGAGCGCGCAGCTTGGAAACGTTCCTGCAGTCGTGTCTTGCCTCGAGTACCATGACATCAGAAATCCGCTTGGGAGTGAGTGGTGACAACAGCAGCTACTGAGCCAAAACTGGAGCGGTACAACCAGATTGTTGAGGAGGCTCTGAACGGTGCTGCGCCGCTGCCGAACAAGCGAGTGGCTGGGGACCTCAAAGCCATGGATATCCTGTCGGCTTACGCCCTGGCACGAGTGAGCCGAGAGATGGACGTCCGGGAAAGAACTCTTCAGGCTCAGGGCCGGGCATGGTTCTCTATCGCAGGAGCGGGCAGAGAGGTTTTGGGCTGGGCGTTCGCCCGCCACCTAAAGGTTACAGACGCGAAGTGCCCTTACTACCGGGATCGTACACTTGTCCTCGCCTGCGGGCTCTCTCCGGAAGAGATGTTTCGGGAGACGACGGGCGCGGCTAATGATCCCGCCTCAGGCGGCAGGCAGATGCCGAGCCATTGGGGAGCGAGGGATTTCGGCGTCGTCAGCCAATCAAGCCCTACCGGTTCGCAGGCATTGCCGGCTGTAGGTCTAGCAGAAGGCATTGTTCGCGCAAACAAGCTTGGCCTGGCTCCCCGGACACCCTGGGCATCCGATTCTGTTGTCTACGTCTCCCTCGGGGAGGGAACAACGGCGCAAGGAGAAGTGGAGGAGGCGGTCAGACAGTCGGTCCGTGCCAAGGCTCCCGTGATCTTTGTAATTGAAGACGACAAGTACGCCATTTCAATTCCTAGAGAATGGTCCATCCCCGGTTCTGATGTCTTCTCCCTTTATCAGCATTACCAAGACCTCGGCATGTTGGTACTTCGGTGCGACGGGACAGACATCGTCGAGACCGACCGATGTGCCAAACAGGCCATCGACTATGCGCGCGATCGTCAGGGGCCCGTCCTTGTTCACGCTCTGGTTACACGCCCGATGTCGCACTCCTCGACGGACACTCAAGAGCAGTACCGTACACGCCAGGATTTGCAGGAAGAGGAGCTGAGGGATCCAATTCGGCGACTCTCTGAACTGATCCTCGGACTCGAATTGGTTGAGAAATCCGCACTGACTAAGGTGGATGAGGCGGCGAAACATGCCGTAACACGGGCGAGCGACGCCGCCGTTGCAGAGCCCCAGCTGGATGCCAGCGCGATCCTCGTCGACGTTTGCAGCCCGCCCCCGAGTAGTCGTATGGACGAAATGACTCCATTAGACGGAACCCCGGTCGAGATGCGTTATGCCATCAACACGGCGCTAAAGGCTGCCATGGATGAAAACGCGCGTATCGTTGTGTTCGGTGAGGACGTGGCTGACGCAGCGTCCCGTGATCTTCCGGGGAAAGGCGGAGTCTTCCATGTCACGCGTGGGTTGGGCTTTGCCTATCCGGATAGAGTCTGGAACAGCCCCTTAGCCGAGGCGACGATCGTAGGCACGGCAGTTGGAATGGGCGTCGCTGGGTTATTGCCGGTGGTCGAGATTCAGTTTCGGGATTACGTTAATCCTGCAATGCAGCAGCTGGTCGACGAGGCCGCTACCTTGCGCTGGCGGTCGAATGGTGATTTCACTGCGCCAATGGTCGTCCGTATGGCGTATGGTGGCTATCTCGGTGGAGCTGGAGCACTGTGGCATAGCGAGGCCGGGGTTGGGATGCTGGCCGGCATACCAGGAATCCGCATCCTGGTCCCGAGCAACGGGATTGATGCAGCAGGATTGCTCCGAACTGCTATCGAAAGCGATGATGTCGTCCTGTTCTTGGAACCGAAGGCGCTTTACAGCCGGAAGTCTCCCTATCCGGGAGATGAATACCGCGTTCCCTTCGGCGTAGCCAGGGTTGCCCGTTCTGGCTCAGACGCTACGATTGTTTGCTGGGGGAATCTTGTGCCGCGCTCAGTGGAAGCGGCCCAGATTCTGGGCGAAGAAGGCTTAAATGTCGAGGTCATCGATCTTCGCACCGTCGACTCTGGCTGGGATCAGGAAACAGTGTTGGAATCCGTAGACAGAACGGGGAGCCTCGTCATTGCCGAGGAGGATCGCTACACGGGAGGGTTCGGCGCGACGATCGTGTCGCGAGTAGCTGAGACTCTCCCGGGTGTTGTGATGGCACGGCTCTCGGCCAAGGATTGCCGTGTGGCCTACGGACCTGCGGGCGAACGCGCCGTGTTGCCTCAGGCGACGGACGTTGCTCAGGTGGTGAGACGGATGGTCGAGGAGTGACAAGTCGGTCAGATTATCGCCTGAGTGATCACCGTCTCTGACTTCCATGCCTCCCGTGGAGGCCTCTGAACCGCCATTTGGGGTGGGCGGGATAGCGTGAGCAAGGATTGGTCGTCGCCTGATTGGCTACGTGACGTTGAGAGTCGGGTCACGGCGGCGCTGTCTCAATGCCCTCCACGTGGAAAGTTACTCGTGGCGGTCTCGGGTGGCACCGATTCTATTTGCCTCCTTCACCTCCTGCGATTTCGGTTGCCATTTACTGGTCGCATCGTCGTCGTCCACGTTGACCATATGCTACGGGATGAAAGTGGCAACGATGCCGCCTTTGTCGAGTCTGTTGCAGTTCGCTGGGGTCTGCCATTCGTGGTTCGGCAGGTTGACACGCTCATGCACAAGCGCCTCCATCACATGGGGATAGAGACGGCCGCCCGTGTATGTCGCTATCGTCTGCTGCGTTCTGTTGCCGCCGAGTCTGAGGCCACCGCCATACTTCTTGGCCATACAGCCGACGACCAAGCGGAAACTATAGCCATGCACCTGTTTCGAGGTAGTGGATTAGAGGGCCTTGCGGGAATGCGCCTCAGGAACGGCGATCTGCTCCGACCGCTTCTAAAGGTTTGGCGGGCTGAGACGTCTCGGTACTGTGAATACTTCACGCTCGAAACGGCTGAAGACTCCAGTAATCAGGATTTGTCCACCCTGAGGAATCGGATCCGGCTGGAAGTCTTGCCGTCGATTGAGGCAGCAGTCCCGCAGGCTCGGGAGGCACTGTTGCGACTGGGCGATATTGCGTCTAGAGACAACGATTACTTGGAAGCGGAGGTCAGAGCGGCACTCCCCCTTGTGATGCCTGGAGGAACCCTCTCTCCGCGTCTTTGGTCAGCTCTATCCAAGTCACTCGCGTTCCGAATTGCCAAAAAGTTGGCCGTGGAATCGCACAATACGCAGGTAACAAGCCATGAGGTCCAGGAAGAGGTCGCCAGGCTACGAGAAGCAGCAGGTCCTTCTTTACGCAACGTCGTGCTTCCCCTCCATCGATTTGACCGGGAATTAACGTTGCGCGCGCCGGCTCGGGTTGTCATTGGGGATTTGGAATTTGATGCAACTGTCATCAGAAATTCCCCCGAGGTCCAGAGGCGAGCAACCGTTGCTAGCGCCTGGGAAGCGTATCTCGGCTTTCACGATGTGTCTCCTGTCCTGACCTTAAGGGCATGGAAGTCAGGGGATCGAATGTGGCCTTTCGGCGCACCAGGTACCCGGAAGCTCCAGGACATCTTCGTAGATAAACGCGTGCCTCAGGAGGTTAGGAGTAGCGTCGTGGTGGTTGAGTCCCAGGGCAAGATCATTTGGTTGGCTGGACTCCTGATGGGCGAAACCGCCAAGCTGACTAAATCGACAAGCCTCGTCGTTCACTTGCGTGTACGCGCTACTGACGCTAAACATAACCATTTCGTGGAAGGTTGATAGAATGCACTACCGTATCCCGTTATTTACCCAAGGGGGAATTCTCCACTTGATCTGGCTGCCGATTGCCGTTATGAATACTTCTCGTCGATTTGTTATTCCCACATCTTGTTGCTTGGTTGCCAAGCATGCCGATCCGTCGTCGAGCTTGGCGTTTTAGGGTATGTTTCGTATGGACACGAAATGGTTCCGACATAGTTTCATATGGTTGATCGTCATTGTCCTTTTGCTCGCGGTCGCGGTTAACGTTTTCCGCAGCCAGGGTGCTGGGGCCAAGTCTATCGGCTACACCCAAATGCTTGGTATCGTGCGCTCCGACCTTAGTGCCATGGACAACGGCGCCTGCACCGGCACGGGTGCGAATTGCCGCGATGTTCTTACTCAGTCAGGAAACGACACCCTGTCTCTGACTACGTATAAGCACGTGTCATACACCACACAGGCACCTCCGACCACGAGTGTCACGGCTGACTTCAAAGCACTGGGGATCAATCTCAAGAACCAACATCTCGACTTCTCCTACAAGACACCGAGTGCCTGGGGCGGCTACATCACGGCGATTCTCTCCTTCCTGCCACTCGTTGTTTTTGGAGCCCTGTTGATCTTTATGATGCGTCAGGCACAGGGAAGCAACAACCAGGCTTTGTCCTTCGGGAAGAGCCGCGCCCGTATGTTCGCCGGCAACAGGCCCACAGTCACTTTTGCCGATGTGGCAGGAGTCGAGGAGCCGAAGCAGGAACTTGCCGAGGTTGTCGAGTTTTTGAAGTATCCGGACAAGTTTGCTCAGCTTGGTGCTCGCATCCCTCGAGGGGTTCTGTTGGTTGGTTCGCCCGGCACCGGCAAGACTTTGCTATCTCGGGCGGTCGCCGGCGAGGCCGGAGTCCCTTTCTTCAGCATCTCTGGGTCGGAGTTCGTCGAAATGTTCGTGGGCGTTGGGGCGAGTCGTGTTCGTGATCTCTTTGACCAGGCCAAGCGGAACTCGCCTTGTATTGTTTTCGTCGACGAGATCGATGCCGTAGGCCGGCAACGTGGGGCTGGGCTCGGCGGGAGCCACGACGAGCGAGAACAAACGCTAAATCAAATTCTCGTCGAGATGGACGGATTTGACACGAACACCAATGTGATTGTTATCGCGGCGACCAACCGCCCGGATGTTCTCGATCCTGCCCTCTTGAGACCAGGACGTTTCGACCGGCAGGTCGTACTAGATAACCCCGATATTCGTGGCCGGTTAGCCATACTGGAAGTCCACGCTAGGGGTAAGCCCTTTGAGAAGAACGTCAACACGGGGGTGCTCGCCAAGCAGACTCCTGGGTTCTCGGGGGCAGATCTGGCCAATCTGTTGAATGAAGCAGCAATCTTGGCCGCACGGCGGAACAAGAAAGCTATTGGCATGAAGGAGCTCGAGGAAGCGATTGATCGAGTCATCGCGGGTCCCGAGCGGAAGAGCCGCATTATCAGCGAGAAGGAAAAGGCGATCACGTCTTACCACGAAGTGGGTCATGCTTTAGTGGCTCGCATGCTTCCCAATCTCGACCCGGTTCATAAGCTCACAATTGTGGCGAGGGGACTGATGGGCGGTTATACAAGACTGCTCCCCGCAGAGGATCGCTACCTGTACTCCAAGTCCCAGTTTGAAGAGACGCTGGCGTTTAGCCTCGGCGGCCATGCGGCCGAGCAACTGATCTTCGGCGAGGTCACGACCGGTGCCTCAAACGACATCGAGCGAGCTACCGAACTCGCCCGCAAGATGGTGACGATGTATGGAATGAGTGACAAGCTTGGTCCTCTGGCTCTTGGCAAGAAGGAGGAGCTAGTGTTCTTAGGTCGGGAGATCGGAGAGCAGCGCAATTATAGTGAGGCCGTGGCGGAGGAAATCGACAGCGAGGTTCGCCACTTGATCAACACTGCCTACGGCATTGCGCGCGAAATCCTGATTCAGCACAAGGACAAATTGATCACCGTCTCCGAAAGACTCATCCATCAGGAAACAATTGAGGGACCTGCTTTCGACGAGATCATGGGCATCGCTCCGGCGCCGGCGCCGCTGGCGGCGAGCATAGCTGGTTAGTTCGTAGAGCCAACTTCTAGCGCTGCCGGACGGCCACGAAGGGAACAGTGGGAGAAAGCAAAGGCAATTTTCCGCTAATCCCCGGTGTAGTTGATGGAGAAACGGCTGACGTCTACTTTCTGCGAACCCATCGAGTACTGGATTCGCTTGGCGTAGACCCGGTAGTTTCCATGGTCTTCTTTGCTTCAAGGGCCGGAAGAGTATTTGGCGTGGGCCAGTGCCTTCAACTCCTACGTGCTGCAAAATTTGAAGGTGAGCTCGTGGGATTGGAGGATGGAGATCACGTTCTCCCTGGAGAAAATGTCTTGCTAATCCGGAGCAGGTATTCAAGGTTCGGTAAGTATGAGACGGCCTTGTTGGGGATGTTGAGCTCGGGAACTGGTTGGGCAAGCGCCGCGGAGCAATGCATCTTAGCTGCGGGTCCAATTCCCGTCGTGTCTTTTGGAGCCCGACACGTTCATCCCAATGTGGCACCGATTATGGACGCGGCCGCAGTAGCCTCTGGTTGCGTCTCCTGCTCCACCAGTTTGGGGGCCTCGCTTGCAGGAGTACAGGCCTCTGGGACCATGCCTCACGCATTCCTCCTGATACTTGGCGATACGTTGAAGGCGGCTGAGGCCTTTGATGCCGTGATGCCGAGTGATGTCGCCCGGATCGTTTTAGTCGACACATTTACAGATGAAGCGGTCGAGAGCGTTCGGGTGGCAGGCAGCATGGATGGAAGGATAGATGGCGTTCGCCTGGATACACCCCGCGAACGGGGTGGCGTGACAATCGAGTTGGTCCAAGAGGTGAGAGCGCGACTCGATCTAGCTGGGTTTTCCAGTTTGAGCATTTTTGTCAGCGGGGGAATGGACCCGGAGCGGATAGCGGCCTTTCGAGATGCGGGTGCCCCAGTCGACGGCTTCGGTGTGGGCAGCTACATTGCGAGGGCTGCTCCCGTCGAATTCACGGCAGATATTCGTGAGGTCGAAGGGATCGCCGTGTCTAAACGCGGAAGATTGCCCGGGCTGGGAGATGTCAGTCGATTACGTCGACTTGTATAAGGTTGTCGACTTCGGTTCAGAGGATTGTCGACCGATTTCGAGAACTAAAGAGGTAAGCTCTGATCATCCTCTGGGACTGACGACGTGCCACGTCCGCTCAGCGGCCTTCTCACGGAGACACCCTAAACAACCGAAGGCTTAAGACGATTCTTTCGGCCGAACAGTTGTTAAAGGTTGGCCCTTTTGCTACTCCTCGAGTCGGAGACAATCAAGCAGTGTTTGAGCTCCGATGAGGGTGCGGCAGTCCACTCGGATACCAAGATCTCGGTAGATCTCGGCTCGCACGGGATCCTTTATTCGGGCGATGACCTTGGGAACCCCAAAGATCTGTTTAGCGACTTGTGAGGTCATGATGTTGCGGTTGTCTCCGCTTGTTGCCGCCACAAAAACGTCGGCATGCTCTGCACCGGCACGTTCAAGAGTCGTCTGCTCGATGGCATTGCCTTGAATGAGTGATCCTTTGAAATTGGTACCGAGACGGCCGAAGGCCGTATCACTCCAATCAACCACGGAAACGTTGTGGCCAGCTTCATCGAGCATTATTGCGGTCAGAGAACCTGTGCGGCCACATCCGACGATAATGACGTTCATTGTTGGGGAGACCTAGCTCGCCTTCTGCTGATTTCGCATGTTGAAGAGGAGCATCTCCACGTGTTTCTGCTGGCGCTTGGCATCTAGATAAGCTTGGTAATACCTGTCATAGTTGAGCTCGTTGCTCTCGCCCTCTTGCTCCATCTCTCTGAGCAAAGACAGCCACTGTTCAGTCGCTCGCTGTAAAGAGCGCTGTTTCTCCTCGAGCCGCCGCACGTCATCATCGTCGGTTGTAACCTCGTTTCTACCGAGGCGCGAGAAGAGTCTCCTCAGCAGGGGGCGGTGCCGTCCGCTCCCGCCGTTTGCTGGCACGGCCGAACTCCATCCGAAAGACTACAGTGCGAGTGTGGCAAGGAGATTAGCACGGCTCGTTGCTCGGCATAAGTTTCTCGCCTCGCTTTGGCAGGGACCCCTTTGACGCCCTAGCGGAGATATTTGCGGCCGTCTCCACGGGTGGTTCGCCGTCAGGCCCCTCTGGCCGGCGAGTCATGTACTCCGCCACGTTTTCAACTTCCCCTTTGGCAAGGGCGAGAGTGAATTCGAGCAGGCACTCATTGCAGAGGTCGTACGCTCCATACTGGGTGGCACCCATGGGAGACTTTTCAAGGTCGCAACTGCTGCAGTGCATGGGCCGGTTCAGATCGACGCCCCGGTCGACTCTATCCTCTGTGAGGCTGCGAATCACGGAGATAATTCGCTCTTCCGCCTCTGAAGTCAGCTCCGCTTGCTCACTAACTGCCAACAGAACCTCCAAAGTTAGACAATTATATCGTTAGGGTGCACTTCGCGCATTATCTGCAGCTTCTTCCCCCGTGGTGACGGGGAAGTCGCTCATTACTCCCAGGAAATATGCCAGCCGAGTTCCAGGAGAAGCATACGGATTGACTATCAAGAATTGCTCTATTGTGGGCGCTGGCGTTGCAGCCCGTGCTCTCGGGCCGGCCCTGGTATCCGTTGGGGTACGTGTCCTCACAGTTTCGTCGAAAAATGCGGCTAGGACGGAAGAGCTCGCCGTTAAGCTGGGAGCTCGAATGGCAGCAGTTGGCGAGCTCGCTCGCCATGAACACCCTGATGTCATCTTTCTCTGCGTCTCGGACGGCTCCATTGAGGAGGTGGGTGAACAGTTGGGTGCATCTCCATTGGATGGTATCGCTGTGGTTCACTTGGCGGCGCAACTTGGAATCGAAGTACTGGCGCCTGCGGCCAAGGCCGGTGCAAGAACGGGGAAGATGCACCCTATAGCTTCGCTTTCCGGAGGGCCGACGAGGCTGGAAGGGGTTGTATGGGGAATAGAAGCTGTGGAAGGACTAGCTGAGGAGCTGGGCCACCTCGTCGAGCGCCTGGACGGGGTTCCTATGGATCTGCGCAAAGTGGACCTCTCGAGCTACCACCTTGCCGCTATATTTGCCTCGAACTATCTTCTCGCCCTTTTAGGCATCGCCGTAGAACTCTGGAAGCAGTCCGGCGCCCCACTTTCACCGGCGCAGGCCCTGTTACCTTTGGTTCGCGGGACCTTACGGAACTACGAAGAGCTGGGACTCGAGGGGGCCCTCACGGGACCCATCGCCCGGGGCGACGCAGAAACTGTGGTGGCACAGCTACGGATCGTATCTGAGAAGATGCCCGAATTCGAAGAAGCGTTTCGCACATTGGGGCTTGCAACGGTTGGAATTGCAGCTCTGAAGCCCCAGTCGGATGCCCTGTTGATGTCGCAGATTGGACGCCTACTTTCAACTAGTCGAATGGTAGACTGAGTCGCAAAATTTTCCGGCTATAAGCCACATCGAGATTGATTAAGTGATTCGAGCTCTCACCACCTTCATTGCCGTCACCGTTCTTTTAGCGCTTTCAGGTTGCGGACTATCTGCAACCACCAGCAAGAGTCCTCCACGAACTCCTAAACCAGTTGCGACGCCGGCGCCTCCGAGTGGCCAACACAACAAGACTCAGACTCCAACGCAAACCCAGCCAACGCAACCCCGGGACGCATCACCACGTCACTCTCGCAACTGGCTACCGAACCTTTATAGCCAGTATTTGTCAAGCTATCGCCAAGCGGGACTCCCAGACCTTGATCAATGACTTACCGTACTATCAGTACGACTCTGGGATCTATTACGGGCCCTTTAATAACGCGGAAGGACAAACTGGTCAACCCAGCTTGATTACCCAATGGCTTGGCTCCGGCAGTGAGCAGTGCGTTCGCTTCTCGCCCTCTCAAGGTGGTCACGCGGCGCTCGCTACTAAAGGTTGGACGTTCGATGGTGGGTGGGCAATTCTTGATCTCGATCAATTCAACGGTGCATGGAAGATAGACGACTTCACCTTCGGTAGCCGGAGGCAGGTGATGTATGCGTTGACTAGCACATCGCCTGCAACGGTATGGTATAACCCGGGGAATGTAGCCTGAGATAGGGCAGATTCATCTAGCCGGTTTGAGCAGGTAAGTTAGGGCGCGGGTGGTACCATCTACGCCGGATTTGAGTGAGACAAGGTCCCGGCAGCTTCCACTGCAGGAGTAGAGATTGCGGGTTGCACTGATCTCCTATCATACGTCCCCTCTAGCCACGTTGGGCTCGAGCGCGGCTGGAGGCATGAATCTGTATGTCCGTCGCCTGGCGGAGGGTCTTGCTGGCTCGGGGTTTGAGGTAGACGTATTCACGCGGCGAGATTCCCGGAGCATGCCCGAGAGCCTTGAGTTTACCCCAGGCGCCCGTTTATTGACCGTTCGAGCAGGCCCCGAGCGGGTGTTATCCAAAGTAGAGTTGGCGGCTCACACCATGCCGTTTGCTCATCGGGTTGTTAAATTCGTGTCCGAAAATAACCTGCGGTACGACGTTATCCACAGCCACTACTGGTTGTCGGGTCTTGCGGCCACCGCAATCCGCGTGCAGGACGAGCCCATCGTCCACATGTTTCATACCTTGAGCCGTGTTAAGCAGCTGTATCAGCCACCGTCGATGGGTAATGATCCGCCATCTCGGGATTACGCTGAGATGCGGCTTCTTCGCTCAAACATATCCCTCGTCTTCGCTACGGAGGCTGAGATCGAGGACGTCGAGCTAGCCTATGGTTTCAGGCCTGAATCTGTCGCCCTGATTCCCCCCGGCGTTGACCAGGATCGCTTTTTCCCCCAGGATGCTGAGCTGGCGAAGGATGTATTGGGCTTGGCCGGGTGTAAGGTTGTTTTGTGTGTCGGAAGAATGGATAGAGCCAAGGGAGTGGAGGATCTCCTCGCCGCGGTTGCCAGTTTGAACGTGAAGCAGGGTTTAAGTCAGAATTTTCGGCTGGTGATCGTAGGTGGGAATGACCATCGGCGAGACGGCGTGGCAGGGGAAGAACTCGCTCAGGCTGAGGGGCATCGTTCGCAGCAACGGTCTGTCGCGCTTCGTCGACTTTCGGGGAGTTGTGCCCCAAGAGGATTTGGCGCTATATTACGCGGCAGCCGATCTATGCGCCATTCCCTCGCGGTACGAATCGTTCGGAATGGTAGCCGTCGAGGGTCTTGCCTCCGGTAGACCCATTGTGGGGTTCCGCTCTCGAGGACTCGAGCAGACGGTACGTCACGGTCAGACCGGGTTCCTGGTAGAGGCTGGAGATATTGAGGCGTTGGGCCAGGCAATTGACGTGATATTGAAGGATCCACCGATGGCAAAGCGTATGGGAACAAAGGCCCGCGAGTCTGTACGAGGATTCAGCTGGGAACGGGTAGTTGAACGGAGTATCGCTCTCTACGACGAGCTGACGGGAGTCGCAACGCCAGCCCTCGCTCTGCGAAGCTCGTAACACCTTCCCGCCGTTGAGTGTGCGGATGGATGCTGGCCTATCCTAGGCCGATAATACCCTCGGGCGAGAGTGCAACATCCCGGGTCTGCGGTCGTATAAGAGCCGCTTGTAGAGGTACATCCAAGGGAATCCATGGTGCTTGGCGAGCGGCGATCGCTTCAGCACCCAGCAGATCCTGGCGGCGAGTTGTTGAATCTATTCCTTGAGTTAGCGAGGCCCGAATCAGATGGTCGTAGTAGTTGTTCGACCACCCACTGAAGTCATCCGGTCCATGACTATAGAGTTGGTCTTGGAGGAAATTAGAGGGATCAGCCGACTCAGCCTGCCACCTGACAAGTGCCAAGTCAAACTTCCCTTGGTGAATGGCACGCTGATAACGGTCGGACGATAGTCCAGTAGGAACGATGTCGATCCCCAGCGACTTCCGCCAAAGTCTGGACAAGGAGAAGGCAACCTTACCGTCTATCCCGGAATTTGGATAGATGAGACGTAAATGACGAATCCCGGATCCAAACGCATGCCCAGAACCTCCTAATTCAAAGATTGCCAGTGTAGCGTTATGGTCTTGCTGACTCTCGCCGGGGAGCAGTGGCTCTGGAACAAGAGATCCCTCTGCCAAGGCTCCGTTTGCGAAGGCTGCTTCGACTGTGCGCCTCCTTTGCAACGAGAGGGCAAAAGCGCGCCGCAGGTCCTCATTATCTAGGGGTGCCTCGACGGACATTGAACATTACGTAATCGAGCGTCAGGCTGGGACTGACTCTGAGGTAGCTCCCGAATCGGCTCTTTCAGATCGGGGCCTGGAGTCAGTCCCGATACTAACTGGCTCTGGCCGTCAGCGAAGCTTTTCACCGCGGCAGTAGTGGAGCTGAAACGCAGCGTCAGGCGTCGAAATGGCGCTAGTGGTCTGTAATATGGATTCCGGTCCAAGACGACTTCGCGGTCCATGGGAACTCGAGAGAGTTTGTAGGGCCCGGACCCTACTGGATCGGACGTCCAAACTGCACCGAGCTTGCGGATAACGTTTACGTCCGTAATGTAAGTGCCAACAAATGCGAGCTTAGCAAGAAAGGCGGCGAAGGATACCGAAGTCGAAAAGTGACTGTGTCAGGATTGTGGGAAGTGATCGCAGGGCCACTTGGAGTGCTGGCTATCTCTTGAAGGTAGCCTCCCATGATTCCATTTGTGCCAGAGGAAGCAACCGCCCGGCGAAAGGACTGAACGACGTCCCAGGGCGTGATGCGGGTTCCATTGGAGAATCGGAGATCGCGCCGAAGATGAAAGGTATAGTAGATCCCGTTTGAGGATCTGCTCCATGAGGTGGCCGCTGCCGGAACAACATGCAGACGGCCGTTCATATCCACTAAGCCCTCATAGACGAGCGAACAGGCGGCAATAGATGCAGCGTCAGTCGCCTGGATGGGGTCAAGTGTAGCGAGAGCGGAGGCGCCTGCGATTGACCACGTTGCTGTTGGCGCCTCGTTGGACCGTGAAGAGACGGGGACAGTCTCTGTGATCCCAATGCACGACGTCAACGCAAGCACAAGACAAAAAGCCAAAGGGGCCGTGAGCCGGCGCATCCCAGATTATAGGGAGTGATCGGATGGAAGGGCGCTCCCGCAGAGCCAACGGTTTCCGTAGCTACGCAGTGCCTCTACAACGGGGAGGGCGTCGCGCCCCTTATCTGTCAACGAATAAACAACACGTGGGGGCATGCCACGATGTCGCGCCCGAGTCAGGAGGCCCTCGTGTTCCAAGGAGCGTAGACGGTTGACCAAGGTGCGGGGACTTATTCCAGTTGTGGACGCTTGGAGATCGGAGAAATGCCAAGGGCCAGCTGCCAGATCTCTGAGGAGCATCAGGGTCCACTTGTCCCCAAGAATTTGCGCCGCCTTTTCTACGCCACAGAACGTCCTATCAGCGGGGTAGGCCTCCGCAGCGAGTTTAGGATCGGGATAAGCGGCAGGTATGCTAGTCGTCATACGTAATTATAGAGTAGATAGCTATGTGGGTTGCATTTTGATAGCCATTAGGGTAAAATGAGGACACAAAGAACTTTAAATCACTCTCTTGCGGTTCGGACCCGTAAGGAGAAAGGAATGTAATGAGCCATCCCGCCACAGTCACCGATTCAGATTTCGAGCAGCGAGTTCTCCAGTCTCAGAAACCAGTGCTCGTCGACTTCTGGGCATCGTGGTGTCAGCCTTGCCTCATGATGGCGCCTGTCGTCGACCAGCTGGCTGATGACTACGCGGACCACCTCGAGGTAGCCAAACTTGACGTTGATGCAAATCAGCGGACTGCCATGACTTATCAAGTTCAAAGCATCCCGACACTAGTACTCTTCAAGGATGGCCAGGAGCTCAAGCGGCTCGTCGGCTACATGCCCAAGCAAAAGCTAACGGATGAGATCCAGAGGGCAATTGGACAAACTGCGGAAAGCGGGCGCGCAAGCGCATAGATTCGTCTCGCCGCTAGATCGTCCTAAGGGGACCGGTTCATCAAACTGGTCCCCTTACTGCGTTCCGCTGTCAATTGCGTAGCCGTGAAAAGTCGAGTGTGCACCAATGAGGGTTGGGGTCGATTCTGGAGGGACGTTCACCGACTGCTTCACTGCCTCTGGTCGCGTCCTCAAGCTTCCTAGCGATCGGCGTCACCCTGAGATAGCGATTCGACATGCACTTAATGCAGTCGATGACTATGAGGCAGTCCGAGCTGTCGTTCATGGGACGACAGTTGCAACCAATGCTGTCTTGGAACGGCGAGGAAGTCGGGTTGCCCTTGTCACAACAGCAGGCTTTGGCGATTTACTAGAGATAAGACGCCAGAATCGGCCGGATATCTATGACCTCAGAGCTGCCTGGCCGCCGCCTCTAGTACCAAAGCCACTCCGCTTCGAAGTTCCGGAGCGCATACTTTTTGATGGATCCACAGCGAGCCCTTTAGATCTAGCTGCGGCGGAGCATGTAGCGAGGCAGATTGCGATGGCAGAAGTCGAGGCCGTGGCTGTGTGCTTTCTGTTCGCGCACATTAATTCGGCACATGAGCAGCAGATGCGGCGACATTCTTTCAAGGGTTTGCGGCTCGTCGATTCACGTGTCCCTAAGCTCCATCGTGGCGCCCCGACAGGGAGAGTTTGAGCGGACCAGCACTACCGTTCTCAATGCCTACGTTGCGCCGCTAATGAGCCGTTACCTAAATGACCTTGAGGACCATATCGGTGAGAATGGCAAACGCCAGCTGCAGGTGATGAATTCCAACGGGGGGCTTGTGACTGCGACCGTTGCAGAACGACTTCCAGTGTTGACGATGTTGAGCGGTCCCGCTGCAGGAGTTGTTGCTGCGAGCGCGTCGCCAACGGTGCCGGCTTTACGGAACTGATCAGTCTGGACGTGGGCGGTACTTCTACCGACGTTGCGGTTACTCCCGGCCAACCATTGGAGCGTTCCGAGGGCGAGATAGATGGGTTTGCCTTGAACCGTTCCTATGCTGGACATTGAGACCGTGGGTGCAGGAGGAGGATCAGTAGCTTGGACGGACGTTGCAGGGGTGCTGCATGTTGGCCCTTCTAGCGCGGGTGCCGACCCAGGCCCAGCGAGCTATGGTCGAGGTGGACCTTTCACCGTAACCGATGCCAATCTCCTGTTGGGGCGTATTCCGGAGGAATTGTTAGCCGGAGATCTGAAGCTTGATAGGGAGGCATCTCGGCGAGCAGTAGCAGGAATTGCTGATCGAATTGGACGTTCGGTTGAGGAAGCTGCTTGGGGAGTCCTGCGTGTGGCAGCCTCTAACATTGCCCGAGCTCTCCGCAAGGTCTCAATGGAGAGGGGCTACGATCCAAGGCGATTCTTGCTTGTGGCGTTTGGGGGTGCTGGTCCGCAGCTGGCTGCGGAAGTGGGAGACGATGTAGGGATTTCTCAGATCTTAATTCCACCATTTCCCGGGGTCCTGGCGGCACAAGGCTTACTTGTGGCTGAGTCACGGCGAGACCAGATAAAAGCGGTGCTCCTTCCATTGGAGGAAGTTGAGGGCCAACTAGAGGAGATGACTCGCCAACTCTCTGAGGATGTTCTCGATGAGTTTCCGTCGGTCGCAGGAGTGAAACAGGAGCCTCTGGTGGATCTCCGATACGAAGGCCAATCCTACGGTTTGTCCCTTCCCTATGGACCGGCCCTTTCCGAGAGATTCCATGAAGCCTATCGAAACCGTTACGGACATGCACACGATAACAGAAGAATTGAAGTGGTTGCAGTGAGACTCGTGGTACGCCTCGCGGCCCCCGACGATGTTGTGATCAGACCTCCAGGTACGGCAAGCCCATCAGTCGGGACCACTCCAGTGGTCGGGGTCCGTGACGTCTATTTCCAAAAAGATTCGAGCAGCCGGCTTGAAAGTTTTCGGACGACCATCTATAATCGGCATCAGTGCCCGCTCGGTCAGGTAGTCGAAGGGCCGGCGATTTTGGAGCAATACGACAGCACGGTTGTCGTACCACCCAATTGGATGTCGACAGTTTTAGCTGATGGAAGCTCCCTGATCACAAAGATTTAGCGGGCTCTCTGCGACCCAAAGCGTCCCATCGCTTATCTGGAGGTCGCAAGCATGGCATTTTCCATGACTGGCTGTCGTTGGTGGCGTCCCCATGTGAGCCCCGGCTTAGTCCTGACCAGAATGATCCTAACGATCTCTGTGATCTCGACGATGATGTCCAGCGCTGAACCCGTATTCGCCTCCCGACACCGGCCTGGGCCAGAGACCGTGAGAGGAACGGTCCTCCGGACATTTAAGGGCGGGTTCAGCTTTGATTCTCCGTCCAAGGGCACCTTCGCTGTTGACCTCTCGAAGCTCACATCGTTTTGGGAGGCAGGAAGACGGGTCAAGTCGAGCTCTGTCCGAGTTGGTACTCACATTGGAGTACGGGGATATCTCACGGGTCGAACCTTCCGGGCAATCAAGGTCACTGTCTACAAAACAAAGAGCGGGTCGAGCCTGAAAGGTACCACCATTCGCCACGCGATCGTGCAACGTGTGGGTGCGAATTGGATACTAGTGCGACTCGATAAGAGGGATTATCGGTTCCAGGTTGACAATACGACCATCGTTAAGGAGCGAAATCTCCCGGTCAAACTCCGGTCGGCAAAACACGGGCAGCTCGCCGACGTCCGGTACTACCAGTCGGGCAAAAAACTGGTAGCCATCCGAATCACCTTCTTAGTCGTTCCGATCCGACACCCTAAGAGCCACTTTGAGCATGGCACCGTCACGCGCACGTTTCACGGCGGATTCGATCTAGAGACCGTTCAGGGCCATGTGCTTACCGTGAAGTTTGCGGGTCATGTAACAAAGAAGGAGCAGGTGTCCGTGCGCGGGTACGGGGAGAAGGGCCATTTTCTCGCGCTGAGCGTCCGCAGAGTGAAGAAGCTACCCGTGAAGACTGAATTGATCCGAGGGACGATTGCGAGTACCACCAAGGGAAGCATAAAAATCAAAGACGCAAACCATTTCGTCTCGTTCGAATTGGACGGCGCTACCAAGATTCAGGTGGGTTTGCACGTGAAATCGTCTTCCGCGCTAAGGATCGGTCAGTACGTCTACATCCGATTCTGGTGGCAGGGCAAGATCCGAGTCGCCACAACCATACACGTCTACAGCTCCAAATCCGGACATCGTAAGACCGGCCTCATTCGCGGGTCTATTGTGACAGTTGGCCACGCCGAAGTCACGGTGAGACTCGGCGATGGAAAGGCGCAAAACATCGACATACCCTCAAGCGCACACATACGGTTGGGGTCCAAAGCCGCACACTTTTCGTCCCTCGGTCGTGGCGATCAGGTTTCGCTTCATTACTTTGTCTCGGGGAAGAATTTTGTCGCTACGAGCGTTCACATCTTCGCCTCGGGTCCAAAACCCCATACGATTACCGGAACCATCATCACACTTCGTGTGCCCCATCTTGAGTTACTGGATGGTGGAAAGCTGCGGTCTGTCGTGCTCTCGAAGGGAACTCAAATCTCAAACAGTGGTGGGGTAAGTGGGAGGCGTCTCGAGATCGGGCAGCGCGTGAAAGTGACGGGCAGTGTTGATTCGAGTGGAGATATTCATGCAAGTCGTGTCGACCTGCTGCCACCGACTCCTCATGGGTCCGGTTCATTCAGCGGCTTCATCGACGGATTGCAGAGCAACCGATTGAAGCTTCACCTAACGTCTGGTCCAACGGTGGTGGTGGAGGTTTCAAAGAAGACAGAAGTCACCGCTCGAAAGCGAGGCATACCGCAGGGCTGGCTCTTCAAAGGCGCTTCGGCCACGGTAGACGTGATCCCCGACAAAGACGGAACTCCAAGGGCTAGAAGCATTGAGTTCAGGCCGAAGGCCCATACCGTTACTGGAGATGTCATAAGGCAATCGGGAAAGGCCATCGAGGTTGTCGAGCGATCGAATCAATCAGTGTGGTGTAACCTTCAAGTTGCGGCCATCACTTCTGACGGCAAGAAGGGAAAGGACAGCCTTGGGGTGGGAGCTCACGTCAAAGTCGATGGCTTCCTCTTACCGCGAGGATGGGAAGCTGGCTTAACTATCCTCGTCTCTCATCCGGTTGTGCGTCTTAGCGGAGCGGTTGTCTCAGTTCACAAGAGTGCCGTCGAAATTGAGAAGAGCTCCGGGCAAAAAGTGTTGCTCACCTTTCCCGCAGGTGTCTTAGCGTGGTCTGCGAAGACACATCAACACTTTCACTCGTCGCAGATCCCTATAAAGTCGCATCTCTCCGTGACAGCTATTTCACAACAAGGTCAGGCTTTGGTCAAGACAGCGAACATCACCCTGCCCTCCATCGTGGCTGCGGGCGTTGCGATCAAGCTAGGAAGTGATACCTTCCAGCTTGAAGAGTCGACCACGAAGTCTGTAACGGTTCACGTTTGGAAGCAGACAAAATTCACCGTTGGTCGGACCGTCGTGCAGTTTTCCGAGCTCGAGGAGGGAGATGTAGTGTCCCTTCATGCATATGTGGATGCCCAAGGAGGACTGCTGGCGCACACCGTCGACATACGCCGCAAGCTTATTTCGCGCACCGGCGATATCGCGAATCTGAGCTCAGACTCGTTTGACTTGGTTCTCAAGGACGGCTCGGGAGTCCACATCCTCGTAGGCTCTCAAACCACCGTTACCGAAAACGACCTAACAATTCCATACTCAAGCCTCACGAACGGGGACCACATTCACGTGGAGGGACACATTAGTCCTGACGGGGTGATCGAGGCAACACGCATCGACTTGAAGTGACTTGCCTACCTGGGTAACGACATCATGACGGTTATTAGAGACATCTAGCTCTCGACTCAGCTTGCCCGCTAAGTCGCAGCGTTAATTGTCGGCGGGATTTTGCTGTTTCGACGGGCGGGAAGTAAACTGCATCCGTTCTTATCATGATTAGCACTCTCCTGCTGAGACTGCTAATATGATTGTGGAAGGAATCATATCCGAGGAGGAAAAGGATCTTGACGACGCAGACAAAGGTCAACATCAAACCGCTTGGCAGCCGGGTTGTCGTGCAGCCATCGGAGCAGGATGAGGCGACCGCAGCCGGAATCTTTATCGCCCAGACATCGAAAGAGAAGCCTCAGCGTGGAACTGTTCTCGCAATTGGCCCTGGCGATTGGGAGGACGGGCAGAGAACGCCGATGGATGTGCAGGAAGGCGACACGGTTTTGTTCGCTAAGTATTCGGGAACTGAGTTCAAGTATCAGGGTGAGGATTATCTCGTCCTAAGCGCCAAAGACATCCTGGCGACACTTGCCGAGTAAGTAGAAAGAGTCTTGAGGAGGAATTAGTAGATGGCTAAGCAGATACTATTCGAGGAGGAGGCTCGGCGCAAGCTGAAGTCAGGCGTCGACACGGTGGCGGATGCCGCCAAAGTGACACTTGGCCCCAAGGGCCGCAATGTGCTCCTCGACAAGAAGTTCGGATCCCCCACCATCACCAATGATGGCGTTACGATCGCTCGAGATATTGAGCTGGAGGATCCCTTTGAGAACATGGGCGCGCAGCTCTTCAAGGAGACCGCGACCAAGACAAATGACATTGCCGGCGACGGCACCACGACTTCGATGGTGCTTGGACAGGCAATGATCGGTGCCGGACTTAAGAACGTGACCTCCGGTGCCAATCCGATTTTCATCCGGACCGGCATTAACAAGGCGGTTCAGGCCGTCGTTGACGAGCTTCACAAGCTTGCGAAGCCGGTTGACACGAAGCAAGAGACGGCTCAGGTTGCTGCCATGTCCAGCCAGGATCAGGAAGTTGGCGAGATGATCGCCGACGTGATGGAGAAGGTCGGCAAGGATGGCGTTATCACGGTCGAGGAGTCACAGGGATTGACTCTCGAGCAGGACTATGTTGATGGAATGCAACTTGATCGTGGCTATATCTCCCCGTACATGGTCACGGACCCAGCCCACATGGAGGCTTCCCTCGACAATCCGTATATCCTCATAACCGACAAGAAGATCAGTGCCATCTCAGATATTCTTCCGCTCCTGGAAAAGCTGGTTAGCGTCAGCAAGAATTTTGTGATTGTGGCAGAGGATGTGGACGGTGAGGCTCTGGCGACCCTGGTCGTCAACAAGCTCCGTGGCACCCTCAATGTCCTCGCCGTTAAAGCGCCAGGGTTCGGTGATCGACGCAAAGCGATGCTAGGCGACATCGCCGTGCTCACTGGTGGTCAGGTCGTTACCGAAGAGGCAGGACTCCGCCTGGATAACGTCACCATCGACATGCTTGGGCAGGCCCGCAGAGTTACGGCCGACAAGGACACCACGACGGTCATCGAGGGTGCGGGTTCACAGGAGGCCATCGACGCTCGAATGACCCAGATCCGAGCACAGATCGAGGACACGACCTCGGACTTCGATCGTGAGAAGCTTCAAGAGCGCTTGGCGAAACTGGCAGGCGGCGTAGCCGTCATCAAAGTGGGCGCCGCGACAGAAACGGAGCTCAAGGAGCGCAAGCATCGTGTTGAGGATGCCGTGCAGGCAACGCGCGCAGCGGTGGAGGAAGGCATCATCGCTGGCGGTGGTGTCGCTCTGATCAACGCCCGCAAGGCCATCCGCGAGCTCAAACTGGAAGGTGACGAGGCAGTCGGTGGTCAGATCGTCTACCGAGCCCTCGAAGAGCCGACCCGGCAGATTGCGGAGAATGCGGGCTTCGACGGCGGCGTTATCGTGTCCGAAGTCGAGCAGAGAAGCAATCCTCAGGAAGGCTTCGACGCAGAGAAGGGACAGTACGTCAACATGTTTGAGGCTGGCCTGATCGAACCAATCAAGGTAACTCGATCGGCGCTCCAAAACGCCGCATCTATCGCCTCAATGCTTCTGACAACCGAGACGGCCGTCACCGACTTGCCTGAGAAGGACAAGTCACCAGCGGCGCCTCCGATGCCGGACTACTAAACCGAGACAAGCGTAAAGCAAAGGTCCGGAGTGGAAACGCTCCGGACCTTTTTTATCTCGTTGAAACCCTTGATGATGGCGGCAAGTAAATCAACGGATAGGTCGCCCTTTGTTCTTAGTCACCGACATAACAGTGGGTAACCGGGCATGATGCTTCAAGCCGCTAGTCTGTTCGTGGACCTGCTGCTGCAACGGATGCCGGAACCACGTCGACGAACTGCTCGAAATTAGCCGCAAACATTTGAGCAAGGCGGCTAGCTTGTTCTGCATATCGCTTGGGATCTGACCACGTCTGTCCGGGGGAAAGCACTTCGTCTGGAACGCCCGGGACATGCTTGGGAACTTCAACTCCAAAACGCTCAGCAAGGTTGAAGGCTCCGGAGTCAAGCGCGCCACTAAGGATCGCTGAGACCATGTTGCGGGTGAGCTGGATTTTGATGCGACTTCCTTCACCATAAGGGCCGCCAGTCCAACCAGTGTTGACCAACCATACGGAGCAGTGGTGGTCTCGAATCCTTTCGCCCAACAAGTGTGAGTAGGTCTGAGGTGGGAGCGTCAGGAAGGGCGCTCCGAAGCACGTGCTGAAGTTGGGCTCAGGTTCTGTAACGCCTCGTTCCGTGCCTGCCACTTTCGCCGTATAGCCCGACAGGTAGTAGTATCGCGCCTGATCGGCCGTCAGTCTGGCTACGGGGGGCAAAACCCCGAATGCATCCGCAGTGAGAAAGACAATGTTCCTTGGATGCCCCGCGCGTCCCGAGAGGTCAACGTTAGGCAGGAAATCGATAGGATATGCCGCCCTCGTATTTTCGGTTTCAGCATCACTATCGAGATCCAGCTGCCGAGTTTCCGGGTCAACGACGACATTCTCTAGGACGGTCCCGAAACGGTGGACCGCACCAAAGATTTCCGGCTCAGCTTGGGCAGAGATGCGGATTGTTTTTGCGTAGGATCCACCTTCGAAATTGAAGATGCCTTCATCGCTCCAACCATGTTCGTCATCGCCTAAAAGCACCCGGTCGTGGACCGTGGATAGAGACGTTTTTCCAGTGCCCGAAAGTCCAAAGAAGAGGGCAACATCCCCATCCCTGCCGTAATTAGCAGAGCAGTGCATCGACAACACTCCCTGAAGTGGAAGCAGGTAATTCAGAACAGAGAAGATTGACTTCTTGATCTCGCCGGCGTAACTTGTGCCTCCGATGAGGACCATCCGCTTGGCAAAGTTAATGATGATGAATGTACCGCTGCGCAGCCCCAACGCCGAGGCGTCTGCCATAAAGCCAGGAGCCGCAAGTACCGTGAACTCGGGAGGGGAATCGGTTCCCATCCCCAGCGGTGGCCGGATGAACATGTTTCGTGCGAATAAGCCGTGATATGGGAGCTCGCTGATAACGCGGATAGGAAGACGAAATCTGGGATCCGCTCCTGCGTAAAGGTCCTGGACGAAAAGGTCGTGGCCGCGTAGGTGTTCCGCGACTTGGAGCTGCAATAACTCGAAGGTGTCCGGGGCAAGCGGCTGATTCACCTTGCCCCACCAAACATTGCTCTCACTGCTCGACTCACGGACCACGTACTTGTCCTTAGGTGAACGCCCAGTGAAGGGAGCGGTTGCGACGGCCAGAGGCCCCGCCTGGGCAATGATTCCTTCTCTTCGCCGCACGCAGCTCTCATATAGAACCGGGGTCGGAGAGTTCCAATAGATGTCGCCGGGATCTTTAATCCCGTATTCTTCTAGACCCTTACGGGTTGGTGTTTGAACCACAATCATCCTCCTTTGTGATCACGCAGGTGAAACTCAGGCGGGAGGCCAACCTCGATCGGCTTGTCCCTCCGAGCAGTAGATCTCGGTCAGTCGATTGGAGCGCGCTGGTCCTCCATGTGACAAATAATCGCGTCCGCCATCTCTCGAGTCCCCACTCCACCGGTACGGTCAGGTTTCAGGTCATAGGTAACGTCGGTGCCTTCAGCGACAACTCTGGCAATGGCGCCCTCGACTCTGTCCGCACATTCACGTTCTCCCAGATGTCGCAACATCAGTACCGCCGACAGCAGGGTGGCAGTCGGATTCACTTTGTTCTGACCGGCATACTTGGGAGCACTTCCGTGTACGGGCTCAAAGAGTGCGGCTTTGTCACCCAGATTTGCCCCGGGAGCAAGACCGAGACCACCCACCAAACCTGCGCACTCGTCTGACAGGATGTCGCCGTAGAGGTTTGGCATCACCATCACGTCGTAGTCTTCCGGACGCTGAACCAGCTGCATTGCCATGTTGTCGACCAGCATCTCTTGGAATTCTATTGACGGATGCGAGGCGGCAACTTGGCGAGAAACATCTAGGAACAGCCCGTCAGTGTGCTTCATAATGTTTGCCTTAGTGACCACGGTTACTTTCCGCCGGTCGTTCCTTTCCGCGTAATCAAAGGCGAATTCTACAATCCGCTTTGTCCCGAACTCAGAGATAGGCTTAATGCTGAGGCCAGAACCTTTGCGAATCTGTACTCCGCTCTCCTGGCTTATGTCGGCGATCATCCGCTCCGTTTCAGATTTCCCGTTCTCGAACTCGATGCCGGCATAAACGTCCTCGGTGTTCTCACGGACGACAATCAGATCAACATCTTGATAGCGCGAGCGGACTCCCTGGTAGTGTTTGGCGGGCCGGAGGTTGACATAAAGATCTAGCGCCTTCCGAAGTGCCACGTTCACGCTTCGGAATCCGGTGCCAATAGGGGTAGTTATCGGCCCCTTGATTGCAACGCCATTTCTCCGGATGGATTCAATGACGTGATCGGGCAGAGGTGTTCCGTCTTTTTCTATTGCCGCTTCGCCAGCAATTTGGACGTCCCATTCGAATTCCAGGCCCGTCGCTTCAAGTACTCGTTTCGTGGCGTCGGTTAGTTCCGGACCTGTCCCATCACCTGGGATCAGAGTTATTCGATAGGGCTGGGTTAGATTCACACTCATGCAGTACTCCCTGCTCCCATTTTCATCGCATGGTTCTCTGCGTCGCTGTTGTCATCCACGAAAGCAGGCAACGTACGGCGAACCGGTCTATCGTTCCGATACCCCAACGCATACTCGCCCTGGAGCACGGTGTGGATCTCGCGAGTCCCCTCATAGATGATGGGTGCACGAGCATTACGCATGAAACGGAAGACCGGGTACTCGTCTGAGTAACCGTAAGCACCGAAAACCTCTACAGCATCTGATGCTGCCTGGAAAGCTGCGTCGCAGCAATACCACTTCGCCAGGGACACGGCCCGGTTTGAAGGCATGCCACGATTCTTGAGGTATCCGGCTTTCAAACAAAGCAGTTGGCCCGCCTCGTATGACTGATACATCTTGGCGATCATCTGCTGCACGAGCTGAAACTTGCCGATCGGGCGTCCGAATGCCTCCCGCTCTTGCGCATATCCCACGCTGGCATCGTACGAGGCCCTGATCGTCCCACACGCTCCCGAGGCAACCGTATAACGCCCATTCTCCAAAGCGCTCATGGCAATCACGAAGCCTTCACCCTCTTCACCAATCCGGTTCTCCACGGGTACTCGCACGTCATTCATGCTGATGCTTCCCGTGTCGCCGGCGTATATGCCCGACTTCTGCTTGATTGGTTGAGTGCGCAGGCTCTCGCCACATTCATGTCTCTCGACGACGAAGGCGGAAATACCTCTGTGTCCAGCCGTCACGATCGGTCTTTGCAAAGACGAGAAATGTATCGGCAAAGTCCGCATAGGACACCCAGGTTTTCTCGCCGTTGAGAACATAGAAATTGCCGTCCCGGCGAGCCGTTGATCCCAGATTGGCTACATCTGATCCCGCATTGGGTTCCGTCAGTCCAAAAGCGCCGAACCGCTCACCCGCAGCCAACGGAGTCAAAAATCGTTGCTTCTGGTCCTCAGTTCCCCATATATAGATCCCCATCCCACAAAGTCCGATGTGGACGGACAAGATGGTTCGAAGTGAGGTGTCGACGTACTCTAACTCCTCGGATGCCAATCCCAGGCTGATGTAATCCATTCCACTTCCGCCGTAGCGCTCAGGGAAACAGATCCCGGTGAGACCCAGATCGGCCAGCTTGCCGAAGGTCTCAGGCTGGTAGACATGGTTACTATCCCAGTCCTGGATGAACGGGGCAAACTCTTTTGCCACATAATCCCGAATCGACCTTACGAGGAGTTTCTGGTCTGAATTTAACTCCAGGTCAATCATCGAAAGCCGCTACTTTCATCGAGGAACCCGCTCGCAACACGGGCCATTCTATCAAGGCATAGTTTGGTCCTAAGCCTGCCCAATGAAGCTTTGACTGCCTGGCTCCCGAATTCTGCGTTGCCGGGAACGAGCCAGATTTAGGCCGAGAAGATCGGCTGGGGGCGTCCCGCTGGTTTCGATCGAGCGATGCAACTTAGACGAAGGTCACGACTTGCAGCGCTACACTGGCAGATCCGCTAAACCGTGCCATGTCTGTGGGTGGAACAGGGTGTCCCCCGGCGCTGCTCCAAAGGAGTCGGTTACGGACAGGCAAGAAGAGAGCCCGCCGTGAAGACAGGCTCTCCAACGTTGCGACCGAGTCTTAGCGCTGCTGGACTGAGTCTCGAAGTCGAGATCCGGCCGTAAAGCCGGGGCGGCGCCCCGCCGCGATATTAATCGGGTCACCCGTTCGAGGATTTCGACCTGTTCGCGCTTTGGTCTCGCTTACACGAAAGGTGCCGAACCCCGTCAGTCGAACCTCGTTGCCCTTACTTAAAGCGTCCCCGATCGCTTCAAGCGTTGCGTCCAATGCCCGCGTTGCCTGAGACTTGTTAAGCCCTGTTTCTTGCGCAACCTGTCCCGCCAGTTCTGTCTTTCCGATAACCATCCGTGATCTCCCTATGTCCGTATTTGAGTCGCTCGCCAATATTCTATACACCGGATCGGACTCACGATGCCAAAATCTCTTGATTTTGCGCCAGAAAACTCGACATGGTAGCCGTTTTGCCACAAAGTTAAGCAGTCAACCTGGACGAGGACGTCCTCGAGGGAGTCTAGTTACCGCCCAAACCTTCGTGTAGGGCTTCATCGCTTAGAGGCGTTGCTTGTACGCTGGATTTATGGCCGCAGAAAAAAAGACTGCTCTCTATGAGGAGCACCTGAAGTCCGGAGCGCGAATTTTGCCCTTTGCGGGATACCTAATGCCCATCGAATACTCGGGCATCGTTGCGGAGCACCGGGCGGTTCGTACGGCAATGGGTGTGTTCGATCTCTCTCACATGGGTGAACTGGAAGTCCGCGGCGCCAGCGCTCTCGAATCGGTTGACCGGCTGGTCACCAATCAGGTATCGAATCTAGAGGTGTGGCAAGCTCGATATACCCCCATATGTCGGGCGGACGGGGGTATCGTGGACGATGTACTCGTGTACCGCTTCCCGGACCACGTGATGCTGGTCGTAAACGCCTCCAACATAGAGAAGGATTGCGGCTTCCTAAAAGAGAATCTTCCTAGCGGTGCCCATTTGAGCAACGTGAGTGATGATATATCTCTCCTGGCGGTCCAGGGCCCCACTGCCACGAGCTTGATCCAATCGCTTAGCTCAGACGACATTTGCGGTATCGAGTACTATCACTTTGCCGAGGGTAAGGTGGCTGGTATCCCTTGCATCATAAGTAGAACTGGCTACACGGGAGAGGACGGATTAGAGCTATACGTCAACGGGCCAAAACTTGCTCGGGAGCTATGGCGCGCCCTCATGGAGGCGGGAGCACCCCTGGGGCTGGTTCCTGTGGGCTTGGGCGCACGAGACACTTTGCGGCTGGAAGCAGGGCTTGCCCTTTATGGGAACGACATCAGCGACATGACATCCCCACTCGAGGGTTCACTTGGTTGGACGGTAAAACTCGCAGGAAGGGACTTTATAGGCAGCGAGTATCTGAGGAGCCAGAAGGAACACGGCGTGGATCGCAAGCTCGTCGCCTTTTCAATGAAGGATCGGTCCATCCCGAGGCCGCACTACCCCGTTTTTGTTGGAGACAGCCCCGTGGGCGAAGTTACGAGCGGGTCCTACTCGCCCACTTTCAACCGGGGCATTGGGTTGGCACTTATTGAGACAGCTCACGCGAAGGTGGGTACCCCTGTGGAAATCTTGATTCGAGGGGAAAAACACCCAGCAGAAATTGTCAAGAAGCCGATTTACTCTCGAGGGGAGCAGGCTGACACATAGGCCCGGTCGGAGGAGGAACGCCGAATGAACGGAGAGGAAAGACGGTACGCACAATCGCACGAATGGGTGCTGGAGGGGGACGGCATTGCCACGGTTGGAATCACGGATTACGCAATTCAACAGCTCGGAGACATTGTGTACCTCGAGCTCCCGCCTGTAGGCACTGCGCTAGTCGCCGGAGAGCGGCTCGGGGACATCGAGTCCGTGAAGGCTGTATCTGAGATCTATGCGCCGGTCTCAGGTGAGGTGATAGAGATCAACGAAGCTTTACACTCACAACCCGAAATCGTCAACGAATTTCCCATGTCTAATGGCTGGATGGTCAAGGTTCAGTTGTCGAAACCCGATGAGGTGGGACAACTTATGGACCGGGAAGCCTACGACGCTTTCGTCACCGAGCAGGCATAGATGTACATCTCCCACACAGATGAAGATCGGGCGAAAATGCTTGACTCTATAGGAGTCGACAGCGTCGAGGAGCTCTTCAGAAACGTTCCTGAGTGGCTGAGGTTGAAGTCCCTTGAGGTGCCGCACGGTCTGAGCGAACCCGAAGTTCTGGGTCTACTTTCAGCGATTGCCGAACACAATTTGAACGTGGAATCTCGTCCCTCGTTCATGGGTGCCGGAGCCTACCGCGGTTATGTCCCAGCGGCAGTTGGCGCCATCACAGGTCGGGCCGAGTTTTACACTTCGTACACTCCGTATCAAGCCGAGCTGAGCCAGGGAACCCTTCAAGTCATCTATGAGTTTCAGACGATGATCGCCGAGCTAACCGGGTTAGACGTTGCCAACGCGTCCCTTTACGACGGAGCAACGGCCTTGGCAGAGGCATGCGGAATGGCTGTCAATGCAACAGGGCGGGATCGGATCGCCATCCTCGACTCGGTGAATCCGGAATATGTGCGAGTCCTACGGACTTACGCTGACGGAGTCGGCTACGCCATCGACATCATTCCCGCGGTTCCTCAGCTATCTATTGAAAACGTGCGACAGGCGGTAAGCGAGCACCACGCCGCTCTCGTAGTCCAAACGCCGGATTTCCTCGGCTCGGTGAACTCGGTCGTCGAATTAAGCGATGCAGTCCATGGAAGGGGAGGCCTGCTTGTCGCAGTCGTGGACCCGGTTTCGCTAGCTCTATTAGCTCCGCCTTCCGAGTATGGAGCAGATATAGCTGTTGGGGAGGGTCAGAATCTGGGATCCTGGCTGAGCTATGGTGGTCCGTATCTCGGCTTTATTGCCACCACGACAGCGCTGCAGAGACGGATACCTGGCAGAATAGCCGGCGCAACCGTTGATGCTTCCGGCCGCCGCGCTTATGTTTTAACGTTGCAGACCCGGGAACAGCATATCCGTCGGGATAAGGCAACGTCCAACATTTGTACGAACGAAGCGCTGGTCGCGCTTGCGGCCACGGTGTACATGGCTCTAATGGGAAAGCAGGGCCTCAGACGGGTTGCCGAGCTGGCTATGCAGAAGGCCCACTACGCCGCCGCACGTATCGAGGCCATCCCGGGCTTCCGACTGCTCTCATCCGCTCCATTCTTTCGTGAGTTCCCTATCTCAACTCCAATTCCAGCCCAAGAGGTTAATCAGTTCCTGTTGAGGCACGAGATTATTGGCGGAGTTCCTCTTAAGGGTTGCTATCCCGACGTGCCGGAGCTTCCTGAGGGTATGCTCCTGAGCTTTACGGAGCTTACAACGCGTCAGCAGATCGACGACCTCGTCCAATGCCTTTTGGAGCTGCGACCGGAGGGCGTGGAATCGAAGGTCGCTGCGGCGGCAGGAGTACGTTAATGCCTGAGCCTCTCATCTTCGAGCTAAGCTGTCCGGGTAGGAGGGGATTCTCACTGCCTCAAATGGATGTGCCCGAGCTAGAAATTGACGCCCTGATTCCGGCGGATCTGCTTCGCACCACCCCTCCGGAGCTCCCTGAAGTGTCGGAGCCAACTGTTGTGCGACATTACACCCGGTTGTCGCAGCTCAACCACAGCATCGACACGGGGTTCTATCCCTTAGGTTCTTGCACCATGAAGTACAACCCAAAGCTTCATGAGGTCGTTGCCGCACTTCCTGGATTCCGATCTATTCACCCTCTGCAGCCCGAGAGCACGGTTCAAGGAGCCCTGCAGCTGATGTGGGAGCTCCAGGAGCTTCTGAAGGCAATCACTGGAATGGACGAGGTAAGTCTCCAACCGGCTGCGGGGGCCCACGGGGAGTTCACAGGCCTATTGATGATCAAGGCCTATCACGCAAAGACAGGCCGCAATCCCTCGACCGTTATTGCTCCGGATTCTGCTCACGGCACAAACCCGGCGAGCGCTACCGCAGCCGGATATAAGTTGGTAACCGTACCCTCTGACTCGACCGGGCGTGTCGACACACAGAGGCTGCGCGAGCTCGTAAACAACGACACGGCGGCACTCATGCTGACGAATCCAAACACCCTGGGGCTTTTCGAGGATCAGATCGAGGAGATGGCGTCAATCGTCCATGACGCTGGCGGACTACTGTACTATGACGGGGCCAATCTGAATGCAGTCATGGGTGTCGTCAGGCCAGGCGACATGGGTTTCGACGTCGTGCATCTCAATCTGCACAAGACCTTTACCACCCCTCATGGAGGCGGTGGTCCAGGATCCGGGCCTGTCGGAGTAAATTCTCAGTTGGCCCAGTTCTTACCTGTCCCTATTATCGAGAAGCGAGATCAAGGATACGTTCTGGACTACGACCGGCCCGAAAGCATCGGGAAAGTGCGGTCATTCTATGGCAACTTCGGCATGTTTGTTCGAGCCTATGCCTATATCAGAACGCTTGGAGGCGAAGGTCTACGGCAGGTGAGCCGCGATGCCGTTCTCAATTCCAACTACGTCCGGACAAAATTGAATGATGTGTTCGCCGAACCGTATCCGGGACCGACGATGCACGAGTTCGTGCTCTCAGGAAAACGTCAAGCTGCCAAGGGAGTGCACACCAGGGACATGGCAAAGCGGTTAATGGACTACGGCTTCCATCCACCGACGGTCTATTTTCCCCTCATTGTGGATGAGGCACTCATGATCGAGCCGACAGAAACAGAGACTGTCGAAACACTAGATGCTTTTGTAGAGGCGATGCGGAAGATTGCAGAAGAGGCTGAGAATAATCCCGAAATCGTTCTGTCCGCACCGCACGTAACTCCCGTCGGTCGAGTGGACGAGGCACTGGCAGCCCGGCGTCCTAACCTCCGTTGGAGGAACGGTGGCAATGGACAAGCCGAGGCGGGTCCTCCCACTCCGGAGAGCGCCCCGGAAGGTGTGTAAAGGAGAAGTAGGTCTCTAGGCGAGACTCCGGCACCGCGGAATCGACGCGCACGGGAGAATACCCGATCTAAACGGATCTCTCCCAATGAGTTGCGGACCCCGTTGCCTAAACGCTCGAGAGTGGCCTGGCCTCTAAGATTTCGCCCTCGGTAACCTGCCCGTTGTTCATCAGGCATTAACGGGAAACAGAGTACGCTGATGGAGCGAGCGTGAAGGCCGAGATGTAGAACAAGCGGTACAGAACGGTCTTCTCATCAGACGTAGCAAGGAGGTGCCGAGAGCGAAGTCGGAGGAAACACTTTGATGCGGGATTCATTATGTTAGCTATCGAAGATTTTGGAGGAGCAACACGTGAAGTCACTACAGAATCGTTTGCTGAGCGTGGGCATTGCAGTTACTTTTGCCACCACGCTGGCGGTGTCGGCCAACTCCCCCGTTCTTGCCCATCAGACGGCCAAAGCGCCTCTTAAGACGCTTCGGTGGTATGGGCTCGCAGGGCTGGGGCAGGGCGCATCTTGGGTCAACAGCCTGGATGGAGTTCAGGTCACAGATTCGTTCTCTAATAACGTGCTTAACATGGTCAATTCGAATCTGGTGAAGTTACTGCCTGATGGTAGTCCCGCGCCGTACTTGGCGCAGAGCATCACCCAGAGCAAGGACCACAAAACGTATACATTCAAGCTTCGCAAAAACCTTAAGTTCAACAATGGTGATAAGCTAACGGCTCAGGACATCGATTACTCCATCACCCGGGCCCTTTCGCCGGTCAACAAATCGCCGGTTGCAGCAATTTACGATGGATTCATTGCAGGATCCCAGGCTCTCATGAGTGGCAAGACCAAAACGCTTTCCGGAATCAAGGTGGTCAATGCGCGGGAGCTTAAGATCACTCTCACGAAGGCCGTTCCGTTCTTCCTCAAGACGTTGACATACCCCACGGCCGATATTGTGGATCCAAAGGTCATGAAGCGCGAGCCGAAGCCTTCCGCTAAGAACCCTCCGGGAAGTTTCCTGACAAACACCTGCTCAGCCAACGTGGGTGACGCACCGTTCAAATTCCAATGCCGCAATAAAGGCTCGAATCCTGACCGTGACTCGTTCTTCCCGCCCGGGCACACACCATCAATGACGCTGGTTCCGAACAAGGACTACTTTGGCGCAAAGCCGAAGATCAAGATCATCATGCCTTTGATTCCAACGATCCCCGAGAACTACACGGCGTACAAAGCCGGAGAGATCGACGTGACTCAGGTTCCGGCGGCCAACGTACCTGGCGAAGTGAAGTCGCACAAGGGCGACACACTTTATAAGTTCCCCACCTCGGCGGTTGACTACATGACAGCCAACGAGCATAAGGACTCGCTATTCAGCAACAAGGCATGCCGGCTGGCCGTGGCGTATGCCATTAATCGCACCGCGATTAACAAAGGCGTGCTTTATGGAACCCAGACCACGACTTACCAAGTTCTGCCTAAGAACATCGTTGGGTACTCCAAGACATTCATCACGAATAAGTCCTGGGCGCCCCACTACGACAAGAAAAAGGCAAAGGCGGAGATAAAGAAGTGCCCGGCCGCCAAGAAGGACACGATTACTATTCCGTACCAGAATGGTGTCCCGGACATCAAAAATGAGTACACAGCCATCGCATCGATGATGCAAGCTGTTGGCTTCAAAAAGGTCAACACAGATGGCATCAACTTCAACTACTGGCTTGAGATTGTGGGTGATGGTAAGGGGCTCGACGCGGACAAAGCCAACCGCCCGGACTATCCGCAGAAAGTAGATATGGTCGAAAACCTTTGGATCGAGGACTTCCCCGATGCGGAGGACTACATGACCAACCTGCTTACCCCGAGTGCCAACTACGACATTGGCTACTACAACAACCCGACCTACAATAAGCTCGTCACCCAAGCGGAGTACAGCTTCAATCAGTCCCAGCGGAACAGTCTGTACCAGAAGGCCGAGCGGGTCGCTCTCAATGACGGAGCATGGATTCCCATTGGGAATCAGGTCTACTACGGTCTTGTAAATAGCAAGGTACATGGACTCGTTGGCAGCGCCGCCTATGGGCTCCTAGTGCCAAAGAACGACGATTGGGCCAACGTCACGATCAAATAGAGTCGTTGAGCTAAGCTGCATGCTTGGGAGAGGGGCGCGGCCTGCGGGTCGCGCCCCTTTCGCACACAAAGCCTTTCTTTCTTGGGCACTAGAATTGCTTAAGTAGTTAAAAACCGACTGCTCCACGTCGCGCGTGCTCCGTCGGTTGGTAGGAGGAAGTCTCCTATGGCAAGGCTTCTAGCCTTTACGGTTAAGCGGGTCGTCTCCGCCGCTGTGGTGCTCTATATCATCATCACGGTGGTATTCTTCCTAGCCCACCTGTCGCCCTATGACCCAATCCGTAACATCCTGGGTCTGCATGCCACGACGGCGAACGTCAAAGCGCTTCGCCATTTGTATGGGCTCGACCGCCCGCTTTACCAGCAGTACTTCAGCTACCTTGGCGGGCTGATGCATGGAAACTTTGGCTATTCAGAGGAAGCTGGGTCTCTTGGGGTTCCGGTATGGACGATTATTCAGACGGGTGTTCCCGTAACCCTCACTCTGGGGGCTTATGCGCTGGTTCTCGCTCTTCTTGTCGGGCTGCCGGTAGGCCTAATCTCGGCGCTTCGACAGAATTCCGTAATCGATCATGGCAGTCAATCGGTGATGATTCTCCTTTACGTCATCCCGTCATTCGTGTTCATTCCTCTGTGTCAGCTAATTTTCGGAGCGCATCTTCGATTGCTCCCTGTCACCGGATGGGGCGATACGGGTTGGCGACTCGGGGTTTTACCCAATGGTGGCCCTGGCCTGCAGTCCAGTGCCAAAGAGATGGTGCTTCCTGTAGTGATCTTTGCTGCAGGGCTTGCAGGATTCTTTTCGAAATCCTTTCGCTCTTTCCTGCTAGAAGTACTGAGACAAGACTACATTCGCACGGCAAGATCCAAGGGACTCAAGAATCGGGTCGTCATCTATACCCATGCCGTAAAGAACACCCTTCTGCCGCTCGCCTCGATCGTTGGTCCGACTGTCGCGTACTTGATTGTCGGGTCCTTCATCATCGAATATTTCTTTGCTATTCCAGGAGTTGCCTACATTACCGCCGAATCCGTCATCGCCTCAGACTATTCCGTGATCGAGGGCACCACGATCATCTTGGCCGCCTTTGTGATTCTCGTCAACATGCTGACTGACATCTTCTACGCAATAATCGACCCGAGAGTGAGGCTCTAGAGCTTATGGCCACTCAAGACGAACAGGCACCCCCGAGTAGTGCTCTAACCACCTCCGGTAGCATGGCAGGTGTTGGAGGCCGCTCAGCCGATCTTGGGCGGGATGCGGCGGACAGTCCCACAGAAGTTGCCCGGACTCGCGTTAGTTCTCCCGGACGGGACGCTTGGCGCCGATTTAGACGAAACTGGGCCGCGATGTCCAGCCTCGCCGTCGTGCTGGTACTCGTGATAATGGCCGTCTTTGCTCCCTTCATGCACACGACGAACCCTCTGGCACAGGACTACTTCGCCCTGAACCAAGGACCGAGTGCGGCTCATTGGTTTGGTACAGACGGCATAGGGGAGGACCTCTATAGCCGGATCGTATACGGTTTGCGCGTTCCCCTCATGGTCGGCTTGATCGGCACCATCATCACGGTAGCGATTGGCGCGTTCATTGGAGTTTTCGCCGGCTACTTCGGCGGTACCATCGACAGCCTCTTGTCACGGTTCACTGACCTCATGTTTGCGTTCCCGGCATTCCTGCTGGCGCTTGTCATCGTTTCCATGTTCAGACAGGCACCGATTTTTGCGGGAGTGGGCAGAGTGTTCCTACTTGTCGCTGTCTTCTCGGCAGTCAGCTGGCCACCTCTAACCCGATTTGTTCGAGGACTCTCCCTTTCGATGAAGGAGCAACAGTTTGTCGAGGCGGCTCGTACGGCCGGGTCATCGAATATGAAAATCATTCGTCGCCACCTGTTGCCGAACATGTATGGCTTGATGCTGGTCCAAGCCAGTTTGATTGCGGTTGGAATCATCTACACGGAGACCACCTTGAGCATTTTTGGGCTCGGGGTCCCGCCGCCTCTGCCGGATCTGGGCCAGCTTCTGTACGACGGCACTCAGACAATGGGTGTCAACGACGCTCAAGTGATCTTCCCTGCAATCGTGATTGCAATTATGCTTCTCGCATTTACCTTCATCGGGGATGGTGTACGGGACGCAGTCGATCCTCGGATGAACAGTTGACGCCTAGAAGAGCCAGTCACGAATGGGACGCGGGGGCAACATCTTGAGGAAAATGTTGACCGCTGCGATCTACAGGACCAGTTCTTCCAGTCACCGGTTCCGTGAGACCCATGGCTAACAACATCCTTGAGGTCCAGGATCTACGAACGTACTTCTTCACCCGTGCGGGAGTAGTGAAGGCAGTCGACGATGTATCCTTTTCCATTCCCGAGGGGCAGACGTTGGGAATCGTTGGTGAGTCCGGATCAGGGAAGAGCGTCACCGCAACATCGATCATGCGCCTGATCCCCACGCCGCCCGGGCGTATCGTTACCGGAGACATTCGCTTCGAGGGACGTAAGGTTCTCAAACTGTCGGGCGAAGAGATGCGAAAGCTGCGCGGCGGTGACATCTCGATGATATTTCAGGATCCGATGACATCCCTGAATCCCCTCCTAACCATTGGACGTCAGATTGCGGAGAGCGTTCGCGAGCATCAGGGTTTGGATCGCAAACGTGCCAATGCACGTGCGGCTGAGATGCTCACTCTTGTCGGTATGCCGGAGGCAAAAAAGCGTCTCGGCTCATTTCCTCATGAATTCAGCGGCGGCATGCGCCAGAGGGTGATGATTGCGATGGCCCTGGCTAATAATCCGAAGCTGCTCATTGCCGACGAGCCAACGACAGCGCTCGACGTGACCATTCAGGCGCAGATTCTTGACCTGATTCGGGCGCTCTCCCGGGAGTTTCACACCTCGGTTATCATCATTACCCACGATCTTGGGGTTGTTGCAGGTCTCGCCGACCGCGTTGTCGTGATGTATGCAGGCAAGGTCGTGGAGACGGCTTCGGTCGCGGACATTTTCGACCGGCCGACCCACCCGTACACACATGCTTTACTTCAGTCCATACCCCGACTTGATCAAGAGCGAGGCGAACCGCTGAAGCCGATCCCTGGCTCGCCTCCCGATCTCATCAATCAGCCAGGCGGGTGTCCCTTTGTTCCTCGTTGCCCAAACGCTCTTCCTATTTGCCGGGAGGAGATGCCTCCATTAGTTGCCGTCGAGAACACCATGACAAGTGGAGTTGAGCACAAAGCTGCCTGCTGGAACCCCGTGAAGACGCTGGTTGCGGCATGAACGAAGATAGCGTTATTCTCCGGACGGAGAACCTCAAGGTCCACTTTCCCGTACGCGGAGGGTTTTTGGGACGTGCGGTCGGATATGTCCATGCGGTGGATGGCGTAACTCTCGAGGTTAGGAGGGGTGAGACCCTTGGATTGGTCGGCGAGAGTGGTTGCGGCAAGACGACTCTCGGGCGAGCACTATTAAGGTTGGTTCCAATCACCTCAGGAACGGTCACTCTCCAAGGGACCGACATCACCTACCTCAGCCCACGCAGGTTGAGGCCCCTCCGGCGCGAGATGCAAATGGTTTTTCAGGACCCCTTCGGCTCGCTTGATCCCAGGATGACCGTGGACAAGATCATCTCAGAACCGTTGGAGAATTTTCCATCTGCGCTTCGCGACTCTCGGAGTGAGCATTCCGATCAGAACCAAATAGTGGACAGTGATGGCAAAGGATCCAACAGAGCGCGGCGCCGTCAGGCTGTTCAAGAGCTTCTGACCACGGTGGGCCTGCTGCCCGAGCACATCAACCGTTATCCACACGAATTTAGTGGCGGTCAGAGGCAGCGAATTGGAATTGCGCGTGCTCTGGCCCTGCGTCCTAGCTTGGTGATAGCCGACGAGCCCGTTTCGGCGTTGGACGTCTCAATTCAGGCGCAAATCCTGAATCTTCTGGAGAGTCTTCAGGAGCGGTTTCGGCTTACCTACCTATTCATCGCGCACAACCTTAGCGTCGTGAGGCACATCAGTGACCGTGTCGCTGTCATGTACCTGGGTCGGATCGTAGAGATAGCCGATAGTGACGATCTATATCGCGATCCGCTCCACCCATATACCCAGGCTCTGATGTCGGCCATTCCGGCGCCTGATCCTCGGCTAGAGCGGAGCAAGAGACGAATCATCCTCGAAGGAGACGTTCCCAGTCCTGTCAATCCTCCCAGTGGCTGCCCGTTTCATCCCCGCTGCTTCAAGGCTCGACCAATCTGTTCACAGGTGGATCCTCCCTTAGAAGAGAAGGTCCCGGGACATCGGGCAGCATGCCACTTTCCAGGTCCGCAAGCTTAGGGTCAAAGTCTGAAGACGCGACTCGGCGACCTCTAAGGCTAACTTTCGAATTGGATGCTCCCTGGCCTAGCCTAGCCGTCTTCGGCTCAACTGCCGCAATGCCAGCATGCAGGACCTAAGTGGCTGTTAAGCTCATGGTACGTGACTAGCGTATGACCCTCGCTGTGACTGCCGTGATCGCGTCTGAGTTTCGAAGACTCCTTCTTCGAGGGGAGAGGAGAGTTGAGTCCCCATGAACGTACGGACAAGCGGATGTGGCCGCGTTTTGGGAACACTCCTCATCGGAATCGGAGCTCTGGTCATCCTCTCGTACTATGGTGTTATACCGCATAGGGTAACGAGATGGTGGCCGGTTCTGGTCGTGGCCTTTGGCATCTACCTGCTCCTTCGTCACTACTGGCTGGCACTCCGAGATCGCCGTACTCCGGACTCTCTCCAGGTTCTCGGACCCTCAACGCCTACCACTGTGCCTAAGCGGAGGCCTTTCACGCCGCCCTTGGTGCCCGTTGCCGTCATGGCCGTTGGAGCATATCTCCTTCTCAGCAACCTACACTACTTGAGTCTTGGCGTCCTGGTGGCTATCGTCCTAATCCTTGTGGGTGTGGCTTTCCTAACTGGAAGCGTTCGCAGATCCTTGCATGGCAACTTCCGCGTGACGCGGCGGCCTGAAAAGTAGGGGTTTCTGCCGGTCCAGACGGGGGCACTAAGTCCCAATACAATGATTGGAGTGGGCGCCCGGGTGACCGTCTCGGCAATTGACTTCTAGTCCTTTTGACGTTGTGCTGAGGATGGGACGTCTTAAGAACCCGGCGCTACGTGCTGCGTCAGTGATGTTTCTGCTTCCCAACAATCAGCTGAGGTACCGGTCCCGTGAATAGATTGAATTGGCCTTCCATCCACCGACCACCTGGGAAGGTTGTTGTCGGAATGAGCGGAGGTGTGGATAGCTCTGCAACTGCAGCGTTGCTGCAGCAGGCCGGGTTTGATGTTATTGGGGTGACCATGCAAATTTGGCACCGGTCCTCCGCCTTTCAGGACGAGACTGTCAGTGCCGGTTGCTGCTCCGTAGATGCTGTGGAGGACGCGCGTAGAGTCGCCCGAATTCTGGATATTCCGTACTATGTGCCCAACTTCCGGCAGCCTTTCAGCGCTGTCGTGGACGATTTTGCTAGGGAGTACGCGGCAGGCCGTACTCCTAATCCCTGCGTTCGGTGTAATCAGATGGTCCGGTTTGATGGGCTGCTCGCCAAAGCCGATGAGGTTCAAGCGGAATACATCGCGACTGGTCACTATGCACGGGTGGGCTTCGACGGGCGGAGAAAAGAGTTTGTGCTGCGCAAGGCCATAGACGTGGAGAAGGACCAATCCTATGTCTTGCACACGCTAAATCAGCGTCAGCTAGCTCGACTGCTGACCCCGCTAGGGAGTCTCAGAAAATCCGAAACGCGGGAGCTGGCGAGACGGTTCAACCTCCCTGTCGCTTCGAAACCAGATAGTCAAGAGATTTGTTTTGTAGCGGGAGGAGACTACCGAGATTTCCTCCGCAAGAACGCTGGCCTGAGCGACCGTCCGGGACCGGTTGTTGACCGGCAAGGTGCGACCGTGGGAACTCACTCGGGCATTCACAACTACACGGTTGGCCAGCGAAAGGGACTCCCTTCCGGCAGAGACGGGGCAAGGTTTGTGATTGAACTTCGGCCGTCTGAGAACACCATTGTGGTGGGACGGAGGGAAGATGCCGCACAGATCGAACTAGAGTGTAGGGATTTGCATTTCACGGGCCGGCTGGGCAGACACAAATTTCGTTCGCACATCCGGGTTCGATCCCATTCAAGCGAGCGCATTGGCACCGTAGAAGTTTGCGGCGCAGAGGCTCGAGTTCGGTTCGACGAACCGGTCTGGGGGGTCGCTCCCGGCCAGCTTGCCGTGTTTTACGACGGCGACCGGGTCATTGGAGGAGGCACGATCGTGTGATCGACGCGTATTGACTGCAACAGCTATCAGATCGGCTACCGGTCGATATACTCCCCTGGAGCTGTGGATCCGCCTGGCAACTTTGCCTCTCATGCTTATAGCCGCCATTACTTTGGCTACCCTGAATGGCAGCGTAGGAATAAGCGATTCTGAGATCATAGGCATCATTCTGAACCAACTTGGGTTTCCAACTGGTCACTCCTGGCCTGCGGTAGATGTGGCCATTGTGTGGCAGCTACGCTTCGATCGAGTCATAACGGCAGCCCTGATTGGGGCGGCTCTGTCCGTTGCCGGCTTGATCTTCCAAGCGGTGCTTCGCAATCCTTTGGCAGATCCGTTTGTGATTGGCACGTCGTCGGGAGCAGTGCTGGGAGTCGCAGTGGCGATTTCCATCCCACTGACATTCGCTTGGAGTGGCTTTGGTGCGGTCCAGATCATGGCCTTTGTAGGCGCCATCCTGGCCGTGGGCATCGTCTACTTTTTGGCCCGGGTCGATCGTAGGACGCCAACTATGACCCTACTGCTAGCGGGATTCGCGATAAGCAGCCTGATGATTGCCGGCATGTGGCTGGTCGTTTACCAACGCGGCCAGACCGCAAGACTTCTCAACTGGACGATGGGCAGTCTGGCTGAGCCCTATTGGGGTCAGCTAACGGTCCTTGGCCCGTTGATCATCCTCCTGATGGCTGGGTGTTGCTTCTATATCCGTGATCTCAACGCACTTTTACTGGGGGAAGACCAAGCTTCGCACCTCGGTTTGCAAGTCGAAAGGGTTAAGGTGGCACTCGTTCTCGTGGCAACTCTTCTAACCGCTTTCGCCGTTTCCATCAGCGGCGTCATTGGATTTGTAGGTTTAGTTGTCCCGCACGTGGCCCGTTTAATCTATGGGCCAGACCATCGGCTTTTACTGCCTGCTTCCGTGTTTTTGGGATCCACCTATGTCGTACTGGCGGATCTCCTTGCCCGAACTGTGGAAGGGTCTGGCGGCGAGATTCCCCTGGGCGTTGTAACGGCGTTGATTGGCGCGCCGTTCTTTCTCTACCTCCTTCGAAGGAGCGGTGATGCATACCGATTCTGAGAGAGGATTGGAGGCCTGGAACATCTACGCGGAATACCACACTCGAACCATCCTGCACGACGTGACTGTAAAGGTAGAGCCGGGTGAGGCCGTCGCGGTAGTTGGTCCAAATGGAGCCGGGAAGACAACCCTGTTGAAGGTTCTCTCTGGCTTGCTCAAGCCCGCCAAGGGAAAGGTGGTCGTAGATGGCGTCGATATTGGACAGACGTCCCGACGTCACTTGAGCCGAATCATGGCGGTCGTACCGCAGAGGATGGACGCAGGATTCGGACTGTCTGCTCGAGAGGTGGTGGCCATGGGCCGAACACCGTACGTAGGCTTCCTCGGCGGTCTGAGTGCCACCGACCAGGAAGCCATCATGGCAGCAGCCGAAGAAACCGAAGTCCTGCATGTTCTCGATCGAACGTTTTCGTCGCTGAGTGGCGGCGAGCAGCAGCGCGTTATCCTCGCGATGGCGCTCGCCCAGCAGCCTGCCTACCTTCTTCTAGATGAGCCGACGGTTCATTTAGATCTGGGCCAACAATGGAAGCTGATGGAAAGGCTGAGGAGCCTCCGTTTTAACCGAGGCGTAGGTATCCTAGCAATCATTCATGACCTCTCTCTGGCAGGCACCTACTTCGACCATCTCGTGCTTCTCGACGAGGGGGTAGTCGTCTCTCACGGACCTCCCGAGGAGGTTCTGACGCCCGGTCGTATTCAGTCGGCATTCGGTGCTCCTATATCGGTGCTGCCGCACGACTCCGCAGTGAGGGTCGTTTTGGATCCCGAGTTTAAAGATCATACGGTTCATCATTCTTTAGGGGGTTAGTAGAAGACATGGCAAAGACAAAGGCTGGGACTCCTTCCGCAGTCGGCGGAGGGAAAAAGCGAGGAGTGACGGCAGAGGACCTGTACGACATCACCCTGAATGGTGATGCTCAACTATCTCCCGACGGTGGCCGCATAGCCTTCGTTAGGAAAGAGATGGAGAGGGAAAAGGACGAGTATAAGACCAGTATTTGGCTTTGGGAAAATGGTGACCTAAGACCATACACTCAGGGAACGAAGGATTCTTCTCCTCGGTGGTCTAACGATGGTCGATCGCTAGGATTCATTTCCAAGCGAGAGAAGAAATCTCAAATCTTCATCCTAGAGTCGAGTGGGGGTGAGGCTAGGAGTGTGACTCCGGACGAGTATGACGTTTTGGCGTTTAAATGGTCTCCCGACAGTAAGAAGATCGCTTTCGTTGCCGCCCTTAAGTGGGGCGAACAAGAAGAAGACCAGCAAGAGGAAGCCGATGCCAAGGGAGACAAGAAGGACGGGCAGGGAGAAAAGCCAAAGAAGCCCCCAACCAAAGTCATCGACCGTGCCGAGTTCAAATTCGACGGTATGGGTTTCATCCATAACAGGCGAACCCACATTCATGTGGTCGATTTGGAGTCGGACCAGATAACGCAGCTGACTGAAGGAGACTACTTCGCCGACTCCCCCGCTTGGTCTCCTGACGGCAAACACATTGCTTTTTCCGCTAACCGGAATCCCCGATGGGATGTAGAGATTGATTCTCAAATCTGGCAAGTTCCGACTGAAGGCGGCGAACTGCGGCGAGTGACGAAAGAGCGAGGAGTATGGTTTCAACCCCTCTACAGCCCAAATGGCGAGCATGTTGCCTTTCTGGGCTTCCCGATTCTCGATCATCAAGCCACTGGCTTTACCCAGGTTTGGCGAGTGGATCGCCAAGGGTCAGGGCTGGTCAACCTAATCGAAGGTCACGACCTCGAGATTGGCAATGAAGTCATAAACGACTCTAAAGCGGGTAGCGACGATTCGCCGGTGTGGAATTCGGAAGGGCTCTGGTTTATTGCGAGCCGAGCTGGAACCTCTGACATCTATCGACTAAACGGAGATCTTCAAAAAGAGACAAACGGGCAACACGAGATACAGGGCTTCTCCGTTGCAGGTGACAGAATTGCCTACGTCGAATGTGAAGCGACGCGTCCGCCTGAGATATTTCTAAAGGCTGCTGGGTCAGAGCCTCACCGCGTCACCGAAACGAATGCAGACTTCCTTGCAAAGGTGAAGCTGTCTGATCTCCAACCTGTCGAATTTGCCGGTTCGGGTGGGGACACGGTAAACGGTTGGGTCATGAAGCCCTTCAATCCGGATGGGGTCGCAGCTCCCCTGGTGATCTACATCCACGGAGGACCTCAAGCCGCTTACGGGTGGTCGTTCTTCCATGAGATGCAGCTGCTAGTGAGCGAAGGATTTGGTGTGCTCCTCATCAATCCGCATGGCAGTGCATCCTACGGTGAAGCTTGGGAAACCGCGATCTTTGGTGGTTGGGGGAGCCGAGACTTCGAGGACGTTATGGCGGCCGCCGACTATTGCAGCGCTTTGGACTGGGTTGATGAGAAGCGCATGGGGATTGCTGGTGGCAGTTACGGCGGTTACATGACCAGTTGGGCCATCGGCCATACGGATCGCTTTGCGGTGGCGGTGGTGGAACGAAGCCTCGTGAATATGCTCAGTTTTGTGGGTACGACGGACGGAGGAGCATGGTGGGAGTACGCCTGGAAGGCGAAGATTGAGACCGATCCGATGAAGCTTTGGCAGATGTCCCCCATCGCGTACTTAGGGGACATGAAGACGCCTACTTTGGTGATCCACAGTGAGGAAGATCATCGCTGTCCAGTTGAGCAGGGCGAACAAATATTCACCGGACTCAGGCGTCGGGACATCCCTACAAGGTTTATTCGGTTTCCGGGAGAGAGTCATGGGCTTTCTCGAGCAGGAACCCCCTCGAAGCGAATGCAGCGTCTGGAAGAGATTCTCAATTGGCTGAAACAGTACCTTTAAGGGCGCCCTCACCCTAGCTGCTATCGCTTCTGAGAACAGCTGAGTTCTAATCGAAGAACCAGGCGGGATGAATCTCGCCTGGTTTCAGCACGTGTTGCTAGTCCTCTGGGATCTTCCGATCGTTCTTTCTAAATAGATCTCGCCAATCTGACTCGTCGAGGTGCACTTCAAACTTCTTGGCCGCAGCCTGGATCCTCTGCCAGGCTGCGTCTCTCTCTTGATTCGTCACGTCTTCAACCTGGTCGAATCGAGCTATCGCAGCCCTAACGTGGGCTGCATCTTCGATCGGTTCCTTCCGCTGCTTTGGGAATGCGAATTGGCCTCCCTTAAGTTCCTTTCGTTCCTCGGCATCCAATTCGGGCACAGTCGCTCCTTTGCACGCATGTTCTTGGTTCGGTATCAAAGAGACCCTGGAGTGAGAGGAAGAGATCGTCCCGCGTTGGCGCTGAATATGACGAGGACAATCCGCTGAGCGGCTAAGTTATTCGAGGAAAGCGACGATGCGGCACATCGCAGCTTCGCCTCCTTGGAATCTCCAAGGAAACGCGCCGATGCGGCACCGCTTTCCTAGTACAGAATCAATGTCACCGCCCACATTCTCACAATGGATGATGTCGTGTGGGAAGAGGTAGGTGTGCATAATCTGAAGGCCCGAGTCGGGGAAAACTTCGTCAAGGCTTTGGCCGAGGTGTTGCTCACACTCTAGAGCAAGATCAGGCCGGAGGCGGCGAATGACGGTATTCATGGGGTGGTCCGCAGACCCGCAGTCGAGTCCGAGCCACCTGAACTTCATGTCAAGGCACCACTCCGCGAATTCCCTATTTGGACCTGGATGCTTGCAGAAGTAGCGAACTTCATCTGCAGTCGTTCCCTGATCAAAGGCGTACTGGTGATATCCAGTGTGGATGATGAGGATGTCGCCTTCTCGAACGTCGCAGCGTGACGTGATCGTCTCCGGAGTGTAGATGTCGTAATCGCCTACGGCGTCGCTGATGTCTACTACTACGCCGGGACCGTACAGTCGCTCCAAATCCAAGCTCGCCACATCCTTCCCACCGCTAACGAAGTGCATGGGTGCGTCGATGTGCGTTCCAACATGGAGCATCGTTTCGATTCGCTGTGCATTCACCCGTTCAGTGCTTAGTTTCTTTGCCCACTGCACCACAGGGCTTGAGTAGGTGGGCCATCCCGGTGTAAGCACGTTCCACGGTTGCGACAGATCCACCAATGTTTCCGCCATCGGACTCTCCTCAGTCAAGATTCCATGCTCAAGGGTACGGGAAGCAGTCGGAGTTATTGTAGTTATTGGCATCAAGCTAATTTCTGTCGTAGACGAGCTCCTGGTCCGGAAGAAATAGCCGCTGGCGTCGCTTCTCCTTCGGGAGCATGAACAAGAAACAGCATATCTAACTCGATGAGAATCGTTACTTGCTCTCCAAGGCCTACTCGCCTCGTCAGCGCTTTACATAAACTGTAGGAGCACGAAGAAACTCTGCCGGGATAGCATGGCAATTAATCGGACAACGCCTCGGATCCTTCTCGTACAGCTCGCTGACATGGGAGATTTGCTCCTTGCGGCCCCGGCGATAAGGGAGGTTTACAAGTCAGCTGGGGGATCTGGAGTGACCTTGTTGACTAAGCAGACAAACGAGAGGCTGGCACGGATGCTTGTCGACGATGTTGTCCTGGTGGACAAGCATCTTTTCGACAGCATTCTTGGCTCTCTCCGACCCTCGAGCGTTCTGAAAGTGATCGGTCTAGTCAGGAGGCTGCGTAGAGGTCATTTCGACACGATCATTCTTTTCCACCACCTTGTGACCCCTTGGGGCGTGGTAAAGTTTGCTTTACTCTCTCTGCTCTCTGGCGCAGAGGTCAGGCGTGGACTTGACAATGGACGTGGCCGGTTCTTGACGAGCCCCGTGGTGGATCGAGGCTTCGGGGCGCATCACGAGAGGGAGTATTTTCTCGCCCTAGCGGGAGTGCAAGCCCACCATCAGCTCAAATCTGACGACCTGCCTATACACATAGCACGGACTGAGCATGACGTTCAAACTCCGTTTGTTGTTGTGCACCCAGGCTCCGGGCTATTCAGTACTGCGCGCCGTTGGCCGTTGAACAAGTTCGCTACCGTCATTGATACGCTGTGGACTGCCTACGGTCTACGTTCGATCGTCGTCGGAGGAGTGGAGGAACGCGAGCTGGCATTAGAGTTGGTCGCAGAGCGAACGGACCATGCCATCAGCATGGCAGGCGAAACTGACCTTCCGGCCCTAGCATCTCTGTTGGCGAGGAGCGTTCTTTTCGTCGGAAACGATGGCGGCGTTGCCCAGTTGGCCTTTGTGATGGACGTTCCGAGCGTTGTCGTGTACGGTCCTACCAGTCCGGCGACATGGGGCCCGCCGAGAAAGTGTGGAAGGGCTGTGAGCCTTGACCTAATCTGCAGTCCCTGTCTCTATCGATTCAAGGAACTGGGTACACCGGAGGGATGCGCCTCTCGCGAGTGTCTCTGGGATCTTCCTCCCTCCCGCGTACTGGCGGAGATCGAAGAACTGATCGGCGCCCAGCATGCCGCATGAGACGAGCCGGATTATGGGCGTTCCGGTGGACGAGGTCACCGAACGGCAAGTGCTTGAATTCGTGGCGCTTGCCATTGAAGCGGGTAACCCATCTCACATCGTGACAGTAAATGCTGAGTTCGTGATGCAAGCGCAGCGAAATATCGAGTTCAGAGAAGCAATCAACCTGGCAGACATCCGAACTGCCGATGGAGTCGGGGTGGTTCTAGCATTACGACGGCGTGGCACATCACTGAGGCGTAAGGTTGGTGGCTCCGATCTCATTTGGTCTCTGTCAGCTCAGGCGGCGAGGCTTGGGCACCGGCTATTCTTGCTGGGGGGAAGCCCCGGGATTGCTTCCAGAGCTGCATTGAGACTGGTTAGCACCTATCCAGGTTTGCAGATCGCTGGCACTCACTCAGGCAGCCCCGATCCAGGAGATGATGAGGCTCAGATCAAAATGATTCGAGAGGCGGCTCCGGATATTCTTCTTGTCGCCTTCGGATCCCCAAACCAGGATTTATGGATAGCGAGGCATAGAGACGCTCTGGGAGTACCCATATCAATTGGTATGGGGGGCTCATTCGACTATGTAGCCGGTGCCGCCAAGAGAGCGCCTGTATGGATGCAACAATATGGTTTAGATTGGCTGTGGCGACTGGTCCATGAACCGTGGCGTTGGCGAAGAATGATGGTGCTTCCCGTTTTTGCATGGCACGCGATCATACTTGGTGAGTGAAGGAGAGCAATGACTGCAATCGAGGAGCGAGGCGTCACCTCTAGCGAGTCGCCTTCGGCGGCCTTCCTCGCTGGACTAACTTCCAAGGTTCGTGGTGTAGGTGTGTGGGGTGCGGGAGCCATCGGTTCTAGCGCTGCTTACTACTTTGCTCAGCGGGGATTGCGCTGCATTGCGTACGACATTTCAAAGGAGAGGGTTCGCGAGGTAAAGGCAGGTCACTTCCAGTCCACCTCCTCCAGCGAGCATCCGCAGGGGGAAAGAGACGACCATCTCGATGTAACGGCGACTACCCGCTGGCGTGAATTTGAGAAGGAAAACATCGGAGTGCATCTTGTTTGTGTCCCGACCGAGCGGGCAGCCGAGCCAAGCGCTGCAGCTCTTCGGGATGTCATGCCGCGAATCGCAAAGACGATCCGGCTTACTCCTCCGTCGGATGTTCCGCCACTTTTGTCGATCGAGAGCACTATTCTCCCGCAGTGGCTTGACTCGATCGTTCTTCCTAGCTTGGAAAGCGAGGGACTTGAAGTAGGACGGGATGTTCTGGTCGGCGCAGCGCCTCGGCGCGACTGGTTCAATGGCGCCGACTACACGATCGAGACGTTACCGAGGATCGTGGGTGGGTGTGACGAAAGGGCGACCGAGCTTCTCGGGGCCTTTTACGGGCTCGTATGCGGGACCGTGCAGCCGGCCCTTGATGCCCGCCATGCCGCCTTCACGAAGGTAATAGAAAATGTCATTCGCTATCAGGGGATCAGCTTCGGTAACTCTTTAGCCCTGGCATTTCCGGACTACGATATGCGCCATGTGCTCCGCCTTGCAAGCACAAAGTGGAATATTCCGTACTACTTCCCTTCACTCGGCATTGGCGGTCACTGTATTCCGCTTGCACCCAGATACATCCTGGAAGAGGGCGGCCCGGCGAATCCGTATCTACAGCCTGTCCAGGCTGCTCTTGAGTTCAACGACTCCTACTTTGAGAGTTTGCTCACTCAACGACTAGAGGGCCTTTTAGTCGGGAAGAATTCGGTCGGGGTGTTGGGTCTGGCCTACACTCCGGATGCCAAGATGCACAAGCTGTCACCAGCCTTCTCGGTCCTCGATGCGCTACGAGACGTGCCTCGTCTGAGGCTGCATGATCCTTTTTACTCGCCAGATGAGATCTACGACCTCTGCGGAGTGCCCAGCATGCAGTTCCCAGAAGATTTGACAGATTGCGACGTCGTGATATTGGTTACAGCCCATTCGGAGTATCTCTCCCGCGAGACGGAGGACTACATCAACCCGGGCACCGTTGTCGTTGACAATTCAGGTGCTTGGGCCGGACGCCACTTTAAACCAGGGGTCGAGTATTACGAAGTGGGTCGGATTCCTGGAAAGAGGATCACCACACCCGAGCCGTGGTCACCTCTGGCTGACTAAGCTCCTTGATTAGCCTCCCTGGCAATTCTGTCTGGCTGTGGGTCGTTCCAGTCTTGATCACGCTTGTCATTTGCCTGGCAATCACACCAGTCATATGCAAAGTGGCTAAGCGGTTGGGAGTAATCGATCAGCCTATCGGGATGAAAATTCACAAAGCGGCGACCCCGCTGCTTGGAGGCGTCGCAGTTTATATTGCCTTCGCCGTCGCCTGCTTTCTTTTCTTACCCATCGCCGGGCCAGTCCTCGGTATCGTCGCCGGAGGGTTTGTCGCCGTCGCCGTGGGAGTACTCGACGATCGTATTAGCCTTCCGCCAATGATTCACCTTGCTGGTCAGGCTCTCGCGGCAGTGGTGACTGTGGCAGCCGGACTTGGAGTGGTGAAGTACATCAGTATTCCATGGGCTGCGGCGAATTTCAATGGTAGCTGGCACGTGCCACTTCTGGTGGGAGCCATTTTCACGCTCTTTTGGATCGTTGCCATGATGAACACGATCAACTTCCTCGACGGTTTGGATGGGCTCTCAACCGGCGTGGGAATCATCGCGGCACTGCTTCTCGCCGTCTGGGCTGCTCATGAGCACCACTTCATAGCTCACCCCTCAGCAAGCTTCCACCACGCGGACCTCATCCTACCGGTTGTTCTTGCCGGAGCTCTCTTCGGGTTCCTCCCTTATAACTGGAACCCAGCTCGGATCTTCATCGGAGATTCAGGAGCGATGTTCGTCGGATTGGCGCTGGCTTCGCTCTCTATTCTCGGGCCCGCGAAAATCGGAACCGCCCTCGTGGTCCTCTGCATTCCGGTCCTCGATGTCGCCTGGGCGATCATCCGGCGTCATCTTCACGGCCGCAGCTTCCTTACCGGAGACAAGCAGCACGTCTATCACCGAATGTTGGAACTAGGAATGTCGCATACATCAACGGTAGTTTCCCTTTATGCCGTCTGCATTCTTCTCGCCGTGGCCGACTTGACGCTTCTAAAACTTGAGAAGCTGATCGCCTTCGCAGTTGTAACTATCCTGACCGTTTGCGCCTTCGTGGTACTTGAAAAGGCAGGCAATAAGCGGCAAAGACGTTTGAACCAGTCGAAGCCGGCTCCCGAGCCGTCTCAGTGACTAGGCCTAATCCCCTTTGTCGGTTAGATTGTCCACGGCGTCCTTAGCATTGCCTACTGCCTGCTTGATGTTGCCCTTGGACTGATCGCCTTTACCTTCTGCTTTGTCGTCTTCATTTCCTGTAACGTTTCCCCAGCCTTCCTTGGCCTTGCCCTTCAGTTCGTCGGTTTTGCCTTCTGTCCCGATGTCAGACACGAACAACTCCTTACGGTGGATTGACATTGTGCAGCAGAAATCATGCCAGCATGGTTCATTGATGAGTAGTGGTAACGCGAGCGACAGGGTTGACGAGTTCCGAGTACCAGATTCCTTGGAGGGCAAATCTCGGTGCCACAGGTGTTTTGGCTTGGATGTGGGCGAATGTCAACGGGGACGTGTCGCACAATGAAATCTCAGCCAATGATCGCCTCGACATTACGTTTGGGTCGTGAAATCGTCATGATAGCATCGGTTGAAGGTCATTGAAACGAGCCTCTTGAATTGAGCGGAGCGTTTCAGTGGGGTTGAATGAGGTGTCGTCGGGGGTTCGCAGTTCGGGATGAGTGTCAGTGCCAAGACGGCAGCAGTTCCCCCAACTCATCCGAAGTTCTGGCGTCCCACTTGGTGGGTATATCCAAGTTGGGTCGTCTTGGCGCTCACGGCGTTCGCCGTCTACGCCTTCTTTGCCATGATCCAGAAGAGTGGCTCCTTCGCGCCTTACCTCTCGCCCTTCTACTCCCCCGAGATACGCATAGCAGGCCTGCCGCTTTCCCCCGCCTTCTACGTTGCCTGGGTTCCCCTCGGATTCCGAGTCTCGTGCTACTACTATCGCAAAGCTTACTATCGTTCTTTTTTCAGGCAACCGCCGAGTTGCGCAGTGCCCGATCGAAGTGGTGGGTATACCGGCGAAAGTCGCTTTCCGTTTGTCCTAAACAATGCGCATCGTTACTTTCTCTACGTGACCCTGGTCGTGGTGGGGTTTCTCTGGTGGGATGCAATCAGAGCCTTTGATTTTCACGGTCGGTTCGGCATCGGACTGGGAAGCGTCATCATGTTAGTAAACGTCATTCTGCTGAGCGGCTACACCCTTGGCTGCCACGCCTTGAGGAACCTAGTAGGCGGAGGAGTCGATTGTTACAGCTGTGTCCGTTCGGGTAAGTCGCGACTTGGATTGTGGAGACGCGTGAGCGTCCTCAACGGTCGGCACGCGACTTGGGCATGGTGCAGTATGTTCTCGGTCGCAATAACGGATGCCTACATTAGGCTCCTCATTCATGGAGTATTCATTGATCCTCGTTGGGTGTCGTGACCAGGTCAGGCGATGAAAATGGGGCGCGCGGAGATGGGAAGAATTCTCCGGTGACCACCGAGCCGTACGAGACCCTCGAATACGATGTGCTCGTAATTGGCGCAGGTGGTGCGGGACTACGAGCCGCCATTGAAGCCGCGGGACTTGGTGTCCGGGTGGCCGTCGTCTCGAAGTCTTTGCTCGGCAAGGCCCATACCGTGATGGCAGAGGGCGGCATGGCGGCAGCCTTGGGGAACGTCCATCCCAAGGACAATTGGGAGGTCCATTTCGGTGACACCATGCGTGGTGGCCAACAGATCAACCAGTATCGAATGGCTGAGCTACACGCGAAGGAAGCTCCGGATCGGGTGTACGAATTGGAGCGCTGGGGTGCGCTCTTTGATCGAACACCCGATGGAAGGATCATGCAGCGTGCCTTCGGGGCGCACACGTACAATCGTCTCTGCCACGTAGGCGACCGAACAGGATTGGAACTGATTCGAACGCTTCAGGACAGAGCGGTGCATGCGGGCATTGATTTCTTCATGGAGACAACCGTCACGAGGCTTCTAAAGGATGGCGACCGCGTGTCGGGAGCCTTTGGATACCGTCGATCAGACGGACGGTTTATGCTCTTTCGAGCAAAAGCAGTTGTGCTAGCCAGTGGAGGGTGGGGACGCATCTATCGGGTCACGTCCAACTCGTGGGAGAGCACCGGCGACGGCGTTGCCATGGCCTATGATGCAGGCGCGGAATTAATGGACACCGAGTTTGTGCAATTCCACCCTACTGGCATGGTATGGCCACCGGGAGTTAGGGGGATTTTGGTAACAGAAGCGGTGCGCGGTGAAGGTGGCTACCTCTTTAACTCTGACCACAATCGATTCATGTTGGAGTACGATCCTCAAAAGAAGGAGCTCTCATCACGAGACGTGGTGGCTCGTTCGATTTACAAAGAGGTTCAGGCGGGAAGGGGATCGGAACACGGTGGGGCCTACCTGGATATCACCCACCGAGGTAGCGATTACATTAAGCGCAAACTGCCGAGCATGCACGAGCAATTTCTGACACTCGCGGATGTCGATATAACCAAGGAGCCCATGGAGGTCGCCCCCACCGTTCACTACGCGATGGGAGGGGTCAGAGTCGAGCCAGAAACAGAGGCGACTTCCGTTCCGGGGCTTTTTGCCGCAGGCGAGGCGGCCGCCGGGCTTCACGGCTCCAACCGGCTCGGGGGGAATTCCCTTACCGACCTTCTCGTGTTCGGTAGGCGTGCCGGATTGGCAGCTGCCCAGTTCGCCTTGACTCACGCCGAATCCCTCAAGGTCGACGAGCAAGCCATTGCAATAGAACAGCAGTTGATGCTGCGTCCGCTGGAGAACGAGGGAACCGAAAACCCATATACGATCCACCACGAGCTGCAGGATATTATGGCCGACTACGTCGGCATAAAACGAGATGAATCGGCACTAAAAGAGGGTTTATCGGCAATTCAAGCCCTTCAGTCACGAGCGATGAATATCAGCGTTGGGGGTACAAGGGCCTACAATCCCGGCTGGCACACCGCGCGCGACGACCTTTTCATGCTCACTGTCGCCGAAGCCATAACCCGGACGGCAATCGAACGGAGAGAAAGTCGTGGGGCGCACTGGCGAATCGATTATCCAGAGAAGGATCCGGAGCTGGGAGCAGTTAATTTCGTCGTCAAGAACGTGAATGGTTCAATGCAGGTTGAGACGACGCGTACGCCTCAGCCAGGCGTTGAACTTCGGGAGCTAAGCGCTGTCAAGTAAGGTCCGTCCATCACTGTTCGGAGCGCAAGGGAAGAGCCAGCATGTCGATCGATAAGGGGTACTCGTGACGGAAACAGGATCGCCCACCGTATTCCACGTTTTTCGTGGAGATTCGAGCGGCGGAGCCATGGTCGAATACGAAGTGAAAGCGATAGCTGGAATGGTCGTACTCGATGCTATGCATTGGATCCAGGCACATGTCGCTGGTGATTTGGCTGTTCGATGGAACTGCAAAGCTGCTAAGTGCGGATCGTGTAGCGCCGAAATCAACGGAGTCCCCCGTCTCATGTGTAAGACCCGCCTAGACGCATTCGAAGGCGGGGAGATTTGGGTTCAACCCATGCGTGCCTTTCCCCTTATCAAGGACCTGGTGACAGACGTTCAGTGGAATTACGAAGTTAACCGAGAGATTCCACCCTTCACCCCGCCAGAAGACGCTTCTAGTCCCTGGATTATTCCGCATGAGGACGTAAGCAGACTCTACGAGTTCAGGAAGTGCATTGAATGCTTCCTTTGCCAGGACGTCTGCCATGTGCTCCGTGACAAAAACCAGAAGGACAAGTACTACGGGCCCCGCTTTATGGTTCGCGAAGCATACCTTGACATGCACCCTATGGACACTCTGGATAGAACGCGGGGGGTGAAGGAAGATGCAGGAATTGCACGCTGCAATATCACCAAATGCTGCACCGATGTTTGCCCCGAGCACATCCACATCACCGACAACGCGATCATACCGTTGAAAGAGCGCGTTGTCGACGAATACTATGATCCCGTCTTATGGCTGAAGCGCAAGTTAACAGGTAGAAGAGCCACCGGCCCTCATCCGACTACCAGTGACCCCGAAGGCGGAGTCGAGGAATCACGTTGACTGTCGCTAACCGCCTCGGCGAACGGCAAGCTTTCGGGTCCTAATCAGATAGCCGACACCATCTGGTGCTTCGGCAATGACGAGATTGTAGCTTGTTGCCCAAGGGCTCTCGCCAGGACATGGGGTGACCGATGGGGCTCGAACCCACAACCGCTGGATCCACAATCCAGAGCTCTGCCTATTGAGCTACGGTCACCAGGATTCCTCGGCAGACCGGCTAAATCAAGTACGACTGGGAGCTGGCGCGACTGCCGGAAACGTCAATCGGAGTCTACCATACTCACAAGCTTATGCCGGCCCATGATAAGGACCTTGGTACCATGATTTGGTGCGGTCTAAGGGCGGGTTTTTGTTCCCCGGAGGGCAGTATATGGCGAATGCGGCTGTTACGATGCGACTTGGCTGGGCGGGCCATCTCGCAGACGTTCTCGTCAGCCTAAGGCCTCGACAATGGGTGAAGAACTGCTTCGTCCTGGCCGCGATCATATATTCTGGAAGACTTGAGTCGAGAGCCAATGTTCTGAGCGTGGCGCTTGCGTTTTCGATATTCTGCTTCATAAGCTCGGCCGGGTATCTTCTAAACGACGTTCTTGACTCTGAGACGGATAGGGAACACCCGATCAAAGGCGTCCGACCAATAAGCCTGGGTCGAATCGGTCAAACCGAAGCACTGATGCTTGCGGCTTTCCTGGCTGCTTCCGGATTATTGGCCAGTCTTTTACTCGGACCCGGCTTTCTTCTGATCGCCGCGTCTTACTTGACGGGAGCGATGGCTTACTCACTATTTCTCAAGCGGATTGTCGGTTTGGATGTGGTGGTGATAGCAGGCTTGTTTGTGTTGCGGTCAGGGGCAGGCGCCGTGGCGATTGGCGTCGCCATCTCCCCTTGGCTCTATGCAGCTACAATACTCAGCTCCGTCTTTCTCCTCCTGGGTAAACGGCGTGCGGAGCTGGTGTTGCTTTCGGCACGTGCGACTGTTTATCGAACAAACCTCAAACACTACCGAATGGAAGTTCTTGACCGTCTCCTAGGCCCCGTTGCGATACTAACGTTCGTTGTCTACTCGGCCTACTGCCTCCTCGCTCGAGGACTTCCGGCCAATCACCTGATGGCGCTCACGGTCCCATTTGCTGGTTTCGGGCTGTACCGATACTACCGTCTCTTGTCTGTGGGGAAGATAACCAGCTCGCCCGAGGAAGCGGTCTTTCAAGACGGGGCTCTTGTTCTAGATGGCACAGCTTGGGCCGCGACCTCAGTCATCGCACTCTACTTGCTGAAATGATCAAGGTCGACCTGCATAGCCACAGTTGTTACTCGAAGGACAGTCGATCGAGTCTCGACGAGATTGTGGAAGCCGTCCCCAGATCGGGCCTTCACGCACTTGCGCTTACTGATCACGATGAGCTGGAGGGAGCGTTGGAGCTCCGACGGAGGGCTCCGTTCCTGGTTATTCCTGGCGAGGAGATTAAGACTGATGGTGGAGAGATCATTGGACTGTTTCTACATGAGAGAATCCCTCCTGGTCTATCCCCAGTCGAAACGATAGCGCGAATTCGCGAGCAGGGTGGCGTTGTTTACGTGCCCCATCCGTTTGACCGCTTTCGGGGAGGTCGCATCCTTCCCGATGTATTGGATACGGTGGCTGGGAGCATCGATCTCATTGAAGTTTTCAATGCACGGAACGCCCTGCCAAGCTTCAATTCGTTAGCGCTGGACTATGCGAGAAGGCGCAACATCCAAGCCGGCGCGGGGAGTGATGCACACCGATGTTCCGAATACGGCACTGCCTATATTGAACTGCCTGACTTTACGAATGCGGCTGAATTCCTAGCGGCGCTACCGTATGGAAGGTGGCGAGGCCGGCTAAGCTCTCCGATGGTACATTTGCGAACAAGAATTGATGTACTGCGGAAACATCGAGATGGAAACGGATGAACCCGGGCGTTGGCGAGGAGAATCACACGATGGGAGAGCAGGTGGGCAGTCATGTGCTAGTTGTTCTGCCCACGTATAACGAGCGCGACAATATCGAGGCGATTGTAAGGCGGATCCTGGCGGCGGTACCCTCCGCCGATCTTTGGGTTGTGGACGATAACTCCCCGGACGGAACTGGTTCACTAGCGGACGCCCTCGCGGCGAGTGATCCTCGAGTAACCGTTTTCCATCGTCCCGGTAAGGCTGGGTTGGGAACGGCGTACACGGAAAGCTTTAGCCGCGCGCTCGAGCTTGGATACGACTACATCGTCGAAATGGATGCCGATTTCTCTCATGATCCCGCAGTGCTGCCAGATCTTTTGAGCGACGCTCGCCATGCCGACCTGGTTCTAGGATCGCGTTATGTTCCTGGTGGCTCCACTCCGAATTGGTCCCTTCTCCGACGGGGTATCAGCCACATCGGAAACATCGTTGCGCGTGCACTCCTGGGACTTCCCGTCCATGACGCAACAACAGGATATCGGGTGTTTCGCAAAGGGGCGTTGGAGAGAATCCACCTTCAGGGGATTCAGCTTCAGGGGTATGGATTCCAAATTGAGAGCGTCTACCAATGCCATAGAGCCGGCCTGCGGATTCACGAGCATCCCATCAGGTTCTACGACCGGCGGGAAGGACACTCCAAGATGTCCCGTGCCATTGTGGGAGAAGCTTTGCTCTACGTGTTCGAACGCCGATTCAAAGATGTGTTCAAGCGTACCTCAGTGGTTGATGAGCCAAATCGCGTCGGAGATGCCCACTATCCACCGAAAGACGCAGACAACGGTTATCAAAATGTTCAACCAGTGACTCCACTTCAAGCCGAGATTCCAGTAGACCAGCTTGAAGGACCTTAGGCAAGCAAGGCACGTAAGAACGAGGAGGATGGCGACACCAACCCACCCGATGTGGTGGATCAGGTAGAGCGCGATCCCGTTCTGTTCGAAGGAAGAACCGACGCGTTGGAATCCAATGTAGGTCGTTACAAAGTCAACGACGATTCCTAAGAAAGTAAGTGCGAAGGCCCATTGGAAGTATCGCCACCGCTTGCGTCGGATTGACCACTCGTCACGCTCCTGGACCTGGAGGACCGACGTGGCAGATTCTGACATGCGTCCAAACTTCCTAGCCATGGCCTTATTCAGGCCGAATATTATGTGGCGCCTCTGACACCTCGATAAGTTCGATGTAACCGCTAATCTCCCGAACTGAAAGTCCAACCTCAAAGTACTATGGTCCTCCTTCTTCGGCGACTCCTTCATGAGTTCAGTGGAGACTCCATGTGTGGAAGCGTGGAGGCCCGGTCCATCGGTTGCAGGTGAGAAGCACCTTCCAGGAGATTCAGGGGTTGCGAGGTTAAGCTGCTGGAGACGAATATAGTCGCCCTCCCACTTCGCAGACAAACAGCCTGGATTCAAAACGGACTTAACGCCCTCACAGCCTATGACGTTGCGGCAGCCGTAATCTTTGGGTCAATTTTCTTGGCTGCAATTGTTCCTAGCTTGGATTCCGACCTGTGGTGGCATCTCTTTACCGGCAGATTGATCTTGAGCCGGGGGGCCGTGCCCACCAAGGACTTCCTGTCTTTCACGTATCATGCCCGTCCATGGGTGGATCACGAGTGGCTGTCAGAGATCATCATGTACGCGATCTTCAAAGCGCTCGGGATGCGAGCGCTGATTGCCTTCTTCGGATTGGTGATTACCTCCGCATTTTTACTCGTTTACTTAACGACGAAGCTGAGGGGCGTGACCCCGATACTTGCGCTGGTTCTTTCAGCCGCAGCCGCAATCAGTTCGATTGACACATGGGGACCGAGAGTGCAGATGCTCAGCCTCCTCTTCGCGGCTCTTTTCTGTCTGTTTCTGGAACGACACAGGTCTGACGGAAGGATTGCGTGGCTCTTACCTTTACCCTTCCTCACACTCCTCTGGTGCAACCTCCATGGAGGATTCGTTATCGGTCTCGGCCTCATCCTCATTTACGGAATAGGGCGTGCAGCTGACGACTGGCTTCAGGGCAGAGTCTTGAGAAAGGCCTTACGGAAACAGATGCCGCTCGCGATCGCGCTTGCAGGTTCCTTCGCCGCAAGCCTGATCAATCCAAACGGCCCGCGAACTTTGCTCTATCCGTTGAACTTCCTCACGCCAAACCCGTTCACCAATGCAATTCAGGAGTCCCAGTCTCCGAACTTTCATCTCCCGACTATGTTGCCTTTCGAGGCTCTCTTAATTCTTCTCGTGGGCTGCGCGCTCATGGTCACAAGGCAGCGGCTGTCCTGGGTTGATCTGCTGCTAGTTGTTTGCTTCACACATCTTGCCCTGCAGCAGAGTCGGAATACCGCCCTTTGGGCTGTGGTTGTGGTCCCTGTGCTTGGCGCGTACCTTCAGGAAGGGATGACACCGTTGATGACCAGACTCGGGCGCTTCAATCGGCCGGTTGTTAGTCGCCTCGCTTGGGTGAACTGGGTAGCTCTAACGGCCGCTCTTATAGGAATCGGCATCCAAGCTACTCGGCTAGACACCGGGAGCGCGGTAGCCGCTGCAGAAGGAACATATCCCTCGGGCGCAATTAGGTACCTAGAAGCCCACCATCTGAAGGGGCACATGTTCAACAGCTACGCCTTCGGCGGTTATCTTATTTGGCACGTCGTCCCGAAATATCATGTCTTCATTGACTCCAGGGCCGACACCGTATACGGACCCGAGCTACTCAGCTCCTACCTGACGATCTATGGTGCTCGTCCAGGGTGGGAGTCGGATGTAAACAAGTACCGGATTAGATGGGCCCTCATCGAACCTGACGCTCCCATTGCTCAGGTTTTAGCGCAGAGCCCTGCGTGGACGCTTCGTTATCACGATCGCATTAGCGACTTGTTCGTGCATCGTTCCTAAATTGCCATTGATTCTCACCGCGGAAGTCGTTAAAGGAGTGGAAATTGACCAGACTAGCTAGTAGCCAGGCTATAATCGCGCAACCGGAGGGAAACCAAGAAGTGGATCAGATTCGGATCATTATTGCGGACGAGCATCCGCTTTTCCGAGCCGGCATGCGAGCCGCCCTCGAGCGCGAAGAGACGTTCGAGATCGTGGCGGAGGCTCGTGACGGCGATGAGCTTCTGACATTGGCTGAATCCGTGACCCCCGACGTCATCTTGGTTGATGTAAATATGCCGGGCGTTGCAGGGTTGCAGGTTACCAGAGAGATAAAGAAACGTTTGCCAAGCACCGCCGTTGTGCTTCTCACAGCCGTCGAGGAGGAGGAGCAGCTCTTCAACGCCATCCGTTATGGAGCCGCCGCCTACATGCTCAAGGACGTCACTGGAGAAGAGCTCATCGACGTGATTCGTCGCGCCAGTAGCGGGACCTATCTCATCAATGACAGCGTCTTGGCGAAACCAGTCTTGGCCAGTCGTGTACTCAGCTCATTTCGCGAGCTTGCCACAGAGGATCAACACGTCAAGCCGTTGTTTGTGCCTCTTTCAGCTCGTGAAGTCGAGGTGCTGGAGTACGCCGCCAAAGGAAATAGTAACAAAGAAATAGCCCGGGCCCTAAGCATTAGCGATCAGACCGTAAAGAACCACTTGACGTCGATCATGCGCAAGCTAGCAGTCAACGACAGAACCCAAGCGGTCGTGTATGCACTGCAGCAGGGCTGGATAAAGATGCACAACATCTAGGAATCGATGCGGTGGGGTGTGGAAACCGTCCCTCTGGGCGCGGTTACATCCAGCTTTGACACCGATTCTGCTCGGTCAGAAGCCAGAGAATATTGATCGTCCTCAAGTCGAGGCCGATATTAGTCCGATCATTTGTGAGGGGTTGGCAACCCCTTAAGCCCTTTGGGCCTCTGCACAACAAGATTCCGACTTAAGAAGCGAACCGCCCGCGCAATAGGTCCGAGAGCTTTGCCGGCGGATCTTCGAGAACCGTGCCTCATGGACTCAGCCGAGATCGGCGCAGAGGTAGCAACGACATCTGCGGATCTTGGAAGCGTCTCAGTCTCAGCTTTTCCCAGTAGCTGTTCGCTCACAGGTCTTTGGCTGATGTTGCTCGTACCAGCCAGTCGGAATTCAGACAAATTTGCGGCCGATAGGTCGCTTGTTCTGAAACCAAAGTACTATGTAGCTCCAAGAAGGCCGTCGGTACGGTGCTGATGGGGTATTAGCTCTCCAATAGCCAGCTGTTCAGGAGTTGAGATTCGATGGCAAGCAAACCCAAGCGCACCAGCCGTATGTTCATGATTTTGGGAGGCATACTCACGCTGATGTCGATGGCAGGCGTTTATTTCATCGCCAAGTCGGCAAGCAATTCATCCCAGTCTCAAATGGTAAGCGTACTCGTCGCTCAGAGAACTGTTCCTGCCCACACCGTCTTTCGAACGGGTATGGATGCCAAGGCTTGGTTTACAACAACCAGTCTTCCTGCGAAAAGCGCACCCATTGGAACCTTTTCCAATATTAATGACATCACGAACCGACTGCTCTCGACAGGACGTCAAGCCACCAACGAGACGGTGTATCCGAACGAGCCAATCCTCGCTTCGATGTTCACAAATCTCGGTTCCATTCGAAACGCTTATACGCTTGCCGTGTCGCTTCCAAAGAATGACGTCGCGATTTCGTTTCAGGTTCCTGCCGTCGACGAGGTAGCGGGAGCTGTGCAGCCGGGGGACTATATCGATCTCATCGACAGCTACCTTGGGGGCGGAAGTGGATCAACACAGAAGGCTCCTCCTCAGACGCAGTATTCGATGCAGAACTTGCGGGTCATCGGAATTGGACCAATGTCCGCAATCGCACCAGGGTCAACAACCTCACAGTCTGGCAGCTCTTCGTCATCCGGATCTTCGTCTTCGTCTGGAAGCTCGTCATCGAGCACTACGGGCAGTACGATGCTGACAGTTGAGTTAAGCCATCAGGAAGCGTTGGTGCTCCAGCACCTCAAGGACTTCGCTGGCTCCTGGCACACGAGCATAGTAGTCAGATCCGCGAAGGATCACACGAACTTCCACTCCCAACCCGTAAAGTCGCCCTGGTTCTTTAGCCGATTACCAGCGAACTTCTCGACTGCGAGCTGAGGTAAACATGTCTCTCCTGACCAGGATCGGAACCACTAACGGAGTACCGGAGCCATCCGGGTCCCCCGCGTCAACGAGGGACCAAGCGGAGAAGAGTCTTCCTAAGGCTGCGCGGACTAAGGCTGCAACAGATGCCGCAGCACCTTCATCACCGGCAGGTTCGACCCGAACTTTGGGGCAGATAGCCCAGAAGAGCTCTCCAACGGAGTCGAGGACGCTTGCCAAGCTGAAGCGAGAGGAGCACAAAGACCCCTTTGCTTCAGTCAAAGGTAAGGTGCAGACGCTGCTAGCTGAGGAGACAAATAGAGATCGAACGCTCACTTCTCCCGAAGCGATTCGGCGGAACATCGAGCAGCTGCTCGACACGGTGTTGCTATCAGAGAACATTCAAGCCACGCGCGCCGATCGTGCGCGTCTCCTCGAAGCAATTGCCGCCGATGCCCTGGGTTTCGGCCCCATTCAAAGCCTTCTTGATGACGAAACAGTCACCGAAATCATGGTGAACGGCCCGGATCAAGTGTACGTTGAACGCGATGGCAAGCTGTCGATGACCGACATCAGGTTTGACGAGGCCGACCATGTGATGCGGGTGATTGATCGAATCGTTTCTCCGCTGGGTCGCCGGATCGACGAGTCTTCTCCCTACGTTGATGCTCGACTTCCGGATGGGTCTCGCGTTAATGCCATCATCCCACCCATCTCGTTGATAGGGCCTGTTGTCACTGTCAGAAAGTTCTCGGCGACGCCCCTGACGGTGGAGGATTTGGTAAGGTCTGGCGCGATGACGAATGATATGGCCGCGTTTCTAGAAGCCTGTGTCCGTGCTCGCCTGAACATGATTGTTTCCGGTGGAACTGGCTCCGGTAAGACGACCCTGCTCAATGTGCTGTCCGGATTCATCCCTGAGTCAGATCGCATCGTCACGATTGAGGATGCGGCGGAGCTTCAGCTACGGCAGGATCACATCGTGGCCCTCGAGGCAAGACCGCCGAACATCGAGGGCAAAGGTCAGGTAACGATTCGGGACCTCGTCTCAAACGCCCTAAGAATGCGTCCCGACAGAATCGTGGTCGGTGAGGTACGGCGGGGTGAAGCACTGGACATGCTTGCAGCGATGAATACGGGTCACGATGGCTCGCTTACAACCATCCACGCCAACAGCCCGCGGGACGTCTTGTCACGGCTCGAAACGATGGTCCTCATGGCAGGGATGGATCTGCCTCTGAAGGCTGTTCGCGACCAGATCGCCAAAGCCGTCGACCTGGTCGTCCACGTATCGCGAATGGCCGACGGATCCCGCCGCATCGTAAACGTCAGCGAGATTCAAGGCATGGAAGGCGACGTCATCACTATGCAAGATATCTTCGAGTTTCATCAGACCGGTGTTCAGCTGGGTCGAGTCCTTGGGGAACTAAGGCCGAGCGGAATTCGTCCCAAGTTCGTAGACCGGTTTGGCAGTATGGGGATCACATTGCCCCCGACCGTATTTGGCGAACACTACATCCCGATGGTTTGAGCATGATAGTCCTTCTTGTAACCGCATTAGCTGGAGCCGGAGTTGCTCTACTTTTCTACGGGCTGAACAAGCACCTGGCTGGAGCAGTCAGCGTGATTGAGCAGCGCCTGGGACGGTATGGAGGAACGACGCCGGCCGAAATCCGAGCTCAGGTATCGAAGAGCGGATCGTCAGTCGGCTCGGCCGTCAATACCTTCGTCGATCGCCTGTCATTTGCCGATAGGTTACGAGACCAGCTTCAACAAGCCGATCTCAAGGTAACCCCCGGCGAATTTACCGTGATCCGGGTGTTGATCATGGTTCTCGCCTTTGCCGCCGGCTATCTACTCCTTGGGGGCATCTTCCCTGCGCTGATTTTGGCGGTTGGCGGATTCTTCGCCTCATACTTCTGGCTTCGCCATCGAATCAAGCGGCGGGAGAATCTGTTCCTCGGACAGCTGAGCGACGCAGTTATGATGATCGCCAGCAGTCTGCGCTCGGGATACAGCATCATGCAGGCACTTGAGGTTGTGAGCCGAGAGATGCCTATGCCTATCTGTGATGAGTTCCACCGCGTCACGATGGAAGTTGGAGTTGGGATTCCGGTCGAAGAGGCCTTGAATCACCTGCTTGACCGCATTAAAAGCACAGATCTCGAGCTGATGACGATTGCCATGAATGTGCAGCGCGAAGTTGGAGGTAACCTTGCGGAGATTCTAGATACGATCGCGGCAACCATCCGTGAACGACAGGAGCTTCGCGGTGAGGTGAGAACACTCACCGCGCAAGGACGTATTTCCGCCTACATCATTTCGCTTCTCCCCGTCGGGGTCGCGGCGGCAATGTTCTTCATGGATCGACCCTATATATCGATGCTCTGGACCCAGCCGGTGGGCTTCCTCATGTCAGCCATTGCTTTAACCCTGATAATCAGCGGATTCTTTGTTACCCGCCGAGTTGCTCAAGTGGAGGTATAGGAACGATGGAAGATCTTCTCTTAGCTGTTCTCGCCGGGTGCGGAGTTGTTCTCCTCTTTGCCGGGCTCGCAATAGGAGAGACACCAGATGCCGTGGCAGTACGGTTGCAACGATTTACCAAACAGACGCCGGCACTTCGAGAGGTGGAGCTGGCTGCAGCCCCACGCGATCGGATCATTCAGCCGGCAGTAGTTCGAATATCGCAGATGCTGTCGAACTGGCAAAATCGAGCCTCGCTCGAGCGCCTTGAGAAGCTACTGCTGATGGCCGGCAGCCCTCGTGGGATGACCGTCGAAGATCTCCTCGGCTGGAAGGGACTCAGTGCCCTAGCCTGCGGCCTTATCGGCTTCCTCTTGGGGCTTATGATGCATGGCTCGTTCATCCGTGACATCCTCTTCATCGTCGGCGGCGGGGTGGTAGGCTACATGCTTCCCACTCTCTTGCTGAAGAGGAAGATCAAGGCCCGCCAGAAGGCAATTACGAAGGTCCTGCCGGATGCCATCGACATGCTTTCTATATCGGTTGAAGCAGGACTGGCATTCGACTCTGCGATGGGCAGGCTGTCGGCGAAGATGCACAACGAGCTCACGATGGAGTTCGACCGAGTTTCTGCGGAAATACGGATGGGTAAACGACGCCGAGATGCGATGAGAAACCTGATTGAACGAACCGGAGTCGATGACCTTAGTGCCTTCGTGAATGCAATCATACAAGCCGATACACTTGGGCCGGCATCTCAAATGTCTTAAAGACCCAGGCTCAGACGATGAGAGTCAAACGCCGGCAGCGGGCTGAGGAAAGAGCGCGTAAAGCGCCGGTGAAGATGATGTTCCCACTCGTTGGGCTCCTGTTTCCACCACTACTAATCGTGATTCTCGGCCCTGCAATACCTACCTTGATGAACGGTATAGCTCCACATCATTGAGGAGGCAACGATTCTAAGCTCGCGGCGAGACGGTAGAACGTCCGATACGTCACATCCTTTGGGTCTACCAAGAGGCCAGAAGAGGGCGGCCCAGAACCTCGATGGAGTAGAGATGGTTGCCGAATCTGTCGAGTTTGCCAAGAACCCTTTCGCAAGATTCCTGGGGTTAATGGGACGGCCGAGTCTGGGAGATCGCCATGCTCTCGTTTTGGAGCCTTGTAATGCGATTCACACCTTCGTGATGCGTTTCCCCATTGACGCGGTCTTTCTTGACTCGAGCTGGCAGGTAGTTGCTGTCCGTCCCTCGATGCGGCCCTGGCGAAGCACTTGGCTAGTTCGTAGAGCCAAACGAGTAGCGGAGCTCCCGTCCGGAACCATCCTCAGGCATCAGATTGAAGTGGGAGACCACCTAGACCTGGACACGGCGGACGGAGGAGCTGTAACGCTACGGAAGCGAAGTAAATCTGGCTCCGGCCTCGGCGACTCCTAGGTTGACGGTCCCTGCCCCAGGCACGCTCGGTACTTCGGAGATCGGGCCGCAGCCAAGTACTTACTCGGCCGATCTAGTGCTCGACGAGTAGTGGAAAGAGGACTAGCCTAGGTCGTTGATCGTCACGGCTATCCAACGCGCTGCCCGGCGCTCTGCCGCGATTTGCAGGTTGTCCCCTACGTTGATTTGAATCGGCGTCTCGGACGGCTGGCCGTTGACATAATACTGCGTGTCCTTCGACCGAAATATTCGCCGTGTACTGCCGCCTGAAACCTGTATGACTAGCGGGCCGTCGTGCGCACCAACCTTCGTTACTGTTCCGTTGAAGTTGGACTCCGGAAACACTTGGAATGAATGCGTGTCGAATTCAACGGAATCGGCTAGTCGGCCCTTTTTCACCAAGTGGCCACTGACGTTGGCGTAATCTCCCGCGCTGAACCCGGCGACGTATGCTTCTGACGACCGTGCCACAAACTGCGTCTGCGCATTCACTTTGAAGGAAAGCTTTGGGCCGGTTGGGCGGAGCTGAAGGTCGAAACCAGTTACATCTTGAGTCTTCTTGGCTCTCGATACTGAAATAACCTTTCCATAGTCATGGACAGTATGCTGCTTTGTGGACGCCACACTTGTAGCCGAAGCCGTCTGGAAGCCCACCCAGGGAATCAATGTCACGGCAAGAAGAGCCACGACCAGACGCACTCGATTAGAAGAAACATTCATGAGGTATTTATCTCCTCGCTAATTCCCAGTGTAATTAGGACCAATTGCAGAAGGATTTCTCATAGATGAACATTCGATTAACGCGCAGGTTGAGTCCCGTGGGCCGAATCACAGGTATCAAGTACAATGCCAGCGAATAGCGGAGTGAAATGAAACCACGGCATACATGAACAAGGGCGATATTCTAGTCGTCGATGACGAGCCGGCCATTGCCCGTCTGATTCAGATGTACCTTGATCGAGAAGGATATCGAGCTGTCGTAGCTACTACCGGGTCCGATGCTGTACTTGAAGTCCGAAATCGGAAGCCTCTTCTCGTGATCCTAGACATCATGCTTCCGGATATCGATGGATGGGAGGTGTGTCGGGAGATTCGGAGAACGAGTGATGTGCCCATCATCATGCTGACGGCCCGAGAGGGGGATGAGGACAAGGTTGTCGGCCTAGAACTGGGCGCGGATGACTATGTTACGAAGCCGTTTGTTCCTCGGGAGCTGGTTGCGAGAGTAAAGGCGATTCTCCGCCGAGTTGATCGTCCACAACCGGGGTCAATAAATGGGGAGGAAGTGCTTGATTTTGGTGTTCTCCGAATCGAGCCCGCCCGGAGGGAAGTTTGGCTTGAAAGTGAACCCGTCCAGCTGAGGGCCAAGGAGTACGATCTCCTGACCGAGCTGGCGAGACGACCTGGAATCGTATTCACAAGAGAACAACTGCTCCAGGATGTCTGGGGATATGACTTCTTCGGTGATAGCGGAACGATAGACGTTCATGTTCGACGTTTACGCGCGAAGCTACACGATGACTCAACAAACCCGAGATTCATCGAGACGGTATGGGGCGTCGGGTATCGATTCAAGGATGCTCGGTAGCTTACGGAGTCGCCTGGTTCTGACGAACCTTTTCGTAACTTTGATTGGGCTCCTTGTGCTGGCAATTGTTTTCTCCCAGTTACTCCGCCAGCACAGTATTGACATTGAACAGTCAGAGGTGCAGCACCAGGCCAAGAGTCTGCGAGACGATGTCGATCGCGAGCTTGGCCGAGTCGCGCACTTAACTCCCAGCCAGTTTCGTGCGTTTTTCGCACACGATAGTGAGCTGCTCAACAAGCATGTGATTTGGTTCAATGCTTCTGGATCGTGCGCGTTCGACTCCCGCGTCTTTCAGCTTGAACATGGCCGCGGCAGCGGCGACCCATGTCGAATTCCGGGTTTGAGCGATTGGCAGATTGTGCCGGTCTCTTCCGGTCGTGCTGCATCTGAGTTTGTACACAGGGGCAATCAGACCTATCTGGTCTACCAAGAGCCCACAAGCGCGCCAGGAGAGCAGAAGACGGCCGTTGTACTCGTCACAAATGCTTCGGCCGTTATTCCGAGCTTGACGGAGCTCTTTGGCGTGTTCCTTTTGGCGGCTCTGGCCGCTGCGATCGTGTGGGTTTTGATGTCGCTTTACTTCGCGTACGGGGTCTCGAGGCCGCTATTGAGTGTCGCGCAAGCGGCCCGCGCAATGGCGCGAGGCGATTACTCACAGAGAGTTAAAGTTCGGGGAAGTGGGGAAATTGCTGAACTTGGCGGGTCCTTTAATGAGATGGCTTCTCGAGTGGAAGCATCTCACCAACTGCTCAAGGACTTCGTCGCAAACGTTTCCCACGACCTGAGAACTCCATTGACGCTTATATCGGGTTATGCCGGAGCATTGGTTGACGGCACGGCACACGACAGGCGAGAGGTGACGGAGTCGGCAAAGATCATTGTCGACGAATCGGCCAGCATGCAGCGCTTAGTGGAAGATCTGCTTCGGTTGACTCGTCTTGAATCCGGGCTAATCACGTTTGATCCTCAATCCATCGCACTTAAGGAGGTCGTTGACCGCGTGGTTCGGCGGGTTGAGGCAACCTGTCATGACAGCCACACGATACGCAACGAGATTGACACTGGCTTGCCACCGGCGAGGGTAGATGGTGAGCAGATCGATCGGGCGCTTACCAATCTGGTCTCAAATGCTGTGCAGCACACTCCCACCGGTACGGACGTCTCCATAAGAGCTCGACCAAAGGACTCGCAATGGATAGAGGTCACGGTGCACGATAACGGGCCCGGGATCCGGCCGGAAGATCAGGATCGCGTGTTCGAGAGGTTCTACCGGCTCGACCGAGGGCGACGGAGAAACGAAGGTCACTCAGGCTTGGGCCTGGCAATAGTCAAGGAGATCGTTCAGGCTCACGGAGGAACCCTGGAAGTAGCGAGCGTCGAGGGGCAAGGTGCCTCCTTTTCCTTTACCATTCCTCGCGCCTGAACTTCAGGTCGTCCCATTCAAGGGTTGAGCTGAAGCAATTCGCAGGCACAGAGAATGTGCTGCTCGCTCGGTAGCTAGCTATGTGAAAGTTTTGATTCCAATCGCGAGACTACACCGCTGAGCGTTGAGCTGCCTCGACAACTAGGCTTGGCTGAGTGAGGCGGAAGCTTGCAACTTCATCTCTTGGGATGGGGAAGCGACCGAATTCCGGAACTGCCTCGTAAGCAGGGCCGCTTGCTCGTACCGATCGAACGACGGAATAATATAAATCCCTTGGACGTACGATCGTAGTTGCTCAAACGTCTCCGTAGCAATGCGCATACCCTCTTCGATGCTACGGTTCCCGGCATCTCGCATCCTCTCAAGGATGTGGGGTGGAAGTGTAACGCCTGGAAGCTCGTTGTGGATGAATTCCGCATTCTTAAAGCTCTGTAGGGGGAGCAGCTCCAGAATCACCGGCAAACGAACATCTTTGATGCGGTCAAGTGTCGCCAGGAACTGTTCAGAGTCGTAAACTGCCTGGGTCATCACGAAGTCTGCCCCCGCCTCTACCTTCCGATAGAAGCGGTCTAGTTCAAGCTCCAAATCGTCAGCCGTAGGGTTCAGGCTGCAACCGATAAAGAAGTCGGTTCCAACCCCAATCCCTCTGCCGGAAGCGTCCTGTCCCTCGTTGAGCATCTTGATAAGCGTTATCAGTCCGATCGAGTCGACATCATATACCCCACTGGTTGGGGCAAAGCTGTTGGCGTTAGGTGGGTCGCCAGTCAAGGCCAAAATGTTACGCAGACCCAAGGCGTGGGCACCTAAAAGATCCGCTTGAAGTGCCATCAGATTGCGGTCTCTTGTCGTCATGTGGACAATGACCTCGACACCCACGCGAGCTTCGATCAGATACGCAGTTGGGATTGGCCCCATTCTGACTCGCGCCATGGCACTATCGGTTACGTCTACGGCAGTAACTCCTGCATCTCTCAGCATCTCGGCAGCTCTCAACACTTTGGCCGGATTGCCTCCCCGCGACGGCCTCATCTCAACCGAAATTATGAATTCTCCGCTTCGCACTGAGTCGGCAAGGGTACCTGGAGTCGAGGTTTGATCGGGCCTTCTAACGGAGACCGGACGTTGCACCTCTAATACGGACGAGGTGCGGGCGGACGGCGAATCCGTTTCAATCTGGGCACTCACGATCCGTTGTCCCATGTGACGTATGTGTGTTGGAGTGGTCCCACAGCATCCACCCACCACTCTTACGCCTGCACGGGTCAATAGTTCTGCGTATTCTGCAAAGTATTCGGGGCTGGAGCTGTAGACAAGTCGACCATCGACGCGAGCTGGTAAACCAGCGTTGGGCATAGCCCCGAACGCAGGGCCTCCCTCGAACCGCATTCGGTCAATCACTTCAAGTGTGGGCTGCGGGCCGAAACCACAGTTGGCCGACACAACATCCGCGCCGGCTTCCTGAAGAGTATGTGAGACAGTTTCTGGTGGCTCGCCCGCTAGAGTAGTGCCATCCTCCGCAAACGTCATGCTGGCGACCAAAGGAAGATCGGAGCAGGCGCGACAGACTGCTAGCGCAATCAGGAGTTCCTCCAGCGACCCAAATGTCTCGAAAATAAAGAGGTCCACACCACCAAGTAACAGCCCCTCAACCACCTCTTGAAAGGCGTCTCGGACCTCGTGTGGCGACACTCCTATCCGATTGATTGGTCCAACGGAACCGGCCACAAAGGCCTCGACGCCCATGGCCTCCTGCGCTTCGCGAGCAATGCGGACGCCGGCTCTCGCGAACGCCCCTGCTTGCTGTTCAAGTCCACGGCTGGTAAGTGAGATGCGGTTGCAGCTAAAGGTATTGGTTTCGATTAGCTCGGCACCCGCTGATAGATAGTCGCGATGGACTCGCTGAACCAATTCAGGGTTGCTGACATTAAGCTCTTCGAAACAAAGGGATCGGAAGCCGACCCTTTCATAAAGCTCGGTTCCCATGGCGCCGTCAGCAAGAATGGGCGGACCTTCATGGACTCGTCGAAGGAAGGGATGGCGTCCAGCGGCTGGGGGGACAGGGGCGGTCATGTGCCAGTATACGGGGCGGAGCAACAGCCGGCAGAAAGGAATCGGCAGGTGACTGACTCGAATGCTGAATCGCGTTTTCAGTTCCGAAGTCCTGGATAGTGGTTGAATTTATCTGTCGGTTATGACTCCTGAGATGCCATTTCGTGCGAGCTTGCACACTCACAACTCGTACTGTGACGGGACTTCCTCAATCCGACAGGTGGTCGAGGCTGCGATTCACATAGGAATGGAGCAGATTGGGATCTCGAGCCATGCCCCGCTTCCTTTCGAAACAGACTGGACGATGAGTTTAGACGACTTGCCTCGTTATCAGGATGAGCTGCTTTTGGAGCAGCAGGTTCATGTTGGCAAGATTAGAGTCTTGCGAGGGCTTGAGATCGATTACATTCCTTCGACTGAGATAGAAGACTTTCAGGTTTCTAGGATTGTGCCCTCGAGTTTCGACTATTTCATCGGGTCCGTGCATTTCCTGGGATTCAGCACTCCTCCAACATCGTTTGATGGGACGGAGAAACTATATCGTCAGATTCTGGAGCAGGAGTATAGCGGGAGTATTGAGGCGATGGTACGGGACTATTACGCCCGAGTTGCCAAGCTGGCCGATTTCCCAAAAGTTCGGATCATTGGCCACCTCGACGTCATCAAACGATGGAATCACGACAACCGCTACTTTACGGGCGAAGAGAAATGGTACCGAGAGGCAGTCGAAGACGCCTTAGACGCAATCGCTCGCTCCCAGGTCATGGTGGAATTGAACACGGCAGGATGGCGCAAGGGCCTGAAGGAACCGTATCCGGCGCCGTGGATTCTGAATCTTTGCCGTCGGAAGTTCATCCCGGTTACGATTACGGCTGATGCACATACTCCCGCGGACATCGCGTGGGGGTTTGGGGATGCACAAGCTCTCTTGAGGGAGCTGAAGATAGAACCCACGACAATTCGGGCAGCTTGATCTTCAAGTTCACTCCTGCTCTCAAAGAGATCGATCCATCCGACGGGACCCATTCGCAGCTCTAGTTGACCCTGGACGGCTCGATGTGCCGCCTCTCGAGGTACTCAGGGATCGTGATTATCGGCGGCCGCTCATTCTCTTGAATCTCTTTGACTTCCAAAAACAGTTCGCCCGGAGCGTAGTGGATTAGCTTCATCGTTGTGTTCAGTTGATCCAACAGCTCAATGTGCCTTCGATCCTCCAATCGCCTCACGACGACTTGAATTATTCCGAATGCCATCTTGCTCAAGGAGATTGTGTCCTGGTTCCGATGGATTCGATTCTCGAGATCCGTCTGCGCGATATGATCCAAGCCGAACCGTTCCAGAATGTCTACAAGGAGGCCTGTTTCCACTCCGTATCCAGTGAAGAATGGCAGCCTCTCGAGGAGCGCACGGCGTCCGGCCATCTCACCGGCCAAAGGCTGTACCAGCCCAGAGAGCTGAGGATAGAACAGGTTAATTAAAGGCCGAGCTGTAAGCTCTGTCACACGGCCGCCCCCGGTTGTTAGCATCGTCCCGCCGATATCCAAGGGCCGGCGATAATAGCCTTTTACAAACTGGATTTGCTCCTGGGTGAGAAGTGGTCCGATGAGCCCATAGACGAACTTGGGATGGATATCCGTGATGTCGCTATCAATCCAGACGACAATGTCACCATTGGTCACATAGAGGCTTTTCCACAGCGCCTCTCCCTTGCCCGTGAAAGAGCCGTGTTTGGGCAGAATGTCGGCGTGATTGAAGACCGGAACGCCGAGGTCCTGAGCAATCCGCCGAGTGTCATCTGTCGAGTCGCTATCGATAACTACTAGCTCATCGACCAGCGGAATATCGTCCATAAGCCTCGACTTGATGGTGCCGATGATCCGGCCAATCGTTGCCTGTTCGTTTAGTGCGGGGAGGGCCACACTGATGGAGGAACCGAGACGCTCCTTTAGCCGCATGAGAGCCGTTAAATCGGAGAATTCGTGGGAGTGGAAGGTATTCTCAGCGAACCATTGATCGACCACGGTTGAGATGGATGCCCGGGGCACCGACACGGAGTGGAGCTCAGCGTCGGTTACGCCGAACATGCTTTGTGAGAGCGGCTCCCTGGTTTTCACGATCATAACGTTGCACGATGCTCTCTCGCCGACGCTCTCTGGCAAGGCACCAAACATGTGGCTGGTCCTTGTCCCTCTGGCGGATGCACCAAGAACGAGAAGGTCCTGTTCTCTAGCCTCAGTCAGAATCGCCTCTCCAACTGGAGCGTTAGATACTTCGATCTCCCTCAGCCGGGTGTAGGAGACCCTGGAAAGGAGCTCCTGAAATCGCTCCGCATCCTCCAGCATCTGGCCGGCCCCGGTTCCAGGCCTCACAATTCTCATCACCGTCAGCTCTGCCTGACAAGATTGAGCGATGTTCTGCCCAATTCTCAGAGCCAGCTCAGCGTGCGGACCACCTCGAATCGGCACCAGCACGCGGTTTGGTGGCCAGGAGTCTTGCCTTGCGGAGGGGGTTGAGCTCTTGAATACGACTAGATCGGCAGGGGGGTCCAGAACTAGATCGTCGATTGGAGACTGCGAAAGCCGATCTTCTGAACGCAAGGACCCACGCCAGCCCAAAGCCAGAATGTTCCCCTGATATTCATCTACCGCCTCACGAATGCCTTCTGACATACTGCGGGCCGCCCTAACCGCGAACTGTACCTTTCCGTCGTGGGCTTGATCTCCGCCAACTCGACGAAGCAGCTCCCGCCGTCTCCTGGCCAGAAGGGCGGCTTCACTTAAAGACCGGTCCTCGGGCACTTCGACGACGCTTAGAACAACAGACCGGCTCCCTCCTCTCGCCGATAGCGCCCGACTCACCTCCACAGCTGCGCGAACAGGGACTCCCGGAAGGAGCGGTGCGATTACGACAAGCGAGTCCGAGTTCAACTCTCGGGTACTCTCTGAGGTGCAGCCAGACGCGTCAGAAGGGGCTCGATCTCCTGCCAATAGATTTGAGACCAAGCAAAACGAGTTACGGTGTCTTGTCGGACTCGCTTCTCAGGCGTCCTTCCAACGCGCCAGACCGTGTCTGCAATGTCCTGCGGCGATGCGTCCAACGGGAAGAATGCCGCGTCATCGCCGCCTACAAGCTCCCGGAAGACTGGAAGATCGCTTGCGACGATCGGAAGGCGGTGTAGTGCCGCCTCTAGGATGGGAAGGCCGAAACCCTCAGACTGGCTCGGCAGGAATAACAGGTCGCTCAGGGAGAAGATGTTCGATAGCTCCGCCTCGCTTAATGACCGACCGAGCGTCTCGGCAAGGAAGAGGACATTCTCGGTCATGTCAAGCTCGCCCACTCTGACCTTGAGGGATTCCAGGTACGTTCGGGACCTTTGAGGGTGATGTGGAGCGGTCGGGCCCGTAATAACCAAAACCGCGTCGTAGCCACGTCGCCCGAGCACGCTAACAACATCGATGGCAAGCTCGATGTTTTTTCGTCGGGTAATGCGGACCGGAAGCAGCACAACCACGTCGCGTCTCAAGAGCTCGGCAGCGATCGCATGAAGGGGCGAGTACTGCGGGACATTCAGAACCTGGGCAGGATCAACGCCGTTGTAAATGACGAGAGGCTCTTCACTTCTGTGTCCTCCGGACTGCGAGGCCCACATTTCTCGCAATTCGTCACGCCGGGTCGTGGAGATACATACGTAGCGAACCCCTGGTACAGGTTGGGTCAGAAGTGTCCAAGGATAACCGTTGTGAAAGTCGGCTTGATAGAGGGGATTGACCGCCGCTATGTCATGGGTCCACGCCAACACTCGGCCGGCAAGTTCTAGCTCGACCATTTTGGCAAGTGCGGCGGTGAGCGGCTCGTTGAAGTGAAGAGTAAATGCGTTGTGAACGATGATTACGTCTTGCGAACATAGCACTGGCTCGATCTGATTAAAGAGAAGGTCTTTCAGGTGGCTGAACAACGGGGTCACATCGCCAACGGCGAGTTGACGAGAAACTGTTATCTGGTTGGGCGAGGTCGCTGCAACCTCTGGTAGGACGTGAAGATGGACACCCTCAATGGGCACCGGACCACCCTCTCCGACCACCACCGTGACCTCGTGCCCCGCCTCGCGAAGCAGTCTTATATGTTGCAGCATCACGGTCTCGACGCCGCCCGGAATCGGGGGAGCGGTGTAGTGAAGAATCGCGACTTTCATCTAAGAACGGGCGGCAGCGGCATCGGCCGTCAGCAGATCAACATTTCCCTCGAGGAGTCGTATGTCGAAGCCCTCGTTCCTTCGAGTGATGTCAAGGCTAACTCGCTCACCTCCAATCGACATGTGCCGAATGCTGTAGGCATCAAATAGATCGGTATTGCTAGGCCTCACCTCGACTTTGCGGTCTCCCTTAGGTGTGATGCCGAGAAGTGTTTGTAAGAACAAAAACGGTGCGGCCGCTGCCCAAGCCTGCGGACTACAGGATACGATGTACGAGACCGGACTGGAGTTGAATCGGCGGTCACGTGGGAATCCACAAAACAGCTCCGGCAGACGATTCCCAGGGAATCTCAGCCCGGCTGAAACAACTGCCTCAATTAATCGACTGGCAGCACCATCGAAACCGTAGCGGCGCATTCCCAAGGCGATTATCGAGTTATCGTGAGGCCATACTGACCCGTTGTGGTAGCTCATCGGGTTGTAGTTGGGTGAAGCAGATGAAAGTGTCCGAACGCCCCAGCCCGAGAACATATCCTCTGACATAAGGCGCGTGACCACCATCTCCGCCGCACTTGATTCCAGAATTCCGCTCCACAGAAGGTGTCCCGCGTTCGACGTAATCGACTCGACCTGATGCTTTTCACCATCAAGAGCTTGTGCAAAGAAGTGTTCGGTGGGCATCAAAAAGCTACGGTTGAATCTCTGTTTTAAAGCCGTTGCCTCTTCCTGCAATCGCGCAGCCAGCTCCAGATCGCCGTGAAGCTCGGCAAGACTTGCGAGTCCCATCTTCGCGTGAAATACGTATCCTTGAACCTCAACAAGTGCAACCGGGAAAACTGGAGCCTTACCATCCGAGTACTGAAGGGAATCACTTGAATCCTTCCAGCCCTGATTGATTACACCCCCCGCAAGGCCCTTATCGTACTCGACGAACCCGTCTCCATCCAGATCGCCATAACTATTGATCCACTCAAGGGCCAGAATGACCGACGGCAGCAAGTCACGGTAAAGGTCTTCTGCGCGCGATGTACCCCGCAGCCACTTCATGGTTTCCACAAAGAGAACGACAAATAGCGGCGTAGCATCCACAGTGCCGTAATAAGGAACGTGCGGGATCTCTCTGAGATTGGCTAACTCCCCTCGCCTCAGCTCGTGAAGGATCTTTCCCGGTTCCTCCTCTGTCGCCTCATCAACCTTCTTACCCTGATGTCGAGCGAGGAACCGAAGCGTTCCTTCAGCAATCGAAGGGTTATAGACAAGGGTTTGCACTGCGGTGATGATGGAATCCCTCCCAAAGGGAACAGCATACCAGGGGATACCAGCCGAAGGCACGACCTCTTCCTCCTGACCCCGAAGCTGAGCGCTTTGCGTGCTTGATGATTCAAGCAGCGCCCTTAGGTCGAGCCGACTCTGTCGTAGAAGACTTCGGTCAAAGAACTCGTTGCTCGTCTCAAACGATGTTGATTGGTCGTGCCAAAGCTGGTAAGCGCCAGCGAGATTTGAGAGGGCTGTGTCGAAGGCAGGCAGCTTCTTGCGATCCGTCCCTTGGACGCCGGGGCGTACAGTTACCGTTATCGAGTCGGGTTGGTGCGGCTCAAGGCTCAGTCGGAAGACGACACGGTTGGTGGTTACAGGCTCGGGCGCGCCGGTCGAATCGAATCTTCGTAAGACGTTTCACTTTGTCGCGACCAATATGTGAGAAGTCGAGACGATCTGAACCCAAGTGAATGGAGCTGCTACCGCCGCGACGCTGGGGAGAAAATCCTCTTATTGCGAATACGTCCTGAAAGTCAGCGTCGAAGTTTAGGCCAAGCTCGAGCTCAACCGGAAAATGATTGCAGTTATAAAAGCCGATCCTTTCGTAGAAGGCTTGGCCGTTCACAAAACGACTCCTGCGGATGCTGATTGTTTGACGTGGGACCAGCCTTCCGTCGCGGAGAGTCGAAACAGGGTTAACGAACTGGAAGGTTGCAATATAGTTACGTTCCGCCGAATGCGATAGATATATCGGCGATTCACCGTTTACGGACAGCTCAAACGCACTCAAATACCGCGTATCGAACATGTAGAGACCGTGGCCGTCCCGGTTTCCGGCTCGGATATTACCGTCGAGGTCGGTTACCAACTGAATCTGGTTCTCTTTTAGAGCCACAGTCCCAGTCGTCACAGCGAGCCTATGGTCGGGATAGTGCGGTCCTAAGAACGCTCAGGATCACTGAGCAAATGGCAAGACCCCAGAGCACAAAACCGGCAACGGAGTGGTTGGCTCTCACAACCACGAGCGTCACAACGATTGCAACCACCACTCCAACGAGCAGCGTCACGTCTTCAGCGAGGAAATCGTACAGCCAATAAAGCGAAGACCTCAGAAATCGCATTACGTCGCCTGGCGAGCGGCGACTGACTTAAGACTGGTGACGAGTGCCCAGGACATGACTAAGTAGCCGACGATGAGAATCGGCACGAATACGTCTGAGTGCCACCAGTGTACGCCCAAGCCCTCGCCCACCCACAAAGTGCCGAACGATGTGAGCATAATCCCAACTACAAACTTCATGGTGTTCTCGGGCACCTGGGTTAAGGGCTTACGAAGGAGGAGGCCGGCACAGATCACGATAATTGCAGCTACTCCGGCCCCTACCGCGGCCGCTCCGAGCGCTCGGCCAGCTGCCCCAAGACCGATGACGATGAATACGACTTCGGTCCCCTCCAGGAATACACCGTTGAACGCGGTGGTCACTCCCACCCAATCGCGTCCTTGCTTTGGAGCCTGAGACTTCCCCATGCGGTTGATCTCCGACTCGAACTCGTCAGCTTCGTCTCGCTGAGCCTTCAGGCCGGAGTACCTCAGAATGGCTTTTCGGAGCCACTTTAAACCGAAGACGAGGAGCAGGGCTCCGATAACCAGCCGTAGGTCGTCAAGAGGAACGACCCTGAGGAGGCCGATCCCCAGAATGGCCACCAGCACGACAAGGGCAATCGTTGCGGCCGCCGTGCCTTCCAGAGCGTCTCGCCACGTCTTCGTAAGGCCGACGGCCAAGACGATGGTTAGGGCTTCGACGAACTCGACGCCGGAGGCCAGTGCCGCCGAGAGAGCAACGAAGATTATGCTCGCACTCATATATGGATTGTATCTTTGACTTCATTGACCAGAGCTCCTCTCACCTCATTGATGAGGAAGAGAGCCATTGTTTGCTTGCCACCGCTCCAGCTCGAAGTCCGGATCCGGGCCAGCGCTGCAAAGTCGGTCTCGAATGCCGGCAGTCAATTCAGCGGGCTGCCCCGAATGTCTTATGGGTACGGAAGTGTTTCGACGGTATCAGTTCGGTGAAGAAAACGCCCTACTGGCGCTGGAGTATTCATGTCACTCAAGAGAAGCCTGCACACAGTCACAGTACTGCTCGGAACCGGAATTGCCTTGATCGGGCTGACGTGCTTACCGCAAGTCGCGTCTGCGGCCACGGTGCCGAATGTGTCAGGACACGTTACGTCGCTTCCATCCCGCCACTTGATCACTTGGGATCACGTCGCTCCGTCACTGATCACTTGGGACCATCCAAGCTCTGACTTGATAACCTGGGACAGCACTCTATAGGTCCCAGAAGGGTAGGATGATGAGGATGTGGATGTTGCACTTCAACAGCACTTCCTCACTAAAAGAAGAAACTCTTCTGTGAGTTGAGTTCCAGGCCCAAAACGCAAGTACGCTTCCCACACTTCTTACGGCAATTTCCTCTCTTCCGTTTGCCGTCGCGGGGTTTGGACGGGGTCGAGTTCCAGCAGAAGGTGATCTGAGCGAGGTGTCAGCAGACTGGCCCACTCCGCTCTGCCCGTTCAGCGATATGAGCGCAAAACCTGATGTTCAACGGAACTGAACGGGTGTTTCGGGCCGCTTGGCCTCACCCGTTGATTCGGCTGTCGCAAGTCACGAAGCTTCCGCTAGGTGCCCTGCTGTATGTCGGAGCAGTGACTGCTTCGGGAGCCGCCATCTTCGTGGCGGCGGCGGTCGAGGCCGGTACTAACGCGGGTCGATTCTTTTTAGTCGGGCCGATTAACTCGTCCTACTCTTGGATTGGAATCGGGGTGTTCCTCTTACTGGCTCCCTTTGCCAGCATGGCCGTGATTCTTATCCCTGAAGAGGGCGGCGAGCGAAGTCGACAGTCGCTCAGCGCCGCGGTCGTTCTTGCCTCCGTCGTTGTTTTCCCTAGCTACATGGCCGTCATGATCATAGCGGTCTCAACTCTTGTAGAGCAGCTTGGACAGAGGGCAGCGTATGGCCGGAGGCCTCTCTATCGCATTCTGTTCAATGTCGCCGAGATTGCTCTTTCTACGGGCGCCTCTGCCGCTGTATTCCAAGCACTGGACGGGAGGAGCTATCTTCTCCACCCGAGCCTGCCCCAACATGCAGTGAATGTGCTGCTGGCTGTGCTGGGAGCTGTTGCAGTGGCATACGTGACTTCATATGGACTTACCATCGGAGCTGTTTCGCTTAGCAGCGGCGTTCCTGTAAAGAAGCTTTTTGCAAAATCCCATCGAAGCACCATTCTTCCTGAAGCGACCGCCGCTGTTATGGGTGTGCTGTTCGCTTATCTATGGCTTACGTACGCGCCTCTGAGCCCCATTGCCTTGATGCCTCTTGCCGTAATTTACCTAGCCTTCAAAAATTTTGTCAGGCTACAAGAGGTTGATCGGTTGAAGTCGAACTTCATCTCAGAGGTGTCTCACGAATTACGCACGCCACTTTCAGCGATTCTTGCCTCGAGCGAACTGCTGTTCCACCATTCGGGAGAATTGCCGGTTGAAAGCATCGGAGATCTTTCACGAAGCACTTATGAGAGCAGCAATCACCTGTTTCGACTCGTAGAGAACTTGTTGAACGCAACGACTCTCCAGTCTGGAACTCTGCATATTCATTCGGTACCGGTGAGCGTGGACGAGTTGATGAGTGAGGCACTGATACAAGTCGAACCATTCTTGGAAAGTAAGCACCAGCGCATCGAGCTCGATGTGCCGGAAGAATTGCCGGAAGTTCTCGGTGATGCTCGGCATCTGGTGCAGGTCCTAATAAATCTGTTAACCAACGCTTCGAAGTATTCGGGAGCCGATACTCTTATCCGGGTTTGTGCGAAAAGTATTGACGATGAGGTCCGTGTGTCAGTGCTCGATGAAGGTATTGGGATTCCTGGAGCTGAGCAGGAGCAGATTTTTGAGCGGTTCTACCGGTCAGAAAGTAATCGAGTCACCTCAGTCGTTGGCTCGGGACTTGGTCTAACGATCGTAAAGTCGGTGATCCATCTTCATGGAGGGGATGTGGGTGTAAATAGCGCACCAGGTGCCGGGAGTGAATTCTGGTTTACGCTTCCAAAGGTGAGCCCTTTAAACGATGAATAAAATCCTAATCGTCGATGATGACAAGAACCACCTGGAACTGCTGGCTTTTGCTCTGAATCTAAAAGGATTTGATGTAACAAAGGTATTCGACGGCAACGCAGCTCTTGATGCCTGGCGAAGAACCAATCCGGATCTTGTTGTCCTCGATGCCAATATTCCGGAGTGTGACGGTTTTGAGATCTGCCGTATGGCAAGGCGCGAGTTTAATACTCCGGTGATCATGCTCACCGCCAGGACCGGCGAGGAGGATATGGCCCAGGGATTCGAAGTTGGAGCCGACGACTATGTGACGAAGCCATTCAGTCCTCAGCTCCTGCTAGCTCGAATTGCCGCCGTGCTGCGCCGGAGTTCTGCAGCCGGTGTCCAATCTTTGGCTTCAGAAGAGCTGATCCATGGAGATCTGAAGTTGGATCCTCAGTCGCAAGAGTTCATCCGGAGAGGGAAACGTACAAGGTTGACCCCAACAGAATTTAGATTGATGCACGTTCTGCTCGCGAATCGCAACACGGTCGTTCGCTCCGATTCCATCATCGACCGCGTATGGGGAAATGATGCGAAAGGAGAGACAGGGTCGCTAAAGGCACACGTTCGGCATCTTCGGGAAAAAGTCGAGGATAACCCTAGCCGTCCAGAGCTCATTCTGACTGTGCCGGGCGTCGGTTATATGTGTAGGCTTGCCTAAAGGGTGTAGAGTGGTCGGTAAATGACGATTGACTCGATTGGCGCCCGACTAGCCATTGTTGACGCGGCCCAAGTTCACCCTCATGAAGTGCCGGATCCGAAGCGTGTATCGCGTCTCTTGGCAAGATTCCAAGATGATTTAGTTCTGCGGGATCCGCTTATAGTTGGCGCCCTCGACGGCATCGAAGGTTTCGTTTTGTTGGACGGCACGAACCGGCGTGCGGCTTTGCTGGAGGCGGGCTACAAGAAGTTAATGGTCCAGATCGTTAACTATAACGATCGTCATTGCGTGCATCTTCGAAGCTGGGCACATCTTGTCCGTATGCCGATTTCAGCGCTGATGGAGCACATCGAGCAAGTTGAAGGAGTTGATGTTCGTCCAATCCCAGGGGATCAGGCAGATGCGGCATTGGAACAGAGTGGTGTCTTGGCCGCCATTCACAACCAGCTCGATAACTGGGTTTTAGTCCGAGATCGTCAAAGTGCCAGCAGAGCGAAACTTCTTCGTGACATCGTAACCATTTACGAAGACAGGATGGAGAGAGAGTCCCGCGATGACGAGCCGATAGCGGAAAAACTGCTGGAGCTGAGCCTAAGGGAAAAGGAGTTCGTTCTCGTGACGTTCCCGAGGTTTTCACGACAACAGGTCGCTAATCTTGCCGTCCGTGAAACTCCTATTCCGTCCGGGATCACGCGACACGTCCTGCTGTGTGGCCGCGCCTTGAGGGTTAATCTAGCTTTGGAGCTGCTTTCAGAGCGCACCTCAACCGCAATGGCCAACGATCTGCTTGGAGATCATCTAAGCAGGTCACACCCTCGCCGTTACTTAGAGCCGACGATTCTCTTTGACAGTTGAAGAGGCTCTGCCCGTTCTGAATGCGGCGGCATGCTTACAGGAATGTGGCGTAGACGACGACCGAGTGGATCGCCAACTTCTAGTTCAGTCGTCTTCTTGATTGAGTATGTGAAGTGCGAGCTCTAAAGCCAATCGGTTTGCCGAGTCATTGACCGAATACCCAAGCAGCGTTTCCACCCTTGATAGCCGGTAGAGGAGCCCATTCCGGTGAAGAAAGAGTTTGTTTGCCGCCTGGGCCGCATTCGTATTTAATGCGAAGTAGACTTTCAGAGTCTGAATTAGATCGCTTCCATGCTCGGCATCGTAGCGTAGCAGGGGCTCGAGGGCAGCCTCAGCCAAATGAGTAGCCGCTTCCTGACGTTCGAAGCTTCTCAGTAGCTCCTTGAGCGCGGCACGAGGCTGCAACCAGAGACGCTCACTCACGGTACACGGAGCGTTTCAGGGGCGCGCCTGCCTACGCGTTTTGGTCCTCTATACAGGTGGTGGGCCAACCTCTGGAGAATGAGTTCCCTCCCCGGTCGACGGCTCGGCAACGAAGTCCACCTGGCTCGCTTGCACTTGGTCAATCTTCCGAGTGAGTATGTTGAGCTTCGCGTTGATGGAGTCGACGTCGCCCTTTGAAGGCAAGTTGATTCGGTTCAAGACGTCGTCCATTCGGGAGCGCACAAAACTCGCCGCCTCGGTCCCCCTTTTAGCTCCACGTTCGCGACGGGCCCGCATCTCCTCCCGCGCTTCGTCTCGCGTTTGCTCTCCTCTGCTAACTAACTCGTTGAACACGTCTTCAGATACTTCGGTAGCTACAGATGCGATTCCTACGCCGGCTAAGAAGACGCGCCCGATAAGCCCACAAGACGTGCCACGGTTTCTGTCCACATCCTCTGTCGTCGAATCCACGTAGGAGCTCGCTCTAGGTGCTTCATCGTCGAAATTCGTCATAGATCCTAACCTCGTGACTGTCGCTATCCTATTTGGTCCATGCTATCAATCACAAGTTGATGCCGCCCCTAGGCCATAAGAGCTCCAAACCTCTTGGACTTCAAGTAGCGCTTGGTCAAGGAGATGCCGATGATTGGGGGCATTGAGCCATCTTGAGGCACCAGAAGGATGCGGTAGTGGGACAAGAATCGCACCCTCCGACACAAACCGCTTCCCGACGAGTGTGTCCAGTGGCTGACCAGGCAGATAGGGCTCAATTGCGAGCGTTCCCAATAAGAGGAGTGCCTTTGGCTGCAGGAGCTGGAGTACGGATTCAAGCCAGGGCCGACAAGAAGCAATCTCCTTGTTTGATGGTCTCCTATCTCCACCCATGCCAGGTCGCCGACCTGGGAAACACCGGGTCACCGCACCCATGTAGACATTTGCTCTGAACTCAGCCTCTTCAATCCCGATGCTGGATAACCATCGGAAGAGTGTGCGTCCTGCCCTGCCGCCGAAGGGTGTCAAGTTTTCGAACTCGACGATCCCGGGCGCTTGTCCGATCAGGACTACTCCACTGTGACGCCCACCATCCGCCACCACCGGCCGAGCTTCCGGGATGTAGCCGGCGTGCTCACAGAGCTTGCACTCACGGATCCGTTGGTTGAGGTCCATGAGCACGCGAGAAGACTCGAGTGGCGTAGGGCCGTTGGGTTGTTCAAGCTCAGGTGGCGACACGTTCAAAGTCGAGCTCGAGGCCATGAAAAAAACCGTGTTATGAAAAGTCTCCCTCATCAAATAATAAGAAGGGCCATCCGCAAAGGATGGCCCTTCGTGACCACTCCATTACCTGAGTCTGGAGCGGAGGGAGAAGGAGGAGCATGGAGATACTAAGGTTTCGGCGTGTCCATGGACACGTTATCACTCTTGTTCTCGTTGAATCATGCCCCGAACGTACTAGAAACGACGACACACCTGGGTGATTTTTCAGGGGACAATGGATTTGTTGAGGACCGATGCCTGAATTACCAGAGGTAGAAACGATGGTTCGAGACTTGCGGTCTCGAGTCATCGGCCGGCGGATAAGTGATTGCCTTACCTATTGGGATCGAATCATAAGCTATCCCTCCGCTGAGGAGTTTCCCTCGAGATTAAGAGGCCGTCGAGTTGAGTCGGTGACACGTAGAGGGAAATACGCGATTCTCGAGCTTGATTTTGGCGTTCAGCTGGGCATTCATCGCGGAATGAGCGGATCATTGCTTCACCGGTCAACCGACACTCCAATGGAGAAGCATGTCCGCGCTCTGTTCCAGTTGGATGACGGTACCCAGCTTCGTTTCGACGATGCACGGAAGTTTGGACGACTCTTCGCCGTTACGAGATCCGACAGCGCAACGGCGCCCTGGTTAAAGCTCGGCCCTGAGCCTTTTGATGAAGCGCTGGACACGGACCGCTTCATGGGGTTATTTGTGAATCGCTCAGGATCGGTCAAGACGCTTTTGCTTAACCAAAAAATACTTGCGGGAGTTGGGAACATCTATGCTGATGAGGCCCTTTTCATGGCTGGCATTCGTCCAACACGACGCGTAAACACGGTTAGCCGCGCAAGAATGGGGCGCCTGCTTGAAGCGATTCGAGATGCACTGACCCAGGGAATTCAGAACCGTGGCACGACGTTCACATCCTATCGGGATATCGAAGGAGATCCAGGACTTAATCTGCCGTCGCTACGGGTTTTTGGCCGGACGGGTGAGCAGTGTCCTAAGTGCCAGGGGCGGATCAAAAAAATCGTCCTCAATGGTCGAGGAACGCACTATTGCCCTCGGTGTCAGACATAGCCTTTGGTCGGTCACCGGGAATTAGGACAACAGCGCGCACACCTTTACTAGCAAGCATTGAAGATGTCTTTCCTTAGGACGCCCAAGATCGAGGTTCTTTCTTTCATGGACTGTGCATGCCACTTTTGAACGTTTCGGTTGTAACAAAGCTGTACGGCGCCCTGTCGGTGCTTAACGGCGTCTCGTTCTCTTTGGAGAAAGGCGAACACGTTGCTCTGGTCGGGTCAAATGGCACCGGTAAATCAACCCTTTTGAAGATCATTGCTGGATTGCTCGAGTCGGATTCCGGTCAGGTTTCTCTCGCTCAGAACGCAATCGTTACCTATGTCGCCCAGGAGGCAGAGTTTCCAACCGGGCAAACGCTCTGGGACGCGATGCTGGACATATTCTCGTCCAGGTTAAGGGCCCAACGCCGAATGCGGGAGTTGGAGGCACTCATGTCGGGGGATCATGCTTCCGCAAAGGATGTGGCTGAGTACCGACAGGTGAGCGGTGTTGCGGAACATGGAGACTACGACCACGAGTCGCAAATTGAGCGGGTTTTGGAGGGCTTGGATCTCCACCGCGACCTGTGGCAAAGCCCGGTTGCGCATCTGTCGGGGGGGCAGCGAACAAGAGCCAACCTCGCTCGAGCTTTACTGACCGATTCCGACCTTGTCTTGTTGGATGAACCGACAAACCATCTCGACATTCCGGCCATCGAATGGCTGGAGACGTATCTCAGGTCATTGCAGAGGGCATTCATCGTAATTGCGCATGACCGTTACTTCCTGGACCGAGTGACGAATCGGACTCTCGAGCTTGCCTTTGGAAAGATTCATGACTACGGGGCCCCATACTCGAAGTTTCTTGAGTTACGGCAGGCGGCGCGAGCCCGTGCTGAGAAGGAATTCCTCAAGCAGCAAGAGCAGATTCGGAAAACGGAGGAATTCATTCAAAAGTACGGAGCTGGCCAAAGATACAAGGAGGCCAGAGGACGGCAGAAGCGGCTGGACCGGCTAGAGCGACTGGAGGAGCCTCGAGATGAACGTCGCTTAAAGATGAACCTTAAGCGGCCTACCCGTACGGGTGACGTCGCGCTCCAGATTCAAGGTCTGAAGGCCGGGTACGGCGATCGCGTCCTGGTACGCTGCCCAGACGAACTAACGATACTTCGGGGTAGCCGAGTCGCCTTGGTTGGACCTAACGGCTCGGGCAAGACCACATTGGCCAGGACTCTCATCGGACAGATTCCGGCAATGGGAGGCTCGCTACGTTGGGCTCCAAACACCGAGATCGGATACTACGCCCAATCGTCGACCGGAGAGCTCGATCGCGGGAAGACAGTACTCGAGACGTTGCAGGACCGGTGTGGCGTTGGTGAAGATGCTGCCCGAGATTATCTGGCGCGTTTTCTTTTTCAAAGGGCGGAAGTTCTCAAGCAGGTGCAAGAGTTATCCGGCGGCGAACAGAGCCGGTTAGCCTTGGCATGCCTGCTCTATTCGCAGCCCAACGTGCTCCTTTTGGACGAGCCGACTAATCATCTGGACATTCCGTCGAGGGAGGCGCTCGAGGATGCCATCAGGTCGTTTAATGGCACCCTCCTCGTCATCTCCCACGACCGCTTTCTCATAGAGGCAATCGCAACTGAGACCTGGACAGTTCAAAACTCACGGCTTCAGATCTTCGATGGATCCTGGTCGGACCTCCTTGCCGGCCGCCACGCCCGCGCCTTGACCTATTCCGACACTGAAGACTCTCCGGTTCCTGTCACTGCATCACACCCACTCGATCGCGACTGGGAACGTCGCTTAGACTTGGTCCAACTTGAGGCTGTCCAGACGGCACAAAGGCTCTCGAATCTAGCGCAATCCGGAACACCGAAGTCAATCGAAGAGCTGACCGACGCGTATGAGCGCCTTCAGAAAGAACTTGAAACTTTGACTGAACAATGGCTCGCGCAGACTTAGAGGACGTCTCGAGCTTGCGGGTTCTAGGAATAACCGGACCAATCGGGTGCGGAAAGACGACGACATCACAAATAGCGGTCGAATTGGGTGCCCGAGAGCATATCAACGCGGATGATGTGACCCACTCGCTCATGTCGGCTGAGACGGCGCTTTCCAAATCAATCGAGCAAACCTTTGGCCCTGAAGTAATATCTCAGTCAGGATCAGTAGACAGAAGACTTCTTAGCGAACTGGTCTTTACGGACACCGACCGGCTTGCCACTCTTGAAAGCTTGGTGCACCCGGCGGTGAGGGCCTGGATCGGTAGTCGTCTTGAGCATCTTCGAGCGGTGGGCGAGAACGGAGTAGTTGTCGTGGAGGCAATCAAGTTATTGCAGAGCCCACTCTATGGCATGACCGACGAGATCTGGGTGGTCCTCTGTAGCTCCGACCAACAATTCAAACGCCTGGCTGAGATACGGGGCTACACAACAAATGAAATCGTTTCACGCATTCGGGCGCAGCCGCAGTTTGAAGGATCCAACCTGCGAACGATCGTCAACAATGGATCATTGGACGATCTCCGTCAAAACGTTGAGGAGGAGTGGCTCCGCTTCTGTAGAGATCACGAGGTCTTAGTTAGCGGTTAAGCCGACTGGCTACGGTGGGGTGCCGACGAGGTGCCCTTTACCCAGGAGTTGGATGATTGCCACCTGATGGCCGCCCGGGTCCGACACTACGAGCCTGTCTCGGTCAGCTGCAGCCAGTCCGGTTGGTGTTATGAGGTTGGGATCCTGAATCTGCCCGATAGATTTCCCCGTGGCACCGAACAAGAGAATCCTATCGTTCTGTGGATCCGTCACAGCCACCGTATTGTCTTGAAGGACTGCCAGGTACGGCTCTTGATAAGAGTCAGTTGCCCATCCTGCGATATGCCACTGATTGAGAAATCGGCCGGATAGAGTGAACCGCTGAATACGCCGGTTCCACATGTCTGTAACGTAGACGTCATTATTGTGTCCCACTGCCACGGAAGATGGTTCGTCAAATTGCCCTGGCTTGCGTCCTTGCATGCCGAATCTGAAAAGAAACCTTCCCAAGGGCGAGAAGACCGCAACCTGTTCGTTTCCTGTGTCGGCAACGTAGATCCGACCGTCCGGAGCGATCGCTAGGGATCTTGGTCCGAAGAATTCGTATCTACCTGTGTTACCTGGGTGCCCCCAGCTTCTGAGGAATCTTTTGCCCTCTGCCGTGAATTCTTCAATTCGTCCGCCCCACCAATCAGCCACGTACACTCTGTCTCGGGTCCCTATACCAACATCCATAGGTGAGAGACTCGAATTAAACTCGCCTGGATGGCGCCCAGTGCGTCCGAAGGTCCGGATGAATTGACCCTTTGGGCTCCAAACGGAAACGCGGTGACTCCCCGCATCCGCTACGTCGATGGCTCCATTTGGCGTGACCGCAATGCCTCGGGGATCTTGAAGCACGGCAGCCCCGCCTACGGCGCCACCGAATCGTCGCACTTCTCGGAAAGGAACCGGGGCATAGTGGCCGGGCATTGACACCTGCGTCTGCCCGCTTGATCCCCTGTGGACGAGATCTTTCCGAACGTAGAAGTAGAGCAGCCTGGTGCCCCGGTGCCCGAATGGAGTCCGATAAGCAAACCAGTTCCAGAGGTGTTGCCAGGTCGATTCTGACGCTAACGAACTCCAGACATTTATGGCTGAGAACGCCTGCACGTTTTTTGAACCGGTCACCTGGAAGGTTGTCCCCTTCTGGCCCGGAGGGCAGGGGGTCTCCCGGAAGGCGGAACCGCAAGCGCCTTGGTCGAATGTAAGGCCCTTGTAATCCTCGGGGAACCACCAATTCCAAACATATCGAGATACCAGGTAGCGGCCCTCCAAGCTGCTGTTGTACAGCGAGTGCTGAGGGCCCAACATGATCAACATTGGAGCATTTGCGCCGGCAAACGAATCAACATATGACACATCGCCGGCTGGTAAGTTTCTGAAATACCACTCAAAAGGCCAGCCTTGCAAGTCGTCGTCGTCGACTAAAATCAGCGGTTTTGTGAACTTCTTGCCGATGTGAACCGCTAAGTGACTGGCCTCAGATGCCACCATCGGTACGTCATTCGAAGTCTGAACATAGATCAACATTTCAGTAGGGTTTGCGGCATCCGCGTACGCAAGAGCCTGGGCAGAGTGCACTTCGAGAAGAAAAGCGAGGGCTAAAGCCGTGACCAGCACTCGCTGCCAAGTGCTACTCGCGCACTGCAAGAGTCGTCCGGCGAAGGTGGCGGCTAGCAGTAACACGGGCAGAAGTGGATGTAGGAAAAGCCAGGGCATTTTCTCGCCTGCCCAGGAGTAGATGATGAGGGCTAACACCGCCCAGTAGAGGAGAAACGTCGTAAACAGATCTCGTCGCACGAGTGCCCACACTGCTCCTCCTATCCCGAAGACAACGGCGAATTGCTCGTAAAGAGGAAAGAGGAGAAGGTAGTAATACCAGGGTTGTCCTCCCCGTGCCACCGAATGTTGGGACACCCAGTACATCAGACCGCCAAAAATATCCTGGCGGTTTGGGCTGAGAAGGCCAAACCGTGGGTCCCACAAGCCGTAAGGATTCGTGAAGAAAGACGAGTAGAGCAGGACAACAACTCCCGCGAAGAGGGCAATCGCGTTGATCCAGTCGCGACCTGGAACCGATTTGAGGAAGACGATCGCGCCTGCTTCGTGATCGAGTACAAGCCAGTCGGCAAGAGCCACCAACCCCAGGAAAGTCCCGAAAATGAAGAGCGCTATGTATGCCCCTTCCATCGTGGTTGTGGCGAGTCCGACAGCTGCTGCCAGGATGTAGGCATATCTCGATTGCTTGCCTCGAACGTAGTGATAGGCAGAGACAACCATGAGTAGCGAGAAGAAATCAAGATAGATGTCGTCACGAGCGAACCGGGAGTAGTAGAGGAAGGCAGGCGAGATTGCAAGGGCTATTGACCCAATAAACGCTCCCCGCTTCCCCATGGGTTGGCGTAGAAAGATCGGTAGGATCACGAGCCCACTTCCACATAGGGCCGCAAAGAGGCGAGCCGTGGTTGCACTATCGCCGAACAAAACGTAGAAGAGTGCCATCACGAAGAATTGCAATGGACCATGCATGACTGGGTTGTAGGAATATCCCTGCCCCTTGAACAGGTACCAAGCGAAGGTGGCGTGTAGTGATTCGTCGTGGTGCATCGCGCGACCGCCCAGGTCCCACATGCGAAGCAGGAAGGCGGCAGAACAGACGCCAAGGTATGCAAGCGCTTCCCATGTCAGAGCCGACCAGATGAGCTTCTGAGTCTGAGGGAACGGAGTGGTGGCTAGACAACAGGGCACTGCCTTTTCCACTTCTGGCGCCGACCTGGTTACCAATAGAGCCTCAGATGAAGTCACTTGGAACGCTCAATCTCAGGCGAAATATGATGGCTCGACATCAGTACGGACTAAAATATCCTTTCTTCACAAAGAGGTAATACCAGGTTCCGTCACGAGGTCCGAATGGCTTTCGAAATAACTCCCACCCGAAGAACGCACGCCACGTGGATGGTCGCAGAAGGGTTTGAAAGAAAGTTCGCCAGTCCCAAAGCTTGTAGTTTTCGGGGAACCACCAGTCAAGCCTAAGGTGCGATTTGGTATAGCCCCTGGCTACCTGCCTCGGGATGCCATAGGTGAGAGCGTCGCCCTGGTCAATGATCAAAATTGGGTTACTCACGTAGGGGGGCTTTAAGGCGAGATTCCCTGATGGATAGGCGACATCTGGCATATTCCGCAAATACCAGGCGAACGGCCACGACTCGTTCGCGTCGATCGTGACCGGAAGGTTAGGACTATTCCGGATCTGGTTGGAAAGCGATTCAATTTGGTTAGAGACTCGAGGCGTGTCGGGAGCGCTTTGGACGTAGACCATCATCTCCACGGGGTTTGCCCCGTCGACGAAGTTCAGCGTGAACGCGTTGTGCGCCTCCACCAGAACGAGCAGAGCAGCCAATCCCAACCCACTCCCACGAAGGATTCCCCGTGGCCTTGATTTCACCAGGTCGCCAAGAGCAATCGCTGCAACGACTGTCAAGGGTAGGAGAGGATGAATACCGAGCCACGGAAACTTCTCGCCTGCCCACGAGTAAATGATTAATGCTGCGATTGCCCAGTACACGAAGAAGAGACGAACGCTTCGCGCAGATTCCGATAACCTTCGATTGACGAGCACTACAATCACTCCGATCGATCCGAAGATGATGGGTATTTGCTCGTAGAGCCCATAGAGCAGCAGGTAGTAGTTCCAGGGCTGTCCCCCCCGAGCCACCTTGTGCTGACTGAGCCAGTAGAACAGGCCTCCGACCAAGTCCTTACGACAGGCGTCGAGATGGAAGGCTAACGGGTAGGGACAGCTGTGACCGCTGTTGAGAAAAGGATGCGCCGAGTCCCAAAGCCCGTTTAGGTTGGTGCCGAATGTTGAGTACATCAGGACAAGGATTCCGCAAGCGAGGGTGATTGCGCTTAATGTGTAGGGCTTGGAGCTCGAGATTAGACTGCTGACTTGGTGGCCTCTCCTCTCACACCCGGAAAGGAGAACCGCGGAGCAGAGTATCAGGCCCACGATTAACGGAACCGGGAGATAGAGACCCGTCGCGATGGTCAAGACAAGCCCGAGGACTGTGACGACACCCGCCGCCGCCAGAATCGGCGTCGGAAGCCGGCCGTTCCAACGTGAGGACATGGATTGAACAATTGGCGCCCTTTGAATCCAGCAACTGGCAATCCACAAGACGGCATAGGATCCAAAGATGAAAGCGACAATGTAGATGCTTTCTTTTGTCGCAAAGGCAAGGGCAAGGGCGACTGCAAAACCAAATAGTTGCGCTGGATGGCGATCGCGAAAAAAGCGTAAGGCAAACACGACCATCAAGAATGTGAAAAACTCCATGTACGTATCGTCACGTTCAAACCGTGCGAAGTACAGAAAAGATGGAGAAATGGCGAGTAGGCAGCTGCAGAGAAGGGAGCTGACTTTGCCCAGATAGTCGCGGATGAACCAAGGGAGGATGACGATACCCGTTCCCAAAACGACCGCTATCATTCGTGCACTGGTCTCACTTGACTGGAACAAGAGAAATATCAGTGCGAGAACCTCATGCTGGAAGGGGCCGTGATACACGGGGTCGTAGGCGTAGCCATGACCTGTGGCCAGCTGCCAACCAAACCAGGCGACCGTAGACTCATCGAGATGCATGGCGCGATCTCCGATTTGCCATACGCGGAGAAGGAAGGCCGCAATGACGACGAGCCCAAATGCTATGTCAACCGTGGCAAGGTTGCGGAATGATGAGTGACGCCTTTGGTGGGCGGCACTCTGCGGCTCATTGTTCGAGCCGTTCACATACGCTGGTTGACCCGGCCTCAACTTGTTGTCGTAGTCTTTGCGAGACGAGGAGGCGAGGCGGCGCTACGACCTAAGAAAAGATCAGAGGACTGCCAGCTCACCCGTTTCAGCAGCTGCATACGCAATCTTAAACATGCGTCGAGCCCGAGACAGCCGCATTCGGATAGCTTCTGGAGACGTCTTTAGGATTGCTGCAGTCTCCTCCGTGCTGAATCCTTCCGCCAGGCGGAGCATCAGGCATATTGCGTAATCGGGCTTGAGTTGAGCGAGTGCGGTCCTTACCAGTTCTTGATCGGGTATTCGGTTCTCTTGAAACCCGACTGACAAAGCCTGCTCTGCGTCCTTTCGGTCGCCCAAGCTGAGCCAGTCAATAACTCTCTTCCGTCTCAATAAATCGCGGAAGCGATTTGAGGCAATACGATACAGCCATGCCGAGAGCGCAGAATCGTCGCGGAGCTTGGGGAGAGCTTCATAGGCACTGAGAAACGTGTCGTGAGTGAGATCATCGGCGAGCTCGGCGCTTCCCCCAAGCCGATACAGATAGTTATAAATCTGTGTCTTGTATCGCTCATAGACATCGGAGAACGCGACGGTATCTTGCTTTCTAAGTCGTTCGATGAAGGACGCATCGACCGAATGAGGCCACACAGCCTCCACTTGACTCGCAACTCCGACCGGAACAGCTGCCACCATGTTGGACACCAACTCCGTAAGTCAGCTTCTAGGCACCGACAAGTTCATCTGTGCGCATATATGTGATCTCTATCACTATTCTCCCTTGTGAACATGAATTAAGCGTGAATGCTGCGGGCGATAGCTTCTGCAAAGATAAACCAGAGTCTTGTCCTTGACATCAGCCCTTAGAAGTCGTAAGCTAAGGTCAGATTCGGCGGGGGATCAGAGTTGGGAGTTAGCGTCCGGCGGGGCGGGGCCAAGCCCATCCACTTTGGGATGCACGTTGTCGATGCCCATGACCAGGTAGTCGGCAGGGTGATCCTTGTTCGACGCGATCACTTCGTGATCAGGCAGGAGTTGGGGATGAATCAGCTCGTTGCGCTGCCAATGGTCACCATATCAGGGGTAATTGGTGGTCTGGTCTTTCTTACTCTTAAGCCGGGCGAGATCGAGATTTACGGAAAGACTCTGGAGAGGCGGGAGCGCAGCTCCTCAGGTTTCTCCTTGCAGTCTCGAGTGGCTCATCCCCAGTTGACACCCGACGCCGTCTAGCTGTCCCATTCGTAAGTAGCTAGATCGCGGGCACCGTGGTCTAGTGGCAGGGTAGAGAGGCTGGCATTACGGGCTGCTACGCACAGCCGGTCCGCGCAGAATGTCCATAATGGATGTAATGCGCGGAAGGGATCATGTCCCCAACCTAGACGTCGCGTGCGAGCTTGTTCGCGGCGTTGTCCACGAGCTTGAGCGTGGAATGCAGTCGAAAGCTCAACTTAGAGCCCGTCTCGTAGACGTAGCCTCTCGCGTGCTGGACCTTCTGGAGGATGACGAAGGGACCGTGGTCGACGAATTACAGCGCCAGTCCCGTGATATCGCAGAAGACCTCAGGCGAGCCCAGGACCTAATCCGAAGGCGACAATCCGGGGAATTATAACGTCCCGCTGTGTTGGCTCTCATCACAAAAGAGCACCTGCCAGTGGGACTGCTATCGCAGCTTCGCCAGAAGGTTTGGTAGCGGGGGTAGGATTCGAACCTACGACCTCCGGGTTATGAGCCCGACGAGCTGCCACTGCTCTACCCCGCGCCGGTACTTCAGTGTAGTCTTCTGGGTGTTCTACGTTCAACTCTCAACAACCACGGCTTCACTGCCTAAGTGGCAGTTGGGAAGCTTGAAGAAGGCATTGCTGCCCAGCAATCCCCCTATAATGACGCGATATTCCGGTCCTCAGTAACTATGAGATCCACCACCTATGCAGACACCAGCTTCAGACGTGCCGCGACGACGCGTTCGCGGGCGGGAGACAGGTCGGCCACTGTCCGGGGCGTGATATTGATCGCGTCTTGCCTGCTCCTGATTGGTCTCGGGGTAGGTGCGATACAGCTTTATTGGGCAAGAGAACATCTCGTAGCCGGCTCGACAGATCTTAGAGGGGCCATCGACTCGATCCGATCGCCAGGGAATCTGCGGAACCTTGCCTATCGACAGTCAGCGGTCAAGAAGCTCCGAGCTGCTCGAGCAGAGTTTGGTTCGGCTCGTAACGACCTATCCCTTTGGTCGCCTGTCTTGGGACGAACTGGATGGGTGCCGGGAGTTGGATCACAACTCGAGTCCGCGGCGGCCGCCTCGTCTTCCGCCTACTACGCGACCAGCAGTGCTCTCGACATGGTGGATGGAGCAAAAAGTATCTGGCCGGCCGTGCAGAGAGTCCATCACACTCGCCCCCTGCTTGCTCGACTAGAACCAGCTCTGGCTCGGGGTCACGCTTCCTTTGTGCATGCTGAGCAAGCAGCTAATGAGGGTCTGGCAGCCCTTCGAGGACTACCCGCCTCGACCAATAATCCGTCTCTGAATCATGCACTTGCTCGACTCAGACTCGAACTCCCGAGACTGAAGACCGCCTCCATGTGGCTTTCGATGGCTCCAACCTTACTGGGTAATCATGGTCCTCGGCGCTATCTGATTGCATTGGAGAACTCAGCAGAGATTCGGCCAACCGGCGGTTTCATGGGTGCTGCGGACTTGCTCACGGTGCGCAAGGGGTATATAGGGGAACACTTTACGGGAGCCTCCTTAAACCACGAGATCTCGTTTCCGCACCTTCCGGTTCCCGAAGCCGAGCTCACTAACGAATCGGATTGGCTCTTCCGAGACTCGAATTTCTCGCCTGACTATCCGACAAGTGCCCGGCTAGAGCGCTGGTTTTTCGGGGAGGATACGAGGCTTTGGGCGAACGGAGTTGTGGATTTCGTCGATGGTGGGGTTAGCGACTTGCTGCAGAAGCTTGGTCCGCTTTACATCCCTCAATATCACGTAACGGTCACCGCGCAGAATGCGAAAGCCGTCGCTCAAACGTTTGCAGCCCCGACGAGTACCTACAACGGGCCCTCAACACAAGGCAACCACGATACGGTTAGAAAGCAGTTTCTTGGATTCGAATTGGCGGCTATGCTGCGAAAGGTGCAATCCCTTCCGCAAAGCAAGTGGTCGGAGTTAGCATTCAGCCGTGTCATTGCTGGTGCAGCGTCACGATCTCCTCTTCTACGATCGTGACCCGTCTGTGCAGAAGGCGGTCACAGCATCGGGCGACTCTGGACGGCTGGTCGCTCCACCAGGTGATTTTCTGTACGTTGTCGACGATAACCGGTCCTATAACAAGATCAATCCCTACGTCCAGGAATCCGCGACGTACAACACCGAGATCTTACCCGATATGTGGCAGGACTCGGTATTGACCCTGCACTTCCACTTGAATCCCTCGCCCGCTAACCTTGAAGGCCAGGGACCTGACTATGGGCAGAAGGGAGACAAGCACGACTACGAAGATGCACTTCGAGTCTTCGTACCTGCAGGAGCAACACTCGACAGTGTTTCCTCCTCCCTTAAGAGATTCACTCCATCAGTGGGACAGCCTGCATACGGCATGACGGCGTTCTCGGGATACTTTATTCTCCGGGAGGGTCAGACACTAACCGTTGTATTCCGCTACCACATCCCTGCGAACGTGTTTACATGGAGCAAATATCGGCGCTATCAGCTCACCATCCCTAGACAGCCCGGGGAGAATCTAAGCGTGGTGGGCGTCCATGTTGCAACTGTGGCAGGAGTGAGACTCCGGCTCCCGGATGGCCGAGCGACCTTAGGGTACTCTCGGGACTTTTTAATGAGCCAAGATCAGCAGCTGAGGCTCGGGGTTGAGGGGAAGATCGATCCTCAGCCGCTTCCCGTCGTGAAGTCGACCCCCTCGCTTGACCCCTTCATCCCGTTTAGTGCGTTCCGGCAGGTGGATCCTCGGCATCCCCTCTAGCGCGATGTCACGCTGCAGGATAGTTGATCAGTCTGTCCCCGCTGCTACCGGCTTGAGATAGCCCAGGTCAGCGAGCTTGTCAAGGATCTCAGCAGCGCTTTCTTCCGGTGTCTGCTGATTACTTCGAATGAGGATCTCCGGATTTTCGGGTGCCTCGTAGGGGTCTGAAACGCCGGTAAAGTTTGGAATCTCTCCCCGCATCGCCTTTGCATAAAGGCCCTTCACATCTCGTTCGGCGCAGACATCCACCGGACACTCCACGTACACTTCAACGAAGTTTTCCATCTCGGACCGAGCCCGATCGCGAGCTTCCTTATATGGTGAAATCGCTGCCGTGATCGCAATAACTCCATTACGCGCTAGAAGTTTGGCCACGTAGGTAATGCGAGTTATATTCGTGTCTCTGTCCGCTTTGGAAAAACCGAGGTCCTTCGTCAGATTCTGACGTACTTCATCTCCATCGAGCAATTCGACTCGTCTTCCCATCCCCCGGAGTCTCTCGGCAACTATATTCGCCAGAGTCGACTTTCCAGCACCAGAAAGACCGGTAAACCAGAGCGTGAATCCTTCGTTCTCCATGTGCACCTCCCGAGGATTATAGCGTCTTCAAATCTTACCGATGTTTGCTCTACGTGCTCTTGGAGGGAGCAAGCGACTCCTCGCAAGCCTGAAGGCACGTTGCAATCTCCGCACCGGTAATGTTACCCATGTGTCCAAAACGTACGAGGCGATCCTCAGTATCTTGGATTCCTCCCGCAACCACGACTCCTATGTCTCGAAGGCCGCTTCGCAGGCTCGCTGGCTGGCACGCCTTCCGGAGTGCGGGCCACTGTGAGAGTCGGCGCAAGGTAATTGGGATTGGTGAAGAGCTGAAAACCCAATCCGACGAGCCCGGCCCGGAATAGGCTGGCAAGCTCGAGGTGGCGACGGAATCGCCGCTCAAGCCCCTCCTCGAAGAGCAGAGAAATAGCTTGATGGAGGCCGTAGATTAAATTCACCGAGTGGGTGGAGAAGTACTTCTCGGGATTTTCCATGACAGGGCGCCATCGTCGTAGATCAGCGTAATAGCTGGGTGAAGCCGTATTCGTCTCTCGTTTTTCCCAGGCTCGCTTGCTTGAGGACACGATACTTAATCCGGGAGGCATCCCGATTGCCTTCTGAGAACCGCTAATCAGAACATCGATACCTAGACTCGTCATAGGTTCTGGTACGGCTCCGAGAGCGCACACCCCATCCACGATCGCTAGCGCTTTGTGCCGGTGTATGACGTTCAAGAGGCTCTCAAGGGGCGCCATCGTGCCTGTGGAGGTCTCGACATGGGTAACGGCAACGACGTGGGCATCCTGCGCTGCTAGTTCGTTATCAAGTTCCTCCGGGGTTATCGATTGCCCCCACTCTGCTCGCAATACTTTCACGTCGATGCCGAAGGCCAGCCCAATCTCCGACATCCTATCCCCAAAGAAGCCGTTGGAAACGACAAGCAGACGTTCTCCGCGGCTGACAAAATTTACGATCGCAGCCTCTTGGGCGAGCGTTCCGGACCCCGAAAAGATAAACGTGTAACCGGAGTCGTTCTCCACAAGACAGCCAATCCCTGCGATTGACTCTTTCATGATGCTGGCAAACTCGGAAGATGTGTGGGACATTGTTGGGGAAGCTATCGCTGCCAGGATGCTCCGATGGACCGGAACTGGCCCGGGAATAAAGAGTAGTCGGTCCTTGTCACTGGTTACAAGCATGTAAGGGCTCCTCTTCCTGAACTTAAACCTTTGAAAATTCCTTGGTGACCTCAAAATGAATCGAGTGATCTCGGTTGCGAGACCGAGCTATTCCGGCGTGGAATGGAACGACAAACAAAGAGCGATGGTGCATCAAACAATGCACTCCATGATCAGCCTTGCTCTCCTCACCGGATTGGTGAAGCTACGGATCAGCGGCCTCGAACAAGTCCCGGCAACGGGCGCCGCGATTTTAATGAGCAACCACGAGAGTAACGTCGACCCATTTCTGATTGGCTACATTGTCCCTCGGCCGATGGCTATTCCGGGGAAGGCGGAGTTGTTTCGCTATCCGGGACTCAGCTGGCTATTGAGAAACCTCGGGTCTTATCCGGTCGAACGAGGCGAGGCTGACGTGGGAGCCTTACGGACGTCGATAGAGGCCCTAAAAGAGGGCCGCATTCTCTCAGTCTTTCCCGAGGGGAGCCGGAGCCGGACCGGAACAATCGGCCATTTCAATCCGACACTCATCAAAATAGCCATTCGCCTTCGGATTCCGATTGTTGCTGTGGGGCTCGCCGGTACGGAGGGCTTACTTCCTCCAGGCGCAGCCCTGCCTACATATTCCTGCCGACCTTGCCGTCACGTTCCAACCTCCGTTCGACTTGCATGAAACCTACGGAAGCCGGCCATCTCCAGAACAGCTGGAAACGGCTACGACGAGAACGCGGGAGGCTGTGATAGCGGCTAAAGCCGAGTCCATGCGATTACTTGCGTCATGAAGGGCGTTGTGTATTCGGGTGGTTCAGACGTCGACGCCCCGCTCTTGCGTTGCTTTGTAGTGGCCCCGTAGATCGGCCGGAAGCATACCTGCTATGCCCTGGCCGACGGATTCTTCGATATCGTTGAGAGCCGTTCTCTCGAAGTCCCAGGCGAACGGAGACCCGAAACAAGTCACAAACTGCTCGTCGCGTCCGTGGCGAAAGATAGCGGAGGGGATAACCTGAGCACCGAACGCCGGGCAAGACGAAGGAGGCCTCCAACACCAGGTTGGATGGGCCGCATTTGGAAAGCCTCTTCGTTCCGGCCTTCCGGGAACAGTATGACGGTGGCACCGCCTTTAAGGGCCCGAATGATGCGCCGCACACCCATAGCCCGTTGTTGAGGGCCCTTTGCTGAATTCGGCATTTGAATGATTCCGTACACTTCATAGAAGCGAGCGAAGGCAAGTTCCGTTACGGCAGAGGGTATAGGCACAGAACAGGATGCGAAGATTCTCGTAGGACGCCACGCCGACTCCTCGCACTGCGGCCTCGGGCCGAAGAGTTCCAAGAATGTGTGCGAGCAAAGCAGCGGGTAAACCAACCCACACGGACTCACCGTTGTAATGGTTGCAACATACGACCAGCGGGCCATTCTGGGGAATGTTCCCGGCGCCCAGCAAAGATGGATTGATCGCGAGGGAATTCCAAATAGTGGTGCCATCTTGGTAAGCGGAACGTTGCTCTCGAAGCACAGCGGCCGTCCCTGCTCTAAGCCACATCTTAAGTGGGATACCGAGTGGGGCTGTAACGTTGTACCTTTGACATAGATGATGGTTTGGGATACCATATCCTAGCGTCGGAAACGCTGGCGTGGTTCGGTGGAGGTCCTTCTTGCTGAAATCAGTAGCGCCTATCGTTGTGGCGTTGCTCGCTGCATTTGGCTGCGGGCTATGGCTTGCCCTGATCTATTGGACGTTCAGCGATATCAAGGGCCGATCTCGAGACGCCGTCGTGTGGATTTTCTCGGTCCTGCTGGCGGCTGTTCCGCTTTGTGGATGGATAATTTACCTGATCCTCCGCCCCAAGGAGACGCTTATGGATGCATATCTGCGTTCTTTGGAAGAGGAAGCCCTCCTGCAGGAGATCGAAGAGCGGCCGGTTTGCCCAAACTGTCGGCTGCGGGTGGAATCGGACTACGTCGTGTGTCCCAACTGTCTAACAAAGCTAAAAGCTCAATGCCTGGCTTGCGAGCGGTTGATTGAATTGGACTGGACGGTGTGTCCTTACTGTGCAACCGACCGAAAGTATCCCGTAGCGGTCGGGTCAGATCAGTAGCGGGACGGGCGAGACATATCTCGTTCCGATTAGGAACTGGCCTGAAGGGGAGCGCCCTCGCGAAAAGCTGACGCAGCTGGGTGCTTCGCAACTCTCAGACGCGGAGCTGCTGGCTATTCTCATGCGAATAGGTGTTCCTGGACTCGACGTAGTGAGCTTATCTTTGGCTTGTATTAGCCTCCCACGGCGGCCTGGGCGGACTCAGCAAACTAACTGTTCGTGAGCTCATGCGATCGCATGGCCTTGGGCTTGCGAAAGCCACGACCGTACTGGCGGCGCTAGAGCTGGGTCGCAGGGTCTTGCTCTCCGATGCCGGCGAACGAAGTCAGGTACGTTCCTCACAAGATGCCGCGGCATATCTTCAGGTCAAGCTGCGTGGCCTAGATCAGGAGCAGCTCCACGTGATGCTCTTGTCTACGCGAAACCACATCATGGGGACGCGTAAGGTCTACGAAGGAAGTCTCAACAGTTCAATTGTGCGGCCAGCCGAAGTTTTCAGAGACGCGATTAGAGAGAATGCGGCTGCCATCATCGTCGCGCACAATCATCCCAGCGGAGACCCTAACCCATCTCCTGATGACATACGAGTCACGAGAGACCTTGTTCAGGCTGGCAAGCTACTCGAAATTGAAGTGCTAGATCACTTGGTTATTGGAGATCAGCATCATGGGTATGTCAGCCTGCGCGAGCGGAGACTCGGATTCGAGACTGGACCGAGTTAAGGTATTTATGTAGATGGGCCGGATGCGGACGGTCGCATGACGCGAAACGCTAGGTAGAGAACGCAGGCAATCGCCGCGATGATTACCACAGCACTAATGAGCGTCGCCACTAAACTCACGAGCAGTCCGACAAGCTTGAGCACAAGCCAGATCGCTACGATCGCGACAACTACTCCGATTACCACGTGCCATAACTTCATCTGAGGGCCTCCAGGCTGGGCGGCAATATGGAATTTCACCCGCTTTGCGACGAGTTCGACTCCGGAAAACGGTAAATCGAGCGATCCTTCACCGCAGTCTAACCCCTGGCAAATGCGCCTCGCTCGGTCATGTTGAAGTGAAGTTGGCTGCCGTTCCGACCAGTCAGAGCTGGCACTTAACGGCCGCAGAGCTTATGGATTTGGCGTCCTCTGAGTTAGACTCCCCGCGGCGCCGTCTCAAGTAGGCTTCCAATTCGGACACAAGAGCGTCGGTGGGTGGAGGCGAGTCAACGTCACGACTTCCTTCTCGACTCGCTTCTTCCAGCCTTGTCACATAGGCCGCCGCGTCGGGATTCGCTTGGATGATGGCATTCACTTCCAGCTCGAACTCCCTTACTTCGTCGCGAAGGACACTCAAATCGAGCTGCCATCCAAGGGTTCGTTCCAATCCATCTAAAAGTCCAAGCGCTACCTTTGGATTTGTTGCTGAGGCAATGTAGTGCGGGGCAGTCGCCCATAAGCTCAAAGTCGGAATCTTCTCTCGAGCTGCGACGTCATAAAGAACACCCATTACTCCTGTTGGCCCTTCGTACTTGGACATCCCTATCCCGGCGGCCGTCAACTTCTGGCCAAGTCCTTCCCTGTACCAAAGCCACTCAATTGGACCGGAAAAGTGTGCGGAACATCGGCCAACAGAGCTCCCAGCATCACTAGCTGTGACACTCCAAGGCGGAGGCAGAAGGATATGATTCCTTCTACATAAGTTCGCCATCGAAGTTGCGGCTCCATCGCCCGAAAGAAGACGAAGTCGTGTTCGCCTTTGGCTCTTCGATGGAAGCTGAAAGTGCCGACGGGCCATTCGATGGCTCGTGTCATGGTCTTTGTGAAATAGACCCTAGGACGTACTTCCGTGAAGTTGTAGAAATCCTCCGGGTCGATCGATGCAAACGATCGAGATTCCCACACCTGTTCCATCGTTTGTACTGCCATTGTTGCTCCCTCAGCTGCATCGCTCCAGCCAGCGAAAGCTACAACTAGGATCGGTGCCCGAAGCGATGGTAGGCGACGGCATTGGACGACGTTCACCCTTCTACAGCCTCAAAATGAGTAGTGCCAACGTTCATGGCGTCCGATGCGCACATCGTATGCCACCGGGGTGTAACTGGCAGCCACACAGCTCCAACCGGGACGAAGGGTGCGTATGGCACAGCCTTTGCGCCCGATGGTCGTCCCGACTGGAGCGTTGCTTGGCACAGCCTCGAGCCGGCGCCAGCTGAGGCCGCAAGGAGAGCCGAATTGGACGAAGGGCTGACACTGCGGCGGTGGCGAGAGGCCGCATACATAGCCGTTGCCGTATTGGCCTGGCTGGCGGTAGCGATCGTCGTTGGCTGGCTGCTTGGCCACATTGTCAGGACGATCCTAACTCTTGTCTTCGCTGGGATCATTGCCTTCGCGCTCACACCAGTCGTCTCGCTTCTCTCACGGTGGCTTCCCCGACCCGTTGCCATCCTGTTTGCTTACTTGTTAGGGTTCGCATTTGTGTTTGGGCTCCTGGCATTTCTTATAGTCACAGCCGCAAGCCAAGTAGACAATCTCGTAACTGCCATCCCTAGTTACGCCCACAAGATCCACCATCAAGAGCCACGGCTCATAGTCTTGCTCAAACCCCTCGGGGTTACGCGTGCCCGATTCAACCTTGCTGAACATCAGGTTGTGTCGCATCTCCAGGGCGTGGGAACAACGGTTGCAAAAGAGGCTCTGAACATTGTCACGACGACGGTGGGAGCGGTGGTGGACCTGATATTGGTTCTGATCCTGAGCGTGTACTTTACCGCGAACGGCGCCGGCATCTCGGCACGCTTGAGGAGGGAAGCACCAACGGGCCAGCGAGCCCGCATGGTCCAATTGATAGCCATCGTCAATCAAGTTGTAGGTGGATATATTCGAGGCCAGCTAACTCTGGCTCTTCTTGTGGGAATCCTAGTTGGGCTCGGAATGTTTATTCTGCATGTCCCCTATGCCGTCCTGCTTGGAATCCTAGCTTTTTTCATGGAGTTCATCCCCGTAATTGGAGTACTGGTGTCCGGCGCGGTCTGCGTCTTCATTGCTCTGTTTCAGGGATGGATCACCGCGTTGCTCGTCCTGGCTTACTTTGTGGTGGTGCACATTCTCGAGGGTGACGTTATCGGACCCCGTATCGTGGGTAGAGCCGTCGGCATCCATCCGGCCACAGCACTAATTGCCCTCGTCGCCGGCACGGAGTTGTTTGGTTTCTGGGGAGCGTTGCTCGGTGCGCCGCTGGCTGGACTCATCCAAGCGGTCGTGGCGGCGGCATGGCACGAGTATCGAGCCGGGGCCACGGAGACCGCTGCACAGGTAGTTCAAGAAAAAACTAGTTGACCAGTGGGAGCTGTAGCCCGCTACCGTCCACCGGAATCAACGACTTGGTCGTCTCCTGGTTCAATTCCTGATAGGTTCCTAGCTGCTGGCCCAAAATCATGACATGGACATCGTACCGTCATGTGTTTCCCACAGAAAAACCAGGCTAGCGCCGTACGGTTGAATTGAAATCTTGAATGAAGGAACTGACATGCTCAAGAAGGCAATTTCAGGAGTCGTTCTCCTCGTGGCAGTGGGAGGTGCTGCCGGCACCGTCGACCTATGCCGCTTCCTCTCACGCCCGTGTGCCGACTCAGAGGATAACCGTCAAGCCTGCGGTGAAATCGAAGCCGGCAAAAGCCTCCCAGACGGTGCCGTGCCCTCACAGTGGATCGTCAGGATCCTCGAACCCGGCTAGTAGCAAGACTAGCGGACCATTCGCTTAGATAAAGCGCCTCAGGGTCGGAGTTTGTTTAATTAATCGGCTCCGACCCGGGGAGCCTAGCGAGGCATGAGGCGAGGGCAGTTACCTGTAATTGATGAATTCGAGCGGAACGGGGTAGTCCTTTGACCGGAGAAGAGCCATTGCCTGCTGGAGATCATCCTTGCTCTTTCCCGTGACTCGAAGCGAATCTCCCTGAATCGCTACTTTTAGCTTGGGCAATTCGGATCGAATGGTCTTGCTAATTTCGCGAGCCAACTCCTGGCTGATGCCTCTCTGAAGTTCTATGGTCAGGCGATAGGTGCTGCCTGCCGCAGGCTCTACTTGGCCAAGCTTTAATACCTTTAGCGAAATGTTCCGACGAACCATCTTCGTTTCGAGCACGTCTACGATGCTTTGAAGGATGTGCTCCGTCTCTCCTTGGATCACAACCGTATCCGTGCTCATGTCGAGCGAGCTCTTACTGTTCTTCAGGTCGTAGCGGGTTCGCATTTCCCGAAGTGTCTGGTCGACGGCATTAAGCATCTCCTGCCGTTCGTACTCCGAAACGACGTCAAACGAGTTCTCTGCCACTAGCTAGTTCGCTTCCACCCCTGTGCTGTGGCGACGCCCCTCACTCTGCCGGCTCGACCGCTCAATCGACCGACAAGATGGCCATCGACGTGGAGCCGAAAGGCATTTCCTCGATGGCTTCCAAGCTCAATCTTGCTCCCACTCCAGTGACGATACGAACCGGAATAGATCGGACCCCAGTAAACCTTGTGGCCGTCGACCTTAACTGATATCCAGGCCGTTTGCAAAGCTTTGACCCCAACCTGAGCTGATTTCTTACCGGAGTGCAAGTGTCCCGACTTTGGCGGAATATGAGCGCCTACCGGAGGAAGTCCACTCGTTGCGCTGATTCGGGCTTTGGAAGTGTGGTGTGGGGAGAGCAGACCGGGGGTGGACAGAGGTGGCTGCGCTCCAGAACCTTGGCTTTGCGTCGCGTACTTATCAACCCCGACCCCGAGCAAGACCAAAACAAAGGCCCCAACGAGAGCCCATGTAGTCCTCCGCCTTCCTCGCGATCTCAACCGCTCCAAGCCCACGGTAGTGGCAGGAGCAATGGAGATGGTACTAGACGAGACAGGGGACAGAGTGTGATAGGTCTGAAGGATCTCGTCTGGGTTTAACCCTAAGAATATGGAGTAATTTCTCAGGAACCCGGTTGCGTAGGCCGGGCCCGGGAATATCCTAAACTCGCCGTCCTCGATCGCCCCAAGATATTGCCGGCGAATACGCGTTGCAGCGGCCGCCTCGTCGAGGCTAATGCCTTTCTGCATTCGCGCGCCACGAACGAGCTCCCCAAGCTCCTTCATCTTTCCGTCTCCCCCGCCTGGTGTCCCGGACCGGTCAGGGCAGAAGTAGCGAACTTCTTAGTCTTTCGCCCCCACCATCACCTTTCCAGTCGATTCTCCGGTCACCGAATTGACTTTACACGGCCGACCGAAAAAAGTCAAATCACTGTGCAAAGCGTGTGGATGAAGCGGAGCCATCTCGGAGTCGAGACCGAGCTCTTTGCGGCTTAGCCAAGACCAAGGCCGGCGAGACCAAGCCTGCTGAAAGACAGACGTTTGATGTTGTGAAACAGCTGATCCAGGAGTGGATAACTGAGTGAGGAAACATAGGAACATCCTTGTGTGGATATCTGAAGCACCGTACAATGAAGTGGACGTTATTGTCAAGCGTAAGGGGAGTACATGGTAGACACAGGCACTTGGACGGCGAAGACGGGTTTGGCTCAAATGCTGAAAGGCGGCGTCATCATGGACGTCGTGACGGCCGAACACGCCAAAGTCGCCGAGGAGGCTGGAGCCGTCGCAGTTATGGCACTAGAGCGGGTTCCTGCCGATATCAGGTCGGCAGGCGGCGTAGCCCGAATGAGCGATCCCGGCCTGATTGAAAGCATTCAGAGGGCGGTTACCATTCCCGTTATGGCAAAAGTACGAATAGGCCATTTCGTGGAAGCACAGGTGCTTGAGGCGATCAGCATTGACTACATCGATGAGAGCGAAGTCCTTACACCTGCGGATGAGTCCTATCATATCGACAAGCACGGCTTCGTCGTACCGTTTGTTTGTGGTGCCCGAGACCTCGGTGAGGCACTGCGACGGATTGCGGAAGGAGCGGCGATGATTCGCACTAAAGGCGAGGCGGGATCAGGTAATATCGTCGAAGCCGTAAGACACATGCGGTCCGTGACCAGCGAGATAAGGCATCTCCAGGTGTTGACTCCAGAGCAGTTGGTTGGGGAGGCGAAGAGACTAGGCGCCCCACTCGAACTGGTACGAGAAGTCAATCGGAGTGGCCGTCTTCCGGTTGTGCAACTTTGCCGCGGGCGGAATTGCAACCCCGGCCGACGCGGCGCTTATGATGCAGCTTGGAGCCGACGGGGTATTCGTTGGGTCCGGAATATTCAAGTCGAGCGATCCGGCTAGGCGAGCCAAGGCGGTGGTGGAAGCCACGACGCACTACGACAATCCCGCCGTCATCGCCGACGTTTCGAAAGGCCTTGGGGAAGCTATGCAAGGCTTGGAGATGTCCGCAATCCCGACAGCGGAGCTACTTGCATCCAGGGGGTGGTAACACCTGCCGATTACCGGGACCTGCTCATTGGAGTCCTCGCAGTTCAAGGCGATGTGGCTGAGCACGTCGACATGTTGGCAAGCCTCGGCTCTCGGGTGCGGCTAGTTAAGCTGCCACCAGATCTTGACGGCCTAGACGGGTTGATCATTCCTGGCGGCGAAAGCACTGCTATTGGCAAACTTTTGCGACGGTTTGATCTGCTCCCGGCTCTCCGAGAGGCCAGTCGGAGGAATTTCCCCATATACGGAACTTGCGCTGGAATGATTTTGCTCGCCAACACCATTCTCGATCCAGCTATCGATCAACCCAGCATTGGGGGGATCAACATCACGGTTCGTCGAAACGCATTCGGTCGCCAGGTTAACAGCTTCGAAAGCAAAGTGCCGGTGACCGGGCTAACTGGGAGCCCATTTCACGCGGTTTTTATACGCGCACCAGCGATTTCTGATGTGGGTCCTGACGTAGAAGTCCTGGCTCGACTGGAGGATGATACGCCAGTGGCAGCCCGCCAAGAGAATAAACTAGTAACAGCATTTCATCCTGAGCTGACGTCAGACTCGAGGATGCACGAGTACTTTTTGAAGATGATATCGGTTTGTTCCCGAAACATCAGCGGGAACCGCACTGCTGTTGCAGTGAAGGACCAGGTGAGCTGTAAGGAATGAGACGTCGATCTCGTTCGACGTGCCGTCTCGCTACACAAGCGGACGCCTTCGCCGTTCGTTCCTTGTCGGCAGACCCGAGCTCACTCATTCTCGGGCCGTCCCAGTTCCAAGACGCCCCCGGAGTTCTCGGCGCGACGCTTCTTCCCGGCAGAGAAAAGGCTTGGGTAGCGCGGGACTCAAGAGGAGCCGTTGGATTCCTGCAAGCCCGTCCGAGAGGCTACGTGCTGGGCTGGGAAATTGTGAGATTGCATGTGAGGTCGGATGCAGACCCAGAACGCTTGAGTGGCACTCTTGTCCAGCATGTTTTGGCCTATCTTCAGGAACGGGGGATTCCTAGGCTGTTCGCTCGCACCCAACCGGGATCCCAGGGTCAGGCGGTGATTGGAGGCTGTGGCTTCTCACTCCTAACGTCGGAGTGCTTCTTGATCCGAGAGCCGTCCAAGATTGGGCCGCCGGACGAGATGCCCGTTGGTATGCGATATCGAATGCCTCAGGACGCGTGGCCGCTGCGTCAGCTGGAGAACAGTCAGACGCCACCATTGGTGAGTCAACTCGAGGGTCTAACCAGCTTGAGCTGGAGTATGCCGAGTCATAGGCGTTGGGCCAGAAACGAGCAGTGCGAGCTCGTAGTTGAGCGTGAGGGACAGCTTGTCGGCTGGGTAGGATGGAAGTTTCATCGAGCGGGCCGTCGGGAGACGGCGAGGCTAGGTTTACTCACAGGCGTCGACGAAAGTGACATGGCGTCTTCGCTTGTACAGTATGCTCTGCATTTGATTGGTAACGAGAACTCTCACGCGTCGGTGATTATCCGACTGCGTGACTATCAAATGGCGTCCGAAATGCCGTTCAAGGATTTGGGCTTCGAAGAAGCATGTCGAGAATCGCTTCATATCAAGCATGGACGCCTACAGTTCATTCCTCGTAAGTCGGCGCGGTTACTGGAATTCGTCCCTACAGTTCACGCATTCTCTATCGAACCAACCTCCGAATAACTCGGTCAAAATGTTTAATACCGGAGATTCTGTGCAAGAGATTCAACCCACGATTAATCGGTCTGACCCCGATGCAGATGTCGCTGTTCTGTTGTCGGTGTTGCCACCACATATATTTCAAGCCATCAAGCGAGTCGATCGAGTGAATGATCTCCTTGAGATCGTCATGGATCTTGGTCGCGAGCCAGAGGCGCGATTTCTTGACTCTGAGCGCCTACTAAGTAGCAACCCTGTCTCTTTCGAAGATATCGAGCATGTTGTGTCGAGAATCGGTGCCTTCGGGGAGGACAATCGTGCTGGCATTGAAAGGACCCTCCATCGGATATCCGCAATTAGGAATCGCGCTGGGCTCAATGTGGGACTTACCCTTCGTGTCGGACGCGCGGTCTACGGGACGATAAAGATTATCCAGGACATCGTCGAGTCGGGCCAGAGCATTCTTCTTTTGGGAAGACCCGGCGTGGGGAAGACCACAATGTTGCGTGAGGTTGCTCGGGTTCTCGCCGACGACTTTCGAAAACGAGTGATCATTGTGGACACTTCAAACGAGATCGGAGGCGATGGGGACATTCCTCATCCGGCGATTGGCCGTGCTCGTCGGATGCAAGTCCAAAGCCCCAGCCGTCAGCATGCGGTAATGATTGAGGCGGTTGAAAACCATATGCCAGAAGTTATCGTTATCGATGAGATTGGCACGGAGCTGGAGGCCTCTGCCGCGCGCACAATAGCCGAACGCGGAGTTCAGCTGGTGGGCACAGCTCATGGAAACTCCCTCTACAATCTGATGCAAAATCCCACGCTTTCCGACCTGGTTGGAGGCATCCAGGCCGTGACATTGGGAGATGAGGAAGCTCGCCGACGTGGTACTCAGAAGACGGTGCTGGAGCGGAAAGCTCCCCCAACATTCAACGTTGTCGTGGAGATCGGAGACTGGTCGCATGTGACGGTACATGGCAATGTGGCCGAAACCGTCGACTCCATCCTTCGAAGCCAACCAGTGCGGAACGAGGTGAGAACACGCACCGAAAAGGGTGATATCGCGGTTACAGAGCAACATCAGGATCGCGATGATTTTGGCGAGGAGGACGAGCCCGAACGGTTCCGACATTCTGGACAATTCGATGCGAGTGATTCTCTACGTGTCTTTCCGTTCGGGATCAGCCGAAGCCGCTTGGAACAGGCGATTCGTGAGCTACGACTTCCTGCACTTATCCGAATAACCAATCGGGTTGAGGACGCCGACTTGGTGCTCACCCTGAAGAATTACTACAGACGAAAGGCGCCAGTTGTGCGGGATGCTGAGGCGCAGAGCATTCCGGTATACGTTCTCAAGAACAACACCGTGTCGCAAATGCAGAGTGCCTTGGCGGGAATCCCTAGCTTGGGCTACCCAGCACGGGATGCTGCTTCCCAGGCAATGGAGGAAGCAGAAGACGCCATTGTCCAGGTTCTCGACCATTCCCGAAGCGTCGAGCTGACGCCTCAGAACTCGCATATCCGTCGCCAGCAGCATGCGATCGCAGAGCGCCATAACGTGGGCTCTCGCAGCCGAGGTAAGGAACCAAATCGTCGGGTTCTTTTCTTCCCGAGGGAGTTTGCTGAGGGATTCTAGTGGGTTTGTTTGTGGTTTTCGAGGGGCCGGATGGCGCTGGGAAGTCGACCCAAACGGATTTGCTAGGACGTTCACTCCAAGCACATGGCGTTCCTGTCACCGTTACACGCGAGCCGGGAGGTACTCAGATTGGAGATGCCATCCGAGACATAATGCTTGGCTCCAACCACAAACCGCTTCTTCCACTTACACAGGCCTTCTTAATGAATGCGGCCAGGGCAGAGCTCGTGTCCCGGATCATTCGCCCAACCCTTGCCCACGACGGCGTAGTGATTTCTGACCGCTTTTGGTACTCCACACTGGCCTACCAGTCGGCGGGCGATGGGGTGCCGGAGGAGGCAGTCCGGCAGCTCGCCACAATTGCAACGGAGGGTCTCCAGCCGGATATCGTATTCTTTCTGAACATTCCTGTCTCGATGGGACTAGGTCGCAAGCAGGAATCAGAGAAGAATACTTTAGACTTGCGACCTGTAGAATTCCATGGTCGTGCGTCCAAGGCATACTTGCATATGGCAGATCTCAGCTCAGACATTTGGATGACGCTAGATGCCACCAGGTCGAGGGAAGATCTCGCTGACGAGATCCTGAATCGGACTCTCGCCCTGGCGAGGGAGAAGAGAACCTCCTTGACCGGACATTGAAGCTCGTTCTCACGATCGTCCACGCGGATGATGCCTCAGACCTATCCTCTCGGCTGGCCGAGGGGGGCTTCGGCGTGACTCGCATTAAGAGTATCGGCGGCTTCCTTCGGCGGCACAACGCTACATTTCTCATTGGAGTCTCCGATCAGCAATTAGCCTCGGTTCTCGATATTATTCGTGACAAGTGCCACACCAGGAATGAGGCTGTAAGTCCTGTACCCCCCTTGGTCGAACCGGGGGAAGTCTATCTCCCGTATCCACTTGAAGTCGAAGTTGGTGGGGCAACCGTCTTTGTGCTGAACGTCGACCAATTCGAGCGGATCTAGACAAGTGAAAAGTCAAATCGTGGTTTCGGCGTCTATTTACATTGACGCTCCTGTGGAGCTGGTCTGGGGGATCGCGACGGATCCACTCCAGGGCCCCAAGTGGAACTCAAACATCGTCGAAGTTCGGGACTTCTCCGGATTTCCGGTCGGTCTTGGCTCCAATTGGACTCAAGTGATTAAGATTCTCGGACAGGACGCTACCTTTACAGCGACTGTCGTGGAATGTGACGCACCGTATCGAGGCGTCGTGCAGATGGAGGGGCGAGGCAACCCCAAGTTGAGCACTACGCTTACGCCGGATTCAAGCGGGACGCGACTTGAGCAAGAGATGGAGATTGAATTGGAGGGAGGCCTCGCGGCGGTCGGTGGAAGGTTTGCGCGACCCGCCATCGAGCGGGAGCTTAGGGAGACCTTGCTCCGGCAGCGAGCTCTGATCGAAAGTCATCGTAGGCTCGCGAATACTGACGGGAGCCCACAGTCGGGGACACCGAAGCTTGAGATCGAGAGAGATTCATTCGGGCAGGATGGGGGAGCCAATGAAGCTCGGACTTGAAGGCAAGGTCGCTCTTGTAGCAGCTGGATCCAAGGGTATCGGTAGGGCTATTTCGCTTGCCCTTGCCGAGGAGAGGGTGAATCTAGCAATCTCGGCTCGCGGGATGGACTCCTTAAATCGAACCGTCTCGGACATCAAGGACACTGGCGGAAAAGCAATCGCGATTCAAGCAGACGTAACCAATTCGGTGGATGTCGACCGCATGGTTAGCGAGACGATAAGCGCCTTTGGTCGTTTGGATATCCTCGTCGCGAGTGCGGGAGGGCCGCCTTCGAAAGGGTTCGAGGCCACCACCGACGAAGATTGGAGTAATGCGGTAAATCTCAATCTCTTGAGTACCGTTCGACTGTTGCGACAATCCTTGGACCATCTCGTTGCAACGCGTGGGAATGTGATCACGATTTCGTCCATCTCTGTCAAACAGCCGGTAAAGGGGCTGATATTGTCGAATGCAGTGCGAGCAGCTGGGATCGGCTTGATCAAAACCCTGGCCGATGAGTTAGGCGGTCGGGACGTGCGTTTGAACAACATACTTCCAGGGATGATCCTAACGGATCGGGCCCGCCAACTTGCAGAATCTCGTGCGAATGCGGAAGGAAAGACTGCTCAGGAGATAATGCAAGCGACCGAGGAGGCGATTCCGTTGGGCCGTTATGGATCGCCAGACGAGATTGCGAATCTGGCTGTTTTCTTGGCGTCGGACGCAGCGTCCTACATTACGGGTACTTCTATTCTGTGCGATGGTGGCCTCTATCGCGGCCTCTATTGACAAATGATAAGGTGATCGTTGCAGATTTCTATCCAGCCCTAGCTGGAGATCCGTGGATAGAAGCTACCTACCCCGTATTACCTCAACAGATCGTCTCGAGTATAAGACGACCTCGACGCCGAACTCTAGTAACTAGGTGATATCGCAGAAGCGTCGGGTTGTGGCTGCCGTTGGGGATGTCATCGTCATCCTCACCTTCGCAGCAATTGGACTTCTAAGCCATCATCATCGGTTGGATAATCCCACCCTTGAAGTTGGCGGCACGGCAGCACCCTTTCTCATTGGGTGGGGGTTAGGAGCGGTCACTGGAGGTGCTTACTCGCGCCAGGGGCTTGATGGATCTCGAAGGAGCCTGATCTTTGTTGCTCGCTCCTGGATACTCGGCGGTCTCGTAGCTTTGGCTATTCGCTCAGCAATTGAGAGGCGCATTGTCCCATTTAGCTTTGTTATTGTTGCTTTGGGATTCAATCTGGTTTGTTTGCTCGTTTGGCGTTTCCTATACGGCTTAGTGGTCTCCACGCCAAAAGGCTCGAATCAGACCGATAAGAACGATGCCTGAATCCGTAAAGGTTCTATCGAAACAGGTCTCTTTCACGCGGCCTTTGTAGATCCCTCGCTTGGCCCTGACCTGCCGCGCGGATGCCTCGAATTACAACGGCAGGAATGCTCTCGTCTCCTTGTCCCATGAGAAGGGATGCAGCCGCGGCGAGTTCATCCGCAAGGCCAACCAGGGTGTGCTGTAAGACGTATCCGTGGCGGTCGTTTTGGCCTCGACGGTCGGCCAGAGCCGTGACTCCGGAGGCACCAAGAGCTACTCCCACAGTCCCTTCACGCCAGGGGCGTCCATGACTATCCGACACAATGACTCCAATTGTCACTCCGGCTAGCTCGCGGACTCTCCGTCGGATGCGATCAGCTGATTGGTCTGGATCAACCGGAAGGAGGGCAACAGTTTCCGAACCGCCCGTTTGCTCAATGTTCGACCGATCTACTCCAGCATTCGCGCACACCCAGCCCCGATTATCTTGGACGATTAAAACTCCTCGACTCGCTCGCACCACCTCCGATGACTCGTCCAGGATCAGCTGGACCAACCTGTCATCCTTGTCCGTTTCAGACGCAAGTGATCTTGCGCGTTCAGAGGAGCGCACGTGGTCGACTTGGACGAGCCTGCCTTCGGCCTTGGAAACGATCTTCTGTGCCACTACCAGCACATCTCCATCGGCTAGAGCTACGACCGATGAAATCATCCCTGCCAGGTCATCGCCCGGCCGTACCTCCGGTAACCCGACTACACCTATCAAACGCGCGTCGACTTGAGGTCGGGTTTTCATCGCGTACTGCTTCGCCTCCAGAAAGCTTCTTCTGGGGTTCTCGTGCCGGCCAGCTTGCGTGTTATGGCAGCGATGACTTGAGCGCCATATTTTAGAAGCCGGCAGGGTTAAGGTGAACAGTTGAGCATGTGGGCGACATCGAGTAAGCAGAATGGAAATTGTCGCTCATGGTCTTGGTAATCAATCTCGATCCTAACGGCAGGGATGGCTTCAGAATTGCTTGCCGGCAATCTGCCTAAGGCTGAGCCGTCTCACGCGTCGGATTAGCTGCGATGCCATACTCGACCATCGCACGCCATTCGTCTATTCCAATGCGTTGAAAATGTAGCTGCGGATACCTAGCGATCCAGGTCGATCCCTCAACCAGGAGCAGAAGGACGTTCGCTTCTGGATCAAGTTTTGTGACCCGTGCGGGCTCTCCTGTGCGGGATGCACCCGGTTCATTTAGAGCATTCTCTTCTGGCGCAATTCCAATGTCAAATTGTTCTGATGGCCCAAGAGTGGAAGCAATTTCCCTCGCCACTTCCATTACGCCTTCGTCAGTCCAATGTTCCATTGGCACGAAAACTCGGCAGCTGGCGTACAGAGGAGAGGCCACCTGTGAGGTGATATAGATGGGCGATGCCTTGAACGGGACTGGCGAGTACTGTCCGGCAAGAGACAGTTTCCATGCCATATCGAAAGCTTCCATCACTACCCCCTCATTCAGTATGATCAATCGCATCCTTTGAAACTAATGCGATCGAGAATGTAACCAGGCTTATGGTGTTGTCTGGTAGAGACCGTCCGACGGTCTTTTGCGGCGGCTCTGTTACGGTCCGCCCAAATATCCTGTGTAATCGGTTTCGAGACGCTGAGAGCCCAAAGCTCGTGGTTAAAGTGGTTACGGCCTCATCTACCGCGCATCCAAGTAAAGCGAGTCAGGGTCCGCGTTAGGATCGAGGTATCAAGAATCAAGCCCTTGTGCTTGACATAAAACAAGTCATACCTTAACTTAGCCAGGGCATCCTCGACCGAGGCGCCGTAAGGGTAGTTCAACTGTGCCCAGCCGGTAAGTCCAGGGCGGACACTGTATCTCGCACGGTAGAGAGGGATGCTCTCTTCAAGGTTTCGATCAAATTGCGGACGCTCAGGCCTCGGGCCAACAAGGCTCATGTCGCCCTTTACCACGAGGAACAACTGTGGCAGTTCATCGAGGTGGGTTTTGCGTAACCATCTACCCACGCCTGTAACTCGAGGGTCCGATTGAGTCGCCCAGATTGCTTCACCGGGCCGCTCCGCATTCATGCGCATTGTGCGGAATTTTACGATTTGGAACGGCTTCCCATGAAGCCCAATCCGCTCTTGCCGGTGGAAGACCGGACCACGAGACGAGAGTTTGATGATGAGAGCGATAAGAAGCGTGAAGGGTAGGGTTAGGAGGATGGCGGTCCCGCTGAAAACGATGTCTACGAGACGCTTAACGGCTACGGAGATGCCGCCGCCAGTCCTTCCGAGCTGAACCGACCCTATCCAGTGTGGACCCATAAATTCCACCGGTACCTGCCCCGTGACTTCCTCATAGAGGAGAGGCATAGGGGACACCGCGATGCTGTGCTCGTAACAGGCACCCAAGGATTGCAGCACCGACTCACTAGGGGGCTGATTAATTGCCAGCACAACTTCTTCTACCCTTTCTTCAGAAACGATCGGCCACATTCGTGATGAATCGCCGAGAACCGGTATTCCGTGGACGAACGCCCCAATCTTCTGAGGGTTGTCGTCGAGAAGGCCCACAACAGAAATCCCATGTCCAGGATGGCGATGGATTGCTCCTAGGAGAGTGCTGGCTGCAGCACCTGCTCCGATCACAAGTACCCTTCGCTGGAAGTGAATCGCGCCGAAGAAGCGAATGTATCCCGCTCGCCAGATACCGACCATGATCGGAGCACCTATAGCCAGCATGAGAATCTTTGGTCGGCTGATCACAAACGGATAAGCGATAAAGAGAACAGTTAATCCAAGACCAAAGGTTGCCGCTGTTCGCGTCAATCCGAGAAAGCATTGTCGAGGACGTGCCGCAATAGCCAGGTCGTAGATTCCCATAACCTGTCCAATCAGGACCCAAACGACCGCGAGGGGAAGTGCGATTCCGGGAAAGTCGCCCGGTCCATACCGGTCCCACGAAAGCGCGAAGCCGATAAAGAGGATGACTGCCATGTCCATAAAGAGCAAAAGCAGTCGTCGCTCCGAAATCGCCAGTGAGGGCCGATGCTGACTGGTCCACGGAGAGCTGTCCGGGAGGTGCACCATCCCCACACCTTCACCGACCTCGTTGGGTAGCTCAAGTCGACCCGCCTGCATGTGAGGCTGAGCCCTTACCCTCTCGGCTTGCACACCCCGTCCCTCCGCTATGACCGTCCCCGAGCCGTCGCCATCAGTTTAGCCGAAGGGCGACCGAGGACGCTTGTCATGACTCAGCATCCTCGGTCCACCTCTGCAGAGATCAGATGAGGCTACCTACCGGCTGGCAGCAGCCTCCTTCAGCTGTGGGCGCCAGAAGGCGTGGGGCGGAATGAGGGTACGGTCGATCCGGTCACGGTACCGGATGATCTTGTTCAACATGCTATCGACGAGCGTGTCGGAAAGGTGATGCGGCTGAAGGCCGAGGTCCAGGAGCTTGGAGTGCTTGGCGTTGTAGTAGTGCTCCTCCAGCTCCACCCGAGGGTTGGGGACGTGATCGAGCTTCGGCTTCAGTCCGATCTGTTCTGCTGATGTACAGACGATGTTGGCAAGCTCAGTCACCGAGAACTGCTCGGTGAATTGGTTGAAGACCCTGAACTCTCCCTGCTCCGCCGGGTTCAACAGCGACAGCTCGACACAGGCCATGGTGTCTCGGATGTCGAGGAACCCTCGCGTCTGCTGCCCCTTTCCATAGACGGTCAACGGGTAGTCGATCACCGCCTGGACACAGAACCGGTTGAGCGCTGTCCCAAAAACGTCATCGTAGTGGAAACTGGTGGCCAGCCGGTCGTCGAGCTGCGTTTCGTCAGTATCAACCCCGTACACCACCCCTTGGTTGAGGTCGGTCGCTCGTAATCCCCAGATCCGGCAGGCAAAGGTGATGTTGTGGCTGTCGTGCACCTTCGAGAGGTGATAGAGGGAGCCGGGCTGTTTGGGGAAGGGAAGGCGATCGCTCCGGCCGTTGTGATGAATCTCGATGAAGCCTTCTTCGATGTCGATGTTGGGGGTTCCGTACTCGCCCATCGTGCCCAGCTTGACAAGATGGCAGTCGGGAGCCAGATCCCGCATGGCGAAGAGCACGTTGAGATTGCCCACCACGTTGTTGACCTGCGTGTGGACGGCTTCCCGCCTGCCGATCATGGAGTATGGAGCGGAGGGCTGCTCACCGTAATGCACGATGGCCTCAGGCGAAAAGTCCCGGAAGATCTCCTCGACGAAGGTGTAGTCCTGCAGATCGCCCACGTAGGTGCTGATCTCCGACTCTCCCACCTCCCGCCAGGCGGCGACACGCTGATTTAGGGTCGGAATGGGGAACAGTGGGCTGACGCTGATTTCGTCCTCCCAATGTCGCTTGGCGAAGTTGTCGACGATCGCCACGTCGTGTCCTCGACGGGACAGGAACAGGCTCGTCGGCCACCCCAAATACCCATCGCCGCCTAAAATCAAAATTCTCATCGAATCCATCCCTCACTCGTTGTCAAATCAAATCTCATCGGTGGTCATCGAACCATCGGAACGTAATTGGCCGCCACCCGAAACTCTCTCAGGCGGCGGCTCTGATCATCCGGTGCTCCGGCGAACGTCTGACTGCCTACGATAGTACCAAACCAATCACACTGGCCAGCGCGGGCTGTGATATAACCCATAAGCGCATTAGAGGGGGAAGAATGGCAAGGATTTCCCTTGTGGGGGCAGGCTACGTTGGCCTTACGACAGGAGTCTGTTTTGCACATCTTGGCCACGACGTGGCCTTGATTGACATTGATCATGAAAAGATCAGCCGTTTAAACGCGGGTGATGTCCCAATTTTCGAGCCCGGCCTAAAGGAGATGATTCAGGAGAACGTCGTCGCCGGCCGCCTCCGATTCACGGAGAACTATGAACAAGGGCTAGCTGGGGCCGAGTTCGTCTTCATAGCGGTGGGAACACCTACTGCTCCAGACGGCCACTCGGCCGATATGCGTTTTGTGCACGCGGCGGCGCGCAGTATTGCAAGCAGCCTGGCAGCTCCGGCCGTCATCGTCAATAAAAGCACAAGTCCGATTGGAACTGCTGACGGAATTCGGGAAATCTTCGAAATTCATCGATCCGAGTTCACGCCTTGGCGAGTTGTCTCTAATCCTGAGTTCCTGAGGGAAGGTTCGGCTATCTACGATTGCCTCCATCCAAACCGCGTCGTCTTGGGGGCGGATGATCGGCAAAGTGCGGAAAAAGTGGCGCACCTTTACGGCGGGCTTAACTGCCCAGTCATCATTTCAGACCTGCATACGGCAGAGATGATTAAGTACGCATCGAATGCCTTCCTCGCCACAAAGATTTCGTTCATCAACGAAGTTGCGCGGATATGCGATGCCCTTGGTGCCGATGTCTCCACGGTCGCCGAGGGCATGGGATTAGACTCTCGCATTGGCAAGGAGTTTCTTAACGCTGGCCTTGGCTATGGGGGCTCTTGTTTCCCCAAAGACGTAGCCGCGCTAACCGACATGGCTGCGGGAGCCGGCCTGCACCCCCAATTATTAAGCGCTGTCTCAGACATTAACGTCGACCAACGTCGTTGGATTGTCGACATGCTCGCCTCCCATCTTGGAGGCTTAGAAGGCCAAGAAATAGCGGTTCTTGGTATGACATTTAAACCAAACACCGATGATACTCGACAGGCTCCGGCCCTTGACGTGGCAAGTCGTCTTTTGCGGGCTGGCGCTCACGTGCGCCTCTACGATCCGGTTGCCTCCTCCACGGGAGTGGAGGCCGTTGTCGTTTCTTCGACAATGGAGGCAATTGATGGTGCAGACGCCGTTCTGATTGCTACCGAGTGGGAAGAGTTCTGCCATCTCAATTGGACGACGGCTGCCAGCACAATGCGTGGCCGCGTCGTTTTAGACGGACGAAACTGTCTTGACCCGGCCGTCATCGCCGAAGCCGGCCTCACTTACGTTGGGGTCGGACGGAGGGCGATCCAAGGTGCTCCAAGAGATCGTGTCTTGGCGTGAAGGCTCTTGTAACAGGTGGCGCAGGACACGTAGGATCACACCTTTGCTCCGCACTGTTGGATGCGGGGCACGAAGTAATCTGCGTTGACAATTTCTCGTCCGGCAAGGAGTCGAACATTGCGGCCGCCGCAAATCGGCGGGGATTCTCCTTGCTCCGGGCTGATGTCACTTACCCACTCGACGTTACCGATGATTTGGACTGGATCTTCCATCTAGCCAGTCCAGCCAGCCCTCCGGAGTATCAACGGATTCCTTTGGAAACTCTTGCCGTCAACAGTAAGGGAACATGGAACCTTCTGGACCTGGCTCAGCGTCGACGCGCCCGCTTTCTATTCGCTTCAACGTCAGAAGTCTATGGAGACCCTGAAGTGCACCCGCAGGTCGAGACCTACTGGGGAAACGTTAACCCAAACGGCCCTCGAAGCTGTTACGACGAAAGTAAGCGGTTTGGCGAAGCGCTTACGGCGACGTTCGTGCGCGAGGGGCTGGTGGATGCACGAATCGCGCGAATATTCAATACCTACGGCCCAAATAGCCGGCCCCTGGATGGGCGTATGGTCCCTAATTTCATATGGCAGGCTCTTCGAGGTCTTCCAATGACGATCTATGGTGATGGGTCGCAAACACGCAGTCTATGTTTTGTTCATGACACCGTTCGAGGCCTCATGCTTTTGATGTCGACGAAGGAAACTACCGGTGAGGTGGTCAACATAGGCAACCCGGAAGAACACACGGTTAAGGAATTTGCTCAATTAATCGGAATGGCGTGTGGGAAGGAATATCGAGCTCAGTACCTTCCCCTTCCCCAGGACGACCCGTCCCGCCGCCGGCCAGATATAGGTAAGGCCCGCCAGATCCTGGGTTGGGAGCCCGAGTGGTCGTTGAAAGATGGCCTCAATGCCACGGTAGCCTGGTTTCGAACCCGGCTTGATGACCCTTTGAAAGCCGGAGATCCGGCAGCGATCTAGCCGGCAGGATCGTTATCGAAGACGTTTCGAAACGAACAAGGGGTTGCTCGTGGGCCGGCTGAGCCTGCTGGTTGACGCAAGGTAAGGGAGGATCCGCCTTTCCTCAAGGGGTGTGAGGACCCGGGGTAGCTCACGGAGTCTGTGAGTCGGTCGACGTCCCCATTTCGTGATGCCCACTATTCGATTCTGGCTTACAAACTCGCAGTGTGCGAATGCGTCGTCCTTCCAACGCAACCACCTCAATGCTAATGTCGCCAACTGTCACGATCGCTCCAAGGTTTGGCACCTCACCCAGCTGCTCGTACACGAAGCCGCCGAGGGTCTCGACGCCGTTCTCGGGGAGTGCGACGTCGAGCATCTCGTTCAGCTGTTCCATATCGATCATTGCGCTTACATCGAACACGTTTTCGTCGATCCGCTCAAAAAGCGGCTCTTCCTTGTCTGTTTCGTCTTGTATTTCGCCGACAATCTCCTCAAGCAAGTCCTCTAACGTTACAAGTCCATCCGTTCCACCGTACTCGTCGAGAACGATGGCGATATGTACCTTTCGGCGTTGGAGCTCGCGGAATAGCTCGTCTACAGGTTTCGATTCTGGGACGTAGAACGCCGGCCTAACGATCTCTCGCAAGCTGACGTCCAGCGTGTTTTCCCGCACGTACTTGAGCACATCCTTGTCGTACAGGATCCCTACGATGTCGTCGATGTTCTCGCCATAGATGGGAATCCGAGAGTGACCCTGTTGAAGAATGACATCAAGCGCTTCGAGAAGAGGAGTCGTCTCTGGGAGTGAAACCATGTCGACTCGCGGTACCTTCACTTCACCGACTGTAGTCTCGCCAAACTCAAAAATTCCGCGAATCATGTCGTGCTCATCCTCCTCGAGCACGCCCTCGGCTTCGCTAACACTGACGATCTCTCGCAGCTCTTCCTCTGTTATTAGCGCGGTTGGTTTGTTGTAGCCTCCTTGCCCCATAACCTTCATAAGGAGTGCCACGGCAAACCCAAGAACGGTGATGATGGGTCGAAGCCCGAAAGATGCTGCTTTGACCGGGCGACCGAGAAGTAAGGCTACGGACTCCGACCGTCTGACAGCGATGTTCTTCGGTGTGAGCTCAGCGAAGACGAGAACAAGCAAGGAGATACCAACGGTTGCCGCGATCTCTCCCCATGGGGCCGGTGCTGCGTGCACCAGTATCAGAGTTCCCATACTTGACGCCACAATCAGCGCAACAGAGTTGACGATCAGAATCGTAGAGAGAAACAGATTCGGGTCTCGTCGGAGGTAGACCACTGCATCGCTCGCTTTTGTGTTTCGCTCCTGAATGGTGCGGAGTGCGATGCGCCCGATAGCAGTTAAGGCGGTCTCGGCTCCAGCAGCGAGGCCGGCAAGCAAGAGACAGACGATGAGAATCGCCAGCTCTATCCAACTGGCACTGTTCACCTACGTCGGTATCAGCTCTGCCTGACGGAAACGCGGCTCTTTGAATAGCGCGCTGACGGAGCTGTCCTGATGGATTCGCCAAATTGCGTTTGCAAGAAGGCTGGCAACGCTGAGTACTTGAATCTTGTCGCCTCGCATCCCGTCTGCAACCGGGATGGTGTCGGTAACGGTCACTCGGGTTAAGCGGCTCTCCCGCAGGACCGTGGCTGCCTCGTTTGCTAGGACCGGATGGGTTGCGTAGACATAGATGTCTGTGGCACCCCTGCGGTAGAGGAGCTCTGCCGCCTCTCGTAAGGTTCCGCCGGTCGAGATCATGTCGTCGACGATTACCGCGACTTTCCCGTCAACCTCACCCACCATGTCGATCACCTCAGCCTCATCCGGCGCCGGCCGATGTTTAGAGATGATTGCGAGGCTTGCCCCCACCCTGGTACGAAAATCGTTCGCTCTTGCGACGCCCCCCGTGTCGGGTGATACCACGACGACATCGTGGAAGTTCTGGTCATGTAGGTGGTCTGCCAAGAGCGGCATGGCTGTCAAGTTGTCGACTGGAATGTCGAAGAATCCTTGTATTGCTGGAGCATGGAGGTCAACGGCTAGGACCCGGTCGGCGCCCGCGACCGTGATGAAATTCGCAATGAGCTTGGCGGAGATGGGCTCTCTTCCGGTCGACTTCTTCTCCTGCTTGGCATAGGCGTAGTACGGCATCACAGCGGTGATTCTGCCGGCCGATGCTCTCTTGAGGGCGTCGATCATCAAAGACAGCTCGATGATGTGGTGATCTGAAGGCGCAGACGTCGGCTGAATGACAAAGACGTCTCGTCCTCGGACATGCTCCTCGATGCGAACTCTCGTTTCTCCGTTCTTAAACGTCTGGACGACAGCCTCACCGAGCGGCTGCTGAAGTAGTGCACAAATGTCTTGGGCAAGTGGTCGATTCGCGTTCCCACTGAAAATCTTCAGCTCACGTCTCAACCCAGAGCCACCGTCTAAGCTCAAGCCGGCACCGGCCCGGTTTCCGTCAGCGATTCATTTCTCTGTTGCATTAGGAACACTTCCGCCCTGCGCAGCTGCTCTTTATCGTTGATTCCCATTTGTTCGTCTGGATGCGGCACATCTACTTGCCCTATAGTGACACCCGTCTCGGACGCTATCCGAACGAGATCGGGGAGATAATACTCATCTGTAGCGTGCAGAGAAAGCATCGACAAGCCACGCTCCAAGAAGCTCCGATCAAATACATATGCTCCAAAGTTGATCTCGCGAGAAAGTCGCTGACTGGAAGTCAGCTCCGACTCTTGTACTAAGTCGACAATCGATCCTGACGAATCTCGCACCACTCTGCCCAATCCTTGAGTATCGGAAACCCGCCCCGTTAGGAGCACTATACCAGCGTCCGACATTTCCTGCATCGCAAGCATTTGCCGGTAGGTGTCACCGTCGATCAGGGGCTCATCTCCATGTACGATTAAGACCTGGCTCGACGTGGGGGAGAGAGCCTCAACTCCAATTAAAGCGGCGTGTCCTGTACCGAGCTGGTGCTCCTGTAATACAAAGTGGGCTCTAGGTCCCACGTGGCTCTGTACCAACTGAGCGCCAAATCCGACCACCACTATCGGAATATTTCCGTCTGGCTCGCCAAACCCGGCCGAGTCCAGATGTCGAAGCACGACATCGATCATGGGCTCGCCGAGAAGTGGCTGCAGTACTTTTGGAAGAGGCGATTCCATGCGCGTGCCTTTGCCCGCCGCCAGTACGATGGCTTGAGCAGAGTGAGCTCCCACCGGGCGGGTTGGCTTCGTCCACGACGTCAGATCAGTAAAGGTTGCATCCTCACTATTTGGACATCAGCCATGCATGAGGTTAGTAGATCGTGGGTGACTTGCGTGGGCAATGGGAGCGAGGGTTCAATAGTGGCTGGGGCGGCAGGATTCGAACCTGCGAATAGCGGATCCAAAGTCCGCTGCCTTACCGCTTGGCCACGCCCCAGTGACCGGCAACTGAAGCATAGCTCATTATGCCAGGAAGCGGGTGAAATGTTGTCGCTTATTCCTGGTGGCGTCGGCTGCCAGCGCTACCTGCTCGACTTAGGCCGCTACGCGCAAGTGATCCTTAGCTTCGTAGTCCTCGACCAGGATCTTATCTTCATCCCAGCCGATAGCTCGGTACGCCTGGACTAGTTCGTCACGCTCTTCCGCTGTGAGATCGAAGTGCCGAGCTATTGGGCGCCCACGATGGAGCACAATAACAGAAAATTTCATGTGAACCTTGACTTAGAAAATTGGGGAATGCATTGGGAGTTATCGATCGGAGGACAGTCTACTCATGGCACTATGGGTGCCACGACTTCAATCGCATCGTATCGATACGAGATTGGAGCTTGATTGGCAATAGGAAGATCTGAGATTAGGCAGGTCTCAACAGCCCGAACTGAGACTCCGGGTGTTAGTCTTGACGTAGCCGCAAATAACTCCACGACAGGAGCTGGAAGTACCTGATGCCAGATCGCGTTGCACTTGAGGCCAGAAGCCGAAGCTTGCTTGGAAAGAAGGTTAAGCACCTTCGCCGACAAGGAACGATTCCGGGGACGGTCTACGGCCATAATATACCTTCAGAAAGTATCGAGGTGGATGCACGCGAATTCCGATCGGTCCATGCGGCTGCCGGAGATAACCAACTTGTTGATTTATTGCTTGAGGGACAGCGGCCTCGGCCCGTCCTGATCCACGCGACGCAGATTGATCCCAGAAGAAACACGGCCCTACACGTCGAGTTCTATCAAGCCAACCTGCGTGAGAAGTTGACAGCTCGAATACCCATCCACCTGATCGGAGAAAGTCCAGCCGTCAAGAATGGATTGATGGTTTTGTCCGTGCTCGATGGGATCGATCTTGAGTGCTTGCCTACCGACCTTCCGCACTTCTTGGAAGTGGACATCGCACAACTGGAGAACGTTGGAGACGCCGTTCACGTCCGGGATCTTGCGATCGATCTCGATAAATGCGATGTCAAGACGGACCTGGATGAGATGGTCGTGCTGATAGCCGCCCCGCAGGCGGCCCCTGAGGAGGCTACCGAAGCCGCTGTTGAAGGTGAGCCTGACGAGGCCACATCTGGCGGCGACGGAGACGAAACCTAGTCGCTACCGTCAGTCGGTTCAGCTAATGAACTGAAGCCAGATCACGTAAGCTACGCCCAGTATCACGAGGTCTGCTAAAAGACTGAGATCGGCGCTTTGTGCGTAGTACTGTACAACCGCCATGCCGATGACTGCGGCGACGAGAAGGAGCCATGTTTGACTGGTCCGCTTGCTTGAGGGCCAAGATGAAGCGGTTCTGGCTCCGCGAAACGATGGAGTATCGCTCGCTAGAGGTCTGGGGCCCCGGCGAAGTGCCCACTTAGCCTGAAGTCTCTGTCGATTTCGGGTGATGTGCTTATAACGCCAGTACATCCAGCGGGTTCGAAAGCTAGTCAGCATGAAGGGCCCCCCAAACTCTAATCGAGTATAGTTTCGCTTCCAGGTGTGGGAATTTGTCGTCCAGTTGCAAAAGGCTGACTGGTCGTTGGGTTGCGTTGTGATCGATGCCATGTCAGCATGAAATTGAAATGGGAACGGTAAAGCTTTGCGGAATGATGACCGAAGGGGATGTAAAAGCGGCTTCAGCGCTTGGTGCCGACTACGTCGGGTTCGTCATCGACTTCCCGAGAAGCCCGCGCTCCTTGACCGTAGGAGAAGCATCAGAGCTGGCATCACGGAGTAGGGTTCCTGTCGTCTCTGTCGTGGTCGACCCGCAAGTGAGCCAGCTTCAAGAGCTTGTGAAACATATCCGCCCGCATGCCATCCAGTTCGCCGGCGGTGAGAGTGCCGCTTTCATTGAGTCATCTGCATTGACCCTTCCGGGAGTCGAGATGTGGAAGACGATCCACTTATCGGGCCCAAGTCGGACAGATCCAATGGAGCTCCAGAGGAAGATGCACGACTACGCGGCGGTTGGGGTTTCGAAGATATTGTTCGACTCAGCCACCGCAATGATGCCAGGTGGGACTGGACTAGCGGTTGACTGGACCTTGGCCACGCAGGTTGCGAAAGATTCCTCGATAACCGTGGTTCTATCGGGAGGACTGAAGCCCGAGAATGTGCGCGACGCGATCCACACGACGGGAATACATGCAGTCGATGTGTCGAGTGGTATCGAGGATAATCCCGGCACCAAGAATCATGACCGTATGAGTCATTTTGTGCTTGAGGCCCGGCGGGGATTCGCAGATATTGAGAGCTACGACGCTTGAGGGGTCTTCACGCCGAACGGCAAGCAAGTCGTAAATCTCCCCCTCTCGAGGGACATAACAACAATGAGCCCGGTGTCGTATCCGTCAGTGGTTTCTCGGTCTCGGACCGAATCGCACATCCGTCTATCGCTCTAGCCGGGTCCTAACGCTGTACTCATCTGTCGCTCGATAGTCAAGGTGGCGCTGCATCTCCCCAATCAACCCAATTGCCAAGAGCATCGTCCCAAATAGAAGAAGCAGGACTGTAAGTAGCAGTAGGGGCAAATGAGAGACACCTATGGATTGCCCGAAAATGATTTTCAGGATGGTCAAATAGACACCGCCTATCAGTCCGAGCAGAAGCATGGCGAGGCCGGTAGTTCCGAAAAGGCGGAGCGGTTGTTGCATGTACCTGGTCAGAAACACGACTCGGACAAAGTCAACAAGGCCAGACACGATTCGACCCGCACCAAACTTAGATTTACCAAACCTTCGCGCTTGGTGGTGCACCTCGATTTCTGAGATCCTATAACCCTTCCAGGCCGCCATCACCGGGATGAATCGGTGCATGTCTCCATACAAACGCAGATCGTCCAGGACCTCTCTCCTGTAAGCCTTAAAGCCCGAGTTGAAGTCGTGCAACGGTAGTCGGCTGAAAACCCTGACCGTAGCGTTGAACAACTTTGAGGGAAACGTTTTGCTCCAAGGGTCCCGCCTATCCCGCTTCCACCCAACCGTTAGGTCCGAGCCGCTAGCGATGCTGGCAAGGAACCGCGGTATTTCCGTCGGATCATCCTGTAAGTCGCTATCGAGAGTGATAACGATAGAACCCCTCGACTCTCGGAACCCGGCGACAAGGGCAGCAGTCTTCCCGAAGTTCCTCCTGAGACTCAACACCCGAACACACGCATCCGACTCGAAAATGCCTCGAAGCCGATTGAATGAGTCGTCGCGACTCCCATCATCGATGAAAAGGATCTCGTACTCGAGGTCCAGTGATTTCAGGACGAGACCTAACTGTCGATGAAGCTCCTCTAGACTGTCCTGCTCGTCGAAGACGGGCACGATGATGGAAAGCGGCAGCGTTGCCGGAGGAAGCAGGGCGTTCGGCATTGTGTCGCTGGTCACCAAGTCCACGCGGAATTATAGGGGGAAGGCCTAGAGGGGACAGAGAGAAGGAGGCTTGGGTGGTATATTCAGGTGTTAGCACTCTCCTCGAGGGAGTGCTAACAGTGCATAGAGAGAAAAGAAATGAGCTTGAGCGATCGTCAAAGTCACATCCTGCGTACCGTAGTAGAGGAGTACGTGAACGCTGGGCGACCGGTTGGCTCTGCCGCTGCCCTAGAGCGGTCCGGGCTGGACGTGAGCTCGGCAACGGTACGGAACGACTTGGCCGTGCTTGAGGATCAAGGCTACGTGCTGCAACTCCATACTTCGGGTGGGAGAATTCCAACAACGCATGGCTATCGTTACTACGTTGAGTGCCTCCTGCCAAGGACGTCGCTTTCGGAGCAAGACCAGGTCACGATTCGACACCAGTTTCACCAAGCGCAGATGGAGCTGGATGAGTGGCTGAAGTTGGCGGCTGCCGTGATGGCACACCGTGCCCACAATGTTGCGCTGGTCACAACTCCCCGCATGGAGCGCTCGAGGTTTCGACATGTCGAGCTTATCGAAGCGCAGCCCCACGGCGTTTTAGTGGTCGTCGTGATGGAAGAGGGGACGGTACTTCAGGAGACCATTCCTCTTCCTGTCACCTTGTCGCAGGCGATGCTTCGTGGTTATGCAGACCTTCTCAACACGGTATTTTCGCGTAGCCATAGGTATGGTAGGAGTCACGTGGCGACCCAAGATCTCCCTCCGGAGCTCGCTCCGTACGCGGAAGCCGTGACAAGGCTTCTGACACGCGCCCAGGAGCGCCGAGTGTCGGTCTACCACGAGGGCTTAGGCGAGATGCTCAGCAGACCCGAGTTTGCCAACGGCCGACAGACGCTGGGAACTGCAGAGCGGTTACGTCGAGTCGTGGATTTTCTGCAGCAGGGCTTCGCGGTAGAAGACCTGCTTTCAGCCATGGCAATCGAGAGTGGCGTGCAGGTCGTTATCGGAGGAGAACCGCCGCTCGACGAATTGAGGGACTATAGCATCGTCGTTGGGCGGTACGGGGGTGGCGGCGAGGGCGGCGGGTTTCTCGGATTGATGGGACCGACGCGCATGAAATACGACCACGCTATCTCATTGGTCAGTTACATGAGCGAATTGATGACCGATTTGATCCTGGGGCGGTGAGAGATGACTGAGGAAGATATGGAGTCGAAGCAAACGGCTGCCTCGACCGAGGCGTCGTCTGCTCCAGGGACTACAGAGGAACCCCAGTACGAACGTAGATGGTCGAAGAAGAATCAGTCAAGATCGCCAACGGTTGCCGAACCTGCGACCTCTTCCCCAGAAGATGCTGAGACGATTGAGAAGCAAAAAGCCAGAGCAGACGATCTCTTTGACCGGCTCCAGCGCTCGATGGCTGACCTCGCTAATTACCGAAAGCGAGTGGAGTCTGAGAGAGAAGACATGGCTAAGTTTGCGAGTATGCTGCTGGTGTCGGAATTGCTGCCCGTGTTGGACAACTTCGAACGTGCGCTGGAGTCGATTCCAAAGGAATTGGAGTTCTTTACCTGGATCCAGGGTGTGATGCTTGTGGAAAGACAGCTGCGCGGCATTTTGGAGAGGCAGGGTGTGGAAGGCATCAAGGCAGTTGGCGAGCCCTTCAACCCGACTCTGCATGAGGCGATCATCGAGGTTGAGTCAGCCGACGCAACGCCAGGAACCGTCACTGGAGAGCTACAGAAAGGCTACACGATGTACGGCCGAGTGATACGCCCGACACTTGCAAAAGTCGCCAAGGCTCCGTCAGTGCAGGTCGACACAAAGAGTGTCGATTTGAACGACGACACGGTCGGGGTCACGGAGCAGATCGATGGTGACAAGTCCTAAGTGGGAGGCAGCTCTCGCTTTGGTTGAGATGAGGTAAATGGCAAGCAAACGCGATTATTACGATATCCTCGGCGTCGGCCGAACGGCGAGTGACACTGAAATCAAGCAAGCCTTTCGGGCTCGCGCTCGGCGGTACCATCCGGATGTAAACAAGGAACCCGCTGCAGAAATGCAGTTTAAAGAGGTCACCGAGGCGTACGAGGTCCTGAGCGATCGAGGAAAGCGATCAGCTTATGATCGCTTTGGCCATGCAGGCGTTGGAGCAACAAGCCAGCAGAGCTACTCAGGATTCGAAGGTTTCGCTGACATCTTTGAACAGTTCTTTGGAGCAGGAGCAGCTCGCTCCCGACGGGGACCTCAAAGAGGGTCGGACTTGCGCTACGACCTCACGATCGAATTCGAGGAGGCCGTATTTGGTGCGGAAAAGGTTCTGGATATTCCAACTTGGAATGCATGTAGTCGCTGCAGTGGATCAGGCGCGGAACCTGACTCCGGCCAAACCTTGTGCCCAACTTGCAACGGGTCTGGCGAGATTCGACGGGTGCAACAGTCAGTGTTTGGACAGTTCGTAAACGTTGTGATGTGCGAACGTTGCCAGGGCGAAGGACGGATTGCGGCGGAGCCCTGCGTCAAGTGCCAAGGTCAAGGAAGGGAGCGAACGGTTCGACACGTATCGGTGAAGATTCCGCCTGGTGTAGATAACGGGCAACAAATAAGGTTGAGTAACGAAGGGGAAGTTGGACCTCGCGGCGGTCCCGCTGGAGACCTTTACGTTGTCTTGCAAGTGGGTGAGCATCCATGGTTCCACCGAGACGGTTCCGACATTCACTACGACCTTATCCTGAATGTGAGCCAAGCCGCACTTGGAGAGGAGATCGAAGTGCCGACACTCGACGGGTCCGAGACCGTGAAGATTCCGGCCGGCACCCAAGAAGGGCACACGATTCGACTTCGGGGTAAAGGTGTCCCCAACCTTCGGGGCTCCGGGAGGGGAGACATGCACGTCAAGGCCCGAGTCCGGATTCCAACGCGGCTCAATCCACATCAGAAGGAGCTCTTGCGACAACTTGGTGAGACGCTTCAGACCAATGAGGATGAGGACAGGGGCTTCTTCGAAAAGGTAAAAGAGGCTTTTGGAGGATAGAGCATCTGGCATTTGGCTCGAGTTGAGTCTGGATGCCAGTGTCGAAGCCGCCGACGCCATCAGCGAGCTGTTCCTAAGGCACAGAATTCAACGAGTCGCGGTCGAGAACGAGATCGTAGCTGGGGAAGACGGAGGTGCAATATCTAGCGGGAAAGTGCGTCTGTCAGCCTTTCTGCCCAAGGAGCCAGACAGTGACGCGAAAATTGCACTCATCGAACGGTCACTGTGGCACCTGACGGCTTTTGGCCTAGCCCCAATCTCGGCTCTTAGCAAGCGGGAGATACGTGAGGAGGATTGGGCGAATAGCTGGAAAGAACACTTTTATACCTTTCGTGTCGGTCACCGCATCGTCATCAAGCCGACGTGGCGTGAGTACTTAGCTTCTCCGGGCGACGTCGTCATCGAGCTCGATCCTGGCATGGCGTTTGGGACGGGATTGCACCCCACTACTCAGATGATGCTTGAAGGTCTCGAGAGGTGGATGCGGGATCAAGCTATAGTGCTGGATGTTGGAACAGGATCAGGAATCCTATCCATCGCGGCGGCCAAGCTAGGAGCGGTTCACGTTGATGCCGTAGATGTTGAAGAGGTGGCCTGCCGAGTCGCCAGGGAAAACGCGGCGACGAATGGGGTCTCAAACCGGATTCGTGTATCCAGCGGCTCTGTTGCAGGAGTTGAGGGAAACTATGATCTCGTAGTCGCCAACATTACGGCCGCGGTATTGGCCGATCTCATGAATGACCTTAGTGCAAGGCTCAGTACGACAGGAGTGTTGCTGTTGTCAGGAATTATCGAACAGAACGCGTTCGTTGTCCGTGAGGCACTCAGGTCGCAGGGACTACGCGTGACAGACGAGGCTCGAAGCGGGGACTGGCTCTTTCTGGCAGCCCAGAAATGAAGGGGTGGGATGCCAAGAGATTACAGGTTCTTCGTAACGGAGCCATGGATCAACGAAGTCATCGCTTTGCCGGCACCCATTGTCCATCAGATACTTCACGTTCTTAGGCTCAAGGCAGGTGACCAAGTTATCCTCTTCGATGGCTCCGGACAAGAGTATGTCACCGCTCTGTTTTCGGATAGCGGAACTCTAAAGGCTCATCGTGTTGAAACACGCACAGGTAACACCACCCCTCACGTGGAGGTGCACCTTTACCAGGGGCTGCTCAAGGCGCGGAAACTAGAGCTTGTCCTACAGAAGTGCACAGAGCTGGGTGTTGCCGCGTTCATTCCCATGGCCTGTGAACGCTCTGTCAGTGAGGAGCTGAGCAGACAGAAGTTTCAACGCTTCCATACCATCATCCGGGAAGCCGCAGAACAGTCTGGCGGGACGCTTCTTCCATCAGTGAAGCCGATGGAAGCCTATCGTGACTCAGTTGAAAGTGTCAAACGAGGCATCGTCCTCCACCCAGCAGGAAGGGAAAGACTGAGAGAGGCGCTCGATCACGGCTGTGACGCCACCGCTCAATCGATTGCGCTATTCGTCGGTCCGGAGGGAGGCTTCACGAATTCTGAGATTGACTTGGCGGAGCAAGCTGGCATTGTTTCGGCAACCGTTGGTCGGCGGATTCTCCGAGCGGAAACAGCCGCCATCGTTGCATCAGCGATTGCCCTTGACTACTTCGAATCAGTACCGAGGGCCTGAGCCGGTTGCTACTTCGAACAAGTCCCGTGATCTAAGCTCTGTTTCGCTGGTTACTTGACAACCTGAACCGGTGTGCCGTCCGGGGCCCAATAGAAGAGAGATTGAGCCACGTTCAAAGGCACATTGACGCATCCGTGAGTTCCGGTGTATGTAGCACCAGGCGCTCCTGACTCGCTGTTTGTACCGGGTCCGAAGACGCTTCTCCAGGGAGCATCATGAATGTAATAGCCGCCCGACTGGAACATCATTGCGTAGTTCACGGGTGACGGCGCATAGTAATCCCAAGCTCCCTTGGGGAAGGGGCTAATGAAGGTGAAGGGATGAAACTTCACCAATATGCTGAAGATCCCCGTGGGCGTTGGAAGTGCCTTGTTTCCTGTAGTCACGAGCGACGTGATAAACAGGTGACGGCCATCGTATGCCCAAAGCCTCTGCTGCGAGAGGGACACCAAAATCCGTTTGTCGATCACTGTTAGGCCAGAGTATCCGCGGAGGCTGGTATTCCCAAGTGCATCCGTTACCCGGACATACATGCTGTATGTTCCGGGAGCGACTGCATGGCCTTGGTTGTCTCGACCGTGCCACACATAACGAACTTGCTGAGCTGGCGTGTGCGTGTGCACCACGACCAATCTCACCGCGTGACCGCCGCTTCCGTAAAATCCAATCCGTACGGTTGCAGGTCGGTCGACAGTGAAGCTGGTAGTTAGCGGTGTAAAAAACGGGTTGAAGTCGAACGTCGAGAAGGACAGGTTCGAGATGGTAGGAGGCGTGGTGTCCGTTCGAACCGTGTACCGAGCGGGCGGGCTCCATACTCGAGCCAGGTTCTCAGCCCGGATCTCGAACACGAACGTTCCGGTTGGCACGTGGCCGAAGCTGACAGAAGTCCCTCGGGTTTTTACGTACGGACTCCCGGGTGCTTTTGTCGAGTCGGAGAAACTGTACCAGTAGCCGGATATACGGGAAGAAGGTTGTGACCAGTTAAAGACAACTCGAGGGCTTCTATAAATCTTCGTTTGAACGGGATTGGTGGAGGAGGTGATTCGAGGGCTTGTCGGGATCCCAGTTTGTACTCCAAGGGCAGTCATTGGGGAAAAACGTACCCACTTACTAATTGCGTTGCCGTTGTAAAGCCGACCCCACCAGCGGTAAGCCCCACTCTTTAGGTTCCGCAGCTGAACAGACAGTCTTCCGCTTGTGGCGCGACCAGTCACGTCGGGCGTTCCCGAGAAGTGGGCATTGTTTCTTTCGAAAGCAACCTGCAACTTGGCTCCACGCACTTGAGTCGTGGGGTTCACCGAGAGGCGGATATTGCCTGTAGACAGCCACTCCCCCCTACGGATGTTGGCTCCTGCGAGGGTTGATTGGTGTAGCCCGGATGGTGCCGGAAGACTCATCGGAAGTCCTGCGGCGAAGGGACCTACCTGGTTAGCTTTAAGGCCGATCAGCGCGGCGAAAGCGGCAACGATGACAAGGGGTATAGCGATCTTCAAGTACTCACTCCGAGCTGCTTTCTATCGGGGCGGCTTTATGCTCTCTAATCGACACTGTCAACCACTATCCACTATCCCAGCATAGCCCGTTTGCCCCGAACTTACTGAGAAAATCGGCCTTCCAACTGTCATATACCCCACAGCCTACGTTGCTACCATTGGAAAGAACTTTGAGGGGCGTTGAGAGGGGTTTTTTGAGTCAAGCTCCCATGTTACTTTTGTTCTCGCTCATCTTCGGCTTTGTGCCTCTTCTCGCTGCAGGTGCATTTTGGATAGTTCGAGAGAGGCGGAATGATGAGGCGGTCCGAGATCTGTGGCAGCAGCTTGCCGCCCTGTGGACGAGAAACCCCGAGCTATTTGACCTCATATGCTCTGGCGTGCCTCTGAACCTTGAGCGCTGGGCTCAGGCTTCCCCACAGATGCGCACAGACATCGCAACCGCGCTGCAGATCTGCGACGGCCTGGGAGGGCTTGCGACTCGAGTAGCCAGCGATCAGAGCACGCTCTTCTCCCTCTGGCCGGTCGATCGAATGTGGTCCAGCCTCCAGCCAGTGGTTGCCGAAGCGAGAACGGCGAATCCCATTGCCTACAGCCGGTTTGAACAGGCGGTCGAGACGCATCGCCGTTTCTCCGACCGACTATCGGCGAGCGTGCGTGGTGAGTCTCACGTCGTTCTGGTAACCGTCGCCGTTGGCCTTGCAGTTCTTATATATGCCTTAGACCAGACAATCGTCGCGAGCGCTCTCCCTACGATCGCGAAGGACTTACAGGGTCTCCAGCTTTATGGATGGGTCTTCTCCGCCTATACCATCGCCGCTACTGCTACTACCCTCCTCTATGGTCGCCTCGCGGACCTTACAAGCCGAAAGCGTCTCTTCGTCATCGCCATGTTCGGATTCCTGGCGGGGTCCATCCTTTGTGGCTTGTCGTCAAACATGGAAGAGCTGGTTGCATTCCGGGCACTGCAAGGGCTGTTTGGAGGAGCCACATTCCCTCTAGCGATCGGAATAATCGCGGATACCTACCCTATGCACCGTCGCGCTCAGGGCTTTGCCATCGTCCCAACTACCTTCGCTCTAGCCAGTGTCTTGGGTCCAGTTACGGGTGGTTTCCTGGCTCAGGCCGTTGGCTGGCGTTGGATATTCTTCGTCAACATTCCCGTAGTGCTCGCGGCGGTCTCCTTACTCCTCTACACCTACAGGGCTAAACCCGTCGTCGGTAAGCTCCGGATCGCCGACCTTGACCCTCCCGGAATTGTTGCGCTTTTCGGCGGCCTTGTGACCCTCCTCATCGCCTTAACTACCGGCGGAAGTGACTGGGATTGGGGCTCGTGGGAAGAAATCGTGCTTCTCGTTGTAGGAGTAGCTTTGCTCATTGCCTTTGGATTTATTGAGAGTCGTAACCCTCGACCGCTGCTCCCCTTGAGAATCCTGCGGCACAGGGGTCTGGGTGGAGCTCTGCTTGGCCTCGTCCTCCTGGCTTGGGTGACCAACTCGATGATTATCTTCATGCCGGAGTATGCCCAGGCCGGACTTATGGCTGACGCTGAGGGAGCAGGCCTAGTCTTGATTCCGTTGATGCTTACGTGGGCCGTCACCGCTAACATCGCTGTCCGAGTTGGACAGAAGCGGGGTTTCCGGAACGTTGCATTCTTGGGCATACCGCCCATCATCATCGGGCTGATCTATCTGCACTTCATGCACTATGGTTTCCAGGCTTGGACTGTGGCTCCTGGACTTGCCTGCATTGGATTGGGAGCGGGCATGATAAACCCCAACATGCTGGTTCTTGCGCAATCAAGTATGTCGGACCGCGATCAGGCGATGGCTGGTGGGCTTGGCAATGTCGCCATGAGCTTGTCGGCGGCCGTTGCGGCTGCCAGTTTGAGCGCTTTTCAGGTCAATCGGCTGGACACATATGCGGGACTTAGTAGTGTCACAAATGCTGCTGATCTACTTAATCCATTCGGGCGCTTTCAATACTCCGGTTGGTTTGGTCCCGTGTGGACGCAGTTTTTGGAAAAGGCGATGACGCTCTCAATCCATGATGTCTTTGCAGTAGCCTTTGTGCCGGCCATCGCCCTCGGAATTTGGCTGTGGTTATTCGTCCCCAGCAACCAGAGAGTTGCTTCCATTCGGTTGGGACCTCTGCGCCCCGCTCCTCAACCGGAAATTCAAGCGGTCAAAGAGCCATCTCAACCGTCCGGTGTTCCTGCTGGGGCCGGTTCCCCTGTGATTGCAAGCGAATCAAGCGGACCCTAACAGGTAGCGTCTTTCGGAGGTGGCCCGCTCCGCTATGCGTTGTGGAGAATCGCGTGCCCAGTAATCGGTTTCTTGCCCTTAGTGTCGCGAGGGTGCTCGTGCTCCGGCAGTCAGGGTGCGGGCTCCGTTTAGACGGATGACGGGAGACCAGCCGGCTCAGCAGGACACGACGGGGACGCTTTTTGTAGTGCCGACCCCACTCGGAAATTTGGAAGACATCACTCTACGTGGTCTACGTGTCTTGCGCCAGGCTGATGTCATTGCCGCCGAGGATACAAGAAGAGCCCGCGCTTTGTTGACCAGCTTTGGCATCTCTACACCAACGACAAGTTACCACCAGCACGGGAAGGTGTCGGGTATCCCTAAGGTGCTTAAACACCTAAGGGCTGGTCGCACCGTGGCACTAATTTCGGATGCCGGCACGCCTTCGATTGCCGATCCTGGGTTCGAGTTAGTGCAGGCGGCCTTGGCCGCTGACGTCAGGGTCGAAGCACTTCCAGGACCGAGCGCAGTGACAACTGCAGTCGTTCTTGCGTCAATGCCCGCCAAGGGCTTTACTTTTCTTGGCTTTCTTCCAAGGGAGCAGAAGGAAATGTCTCTGGCGCTCCGAGAAGTGAGCCACAACCCTTACGCAATAGTCTTCTTCGAGTCGCCTCATCGTGTAGCGTCCACCATTGAGGTAGCTCTGGGGGTTCTGGGTAATCGCATGGCTGTCGGACTGCATGAGATGACAAAGGTCCACGAGCAAGCTGTCCGAGGCGATTTGAAGACTCTGTTAGAGACGGTAAGTGACTGTCCACCCAGAGGAGAATGGACGATTGTGATTGGTCCTGCCGTCGAGGAAAGTCCCGAAATCGACATGCCTCAGGTGGAAGCCTTGCTACGCCTTGTTGTCGAAAAGGGAGTGAGTGGCAGGGATGCAGTCCAGATAAGCAGCGAATTTCTCGGTCTGCCACGACAGGAAGTCTATCGAATTTGGCTAAAGATGGTCGAGAAAACTGACATCCGCCGGCGGGAGTGACGATACCGCATCGGCCGCGGCTCCATGACATGCGACAATCGAAAGGCGCCAGCACATATGCAGGCTCACTACAGTTAGCGATGAGGCTTCCCGCTGCTGGTCGACAGTCACGTCCACCTGGATTCTCCAGCATTCGACGACGATCGTGAGCGGGTTATTGAGCGATCGCGTGCCCTTGGCATCCACCGGATCTTGACGGCCGGTCTCGATCTGTCATCTAGTCTAGAGTCAGTGGAGCTGGCCCGCAGGTTTGCGGGCGTCTTCGCGGCCATTGGCGTGCATCCATCAAAAGCTGAAGACTATAGCAGTGCCCGGGATGCGCTAACCTCGCTTGCCAAATGTCCCGAAGTAAAAGCTATTGGCGAAGTTGGGCTAGACTTCTTGCGGGACGGGACGAGTGAGGAGGTGCAGCGGGACGTGTTTCGCGCACAGCTAAAGTGGTCGGTGACAGTAAATCTACCGGTTGTTATCCACGACCGCGAAGCGCATGAGGCTGTTCTCGAGCTACTACAGGAGACAGGGGCTCGTGGGGTTCTTCACTGTTTCTCCGGAGACGCGGTATTTGCTGGGAAGGCGGTAGAACTCGGAATGTTTTTGTCTTTTGCCGGCAACCTTACGTATAAGTCGTCGGAGAAGATACGCGACGCTGTTCGTGTCGTGCCTTTGGATCGAATTCTCGTTGAGACGGATTCCCCGTACCTTCCCCCTCAAGGCTGGAGGGGGCAACGCAACGAGCCGGCCCACATACCGCCGATCATTGAAGCCATCGCTGACATACGAGACTGCAAGGTTGGGGAAGTTGTCGACGCGATCTGGGAAAATGCAGGTTTGTTGTTTAATTGGAACTAGGCGATGAGCGTGACTGATACTCGATCCCTATTCGCCCTTGTTGCTTCCGATCTCGAAGAGGTGGAGCGCTGCCTCCTGGAGTCGGCAAAGGGCCAGCACCCGCTCCTTGCCCAAGCCCTCAAGTACGTTTTCGAAACCACGGGCAAGCGGCTGCGGCCGGCCATGGTCTTGCTCTCGGGCGCCCTCGGCACCTATGATCTCGAGAGGCTTGTGCTCTTGGCGGCTTCCCTCGAAGTCGTACACACGGCGAGTCTCGTGCACGACGACACCATCGACGAAGCGCTGACTCGGCGTGGCTTCAGCACTCTCAATAGCGTATGGGACCGGCATACAGCGATTGTCACAGGCGACTTTCTCTTTGCCAAGTCAGCGCAGCTTGCCTCAATGATCAACAGCGTTCGCATCATGCAGATGTTGAGCGAGACCGTTATGGATATGTGCTCCGGTGAGATGCAGCAACACCGTGCCGCCAACAACTGGAGAACAACAGTTCCCGAATATATGGAGCGGATTGGCGCAAAGACAGCCAGTTTGTTTGCCATGTGCTGCGCAGGCGCCGCAGTGACGGCAGGCCAGTCGGAGGCGCAAATCGAGGCGCTCCGTCAGTATGGTTTCAACATTGGCCTCGCGTTCCAGCTAGTCGACGATATCTTGGATTTCGAGTCCGACGACACCACTTTGGGTAAGCCGGCAGGGAACGATCTTCGTCAGGGAACCATCACGCTGCCGGCGATCCTCTTCTCGCAAAGTCTCGAGCTTGACGCTCCCTTGAGAGAACGCTTGGAGCACGGCGAGGATGCCGGTCTGGCGGTAGAGCTCATCCGTCAGTCGGACGCTCTGGATCGAGCGCGCATGTACGCCTTCGAAGGGGCTGCGCGAGCTCGCGAGGCATTGGATATCTTTGACGATAGCGAGGCAAAACGGGCACTTCTGGAGATCGCGAATTACCTTCCAGAGAGAACCAGCTAGCCTTCAACCTTGTACTGTGCTCCACATGGGCATGAAGGACTGACACGACGAGTAGTCCTGGACTTGTCAGATGTGGATTGCTCATATAAGGAAGGTTAACCATCTCGGGCGGGTTAGAGACGTCGGCTCCTGTTGCATTTCTCGACATTCTTCGTTGACACAAGTGAGCAGGTACTTTAAGCGATAGGGGATCAGCAATTTGGTCAGACGTCTCAGGAGGTCCAGCCTGTCACATGAGATGAGTGAATTGCGGCTCACCATGTTTGCGGAGGACTCGCTGGCGCCGGCCGAGAAATGGTTGGTCGAGGCTCACGTTCGAGATTGCGCCGAATGCCGCGAATTCCTGAACGGGAACGCAGTGGTGGACTCGCTCATTCGCGGAGCGGTCGCGAATGAGCTTGCTGTACCAACTCCCACATCCAGTCGAATCTTGGAGTCCGTCGAGCGAAAACAGTTTGGGTTGCTCTACGAGCTCCGTCGGGTGAGCCGGCTCATGCCTGCGGCTGCCGGGAGTTGCGTAGCCGCTCTTCTCGTTGTTATCGCCCTTGGGCTAACACATCAGGCACAACAGCCGCAGTACCAGTCTTCGAGACCGGTGACTCATATCAGGCGAGGACCGGTTCGACCATTTGCTCCCTCTCCATTAGGAAGGCCAGGAAGTGAAGGTGCGGTTCCAAGTGAAGTATCCAACACCGGTTTTGCCAGAATTGCCGCTGAAAGTCACGGGACAAGTTCTGGTCCTGGGAAAGTGGTTGTTAATGAGTCGCCCACGTGACTCCTCTAAGCAGCCGCACGGTTGGTTGCACTGTTACACATCAATCGGGCCATTCGTTGTATAGTTGCAGGGATTTCAAGCCTACTGATATTTGAAGCTTATTGCTGCACGTCTCGGGAAAAACGGGGACGACATTTAAGGAGGTGTCAGGAGAGACATACGATCGCGATTGTCACCACTGATTTCACTACCGTAGTTCATGATTTAATACCTTTCAGGAGAAAACATAGATGAGCCATTCATGGCAAAAGCCGCTTAACATCGTAGCGAGTGGAGCACTCGTGCTCGGCGCACTTGGCTTTTCGGCGGGTGCCGCAAGCGCAAGTTCAGCGCATCGACCGGCAGCGAAGGCCACAACCGTGGTCTTCTCTGACTACGAGAACGCTCCAACGCTGAATCAGGCACAGTACAACGGCGTCGCTGTAGCCGAAAACAACTATCTGTTGGATACCTTCGGCCAGTCGCCGTACTACAACAACAAGTTCAAGCTTCAGCCGGGATTCTTCAAGAGCATCGCCAAGCCGCAGAATAAGGGCTTGACCTACAACTGGACTCTTCGATCCGGAATGAAGTGGTCTAACGGCAAGCCGATCACCAACAAAGACTTTCTGCTGGCGTGGAGAGTCGAGTCGAATCCGGCATCCGGGCCTGCGTGCCTCGGTAGCTGTGACTACATCAAGAGTGTGACCCTTAAGGGCAAATATGGCATCGTGTGGCACATGAAGCAGGTCTACGGTCCTGCGCCGTTCGCCTCTCAGCCAGGCTTCATGCCCACCAGCTGGGACGGTATCAGCTGCAAGTTCTCGAAGGGCTCCTGCAATGGCCCTCTGAGCGGCAAGGCAGCCCAGACGCAGATCAACAACTGCCTCAAGTCAACCGGAGCCTGCACGCCAATCGCGACCCGCGTGTACCTCGACCAAAGCTTCAACTACGAGAGCCCCAGCGACGTCCATGCTGGTCCTTACGACCTCGTTAGCTACAGCAACACCAGTGGTGTCAACCACATCACCTACAAGCCCAACAAGTACTGGAAGGCCAGCTACGTTGGCGCCAGCGCCGGCACGAAGTTCAAGAACCTGATCTACCAGCAGTACACGGATCAGCCTTCCATGATCAATGCTGCGGCTCGACATGACACCGATGTCACCAATGACTACACGCTGCTGGACGAGGGCCTGCTGAGGAAGGCTGCCAAGGGCAACTTCAAGATCGAGGAGTCCGGCACGTGGTTCCCTGAGGAGCTCTTCTTCAATACCTACAACAAGAAGGTGAACATCGCCGGCGGTGGACCTTCCGGTGTGAAGAACCCGGCAGCCGATACCAGGGTTCGTCAGGCACTATCGCTGTCCTACGATCGCGCCGCTCTAATCGCCAATGCTTACGGCGTATCTCGCGGCGAGGCTGCGAAGTACGTGTCATACACGAACCCGATCCTCAGCACCCCGCTGCTCAAGGCACCATTCGCTGACAAGTCGATCACCGGCGCATGGGACCCGATCAAGGGCAAGTACGTCAAGCCCGCCCAGGGTTCAGCCATCGCGCGATGCCAAGAAGCTGTTGAAGCAGGCTGGCTACAGCAAGGGCTTCGACTTCTATATCACCACCAACGGTGGCGGTAACCAGGCTCGGCTGCACGAGGTTGAGTACCTGGCCAAGGCCTGGAAGGCCATCGGCGTCACCGTTAAGTACATCGATGCTGAAGCTGGCACCCTGTTCGCCGACTGGAACCACAACGGTCTCCTCTATCACGGACACTACGAAGGTGCTATCTTCGCTTACAGTGGTGTGGCTCCCGATCCTGACGGCTGGAAGTTCAACCTCCAGAGCAGGTTCTGTCCTCAGACAGACAAGACTGGCTCCGCTGAGAGCGATCAGGGCCTCGCCTGCATCCACGATCCTGAAGATCGACAAGGCGTTCAATACCGGTGCCGGAACGGTGAACAAGAGCATCCGCCAGAAGAACTACAACATCGTTCAGACCCAGATGGCGAAGAACGTCTACTGGGCCTTCATGGCGATGCGCCCCGACTTCTACACGGTCGACAACAAGGTTAAGGGCGTCGTTCCTAACGCAACCCAGAACGGCCCGTCCTGGAACGTTTACTCCTGGAAGGCCGTCTAACCCACAGCGCTTAGGTCGACCACGTCGACAAAAGGGGACGCCGGAAACGGCGTCCCCTTTTCCTTTCTCAGAATCTGAAGAGGGTGGCGCCTCGCATGTGCGCTGGAGCACATACAGAACGTGATGTGGCACACGTAGAATAACTCAAAGTTAACTCTTGAAATAAAAGGCTGGTAGGGAATGACCACTTATATCGTCCGGCGGGTACTCCAGTCGATCGTCATTCTTTTAGGACTAACGGTAGTGTTCTTCACCATCGAGCATCTTGCTCCTGGCGGTCCCTGCCAAGCCGAGGGCATTTCGAGTCCGAAGGCGATTGTGGCGGAGAAGGTCTGTATGATCCGCCTCGGCCTCAACCAGCCCCTCCCTGTTCAATACGAGAAGTGGGCCGGTGGCCTTTTGCATGGGAATCTAGGTCGCTCCATTACCGGTGAGAGTGTTTCCTCTGACATTATGGCCGCCCTCCCTGTCACGATCATGCTGGCAACAGTCAGCTATATATTTCAGCTGCTGATTGCCCTTCCTCTCGGCATACTTTCCGCACTGAAGCAATACTCGTTTGTGGACCAGATCCTTACCTTCCTGTCATACGTGGGGATCTCCATGCCCACGTTCTTCCTTGGACTTATGCTGATCTACGTTTTTGCGATTCACTGGCCGGTATTTCCTCCAGCAGGGGTGGAAAGCACCTATCTGCCGTCCTTTTTCAGCCATGACTGGTTCGTATCGTTCTCCCAGAATCCCGGGAGGTATTACCTGGGATGTTGCCCAACATATGGTGCTTCCTGGGATCACCCTGATGGTTACAGGGATTGCAGCCGATAGTCGTTTCATGCGAGCATCAATGCTAGACGTCATCCATCAAGACTATATTCGAACTGCGAGAGCTAAAGGCGTTGCGCGAAAAGCCGTCATTTTCAAGCATGCATTTCGCAATGCCGTTCTGCCCATCATCACCAACATCGCTCTTTACCTCCCGACCTTGGTGGGCGGCTTCATCATTACCGAAACAGTCTTTTCTTACCCTGGCGTCGGCTACCTCTTGTATACCTCGATTGGTGCCCAAAACTATCCTGTAGTTCTAGGGTTGCTCATCATCAGCTCGGTCGCAGTTCTCGTTGCGAATCTACTCGCAGACCTCTGCTATGCATGGGTCGATCCGAGGATCCGTTATGACTAAGGGCTGCCATCTTCGAAGTGGGACATGTGAGATAGCGATGAATTCACAAAACATGGGAGCGTCAAAATGATAGAGCCTCCTGAAAATGTAACTACCGTACTTTCCGACGAAGCTCCCATGCCGATTGGTGCTTCCGACTCCGCACAAGCGGTTCTCGATGAAGAGGATCAAGTCTCCGTCCGGCAGCTATCGCAGGTTCAGCTCACGTGGATGAGATTCCGCCGTCACAAGGTTGCGATGGTTGGGTCGGTGGTTCTGCTCTTCTTCGTTATCCTCGCTATCATTGGTCCTTGGATTACTCCTGAGACGTATCTAGGTTGGAATCCGCTGGCGACTAACATCGCGCCCCAGTGGAATTACCGATACCTGATGGGATCCGATGACACTGGCCATGCCATCATGATGTACGTGATCCTTGGAGCCCGGACGTCTCTCGAGGTGGGGGTTCTTTCCGGCCTTATGGCAGCGGTTTTGGGCGTCCTCGTGGGCGCTATCGGCGGGTACTTTGGTGGCTGGGTGGATGCCGTAATGATGCGGGTTACTGATGTCTTTCTAACCCTCCCGTTTCTCCCGCTTCTCATCGTCGTCGCTGCTTTCATTGGCGGCGGTAACGTGTTCATCATTATTTGTATCTTCGGGCTCTTGGGCTGGTCGGGTGTGGCTAGGTTGATTCGAAGCTACTACTTGACGCTCAGAGAGCAGGAGTTTACCGAGGCGGCCAGGGCGGTTGGCGTCTCGCATACGCGAATCATCTTTCGGCATATTCTGCCGAACGCTCTGAGTCCGGTGATCGTATCGTTTACGCTTTTGGTCGCTAGTTTTATCTTGTTGGAGTCGGCAGTCGATTTCTTAGGCATCGGGATCCACCCGCCCAATGTAAGCTGGGGCTTTGCCATGGGTAGTGTCGGTCAGTACCTGGAGCTGGGAGATTGGTGGTGGGCCGCCTTCCCTGGCATCGCCTTGCTACTTACCGTGCTTGCCGTGAACTTTATTGGCGACGGACTTCGGGATGCTCTCGATGTTCGCGCTAAGATCAATACTTAGACCTTGCCGTTGAGCTTCAGCCATACACGAAGTGGCGAATTCTGCGCGATTCGCACCACTGGAGTTATCGCGTCAGCCTTCCGTTGGGAAGGTGGCTTAGTTGTGTCTGCTAGAGAGGGGAAGCCGTAACAATGTCGACGCCGACCGCCGTACAAGCTCCAACCCTAAGGGTTGAAAACCTTCAAACCCACTTTCGCACCATGGACGGCATCGTCAAGGCTGTGGATGGGGTGTCATTTTCCATACCGACCGGAGCAAGTGTTGGCATCGTGGGTGAGTCGGGTTGCGGGAAAAGTGTCACGTCACTTTCGATCATGCGACTTATCGACCGCCCGGGCTGGATTGCCGGCGGAACGATAGAGTTCGCGGACAAGGATCTTTTGAAATTAGACGATGAATCCATGCGCAGATTGCGTGGGGACCGAATCACGATGGTCTTTCAGGAGCCGATGACGTCGTTGAATCCCGTCTATACGGTTGGTGATCAGGTGTCTGAGGCGATCCGCGTTCACCACAAAATCAGTCGTCGAGGTGCCATGTATCGGGCGGTCGAGCTTTTCAAGATGGTTGGCATCCCAAACGCGGCTCAGCGCATCAAGGAGTATCCCCATAGCTTCAGTGGAGGCCAGCGCCAGCGAATCATGATCGCTATGGCTCTGGCAAATGATCCTGACCTACTCATCCTTGACGAGCCGACGACAGCTCTGGATGTCACCGTGCAAGCGCAGATCCTCGAGTTGGTTAAAGATCTCCGGCAGCGGGTCAATACTTCCGTCATGCTGATCACTCACGACCTTGGAGTCGTGGCGGAGATGTCGGAACGAATAATCGTAATGTATGCGGGCCGCGTCGTGGAGGACGGCGAGGTTGTAGAAGTTCTGCGGGACCCGCGTCACCCATACACCAAAGGTTTGCTTGCTTCGATTCCCTCTTTAGGAAAAAAGAACGAGCGCTTGAATGTGATCGCAGGTACAGTGCCGAATCCCCTTCGTCTGCCCGTGGGGTGCAAGTTTGCGCCACGCTGCCCCTTCGTTATGGACATCTGCCGGGAGAAGGAAGCCGGATCTGAAGCCGCCGGTGGAGTCCCGAGAGACTCAGATCGCTCAGAGTGAGCCGGCCCGGACTGTCAGATGTTGGCTATACGAGTGAGTGAGACCCGATGGAACTAACGAACCCCGCTAGCGAGTCGGACGAAGTAGCAACTACAAGGGCTGATACTTCAAACCTTCTGGACGTCGTAGACCTAAAGACCTATTACCCGATTTCTGGTGGCCTTATGCGCCGTCGGAAGGGCTGGATCAAGGCGGTGGACGGCGTCTCGTTTCACATGAATCAGGGGAGACTCTGGGCATGGTCGGCGAGTCGGGCTGCGGCAAGAGTACGATGGCTAGAAGCATCATCCGTCTGGTCAAGGCCACCGGGGGAAAGGTACTCTTCCAGGGTCAGGACGTCCTTCGTTTGAGCGGCCATCAATTCAAAGCGATGCGCCGGAATATGCAGATCATCTTCCAGGATCCATATGCATCGCTTAAACCCACGGATGCCCGTTGGGGACATCATCGGTGAGGGTTTACGGCCCACGGAATGAGGAGTCGCAAAGAGCGTGACAAGACCGTACAGTACTACCTCTCGGTGGTCGGGTCTACGCAAGGAATACGTACGCCGATATCCGCATGAGTTCAGCGGTGGACAGCGTCAGCGTATCGGCATTGCCCGCGCACTCGCCCTCCGGCCAAAACTCGTCGTCTGTGATGAGCCCGTTTCAGCCCTTGACGTCTCGATTCAATCACAGGTCCTCAACCTCCTCGAGGATCTGCAGAAGGAGTTTGGTCTCACATACCTGTTCATCGCTCACGATTTGAGCGTTGTGGAGTACCTCAGTGACCGGGTCGTCGTCATGTACCTGGGTAAGGTTGCCGAAGTGGCGGCTCCGAGCGGCTCTACGCCAATCCAAAGCACCCCTACACTCAGGCCCTGCTCTCGGCCATCCCATTGCCCGATCCCACGATTAAGAAGCAGCGCATCGTACTTCAAGGCGACGTGCCAAGTCCCATCAATCCACCGAGCGGCTGTCGGTTCAGGACCCGCTGCTGGTTGGCCCAGTCGATATGTGCCGAAGCGGAGCCCGAGCTTCGCGAGGTGGAACCTGGCCACTTTGCGGCGTGTCACTTCGCTTGAGATGGGTTGATCCCGGGAGTAGACATGGGTAGGCGACTTCAAACACTAAAACGTGCTGGGGCCATCTGGGTCCCGGTGCTTGCCTGCTTCATCGTCGTTGGCTTCATTGTGGAAGTTACCCACGTTTCCCAGGCTTACTCCAACCACTATCGAAGTCCGGTCTCGTATGTCCCCGCGAATGTTGTATCTGAATATTCAGCCAATTCGGTCAAGGGTAAGTGGGAGATTTTCGGGCTAGACGGTTCGGCTGGCGTCGCGTTCCGAACCGTTCCCGAAGGTCACAAGGGTGGCGTCGAACGGACATCTGTAGTCGACGCGCACGGTTCGGCCCAAGCCACACCGGCAATGGCCTGGGGGCATGGAGCCCAATTGGGGGTATGGGTCGGACAGACAGGTTCGAATGATCAACCACTAAGAGCTGCCTATTTTCAGCATGGGCATGTCAGTGTGGTGAGCCTGACTCACTCTGGATTCGTTGAACATCCTTACCCCATTGCCGATCCCCGAGGTGGCTTTGATGTGCTGTTTGGATGGCAGCGCGGCAACTACCCATTCGCCATCTACGGCATGCGGGTAGTCGGTCCAGGAGTGCACGAAAAGCCGGCACTAATCGCGCGGTCTCCAGTTTACGGCCTTAATCCCATCGGGGCTTGGGACGGTCGTCAACACTTGGATGTCCTGTTCCTCGAAGAATGCTGCCGCAATGCGCAAATGAATCTGATTGAGGCCCGACTTGACGCGGATCTAACACCTACGTCTCGGCCGGGGTTGCTTGATCGGTTCGCCACCTCGCCACCACAGCAGTGGGGCATGGATATGAAATCGGGTAGCGATGGGTCTGTCTGGGCGGCATGGGAGGGGAATACGGGCATCTCGTTGGCCAAGTGGAACTCTGACGGAGGCCTGTTATTCAAGCGACGGATCGTGCCGGCCTCCTTCGACACGTCGGCACCCAGTTTGAGTCTGCTGCTATCGCCTCCCCGAGGCGACGTGTACTACACGCTACAGGGCCCCCTGGGCTGGTATGTTCAGCAGACGCAGTTCGACTCCGGCGGAAGGCTCGTCTCGTCCCAGCGAGTTTCATACGACTCTGGTGGGGATGCCGAGAATCCGCGCGCTGCCCTCTCGCACGGCGTGCCGTCGATCGTGTGGGAAAAGTTAGGGGCGGGACAGACCGGTGTCGAGGTAGTTGGCACCCGTTATCGCCCGAGCGTCGCTCCCTCTTTAAGTTCGAGGCTTGGACTTGACAGCGGGAACCCGTTTGTGGATTTGCTTATGCTGACTGCTGGCGCACTGATGGCGGCAATACCACTCACTTTCATCAACGCGCTCTTTGTGGTCCCCTTGTTGCTGATTTGGTTACCCATCTCGCTTGTCGTGCCCGAGAGGCTTCGCTGGTTCGTCTACATCGCTGTGGTTAGTCTTGTGATGGCGCTGGTATTTGTTGCTCGGACCTTTGCCAGCCACTGGACGTTTGTGGTGGGCAGCCTGGGCTGGCCTGTGAACCTAGCCGCGGTTGTTGCGGCGGTATTCGTTGGCGTCTGGATTAGTAGGGTGGGGATGGGTGACCAGGACAATGGCTTTCGGGTTGCGGCCCTTACCATTTCGGCCTTCTACTTCATCTCCGCCATGTCTGCCCTTGCTCTGCTAGAAACACATCTAACGCTAATCTGAGGCTGCCTGCCCTTTCCATATATTCCTGGCGCGTCGACCGGTGAAATGATTGCGTGTGCGGGTTACTACAATTTGGAGGGGTGGGGGCGATTCTGAGAGACTATGCGCGAACAGGCGACGCACACAAGTCGGTACCCCATGTCGTACTGCGGGAGCACCCGTTAATGTCTGCATCGGCATCCGAGACGGACCGCGGAACCTTTGAATTAGCTTTGGCTCGGTATAGCCAGAGTAAGAGTGCAGTTCTCAGTGGGGCAGTGCTGCTTGGGGTTTGTCTCTTAGCTATATTCGGCCCTCTGATCAGCCCGGAGACCTTTGGGGCCTTCGATTTTCATAATGGGGGCAGAGGTCCAGGTTTAGACTGGCGCTACCTGCTTGGAGCAGACGTGTATGGCCACTCGGTGCTGGCCGACGTGATCCTTGGGGCGCGCACCACGTTTGGCATCGCCGTCATCGCTTCGTTTGTGGCGCTGGTTATCGGAGGTCTTGTTGGCGGTATTTTGGGTACTGGAGAGTCAATCACTCGTACCGCCGCGGGTTGGATTATTGATCTGGGGCTCACGTTGCCACTCTTTCCTTTGATGCTTATATGGGTCGCTTTAGGGGCACACGGCAACCCATGGTCCATGACAGATAATCCTGGGAATTGCGGCGTCGCCCGCCGTCGCAGCTGCCGTTCGGAACTCGACAGTGTGGCTCGTAAGGAGCCAGGCCGCTCAGTCGAGGTCGGCGGCCGGCACGAGTCGACGAGTGCGAGGCAAACATCTAATCTATGATTTGCTGCCAACGTTTGTTCGCTGCGCAACGACTCTCTTGTCAGTTCTCGTTGGCGCCGAGGCGACATTGGATTTCCTCGGTCTGGGCTTGCCCAGAACCATCGTCAGCTGGGGCAACGCCTTACAGACATCCTCGGCCTATCTCAACGCCGGAGAATGGTGGTGGTACGTGTTCCCGGGGCTCGCGATCACGTTCACCGTGGCGGCCATCTACGTCACAGGTGAGGGATTGCTAAGGGTCGTTGAACCGCGTCGGTAACGCGAACATTGAAGTTGGGCTCAGCCCGGACTCGAGATTCTAAAGCTATTGACGACGCGATGAAACTCCTTGTCCAAACTGAGGGTAATATCCGGATACCCACCCAGCTCTAGCTCATACCCATACTTTCGGCTATTCACATCCACACTGTCTTGAGTCAATTTGTTGCTTGTGCTCAGCACCTCTGTCCGCAGAGCAGGGAAACCTGATACATGGAGCCTCTGAAAGACGCAAGTGGTTGGACATGGACCGACGTGGTGGAGAATCCGTCCATTGGGCACGGCTGTCAGGTTTGCGATTTTCCCATGTAACACAACCCTAAAGCCTGACGGCGAAACGAAGTGAACCACGTAACTTTCCTGTCCATCTACGGTGATCCCCTTCGTGGGTGCTTAGGGGGGACCCACCCGGAAGGTAGTCGCATCGAGAAGTGATAGATCTTATCCCTGTACGTTTGTTTACTCGATGAAGGACCTGCTGCTGAGCCACAGCCGGCAACCCCCAGAAGACAGATAGCTAAAAGCCAGGGATAGTAGCGTCTCATTCAATGGTCTCCAAGCTGTGAAAGTCTCAGTCGACGTACTCTTGGAATCGCCGCAATAAATCTGGGGGCAATTTCCCCACGATGAACGTGCCGCCCGAGCGATAGTCTTCCTGCTCAATCACTCCTCGCTTGTGGAAGAGATCGACTTCGTTGGCTTTGTCATAAGGGATGCTGACTCGAACTGGAACAAAACATGAGCTGACTAGAGTGGCGATACGCTCCTTGACAGTGGCGATACCTTTCCCCGAAAGTGCCGAAGCACCAACTGAGTTTGGGTTGAGTAGCAGGAGTTTCTTCAAGGTCTGGTTGTTCATTAAGTCAGTCTTGTTTAGCACGGTTAGTCGGGGACGCGAAGCAACTCCCAGCTCTCGCAACTCATGCTCCACCGAATTTGCCTGTTCTCGGGCTCGTGGATGCGATGCATCGACGACATGAATAATCGCGTCCGCGAGTTGGATCTCTTCAAGCGTAGAGCGAAAGGCAGCCACAAGGTCCGTGGGAAGCTTTTGAATAAATCCGACTGTATCAGTCAGGAGCGCTCGGAGATCATTGGGTAGCCGGAGCTGACGCGTGGTTGGGTCTAGCGTTGCGAACATTTCTTTGCTTTGAACCACATCAGCTGAGGTTAAAGCATTCATCAGGGTCGATTTACCCGCATTTGTATACCCTACGAGAGCAACCACCGGCAGACCTCCTTCGAACCTCTGCTGCCGATGTAACGCTCTTTGCCTTCTGACATCTTCAATATCTCGGGTGAGCGCAGCAATGCGAGTTCGAATCCGCCGCCGATCTGTTTCCAGCTTTGTTTCACCTGGCCCTCTGGTGTTGATACCTGCGCCCAAACGGGAAAGCTCGATTCCGCGACCCGTTAGCCTTGGAAGGCGATACCGGTATTGAGCCAGCTCCACCTGAAGGCGTCCTTCACGAGTCCTGGCGTGAAGGGCAAAGAGGTGAAGAATAACTGCCGTCCTGTCGGCAACTTCGACGTCGAGCGTCTCTTCCAAATGGCGCTGCTGCGTAGAGGTAAGCTCATCATCTGCAATTACCGCGTCATAGAGGAGGGTTTCTCGTAGAGCTTTGACCTCTTGTAGCTTGCCCTTCCCCAAGTACGAGACGGGATGAGGATGGTCGAGACTTTGTGTAACCTCACCGACGACCTCGTCACCCGCGGTTTCAGTGAGTTGAGCCAGCTCGGTGAGTGAGTCGTCGACACTTAGGGTCGAGCGCTCCCCGCCCTCGGACTGTCTGACGGCGATGAGCAGCGCCCGACGTCGAGGCCCTACAGATGGTTGTGGGATGATGCAACTTTCCCCGGGTACCTCTCCGCACGTAAAACCCCGGACTGACTTGACATATTGTCCAATCCTATCATTCGAAGGGGTTTTCCTTACCGCTTCAGCCGATAGACGACCACGCCGTCGCGTCGATAAATAGGTCTCATGAATTGGCCGAACTTCAAGAGTGATCCCGGTGCTGATGCAACCCGCGTGTCACTTCCGCAAAGTGTTGCTGCTGCGGCCGAATTTCCGTACACGGCCCGTTCACACGGTCCGACGTACACAAGAGACACATGGTTGGCCCGCAGAAGCTTTCTGGCCAGTCTCCAATCAGCCGTTGCATAGATCCTGTCTATGAGGGAGTGGCGGGCCGCTATGATGGGCAGGTCCGTCCGCCACTGCTCTTCGTGGCCTTCCCAACCGAGCAACGTGGCGAGTCCCGTGTAGGTGGAGACCCGGCCCAACATGGAATAGTCCGGACCCGTGGCTTCGAGTACTACCGGATTCCCGTGAATGTGCGACTGCATCCAGACAATGGCCAGGTAGTCAGACTTATCGGTAGACTCCATCCAGCTGATCCCGTCGAGTCCCTGTGAAACCATTCTGACTGGACCACCATTGAGTGCTCCGAAATAGGACACTGGACCCAGTAAGGTATAAACTCCGCCCAGAGCAACTCCGAATACGAGCGCTATGGTGAGGGCGGCCTGGCCGAGCTTAGTTCGTCCCGAAAAGGCCCTCCATAGCCGAAATGCCGCAAACGCGCCTGCCAGTCCCAGTAGGAACCAAATCTGAAAGTAGAACTTAAAAACCGTATTCATTCGGTAGAAAGTTGTCCCATCGAATGCATCTCGGACATATACCGACTCCGTAACCAAGATGAGGAGCGATCCGACTCCTATCACGAGTAAGACGAAACGATCCGAGGCCTTCCCTTCCCACTCTTTGTTCCGCGTGCAGAACAATATCGCTAAGATTACAACGGCGACAGCGATCATGGAGACCCAGAGGCCGATCAGGGCAGCGGAGGCGGTTAACAAAACAGCTATTCCGCAGAGTGAAATGGTCACCCGACTGGGTCTTCGATCGACAATGCTTCCGGTCGGCTCTGCCGTCTGGCGGAGCGAGGCGACGAAGGCTTTAAGCCTACCCGATTCCCATGCTAGGAAGCCAAGGTAGCCGCCTATGAGAAAGAGGAAGAATCCGAATACCTGAAGGAACTGACTGAGCTCGGTTACCGTCGTCACCCGGCCGATCCCGTTAGTTGGGGAGTGATAGTGAAGGAAGAATGGCAGGAATGCAGTCAGGCTCACGACAATGACGACGACTACTTCGATCAAGGGCCGCCTCATCCAGGACATTAAGGCTGGCAGATCGCGGCCTCGCTCCAGAGGTCTTGGCTCGGGGGGAGCCTGCCTCTGATGGATGATCTTGCCGAACCTCGTCTCGTTGGAGGGGAATGGAGAAGAGGACAGCAGCGCCTGCTGCGAGAAGCAGGTACGTAGGGTAGTCCCAGCTGTTGGTGGCGGCTAGAGCACCAACGGAAACTCCTACGACGCACAGTCGCAGCCATCGGATTGACGGTCGACCGTTCGCGGCTGGATCCGGGAAGAGAAGGGCTAGTGAACCGGTGATGGCAAGCATTACGAATGGAATGGCAAGCACGTGAGGATGCAAGTCGCCGAGAACCAAAGAGAAAATGGGGAATTCATTGATTGTCGTTGCGGCTCCAGGCACCGATTCCCCGACGACACGAGAGCTCTCCCAGTACCAAGACGACTGGTTCCAAGGGAACTGTCCCCGTATCACTTGGAAAAAGAAGCTGTGATCATTGCCCAGGAGCACGACGAAGACGGGGCCGAGAGATGCCCACTTCAGGCTGCGGGTTAGGTTGAAGAGGATCGAGTACGTGATCGTGATGGCGGCGGCAAAGATGAAGGCCAAGGCAAGGTTGTACGAGATCCAGGGCGGTGTCGACGCGAGGTGTCCAATCAATGCCATTGCGACATAACCAAAGTAGTAATAGTTGACCGAATGCCCTGAGAGCCAGAGGTCTTGCGGAGGAAATGAGCTGGCATGGGCAGCAGCTTGGAGATACATAAGATCCATGGGCTTCTCTGTGCCAGCGATGTTCGGGTGAAAAGAGCGCAACAAGGCCCACAGCACGAAGCTCGCGATGAACAGACCCTCTTCTAGAGCGATGATGGAACCGGCATCCCTTAGGTTCCGAACTGTACACCGGCCTCGCAGGATCCAACCACAAAGGCCAAACAAGGCAATAATTCCGAGCGATACAGTCGTAAGATTTCCGGTGGATCCAAGCGAGCCCGCGATCCACACGAGCCATGTGGTTAGAAGGAGGCCCAGAACCTTTGCACTGATATAGCCTCGGTCGGGCAAATTGGAAAAGACGGCCGTCGTAAGCGGAACAAAAGCGATGCCAATAAGCTCGATCACGAACAGCCAACGGATCGGTCTCTATCACACGAAGATGCTCTCGGCTGCCGGTAATCGAACGCCCGCGCCGATACTCCCAGAATTGTCGCGGAGTGAGTAGAGTCTGGGGTGAGTACGACGGACGAACTGACTGCTCAAAAGTCCACCGCTACCTGACGGCTCACCCATAAGGATGCGTCTAATGGATCCGGGTGTCATCCGTCGAGTTCGCTCGAAGATTCGCACTTCTGGATGGTCAAAGATCTGAAAGTCCTCGTCGGCTTTGGCGTCGTCGATTACCCAGGGCCCTATCTGTGGCCTCACCACGAATTGTTTGGCGAGACGAAAGTCGAGAGCGCCGCTGAAAAGGAGGCGGTAATAGCGGTTCGTTAGGGGATAAGTTGAAGGCATCCTGGGAATAGAGTCGAGCATTCGCGGGCTTGACATAACAATCAATTTGTCATGGTTGAGGGCATGCACAAGCCTAGCCAGCTTCTGTTTGTTATCGGGCGAGTAGAGATTGAGCTGAAAACTCTTGTAGCCCGAAGGACACTCATTAGGTTGCGGTAAACATAACGGAAGGCTGCGATCCCACGCGCCTTCCGTCGCGAAAGGTGTACCTGGAGGGAGGTGCCTGTAGATCCATCGACTTGCTGCGACCTGGGTGTTTGTAGTGGAGTAGATATGTTCGAAAGCGATTGCCCACCCTACCGTGGAAATAATGACCATGGCCATGACAACGCTGCCAACCGACCTCCATCGTCCTGGAAGTCGCCGCACTAAGAAGACTAATAGGGCAGCCGCAAATAGTGTGAGCAGAGGGATGATTGGCAAGAGGTAGCGGCCGAACTTCGCCCAGAACCGGCCAACCACCAGAAAGTAGGGAACGACCCACAGAAGTAGCACTATATGCTCGTCGCGAAGCTCTCCCGAGAGCGCCCTATAGCCGGCAAAAAGCAGTCCAATGCAGGCGGTGATCCCTAGCGCGGGTCCCAAGTACCAGAGAACCAGGTTGTCGATGTAGTAAAGGTAGGGCGTCGTCCCCACGAACTGCATGGTGTACGGAACCTGCGAGTGCGTGGGATACAATAATTGCATTCTGCTGCTGAACGTCCGAAACCAGCTGGTTGTGATCGATAATGCCGTACGGCTCACAGATGGCGAAAGTACAAACAGCTAATAGCAAAGTGCATAAGAGTTTGGCGAGACCCGCATTCGCGGCTCGCGACCGAGCCTCGAACTGACGGCAGAGATTCAACAGAGTCGAGCCGCAGGAGTGCCGCAGATTTCTTCTGTCGACTACAGCACTCCACGTCGGATTCCCCGATAGGATGTCTGGCTCCCTTTGTTGGTCGCTCGAGCTTCTCCGGATGGAAAGGAGGCTGCTGGCGAAAATTGGCAGCAGCAACGGGAAGGCGCTTGATTTTGTGGCCAGTGCTGCCCCAAACGCGACACCCATGACCACGTAGAATCTCACCTTCCCGCTTCGAACGACATTTATGGCAGCCCACAGAACCACAAGTACCAAGAGTGTGAGCAGGGTGTCTGAGGTGTAGAAGTGGGAAAGTTGAATTTCCAGAACGGTGAAAGTACCGAGGACCAGTGCGACTAATCCAACCCAACGATCGTAGAGGGCCCGGCCCAAGACGTAGAGCAACAGAAGTGACGTTGTATCAAAGCTGGCAGACAACCACCTTCCGATCCAGTTCACGTGAACAAGATCGGTAGCCTGCCTCCAGCTGCTCAGAGCCGGAATGGCTTCCCCGACCTTGGCCGAGGCTCGTGTAACCATCGCGAGTAGGTAATAAGGTAGGGATCCGTAGTTAAAGGTGCGCGGGTTGTACGGTCCTAGTCGAGCTGAGAAGAAGTGGGAGAGTGGGTCCGGCCAGCTGCGCATGGCTCGTTTGAGGGTTGCCAAGACAGCACCCCAGTCTGCTAACCACCTGGTCGATCGCTGATTCATCCGGTTGAATGAGCTGCCCATCGTCAAAGTTATAGCCGCGAAGCCTGAGAAATAAGGCAAGTGCCAAGATTGCCAGCGGTAGGACCCTGGATAAACGTCCTATCCAAAGTGTTGCCTGCGGATCCGTTTCAACAGCCTTCTTGCTTGCAGGCTCAGCTCCCTCTTCTCGGGTCAATTCAGTCGGCCGCTGCAGCGCTCAACCATTCACAAGGAGGTGGGAGCGCCAACGGAAAAGTTGAAAGTATCCCGTCACTACACCCGTAACCTGAGCTGGCTGGTTGAATAATACGTGCGAGCGACTCTTCGGTGATTCTATATCGGTACATGCAGAGATGGCGCCTGCTTTCTAAGGCGTGTCTCCTTAAACGGGTCCGCCCGCGTTATTTGTTGCTCCTGGGAATTGGTTGTCTCATGGAGGCTATCTATGTCGTCAGTTTCCTTCTTAGGTTTCCGCTTCTCAAGTACTACAGGATCGACACGGATCTAGGAGGAATCGCGGGGCAGTCACCGCTAGCCTTGATTGCCTTTTTGTTGCCATTTGCCGTGCTGTTTGCCTTATTACTCTTAGCGATCAACAGCGGTCGATCGACGCCGAGACAATGGGATGCTGCCAATCATTCTCGGCTTTAGTGTGACCTTCGTCATAACGCTCTCGTTTGTTTATCCGATAACCGCCATTGATCTGTTCACCTACGTTGCGCAGAGTCGAATCCTCCTTCATTACCATCAGAATCCGATCTTTGTTCCCCCTTCCAGCCATCCGAGGGATGCCATCATGTACCTCTCGGGCGGTTGGATGCATGAGGGCTCCCCTTACGGGCCAGTCGGTATCTTGGTGGACGCTCTTCCCGAGCTTCTCTTTGGTTCCTCTCTCCTCGTGGCCCTATTAGTCTCCAAGCTCTTCTTCGGACTCCTCGTCGTCGCTCTATCGGTCGTAGTGTTTCTAGCCCTAGGAACGACGGCTCCACGTCTTGCAATTTCCGGGATGTTGCTGATAGCGTGGAACCCGCTTATCCTTTTTGAATCGGTCGCTAATGGCCACAACGATGTAGCCATGATGCTTCTCGTCGCTCTAGGATTGCTTGCCACTCTGCGAGAGCGAACTGTTCTCGGTGCGATCTTGGTCTTCCTATCGGCACTTGTCAAATATGCGTCGTTGCCGCTATTTCCGCTAATGGCGGTGTTTGCATTATCGCGACCCGGCTCCTTTGGGTCTCGTGTCAAACGAGCCGTAGAGATGTTGCTGTCATGCGCTTTCATTTCATGTCTGGCATACGCTGGCTTCTGGCGAGGATGGTCGACGTTCAAGCGGCCGCTGCTTGAAGACCAATTTCACCTGCAGTCCTTTAGCGGAGCCTTGAGTTTTTGGGTTCCCGCCATCTCAACGGGGAGGGCCACACTCGTGGGCCAGAGTCTCTTCGCCGTCCTGTATCTTTACGCTATCTATCTCGCAAGCAAAGAGCCTGAGGATCTGATCCGAGGCATGTTCTTGACTTCAGTGGGCAGTGTTGCGTTGGCGGCCAGTAACGTTAAGACTTGGTACGCCGTCTGGCCTTCCAGCATCGGTGCCCTAGAGCGCCCGGTGGTCCGGTTTGGGGTGGTTGTTCTTGGTTTCAGCACGTCGATATCTGTCGTGTTGTTCGATTTTGTATACGGTTGGCTTGGGACACGCTCTCCGATGAATTTCCCATTCATCAATGCTTGGGCATACGCACTTGCATTCGGTACGCCTATTCTGGCTCTGGCCGTGTATTTTGGAACAACCGTGAGGCGTCGAGCTTATCCTGGTCTGGATGATAAGCGGTCCAGCGACCCGGGCGGGACGTCGTCCGCCGTAACGGTGGTTGACTAGCGCCGGAAGACGGCGGCAACCGTGGAGAGCTTGATCGGGTCCTCTGACTGCACCACTGCCATGAACATCTTTGGCGCCCTCAAGATGTCGGCGTAAACCAGATAGCGGCTCGACCACTCGGGTTCGAACTTGGCATTGAATTGGTAGAGCGATTTGAGCTGGTAGACGGACGAGAGGTTGTGAAAAAGAAACCTTCGTAGGCTTCTCAGGGCTTTGGGTTCAGCTACGTAGTCTTCCGTGCTCGAGAGCGATGCGAAATTCAAGCTCATGAACTCCGCTCCCTCCGCCTTAAGAATTTGGGATGCTTGGAGAACCATGAACTCCGTAAGCCCATTCGGGGAGTCCAGCTGCCTCCTCATCATGTCTAGTGACCATCCGTTGCTGCCAAAGACCGGCACGAAAGACAGGAAGCCTACAATCTCATCATCACGTCGAGCTATGAGAATCCGAGTATCACCGTCATCCGACTTTGGAATGCGCCCCAAGGTCATGGAAAAGCCCCGCTCTGCACCCCCCTTTGCCCGCACCCATCGCTTAGAAATCTCAGCTGCTTGAGCACGATCGTGTTCGGGAAGAGCAGAGGATTGGTACATCTCTGCAACAATGCCGAGATCGAGACAGTGCCTTTCCGCGCGACGAACCTTACGCTTAAGCCCAGCAACTTCGAATGAGGGCAGACGGATCAACGATTCCTCTCCGATCTTCAGCACGCGTAGTCCCATCGATCTGTACGTCGCCAGATATCTATCGTCGACTCCCAGGAAACAAGGTGTGAGGCAGTTACCATCACAGAAATCTCTGAACTGACGCAATAGGTCTGCGATGAGAACGCTAGAACCAACGGGATCGCCCCCTACCAAAGCAACATTGCGCCAAATTTTGTACGAAAGAAAGGCTTCTCCCTCTGTATGAAAGAAATACGCTCTGTCTTCTCGCAACGCAAAGTAGGAGAGACTGTCGCACCCGTACTTTTCAATGATTCCTCGAGCCCGTGCGCGCTCGGCTTCACTTGATCGGTGAATGGGAATCAGTGGGCGAAGGACCATGACCGCGGAGTAAAGGAGGGCCACGCCTCCGACAAGAATGAGAGAGGTTCCAAACCAGTGGGCTTGATAACCGTGGTAATGGTAGACAGGTGTGTCGGTGACAAGTCTGAGAGGCTCTAGGAGAGCGCCCTCTAGGCTTGGCTTTGGAGTGATCCACCGCGCCAAGATTCGAAATCCAAGCAAGTCATAGGCGTAGAACATCAAGCCGAACGTAACTACCGTTGTCACTGTTCGCATGCGGGTGATCGGCCAGCTCCCGACGATATAGTCCTCACGACGGGAGAAGAGGATGGAACCCAGGGTGAGGCAAATTAGCGCCTCTTCGTAATCGAGACCTTTGACCAGATGCAAAACGGCAGACGCTACTAAGAGAACTAGGGTCCACTGCATAGCTCTGCGTTGGCGCCGCAGCAAACCATCGGCGAGGATGATCAAGACGATTCCCAAGAGAATCGTCCACATCTGTGAATCGTTGATTATGCGAACCGTGAACATGTCACGAAGGATCAGAAATCGCCAATGGAATGCGGGGTATAAGGCCGAGAGGATGTTCATCAATCCAGCGAGGGCTGTAGCCAACGCCAGCAGTCCCCTCACTACGCGCGGAGGCATTCCACCAGGGAATCTTAGAGATTCCACTTTATTGACTCCTACTAGTCTCGAGACTCACGAGATTCCTGGCCCTCCGAATCGAACTGCTCCAAAAGCACTTATGACTGAGTATGGTCGGGGAGACAGGATTTGAACCTGCAACCCCAGCGTCCCAAACGCTGTGCGCTACCGGATTGCGCCACTCCCCGACGACCGTCCTAGAGACTATCTTCCCCAGGCGTAATTATTCGGTCTCAGCGAGACCGCTTCACTGTGCGGCAGGTGCTTCCGGATTCGGCGGAGAACTCATTCCGAGAAACTCCTTGACCTTCTCGAGCAGCATGGGGCCCGCGACAACGGCTGCGGCAGCCAGTACAACCAAAAGCCCTAGCAGAATTGGACCGAAGATGATAATCGCCAACGCTTTCAGCAAGAATTTCATGTCATCCACCTCCCAGCACGTAGACACGGGTGTCTTCTTACCAGATCTTCCTCGTGTCAATCTAGTATGCCCGATTCGCCAATGATTTGCCATAGGAGGCCCCAGGTTTGGTCGAAGAGGCGAAGTCGTCCTGTTGCGTTGAAAGTCGTCCTTTCCCGCCAGGCAAATTTGCCGACCTTCCCACGCATCTCACAAGTGCACCTTCTCGCTGGAAACCGGAACCCATAATGGAGAGATGATGTCACAGGTCTTAGCAGCCCGAGAGCCTCGAGATGGCCAACCGGATCGCATGGTAGAGACCCTCTTGTCAGGCCTGAATCCGCCACAACGTCAGGCAGTGACCGGAGGTGACGGTCCCTCTCTCATTTTTGCCGGTGCCGGATCAGGGAAGACGCGTGTTCTTGCCCACCGAGTCGCCTACCTAATCGCCTCGAAAGACGTCCGCCCTTGGAATATTCTCGCGGTTACCTTCACGAACAAGGCAGCTGCCGAGATGAAACAGCGAGTACTGACTCTTACCGGACCGGTAGGAGCAGACGTATGGATTGGGACTTTCCACTCGATCTGTGTGCGGCTCCTCCGGCGTGAAGGTCGCGACTTTACCATCTATGACGCCGACGACCAACGAGCTGTGATGAAGAACGCTTTGAGCGTTGCACAGATAGGGGAGTCACAAATGACTCCGGGAACGGCATTGGCGGCTGTTTCGAGGCTCAAGAATGAGTTGATTAGCCCAAGCGCATTCGAGCCGGAAAACTACAACGGAGAGCTGGTTCGGCGTGTCTACCCCGTCTATCAGGATCTCCTCAATCAGAATGGCGCCTACGATTTCGATGATCTCCTCCTTAAGACAGTTGAGCTACTACGTTCCGACCCGGAGCGGCTGGAACACTATGCCTCGCAATTTGAGCACGTGCTCGTCGACGAATACCAAGACACCAATCATGCCCAATACGTCCTTGTCAGCCTCTTAGCCTCGATACATCGGAACTTGTTTGTTGTCGGGGACGCCGACCAAGCCATCTATGGTTGGCGAGGAGCCGATATTAGGAATATCCTCGACTTCGAGCGGCAGAATCCGGAAGCACAGATCGTTACCCTTGAGCAGAACTATCGGTCAACTCAGAACGTTCTAAGCGCAGCACATGCGGTGATTACTAAGAACGTTGCCCGTCCCAAGAAACAACTGTGGACGGAGAAGGACCGAGGCTCACTCATTCGCGTCTTTGAGGCGAGATCAAGCGAAGAAGAGGCGCATTTCGTTGCGCGGGAGATTCGCCGCTTGAGTCGAAGAGGGACTGCCGACGCAGCCAGCTGTGCTGTTATGTATCGGACGAATGCTCAGTCTCGCATTCTGGAAGATGCCTTCATTCATGAGGGAATCAACTACAGGCTAGTTGGGGCTACACGTTTCTACGAGCGCCGTGAGGTCCGAGACATCCTGTCTTATCTGCGCTTTATTGCCAATCCGCTGGACAGTATCAGCCTGGGGCGTATCATCAACACTCCCAGCCGGAAAATTGGCTCCACTACTCTCCGTGCCTTAACAGCTTGGGCAGCTGATCACGATCGCACTCTCTGGGATGCGGTGCAAAATGGCCAGCTTATTTCGAATCTTGGAACGGGACCACGAAAGCAGCTTGAAGCGGCAACTACGCTCTTCCAGGGTCTACTCGATGCCGCCACGCGAGAATCACGTATTGGCATTGCTTGACCACGTGATCCGGGAGACAGGCTATGAAGCCTACATCAAGTCGGATCCAGATGGAGAAGAGCGCTGGAGCAACGTTCTAGAGCTTCGCTCGGTAGCGGAGGATTTCTCGGAACTTAGTCCGGCGGAAGGTCTTCGAGCGATGTTGGAGCGCTCGGCGCTCTTATCAGATGCGGACGAGGTGGAGGAGTCAGGAGGCGCCGCTACGCTACTCACATTGCACCTAGCCAAGGGGCTTGAGTTCGACGTCGTGTTCCTTACTGGGCTTGGAAGAGGGCGTCTTTCCTCACGCTCGAGCTTTGGAGGATTTTTCGGGTAAGCAGCTAGAGGAGGAACGACGGCTGTGTTACGTTGGCATCACGCGCGCCCGAGAACGGCTCTATCTCACTCACGCCACGAGCAGGGCGTTGATGGGCAGAACTCAGAGAAACCCTCCATCACGGTTCCTTCTCGACATTCCTGAAGAACTGCTCACTCCCGATTCCAACCGACCTCGCCACGCTGTCAACCGGTCATTCGATAGCGTTTTGTACACGCCTGATTCGAGCCCTTCTAGCCAGGCGCCACAAATCAGTGAATGTAGCTTCTCAGAGGGCGATAAGGTTTATCACAAACATTTTGGTGCTGGAGTCGTCGTCGGGAGCAAGCTATCCGGTGGAGATGAAGAGGTAACGGTCGATTTCAAAAGCAACGGCAACGCCATTCAGGAAGACACTTTCAGTCATCTATTCAGGTATCGAACACGCGTGAGTGATTCGAGGCGCCCCATTGTGGGGGGGAACTGGAAGATGAACACGACGCGGACGGAAGCTCTGGATCTGGCTGCGGCCCTCCGTGATGAGCTTGCTTCCGGCTGCAGTTTGGATGTGGTTGTCTTCCCGCCCTTTACGAACATTGACGCGATTTATCAGATGCCGGGCGCAAGTCCTTTTCGACTTGGCGGGCAGGATGTGTTCTGGGAGGAGCGAGGAGCGTACACCGGCGAGGTATCTCCGGCCATGCTTCGTAGTGTCGGGTGCGAATTTGTGATTGCAGGGCATTCTGAACGCCGGCATCTTCTTCATGAGTCCAATGAGGTCGTGAACCGAAAACTTCGAGCTGCAATTGGTGCCGGACTTTCGGTGATCCTGGCTATCGGTGAGACGGAGCAAGAGCGCACGTCAGATCAGACCGACGAGGTTCTCTTGAGTCAGCTTCAGCAATCTCTCAAAAATGTGGAATCGTCGGACATGGGGCGACTGGTAATCGCCTACGAGCCGGTTTGGGCGATTGGGACTGGGTTAACGGCGTCCCCGGAACAAGCCCAGGCGGCACATGCCTTTATCCGAAGTATTGTGGCCGACTTGTACGGATCCGAGGTGGCTGAGAGCATCCGGATTCAATACGGTGGCAGCGTTACACCCGACAATGCAATGGATCTTCTCAGTCAGAGCGATGTTGATGGGGCACTTGTGGGTGGGGCCAGCCTCAAGGCGCATGATTTCTCCGTCGATTGTGCGTATCCAAGAGAGGATTTGGAATGCTCAGTCTGCCCAGTAGACGCTTGCCGCCGACACCGGTGGAAGGCGCAGCAAGGCTAGGCTCCTACGCCGGCTCGGCCTTCAGCACCAAAGCCTCTAGACTCCAAATAGACGCACGTTGATGACTTCGAAGGGGACGGCCAGCTTGTGCGGTACGCGGTTCTAGGTGGTGGCGCTCTCGGTCTGACGGTTGCCCTACGCCTCGCTGAGAGGGGCGATCAAGTAGTGCTGTACGAGAGAGAGAACGTAGCAGGCGGCTTGGCGGCCGGTTTTCCTCTGGGCAACTCTCACTTGGAGAAGTTTTACCACCACTTATTCAAGACCGATCACGACGCCGTAAGACTCATTAATGAGATGGGGCTGGGCGACCGGCTAACCTGGAAGCGGCCCGTCACCGCCGTCCAGGAGGGAGGGAGGCTTTGGCCGCTAGACTCGGCTCGTTCCGTCTTGAAGTTTAAGCCCCTACCGTTTACGGACCGTCTGCGATTTGGAGCGGCTACAGGGTTCCTAAAGGCACTGCCGAGCCCTCGAATCTTGGAGGACGAGACAGCCTCCCAGTGGCTCGTCCGATGGATGGGCCCGGGACCATATCGCGTCCTATGGCAGCCACTTCTCGAGTCGAAGTTTGGAAGTCATCAGGACGAGATTGCGATGCCTTGGTTTTGGGCGCGAATTCACTTTCGAACCGCTTCCCTCGGCTACCTCCGGGGAGGGTTTCAACAGCTATACGATACCCTCATGTTCAGGCTTGCGGCGCTTCGGGCGGACGTTCGGTTGGGGACTGAGGTCAAGGAGATTGTTAGGGACGGAGCTCAACTTCGCATTGCGACCTTGGAAGGCGAGGAGCGCTTCGATCGGGTAATCTCAACACTCCCAACAAGGTTGACTATCCAGCTTTCACCGCAGATTCCCCAGTGGTATCGTGACCGGTACCAAAAAACGGAAGCGTATGGTGCCATGTGTCTCATCCTGGCCTTGAATCGTAGGCTAACTGATGCATATTGGATTAATATCGCGGATGAAGGGTACCCGTTTCAGCCGCTCGTCGAACACACAAATCTGATGTCTCCGGATGACTATGGCGGCCGCCACCTTGTGTACTTGGGAAAGTACATGCCCATGCGAGCCGATCTAATGTCGGCCAGTAAGCAGGAGGTGTTATCTCGTTTTTTGCCTGGGATTCGAAAACTAAACTCATCCTTCGAGGCCAGTTGGATTACAGACTCATGGCTCTTCAGGGCTCCATTCGCCCAACCGATTGTCACTCGCGGTTACCGTCATCGCATTCCACCTCATACCGGCCCGATGCCCGGCCTATTCCTTGCCAACATGTTCCAGATCTACCCACACGACCGGGGCCAAAATTACAGCATTCGGATGGCGAACGAGTTGAGTGGGTTATGAGCTGGCACCAGGCGAGATGCTGGTGCAGCCTGCTCCCATCCGAGCAGCCTGCGAGACGCTGTTACACTTGTATGCTTCCGCTCGTCCTTGAAGATATGCACGAGTTGCGAGGAATGTAACTTGAACGCGGTTCTTGATCTCGAGTACCGACAATCGTTACTGCGTTCTTTCCCGTCTTTATCGGATAGTGTACGAGAGCTGCTTTCCGTCGCCGGGGCAAAGATGCGCTGCTGCGTGTATGACCGCGGGGAGCGTGTCTACGCCGAGACCGACGAGTCGAGTTGCGTCTACGCCCTTCAGGCAGGCCGTGTTCGAACGCTGCGGGTTACTCCTCAGGGGAAGGACGTTACGCTTTTCCTGGTAGAACCAGGTCAGCTGTTTGGCGTGGATGCGGTTGCTCATGACGACATGCGCAGCCATCAGTGGGGTCACGATGCCGAGGCCATCGACCACAACACGGTCGTGCTGGCAATGCCGCGTCGCGAGTTTAGCGACGTAGCAGGTCGTCATCCGAAGCTGATGGCTCACGTGGTGAAATCGCTCTGGAGCCAGTCCCAGGACCTGATGGATCAGGCCGAGACGCGTGCTTTCCACGACGTGCGTGCTCGGGTGGCTCATGCACTTCTATTGCTGGCCTACAAAGAAGGAAAGCCGACCTCTCATGGTTTGGTTATCAGCCCGGCCATGACCCATGAGGAGCTGGCAGCGTTGGCAGGTACGCGGCGTGAGAGCGTAACCGTTGCCTTGGGAGCTTGGCGCCGAGAAGGTGTTCTCACGATCGACGAGAACGAACGATCTATCGTCCTTCACGATGTGAGGAGACTTGCGGAATATCGTGAGGGCGGAACATCGGCGCAACTGGCGGTAGAGGCAATCATGGCTCGTTTGGGCGACGTTCAGAAGCTGGCCCAGCGAGAGGACAGGATGGCAGCCGTCGAGCTAGCGCGAGAGCGGCGCCGTGTGGTGTACCAGTCCTATACCCGGCGGTAGCGATAGAGACGGCACCCCGCCTGTCATCTCTGGTACGAAACTAACGACGCAGCGCTAAGAAGTGGGTTTGGGCCGATCGGTGAAGAGAAGGTCAGAGCAAGCGGTAAGCCGAGTTCTGTTCTGGACCGTCCTTACAAACGATCCAGCGGCGATCATCTATCTAGGACAACGATTGCTCGCTGCCTCGAGCGACCTTACCCGGAGATCTCAGACGAGCAGCCCTTAGACGCATTCGCGCGTCGCGCCTCCCTACTTGGTCTTGCTCCAGACGGGGTTTACCTCGGCCAGCCAGTCACCTGACTGCCGGTAAGCTCTTACCTCACCATTTCACCCTTACCCGGAGATCGAATCCGCCGGGCGGTATGTTTCTGTGGCACTTGCCTTAGGGTCGCCCCCACTGGGTGTTACCCAGCGCCCTGCTCTACGGAGCTCGGACTTTCCTCGAGCAGTTTCCTGCTCGCGATCGCCTCGCTTGCTCAGACCTCAAAAGTCTATGGCGGGAGAACCCAACGAGTCAATTCTCGATCCGGTTGTCTGCTCGGATTGAGGTAGTCTTCTAATCGATGGTTTGCCGTCTTCCGCGGGAGTCTACGGCAACGTTAGCGAGGCGCTCCGCTCGTTCGATCCGCGCAGGTTCTACCAGCATGAACTCGATTTTGAGAGGCCCATGCAAGAGATCGGTGATCTTCGACAGTATCGGGGCAACCTCCGGCAGAAGTGCGTGACTCCTTCCCGTAACCTGTCGCCACACTGTTTCATCGTCGAGAAGTACTGTCAGTCCTGCTGATGTCGATGTCCATCGTATTCCCCGCTCGAGACCCTTGAGAACTGCTTCGTACGTGGCTCGGATCGAGGTTGCAATCCCTAGAAAATGAGACAGCTGCTCGACGTTTTTGCCCTTAGGATCACGTATCACGACGCCAACCCCACTGAGTCCGGGATTTCCTCGAGACGCCCCACAGACTTCCACGCAGTAGCCATCCGAGTGGGAGCTCCCTTCAGCGTTCAAGATGGAATTGCACCGGAGATATTGCTGTCTGGACTGACAACCGGATGGCAAAAGCGCAGAAGGGAGTCAACGAACGCCACTGGTTGGGTTCCGTGGATGGCGTGGCCAGCCCTCTCGAAGTACTCAATCCGAGCTTCTGACAGTGCCGCCGATGCTCGCCTGGCGGAAGCTTCGCTTAACACCCCCCCAAGCTCTGGGTTGGCTCGCATGATTAGGACCGGTGAGTCAATCGTGGAGAGATGAGGTTCTAGCACAGCCATCCATCCATTCTGACTTCCCTTGAGCATTTCGGTGAGGACTCCCGGAGCTACAGCAAGCCATGTTTCAGTCAAGTACTTGAGTTGGAGGCCGCCGATAGACGGATTGTCGATGAGGAGAGCCCGTGATAATTCCACCCGTTCTTCGTCTTCGCCAATGCCCTTTGATTTGATTGCCAGGATGTGGTGGAACAATTCTCTGGATGGACCCGGCCGAGTCGTGAGTGGTGGGTCGACCAGTACTCGCTTTGAAACCGTAGACAGAGGAGACTCGACCGCAAGTGCGATGAGGCCACCAAGCGAACTTCCGACTAGAGCAACATCGCTAAGCTGGAGATTATCCAGGAGAAGCTCTACATCTGAAGCGTAGTCGGTAAGGGAATACCCGGCGACGGGTTTGTCGCTCCTGCCATGGCCCCTCAGGTCAGGTATGAGCAAGTGAAAGTGAGAGTACAGGCGCCGGGCAATCGCTTGCCACACGCGCCAATCCACGCCCACGCCATGGAGTAAGACGGCTGTCGGGAGAGTGCTAGGCACCTCGACGTAATGCAGCGTTATGTCCGCCACGTTCACGTAGCGATCGACGAATTCCAGTTTGACTGGCGCTATCTCCCATCATTCGAAGTTTGGAGCGGAGGATCTGAGGTCATAGTTCCGGGGGGGCAGCTCTCGATTGCCGGCACAACGCTTACAGGTTAGTAGAGCCGAATTCTTCCAGGTGCTGCACCGTTCTTTCGAGATAAGATCCTTCCTGCCTCCATGGTAGGATTTCGCGTGAGGCCGCATGCTACCTGATATTTCCGTGGTCATCCCCACCTATTGGACGAGGCCTGACGGTGAGGTTCGTCCGGGTGATGCGGTCTACGATCATCCCACAGCAGTAGGCCAGGAGAGCACGCTCGGGCGCTTGTTGAGCAGCCTTCGAATCCTCGACTCCCAGCGCTTCTATGTGTTGCTGCTCGTGGCCGTCACTTCTCCGGAGGTCGAGGACGGAGCTCGTCGACAGGTTGATGAGATGGTTGCCTTATTCCCGGATCTAACGATTGTGGTTATTTCAGATCGGGACATGGAGAGACTGCGGCCCCTGTGGCAAGACCTGGAAGATACGACTGACTTGCTGGGGCTGGCAGGATACTCTCGGGTTCGCAATGTACAGCTCGCGATTCCGCAGATCCTTGGGAGCTCCTGCATCATTGCTTTAGACGATGATGAAGTCGTGCTAAACGAGCATTTTCTCGATCTGGCCGTCGAGGGCTTGGGTGGAGAGGTCGACGGACGCAAAGTAGAAGGTCTCAGCGGTTATTATCTTCAGGATCGCTCGGGCAAGATTCTGCTTGACGTTCCGCCGGGTTCAGAAGTTGCGGGCAACGTCTTTGAACGCAAAGCAGCGATCATGAACGAAGGAACGTTGGCATTGGAGGATATGCCCGGCCGGCTAGTTCCTACCCCCTTCTGCTTCGGAGGGAACATGATTTTCTCTCGTCAATTGTTCAGTTCGGTTTGTTTTGACCCGAGTGTGACTAGAGGCGAAGACATTGACTATCTGATCAATGCTCGCTTGAGTGGATACTTGTTCTTCATGAACAAGGACCTCACCATTCTTCACCTGCCACCATCGGGTGGCTCATATCAGGATGTCGCCTACCACAAGGTCGTTCAGGACGTCCTTCGATTCCTGTACGAGCGCGAAAAGATACGGGCTGCCTCAACGTTAGGGACAGCTCATCCCGTAGAGGTTGAAGAGTTGATGCCCTATCCGGGTGAGTTTCTTACTTCCAGCTTGGATAAGGACTCGCACGACATCCTAGAAGAGGTCTGGAACAAGGTCGACGATCAGACGCGGATTCGCCTTGGCCTCGGCAATTCCGTGGAGTCATTTCTAGAGCAGGCTCGCGAGACCGCCAAAGCCGGAGTGGCTAAATTTAGTAAGTACCAATCCGATTGGAAAGAGCTCATGCACAAGCTGGAACGCGATCGTGATAGCCGCGACCTGGTCCTCTCGCTCATTCGAGATCAAACTTCTGCGGCCGTACGACATGCATCCGTCTGACGCAATTTGGTACGCGCGGGCAGCGGTTTGGATTGGAATCGTCCTGCTATTTCTCATGGCCTTCCTGCACCGACAGGTCGCTGTGGTTTCTGTTCTTGCCGTAGTGGGAATTGCTTCAGGCGTTATCGTGCTGGCGTACTCGATCCCGTTTCGGTCCTCCCAACGATCCAAGTTGCGAGCCACAACAGCCAAAGAGCAGAGCCCTAATGCTGAGTAGAATCGGCTGCCTGATCATTGCCGTGATAACGCTTGTTGTAGCCATTATCATTGCGTTCCTCATTTACGACGCGGTCAGTCCGCCCCGGCCAGCGCACGCCGTCTCTTTCCCAAGCACAAGGGGAAGTTACGAGTACGGAAAGGTCTTTGCGGGTAGTGTCATACCTACCAGCTTGGACCTAGTGCGCAGACTGTAGGATTAGCGCTAAACCGGTCATGAATAGCGACAGATCTTCAGGGATCGCTACTTCACATATGCCGGCTGATCTAGCGCGCGCAAAACGGGCCGCTGGCGAGGCAGCGGCGGCATTAGTCGAGGACGGTATGGTCATCGGTCTGGGATCTGGGACGACTGCAGCAACCTTTCTCGATGCTCTCGCCGGCAGAGTGCGAAATGGGCTGACCGTCGCTGGTGTTCCCACCTCGGTCGAAACCGAGATCAACGCTCGCCGCCTTGGGATCACCTTGTCATCTTTGGAGAAAGATCCGGTCCTCGATCTCGACGTGGATGGTGCAGACGAGATCGACCCGGACCTGAGTGCTCTCAAGGGCGGCGGTGGCGCCTTATTGCATGAGAAAATCGTCGCTCTGGCATCACGGCGCTTGGTGCTCATTGCCGATTCGTCGAAGCTCGTTCCAATGCTCTGTTTGAGAACCTTTCTCCCTGTAGAAGTCGTGACGTTTGGCTGGACTTCCACTCGTTCCTCGATTCAGAAGCTGGGAGCATCCGTCATGGTCAGAGGCGGTGAACAGACGATATATCTGACGGATAGCGGCAATATGATTCTCGACGTGAAGGCTCCCACCGGGGTCGACATCTTCGAATTCGGCGAAAGGCTTAAAGGTATGACCGGAGTGGTCGACCACGGAATTTTCCGACATCTAGCCTCCACGGCGATCATCGGCTATCCTGACGGCACGGTGCAGCGGACGGACGCTCGCACATGGTGAAGGAGTGAGCTCGGACTTGATGTCCCCAGGTGCTGGGACTGGCCGCTGAGCTGCAAACGGCGGCCTCGGCCTAGACCTCCTGATCGCCAGTTGTCAGCTTGACCACGTTCGAGCGTCTATGGGTCGTGGGCCACATCGTTGGCATGCGCTCCCCCGGTCTCGTGTCGTGGCTCGCCGCAATTGCTCTGTTTGCAGGCGGGATCGCACTCGTCGCTGGGAAGATGAAGGCGGTGCGGATGGCGGGGGGTGTCATTGCGGTTGTTGGCCTTGCCGGCACAATCATCGACATTTCCCTGAGGAGCCAGCCGCCTCCCCATCCAAATCTTGTGATTACTCTCGTGAGTCCGTCTCGTTTGACTCACGATCCGCTCACGGTTCGAGTGTGTGGTTCAACTCGGAACGGCGCGCCGACCAATCCAACAGCTGTGGGCCGGCACCTTTTGGTGACGGTGGATTCAGTTCAGATGTCGGAGACTCGCGTCTCGACCGTGTCGTTCATGGTGAAGCAGGGTCACCACATCCTGACTGCTCAAATCACCAGCCCCTACCATCAGGCGTACATTCCGCCAATTCGGGTTGTTCGCAGGATTCGTGTGATGCCTCCCGGCCGAGAAACCGTTCCCAAATGCCCGGGTTGAAGCAGGCGCCGTGACCACCCCGTTAACCGCGCGTTCTTAGGCCATGTATCACTGAAGGAATCGTACTGCGGGAACGGGAAGGCCGCGACTGCTGAAGGCATTCTCGATGTCGTGAACCACTCGTTCGGGAGACTTTCCGCGGCCCGTCAGCTTGAGCTTCCCCACTATGGCTTGTGAGTCGTGAGCCAGTCCAGCAGCCGTCAGCCGCACAGTTCCATTCCCTTCGCAAGTGGCCACAATTAGGCCGGAGCGCGCTGCTTGTAGCCGGGGAGAAAGAGAATTCGGACGAGTGCGCGCGTGTTCGTGCTGTCTAATGAGCTCGAGTGTTGGAAGTCGATACTCCGCACCGGCGACGGCGACTGTTGCGGGTGCTCCTTCAATCTGACTAGCAATGTGGCGGGCGAGTAGAACCTGTTCAGAGGTCGGGCCGCAGCCTATCAGAACCGAGGTAGGTAGCCAGAGACCAACCGATTCCAGCGCTTCACTCCGGCTCTGGCCCGGTCCCGTCGATAGAGGGAATACAGGATAGGCCCTCACGTGCGGCGTACGCTCTGCGAGATCGCTTCGAAGTCGTTGGTATGCACCTCGATCGTCACGACCCGGCACCAAGGCCAGCAGTACCATATCCTCGGGTTGAACTTTCGAAGCCAGTTCGCGGACTTGCCACGTTATGCGATCGATCGTGCGATCTACCAGAACCAGCTCCGCCTGTTGATCTCCCCGCAGTCTGGAGGTGACTTCGATAAAGAGGCTCGCATCCCACGGCAAATTTGTGATGTAGTAGATCCGCTTTGCGCGGGATTTCACCGCATCTTCGAGAGCCGCACGCACCTCGTCCCGATCCGGGAAGGTCGAGACATGGGTCCATGATGCGTCTAGGATCGCAAGCCGGCCATTTGGGGAGGGAGGATCAAGCTCGAGTGCGGCGCCGACACCTATGGAGATTTCGTGACAGTCAATGAGCAACCCATGCTGAGAGGGTCTACGTTCGCTAACTGGGTTTGCAATGTGCCATGGTGTGGGTCGGCTGTCGGAGTTGGCGGACGCTTTATAGGTCACGTCATCTAGGAGAATCGAATCAACCCGGCGTTTCGACCACGTCGACTTGGAGCCGGGCCAAGATTTGGTGGCCAATTCTGGAGTGGTCCCAACAAGAAGAGATGCCTGTCGTTCGACCAACGCAAGACGGGGTGGACCAGACCGCCCCGGGCCCCCTAGGACGACAAGCCTCAGCGAACTTTTAGCCAAGGTCGAGAACTACCGGCGGCGCTGAGAAGGACCCTTCCAGCAACCGTTTGAAAGGTTCAATTTCTCGCAGAGTCTTTGGGGAATTGTTTGTGACGAACCGTTCCACCTCTGACCCACAGTCGATGCAGGTTGTCGAGAGCTTCTGACGATCACGGCGAAGTACGACCGTGCCGACGTCGAGAATACGACGCCGCGCATCGAGAACCTCCGAGTCTAGCCGGACGGAGTGTCTTTGACGTCCACGGCCCAGTTGGTAGTAGTCTACCGGCCAGTTGCGGTGGTCAACCGAAGGTCTCTGAGCAATCGTCACACGGTCGCCATTAGAAGCTGAAATGAAACGATGAGCTGGAATGCCAATGTCCTTCCCTAGCTCCCGCATGACTGCATGTCGATAATAGTCTCCATGGAAAGGGATGACCCAGTGCGGTTGGACGAGCCGCATGATGCGCTGGAGCTCCGATGCGGTGCTATGCCCGGAAATGTGTACCAGGTAGTCCCGGTAGGTGATAACCTCGACACCCTTCCTCATAGCCATTTCGACAAGTGACCAAAATGCCGCCTCATTACCCGGGATCGGGGTGCTGGACATGATCAACCCATCACCCCTACGGGCCTGCACTGGATAATGCCCTCTGATCAGGCGTGAGAGCCCGGCGTCCGGCTCCCCTTGAGCTCCAGCGACAAGGATCAGCGTGTTCGCATCTTCTGCGTCCTTGGGCGGCGGTCCGATGGTCCATGACTCCTTCGGCATGCGCTGGAATCGTTGCGCAGTTTCTACAGCATTTTTCATCGATCTGCCGAGAAGATAGGACTGTCGGCCAAGAGAACGAGCCAGCTCAATGATGATCTGGAGTCGCGTCAGGTTGCTGGCAAAGGCGGAGATGATGATGCGCCGGCCCCGAAGGCGATTAAGGGCGGAAAGCAATCCTTCCTTAAGATCCGCCAACGTTGGATCAGTTTCCTCGACGTCGGCCCTTACCGCCTCGAGAAGTAGAAGGTCCAGACCAGAGTGGTCACTCAGAAACTTCGAAGGAAGCCGGCCATAACCAGTCTCGTCAGTACCCCGAAGATCCCCAGAGTAGAGAATCTTTCGTCCATCCGCCTCCAGATAGAGTGCCATAGACTCGCTCGCTGAATGCGGTACGGGGACCATTTGAAAGCGAAAGTTCGTTGTCTCGCCCCACCCATATGGAGCTACGCTGACAACCGCTGCTGATTCTTTCGTTTCAAGGAGCCGCTGCTGTACGATAGCCGCAGTAACCGGACCGGCCAAGATCCGTGCATTTCGATTTAACTGAGCCAGGATGTATGGCAACGCCCCTATGTGATCCTCGTGCGGGTGAGTAATCACAATGGTTGAGATGAAAGCTCTCTGCTCGTCGGTGAGGCGGGGAACACTGAAATCGACACCGATCGCACGGTCCTGGCTCCATGCCAGGCCGGCATCGAGCATTAGGGTGTCCTCGGCTTGAGTCAGTAGGTAACAGTTCCCGCCGCTACTGGGATTACCCAGCAGGTCAAGGTGCATGCGCCATTATTTCATCCCAGCCCGCGCAGTCCCGTCCAGATACCTAGACTGTCCTCTCTTTTGGGGGAGGAGAGCTTGCCCTTTCTGCTTAGAAGCTTTGTGTCTCGCCCCTACTTGAGCGGAAGGTGAAGCTTCTGCTTGAGCTTCAAGATGCGGGTTACTGATGCGTCCAAGCGCTTCATGCTGATCTTGTTCTGTTTCAGTCCGGTGATGAGTGCATTCTTCGCGACGGACAGAGGCTGACCCGTTTCGGCCACCAGGTCGATGTCGTTACCCGCGAGAAACGCCTGACGGGATGCCCTAGCCATGCCAAAGTGACCCACGATGGCCCCCATGCTCAGACTGTCCGTCATAATCACGCCCTTGAATCCAAGCTTCTTCCTGACGATCCCGGTTACGACCTTGTAGGACATCGAGGCCGGCGTGCCAGGCGAGGTGATCCCATCCAAAATGATGTGGGTCACCATTACCGTGTCGACGCCCTTCTTTACGGCCGTGCCAAAGGGCTCCAGCTGAGCCTGCAGTGCCTTCCCAGACAGTCGCACCTCCGGAAGCTGGTTCTCCGCATTCGTGCTGGTCGTGCCTAGACCGAGGACATGCTTTGCAGTCGCAGCCACGCCTCCAGCTTGGTATCCGGCAATAGCCGCGGCACCCAGCTTGGCATCCCGAGAGGGGTTTGGCCCGAAGGACCGCATATCCTGGGCGATCGGACTGTTTGGGTCAGTCGCGACGTCCAGTACTGGGGCCAAATTCATGTTCACGCCCAGCTGCCGCAACTCGGTACCCACGGTCTTCGTGTCACTCTGCAGGGTCTTTGGGTCGTTTTTTTGTCCGTAGGCTTGCTCGGAAGGCAAGACATCAATCCCGGAGGTTATTCTGTCAACCTCGCCTCCCTCCTGATCGATAGAGATGAGTAGCGGGACGGACGAGTGGTGCTGGAGTTGAGCATCTAACGACTTCACCTGAGACGTCGATGAGACGTTGTTTCCGAACAGGATCACTCCTCCCGGCTGGATGCTCTTCATCATCGAAGCGATGGAGGGGTTCCACGATGTGCCCTGAATGCTAACCATGAGAAGCTGGCCAACCTTCTGCGAGGTGCTCATGTGATTCACCAGACTAGACAGCATCCTGTCGTTCTTACTCGCGTGGCTCTTAGGGCTCATTATTGTTGCCGGGGAGGGCATTCTCGCGGAAAGTACAACGCCTGCGGTTATAGCTGCTACCACTACCATGGTGAATGCCAAGGGCATAAGGACTGGGCGTTTTAGCAATTTGATTCTCTCAATCGTGTCTGCACGCCATTCTAGTTGGCGAGACATCTTCCGTGTTTGAAATGGGATCAATTGGTAAGATGCGGTCATCGCCACAAACCATGTCATGGGTCGCTCTGTACTTCAGAGAACAGGGGAGCCGGTAGGTCTCATTCCGTGGCCGGGTGGGATGACCAAGAATGAATTACATCGCTTCCCTAGGGTTCAATCGATCGGAGGAGGCGTGTAGCGGACCACAAAATGGGTATGCATTTGTCCTCAGGCGGAGCAACGGTCGACTTTGACGATTCCTGCTGTCGATGTAGTGGCCGCCTCGCCCACTCTGACGAAGCGTGAGCCGATCGTTGTCGATTGCACCAAGACGAAGGTTGCTTGTGCTGGGAAGTTGTGCCCTGCTTGCGGGATGTGGGATCCTCGCCCAGCACTCCCCGAGCCCGCATCGCCAGAGGGCAGCTGGCCATGGATCACCGACAGCTCATCGAACCGCCGGCCCTTCTCGCACGACACAACCGACTGCGATTTCCCGCCCAACTAACCGGCCCAGTCGGACGGTGCCACCTCTTGTTCGGCATACGCCTCAACCAACCTCGACGAAGGGAGGGGGGCGGCATCCTAAACCCACGCCTTCCTCAACCACTAAGCCGCGAATAACAGGGCTCCCGGTTCCTCCGAAGCATCAGGGCGGCCGAGGTAAGGGAGTCAAACGTACGCCGATCCCTACAGCCACAAGGCCGCAACCCAAAGCTCCTCACAACAAGTATCCGGCACCTCAGCCGGATCCCATCACTCACATTGTGATGATTATCAAAGAGAATCGGTCGTTCGACGAGTACTTTGGTCGATATCCCGGAGCTGATGGAGCTACCACCGGAGTTCTTGCCAATGGAAAGCGCGTTCCATTGGGTCATACTCCGGATCATACGCTCGTCGACCTAGCGCATACCAGCAATGCCGCCAGAGAAGCGATTGACGGAGGCTCGATGGCTGGATTCAGCCGCCTCCCTGGAGCCGTGCAGAACGGGCAGGCCATCTCAATGAGTGAGATGTATCGATCCGACATCCCCAATTATTGGAGCTATGCAAGTCGATTTACCCTGGACGACCACTTCTTTTCCACCATCGTCGGCCCGAGCTTCCCCAATCATCTGGTTACGATCTCTGCGCAGTCGGCAAACACGGATGGCAATCCACACAATACCGGTGGCAATAGCTGGGGATGTGACAGTGCGCCCACTGCCAGAGTCGACCAAATCAACCCAATCACAGGTGTGCAGACCAGGGTTTTCCCCTGCTTCAACATGCTGACGCTTCCGGACGAGCTGCAGCGAAGGCACGTTAGCTGGAAGTACTACGCCCCACCGCAAAATCAGTCAGGATATATCTGGTCTTCCCTGGACGCAATCAAGCACATTCGTGACTCAACCCTCTGGAATACGCACGTACCGTCTGACACGACGTTCGTTCAGGATGCGCTCCACAATCGCCTCCCGGCAGTAAGCTGGCTGGTTACGAACATGGTGGAGAGTGAGCATCCGCCACATAGCGCTTGCGCTGGAGAGAACTGGACGGTAAGGGAGATCAACGCCATCATGCGGAGTCCTGAGTGGAAGCACACGGCCATCGTGTTGACGTGGGATGACTTTGGCGGGTTCTACGACAACGTGGCTCCGCCACACTACAACCGACTAGCGTACGGCCCTCGCGTACCCACCATCGTCATTTCTCCATACGCTCGGCCCCACATCGTCGACCATTCGGTTTACGATTTCACTTCGATACTCAAATTCATCGAAAATCGATTTGGCTTGCCGCCGCTCACGAATTTTGACCGCAGGGCTAAGAGCATCGGCGGCAGCTTGAACTTCCATCAACGGCCCGCGGCGCCTCTCATCTTGAAGCAGCGTAAATGCCCCCCGGGCTCCTACCAAAAGGCTTACACTTTGTACGGTCGGGTTGATAAGGTTACCCCCGGATCGGAGGCCTCCGTCTCGATGCATGTTTCAGCAACGCATCAACCAGCCGACCTGTTGCTGGGGTCTGGCTCGGTCGTGGAGGACAAGCGGGGCAAGCCAGTACCGTTGTCAGACTTTCAAACGGGTGATGCCGTGATGGCTCGAGGAGTGCCGTCGCCATCGCAGGCCCTCGAATATCAGGCGCAGATCATTGAAGATGAAGATCTTCGACCTCATCGACATTTGCAGGCGAAAATTCTGGCCGCCACGAATGGTGGCCACTCTCTTTCGATTCGGGCACACGGACGTCAAGATGGCGTGAAGATCGCCCCTTCGACGCGGATTTCCTATCGTCACGGTCCATCCGCTTCTGCTGCAGACCTTCGACCCGGCGCACAGATCTCGATCACCGGAATGTTCGATACGCGAAGTCGACAGTTTGTACAAACGCGGCGGATTCTCCTTCTCGGTGGCGCTTCAAAGCACTCAGCTTCCGCCTGCATCAATCTGCCGGGCGTTTCAAGTGGATGCTTGTAATCCGGGAAAAAGCCGCATCCAAACCGGCAAACACCCGTCATCAACTCATCGCGATCCTGATGCCAGCCTTCCGATAAGACTCCCAGCAAAGTTGTCGAGCAAGTCGGCTGGGTCCTGAAACACTTCGGCTGCTCCCGCTTCTATTAGCTCGGGCTTGCTCCAGCCTCCGCAAAGTAGACCTATGCAAGGTAAGCCAAGACGCTTTGCAGCCTCAATGTCCCATTTCGTGTCGCCCACGGCAAGCGTCGTTTCCCTGTTGGCGTCTACGCGTTGCATCGCGGCCGCGAAGATGTCGGGCTGGGGCTTGCTCTGCTCCGCATCTGCAGACGTCGTAACAGCGCTGACTGCGTCATCCGCCTCCAAGACTTCGCGCAGCCGGGGTATCTGCTCCTCCCGGGCCGAAGAGGCAAGGACGACTTTGAGTCCCGCCCTGGCCGTCTCCTCGAGGAGGCGTGTCGCTCCAGGAAGCGGGGTAAGCTCTGCTTCGAATCGCTTATACTCTCTCCCCTCGGCGTCGGCGATGTCCTTCCGTTCCTCTCCGAAGACAGTCTTGGTTAGCGTATCTGACCCCATCCCTACCAATCGATGAAGACGAGACATCGGAATAGTTTCTCCCGCCGCACGGCAGGCTCTCCACCAGGCGAGGGCATGAAAATAGGTGCTATCAACCAAAGTTCCGTCGATGTCAAAGAGAACAGTTCCGAGGCCTTCGTGCAACCTTGTGACTCCAGTCTTTGATTTTGATTCCCAAGACGCCGTCCTGACTGTCTGGGGCGTCTCGCGCCGGGGGGCATGCAATATGCAAGCCACCGGCAGCCGAACAAACGAAAAGGAGCTGGAGATGAAAGGTAACGCCGACATCGTCGAAGGCCAGGTCGAGAAAGGAAAGGGCCGGCTAAAGAAGGCAGCCGGCGACCTAACGGGGAACGAGAAACTCCGGTCGGAAGGTCAAGGCGACAAGGTTAAGGGCTCACTGAAGAAGGGAGTCGGCCGCGTCAAGAATGCCGCACAGGACCTAACAACATAGCTTCCTCTCGTGAGACATTCTGGGTATAGCCCGAGGCCCGATTAAAGGGCGAGCTTATGATGACGTGCTTAATTCCATGTAAAGGTTGGTATCACAGATACTTTACGGTCGGTTCCAGCGGCATAGCTGGGAACCCTCAATTACAAGATGGCTCCCCGGAGCCTCGGCTCAAGCGAAAAGACATCTCTATGAGAAATACTCCTTGTCATACTGGGGTGCAATGCCAGGATGCGCCTCGTGGAAAACTCGAAGCGCTTCCTGCAAGGTCTCAGCCGGATTTGCATCCGGATCATCCCGGAGACGCGAGGATCGCAACTCAAAGAACGTACGTCGGAACGTCTCCTGAGCCGAATCCGGGCTCCCTTGCGGAATGTGTTCCATTTCGTGGTCGAACTCCGGTTGAATGATTTTGTCCACTTTCCACTCCTGACAATGTAGAGACCGATGTATCTGCAAGGATCCGGCCATAGGCTTGAAGGAAGGCTTTCTTAAAACACAGGGAGATTGATTTTGAGTTCCTGCTCACACCTACAAGAAATCGCGGACGTAAAGGCAAGTGCGGATGGATGCGAAGACTGTCTGAGAGAGGGTACGCGCTGGGTTCACCTACGACTATGTATGGAATGCGGTCACGTGGGCTGCTGCGACGATTCACCAAATCGGCACGCAAGCCGTCATTTCGGAGCGAGCCAGCATCCAATCATGAAGTCATTCGAGCCGAATGAGGAGTGGGGCTGGTGTTTTGTAGATGAGGCGATGCTTAATGCAGCACACTGGCAGATTGAAGGTCCTCGCCATCACAGCCCCGCGGCCAACGCGCATTTGGCCTTTTAGGGCACAAGCTCTCGATCTGGGATCGATGAGCTGCGACGGTCTGGCCATTCTTGTTGGTTACTCTCTGGGTCTGGTCGACCAAGATGGCGATTTGAGGGCATCCGGCCAAAGCGGTACTTGATGGCTGGACTCCAGTCGAGGCCGGAGAAGGACGACAAAAGGAGGTACAAATGCCGTTGATTGGCGGCAAGGAAGTAAGTCGGGCAGAGATTGAGGCATCGACGGGCCGGCTGGATCAGGTTGGAGGTATCAGACGGGTCCAGTTCACGGAAGGGCGGGCGAAGGGCCTCGACGCCCTGGAGGTACGAACTGGAAGCGGACTTGAACTTACGTTACTCGAAGGACGGAACCTCGATATCTCACATGCGTTTTACCAAGGGATTTCCGTATGCTGGCGTTCACAGACCGGCGATGCCGCTCCCGCGTACTGTGACACCGAGGGAGACGAGTGGTTGCGCACATTTTTTGGCGGCTTACTTACGACATGTGGTCTAACTAACTTTGGGCCTCCGGCGTCCGATCGTTTTGGCCTTACGGGCCAGCATGGTCGGATCAACACTCTTCCAAGCGAAAACGTCTATTGGTCGGAGCGGTGGGAGGACGAAAATTGCCTTCTCGAGGTGAAAGGGGAGACCCGGGAAAGTAAGGTGTTGGCCGAGAACCTGGTACTTCGTCGCCGAGTGGAAACGCAGCTAGGCGCATCGTCCTTTAACGTGCACGACGAAGTGGTGAATTTGGGCGATCGCGAGGCTCCGCACATGATTCTCTATCACTGCAACGCCGGCTTCCCCCTACTGTCGAGTAACAGCCGGCTCTTTGTGTCCCACCGGTCTGTCCGACCCAGAGATGCCGAAGCGAGTAAGGGGATCAAGGTCTGGGGTCACGGCGGACCTCCGGAACGCGGCTTCAGCGAGCAGGTCTTCATTCACGAGCCGGTAGCCTGCAAGGATGGATTGGCGAGAGCACTCATGGTTAACGAGCATCTCTTGGACGGTGTCGGCATCGGGCTGTGCATTGCATTCGACCCCGAGCAGCTGCCGGCCTTCTTCAACTGGCGGATGCTCGGACGCGGCACATATGTCATGGGCATGGAGCCCGCAAACTGCCCCGTGGAGGGTCGTGAAAACGCGGACCGTGAGGGAGTGCTTCCGTTTTTGCAGCCGGGCGAAACCCGACAGTATCAACTCCGCTTCAAGGTCTTGAAGGGCCAATCCGAGATTCAACCGGAAGCCGAGCTGATTGAAGAGGCAAACCGCCAGTATGGTGTGTAACCCGCCGTGTACGTGCCGGCCATTAGTTTGACCAACGGAAGCAGGGGGCGAGCGCTGCTTTTTAGGTTTGTAAGGCGCACATGTTGGTATGCGCGGTAAGCATATGATTGGCTGGAGTGCCGCGCCGAGAGGTGGCGTCCCTAGCCGGACTCGAACCGACGCACCCGGCTCCGGAGGCCGGTGCTCTATCCAACTGAGCTATAGGGACGTAGACTCATTCGACTAGCTTGGCCAGCTAGGACTTCCCCGTTAAGCTGGACCAGCTACTACTCTCGGACTGTGACGTCGTATCAGTATCCCATCGGCTAATTCCAGCGTCAAGATGTGCCGGTGGGCCATTTATGCAGGCGCGCTGTCAGCCCCCACGAGTGCCGGCGCTAGTCCAGATAGTGCCCTGTCCTGTCCGCCGCTCGGGGCTCTGCTTGTCGGCTGCAACACGGCCCGAAGCAGACGTGGAGGATTCGTGCCGGAGAATGGGGAGTGAGAAAAATCGTTTGGACTGTTGTTGCTCTTGCCTGCATGGCCGCCTTCGCCTTGGACCTGGTACTGGTCGAGCTTGGAGCGGTTCGTTCACTCGATCGTAATCTCGAACTGGAAGCCCATGGGACCTTAGGCGGCAGGACTCTCTGGCTATTCAAAGACCTGTCTGATGTGGGAGGAACCATTGGACATGTCGTATTGGTTGCCTGTCTTCTCGTGCTGCTCTTCTGGAGGCGTCACAGCTGGCTGGCGCTGCTAATCGTTGTGTCCAACGGTGGTGCCGATCTTGTCGAGACCATCTTGAAGGTGGTGGTCCGCCGACCCAGACCTCATCTCTTTTCCGGTGCATTGCATGCTTCAGGCTTCAGCTTCCCCTCGGGTCACGCTACCGATTCGGCGTCCTTGGGACTCATGGTGGCCTTTGTGGCCTGGCTCCTCTGGCGCGGTCATTGGACCGTCTTTGCCTGCATCGTGGCGGCTGCATACTCTTTGCTCGTGGGCCTTTCGCGCGTAGTTCTCGGCGTCCACTATCCAAGTGATGTGGTGGCCGGGTGGTTGCTCGGTTGCGGGTGGGACGGACTGTGCATCATGCTTCTTCTGCGGTGGTGGCCGAGTGGCCGCGTCAGAGGCGCTATCGAGCGAGCCAGCACTTCTACTTCAGCCCGATCGGGTGGGTCCGCGCGGAGCGTCGACCACAACGACCTCTCCCCATCGACGAAGGTCACCAACATGGAGACCGGAATATCCCCGCCGATGACTGCGAGTAACGCCGTGGCTGTGGATCGACGCTTTGCCAAGGAGGCCGAGCACCGATACGCGGCGTCGGTACCGTTCAGATCCCTCGCGCGATGTGATAGGTCCTTCCGATGAGAACTTTACTTGCGCTGCACGGTGCCAGTGGCATTACCCTCCTCTGCTTGCTGCTCCTCGTCGAGGAGGCCGGGGTGCCAATCCCCATACTGACCGGTGAGGCAATTCTCCTCGTTGCTGGGATTCTCGTCGCCAACGACAGCATCCCGCTCTGGCTCTTTCTGCCATTCGCCTGCTTGTCGGTTTTGGCCGGTGCTTGCATTGGTTACGCCTGGACACGGAAAATAGGCGCCACAGGGCTTGTTGCACTCGCCAGGCGCTTGCACTTGGAGGGGGCCTTAGAAAAGGTGCGAGCGCGTCTCGCGACGGCGGGTCCTGGTGGGATTGCCGCATGTCGTCTGATACCTGGAATGCGGATCAACACGACGCTGGTGGCCGGTGCCATGAGGATTGATGTCCGTACATTTGTGCTGGGTATCATCCCACCGATAGCGCTATGGGTAACGGGATTTACTCTTTTGGGTCTGCTCGTGGGTGTGCCGGCGCAGCGGATCCTGGGACGGGCAGACAAGGTGGCAACGGATGGCGTGATTCTGCTACTCGTTGCCGTCGGCGGCTACTTCGCGCTACGTCACATCCCAGCTGTTGCCCGTGGCGATAATGCTCTGACCCTGGCACCTAAACGGGGCCGGCTGGCCCTAGCGCTTCTCGTTGACCTGGCTCTCGTCAGCTGCCTGGTGCTTGGAGTCGCGGGCCTCGTTCGAATGGGCATCGGTATCGGAGATGTTGACGGCTTCGTCGACTTCCTCGTTATTGTCGTGGCGTGCGTTCTAGGTTACGCCTTGGTCGCTCGACGCGGCGTCGGCCTTACGGGAGGTGAAGCTCTCGTTGGCGTGAGATATCGGCATGGTGTGGAGGATGACGACGATGGTGCCGGTGATCCTTCTGCTCCTACCTTGGAGTAACCGTCCGCTTAGCCGCGGAACTTGCTTCAGCCCGCTCAAGTCGTGCGAAACAGTGGAAGCGATTCCGCCGCAGCGTGCTTGCTCTGGGTGACGTTCATCACGGATATTGCTGAGGAGCCTTCACTAAAGGCGGTACGGAGTTGCCCGGCTCTAGATCGACGATCTCCAGCCCATCCACGTCTGCCGTTCGCTCTCGAAGCTCAGCCGGTGTTCCCGTCAGGATGGGGAAAGTGCCGTAATGCATGGGAATGACACGTTTCACGCCAAGCAGCCGGATAGCTTCCGACGCTTCCATTGGGCCCATTGTAAAGAGGTCACCGATGGGTAGGATTGCGATCTGTGGCTGGTAGAGGCGCCCAATGAGCTGCATATCCAGAAAGACACCGGTGTCACCGCTGAAGTAAATGGTGAACCCATCCTCCAACCGGATGATGAAGCCGCAGGCCATGCCTCCTGCAATCAAATCTCCGTTCGCGTCCTGGAGGGTGCTGCTGTGCCACGCGGGCACCATTGTCACCCGGATTCCGTCAACTTCTGCACTTCCACCAAAGTTCATTGCGACGACATTCTGCACGCCCTGCTTTCCCAGCCACTGCGCGACTTCAAAGATGCATGCGACTTTGGCGTCGGTGCTCTTGGCGATATCGACAGTGTCGGCGAAGTTATCTGAGTGGCCGTGACTGGGAAGGATCAGGTCAACGCGTTCCTGCGTCTTCATGTCGCTTGGCGTCGCAGGATTCTCTACCAGGAAAGGGTCCGTTAGGATGACCTTTCCTTCTTGCGATGTGATGCGGAAGCAGGCATGTCCAAGCCATGTGATCGCGGCGCCGTCATTTAGGGCCATGATGGTTCCTCCCCATAAAGATGTCTTCGATCGGAGGTGGCAAGATGTTGTCCATCGACATCATCGGGAGATCAACCTTAAGCGGCAATCCTGTCAGCCTCGACCAATCCAAAATCGCCCTCCGGGTATTACGAGTCCTATAGCCCCTGATGCCGCGCCGCGTCACGCATCCAGCTTTTTGGCGGGTTTCAATTTTGAGATAGGGGAATAAGTCAGCGGAAGGCACGGGTCCTACCAATCGATCAAGCTGGCGGTGACCGCGGGGATCACGGTTGCATCTCCCTCGATATGTGTCTGACAGGCGAGCCTAAGCCCTGGACACCTCGAACCGAGTCGGTCCCGCTCGACACGATTAGGTGTCGACAAGTGTCCGCTCTCGACTCGTACTCTGCATGACGTGCAGTATCCGTGGCCACCGCACACGTGCAGGTGATCGGGTTCGTTGGCAAGGATGACGTCGAGTAGGCGCGCGCCGATTGTTGCCGGGAACTCGCGCCTGTCTTTACCGTACGTCAGTACGCACTCTCTCGGCGAACTTGAATCAGTATCCGACATTATTAGCTCAGATGGATTCGGCCGAAGCTACGAATCGGTCTCGGGATGCTTCGTCCTTGCCACGTCAGGGCGATGGGACTCTCCGCGCACGTGCAGCTCCGCCAAAACCGCAGCGGCCAGCAAAACCACCCACTGCAGGCCGATGAGCAACCAAACTGTATACATGACGAACCCTCGTTCAATTCTACGTTCTCGCGTCGGAGGTGCCCTCCTGTCGCGTTTACGGGCTGATTCGTGAACCGCTGAAGGGACTGCCCGGAGATCGCAGCCCGTGAGTGACGGCTAGCATGGGAGAGGATGGTGATGTAGGCCTTGACATCTGAAGTGAGCTCACGAAGTGCGCCTGCCGATCGCTCTCGGGCTGAGTCCCTCAAGAATCAGATCGGTAAACTGCCGCGGCTGAACCTCGGCAACCTTCCGACATCCCTCGATCGTTTGCCGGCTTTGTCTCGAGATCTTGGCATCGATCTTTGGATCAAGCGTGACGACCAAACAGGATTCGCTCTCGGCGGAAACAAGGTCAGGAAGCTGGAATTCCTGCTGGCAGATGCTGTGGCGGCCGGCTGTGACACCGTTATTACGACCGGCGGCTCCCAATCGAATCATGCGCGGCTGACCGCGGCGGGATGTCGGGTTCTGGGTCTGGAGTGCCATCTCGTTCTGGATCGGGGCCGCCACCCTTCAAACGGCAACCTGCTATTGGATCGACTCTTCGATGCGAAGATAACGTTCGTTGAGGACCCGGACCCGGGCGTAGCTGCCGAGAGAATGCTGAAGCTCAAGGACGAGCTTACCCAGGCCGGGCGGCAAACATACCTGATTCCGAGAGGCGGGAGCGTACCCACGGGAGCGACTGGATATGCCAACATGGTCCTCGAGCTCGAGCAGCAGCTCCAGGACTTGAATCTCGAGGTCGACTATCTGTACCTCGCAACGGGATCCTGCGGGACCCATTCGGGGGTCATGGCAGGTCACGCCGCCATGAGCTCTACCTGGAAGGTACAAGGCGTCAGCGTAAGCCGGCCGGCGTCGGTACAAGCCGAGAAAGTTAGTGAGCTTGCTTCCGAGACCCTTCGCCATCTAGAGCTGGATGCCAAGGTTTTGAGGACGGACATCAATGTCAATGACCAATTCGTTGGGCAGGGCTATGGTGTCCCGACACAGGCTGGCATCGATGCCATCAAAGAAGTCGCAGCAAAGGAGGCAATTCTCCTCGATCCCGTTTACTCCGCAAAGTCGATGTCGGCTTTGCTGTCCAACACAAGAACGGGCGTCATTCCGAAAGGTTCGACGGTTGTATTCCTTCACACGGGCGGGAGCCCAGCCCTCTTCGCCTACGCTGATGAGCTTGTTGGGATATGAGGAGGCCTAAGGAGAGACCGAGTCTTCTCGCCATTGAGACAGCTCGTCATGCCTATCGTTTGCTAGTTTTCGGACAATTGAGGTTCAGGATGGAGACATTCGGTCTGTACTATCCTGCCAACCCGGGAGCTCGCCCCTTTTGGCGCCCGAGTCTGCGTTCACTACGCCTTTTGATCGGCACAGTCCCGTCGTACAGTGCGTGGAGGCTAGAACTCTCAAGGATTGGTAGAAGAGGCCCTCACGAGTGGTGGGGTAGGCGGTGGCCTGGAATTGACCTAGAGGGTGCCGTCACCCGTCAGATTCAGACGGACCTGCCATACACGGAAGCTCACGCTGACAGTTAGCGAACGAGGCCGCGTGCCTCAGCGAGAGTCGGTCGGGTCGGCGGAATTGTTTCAGCTTGCCACCACGGTGTTGCCGGGAGGTGTTAGCAGTCCCGTGCGGGCCTTTAGAGCGGTAGGAGGAATACCTCTCGCGATCGCATCTGCAAACGGCTCACGTATCTTGGACGTCGACGGGAATGCCTACATCGATCTCGTGATGAGCTGGGGGCCGTTGATTCACGGGCATGCCAAGCCGGAGATTATTGAGGCCATTCGAGAGGCTTCGACTCGAGGCACGACGTTCGGCGCGCCCACTCGCGTCGAGGTCGACCTAGCCCTTCTAATTCGAGATCTCATGCCAGGGATCGAGAGGCTGCGCTTCGTAAGTAGCGGAACTGAGGCAACGATGAGCGCTCTCCGCCTTGCTCGCGCCTGCACGGGCAGGGAGCTCATCCTAAAGTTCGAGGGTTGCTACCATGGCCACGTCGACTCTCTTCTCGTGAAGACGGGAAGTGGCGCCTTAACCCACGGTAATCCGACCAGCGCCGGAGTTCCGAACGACGTGGTGAGCCTCACGCGGATTTCCGGCTACAACGACATCACTGGCGTCGAGGCCGTCATGAACCGTGCCGGCTCAGATATTGCGGCCATCGTTGTGGAGCCCGTTGCCGGAAACATGGGCACGGTGCCTCCGAATCACGGCTTTCTCCAAGCACTTCGCAGGTTAACGACTCAACACGGTGCGCTCTTGATCTTCGATGAAGTCATCACGGGATTCAGAGTTGATCTACATGGAGCACAAGGCAGATTTGGGATTGAACCTGATATCAGCTGCCTTGGAAAGGTGATCGGCGGCGGTCTACCGGCGGCTGCCTTTGGAGGGCGAAGGGAGATTATGGAGCTGCTCTCGCCCTTGGGGCCTGTCTATCAAGCCGGCACGCTGTCGGGTAACCCAATAGCCATGACTGCGGGCGTCACCAGCCTGGAGCTGGCGCAGGAAGCCGACTACGGTTACCTAGAAAGGCTCGCAATCAAATTGGAAGATGGACTGAAGTCGGCTGCTGCGGAGGCCGGGTTGGAAGTCACCGTCAATCGAGAAGCGTCAATGTTGTCGCTGTTCTTCACTCCCGGACCCGTGGAAGATCTCAATTCCGCCATGCGATCGGATGTAGACCAATATGCGGCCTTCTTCCACGCTATGCTCCGTCGCGGAGTGTATCTGCCTCCATCCCAATTCGAGACTTGGATGCTTTCCTTCGCGCACACGACAGAGGATATCGACTTGATTCTTGAAGCCGTCTCAGAGGCGTTCCAAGAGATCTCGCTCCAACCCTCCCGCTAGCCCGGGCTTGCGAGCGGACAACCCCAGGCTGTTCTGCTTCGTGTCCAAGCTAGAGAGGTCGCCTTCCCAGGAAACCATCCTCGTACGTGTGCCAAAAGCTGATATCTTCCTCACCAACTCGCCAACACAGAAGGACCTCCTCACCATTCAGGACGGTTGGAAAGTCTATGATTCCCTCGTCCAAATTCTTGACCTCAATGCTTAAGGCTTCAAGAAAGCGAAGACGTTCCGCCAGCTCATGCCGCACCCCGATAACTACGCTTCGGTCCGGTTGTCGGTGGGGATCGGAAGCTTCATCAAAACTGCGCTTCAGGCGCATCATGTCCTCGACTATTGGTCCGATCATGCCAAGGGCTGCGCGAGCCTCTTCAACTGTATAGTGACGCGCCATGGACTAATAGCAACACGAGTCTTTAAAGCCACAATTACTGCAGACAGCGTCTTTGCTGCCACGTGTGGCGTTCATCAGATGGCCGCACACCGGACAAGCAGCCAGACGGTCGGTGACATCTGGGAGTCGAGTGCGAGGCTCGTCCCGAGGTAGCCTTCGGCTCGTTTCCTCAGATTCCGTTCCCATGAAACGGCTCCTAGAATGACTTGGCGATTCATTCTAGAGATGCTTTGACGTTCCCAAGCCAGCGCCAGCGAAGTCCACGGCTCTTGCGCAGCTAAAAGACAACCCCCTCTTTGAAACACATTCGATCATCATGTCCCGGAGAACCTCGAGGCCATGGATCCAATATCGCCATGGGAGCAGCTGAACGTGGAACGAGAGGGTCACACGAGTACGAGCGTTTCCGTGCATCCGGTCCTCAATATCGGCGGTCACGTTTCGCTGGAAGGCAAGCCTGCAGTAGTCATGACACGGTTGCGGGATCAGGGGTTCACTGGATTGCAGACCTTCGCCTCCAGCCCGCGAATGTGGCGAACTCCGTCAACTCCGCCAGAAACATTCGGTGAGTTGGGCGACCTGGCCACCGATCACGGCATCTCCACGGTCGTGCTTCATGCCATCTATCTGATCAACCTAGCGTCGTCGGATGAACGGATTTATGAGGCCTCGGTCCAGTCGCTCATTTGGACAGTACAGGCAGCAGCGGCATTAAGCTCGCTCGGTGTCGTTCTCCATATCGGATCTCATCTCGGCTCGGGGTTTGACGCCTGCAGGCTAAGGGTCGTCTCGGCGCTGGATCGTGTACTGCGCGCGACCCCGCCTGGGCCTTTATTGATCCTGGAGAATAACGCCGGGTCTGGAGGCTGTATCGGGGCAGACTTTGGTGAGATGGGGGTCATCATGACCGATCTTGGACGACCGGCTTCGCTCGCGGTCTGTCTCGACACAGCGCATGCCTTTCAGCTCGGCTACGAACTCCGCACGGTTGAAGGGTTGGATCGTCTGTTCGAAAGCATCGATCGTGGTCCTGGCCTCCAGAAGCTGGCAATGCTTCATGTAAACGACTCAAAGACCGAGTTGGGTTCGAGGCACGATCGGCACGACAACATCGGGTTCGGGCATATTGGGCAGGAGGGATTCGCAAACCTGATGAAGCGTTCCGAGGTTCACGAGCTTCCGCTTATCCTGGAGACGCCCAATCTTGAGCGAAGGCCTGCGGATCGCCAGGCGATTCTCGATGCTTACGAGAACGCCAATGCTGGACGGAAGGAGAATCAGGTGCCGGTTGAGGTTTTGGTTTGATACATGTTCATCAGGCTCTCTTTACTTCCGTCGTCATCTACTTCGTTGTGGTGGCTCTCTGGGGTGCAGTCAACTTCCTGCGTAGCATCCCTCCGCCCGGAAGTTTTGTGGGCGCTGTCATCCTGGGCGAGGTGTTGATCGTGGTGCAGGCGGCAAGTGGGCTCTTCTTACTTGCTTCAGGCAAGCATCCCTCAGATAACCTGCACTACCTCTACGCGCTACTTATCCTGTTAGCCATGCCCTTCGCCTATTTGACCGCGGGCCAGCGACAGGATCGCAATGGGTCCGGCTTCTATGCCCTGGCTGCCGCATTGATCGTAATCCTTGCGGTTGTAAGAGCCACGAAGACAGGAGGATAGCCGGCGCTTGGACCTTTCAGCGCTCACTCTCCATCAGCTCAGAATCTTCCATGCGGTCGCGCGGTACGGGACCCTGACTAGGGCAGCAGAACATTTGGGCATAAGCCAGCCCGCTGTCTCCATTCAGATCCGCCAGCTGGAAAGGCTGCTTGGGCTCTCGCTGTTTGAGACAGTTGGCCGCTCTCAGTGCCTTACCGACGCAGGCGAGCTCCTCGATCAGCATGCACTTCGTGTTCTCGCCGAGATGGACGAGCTTTCCTCGGCCGTACTAGACCTCCGTGGCATGGAGCGGGGACGTCTGGTTGTGGCAGCCGATACGACGGTTGGCATCTACGTGATGCCACAGCTACTTGGAACCTGGCATCAGGAGTACGCCAAAGTAGACGTCGATCTTCGTGTGGGCAATCAGGGCTTCGTCTGTCAGCTTTTGGGAAACAACGAGATCGATATTGCGGTCGTCAGCAATGTGCCGCAAATTCCCGAGCTGGAGGTTGAGGAGTTTCTCCCCAATCGACTGGTGATCATTGCCCCTCCAGAACATCCATTGGCTCAGCGACAGGGGAAGCTTCCCGCTGATGTTCTGTCACGGGAGCCCTTCTTGGTTCGAGAGGACGGCTCCAGCACGAGAACCGCGATGGAGACATTCTGCGAGGCTTCGGGGGTTGAGCTGCACATCGCGATGCAGCTGGGAAGTATCGGAGCGATCAAACAAGGTGTGGCCAGTGGCCTTGGCCTAGGAGTGGTTTCAGAACGTGCGATTGGAAATGAGTTGGCTGTAGGTGCCCTTGTGATCCTTAACATCTCGGGTTTTCCACTGCAGCTGAAATGGTATATCGTTCACTACCGCCAGAAACGACTGTCTCCCTCAGCCAAGAGCTTCAAGGAGTTCCTGCGCTCGGCCCAAGGGATCCTGGCTGAGCCACAGGTTGCCCGCGCCACTTCACCAACCGTTCCACGCAAGCTCAGGCAGGAAGTGCCCGTTCGGCGTTTCGGGCCAAACCGGCAGGCTCGCTAAAACAGCGCGCCCACCAACAAGACCAGTAAGAAGATTGGCAGGGCTGCGAAGGAGCCGAGAACGACGGCCAAGACAGGAGCCATTGAAACGATCTTTGCGATCGGTAGCTCTGACTCGGATGGCGCGTTAAGCCCCTGCCGACTGAGTTTGAAGACGTACCAGACGGCACAGATGAAAAGGCCCACGAAGTAAACGGTGACGATGCAGGTCTGTAATATTCCGAAGCGAAAGGCAAGCGAGAATACCGCATCCTCGGCAAACCAAATAGCGCCGGCCGCACAAAGGTATAGAGCCGTTCGCCAGTAGCCCAGCACTGCAAATTATCCCATTCTGCCTGTGCTACCGAGGTGGGTTCGGGCAGTACGGATAGAATCGTTCATGCTTGCGGCCATTCTTTACGCACTTGCAACCGGATTCGATCTTCTCACGACTTCGCTGGCACTCCACACCGGTGCCTTACGGGAAGGGAATCCGTTGGTTGCTCCATTTATCAATCAGTACGGCTTGATTCCGCAAGTTGGCGTCAGTATCGTCCTCTGTGCAGTCCTTTGGTGGTACGCGCGGCGCGGCGGAGCCAAGCTCGTCTATGCGCTTGCATTCATTCGTTGGAGCGTTGTCGCCAGCAACGTTTACCAGCTGGCGAACACCAGCCACTCCTTCGCACTGTTCAAATGACCTCTTTTGCCATTTCTTGGAGCGTTTGAGGGACACTCGCCACGGCGCCGAGCAATTCTCACGATCCGTGCTTTTTATTTCGCTTTTATTGCGAACGAGAAGCATAATGAGGAAGGAATGGTGAGGGCAAGCATGATCAAGAGATGGATTTGGGTTCTAGCCGTGGCCGATACCGAGAACAATGTGGGGACTCATCTTGATGTTTATCCGGATCGCCCAAAGGCCCAGGTGGCCTTTCGTGACGCTCTCAAACGATACGGCGGTAATCGTAGGTACGACATCCGTCTAGCGTGCGTGACTTCGCTGGACACGTTCCTCTCGATTAACCCGCAGTACCGGCCGATCGAGGCAAAGCCAGCGTAGCAGCAGCCCACGCGTCCGTAGGTCGCAGCCAGTAGCGATCCGTTGGCTGTCTATCCCTCGTGTCTGAGACCTACTCGCTCCTGTCTGTCCTGCGGAACGGGGTGGTCCTGGCTCAAACGGCCGCAGAGGTCTCGACATGCAGCTCGGCGATCGACTTGAGGGTCCGACTTGGCTGGTAGGGGAAGCGGGCAATGTCTTCTTCCGCGGTTACACCGGTTAAGACCAAAACCGTCTCCATTCCACTTTCCACGCCCATGACGATATCCGTGTCCATTCGATCTCCAACCATAATCGCCTCTTCCGAGTGGACGTCGAGGGTACGTAGGGCAGTTCGAAGCATGAGCGGATTCGGCTTGCCCACGAAGTAGGCATCGACTCCGCTGGCCCTGGCTATTAGAGCGGCCAGCGCGCCTGTGGCCGGAATCATCCCGTTGGGGCCTGGTCCCACGGGATCGGGGTTTGTGGCGATTAAGCGCGTGCCCGAGCTGACAAGGGTCACGGCCTTGGAGACTCTGGAGAAGCTATAGTCGGCGGTCTCCCCAATCACCACATAGTCGGGAGAATGCTCCGACAGGGTGTATCCGATCTCGTGGAGAGCCGTCGTCAGTCCTGCCTCCCCGACGACAAAAGCGCTCCCTTTTGGCGTCTGGTCGTGCAGGAAGCGGGCCGTGGCGAGGGCAGACGTGTAGATCGACTCGGAGGGAACGTCCAAGCCCAAGAAGGATAGCCGGGCCGCCAAATCCCTCGCCGTGTACATCGAATTGTTCGTCAGAATCAGAAACTTTATTTCCTGTTCCTGAAGCCGGCGGATGCACTCGGCTGCGCCCTCGATGACACGATTGCCCTGGAGGACTACGCCATCCATGTCCATGATCACCGCGCGGATGGTTTTCATTGGTCCCTCCTCACATAGCGTAGGCCTTTCAGAACCGAGTCATCACCAGTGATCTGCCCACAAAGATCAACTCATCGTCAGACGAATCCCATGGATCTTCGCACTCCGGTTGGAGCGATGTGACTGGTTGCTCACTCAACCTGAGAGCCCATCCTGCCGCCGCGAATTGTGGGCTATCCTCTGCCCAATGGAGTTGCCGAGACGAAGTAAACTCGGATACCGCTTCCGTTAAGCGATGTTCGAGTTTCTCCATGCGCATCGTTTCACTGCTGCCCAGCGCTACCGAGATTCTGTATAAGATTGGTGCTGGGGATGAGGTCGTCGCCGTCACACACGAGTGCGACTTTCCGGAAGCGGCGACGAGACTTCCGGCCATCACGAGCAGTGCGTTTGACCATTCCGGTCAGACTTGCTCGGCCATCGACCGCCACATTAAACATGCGGTCCATGAGGGGTCGAGCCTCTACAAGCTGGATGAGACGCTTCTTGCCAAGCTCAATCCCGATCTGATTGTGACTCAGGAGCTATGCGAGGTATGCGCCGTGTCTTACCGGGAGGTGGGACAGGCGGTACGCTCAATCGACTCCTCTGCGGTCGTCATGTCGTTGGAGCCTTCGACGATCGAGGACATCTTGGAGACTATCCAGACGGTGGGAGAGCGAACGCGACACCTGTCGAAGGCGAATCGTGTGGTGGAGGATATCCGGTCACGCCTTGAGGCTGTGGCTGAAATTGCGAAGCCCATACGAGAGCCCCGAGTCGTGTGTCTTGAGTGGACCGATCCGTTGATGGTGGCAGGACACTGGGTACCGGAAATGGTGAGAATCGCTGGAGGGCATGACGTTCTGGGAACAGCCAATCGGCCCTCACGCTGGATCGAGGAGTCAGAACTTCTGGACGCTTCTCCCGACTTCATCATCCTTATGCCTTGCGGATTCGATCTGGAGAAGACTATAGAAATCGGTGCGCAACTTCTAAGCGCAAAAGCACCGCCCGAGTGGGCTGCTGAGGCGACTATCGTTGCCGTCGATGGTTCCAGCTTTTTCAATCGACCCGGGCCCCGGATCGTGGAGGGAGTCGAGCTGCTGGCCAGCATCATGCGGCATGACGTGGAAGGCGCCGGCAAGAAGGCTCGATGGCTCCGAACGGAGTTTCATGCACAAGTATGAGTCGAGGCCCGCGATACGTCTACAGCAGACTCTTGTCCTTCTGGACGACAAGCGGAACCATACCAGGGGCTGCTCTCTGCAAGGTCGCCATCCGAACGGCTCCCAAACTCGGGTCACCTCGTTTAGGCCGCGCGTATACGCCTTCTACTTCGGCGGAAGGGAGCGCGCATAACCGACTCCGATCTCGACCCACCGACTGAGCTGTGCGTCATTAGCCAGCTCAGAAGAGTCGACTCGGAGCCATCCCGACATCAGGCGGCCCCGCATCTCCGCCACCCGGGCACCAGCCGTCGCAGTCAGCTCTTCAGACTGTGCCGGGTCTACTCTCACCAACGCACCACCCTCCCCACTGGCGGCTATCGCCATGTTCCCGCCAGCCAAGAACGCCAGACCACCGAACATCTTCTTCTCGGTGATGTCGACTTCGTGCGCCAGCAGTCTCTGGATGCGTTCGGCAAGGATCTCGTCGTAAGCCATCTACCCAATCTACGCTCACCGAGTCCGGGGTAGTCTAGATCGCTATAGATCGGGGAGCGACGCCCAGCAGCTCTTCCCAATATTTGTCAAACCCAGCTCAATAGATTCAGGGAGGACTCGACCGTGTCATCTCCATCTCCTGCCGTAGTCTCCGATAGGGCAGCGGGAGCGATTGTTGCCTCTGCCTGTGGCGATGCACTTGGTGCACCGTGGGAGTTCGGCCCTAGCCTCGACTCCGCGACACCGCTTGCCATGACTGGCGGTGGTCCGTTCGGGTTTGAACCTGGCGAATGGACGGACGATACCCAAATGGCCCTCGCGATCCTTACTCCACTCGCCTCTGGAGATCGCGATCCGGTCGCGGTCGAGCGTGGCTTCCTCGAATGGTTCTGGAGTGGCCCCCAGGATGTGGGGAATCAAACGAGGTCTGTCCTTGGCAGCGGTGCGCCGTTGATCGAAGCCGCCCAGGAGTACCAGAGATCGCATATCGAAAGTGCCGGAAACGGCGGGCTTATGCGCATCGCTCCTGTAGCCCTAGCGTATCCGAACGACTCGGCGAAGATCGCAGCCTACGCGAGGGAGGTGACGGCGCTCACTCATGCCGACCCCGACTGTCTCGATGCTTCGGTGTTGTGGGCGTTGGCGGTGGATCGCTGTATTCACGAGGCCCCAAACTCGACGGAGCCTTGGGACTTCGCCGAGACCGTTCGAGCTGGCCTCCCGCATCTCGCGACGGAACGGCGGGAGCGGTGGAGCACGCTAATACAGGAGGCCGAGTCCCGCCCGGCGGCTGACTTTAGTAACAACGGCTGGGTGATCCATGCCTTTCAGGCGGCGCTAGCAGCAATCGTGCAAACACCGGTTCCACTGGGAGCGGCCCCTTGCCGGCATTTAGCCGATGCTATCGAGGCGGCAGTGCGTTGCGGAGGCGACACCGACACGGTGGCGGCGATTTCCGGCTCTCTCCTTGGGGCGCGTTGGGGAGAGACGGCCGTACCAGCCAGGTGGCGAAGCGTAGTGTTTGGACATCGAGCCTACGGACAGCCGCAGCTGAGAGTTGCAGACCTCGATGCCATGGCGCGCCTCGCGCTCACCGGTGGACGACCTGACGCTCAGGGGTGGCCCGGAGTTGGAGCGCTGAGTGAGTATTACGGACAGCGTTTTGGAACACAAGAGATATCTGAAACCATCGAGGAAGTTACCTTCGGAAATGTTGCAGGCCTACAGAGCGCCCTTGACTCCGGATCCGATGTGGTTGTCTCACTGTGCCGGATGGGGACGGGTGATGTTCCCCAAGGAGTGGAGCACTTTTCTGTTGGCCTGATTGACAGCGACATCGACGACAACCCCAACCTGCCATTTGTACTCGCGGATACCGCCGACTTCATTGCAAGCAAGGTAGCCACGGGGCGTCATGTTTACGTCCATTGCGTGAAGGCAGAGAGTCGAACTCCTGCGATTGCTGCCGCCTACCTGGCCCGCTGTCGCGGCAGGTCCCTTGAGGAAGCATGGAGGGCGTCTCAATCTCTTACCACCTTTACTCCGTCTCCGATGATGAAAGAGGGAGTTCGCGCCAGCCTTACGGTATGAGCAGGAGGGCTTTAATAGCGAATGTCGATCTGACCCATCTGCCATTCGTCTATAGAGTGGAGGTAAAGACATGAAATACATGTTGTTGTTTTGCGGAACGGTTGCAGAGGACGAGGCGTTCAACGCCATGCCAGACGATCAGCGCAAGGAAGAGTACGGTCTTGTGATGGAGTGGTTTACGAAGTACGGGGCGAATATGGAGGACGGCTACCAGCTTCAGCCCGTGTCCCTCGCAACGACAGTGCGAAGGGATCCTCACGGAAAGCCAGTCATAACCGACGGTCCTTACGCCGAAAGTGGTGAGGTGGTCGGCGGCTACACCATCATGAAGGCTCAGGACTTGGATGAGGTGCTGGCGGCAGCCAAGGAGTGGCCAGCTGGTCCAGTGGAAATCCGGCCCGTGGTGGAGAGGTCATGAACCTTGAACCATCCAACGACAGGAAGTGTCCTTCAGCTGCTGAGATCGAAAGGCTACGGAAGAACCGTAGCAACATCAAGCTCGCATGCGGAGGTGCTCAATGAAGTACATGCTTTTGTTCTACGGTTCTGCCAGCAACGATCAGGTGCGGGATGACCTAGCAGAATTGGAGCAAAGGGTCTATGACTGGATCGGTACGTTCAGGTCGAGGATCGAGAGTAACGGTCGCCTCGCCCCAGCTCGGCTTGCAAAGGCCGTGACTCAGGGGGGTTCGGATCGGGCAGTTGTCACCGACGGGCCTTACACCGAGAGTAGCGAGGTGGTCGGTGGATATGCCGTTGTGGAGGCAACCGACCTCGATGAGGCAACTGAAATGGCCAAGAAGTGGCCGGCGGGTCCCGTGGAGATCCGCCAGCTGATCTAGGCCCCGATCCAAATCTCGCCTCAGCTATGGAGCAGGACCAAACGCGCCAGGTGCTTGCTCAGGTAATACGCCAAGAGGGAAGTCATGTTGTGGCTTCCCTCGCGGCTGCTACCGGTGATCTCGAATTGGCGGAAGATCTTGTTCAGGATGCGACGGTGGTAGCCCTCGAGAAGTGGACTTCAGAGGGCATACCCATCAAGCCGGCCTCGTGGCTTTTCACCACCGCTCGCAATAGGGCCATCGATCGACTGAGGCGAGAGGCCAACTATCGCAAGAAGCTGGAGCTGATCGCCAGAACTGAGGAGAGCCCGCGGGACGAGCGCTTGAAGCTCATCTTTATCTGTTGCCATCCGGCTTTGTCGCGTGAGTCGCAAGTTGCCCTCACGCTTCGAACGGTATGCGGCCTAACTGCTTCGGAGATTGCAAGAGCCTTCTTGACTAAGGAGGCGACAATCGCCCAGCGCCTGGTGCGGGCCAGGAAAAAGATAGCCGAGGCCGGTATCCCCTACAAAGCTCCAGAAGCGGATGAGCTGGAAGAGCGGCTGGAGGAAGTTCTAGGCGTCATCTACCTCATGTTCAATGAGGGGTATCTGACAAGCGGTGGGCAGGATGCACACCGGCCCTTCCTGGTTGCCGAAGCCGAATGGCTATGCCGGATCCTGACCCGTCTCATTCCGACCGAGCCGGAGGTGCTTGGTCTGTATGCTCTCATACAACTTCATCGCGCCAGAGAGAAGGGACGCTTCGACCCGTCAGGTCGCCTCGTTCTGCTGAGGCATCAGGACCGCTCGCTCTGGGACAAAGCGACAATCTCGGCGGCAGCAGATCTGGTAGTTAGAGCGTCGCAAATGGGCCGGCCGGGGCAGTACCAAATTCAGGCCGCGATCATCGCTTGCCACGCGGAGTCGCCCTCATGGGAAGAGACCGATTGGCAGCAGATCCTGCTCCTCTATGATGCCCTGCTCAGTCATGCGCCGACGCCTGTGGTTCGCCTAAATCGCGCCGTGGCGCTCAGGTATGTCCAGGGTGCTGAGCCGGCGCTGGTCGAGGTGGAGTCTGTGTCGGCCGAGTTGAAAGACTATCGTCTGTACCATGCGATCCGGGCCGATTTCCTTCGGGATGTCGGCCGCCAAGAAGAGGCGAGGGAAGCCGACCTCATTGCCTTGCAGCTAACGGAGAATGCAGCCGAGCGGGCTCTGCTCGAAGATCGTCTGGCGTAAGACCGCAGACTGACTAGGGCAGCGGTAGGTCCCGTCGGAGAGTCATCTCCCAGGCTTTTCGTGCCTCTCACAAATGCTGGTCTACTTTGGCCTATTTAATCGCGAGACTTTGACGGCAGGCCCGTAGGCATTGAGCAGCATGGCGTGCTGGTCCAGGGTTCAAGGTCTTGGGGGGTTCCCTGAATCGGCTCAGATGGATCGCTCATTATTTGGAGTCTAAGGCCGTCGCGTGGTATAATAGTCCGTAAGCACTCTCTCTGCTCTGGTCTTGAGCTTGGGCGACGAGAAGCGATAGAGGTGCTTTTCCCGCAGGCCGTTTTCTTCCAAGCGCAGCTACGCCGCGGCCGGGCGCGTCCGTGTGCCTAACTTCGGCATGTCGTGTCATCGCCGAACCATGGAGGGAGAGACATGAGTGACAACGGCGCAGTTTTCATTAATTTCGTGCTGGATAAATCCGGCTCGATGTACTCAATTCGGGACGATACGATAGGTGGCTTCAATCAGTTCTTCCAAGAACAGCGCGAGTCGGGAGATCGGCTCGGGCAGAAGACGAAAATGTCGCTGACGCTCTTCGACACGCGGTATGACGTCCGGTATGTAGCGGAAGATGTGGCAGGTGTGCAAGCTCTCGACGACGAGAGCTACATACCCGGTGGCAACACAGCACTGTACGACGCTATTGGATTCAGCGTGCGGGCTCTCGAGAAGTTGGCGCCAGAAGGAAAGGTGCTCTTCGTGATCCTGACGGATGGCCACGAGAACAGCTCCAGAGACTGGAATCGCAAGTCTATCTTCAAGCTCATCGAGGAAAAACGAGAGAAGAATGGGTGGGAATTCGTTTTCCTGGGTGCCGATCAAGACGCCTACGTGGCGGCTGAGGCAATAAGCGTTGGACGTAGCTCAACCCTCTCACATCGGCGTGACCAATCGCGTAGGGCCTACGAGCGTCTGTCTCAAGCTACAAGCGCCTGGCGATCTGGGGAAACCTCAGAGGTAGACGTTGAGAAGTATCAAGACGAGTTTGACAAGAAGGACAAACCGGACGGTTAGTTGCAGATAGGTCCGTCAACAAACACGACTGTTATGCGTGTACAGCCTAACGAAGGATAGCGTCTCGGCTTGCCCGAGTACTTGCACCTGGTGCTCCAGTAGGGCTGGATACCGATGCCTCCAGGCTCTCTCGACCGGCGGATTGGCTCTCTAAAAGGGCCCCGCCGCGTCGAGACCGAGTCCGTGGAGAGATGATATGCCTACTTCTTCATGTTTGCCGGCTGACCCTCGCCGGTGTACTGTCCCACATCGCGGTTGCTGTTGCCGGATTCGGTGACTCCCTTCAACCCTTGGTGGTTCTCAGGGAAGGCGTTAGGCTTCGACCCGGAGTCGCCGGAGTTGGTTCCGTGTGGAATGGCCCCTTCCTCGTAAGGTCTTGGCCCATGCTCTCGGTGTGTCTTTGGATGCGGACGCTGCGGCATCTTGGTGGTCATCAAGTTTCTCCTGATCTGGGTTTTGAGATGGATATCAGCATAAACCGAGCCGAGGAGAGCTAGCGGTCACTCCTGCCTCGCCGGCCATTTAAGGCGATTAGCTAAGCGAAATGGGTTCTGAAGACCGGTATGGGAGAAGTGCGGCTGAAGGCCCTCAAGAAACCCTCGAAGCCTTCAGCGCACTCTCTTCAACTACTTGGTTAACTGACAACGGCGCCGTTGGAGTGGTGAAGGCCGTTTGGCTTCAATACAACCTTGGTCCAGCCGTCACCGCGCTCATCGAAATTCCTGTAAGCGTCCGGAGCCTGGTCGAGGGGAAGTGTCTGCGTTACGATTTTGCTCGGCTTGGCACCTCCCGCGATGATCAAATTCCGGAGGTACTCGTTGTACCTCTTCACGGGTGCTTGGCCCATCCCGAGCTGCAGGCCTTTGTTGAAGATCTTGCCCCAAGGGATCATGAAGTCGCCACTCTTGGCCTCTTCACTCACACCGCCTGGGTCTTGCGGCATATAAACACCCACTATCCCGATCCTTCCCGTACCATTCACAACATCCACAAGGTCGGAGAGCACCTGCATTGGGTTCTCGCGAGACGGGTCCTCCGTGTCTCGTCCTTGATATCCCACACAATCGCATCCGCAGTCTACGCCGTCGGCCTTCTCCTCTCCCGGCCTAAGCGCAGCCTTCCAAGCGCTGTTACTGTTGCGCATCTCCTTGATCTGCTCGACCGGATTTCCCTTTGTGAAGTCAATGGGAATGCCGCCAAATTGCTCTGCCAATCGAAGCCTTTCAGGAACGCGGTCGACGACATAGATTTCCGCCGCTCCCCGTATCGAAGCGCTCAATGTCGCCATCAGCCCCACGGGGCCAGCACCGAAAATGGCCACGGTACTTCCAGGCTTAACGCCCGCGAGGTCTACAGCAAAATAGCCGGTAGGCCAGATGTCGGCCAAGGTTACGAAGTCATCTTCCCACTCATCGCCTGGCTCTCCTGGTAGCTTTAGGGCGTTGAAGTCGGCGTGCGGCACGCGCAAATACTCTGCCTGGCCGCCCTGATAGGGGCCCATGTTTGCATACCCGTAAGCCGCGTGGGGAGCTTGTGGATTCGCCGTCAAGCATGCGCTCGTGAAGCCTCGAAGGCAGTTGTAGCAGTATCCGCAAGCAATATTAAAGGGCAACACAACGCGGTCGCCCTTCTTCAGCGAGGTTACGCCCGCTCCAACCTCCTCGATCACCCCCTGATTCTCGTGGCCCAGGACCTTTCCTGCCTGGACCGTGGTCCTACCCTCGTACATGTGCAAATCGCTGCCGCAAATGGCAGAAGACGTGACGCGGATGATCGCATCACGAGGATCCTCGATGGTTGGATCGTCGACGTTCCTGATTTCGACCTTACACGGTTCTTGGTAAACGAGCGCCCTCACAAATTCCTCCTTGCCAATGAATCCCGGACTTCCATCCGAATGCAGGTTCCATACCCCTATGGTCTTGGCTTGGCTGACGCGGCTCTTGACACTTCCGAGCGGCCGCGCGAGCACCCGCGGGGCAGATCGGGAGCTGGTAGCAGAGGTGGCCATACGTGTCCATCGCGTACTTCCGAGCCAAGACAGTTTCCCGACCTCTGACATCATTTGAGGGTAAGCATCGAGAATAGCTATGTGTAATCGGGTCCTAATCCGGACGGATGGTTGGGAGAACAATCGGCCAATGGCACACGTACGTCTATGAGTGACTCAACTGCCAGGAACCGGCCCCTTGGGCCGGCCGGCATCGAGGTCAGAGAACGTTTGGAATCTGACGACGCGAGGATTGTAGATGTCCGCAATCGGTGCGCGCCGTTCCTTCCCGACACGACCGTCGAAGACCTTCATCGGCGCACCAACCCGCCGGAGAAACCGGGAACAATCAACGAGTGGTTTGTGGCGGTGAGGGGCGAAGATCTGCTTGGGCTGTACAGCCTGGTCGAGGAGTGGGCGATCTCCGAGCCCGGTACCTACTCGGCCTGGGTGGGAGTCTTGCCGGACCACCGGCAACAGGGCATCGGGACGGCGCTCCTGGAACATCTACTCCAACGTGCAGAAGGCCACGGCGCCCGCCGGCTCCTTGGCTCCGTCTATGAGGGGGTAACCGGAGCGCGAGAATTCGCCGAGCATCGAGGATTCATGCCTACCGGTACCGTGGAGCGTATGTCAATCCTAGACGTGAGATCGGCCCAACTGCACGGATATCCTGAGACGTTGAGCCGTTTGGAGAGCGAGGGGCTATCGTTCCGGAGCCTGGCGGAATCCGGTCTCGATGACGAGGGATTCCTCAGGGCTGTCGCCGATCTCGATTACCAGACCGCACTGGACATCCCAAACCAGGAGTCCTGGGATCAGGGGCCTTTCGAGCTGTGGCGGCGAGGCATCCTCGAGACAGAGGACATCGGGCCGCAGCGCTTCTGGGTGGCTCTGGACGATGGGCGGCCCGTTGGTCTCGCCGCGCTGGGCCTTAGAGGCGCCAATGGCCTGACGAATGCCTATACGGGCGTCCACCGCGAGTATCGAGGTCGCGGAGTCGCTCGTGCGCTCAAGCTCAAGACCATCGAGTACGCGCAGGCGTCGGGCTTTGAGTTCATCATGACTGGCAACAACTCGGACAATCGTCGCATGCTCGACGTCAACATACGTCTTGGCTACCGCATGCTGCCGGCTCAGATAGAGGTAGGTCGAAGGCTCGCCCATGATTCCGGGTGACCGGGGCGCTTCGAGCGGGTCAGGCGTCAGCTCTCCAACCGACTGGGGCCGCCTCCTACGCTCTCGCTACACGCTTACGCGGTTGGCGTTTGTGGCCGCGGTCCTGCTGCTCGTCCACCTGGTTGGGTTTTCAGCCTGGTTTGCCGCTGGCATCGTTTGGGCTGTCCTTCCCTATCGTCTGATCGTCATCGCCGCGGCTGAGCGTTTTCGGGCTGGTCGATGGCAGTGGGTTGCGTGGCTCGTGGCGCTGGCACAGCTGCTCGGCCTGTTGATCTGGGTGATCATCGGCCTACTCGGGGGCTTCCTGCCCGGTCCCCTCTAGTAGCGGACATCTCGGGGTTTAGAGGCCCGAGCTGGAGTCACCAATCGGAGCTCGCCGGATCAAGCACGGTCGTGGTGTTCAGGTCACTGGGTGACCTGGGCACCGGCCGGGTCACGTCTGTTGTCGAGGGTCGATGAAACGTGGTGCGCTCGACTGGACTCGAACCAGCACTCCCTAAAACGGGAACCAGGCCCTCAACCTGGCGCGTCTACCTGTTCCGCCACGAGCGCGCGTTGCCCTCAAGTATAGGGAATACCGCTAGATGCTTTCGACTTGAAGAGCCGACGATCGAACCAGAGAGGGTCGGCTCCTTGCGCTACCTCAGCCCGATGTCACTGACGACCTCAAATCTGCAGACGCGACCGCTTCGGTCAACCTCGATCGCTACCACCTCAACCCGGTACGGAGCACCCTTCTCCAATCCAACCTGATCGAAGTACTCGTCAATGGCTGCCTCCAAATGATCCATCCGTTCTGACGAGATGGCATCCTCGGGAAGCGCGAATTCGCTCGGTCTCCTGGTCTTCACCTCTAGAAAGACGAGCTCACCCCCTTGAGAGGCGACAAGGTCGATTTCTCCCGATGACAGCCGCACATTGCGATCCAATATTCGATAGCCGCTCCGCTCGAGGGTGTGAGCAGCGTAGGTTTCTCCAAACGCCCCTAACTGTTTATTGATCTGTGGCCGTCATCTCGCCGAGCCTGCGATCTGCAAAGGCTGGCTTGAACGTCAACCGGTGGATCGGGCACGGCCCGAGAGCAACCAGGGCGTCATGGTGCTGCGGTGTTCCGTAACCCTTGTGGCTTTCGAACCCGTAGTCCGGATACCGAATCGCGGCCTGCTTCATCAGTCCATCGCGTGTTACCTTGGCCACAATCGAGGCCGCGGCGATGCTAAGGCAAATTGCATCTCCGTCAATGATGGCCGTTTGGGGCAGGTTAAGAATCGGGAGTCGCATTGCGTCGATTAGCAGATGCTCGGGATGGGTTTCGAGGCGTCCAAAGGCTTTGGCCATCGCAAAACGGGTAGCGGGTGCAATTCCATAGCGATCGATCATGCGGTGTGAGGCTAGACCTACGCCCCAAACCGCGACCCGAGTGATCCGTTCGTAAAGGTGCTCTCGCTCCTCAGCGGTCAGCACTTTGGAGTCCGCCACACCGGCGATCGATCTCAATTTGGATCCTCCCACTGGAAGGATGACTGCGGCGGCGAGGACGGGGCCTGCGAGGCAACCACGCCCGACTTCATCAATTCCCGCGACGACCTGGACGCCCGTCCGGTAGAGGCTTAGCTCAAAGCGCCTGGTGGGCTTTGGGTGGGTCGCCCGTCGTTTTGGGCTGGGCGCGTTAGCTTTGGTGAGGATCGTTCGAGGCGTTCCGCTTCCTCGAAGCAACCCTCTCCTCCGTTACCCGGTACGCTTCTCTTTGATTCGAGTTGCCTTACCGACCCGGTCTCGAAGGTAGTAGAGCCGGGCGCGCCGCACGTCTCCTCGTCGGATCACTTCGATCTTATCGACGCGAGGTGAATTGACCAGGAAGGTTCTCTCAACACCGATTCCATGAGCAATGCGCCGAACAGTGATACTGCGCGCCGGACCGTTCTTGGCCACCCTGATGATGGTCCCCTCGAAGGCCTGCAATCTCTCGCGAGTTCCCTCGACCACCTTGGCGCTTACTCGAACCGTGTCTCCTGGAAAGAGGTCGGGAACACCGTCTTTCAGCTGCTGCTGTTTGATGCTTTCGACGATTATCCCCATTCCAACCTCCAAACACAAAGAGAGGCGCTGGGTAGCGCCCATTCAGCGGCCTTATTTCGTATTAAATCTACCATGTGATGGTACTGGCAGCGTCGTCGTCTGAAGGACGCGTGCGAACGCGTCGTGGTTTCAAGTGGAGATCAAGGACGCCTGCTCCAGCTTTTTCCATTTCACGGCAGCCGGATGTCGAAGTGAGGGTTTCAAAGAAGTGATCGCGTATCCTCTGATCGTCGTGGTCGTGAATGCCCTCTTCGGAACGATCGTCTTTCGGCAGTTTCTGAGGCGCCACCGTCCCCATCAGCTCGTTTGGACGGTGGCCTTGGGTCTGGGCTTTTTCGCAGCACTCTTCTATGTGTTCTTTCTGGCCGCGGGCGATGCTCCTGCACTATTTCGTGTCTACTACATCTGTGGAGCGCTCCTCATGGCGGCGTACCTCGGTCTTGGCAGCATTTTCCTTCTAGCGCCACGCCGGTTCGGAATAGCAATGACGATTGTTGTGGTCATGCTGAGCTTGATTGGGATCTTGCTGCTAGTCGTTGCCCCGATTGATCATGGCAAACTGATACACGCGGCCCATCTCGTCTCTCCAGGCACCAGCGCCATAAAACCTGGGGCCTGGAAGGCTCTTGTCGCTATCCTCAATATTTTCGGCTCAGTAGCCGTCGTCGGAGGCGCAATTTACTCCGGTTGGCAGACGGTCCACAAGCGTCAGCCCTCGACATTTCTATTCGCCAATATCCTCATCGCCGCCGGCACGTTCCTCGCTGCACTCGCTGGGACCGCAGCAGACCAGGGAGCCTTCGCCGGGAGCTTTTGGATCATTCTGGCGATGGGCTTTGTTGTGCTTTTTGCCGGGTTTCTTCTAACCACGAGGAGGCCCCGGCCTACGGCGACAGAGAAGTGAGGACTCGAGAGGCGTGTGGGGCCCGGACCCGGCGCTCGCGTCCGTCCAAGTCACACACAGCACATCGACGTTTGGTCAGCTTACGCGTTCGATGTGGACGTACATAATACCTCCACATGCCCGCCCGCCTTCCACATCGCTGTCGGACAAGAGGTCCACCTCGATCATCTCCGGATGGCCTGTGTCGAGAACGTCTTGAGCCCTCGCCCACACGTCCGCCTCTCCACAACCGCCGCCGATTGTCCCTGACTGCTTTCCGTCTGAGTCAATGATCATCTTTGCCCCGACTTCACGGGGTGTAGAGCCACGGGTGCGAACGATGGTGGCTACGACGAAGGAGTCGCCATGGCGCAATCGTTCGAGGATTTCCTCATGAATCGTCTTCAAGGGCGACCTTCTCTTGCCAGGAGTACACTTCCATCCCTTCGCTGTAGGAGCATAAGGGATGCCTCGAGGACCCCTCCCGCAATCGCAAGCGCCTTGTCGGAGATCCGGTAACAGAGATTCGGATCCATTCTCGGATCTACATCTCCAACCTTCATTCCCTCCTTCACCGCAGAACCAGACCGTAGGAGTCCACGAACCAAACCCGCGAACTGAGATTGAATGCATCTTCCGTGAACCTCTGCGATAACTTCACCCGCGCCCACGATCTCTCCGATTCCTTTCCTATTCTCCAGGAGCCCATCTGTCGGAGCGCGGAGCACCCGCTCGACACCACGACCGAGAACTGAGGCCGGCTTGCCGGTGTGAGGCTCCGCGACTCCGTTCCAGATGACGCGTCCAAGGTCAGGTCCGCGATTCGTTTCCACCACAGCATCGACTGAGTCTGGCGCGGTAAATCCAGGACCCAAACCGATGGCTCCCACCGAGCCCCGCAGATTGTCGTGCTGCATTCGCTTTGCCAATCGCGCATCGACGATGATGTCGGGTTTTAGCGTAATGCAATGCTCGAGTGTAGGGTCCACCACCACCGGCACCATGCCGCTTGACCAGATGTTTTCGATGGACCGGGTTGTGTCTGCAAGCCGAGCCGTGACGTCTTCGACCTGGATTTCGCCCTCAAACACTGCCTCAGAGAAGGCGACGGTTCTCCTCACCGCCGTTGGATGAGGAACCTCAGACACCAGTACTCGCAGGCCCGCTCTGGCGAGCCGCACAGCACTTCCGGTTCCAATATCTCCGCCTCCCCGCACTACCACCAAACGCAGATCAGACACGCAAACGCTCCCCGAGTGCAAGGTGTGGCGCTGCTCCACCACGGCGGACATTCACTATTTCCGCGGCAATGGCTAGGGCGATCTCAGCTGGTGTCTGCGAACCGATAGCGAGCCCGATGGGAGCGTAGACTCCCTCCAGATCCCCGGCTTCGAAGCCATCCTCCCTGAGCCCTCGCATAACCGTTCGAATTCTCATCTGGCTGCCGATCATGCCGACGTAGCCGGGCTTCGCTCTCAGCACGAACTCGAGGCAGCTGCGGTCGTGTGCATGTCCCCGTGTTACGAGCACAACGTAGGAGTCTTGCGTGATCCGAAGAGATTGCAGCGCGGTGACAAAGTCATCGACGATGACCCGGTCGGCTGTGGGGAACCGCTCTGGATTGGCGAAGTTAGGCCGGTCATCGACGACGATTACCTTCATACCCAACACGCCACCGATCGTTGCGAGAGGCTGAGCAATATGGCCGGCTCCTACGATCACGAGCTGAGGTACGGGTGGGAGCACTTCCACAAAAATATCAACATGCCCGCCCTGGGTTCCGACAACCACCCCGCCTTCCTCAGATGGATTGAGGCTAAAAAGCCGAGACGCCCGCTTAGCGAGTGCTTCCCGGGCGGCAGCTTCAACAGCCTTTCGGAGAGTGCTCGCGTACCGCCCCCTCAACACGTCCCGAGTCCGCGAAGACGAGCTTGGTCGAAGGGTCGATCCGTAGGCTCGGATCAGCGCGGATCGTATGAACGAGAGCCGCGCCCTCTTCTTGCTGCCACTCCAGGCCTCGCTCCAAGGCCTCCCTGAGAGTCAGGGTTTTCATGTAGTCAAGTATATCGAGAGAAGCTAAAAGCTATGTGAGGCGAACTGTGGCGTCGCGTGCCTGGCCCACTCCGACCAGCGAGACAGGAGCCCCGGCGATTGATGAAATACGATCCAAATAGTCGCGGCAGGCTCGTGGCAGGTCATCCCATGACCTGGCCCCAGTCGTGTCTGCCCGCCATCCTGCCACCTCCTCGTATATTGGCTGCGCCTTGGACATCTGGGAGGCAAGAGGGAACGACTCTACGATGGCACCGTCGACTTCGTAGGCTACCGCGATCTTGAGCGTCTCCGCACTATCGAGTACATCAAGCTTGGTCACGGCTAGACGTGTAAACCCCGAAACCTGAGCAGCAAACTTCAACGCGACCCCATCGAGCCAGCCAACTCTTCGTGGCCTTCCTGTGGTCGCGCCATACTCGCCACCAAGCTCTCGGAGACGCCCTCCAGCTTCACCTGTCAGCTCCGTCGGAAGAGGGCCCTCGCCCACAGCCGAGGTATATGCCTTTACCACTCCAACAACGTCGGAGATGAGCCGGGGAGGAATGCCGAGTCCCGAGCCGGCGCCCGCCGCAAACGTCGTGGACGACGTGACGTAGGGGTAGGTCCCCCAATCGATGTCGCGCATCACTCCAAGTTGCCCCTCAGCCAAAATCGACTCATCATTCTCGATAGCCTCTGCCAGCCGTGCCGATGTATCGGTAATAGAGCCGCCAAAACGGTCTCGCCAGCCGGCTGCCAAGGCTACAAGGTCACTTGGCTCAAACCCGGGTGCCGAGTACTGATTTTGGAGCACCCGATTCTTGCCTTCCAGAGCAAACTGAAGCTTGTTTTCGAGCACGATAGGGTCGAGGAGATCGCCCGCCTGGATGCCGACTCGATCCGCCTTATCCACGTACGCCGGGCCAACGCCCATTCCCGTGGTCCCGACTCGCATGGCGCCTCGCGCCTCATCCCTCAAGCGGTCAAGGGCCTGGTGGTAGGGCATGATGACGTGGGCACGGTTCGAGATCATCAGCTCAACCGGTGGGACACCTGCCTTCTCAAGCTGATCCAGCTCGGATTTAAGTGACTGGAAGTCGACAACAGAACCTGTGCCAATGATGTTGATAGAGTCTGGCTGAAACACCCCAGACGGTAGCGAGTGAAGTCTGAAGGTGCCGAACTCGTTCACGACCGTATGACCTGCATTGCTGCCACCGCCAAACCGAGCGATGATCCGGCTATCGGAGGCCAGCAGGTCGACAATCTTGCCTTTCCCCTCGTCTCCCCATTGAGCACCGATGACGGCGGTTACGGGCATGCGTTTCCTCCACCAAATCAGCATCATTCTAGATACGTGGGTGGTGGAAGAGCCGAATTGAGCCGGCAGCCAAGCAAGCCTGATCATGCTCGACAGTTCTGTTACCCATGAGAACATTGGCCATGGCGGGTGACAAGCAACAGTTCGAAACGCGAGCAGTTCAGTCGGGACTGCGCAAACGACTGGATGCTCAGCCCTCCACACCTCCGATTTATCCCTCAACCACCTTCGTGTACGAGGATGTACGCGAGGTCCACGACGCCCTTGGCCAGTTCGGCTCCGGCTTTGCCTACTCTCGAAACGCCAACCCGACTGTCAGGGCACTTGAAGAGGTGATTGCCTCCCTAGAGGAGACGGAGGATGGGGTGGTGTTTGCGTCTGGAATGGCGGCACTGCACGCGTCAGTGGTAGCTGCAGGCGGGAAACCGGGATCCACGATTCTTGCTGCTCGAGACCTCTACGGCGTAACTCGCACCCTCCTTTACGGCTTTTTCGCCGGGCTGGGCGTCAAGACGGAATTTGTCGATATGGCTGACCCAGAGGCTGTTACGCGTGCGGTGAGGGAGCTAAGGCCGGCGATGTTGGTGTTGGAGCCTATCTCGAACCCGCTGCTTACGCGTGCCTGATTTGGCGGCTTTGGTGGAGATCGCTCACGAGGGAGGCGCTCTCGTTATTGTCGACAACACCTTCCCCTCCCCATTTCTGATTCAACCGAGTGCCCTGGGGGTCGACCTCGTCGTTCACAGTGCCACCAAGTATTTAGGTGGACATGGCGACGTAATTGCCGGGGCGGTTGCCTGCGACGAGGAATTTGCGCGTGAAGTTAGATCAATTCGCACGGTCTCTGGCGGAGTTCTCGGACCTTTTGAGGCCTGGCTTGTTGATGAGGGGAATCCGTACGCTGGCGCTACGTATGCGGAAGCACTGCGAGAACGCGCTTACCTTTGCTCGCTGGCTTGAAAGCCACCCTGCCACAAATCGTGTCTACTACCCTGGCCTCGAGTCCCATCCCGATCACGTTCAAGCTACAAAGCAGTTCCGCGATCAAATGGCAGGCGGGATGGTGTCGTTCGACCTCCCGTGTGGACCCGAGGATATCGAGCGCTTCATGAACCTGCTTGGGCTGGCCGTTCCCGGTACGAGCCTAGGCGATACCGAAACTCTCGTGCTCTACCCGGCGCTTTCTTCTCACCGGACCCTCACCCCCGAGGAACGTCAAAGCGTTGGTATCGGGGATGGTCTTCTTCGCGTCTCTGTGGGTCTGGAAGCGGTGGACGATATCATCGCAGACTTCGAATCGGCTTTCGCGCGATCCAGCTTCTAGCCCTGGCCTTGTCGCGGCACTTCAGCTCGGAGCAGTCGCAGCTCCTAAACTGATCTCGGGCTGCACTGTGTAAAATCCAGCACCGGACGATAGATTCTCCACTGGCGTCTGGACACGGCATTAGGTTCGACAGTCGCTCAGCGGGAACGCGTGGATCCGGTCATCTCCCACGAGAGGATGGTCGACACTCCTATGAAGGAATACACTGCCGAGCAGCTCCGAACCGTCGTGCTAACTTCGCATCAAGGTGCTGGCAAGACTTCTCTAGTCGAGGCGATGCTCTTCGATACCGGAGTTACCACGCGATTGGGTAAGGTCGACGAGGGCAACACGGTCTCTGACCACGACCCCGATGAGATCCACCATAAGATTTCGATCAGCAACGCGGTCCTTCCCGTCGAGTGGAAGGATACCAAGATCAATCTCATCGACTCGCCTGGCTACGCTGACTTTGTAGGCGAGGTCATGGCAGCCGTTCGCGTTGCCGACGCGGCGCTGATTGTTGTCTCCGCGGTGGACGGCGTGGAGGTCGGCACGGAGCAGTCTTGGGACTACGTGAACCAGCGGTCGTTGCCGGTTCTATTTGACATAAACAAGCTCGACCGTGAGAACGCTGACTTTGCCGGTACCCTTTCGAGAATGCGTGAGCGCTTTGGGACCGGAGTGGTAGCCGTGCAGGTACCGATCGGTAGGGAACATGACTTCTCTGGAGTTGTGGACCTGATCCATCTCAAGGCGTACAGCTTCGAAGAAGGGCAGCCAAAGGAAGTTTCGATCCCTGGTGATCTGCAGAGCGACATCGATACCTATCGGGAGCAGCTTATCGATGCGGTGTGCGAGACGGACGATGATCTGCTGGGCAAGTACCTTGACGCTGGGGAAGTCGACACGGAGGAGCTGGGGAAGTGCCTTCATCAGGCCACTCTGAAGCGGTCCGTTTTTCCTGTCTTCGCCACCTCGGCCACTCACAACGTCGGTATCCAGCCGCTCCTGGACGCTCTCGTCGAACTAACACCAAGCCCTGTCGAGGTTGGCGTAAACGGGGACTCGAAAGTTTCGGCACTGGTATTCAAGACAGTAAGCGACCCCTATGTGGGCAAGCTGAACTTCTTTCGCGTCTTCTCGGGCGCCATCAAGAACGATAGCCACGTCTACAATGTCACTCGTGGTGCGGATGAGCATATTGGCCCGACACTCTTTATCCAGGGCAAACATCAGGAGCATGTACCCCAGATTGGGCCCGGCGACATCGGTGCTGTGGCCAAGCTTCACGTGACGGGTACCGGCGATACGCTGAGCGTAAAGGATGCCCCGGTCCAGCTTGATCCCATCCTTTTCCCCGCTCCCGCGTACGGAGCAACTGTCGTCCCGAAGACGAAGGCCGACCTCGATAAGCTTGGTCAGGCGCTGCATCGGATTCTGGAGGAGGATCCGACCCTCACTGTCGACCGTGATCCCCAGACTGGCGAGACCATCCTTCACGGCGTTGGTGAGTCGCATCTGACGATTGCTGTCGAGAGGCTTCGCAGGAAGTACAGCATCGATCTTGATCTCGGCGACCCAAGGATTCCCTATCGTGAAACGATAACCGACCGCGCCAAGGCTGAGGGTAAGCACAAGAAGCAGACGGGTGGCAGGGGACAGTTTGGAGATGTGTGGATCGAGCTCGAGCCGAACCCCGATTCGGAATTCGAATTCGTCAACAAGATCGTGGGAGGGGCGGTTCCAAAGCAATACATCCCGGCGGTCGAGAAGGGTATCCACGAGGCGATGGCACAGGGTGTACTTGCCGGGTATCCGGTGATCAACGTGAGGGCTATTCTGTACGATGGCAAGTACCACGATGTCGACTCATCTGAAATGGCGTTCAAAATCGCCGGGGGACTCGCCTTTAGAGAGGCAGTGGCAAAGTGCAACCCTGTTTTGATGGAGCCGATCATGGATGTCGAGGTGACCGTCCCGGACAGCTATATGGGCGATGTCATTGGCGATCTGACCTCAAAACGAGCCCGGATTCTGGGAATGGAAGCAGCAGGCGTGGGAACTCAACGGGTGAAGGCTCATGTGCCAATGTCGGAGATGGGTCACTATGCTACGGCTCTTCGCTCGATTACTCAGGGACGTGGTTCGTTTAGGATGCAAATTCTTGACTACGAACAGGTGCCGGCGCATGTCGGACAGAGGATCGCAGAGGAGAGCCAAAAGCGCCGCGAACAGGAGGCGCATGCCCACGCCCACTAGCCGGGTGGAGGCATCCCTGTCGATCATGCCCGCGGCTTAGAGGAAACGCCACCTGTTCAGATAGCATGGGCGGATGGGGTTCCAAACAGACTGCGCGACAACTGGTGAGGATCGCGAGGCGTATCGCGGCTCCGTGGCTCCGCCTATCTACGCCAGCTCTCTCTTCATCGCACCTACAATGGAGGCTTTTGAGGCGGCCATATCGGGTGAGGACCCGAATAGGTTCTTTTACACTCGGGGCCTGAACCCCACGGTCAAGGTGCTGGAGGAGAAGCTCGCCATTCTCGAGGGCACCGAGGCGTGCAAGTTCTTCGCTTCCGGCATGGCTGCCATAGCCTCCGTGATCCTCGATGTCTGTCGTAGCGGTAGTCACATCATCGCCGGCCGAGCCGGCTACAACCATAGCTACAAGCTCTTGGCCGAGTACCTTCCATCTCTTGGCATCGAGACAACTTTCGTCGACATGACAGACCTCCAAGCCGTTGAGGATGCTGTAACCACAGGAACGAAGCTTCTTTATCTAGAGTCGCCAGCCAATCCAACCATGCAAATCGTAGATATCGACGGATGCGTGGAGCTAGCGCGTCGACACCAGCTGCTGACGGCGATCGATAACTCGCTGCCTACTCCCTACAACCAACGTCCTATAGAGGGAGGGATCGATTACGTGATCCACAGCGCCACCAAGTACCTCGGCGGCCACAGCGACGTCGTCGCGGGGGCGGTCGCAACCAGCAGAGACCGAATAGGATCCCTCTTGACTCGTCAGCATGCCGACCTCGGGGGGATTATAGGTCCGTTCGAAGCCTGGCTGGTTCTGCGGGGAATCCGGACGCTGGGTATCAGGATGGAGGCGCACAACCGATCGGCACAGCAACTCGCCGAGTGGCTTTCGACTCACCCCAAGGTGCTGAGGGTCGACTATCCTGGCTTGAGCTCGCACCCCCAACACGACCTCTATTGCAAGCAAATGACAGGCTCAAGCGGTCTCGTCGGTGTGGTTCTCGAGGGTGGAGTTGAAGCGGCCAGAATGTTCGCCGACAGCCTTCGACTTTTCGGGATTGCCGTCAGCTGGGGTGGTTTCGAGAGCTTGGTGCTTCCCATGTGGGCCGGGAGCGCAATGCCGGTCGAGATGCGACAAGAGATAGGTCTGGAAGAAGGATTCGTTCGCCTCTCGATAGGACTCGAGGATGTCGAAGATTTACAGGCCGACCTGGAGCAAGCGCTTTATCGAATCTGACTCGTCCTTCATCGACGAGTGATTGCTGACGTACTGGTGGATGAAGGACAATTCACGCGATATGTGCAGACCCAGCATGGAGGCTTTGCTGGCGCCACCCGCCTGTTCGACACCACTTCACGGATGGTTGAACGCACTTCGCTGAGAGCATGAACACTCTCCTGAGGAGTGAGCCGGATAATCGCGTTCCGCTCCATATCTACAAGCAGTGGTTCGGCAACGTAGCCCAGAACCTCACGGGCCGCAGCTGTATAGAGAGCCAACTGACGCTTGTAGGCCGGAAGGTTGGCTGTGAAGTTTCTCGTCGTCTTGTAGTCGACAAGAAGTATCCGTCCGTCATCTGCCCGGCAGATCCGGTCGATGAATCCGCGTATGGCCACCTCCTCCCCGACATCCGACAGAAGCAAATTGAACTCGGCCTCCGTGGCCAATGTCTCATATGAGGCAATTTCTAGCCCAGAGTAGGCCTGAAACATCTCGGCCGCACGTGAAACCCACAGAGCCTCTGCTTCCGCCAGGGCGACGTACCCCGTTGCCATCTTTAACCAGCACGTCTTCAAATCCGTCTGGTTCGGGAATTCGCCAGTCTCATGGATCGATTGAAGCATCCTGTGGACCAAAGTGCCAAAAACATTGGCCGCCACCGCAACATCTCCACGTTGTCCTTCTGGGCGAGATGCCGTCAGGTGGGGCGGGGATCCTCCACTCAACGGCGTAGCGGTAACGCAGGGGGCACTGCTCGAAAATCTCCAATGCAGAGATTGAAAGCACGGTTAGCGCAGTTTCGCCCGAGACGGGCGACGGACGGAGCTCAGTCGCACGAGCCATCGCGGTTCGAACCGGAAGCTGCGGTTCTTCGGGAATGTTGGTAGGCGGACGGCTAACGTCTCTGAGCCTTCCCACCTCTAAGCTATCCGAGGGTGGGAGTAGCCGGCCACACGTCGATTCGCCTGCTACGAAGCACGCAAGCCTACGGAACAAATCGAATTCCTCCTGGACTCCGCGTTCTGGTTTCGCGAGAACTGCATCCCAGCTTGGCTGCTTCGGCCGGGTCGCCGTCACCACCAGACGGTTCATCGCTCTCGTCATGCCGACGTACATGATCCGGTTGATTTCAGCCGCCGCGAGCCTATTCGCCGTGGTCGCGTGCTTGACCCAATCTAGGTATTTGTGTGTTGCCTTCTGGTCCCCGTTCTCGTCGGTCCGGTGTTTGAGGATGAAGCCCCAGTCTGGATGGAAGGCGACTCGCTCTCGTTCTGCCGACCGAAACGAACGTACGTGCGCAAGGAAGACGACAGGGAACTCCAGCCCTTTGGCCTTGTGGATTGTCATGAGTCGAACGGCGTTGACATCGGCGATAGAGGCTTCTGCGACGTCGACCTCAAGCTCAGCGTGTTTCTCGACGTACCGAACGAAGTCGCTGACACCACTGAATACCTGCCGCGACTCAAACTCGCTTGCCATCCGAACGAGCTGCCGGAGATTTGCAGACCGGCGGCTCTCCTCGGGCGGGCGAGCCGAAGTCAAGATTCCATAGCCACTTCCATCAAGGATGAGCTGAAACATCTCGCTGAGGCTGGCCTCGGCCTTTCGCATCATGCCTGTTCGAATCAGATCCATCATTTGCCGGACGCGCTCGATGGTTCCATGTTCCAGCTGAGGGAAGCCCAGGCGCTCACCCTCTATGAGCATGTCCCATGTCCTTGCAGCTCGATTCCCCTTCTCAGGCGCAGCTTCGAGTGCGCCGACTGTAATCCGACGCAGAGCATAGACCTCTGCGTCGGACACGCGCGTAAGCGGTCCCTGAAGTATGCGGATTAGCGCCTGATCGTCCAAGGGGTCATTGATCACCCGGAGGTAGGCCAGGGCGTCTTTGGTTTCTTCTCGCTCGAAGAATCCAGCTCCGCCACTACTCAGGTAGGGGATGTTGCGTCGCCGAAGCTCCTGCTCCAGGGCCAAGGGCGGACGCTTTGGACGAGTGAGAATCGCCATCTCATGAAGGGCGGTTCCCCGACGCTCCAGCTCCTGAATACGACTGCAAATGAATCTCGCCTCCTCCTCGGGAGTATCGGCTCGGTAGAGCTCGAGTGCCTCACTCGATGACCGGAAGGGTGTCGACAGTAAAGCCTGATTCTCATATCCTGTTTCTGAGCTTATGAAAGCGTATGCGCCATCGAGAATCGTTTGATCTGACCTGTAGTTGTCGACGAGCACCAGCCTATCGACATCCGGAGTCCCGTTATCTAGCCCGGCGTGATGGTTCGCCCGAAGGACGCTCTTTGGGAAGTCGATAATATTACGAACATCGGCATCTCGCCAACCGTATATGCTCTGTCTCGGATCACCCACCACCGCTAGATTCGAACAGTTTTCTCGGACCAAAAGGGCGAGCAGCTGGATCTGTACGTGGTTGGTGTCTTGGAATTCGTCCACGATGACGTACTGAAATCGGTCGCGGCATCGCAGGGCGAAGGCCGGGTTCGCGTTAAGCGAATCGCGAGCCGTCATAAGGATCCCGTCAAAGTCCGTTTGCTTGTTTTGTTTGAGCCGTTGGGAGTACTCGCAAAAGGTGGCGCAGAAGAGGGTAGATGCCTCCCTCTCTGCCGCTGAGTCCGCCGCGAGATCCTCGGCAGATGCCTCCTGTTTCAGCTCTTTTAGGAAGCCGACCTTGCTTTCACAGAGCTGCTTTAGTTGGTCTGCGTCTATTCCAAGTCCGCGCACACGCTGAATCAAGGGAAAGATATCGTCTGAGAGTCTAAGCGCTTGATCGGGAGCTACTGCTTCCAGCTCCAGAGCGGCCGCATCGGTGATCTCGCCGTCGCGCAGCGACCGCTTAACATCCTCCACCACCATGGCTTGTTCCAAGCTGTCTAGGAGCTTAATGTCTCGGTCGAAGCCTGTCTCATAGGGGCTTTCGGTGAGGAGTCGATAGGCAAGTGAGTGAAAGGTTCCGATCCAGGCCATATCCAAGTCAACAAGGCTTCGCAAAAGCCGTCGTCGCATGAGCTCCTGGGCAATGCGTTCCCGCAGCTCCTTGGCAGCTTCCTTTGAGAAGGTAGCCGCTACGATGCGCGTGGGATCGTAACCCTCGTGCTCAACAAGCCAGGCAAAGCGCAGTACCATGGTCTTGGTCTTTCCGGTTCCGGCGCCGGCAATGATCAGCTGCGCCCGGTCCACCGGTGCCTCGATCACCCGCCGCTGCTCCTGGGAAGGCGGATCGTCGCCGATCAGGCGGTCGGTCACGTCAGGCCTTCGATCCTGCGAATGCACTCTCAAGCCGTCTCGTCCTCCCAGTCCTCCGGCTCCTCAATCCTTCCTGGACACATCCAGGCGTAGGCGCAACCGGTGCCCCAATTTGAAAGGCAGGTATAGCTGTCATGTCGTGGCGCCGGCTCATACCAACCACTTCGGGCGTCAACGAAATGCCGGCCAAGCGAAGCACGCAGCTCCTGACGTATGGGGTCGATATCAAGGAAGGCAGTCAGCTTCAAGCCAGGTTTGGCGTCACCCAAGCCAACCTTGCGGACCCTGCGCTGCCCTTTCTTGCCCATAAGATTTGCTGGGAACCATAGCGACACGGCGGAAACCACTTGAGACGGCTCATCCCCGCCTAAAGCCGGGCGGAGCTCCGCACCCTCGTTCAGCGCAAAGAAGTAGATCAGGAGCTGTAGATCTTGTGGCGGAGTTTCCCGGTCGATGCTCAGACGCTTGTCGGCTTGGACAAGCCCTAGCTTCTTGAGGATTTCGCCCTCTGCCTGCCCCTTCCCGGATTTGTAATCTACAACCATTGGGCTCCCCTCTCCATCGGTAACGATGCGGTCGATGCGCCCGATGACCAGCCGCTCGTCGGGTAACCGCCAGTAAAAGTTGCGCTCCACGGCTTGCGTGCGCAGCTCATCCCAGCTGTCGTGCTCGCTCTCCCAGTAGTTCTGAAAGAGTCGCTTCAGGAGCGAGCGCTCCGCCAGCTTCTCCAGCTCCCCATCAATGAGCAGCAGATGATCTTCGATTGCGATTCGGCAGCATTCTTCGTAGGCAGTGGCGGGATCCAAATCTCCCTGCCGCCATCGAGCTTCCATCTTCGGATCGTGGAAGCGCTCCATCGCATCGTGGAATGCAGTGCCTCGTGCGGCCTGCACTCCCGCCTCTGAGCCGATCCCCAGAACCTTGCTGTAGTAGTACTTGCGTGGGCAGGCCAGCCAATTTGTGAGACTCGAGGCGCTGTCGTGAAACTGATGGTTAACGGGTACGGGTCGAGTAGACCAGGGCTCCCAACGGTCCGCTAGCTCCCTCCACTGTCCTGTCGTCGATCTATCCCCAAACGAAGCGGGTTGATGAGTCTCAGAGTATTCCACATTGATGGCGCCCTCGGCGAGCGGCTGGAGGAAGGCAGACGGTAGAGCATCCTCATCCTCGTATTTGTCCGCGTAAGACAGGACCAAGAGATCCTTGGCTCGCGTAGCTGCGACGAAGCCGAGATTGCCCTCTTCCCGAACAAATTCGTCTTCACTCACAAGAAGAGTGACCGGCTGAGCGGTGCCTCCTTGCTGCCTTTGTAGAACCGACGTGAGTCCCTGTTGCAAGGTCAGCATCTCCCCCTCCGTCAGCAATGGAGTTCGGGGCTTCGGTAGCACGGGAAATCTTGTGGCGACCATAGCCGGAAAAAACACGATGGGGAATTCCAACCCCTTGGCGGCGTGCACGGTCAAAATCCTTACCGAGCCACCCTGTGCATCATCTTGCGGTTCCAGCTCATCGACATACTCTCGAAGTGCCGGCTCCAGGTTCTCCAATACTTCTGAGATGGTCGGTTCTCGTCCTAACAATGGACGTTGAAAGGCCACGAAGTCGGTCACGGCTCGGAGAAACATCCTCAGTGGCCCGAGGGCCTCATCTTGGTGGGGCTCCCTTCTTTCCACACTCTGCAGATCGTTCTTCCTCCCGGTAAGCGGCGCCTTCTCCTCAGTGCCACGATTACCGAGCTGAACTGACGAGTCGTCTCTCATCACGAGATTCATAACGCCCATGTCCTGAAAGACCCGGTAGGCGAGCACATCAACAGGGACTTTCTGCGCCACGCTTCGGAGCCGGAGCCAGCGGTGGAGAAATCCGTGAATTGCATCTTTCGCCTCAGCCGAGAGCAGGCGATAGAAATCTGGTTGTGCCGGTCTGGACTGGCTGGTGGGCTCTCGAAGGTCCACCGTGTCTCCGGAGCTGAAGGCCTCGGCCGCCTCCAGTCGATCGGCGACGTCCATCTGAGTTCTGATGTCCCCGACCGCGCTCTTCACCGGGGCTGGAACCTGGTCCTCCACGCGCGTCAGAGGGTCGCTTTGAGACGTCTCTTCTTCACGCCCTCTGCCCCAGGGAAGCGGCCAGCGCTGGGCGTCCTCGTCTGTCATCAGGTAGCCAACCCAAGTTAGGAGTTTAGCTAGGGATGTGGTCTTCAATGTTTGGCGAAGCGCCCTACGCCTCCTTTTCGCCTCATCGAGGAGTCTGGCCGCATCCGGAACGGGCACGCCACAGAAGGGAGAGGCAAGCACGTGTGCCAGCTCGTTATCGTCATCGATATCGGAGAGGGAGCGGAGTGCCGCAACCCCAAAGCGAACCACTTGGGAGTCAGCAAAGTGAGGCGATAAGCCGGCCGCATGCGGAATGCCAGCGGCCTGCAGTGCCTCCTCGAACGGCCGTCCGGATCGATTCACACTGCGGAGAATGACCGCAATATCGCGGTAGCTGTAGCCGCTGCCACCATCCTCCACCGCTTTCGTCAGTTGTAGGATTCGCCTAGCAACGCCCGCCGCTTCGTCGGCGGACGTTTCTTCGCGTCGCAGCTGTATGGCCGCCCATACGGCTGGCCCGCGATCGGCAATGAGCGCTTCACGTGTCGTCGATAGGGTGGAATCTCCCAACGTCTCGTCGCCTGGGTGGGAATGGGTGAATGTGTCCCGAAGCCGCTCGCCGGCTTCGAGAACTTGAGCCACCGAGCGGTAGTTTCTATCCAATCGAACGGTCTCACCCCCGAAACGTTCCGGAAAGTCCTTTTGGATGAAGAACGGTGATGTGCCACGAAAGGAGTAGATCGACTGATCGGGATCGCCCACCACGGCTAGATGTCTAAATCCGCCATGGTCGCGTGTCAGCAGGTCTAACATCTGGACCTGGGCCGGGTCGACATCCTGGTACTCATCCACGATGACGTAACGAAACTTGGCCGCCAGCCTTTGTGCCAGCCCCGTTCCTGCCTGCAGGTGCTTGACCAAGTCGGCGATGACGTCGCGAAAGTCCTGCAGCCTCAGGCGTTCTTGTTCGGCGAAGTATGCCTCGTAAATGACTGCCAGGTCCTTCAGCTTCTCGATGTCGTTCGGCGACTCGTTTCTCCGATCCGCCCTCGAGGCCGAAGCGGAATGTGCTCGAGATGCTTCAGTTACCCATGCTCGAAAATCCTCTGGGCGCATCAGCTCTTGCTTCAACGTGCCCACCAACCACAGAGCATCCCCAACCAGGGACTCGCTGTCGAGGAGAGGTGCGAGGCCATTCGAAGCCGCGGTTCTAGCGGCGAATACGGTCTGTCGCAACTGGCGGAGGACATGGCGCATCAGGAGCTTTTCCTGAAATCCGTTCATAAGGGAAGATGGGGGCGACTCGACATAATCTCGGAGAATTCGGTAGGCAAAGGAGTGGAAGGTACTGATCCAGGACTCGCTGTAAGGCTCTCGATACCGCGAGTCAACCCGACGGCGGAGCTCCTCGGCGGCGTTCTTGGAGAAGGTCAGCACAAGTACATTCGAAGGGTCGTACCCCAGATCAACCACCAACCTGAGATACATCTCCACGACCGTGGCTGTCTTTCCGGTGCCGGGCCCTGCAATAACCCGCAGTGGCGCCCGATCGAGCACGCCGAGAGCCTTTTGCTGCCTCTCGTTTAGCTCCAAATCGCAACCTCACGAAGTGATATGGGCAAGTCTAGCTAACACCCCCGGAATGCCGCCGAATGTGAGAGACAGAAGATCCACCGAAACAAGAAGTGATGTAGAACGCCACAGTCTGGCCGGGCCGACTCGGGATTCGGAGTCGCATCTGACCTCCAGGGTCGCGGATGGCTATTTCCTGCCGATGGACAGCCCTTCGGATAGCATGGCTTGTTGAACTGAGGCTCTGAGCTTGCACTGAGAAGGTGATCTTAGGCGACATGCGTATTAGAGGTGGAATTCTGGTGGTGGTGCCGGCTCTGGTTTTGGCCGGGATGCTAGTCATGGGGTTTCCGGGTTGCTCTTCTCCGGTTGCGAGGCCCTCCTCCCGCGCCACCATGTCGCAGTGGGACCTGCACGAAGATCAAGCACGTGATCTTCATCATCAAAGAGAATCACACCTTCGATAACTTCTTCGGAAGGTTCCCGGGAGCGAACGGTACTCGGTATGCTCTCGAAGGAAACAAGCGCGTACTCATGGGCTCAACGCCCCTCTACTTCAAGACCGATCTGTTCCATGTCCGCAACGCGCCCATTCTCGCCGTCAATGGGGGCCGGATGAACGACTTCTACAAAATGCCCTATGCTTTTCAGAACGGACAGGACATAGCCGATTCACAGTTCAACAAGTCGACGATCCCGGACTACTGGAGCTACGCCAGCCACTTTACTCTCTCCGACAAGTTTTTCTCCACCATGCTCGCGACGAGCTTCCCGAACCATCTCGTCATGGTTGCTGGACAGGCGTTGAACACGATCGGCGATCCCAATCATCTTCCCGCCAAGCTATGGTCCTGGGGCTGCGATGCCAGCCACGTCGACTACGTGACCTACTTGGTGAACGGAAAAGTCGGACTGGAGCATCCATGCTTCAACGTGCAGACGCTACCGGATGAGGCCAATAAAGCGCATGTGAGCTGGAAGTACTATGCGGCTCCCATTGGAGACATCGGATACATCTGGTCAACTCTCGACGAGATCCGCCACATCCGCTATTCGGCTCAATGGCATGACAATGTGCTGCCCGAGACGCAGTTCCCTAAGGACGTTTCGAGCGGCCACCTGGCGGCGATCACCTGGCTCACTCCTTCATATGCAACATCAGATCATCCCTCGACCAACGTCTGCCGGGGAGAGAACTGGACCGTGCAGATGATCAACGCCGTTATGCGCTCCAAATTCTGGCGAAGCACGGCGATCGTCCTCACATGGGATGACTACGGCGGCTTCTACGACCACGTCGCTCCGCCTCATGTCTCCACTTACATGCTTGGTCCGAGGGTCCCCACCATCGTGATCTCGCCCTATAGCCGCGCCGGTCGCGTGATCCACACTCAGTACGACTTCCGCTCGATCGATACTTTCATCGAGAACGAGTTCAGGTTGCCACATCTAATGAATTACGACCGTTCGGTCGGGAATCTCGACAGCATGTTCAACTTCAACCAAAAACCGCTTCCCAAGCTGATTCTCAAACCTCAAAACTGCAAAGCGGTAACGCCGCTTTCGCCCGGGTATTGAGAAGTAGTACTTCAGGTCTATGATGGTGACGGCTGCATGAAGAATTTGAAGGAGAACTTTCGATGAGCGAGGACATGTCGGACGAGTGGCGAAAGTACGGCGAGGCGGTGATCGACTCGATGCGGGAGGTGCTTAACGACGCAGAGGAAGGACTTCATCCAGTCCTGCTCGAGACGGCGGATTACTGGCTATCGCTTGGCCTTGCCATCGGTATCTCAAGGCCGGACGAGGCGCAGCAGCTCTTGCACCTTATCGAGTCAGAAGAGCAGGATCGATCGGAGCTACACGCTGACGCCGCCGAATTCATCGAGGTAGTTAGAGCATGAGGTCGCGAGGACTTGTTTCGGATCTTTATCGGGCGGCTAGAACTGCCAATACCATTTCGGCTATTGCATCAGGCAACCCACGGCGAGTGTCGAGACGCGCCGGCAACATCATCCTCGGTAGAGCTCTAGGTAGGGCAGGTTTCTGGCGTGCGCTTTGGCGTATATGACGGAGTAGGCAAGCACTGTTGCGCCTGCCTCTCCGTCTCTGATGGGCTGATCCGCTCTCTTAGCCCAACAAAATTAGATCTGATCGAAATCGTGGGCTTAGAGACTCGCTGGTCGCGAGTCTAGCGGCCGTACGCTCGAGCCGGCCTGCTCCCTCGGAACTGTCCTCCGCGAAACTGCGACTGGGGACGTCGCTGAGTTTGCGGCGGGGATGGTGGGGTCTCTTGGTACTCCCACTCACCGCTCCCCAGTAGTCGCGCTCGATCCACATGTCGAAGGTCCGGTGCGCCGAGGCGCCGGAGCTTTTTCCACTGCATGTGGTCGTCCTCGGTTATGAAGGTAACCGCCCGACCTGCCACGCCGTTCCTGGCCGTCCTTCCGACCCGGTGCGTGAGCCACTGCGGGGTATCGGGCAGCTCGTAGTTGACCACCAGGCCGACTCCCTCAATGTCCAGCCCTCTGGCCGCGACATTGGTGGCGACGAGCACCCAGGTCTCGCGCTTCCGGAATGAGCTGATCACTCGATCGCGCGCATTCTGAGATAAATTTCCCTGCAGCTCGCCAGCAAAGTGCCCCCGTTTGTCGAGGTCACGTGCCAGCTTCTTTGCTCCATGCTTCGTCCGGTGAAACACGATCGTCTGTCCACGTTCCTGTCGCAGGAGATCGTGGAGGGTGTCAATCTTGGCTCCTCTCGGGACAGCCAGCAATCCATGCTCGAGTGAAGGCTCAACGTCTGTGCGAACCACGATCCGCTCCGGATTCTTGAGGTGCTTCCGGATCATCGTCTGCACCCACTCGGGCATTGTGGCCGAAGCCAGAACCGTTTGACGCCCCTCTGAAGGAGTTAGGGCAATGATGCGCTCGACATCGGGAGCGAATCCCTGATCGAACATTTCATCTGCCTCGTCGAGCACAAGATAAGAGACTTTCCCAAACTTCGCATGACCTTGGCGGGCAAGGTCCACAATCCGCCCCGGGCATCCGATCACCACGTCGGGCGACCCTCGCAGCGACGCGATTTGTTTGCCGTATGGCACACCACCGAAGATGAGTGCGATCCGAAGTGATGGGTCAAGTTGCCCAAGCACTCCCGCTATCTGCGTCGCCAGCTCACGAGTGGGAGCGACGATTAGGGCACGAGGTCCCTCAGGACGATGCCCGAGGAGCTTCTCGACGAGGGGAACGTGAAATGCGAGCGTCTTCCCCGAGCCGGTTGGAGCCTCGATCACGGCATCCCGACCGCTCAGAACGGGTGGGATCGCCTCGAGTTGTACGGCGTTGGGGAATTTGATTCCCGAACGCAAGAGTGATTGCGACGTGCGAGAGCGCACGCCGAGGTCTTCGAACGATTGCAATAGTGCTTCCTTCCGGGATCCGAGATCCCAAGTTGTCCTCTCATCTGGAACAATGCCACATCTTGAGGACAATCGCCGGTAAGCGGCGCGGAGAGGAACCACCAAGAGGTACGCCGTTCCCGTTGGAAGGCGTCACAGCGAGTTTAACATAACGCGTAACTTTTCGCCATCGGCCGTCCGGATGCACGCTCGTGTGCCCATCAGCCCGAGCGCGAGATTGGTCATCCGAACGCCGTGGCTGAAGCAAGTTGATTGGCAACCGAAACGAGCGCCGTGTCAAGGACTGCCTTCGTCCTCCTGCTGGGGAGGTCTGAGCTCGAAACCAGAACACCGCAACACGGGAAGGTGCGGGTAGCGGTCGTAGCGGGGGTCGGTCCTCGAAAGGTCACACATGACGAATGTCGAGCGCGAGCTTGAGACTAGACGTTCATGACGGCAGCTACGGCACAGTCCGATAGGCATTCCGGCACCACCTTCCCGTGTTGGGTCGCGTGCATCCACATTTCGCTCCCTCGCAATCTCCGCCCGTCTCAATTCTGACCTGACCAGAAATGGCAGGGACTGATGGCGGCTCGGGAGCTAGTAGTGTCTCAGGGGACGGCGCACTGAATGATCTTGGAGTTATGCGGAGGGCCACCTGCCCATTGGACAGGTGGCCCTCCATCTAGTTTGGATCTA
>CAWCYJ010000009.1:0-64908 GCA_963799725.1 uncultured Pseudomonadota bacterium
TTGACCAAGCGTACCCCCGTCGGGAAATCATCGCAAGGTCAACTTGTGCCGGTGTTCGTGTGGGCGACCGTGTGGATTATGCGTGGTCAAAGCGGCGCCAAGGGCGGAAACTATACCTCGGGACGCCAAAGCCGGCGTCCAAAAGATCAACAAAAGGAGGAACTTCGCGGCCAGGATCGAACGGTCAGATTCCACACCGACGACATACGAAGGAGACGAGGAAAGATGTCATGCCACGATACCTGATAGAGAGGACGTTCCTGGACGGTCTGGAGATTCCGATGACCGATGATGGTGCGGCGACCTGCCTGGCCGTCGTCGACCGCAACGCAGATCTCGGCGTCACCTGGATGCACTCCTACGTGAGCACCGACAAGACAAAGACCTACTGCCTCTACGACGGGCCGGGAGAGGAAGCGATTCGGCGTGCCGCCGAGCGCAATGGCCTTCCGGTGGATCGAATCACCGAGGTACGGGTGCTCGATCCGTACTTCTACAAGTAGCAGTCACACGACCATGAGCGACAACACTCAACAAGTAGCAAACAAGGAGATTCTGCGATGAGACGCATCATCACGCTTGTCACAGTCGATCACCGCGTGCCTGCTGCCACTCGCGGCCCAGGCAGCCACCACCCGCGGGAACACAATTGGCGCCGCCATGACGGCCGCGCTTCGACGGCTCATCAGCTCAGCTCACAGGTAGCGCGCAAAGACGATTCTCCTTCTTGCGTGACACCCATCACCAACGCTCCCACGGCCCTGCGCACTGTATCCGTGAAGTCGACAGAGATATGGTAAGGTACTCGCTGAGGGTTCAGGCGCCTATGCCGGCTGCTCGCTGTACATCCTCACGTCCGACGAGCTCCATGCGCTGACATCCGGTCTGGCCCCGTTTGCGTGTAGCGACAACCCGACCGTCATAGGACCGGCGTGCGCCGCTGTCCTCTGGCCGGCGCTCCTGACCAAGGGTCGGCCCATCGCAGGGGCCGGGGTAAACCGCAGCCCTCCTCGGGACCGTGACCCGCACCGACGTGCTCCCCGGGAAAAGCGTGAAGCAGGTGACGTACGCCGGTCTGCCGCTATACCGGTTCTTCCTGGACGAAGACTCCGGAGGAAACGGACGGGGCTAATCTGTTCGACCCGGTGACCAGTCCCACGGGCACCTGGTACCTGGTCAAGCCGGGCAGGGGCTTCCGGCAACCGGTAGGACTCATCTGCAGACCGAGACCATCGGCAACGCCAAGGTCCTGTCCGTATCGATGGACGACGATTTCTCCCTCTTGCCCCACGGGAGCTTCCCCGTCTACACCTTGCGTACCGAAGATGGATACAAGAGCGCCTGCAACGGCGATATGTGCCCTGAACTGGCAACCCGTCCTGACCTCCGGAGCGCCTGAAGCCGGGACCGGCGTCAACCAGCAGCGCGCTCGGGTTCATAGTGAGGCCCGACGGCAGCCACCAGGTGACCTACAACGGCAAGCCCCTCTACCTATTCATCAAGGACGCCTACATACCGACCGTCACAGGGACGCAGAGCATCAACGGATCCGGCAGGGATACGCCGTGGGGTGTCTTCAACACCATCTCGTTGCCCTAAGCGAGACGGACTGGTGGTCCCGGTGCCGCGGCAGCGCGGGCGCGTGGGGAGGAATCACTGCTTCCTTAGAGACACCCGAAGCCCCGGTCGATTCAATCGACCGGGGCTTTCTCCCGCTCTAAGTGATACGAGGCCAAAGATGGCCTTAGCGAGTGCGCAGCGTCGACTCGAAGTCGGAGTTTGAAGCGGCCGGCATACATTCGGGCAGTTTTGTGAGCAGGAGCCTAATACGCGATCATTCGCTTTCTGGGCGGCCAGAGATCGCGTTGTGGAGCAGAACGAACGGCGGCGAACGGCCGTCAAAATCTAGGATAAAAGTCTGTCGTCAGACAAGGAGACGTATACGAGATGAAGGTACGAATGCTGGCGGTAGTGGCGACGATCATTGCGATTCTGGATCTTGGAGCGAAGTTCTGGTCGCGTCGGCGAACACGGGTGCATCGGTGGTTCGGGTTCCCTCCGGTTTCATCGCCGGATCGATCACGACGGGAGAAGATCATAGTTGTGGAATCAAGACGGGAGGGACAATTTCCTGCTGGGGAGATGACCATAACGGTCAGGTGGATGGCGTACCAACGCAACATCACCGTACTACTCATCGGGCCCACCACCGGGCGGCGGAACGTTTACTCAAGTCAGCGCGGGTAGGAATCGCACGTGTGGCGTTAGGACAGACGGAACGATCTTTTGTTGGGGTTATGACTACCACGGGAGGTGGATGGGGTTCCCAACACGATGTTCCCTACTACTCATCGGGCTCGCCCCGGGAGGTGGACGTTTACGCAAGTGACTGCAGGCGGCGAGCACACATGTGGGCTGAGGACAGATGGAACGATCTTCTGTTGGGGACTCGACGTGTTCGGACAGGTGGATGGTGTGCCGGCCTCTACGTCTCCCTACTACTCGTCGGGATCCCCTCCGGGAGGCGGGACGTTTACTCAAGTCAGTGCGGGGTGGATTACACGTGTGGGCTGAAGACAGATGGAACGGTCTTCTGTTGGGGATTCGACGTGTACGGCCAGGTGGATGGCAAGTCAAACACGACATCGCCCTACTACTCATCTGGCTCCCCGCCTGGGGGTGGCGCATTTACCCAAGTGAGTGCGGGCGGTAACACCACATGCGGCATTCGACCGGATGGAACCGCCTTGTGCTGGGGAGATGACCAGAACGGTGAGGTCAATGGGACTCCTATCACGTCAGGCCTTGGCTATGCCACGGGTAAGCCGCCAGGAGGTGGCACATTCATACAAGTGAGTGCTGGTGACTCTCACACCTGTGGGATCAAGGCAAACGGTACGAGCTTCTGCTGGGGGTATGACGCGTACGGCGAGACGAACGGAAGCCCGGTAGCCACTTTCCCCCACTATGGGCAGGGATCAGCTCCGGGTGGAGGAACGTTCCTCCAGATCAGTGCTAGTGGCAGCCACACCTGCGGAATCAAGTCAAATGGAGCCACGTTCTGCTGGGGAGACGACCATGTACGGGCAGACGAACGGAACTCCATCGACAGCCTCGCCGGCGTATTACGGACAGGGAGGACCTCCAGGAGGGGGAACGTATACCCAGGCATCGGTGAGTGCCGGTGGAAGCCATACCTGTGACCTCCTCAGCCGGGGGACTGACCTGTACCGGAGATGACACCTATCGGACAGTTGAATGGAACGCCAAGCAAAAGCACCCATACGGCTACAAAGCCCGGTCCCTACATCCAGGTGAGTGCCGGACAAGATCATACCTGTGCCTTAACGCCAGGCCACATCGTCTACTGCTGGGGCGGAGCCACGGCAGCGGAGAAGGCAGCGCCGCCAGGAGGGACGTTCCTCACCGTGACCTCGGGAGGAGCACACTCCTGTGGACTCCGTCCTAACCGATCCGTGGTCTGTTGGGGAGATGAGCAGGTGGTAGCGGCAGGACCGTTCCTGGAAGTCAGCGCCGGCCTGAATCACTCCTGTGGAGTCCTGGCAAACGATAACGTCAAATGCTGGGGAAGTAATGCCAGTGGTCAGGCGCCGTCGTTGACGGTTGGTCCGTTCGTGCAGGTGAGTGCCGGCGACACCAACTCCTGCGCAGTAGCGGCCAACTCCACGGTTCAGTGCTGGGGGGATGACACATTACTCCAATCAGACCCACCGTTCGATACCTTTAACACCGTGTCGGCAGGAACCTCCCATGTCTGTGGCGTCCGAACCGATGGGAATGCCATCTGCTCGGGGACTGAACAGCAGTGGACAGTCGGACGCCCCGGCGGGAACCTTCCTCTCGGTGTCAGCGGGAGGAACCCAATCCTGCGGAGTCGAGACCAACGGGAACACGGTCTTGTGCTGGGGGAGCAGCGTCCGCCTTCAATCCGAGCAAAGCACCGGCATACAGTAATCGAAAGGTGACGCGGAGCGGAGGCTGGACGAAGGTGACCTGGAAGGGGACCAAGAGCGCGGTCGGCTACAACGTGTACAGCGGAGGATCGAAGCTGAACAGTCACCTAGAGAACGAGTAAGACGCAAAGATACACCTTCAGGGTCAAGGGGAACATCCACAACATCACCTTGAGAGTGGTGGAGCGTCTAACAATCTTAAGTAGGCATATCTCGGCGAGCGGCGGCCGTGGGTCAGGGCCTAAAGCCGTCGCGATGTCCTCTTGGATGTTTCTTGTCGCTTCGCTGCCACGGACGAGCCCCCGTCACCCGTACCTTCTATCCGCAGATTCCGACGCTCAGATTGGGCCTATGAAACTGCCCGCAAAGGCCGAACATAACTTCCCGTAAACCCGCCGCATCATGGAAGCTACCGGGTTCCGCTGATGCTCCTCTTCGCGCGACGTGCTCAGTCCGGATCGATCCGCGGCGCACTGTCCTTCAGTTGACTGTGTTTCCGAGCCTAGCAGAGAGATGTGAACAGCGGTCAAAATCTAGGATGAAAATTTTAGTCAAAGGAGAGTGACTGGAAACAAGGAGACCCAAGTGACATTAAGAATGTTGGCGGCAGTTGTGACGATTATTGCACTTCTCGGTATTGGAGCGAACACCATGGGTGTACGAGCGTACACGGGTGCATCGGTGGTTCGGGTTCCGTCCGGTTTCATCGCCGGATCGATCACGACGGGAGAATATCATAGTTGCGGAATCAAGACGGGAGGGACAGTTTTCTGCTGGGGAGATGACCAAGCACGGGCAGGTGAATGGCATACCCAACACTACGTCTCCCTACTACTCATCGGGCTCGCCACCGGGAGGCGGGAACGTTTACTCAAGTCAGCGCGGGTGGCGAATCACACATGTGGCGTTAGGACAGACGGAACGATCTTTTGTTGGGGTTATGACTACCACGGGGAGGTGGATGGGGTTCCCAACACGATGTCTCCCTACTACTCATCGGGCTCGCCTCCGGGAGGTGGGACGTTCACGCAAGTGAGCTGCAGGTGGCGAGCACACATGTGGGCTGAGGACAGATGGAACGATCTTCTGTTGGGGACTCGACAGTGTTCGGACAGGTGGATGGTGTGCCCGCCTCTACGTCTCCCTACTACTCAGCGGGATCCCCTCCGGGAGGCGGGACGTTTACTCAAGTCAGTGCGGGCGTGGATTACACATGTGGCCGTGAAGACAGACGGAACCATCTTCTGTTGGGGATATCGACGTGTACGGCCAGGTGGATGGCAAGCCAAACACGACATCGCCCTACTACTCATCAGGCTCCCCTCCAGGTGGTGGCGCATTTACCCAAGTGAGTGCAGGCGGTAACACCACATGCGGCATTCAGGACTGGATGGAACCGCCTTGTGCTGGGGAGATGACCTGAACGGTGATGGTCAGTGGGACGTCCTATCACGTCAGGCACTAACGCTCATGCCACTGGTCCGCCGCCGGGAGGTGGCACATTCATCCAAGTGAGTGCTGGTGACTCTCACACCTGTGGGATCAAGGCCAATGGTACGACCTTCTGCTGGGGGTACGACGCTGTACGGCGAGACGAACGGGAGCCCAGTAGCCACTTTCCCCTCACTATGGGCAGGGATCAGCACCTGGTGGAGGAGCGTTTCACTCCAGATCAGTGCTAGTGGCGAGCCACACCTGCGGAATCAAGTCAAATGGAGCCGCTTTCTGTTGGGGAGATGACATATAGCGGTCGAGACGAATGGAACTCCCGTCGACAGCCTCGCCGGCGTATTACGGACAGGGAGGGCCTCCCGGAGGGGGAACGTACACCCAAGCATCGGTCAGTGCCGGTGGGAGCCATACCTGTGCGCTCTCGGTGGCAGGAGCTGTGACCTGTACAGGAGACGACACCTACGGTCAGTTGAATGGAACAGCGAGCAAAAGCACCCATACCGATACAAAAGCCGGTCCCTACATCCAGTTGAGTGCCGGACAAGATCATACCTGTGCCTTAACCCCAAGACACATCGTCTACTGCTGGGGCGGAGCCACGGCAGCGGAGAAGGCAGCGCCACCCGGAGGGACGTTCCTCACCGTGACCTCGGGAGGAGCACACTCCTGTGGACTCCGCCCTAACCGATCCGTCGTCTGTTGGGGAGATGAGCAGGTGGTGGCCGCCGGACCGTTCCTGCAAGTCAGCGCCGGTCTGAACCACTCCTGCGGAGTCCTGGCCAACGATAACGTCAAGTGCTGGGGAAGTAATGCCAGTGGGCAGGCTCCATCGTTGACGGTTGGTCCGTTTGTGCAGGTGAGTGCCGGGGACACCAACTCCTGCGCACTAGGGGCCAACTCCACCGTTCAGTGCTGGGGCGATGATTCCTCACTCCAATCAGACCCACCGTTCGATACCTTTAATACTGTGTCCGCAGGAACCTCCCACGTCTGTGGCGTTCGAACGGATGGGAATGCCATCTGCTGGGGACTGAACAGCAGTGGACAGTCGGACGCTCCGGCGGGAACCTTCCTCTCGGTGTCGGCAGGAGGAACCCAATCCTGTGGAGTCGAGAGCAACGGAAGCACCGTCTTGTGCTGGGGAGCACCCTCCACCTTTAACGCAAGCAAAGCGCCATACAGCAACCGGAAGGTGACCCGGAGTGGTGGCTCGACGAGCGTGACCTGGAAGGGGATCAAGACCGCGATCGGCTACAACCTCTACAGCCAGGGATCGAAGCTGAACGATCACCTCCGAACGAGTAAGACGCAGAGCTACACGTTCACCGTCAAGGGGAACATCCAGCACATCATCTTGAGCCCCGTCGAGCGTCTATCAAAGTAGGAATGAGAAGTAAGCATATCTCAGCGACGGGCGTTGGGTTCACAGATCCACCGTCCGTCGTTCCGTCGGCCGTTAGACGCAAGAATGTCCTGAACGACAAACTGTGCGGGAATCGGACCGGACCTACCAAATAGTGAGTTCAATTAGCTGAGCTTAGTCACGGCTTTTCGACAGAATTGATCAGTGCCTCAACGCGATCGCGATGTGCAAGCTTTCCAGGACCGTGCCGCTACCTACGAGGGCGGGTGGCGCGGGAGGATGCACCACGAGATTGCCCTCCATACTGCAAGCGTCGCGCTGGCCACAGGTGGGGAGTGGCGTCGGGTACTTGATGTTGGCTGTGGCACTGGTTTCCTACTTCGTACCCTTGCCGAAAGAGCCCCGACGGCGGACGAGCTTGTGGGTATCGATGCCGCACCCGGCATGATCGAGGGTGCCAAGCTGAGGGAAAACGATGGCCGCCTGCAATTCTTGGTCGGCGTGGCGGAAGAACTTCCCTTTTCGGAATCGACCTTTGACCTGGTTGTGAGTACGACTTCCTTCGATCACTGGAAGGATCAGCAGGCCGGTCTTCTCGAGTGTGCCCGCGTTCTACGACCCGGCGGTCATTTGGTGCTCACCGATCTGTTCTCGGTTTGGATGCTTCCCACATTCTTAGTCGGCCGCCGGGACCGTGCTCGAACGAAGCACCGAGCGGAAGCTCTGTTACTCACGGCCGGCTTCCACTCTGTGAACTGGCATGGCGGTTATGCCGCTATCATCGCCACGGCACTAGCAACGAAGTAAGCCGTCCGAAGGGCGTGGCGTAGCCGGTGTTAGCGACCGAAGACGCGCTGCGCGAGCATAGCGATGAAGACGCCTTCAAACAGAAACCCGGTGATGGCCTCGACGGCCGTGACCACGCTCTGAGGGCTATTCGGCTTGATGCCGGCGGAGAAGACGCGGCCGTGAAATGCGGTGATGCTCTGTACGGCGGCGCCGGATAACCCAAGGTGCCCTCCGTCACCCTGACTGAATCCGTAGTAGAAGGCCGCAAAGACCAAGATCAAGACCACGTACGCGGCTACCATGCGGCTCATCCGATACCCGTAACCGGTCAGCGCATCCAGCAGCAGCGACAAAAGGTATTGGGCGAGACGGCGTTGCCCGTAGAGAGCGAGAGCCTTACGATGCAGGACCCGGGACCGATAGCTGAAACGGTTTGCCTCATCGGTCATACCCTGGGCCTGGAGCGCCAGCGCCACCTGCTGATTGGCGCGAATTGCAGACTTGAAACTCTGCTTGCGCATTGCCGGGTCGTTTTGCACTCCGTGAAGATCGGGCTGCAGCGCCCACGTGTCATCCCCCAGCAGACCGATCTGAGACCAGTTGACAACGGAGAGATTGACACCCTCCCAATGCATGTCGGCGACGAAGGGCCCGACGCCATCTTCGTCAGTCAGGTGCAGCTGGTTGATGTGCGCTCCCGCCAGATAGGCCTCATGGAGGCGAGCCCGTTGGAAAAAGGAGCGATAGAGAAACGCCCCCTCGAGGTGAGCGTTCCAAAGATCGGCGCCCTCAAAGTGGGCGCCGTCGCAGTTCGCCTCGCTGAGGTTGACCGCCCACAAGTTCGAGCCCTCAAGGTGAGCGCCCGTCAGGTTGACGTGCCCCATGTCGGAGTAATCGAGGAGTGATTCCTCCAAGTGCGCCTCGCTGAGCGTGGCCCCGTGAAGATTGATCGCACCCCTGCGCCGTTGCTCCTGGGTCAGATCGGAGTAGGCTGTGCGAGGCCCGTTGCCGCCCGTCCGGGCCAGCGGCAGATTGGAGAGGCCGAGGTAGCTGAGGTCGGCGCCGCGTAGATCCAGTCCGACCCGGTCGCCTTGAGCCGGATCAGTCGGATCGACGGGGCCCCGACCATCCTCGTGCGTTGCCAGCAGCCATTCAATATCTCCCCGGCTGAGACGAAGGTCTTTGAACGGGAAGCTGCCCTCGATGACATCGGCCATGATGGCCCGACGTCTTTCCAGCTCTGCCTGGCGACCCGTATCAATCTCCGGCTCCGTGCGCCACGGCTGTCCGCGCTCTCTCCAGTGCGCGTTCCAGTCAGCCGACCCTCGGTCCATGAATCAACGGGGTTGGACGACTCTCCTCCGCTTCCATACCTCAACTATCTCAAACACGCGTCGGGCGTACGAGCTTGACGTTCGACTTGGCGAGGACGCGGGGCCCTTAGACCTCAAACGGGAGGACGAGCCGCTCGAAAACCCCAATCACAGCCATCCGACCACGGTCGTCAGCTTATCCGAGCGAAAGACACAATTGCCGCTGTAAAGAAGCGGAAGAAGAGATCATGCTCTAATCAAGGAGCTAGACCCGGTAGGCCTCGAGAACCAGATCCGCTCAGCACATGCTCGGTCCTCGTTACTGCTCCCGCGATTACCGACAGAGGAGACTTCTAGTGGACTTTCACCGGACTGGACGGGCGACCCACTCGACGAGGCTTGCCCGGATGGTCGCATGTCTTGGCCTCTTCGCCCTGACCCCCGTTTCGAGCGTGAGTATCCGTACCGCCTCAGAGGTGAGGTACCGCCTGGTTGTCATCAGTTTGAAGAGCCCCGACTCCTTCCCGACTGCCATCAATTCGTCCGGCGAGGTCATAGGACAGATGGGGGGAGCAAACACGGTTCCGTTCGTGTATCGGTCAGGAGGGGAAGTCAGCCTGATTCCTCCGGCTGGGCTTTCAGATGTCCAGGTCGAAGCGCTAAATGATGCCGGTACAATAGCCGTTCAAGCTGAGGACGCCGATGGTACTCCCATCGCTTTTGCTGCAAGACCACAGGGCCACGGCTTCAAGTGGATAAAGCTGGCTCTCGGACAGTTCGACGGAGCGAATGTCTCAGTCTCGGCTGTGGCGAAGAATGGGGATATCGATGGCACCATTTCGTCTGTCTCTTCGACTTCCACTTCTCAGCTGCGCTCCGTCCTCTGGCGAGTAACCTCCGCGGGCGGGTACCGAACCGCACGGGCCCTACCGATAAGTAAAGGGTTCACCTCGACCATCTCCGGGGGAATCTGGCGGAGAAAGGGCGAGACGTACGTAGCCGGCGCGCAGAGTACGCCTGCCGACGCCCAGTACGCGAGCATCTGGAGTCCGCATCCCAACCTCAAGCGAGTGCCTGGCGAGAACCTCTTCGCGGGAGCGGTTGGGGGGAAGGGAGGGAAGGTATTCACGGTGGGGACAATGGAGGGATCGGGGCTGCAAGGCTGGCTTGCGCCATTGGCCTTTGGGCCGAAAGGCAGGGCACAGGTGGGTAGAGTCTCGGCTCTTCCGACACCTCCGGGCTATAACCAGTGTCTTGCCCTAGGGGTCGCGGTCAATGCTGCGGGAATCCCGGTGACGGTCGGAGACGCTCTGTCAAGCAGCAGCTCCAAGACGACGGCTGTGGTGTGGAAGGGTGAAGGCCCGGCTTCTCTATTGCAGACGGAAGTGGCCACCCCATGGACCATCACGGAGGCGGCTGGTATTAGCTCCACCGGTGAAATCGCGGCGGCCGGAACGTATAGGGGTCGGCTTGGGGCACTCCTGCTGGTGCCCAAGGGGTAGCCGGCGCGCTTCGCTAGGACAGAGCTGGTGGGGGGCACGCTAATTGCGGCTCGACGCTTCGAGTTATCATATTAGGAGGTTAGGGCACCCATGACAGCATCTCAGACCGCAGACGTCGGTTTCCGCAAGCGGAGCGGCACGACGGGCGGGGCCAGAAATCATTTGACAAGAGCCATGTGCCGGCTCATCCTATCGGCAGCTCTGCTTCTTGCCGCCGCTGGCATGGTTTCGATGGGAGGAGCGGCTAGCGTGGCGTCGGCACACGGGTGGCAAGGATCCAGCCAGCCGGACTTCGGTCCCAACGTTTACGTCTTCACTCCCAGCATGCCTCAGAGTGAAATCCAGTCTCAGGTGAATGCGATCGCCAACCAGCAGGTCTCTAATCAGTTCGGCGACCAGCGCTACGCGCTGCTGTTCATGCCCGGGACCTACGGGTCGCAGGCGGATCCGCTCACGTTCCAGGTTGGCTACTACACGGAGGTGGCCGGCCTGGGCGCTCGCCGGCTGACGTGGTCATCAACGGCACCATTGACGTTTACAACCAGTGTTTCGGCGCGAACAACTGCATCGCCCTCGACAATTTCTGGCGCTCGTTATCGAACCTCACCATAAACATTGCCGGCCAGACCGGCTGCCAGAAGCGGAACCGACTTCTGGGCCGTGTCACAGGCGGCGCCCATGCGACGAGTCGACATCACGGGCGGCAACCTTTCGCTCATGGACTACTGCACGGACCATACTATGCCAGCGGCGGATTCATAGCCGACTCGGCATTCTCCGGCGGCACCGTGATCAACGGTTCGCAGCAGCAGTTCATCGTGAGGAACAGCAATCTCGACGGCTGGAGCAACGGCGTCTGGAACCAGGTCTTCTCGGGTGATATCGGTGCGCCGGCTCAAGCTTCTCCCCACTTCGGCCTTCAGGATGGACCAATCCCTACACCACGCTCCCCACCGAGCCCGGTGACCCGAGAGGAGCCCTTCCTCTTACTGGACTCGCAGGGCGGCTACAACGTTTTGGTTCCGGCCGTGCAGCACAGTCCGTCGGAACCACGTGGGGCAGCGGCCGACGCCTGGTCAGGTCATTGCCATCGACAGTTCTTCATCGCTCAGCCGTCAGGACTCAGTCTGGCACGATCAACGAGCGCTGGATCGCGGGAAGGATCTGATTCTGACCCCGGGCAGTTTACAGCCTGGACAAGACGATCCGGGTCACGCATCCGGATACGGTGGTACTGGGTCTCGGGTTCCCCACACTCATCCCCGAGAACGGCAATCGTCTCCATGGATGTCAGCCGATGCAAAGGGCGTCGAGCTGTCGGGAATGATATTCGATGCCGGCGCCGGTGACCTCGCCGGTTCTGCTCAGATGGGACTCGAGAGCAGGGGCGCGGGCATCGTCACCACGATCGGAGCGAACGGTACCACCCGGAGGTAACGACTCGGCTGCAACGACCCATCGACAATGCAGGACGTGTTCTTCCGCATCGGCGGAGCCGAGCCCGGGAGCGCCAGCGACGAGCCTGGTAGGTCAACTGCCGACAACGTTATCCTGGACGACGTGTGGGCTTGGCGTGCCGACCATGGCGCCGGAGTGGGATGGAACAGCAATACGGCCGACACGGGTCTGGTGGTCAACGGGGACAACGTCACCGCCTACGGCCTGTTCGTCGAGCACTTCAGAAGTACCAGGTGATCTGGAGCGGTCAGGGCGGCACCGATATCTTCTTCCAGAACGAGATGCCCTACGATCCACCGAATCAGGCGGCGTGGATGGCCAACACCAAACCGACTGGGCTACCCCGCCTTCTTGGTGACTCCGCGAGTTACCAGCTTCCAGGGATACGGGATGGGTAGCTACTGCTACTTCAACCAGGGCGTGGACATCCACGCGAGCACGGCATTCCTGGTTCCCGATCACCTCAGGAGTTCAGATGCACGACCTACTGACCCGCTTTCTCAACGGATCGGGCGGCATCGATCACGTCGTTAACGATACTGGAGCCCCGGTCTCGCAGGCCAACCCGGGTCCCAGCGACATCGTAAGTTATCCCTGAGCAAGGTCGGCCATATCTGTGCGTAAGCACTGATTGATCTGAGAGCGCGGCGCGACAGGCGCCGCGCTCTCAGCCTGTCGGTGGCAGTAGGTAGCTCACCTCCTGGTGTAACGCGGTAAGCGGGCACTCGATGCAGGGCCGCGCGCACTGCCTGGTATGTATCGGCGAAAGGCAAGATCAAGACCTGAGGACTGGAGCCGAGCCCTCGCCAACGACATAACTGCTGAACCACGGCGGCCTGAAGTCGTGCGGACGCTATCGAACGTTGCCGGTTGGCCCAGGGCGATTCAGCTCTGCTGGAATGGTGTGGGAGTCTTGACAGGAGTGGATACAAACACCGGAGTCGCCGAGGACATGGCTGACCGTCAGGGCAACCTGTCGGCAACAGACGTTTCTGGAGTCTTCTCCAAACAGTGCGGCCCCCTGCCGGAGGACCGGATACCCAAAACCCAAGAAGACCTGTTGAACCTGGCGGATTCCTACTTCGGGTACCTGGTCCGTCGGCTTCCACTCATCAGGGTGAGGCGTTCGAGCGGGATCGAGCTTCTCGCAGGCCCGGTGCGCCTCCTCGCATTCGAGCTGGACCGTGTCGATATCGAGCCGACGCCAGCGGTGCGGTTTCGAATAACCGGAGGCATGCTCGACGCCCTAAGCGCTTCTCAGGGGAGCCTGTCACTCACTGTAGAGCTGGACAATGGGCGGGCGCGACTGTGTGTGGTAGTCGCCGACTATCAGCCTCGGCTGGCTGGTCCAGTCGGAGGGCCGCTCTATCGATGGATTCAAACGCCGCTCCACCGTCGGCTTGGCTACGGCTTTGTCCGCTGGGCCGCAAACCGGCCGCAACTGGAGCGCCATCCGTGACGGGCACGCACGATCGTCCGCATAAGGTCCTTGTGACAGGTGCATCCGGGTTTATCGGTGGACACCTGGTAGCACGCTTGATCGGCGAGGGCCTGTCCGTCCGCCTAATGAGCCGGCGCGCCCGTGCATCCGAAGACGGCACGGAGAGCGTCGTGGCTGATGCTCTAAAACCGGACAGCTTGGGTCCCGCATTAGAAGGCTGCGACGTGGCCTACTATCTCATCCACTCGATGAGCGAAGACGACAATAGCGATGCCTTCGTGGAACGGGACCGTCGAGGAGCCGAGAATTTCGCCCGGGCAGCCGAAGCCGCCGGGGTCCGGCGCATCGTTTATCTGGGGGCGATGAGAACGGGAAGCGGACATGACTCATCAAATACGTTGTCGCCCCACCTTGCAAGCAGGGTCGAGACGGGCCAGGTCTTTCTCTCCTCGCGAGTCCCAGCAACGGTGTTCGGAGCCGCCTTGATCGTGGGGGCAGGGGGAGCCTCTTTCGAGATGCTTCGACTTCTCGTGGAACGCCTGCCCGTGATGATCACCCCACGCTGGCTAGAGACACGGACCCAGCCAATCGCGCTGAATGATGTTCTCACTTACCTCGTTAGAGCTCCTCAAGTCGAAGGGGCTGTCGGTCAGATTGACATCGGAGGGCCTGAAGTCTTGTCGTATCAGGAAATGATGTTCCGTTTTGCCCAAGCCGTTGGGATCCGACAGCCCTTCGTCGTCAAGGTGCCTCTCCTGACGCCTCGCTTGTCGGCAATCTGGGTCGACGTAGTGACAGGACTTCCCAGGGGAGTGACCCACGCGCTTATGGAGGGTCTTCGCAACGAGCTAATCGCCGACACCTCCAAAGCTCACTCCCTGATCCCGATTCAGCTCACACCCTTCGACGAGGCTGTGCGAACAGCCTATCGCGCTCTTAAATCGACGCAGGCGTGAGCGCAGTCATTTCTCGACGTAGGTGCATGCCGGCACATCGACAAATGAGGCAGCTAAAACTCCAGATGTGCCTGCCACACCATGCCTCCCAATGCCCTGCCGCCTTCCTCGCCGACTAGAGTTGAAATGTAGACCCTAAATTGCCGGTACTTCGTTGACAGAAGGAACCGAGTCGAAAGGATTTCTGAGCACATGTCAGAGCGCGAGATTCGTATCACCACGCCGGACGGCGAGATGCCGACCTTCCTCATCCACCCTTCAGAAGGTGGACCTTTCCCTGTCGCCATTCTCCTTATGGATGGCATTGGGTATCGGGAGCAGATACGGGAGAATGCACGTCGCTTCTCGGAAGCAGGTTACTACGTCGCGGCTCCCGATCTCTTCTATCGTTCCGGTGAGGGGATCACGATCGACATGGGCAAGATGATGTCGGGAGGGGAAGACAATCCGGAGCGGAAACGGATGATGGAGGTCATCTCGAGCGTGACCCCGCAGAAGGTCGAAGGAGATGTTGCAGCAATTGTCGAGCACCTGAAGACCGATGCCAAAGCGGATACAGGCTCTCTCGTCTGCGTCGGCTACTGTATGGGTGCCCGTCTCGCCCTTCACGAAGCAGCGGTGAGGGACGATGTCCGAGCTGCGGCGGGTATTCATCCTGGAGCGCTGTTTACCGACAAGCCGGACTCACCACACAAGGATCTTCCGACCGTTCGTGGCCAGCTCTATATTGCGTTCGCCGAACAGGATCACTCGGCGACCCCGGAGTCGGTCGATGCATTTCGCGGGGCCATGAAGGATGCAGGGGTTCAGGGGAAAGTGGAGCGACTTCCAGGAACAGCCCACGGTTTCGCCATGGCGGATCTTCCCGTATACAACCACGATGCGTCGGAGCACCACTTCGAACAAACCCTTGACCTGTGGAGCCGCTCGCTCGCCGCATAGGTCCGTTATCTGGTGGGTGGGTAGCGGTTTCGCACCCACTCCTCCCTCACCCGCTTTGATCACGCGAACGATGTGACTTCGTGCGCCGCATCGCGACAAGAGCGCGATACTGGTGCGACATGAACGTGACGAACCTCCTATCAAAGCGCGTCCAGTCCGTGTTCGGAGTCTCCCTGCTGGGACTGGTCCTTGTAGCCGCGCTCGTTCTCGCCATCAGTGCCTCTAACGGCACCCATGGTCCTCTGGGGCAGTCCATTCCTCTACTGTTCCTCATTCCCGTTGTGTCGGCTTCGGCACTAAGCGGACGGACGGCGGGAATTGTCGTCGGGATCGCAGCGACCTTTGGATGGGACTGGTTTTTCGTTCCACCGTATAACCACATCACGGTTGCCTCCCCAGCGTATTTGGTTGGCTTGATCGTATTTTTCCTCATCGCCCTTCTCACTGGCCAGCTCGCGACAACTGTGCGCAATGAGGCGCTCACAGCCTCGCAGCGGGCACGCACCGCCGAGGCTTTATACCAACTGATCCTTGGCCTCATTGCCCGGAACGACGTGCTGACGACCTTACAACCGCTTGCGGTTGGAATCCAAGAGGCCTTCGATCTCGAAGCGTGTGCAGTCCTACTGTCTGAGTCCAACCAGTGGCGCACGGCTACCCGAGCGGGCAAGCTTGGTGGGGGATTCGTTGTGGAACGAAATCGCGAAGTGGCGGCCTGCGCGAGCTGGGCCACGGAACAGGGAAGTGCGACCGGATTCGGGGGAAGTGTCAGCCGTGGCAGAGGTGCAATTGACATGCACCTTCCTCAAACTCGGGTGTGGTTTATTCCCTTAAAGGTTGGACCACATTCCAGTGGGGTGCTGGAGCTCGTCCACAAGCCAGGTGCCACAGTGGATGCGGAGCAAGAGCGTCTGCTCTCGACATTGACCAACGGGATCGCGCTCGCATTGGAGCACGACCGGCTGGCGGAGGAGGAGCAGCAAGCCCTCATCGCGAAGGAATCTGACAGGCTCAAGTCGGTGCTGCTTTCCTCTGTATCTCATGATCTGCGAACACCGCTTGCCGGCATCAAAGCGTCTGTAAGCTCGCTCCTTCAACGCGATGTTCGTTGGTCAGAATCAGACCGTGACGGATTCCTGAAAGACATCGACAGCGAGGTTGACCGCCTGACCCGCCTGGTCTCAAATCTTCTCGATCTCTCGCGTATAGAAGCAGGGGCACTTCGACCCCAGCGAGAGTGGGAAGATCTTGGGGAACTTGTGCAACGTACAGTCGAGCGGCTGCATGCCGCGCATTGACGATCATGACTTCATCCTCCACATTGCGACGGATACGCCTCCAATCGAGGTTGATCCGGTGCACATCGGCGAGATCGTGGCGAACCTAGTCGATAATGCCGCGAAGTATGCGCCGCGGGACAGCCCGATAGAGGTAGCGGTGACCGCCGTTCATGGGCCGCAACCCAGCGTTCACTTGCTTGTGACGGATCGAGGCCGTGCCATTCCACCGGAGCAGCGGACAAAGGTATTCAACAAGTTCTACCGAGTCCCAGGAACTGTGCCACAGACCCCGGGAACTGGCATGGGGCTGGCGATCGTCAAAGGACTTGTGGAAGCCAACGGCGGGTCGGTGACCCTCGAGGACGCACAGCCAGGAAACAGATTTGTGGTGGCGTTCCCGACTGGAGAGACTCGCGAATTGGCCTCGCCCGAGTCCCGACTGGCTTCTCCGGCGCAAAGATGACCCGGGTACTCGTCGTCGACGATGATCCGGCAATCGGTCGAGTCTTACAGCGGAATCTCGTGGCGCGGGGGTATCAGGTCTGGGTGGCTGAGTCAGGTGAGGACGCGTTGCGAGCGAGGGACGATCACGAACCAGAGCTCATCGTCCTTGATCTCATGCTGCCGGGAATGTCAGGTGCCGACGTATGCCGTGCCATTCGAGCCGAGTCGGCGATCCCCATCCTGGTGCTTTCCGCCAAGGGAGAGCAGCAGGCAAAGGTTCAAGCGCTGGACCTTGGGGCCGATGACTATCTGACCAAGCCGTTTGGAATGGATGAGCTTTTGGCGCGTTTGCGGGCCCTTTTGCGCCGCCAGCCCAACCTTAAGATCGAGGTGGATAACCTGACGGTTGCAGACCTCGAGCTGACAGTGTCGAACCGGCGGGCGAGCCGTGAGGGATCGCCGCTCGACTTGACGGCGCGCGAGTTTGACGTGCTCGCCTTCCTGATGCGCAACGAAGGAAAGGTCGTCACGCACCGTCAGCTTCTGGCAGCCGTCTGGGGACCTGAATATTTCGGTGAGACGCAGTATTTGCGCGTCTTTATCAACCGGCTTCGCCGGAAGATCGAAGAGGATCCGGCACATCCCCGCTACATCATCACCGACCCAGGTGTCGGATACCGGCTTCTGGACCCCGAGTAGCACGCGCCCGTTTACGACTGTTTACGCCTGATGGGAAGGCGTTTACGGCTGGTTTACACACGCATCACTAGTCTTGGCTGACAGTTCTTAACTGAAATGTGATGCATGGGATTGGATGAAGTGCTCGTAGTCGAAGATGACGCGACACTGGCTCGCGTTATCACTCGCAACCTCTCAGCTCGTGGTTACACGGCAACGGCTGCATACACGGTTGCCGGCGCAGTGGAAGCGATTCGAGAGAGGTGTCCCCAAATGGTCGTGCTCGACATCGACCTGCCCGATGGCTCGGGCTGGGATGTCGCGCGGGAGCTTAGACATGCCGAGACTCACATCCCCATCGTTGTGGTCTCCGCCCTTCATCCAAACGGGCAGATCCTGCAAGAGCTCTCCTGCGTCGGCTTCCTCGAGAAGCCTTTTCCCATGGATGCGCTGATGCGAGCTGTCGACTCGTCGTTGTGCGCCACACGCCGCGGAGGCTGAACATGCTCGATCTCCTGTTCGTTGTCGTCACAGTCGGGTACTTCGGGCTGAACGGACTCTGCGCTTTGGCATTCGAACGAATGCGGAGCCGGAGGCAGTAATGGAAGACATCATTCTGACAGTCATTTCCGTTGCGGTGCTCGTCTACCTGTTCATTGCCCTCATTCGGCCCGAGATCTTCTGACATGCCGTCTTGGATGACTGGAAGAGCGGTCGAGCTGTGGTTGGTGTTCGGTCTACTCCTCCTCCTCACAGCCAAGCCTTTCGGGGCTCTATCTGTATCGAATATTCAACGGCGAGCGCACATTCATGCATCGAGCGTTGCGCCCGGTCGAGGTGGGCATCTACAGCCTGACCCGGGTCGACGAGCGGGAAGACATGCCCTGGTACATCTATCTCTTCGCGTCGCTCGTCGTTCAGCCTCGTTGGGTTGCTGGTGCTGTACCTGATCCAGCGAACGCAGTCATATCAGGGTGCGCTATTCAATCCGCAAGGATCTTCCGGACATCGGGCAGATCCTGGCATGGAACACCGCCGCTAGCTTCACCACGAATACGAACTGGCAGAACTACAGCGGTGAGACAACGATGAGCTATCTCACTCAGATGCTCGGGCTGGCATTCCATAACTTTGCCTCCGCCGCAACCGGCATTGCATGGGCCGTCGCGCTCGTTCGGGGGCTGGCTCGCCGGAGCGGCAAGGGAATCGGCTCGTTTTGGGTTGATCTCGTCCGATGTGTTGTCTACATCCTGGTTCCCGCGTGCTTTGTGTATGCTCTCTTTCTCATCTGGCAGGGAGTTCCGGACAACCTCAATCATTACGTGACGCTCACACTCTGCAGGGGGCCCGGCAGATCATCCGCAAGGGCCTGTGGCTTCCCAGGAAGCGATCAAGGATTTAGGGACCAACGGTGGCGGCTTCTTTAACGCCAATTCGGCACATCCCTACGAGAACCCGACGCCGCTCTCCAACTTCATCCGAGATTCTCTCGATCTTCCTGATAGGGTCGGCTCTCGTCTACATGTTTGGGAAGTGGGTAGGGAACACCAAACAGGGGTGGACACTGTGGGCTGCGATGTTCGTGCTCTTCTCAGCCGGGTATTTCGCAGCCGTGAGTTTTGAGCAAGCCGGGAACCCGACAATCGCCTCCCAGGCACATGTCGCAACGGCGGCGTCTCCCAGCCAACCGGGCGGAAACATGGAAGGAAAAGAGGTCCGCTTCGGTATCCCCGACTCGGCATTATTCGCAACAGTTACGACTGACGCGTCTGCCGGGCGCTGTAAACAGCTGGCACGACTCGTACACGCCGTTGGGTGGTCTGGTGCCCGTTGACAAACATGGCGACCGGAGAGGTCATCTTCGGGGGCGTTGGAGCCGGGCTGTACGGCATGCTGATGTACGCCATCCTCGCCGTCTTCATCGCGGGCCTCATGGTCGGACGGACGCCAGAATATCTCGGCAAGAAGGTCGAGAGCTTCGAGGTCAAGATGGCGAGCCTCGCGCTCTTAATCTCGCCTGCCAACATCTTGATCTTCGCTGCGATTGCCGTGCTCGGCACTTGGGGCACTGCGTCGATTCTCAATCCGGGTCCCCATGGACTCACGGAGATCCTGTACGCGTACACCTCCCAGAACGCGAACAACGGATCGGCTTTCGCCGGACTGACGACGAATACCAATTGGTACAACCTCACCGGCGGCATCGTCATGCTCATCGGCCGATTCCTCTTTCTCACTCCGCTCCTGGCCATCGCCGGTTCCATGGCCCGCAAGAAAGCCGTCGCGCCAAGTCTCGGAACGTTCCCCACGAATGGTCCGACCTTCTGCGTTCTACTGATCTCCGTTATCGTCATCGTCGCGGCCTTGACGTTCCTGCCCGCCTACGCGCTCGGGCCAATCATCGAACAGCTTCTCATGCATGGAGGCGTGACGCGGTGACTGTAACAGCTATCGCTCCCACTCCATCCACCGAAGGTCGGCAGCCGCCACAGCGCTTAGGTGATCAGCGGCGGAAGAGCCGCTCGCTGGCCTTGTTCAACGGCAACATACTGCTTGGGGCGGTGGGAGATAGCTTCCGCAAGTTGAACCCGCGCGCTCCAGCTGCGGAATCCGGTCATGTTCGTGGTGTTCATTGGTGCGGTCATCACGACGGTGGAGTTCGTTCGTGCGGTGGCGACTCCCGCATCCCCTGATCGGCTTCTTTACAGGCGCCGTGAGCCTATGGTTGTGGTTCACGGTGCTGTTCGCCAACTTCGCCGAAGCCATGGCAGAGGGGCGGGGCAAGGCGCAAGCAGAGACCCTTCGGCGCACCCGTACCGACGCCACAGCAAAGAAGCTGCAACCGGATGGTCAGACGACCGTTGTGTCTGCAACCGTGCTGCGTCGAGGCGATCTTGTGCTGGTTGAGGCCGGCGATCTCATTCCCGGTGACGGTGAGGTGATCGAGGGTGTCGCGTCGGTGAACGAAGCCGCAATTACCGGGGAAAGTGCTCCAGTCATCAAAGAACCAGGGACCGATATCCGCTCATCGGTAACAGGCGGGACAACCATCGTCAGCGATTGGTTGAAGATTCGGATCACGGCGAACCCCGGCGAGACCTTCATTGACCGCATGATCTCGCTGGTCGAGGGTGCGAACCGTCAAAAGACGCCAAACGAGATCGCGCTCAATATCTTGCTCGCCTCACTCACCATCATCTTTCTGCTCGCCGTGTATACACTGCAGCCATTCGCAATCTATTCGGGAAGTGCTGTTGCGGTCACGACGCTGGTCGCGCTGCTTGGTGTGTCTCATTCCCACGACGATCGGTGGACTCCTTTCCGCTATCGGGATCGCAGGGATGGACCGGCTCGTCCAGTTCAACGTGCTGGCCATGAGTGGACGGGCGGTCGAAGCGGCGGGAGATGTCGATACTCTGCTGCTCGACAAGACAGGAACCATCACTTTCGGCAACCGCATGGCATGCGCATTTCTTCCCGTCGCGCCGTTTCTCGAGGCAGATGTTGCCAAGGCGGCTCTGCTGTCGAGCATCGCCGATGACACACCGGAGGGGAAGAGCATCGTAGCGCTGGCCGAAGAGAAGGGATACGGCACGACATGTTCAGCTGTTGCATGGCGCAACGCTAGTCCCCTTTACCGCCGAGACCCGAATGAGTGGCATCGAGATTGACGGCGAACGGGTAATGAAAGGCGCTGTCGACGCCATCATCGGTATCGCCAACGAGACTCCCACGGAATTGAGAACAATAGCCGATCGCGTCTGCTGGAGAGGGCGGAACACCGTTGGCGGTTGCCCGCAATGCCGAAATACTTGGAGTGATCTATCTCAAGGACACCGTGAAGCCGGGCATGCGCGAGCGATTCGACGAGTTGCGACTCATGGGTATTCGGACTGTCATGGTGACCGGAGACAACCGCTGACGGCGCGCACCATCGCTGCCGAGGCCGGCGTCGATGATTTCGTCGCCGAGAGCAAGCCCGAAGACAAGATCGGACTGATTCGCTACGAACAAGCCGAGGGAAAGCTCGTCGCCATGACAGGTGACGGGACGAACGATGCACCTGCCCTGGCGCAGGCCGATGTTGGTGTTGCGATGAACTCGGGCACGCAGGCCGCGAAGGAAGCGGGCAACATGGTTGATCTCGACAGCGACCCTACGAAACTTATCGAGATCGTAGCTATCGGGAAGCAATTGCTGATCACACGAGGCGCACTCACCACTTTCAGCATCGCCAATGACGTGGCGAAGTACTTTGCGATTCTTCCCGCCATGTTCAGCACTCAGTTTCCGCAGCTCGAGGCGCTCAACGTTATGCAACTATCGACGCCACATTCAGCTGTGCTCTCAGCGGTCATTTTCAACGCCCTGATCATCGTCCTTCTCATTCCGTTGGCACTTCGCGGAGTCAGGTACCGGCCAACCGGGGCGGCCGCCGCGCTGCGGCGAAACCTCGGAATCTACGGGCTGGGTGGGATGATCGTTCCATTCATAGGCATCAAAGTCTGCGACGTGCTGTTGACCATTTTTCATCTCACCCAGTGAGGAGCTTCCAGTGATGAACCAGACACCAGTCCGAAAAACTGAGGATGCGGCTGAGTCCGCCGATATCGGAAGGAGCAGCATTGGCAGACTTTTGTTGACTTCTGTACTCATGGTTGTGGTTCTGAGCGTTGCGGTTGGCATCGTCTACCCCTTGGCGACGATGGCTGTCGGACAGCTATTCTTTGCAAAGCAGGCGAACGGCTCCTTGATCACCAATACTTCTGGACATGTGGTGGGTTCAAGCCTTATTGGCCAGGCATTTACGCAACGTAAGTATTTCTGGCCCCGCCTTTCGGCAGCGGATTACAACGCCCTCGCCTCCGGTGGCACAAATCTCGGTCCAACCAACCGGGCGCTGCTGAAGGATACGGTTGCCCAAGCAGATCTCATCCGAAAGGTGAACGGTCTCCCATCCAATTACGTGCTTCCGGCTGACGCAGTCTCCACGTCGGCGAGCGGGCTCGATCCAAACATCAGCCCGGCATATGCAGACCTCCAGGTGCATCGAGTCGCCACCGTTCGAGGGTTGGCAGCCTCGTTAGTCCGTGCGCTGGTTGCCAAGTACACATCCCAGCGGACGCTTTGGCATCCTCGGCGAGCCGCGTGTCAATGTTCTGCAGCTCAACCTTGCGCTCGACGCGCTTGGGAAGAAGTAGATTGGTGGTTGACCAGCAACGACCCGATCCGGATGCGCTTCTCGCTCGCATTCAGGAACAGGAGGCCTCACACCCCAGGCTGCGCATTTATCTGGGTGCAGCTCCTGGCGTGGGCAAGACATACACGATGCTGGAGGAGAGCCACCGCCGCAGGGAACGCGGCGCCGACATTGTCGTTGGTTTCGTGGAGACGCACGGCCGCCCACGAACGGCAAAGTTGCTCGAGGGACTCGAAGTCCTCCCGCCTAAAGAGATCATTTACAAGGGCATCACCTTTCACGAACTGGACACCGATGCGGTTATCGCCCGGCACCCGGCAGTCACGCTTGTGGATGAACTTGCGCATTCCAATGTCCCAGGATCGAAGCACGAGAAGCGATACCAAGATGTGCTGGATCTGCTTAATGCCGGGATCTCGGTCATCACGACGATGAACGTACAGCACATCGAAAGCCTCAACGACACTGTCCGGCTTGTCACAGGAGTCTCGGTCGCCGAAACGGTCCCCGACTGGATCGTCGACAAAGCCGAACAGATCGAGCTAATCGACATGGATCCACAAGCACTCATCAGGCGTATGATGCACGGCAACATCTATCCAGCGGAACAGGCGAAACGTGCGCTTGATAACTTCTTCACCGTGTCGAATCTGACTGCCCTTCGTGAAATTGCTTTGCGCGTCACCGCTCGCGAAGTCGGCGATCGGTTGACAGCATTCATGGATCCGGGGTCAGTGTCGCAGGGAGTTACTCTCGACAAGGTGATGGTCGCCGTTGATCACCGGCCGGTAGGCAAGACACTCATTCGGAGCGGCCGGCGGATGGCGGCAGCCTTGAAGAGCGATCTCGTTGTCGTCCACGTGGAGCCGCGAGACTCCGACCGAAGGCCGCAGTCGCTGGACGAGGAGCGGCACCTTCGTGCGAACTTACATCTCGCGGACGATCTCGGGGCAACTGTTGTCCGTCTCAGTGGAGATGTTGCCGAAGAACTTGTGCGGTTCATCCAAGGCCACGATGTAGCGCATCTCATCATCGGTCACCCGAGTCACTCGCGCATGTATGAGTTTTTGCACGGCTCGGTCACCTCTAAGATACTCCGTGCCATCCCCGAAATCGATGTGCATCTCGTGGCAAGACCGCCTGGTGAACAAAAATAGCCGGCAAGCCATCGTAGTCTGTTCGGAGCCGCTGGGTAACAGGCCCAAAACTCGATTCCGAGGAGCGGCCACAGAGTTGGTCCACCACCCTTCGAACCCAGCTATAACAATAGCAACGGCGCAGTTTGGGAGAGAGCTATGCCCGTGGAAGTCGAGGACGTAGCGCAGATCGCGTCCGCTCTAGCCGGCGTTCGGTGCACAGCGGCCAAAGGTGCCCCCGAGTGGCGATACCATGGCAGGCTGGTTGCTCGTGTGGTGGATGAGTCGCATATCGTAATCCGAGCCGATTTCGCCTACCGCGATGCAATCGTGTGGCAGTTTCCGGAAACGTTCTCGGTCCCCACACGGTACCGAAAACACATGATGGTTGTCGCTGATCTTGTGAAAGGAAACGCCGCGGCCATCGAAGATGCCATCGAGTCAGCCTGGGAGCTGCAGCGCGCGATGGACTGACCTGTCTGCTGTGACAGGTCGATGACGATGGAAGTGCGGGACGCCCTGCACGTCTCACATGGAAGCGTCAATCAGAATGAAGCGGAATGGCACTCGAACCGTGACCGTTTATGATCCCAGTCAGTGGCACGACTTCTTTGTAATGGTGGGAGGAGGCGCCGCTGCGCTTACCGGCCTCGTTTTTGTCGCCATGACGCTCAATGTCGCGGCCATTCGGGACGACGCGGCTCATCGCTACCGTGCAGTCGGCACGCTTACGGGGTTCGCAGCGACGTTCGTGATCTGCGCGATGGCTTTGATGGGGGGCCAGGACAGTCGCGCAATCGGAACAGAGTGGTTGGTGGTTTCTGCGATCGCGGCTATCGTCTATGGCGGCGGCTACGCCCGCGCGATTCGGACGGGGGGAACCCGTGCCGCCATCCGCGGTAACCGGGTGGCTTTCGGTACGGTCTGCTGTGTCGTCGAGATAGCCGGGGCAGCCCTGCTAATCGGAGGCGACAGCATAGGCCTCTACATTGCCGCGGTTGGGATGGTTGTGTTCGTTGCGTTCATGATCACCGGAGCATGGCTACTGATCGTCTGGACGGAAGACCCTTCCTCTTGAGCTAACGCCTCCGTTAGCTGCTACGGCATCCAGTTCCGGGTCGACCACCCTGATCCTTCGGAAACGCCGGAGGTCTCGGTCTTGGGTGTAGATAGTGCCGACGCTATGCTGCCGCATAAGGGCGACGAGATTGGCGTCGCCGATGAGATTTCCCCGGCCGGTTCCTTCCGCTGTCGCCTGAAAGCCGTTCCAGAACCCGTCAGCCTCGCCAGGATTGCGCACGTGTTGGAGCGCGAGCAGAGATTCGATGTTCGCGGTGGGTCTGCGAAGCTCAGGGCGTTGGGAGAATCGCTTGCCGAGTGATGACCCAGAGACGGGCCATGAGAGCTGGCCACAGCAGGTGGAAGATATCGGGGACCTTGAGCGAGCCGCTCCAGCAGCGCTACAGCCTTCGGGTGAGCAGGCCCGGCCACGTTCGAGGCGTAAATAAGTACGTTGGTATCGACCGTCGTGCTCATCTCAGGGTTCTAGGGCTGCCGCGACCGCGTCCTTGTCTTCGAGATCGACCCTAGGCTTCCCTAGATCTCGGGCGAGCCAGCGGAATTCAGGCCTAGCGCGCGGGTCGCCTCCGACAGTGGCTGGCCGGAAGCTCGGAGGCGAGGAGCCCCATACTCTTGTGTTCGAGGGCTCCCCGTCGGCGCAGCTCTCGAACCACTGAAGGATCCACCCACTACGCCCCAACCGTACTTACTGGAGTTGAAAACCGTAGACTCCCGTGCCGCTGCCGTCGACGCTCTCTTTACGGGAGAGGGTGAATGGCAGGCGATGCGAATCCCAAAGCCACGGTTGTCGGTGGGTCTGGGTTCGACGTGGAAGCCGCATCATGGGCAGCCACAAGTGCGGCCCCTAGGAGGGAGGGTGAACGGACCCCGCTGGGCATGGCTCCGGGTCCCTCCCGCCGGGCCTTGCCGCCGCCTCATGGCTTCCGCCATTGAAGAACTCCTTCACCGCGGCAACCTAAATGGTTGGGATTGGTGGCCAGGGCCACCAGCCCCGCGACACTACACGATGTGATACCAATCGGTCCCGCCCTTGCAGAACCAGAGATCGTGATTGGAGTCCACGAAGAGGTCGCCTGCCTTCCCCGCACCCGGGTGCAATCCTTTCTGCGGCTCCAGGCTGATCTGGGCCTTGGGTCCGCTGAAGTAGCCGCCGTAGCCATAGAGGCTGAAGGCCGCGAGGGCCGTCGGCGGGATGGTCTTGGAGGTTTTGGCGTCCGTGTACGCGTACAGACCATGCGGGAAATGGCTGCCTGCCCAGGCGCCGACCGCCGCAGGCCATGGTGTTCCCGCCGGTGAAAACTTGGTGTCGTTCACCAGGAAGCCAATACCCGCCGTCACCTTGCCCTGAAAGAGAATTTCGGTTGCCAGCTTGGCTTTGTTGGGCTTGCCGTTCGCCGCCGAATGACCCAGGATCAAGGATTGTCCATCGGCGGCGGCGGCGGTCCCGGTGCCCAGAGCAGTCACGGCAACAGCGCCCGCGGCTACCACTCCAATGGTCTTGAGCATGTTCGACCGCGACAGTTGAGTGGCATGGCTTGCGGATGCCGGCAACTCCGGCGCTGCCGACACAACCTCGGCGCGAAGGTCATGAACCTCATGCCGCAATGACTCCAGCTCGGCTGCCTGGCTCCTGACCAAGGCGCTCAACTCCACCATGCTCTCGTAGTTCACTTCACCATCCATCGCTCGCCTCCTGTGGACGAGCGTGCTGGGTCTCGACCACACTTGATTTTCTCAGTATCTCATCGTAATACAATGCATCTGGACGGCTTGCCGAGAACTCAACTCTGTGCCCGTATTTTCAAGGAGGACGCCGTGAAGCGAATGACAGTGCTGGTGATGGCGATCGGCCTTCTCTTGGCCGGCGGACTGGTATTGGGCGCTCCCTCGGGAAACGCCAGTGGCCAAACGGCCGGCTTCGCCAAGATTAAGCATATCGTGATCATCATGCAAGAGAACCGGTCCTTCGACAGCTACTTCGGCACCTATCCCGGAGCCGACGGCATCCCAATGAAGAACGGTGTCCCCACCGTTTGTGTGCCGGATCCCGCCAGGCATATCTGTCTCAAGCCCTTCCACGACGGGCAGGACATGAACTTCGGCGGCCCACACGGCGCGGCCAATTACACCGCCGACTTGGCCGGCGGCAAACTGACAGGATTCATCGCCCAGGCGGAGAAGGCCAAGCGGCTGAACTGCGCCAATGTCTTCAATCCCGGATGCACGCAAGCCCAATCCGCCGATAACCCATCCGACGTTATGGGGTACCACGATGGGCACGATATCCCCAATTACTGGTCGTACGCCAAGCACTTCGTCCTCCAAGACCACATGTTCGAGCCCAACGCCTCGTGGAGCCTCCCCATGCACCTCTACCTGGTTTCGGGCTGGTCGGCAAGATGTACCGTTCCCGGTAAAGCGGCGAGCTGCATCAACGACATCTCCCTCACCGGGCGGGGCAAGAAGAAGAAGAAGAGCGGAACGGTGACAACCACTCCCAAGGACTACGCATGGACCGATCTCACCTACCTGCTGGATAAGCACCACGTGTCATGGGCCTACTACGTCGCCCCTGGCCCGGCCGCCGACTGCATCGGCAACGCCATGTTCTGCCCTCCGGCCGTCCAAAAGTACGGAACTCCCAGCATTTGGAACCCGCTTCCGTGCTTCGACACCGTTCGTCAGGATCACCAGCTCGGCAATATTCAGCCCCTCAACGACTACTATGCGGCTGCTGAAACCGGCACCCTGCCTTCTGTGAGCTGGGTTATGCCAAACGGCAAGGACAGCGAGCACCCGCCGGCCCTTGTCAGCGTGGGCCAGAGTTACGTGACCGGTCTCATCAACACCATCATGGAAGGGCCTGATTGGAATAGCACCGCCATCCTCCTTGGTTGGGATGACTGGGGCGGCTTCTACGATCACGTCCGGCCGCCGGTGGTTGATAAGAACGGCTACGGGTTCCGTGTGCCGGCCATGGTCATCAGCCCCTACGCAAAAAAGGGGTACATCGACCACCAGACGTTGAGCTACGACGCCTACCTCAAGTTCATCGAAGACCGTTTCCTGGGTGGCCAGCGGCTGAATCCCAAGACTGACGGCCGTCCGGATCCCCGACCCGATGTGCGCGAGAACGCCAAGATCCTCGGCAACCTGCTTTCGGACTTCAACTTCTCGCAGGCGCCGCGCAAACCACTCATCCTGCCGACCAACCCCCAGACCTCCCTCATTTCGCCGGTGGCCGTCGCCGCCAAGACCGGGGCAGCCACAGGCAAGGGCAAGGCCGCCAAGCCGCTCGCCGGAGCCTGTGCGACCAACCTGGCCGGATAGGGTGCCGGCCCAACGTACGATTGAGCCATAGGTCTAGTGTGTTCGGTTAGCCGGGAAAAGCTCGGCGGACGAGGCGCCAATGTAGCTCGGACTGTCTCGCAGAGCAGGCCGAGATGGTCCGCGTACCAATGCCTGTGGTTCTCGTTAGTAACAAGCGCGGTCGCGTTGTCAAAGTCTCAGTATTTGTTGTTCGCCAAGTGACGGGGCTTGGGCTGGAGCGGCATCTCGGCCTCGTCTGCGACAGAGTCCGAGCTGCAGAGGTTACTCGCCCAAGGAGTTATGGCCGGCAACTCTGCGCGGAAGGCGCTCTAGTGCGTTCCGGTTAGCCGGGAAAAGCTCGGCGGACGAGGCGCCAATGTAGCTCGAACTGTCTCGAAGAGCAGGCCGAGATGGTCCGCGTACCAATGCCTGTCGTTCACGCGATAACAAGCGCGGTCGCGTTGGAGCTCTTTTATCGACAGAGCTGGGCCGTCTGTGGGTTGCCACCGCGGCTTGCGTCAACCCAGTTGGAGGCGCCGACAGGCCGGAATGAGGACCCCATGCTAGGGTAAACGTCGATTGCATGAGCGACCTGTCACTTGACGACGAGCCGTGACAGTCGCATAGCCACATCCACCGCACGCGGAGCCTCGGACTAGGCCCAGGCAACGAGAGCGAGATAGTCAGCGTGGCCGGTGACCACCGAGGCCTCGTTGGTCAGCTTGGTCACTGGCTGGTGTTCGGACCCGGGTAACTGCTGACGAGCTCGCCACTCTGAGGCCCTTGTCCTAGAACGTGTCGCTGGCGGGTTGAGCGGTGCCTTAATGCCAGTCATCGAAGTGGCTCTTGATGCGATCGGTAATGTAACCCGGTCGATAATGCCGGTCGTAGAAGGCTGGGTCAACATGGTGAACGACAACGCCGAAGCCGCATTGGAGCGAGCAATAGGTGACCGGCCACTGGCCGTAGACATCGACGCAGTATCCGATGAATGCCGCCGTCGCATCCCAAGCCCAGTCATCAACAAAAGCGCGAGGATGAGTTCGCAGCTCATCCGCCCGGTGCACAGACCAGGGCGACTGACCCCGACTGACGAGATTGCCCGGGCCTGAGTCGGTCCAAGTGCTCGCGCCGTATCGCGCCTCCCTCCAGTAGCTGACCAAGGTCGCGGCGTCTGGGAACCCTGGTGACGGCACGTACGTCGCCTCGATAACGCCTGGCAGGCCGAATATTTGCCGGCGCCCCGAAGCCATCGGCACCCGGTGATTCTCGGGCTCGTATTGAAACTTGAGACCAGAAGCAAGGTCGGGGTGAACTCCCATAAGGATCTCAGAATCGTGCCCAGAGAAGCACCACGTCCCAAGGCCCAGCGCTTCCGCTGCAAGCCGAAGGTTCTGGACGATGCATCCGGCCGGATAGGTCTCAGCCTGCAAGACACCCTGCTCGTACACCGAAAGAGGCAGCGGTCTCTCGAGCCTTCCGCTCTCGCGCCACCTCTCCACACCCGCGGGACGGTCCCCGGCGAAGTCGTCGACGAGGTACACGTGGCGCGTGGCGAAGAGGTCGACGATCCCGTTGTGCAGCCTCGCGACGTCGGTGATGGGCAGAAACCATGTAGTGCCGGGCAGGTTCATATTGAACTGGTGCGGACCATTGAGCGGAGAGAAGGGAAGAGCAGGCTTCCGCATGGCCCAATCGACGTCTGGCCGGTGAGGAAGGATCTGTGTGCGCCCAGAGCGGTACCAGTCCAAGATGGAGTCGAGTCGATTGTCACCCTCGCCATCCATGAGGACTGTCTCCGCCCGCGTGAGATCTGGACGGTAGAGAGAGACTCCCTGATCGTTGATGATCAGGAGGTCGGTGGCATGACTGTTATTCGGCTCAGGTGCCGTCCGACCCGCAGCATGAACCAACTGGTTGAATCCGCCGTCAAACGAGATATCCCAGGTGACAATCCCATTCGGTCCGCAGGCCGCCCAAGCCAGAAGAGCCTCTTCCAATTCGGTCAGGCGTACAGGTGGTTCTTCCGAAACAAATCGATTCGGCCCAGACTCTTGCGCCATTAGGCGTCCCGTCACCGGATGGGGATCGGTAGTTCCCGAATCGATGCGGTAGCCTTGACCCACCCGGCGGCTTCGGACAGTCCGCAGCAGCTCGAACACGGAGGGCGTGCCTTGGAAGGCGCGACGAAGATACTCTCTTTCAGTGATCGCGTGTTGATGAATCGGTTCGCTTTCGTCCATCGATAGAGCCGGTTCTTCCCTCATGCGTCCGCGGCTATACTGGCTCTCCAGAGCCCTTCCTTCAGTGTGCCTCCGTCGCAGCAAACACATCCACACATGGACAGCTTCGTTCCTTCATCAACTCGCGACACTGCTGGAAGACCGATGTCGAGCTGCTCTTCGGCGGGGACGGGAATGGCCACCATGCTACTTGCCCGTTGGACGATCACTGGACTTTGTCGTCAGGCGCGATCTCCGCTAGAACGTGCGAGTCCGCGTAGTCCTTGGCAGCATCCTCCGGCTCCGGCCTAGCCGTTGCCTTGCTGCTGCGGAGGGCGGCAAACTCAAGTGTCCGAACCGGCACGCCACTGAGCTCTCGACGAGTGTTACCGAATGCCTCCGGAGACCAGTAAGCACTACCCTCCGCGAGCGGAGTAAAGATGCGACCGCTATCGTCCTTCGACAGGTACGTGAGCTCCAGGCGGACTGAGTCACTCTCGAACGCGGTTCCTCCATCTTCGTCATCATCTGGAGCGTGCCGCCAGCTCGCCCCCTCGAGCAAAAGTCTGATCCGGGCCAAGTCGGGGAGCCAAATGGCCAAGTCTATGTCGTCGTGGACCCGCGTGACACGGCCCGCATAGAAGTCAACCGCCCAACCTCCGAATAGCCAGTATTGGATAGACGAGCGATCTAGGCGGCCAGCGAGATCACCAAGGGCAGCGATCTGTGCCTGCGACACGGAGTCAAGAGGGTGATGGTCTGTCATCGGTTGGCCCTACCGTCACATAAAGCGGAAAGATCGCTAGTTGGTAGATATAAGGCGGGACGCACTGCCCCGTAGCCGTTGTTGACGTAGTGGCCGGCAAGGTTGATACTGCCGCCCACGTTGACGTAGGCTGCACACCGACTGCGGATTCCGGGCGACCGAAGCCACCACCAGGAAGCCTCGCCGTTTTCGTCCCGGGCTTCTCGGCCCGGATTATATTGATCATTGATCCAATACTTGCTGTTCGGGTTCTTGTCCTGCAACTGACCACTGTCGCCGAAATAGTTCACGACGTCTTCAAGACCTAGCAGAAATATCTTGTCGGTCGTGTCCCTGCCGCCATTGGTGCCAAGCCACGGGTTGTTACTGTTTACCAGCCCTGTTTCAGCTATCAGGACTTTCTCTTCTGCACTGAACTGGCCGTAAAACTCGTGATTCAGATACCGGCGAAGACTTGAGTCTGCCCAAGTCACATCTTTATATTCCGTGTTGTAAGCGCATCTCATCACTATCTCTTCACTTAGTAGCAACGTCGTGTCGTTCTCAACATGAAGAACGCGCCACTCATACCGACCCAGCAGAATCATCCTTCTAGCCGGATCTGAGTACCGGGATGCCGTATTCGAGCCCTTGCAGATATCTACTCTTTGGAGCTTTACCGCGCGATTGACCCGGTCACTTTAGAACTACCTCTTTCCAGGTGGCCTTGTTACCGCCCGCTGTACAGAACCAAAGAGCGTGATTCTTGTCCACGAACAAGTCGCCGGCATTCCCTGACGTTGGATGCAGTTTAGTAGAAGGGGTGAGCTTGACCGCTGCTGCCGCGCCTGCGAAGATTCCACCTCTTCCGGTGGTGCTGGTCCCACGCACACCCACGCTGCTGGTGCTCAACCCTGTCACTCCGGCATTGCTATCGCTTACGCCACTCACTCCAGGGGAAACGGTGGCAATCCCTTGAACCCCTGGGCCACCGTTGCTGGAGCACCGACACTCCCGGAGCATTTCCTTGCGACCTGCCGACGACCCCGACTTCGAGTTGCTCTCCCCACTAATGCCGGCACCTGAATCACTCGATCCGAAGACACCCGTTCCCGAGGTGCTTGTCCCCAGGACGCCGACAGATGAGGCGCAAAAGCCGGCTACGCCGATCGCAAGGCCCTTTGTCGTTGCTGTGCTTGTCCCCTGGACCCCCACGTTGCCGCTATGGCCATACACTCCGTTGCCGGACACGCTTTGGCCCTCGACGCCGCCGTAAGCGCTGCCGTATCCAAAGACTCCCGCCGCATTGCCGTTGCTGGAGCCATATACGCCGTTGCCATCTGACGTGCTGTTGCCAAACACACCGATGTCTCCGGAAACCGCAAAGACGCCGACGCCTGAAGCTTGGACACTGACACCGTCGCTGTAAGAAGAGCCAGACGCAGTGGAGAAAGCCGTGCCGGAGCCTCCCTGCGCGACGAAGTTTTGGTCACTCGCGGCGTAGGCCGTGGAAGTGCCTATGGAGCCGGCAACCGCCGCACCGACGGCACCTGCCGCTGCGGCAGCGCCACCAGCAAGGAGGCCTGCCCTGGAAAGCACTCGCCGACCATCTCTTGCCCTAGGCGGAGGTGCCGAATCCGCCGGCGCGATAGGAGGACGTGCTTGGCTCTGCAAGGAGCGCAGCTCGCCGTCCAGTTGATCTATCCTGTCCTGTAACTCTCGAATGTGACCGTCGATCTCACTCATCCTGAACTCCTGTCAACTTATTCGAATGAACAATACAGAGTAGCCGCTCCACGCCCACCGCTAAGATTTGGACGTCTGGCTGCCGCTTTAGCCATCAGACAAAGCAGAACAGATAACGGATGTGGTGATGCTGGTCTCAGGTCGAACTATCTTCGGCGCGTCGCATCCCATGGAGCACAACACCCTCACCCCCACCAAGCAACCTGTTTACCCTCTGCGGTTGCAGAATTTGATGTTTCGCCTTGTAGTTCTTTTACCTTAATGTGGGTCGTCGGTCTCCTTTTGCGTCGGTACGACCAGAGGTAAGATCGGGGCGTGTTGGAAAACAGCAAAGAGTATCACCGTGTGGGTGAATCAGTAAAGTCGTCGAGAATCAGGAGCGAAAGCATGAAACCTAACAGGTCCATACCGCCATCCACTGTTATTCCGGTACTTGTGTACCCTGACGTGCGCGAGGCAGTCGCGTGGCTGACCAGCGCTTTCGGTTTCGTCGAGCGGACTCGGATCGGTGAGAACCACCGCGCCCAGCTGAGTATCGGAGAGGGCGGGGCGATGATCGTCGCAGATGTGCAAGGTGAGCGACAACATCCGCGGGAAGGCGTGGTCACCCATGTGCTGAAGATCCGTGTCCCGGACGTCGCTGCACAGTACGACCGGGTCCGCAAGAGCGGAGCTCGAATCCTGTCTGAGCCGACAGACCGACCGTACGGGGAGCGAGACTTTGTGGTCGAAGACCTCGGTGGTCACCGGTGGGAGTTTACCGAGACAGTGCGCGACGTGGCGCCTGAAGAGTACGGGTGTGAGACCGTTACGCCATGGCCCGAACAGTGACCCGTAGCCAATTTCGAGCCTCGGGGACGGGCTGGCGAAGTGCCGGCCCCTTATCGTTTAAGGTTCAGCGGTGCGGCACGATGTTGCAGGGGATCGGATGCCGTGAACTCTCCGACGAGAACCGACTCTTTGGTGTGTAGATCGATAACGTACCCAGCGATTCGAGTTCCTTCCAGCCATCCGAGATGTCGCAAAGCCTCTAGATCGTGCTCGATATCCTCTGCCGGATCCGAGAACATTTGCAGATCCACCGGCGAACGGCCAAAAACTCGTTGCATCTCCCCGATCACCGCTTCCCTCGTTTCCCCGGCACCCAGCTGGAATCCGCATTCGAGATGACGGCGGATGTTCACGCTAAGCATGCCCGGCTCGTTCCTGAAGCGGAGCTGTAGCGCCGTGAGTGAGTCGATAACATCGGGTCGCCGCGCGACTCCACCGAAGACACGCAGCTCGAGAGCCCCTTCGCTGTGGGCATGATGGCGATCATCTGGACAGAGAATCTCGACTCGATCGAAGTCGTGAGGGATGCGAATGCCATGGAGAGCCTCTGTCACGTTTCGATATTAGTCGCCATAGGATGGACTGCGTCGACGACTAGCAGGTCATCGACCGGCCACATCCTGCAGCTCTTGACCGGTTCCATCTTTACGCCAGGTCGAGAAGCTTGCCATTTTTCGAGAGGTTCGGGTCGGTGCAGGCGGCAAGGTTGAAACAGCAGGGCCGTCGCTTGCCATTGTTCATCTTGGAAATGCTTACTTCCACCCGCCGGCTCCGGGTCTCCGCATTTTTGGTTGCATTTATCCAGCGAACCCATTCCCAACGTGCCATCGGCGTAATATCCTTCCAGATCTCCTGGATCTTCTGAGGGGCGGCTGCCAGAGCCGCCTCAAAATCCTCCGGAAGAACCGGCTCCGGCCACTCTTTGGTCGGCTCGATCTCGACGCTCGCGGTGTCACCCACGTCTACACCGGCGACGTGTTGCAGTTTTGGATCAACCATAATCCAGTGGCCTGAAGAGCCGTCCGGTTCCACCACGGTTTCAAACTGATGGCCGTTGATCGTCCCCCGTACTGCCACCTGCCCGCGTGATGGGAGCTTCTTGCTGGCATCCTCAGGCAAGCGTAAAATAGTCGATTCCTCGACCCTATTCAGCGTGGCGTCAAAATCAATCATGGGCACCCCTAAACGCTAACTTACGTCCTAATCACATATTTATGTCTCTGCTGCCGTCAAGTCAACAGTGGGAGGAAAGGTGAAACTCACACGAAGTAGCCTCGATACCGGAAAGGGTCCAGCCGAGTGGTTCACGGGAAATGTCTTTATCGACACTGTTGCCGTGCCCGGCGAAGGATCACGTATTAATGCAAGCAATGTTCACTTCACGCCAGGCGCTCGAACTGCTTGGCACACACATCCCCAGGGTCAGACTATTTTCGTCATGGAGGGTGTTGGGCTTGCCCAGCGACGGGGCGGCGCCATCGAAGTGATCCGTCCAGGTGATCGGGTGTTCTTCGAGCCAGGTGAAGAACACTGGCATGGTGCGGCGCGGAACAGGTTCATGATGCACGTGGCCATGCTCGATGTCGATGACGAGGGCAACCCCGCAACATGGCTCGAACATGTCACTGATCAGGAGTACGGCGCCGCACCCTCGACGTAGAAGAGCGGGCTACTTCGGGTACTGGAAGCCGCACGAGAGGACGAGCTGCCAACACCCAGCAGGCGACTCATCGAATTCCTGGGACCGGAAGCCGGCAGCTTTCCGATTCTTACGGAACGGTGGCCCTCCTACGACCACATCAATGTTCAATTGGGGATCGAGGCGTGGTTAGGGTCAGGCGGCCGGACCCATGAGTTACATGGAATCTCCAACCCTCACCATGGCATCATCGCACTCGCCGACCTGCTCGAGGCCCATCAGACGCCGTACAGTCCGGGATTCGGCGGCCTTGCAACAGTCAATGTCCCCGTGGGACCAGCCGGCGAAACGCGGTCCGCTCTCCAATGCGGGCTCTACCTTATCACTGAGGATAATCGGCGTCTTGCGCTTCTGTTCGCCGCCCCTAGCGAAATGGGTCAGACAAGCGTGAGTATCCAAATCGCCTGTGCCGATGGGGACGCATTCGTCGTCTGTACTAGCCGAGATCAAGCGACTAACCTTGGAACACAATGTGTATCGGGGCCATGTCCTCTCGTTCGGATCCGAAATGTTCGACAACGATTCAGGCCCGCTCATGTTCCATGAGCGGGAGCACCTCGAGCGTGACCAGCTGATACTCCCACCAGGCGTGCTCGAGGCGATCGAGCGGCACGTCTTCGGCATCCGCCGGTACGCTCAAACTCTTAGTGAAAGTGGTCAGCACCTCAAGCGCGGCCTTCTTCTACACGGCCCACCCGGGACCGGAAAGACCCATACCGTTAGATACCTGACCGGTCGGCTGGCGGATGTCACGATTATCATCCTCTCAGGGAGCTCCCTCGGTGCGATCTCCGCGGCCGCATCAATCGCGCGCACTTTGCAACCGTCCATGGTCGTCATCGAGGACGTCGACCTAATTGCTCAGGACAGAGATTACGAAACGAGCCAGCCTTTGCTTTTCACGCTACTCAATGAAATGGACGGCCTCGGTGAAGATGCGGATGTCACCTTCTTGCTCACTACCAACCGCCCCGATCTCCTCGAGCCCGCTTTGGCAGCTCGTCCCGGGCGAGTCGATCTCGCCGTCGAAATCGGACTCCCGGACAAGGACGCCAGGCTGCGACTGTTCGACCTATATGCGCGAAAAATAGCGGCAGGCCACATTGATGTCGAACACGTCGCGGATCAGACCGACGGCATGACAGCCTCCTTCATGAAGGAGCTGATTCGCGGGGCCGTTCTCATCGCAGCCGAGGAATCGCAGGAAACCAAAGGGGTGGTCACGGTCACAAACGATCAAGTACAGTCGGCCCTAGCCGAGCTGTTGGACACCCGCAATGCCATGACGCGGACGCTACTGGGCATTGTCGATCCTAGGCGTCGTCACGAGGGCGCGGATTGGATGAGGGATAGCCCTAATCCGGAACTTGACGTAGACTGGGAACCGACGGAAGAGGAAGAGGAGCCCGACTAATCACTCGGAATAGCCCTCCTGGCTCTACCCTGTCGCCGACCTGGATCTATCGGCGTCAGCTCGCTGCAGCCTTAACAACTCCCTCTTGTCCCCCTCCTTCCGAACGATTTTTTGATGGGACGGCTACACCGTGAGAGGAGTGATGTGGCTGGTGCCGGCGGGCGCGGCGGCCGCGATCGCGATTATCGGCCTCTCAATTGCCTTCAGCTCTCCCCCGTCCCCAGCAGCCAGGCAAGGGATGGGCATGCGGACGGATCCGAAAACGGGATTGATTCTGAGGTTAGGAAAGCAAACCATGGACCCCGGAGCCGGTGACTACTATGCCTACTACACGCGCGGTGACACCTGGCTGCTCTTCCATCTGACAGTGAAAAATACCGGATCGATTCCACGGCAGTTTGTGGCCTCAGACCTTGAAGCCGTAGATAAAAGTGCCGGAACCATCGCCCACCCTCAGCGTCTGACGAAGGGCTCATTCGCACCGACGTTGACGCGTGTGATCGTGCCCGCGCATGCCATCCGCAGAGGCTGGGTCGCCTTCCAAGCCAGCCCAGGGGACATCACATGGGTTCGGTGGTCTGACCGAGGACACTTCCGGCCGCCGGCGCAGGTCGGACGCTACTTGACCTAGAGCCGGGAAGTGCGCAGCTAGGGTGGCTCGCGGACTGTCGACTGGCCTCGTGCAGCTGAATCCGCCCGCGCCGTCCCGTCCCCCGGACGGCGTGGGAAGCGTGGGACGCGGCTGCTTAGTAGAGTTCCACCTGGCCTTTTGACCTGGCCAGCCGTTCAACCCATCCAAACGCGGCCACGCCGATGAGTGGCAGGATGATGGCGAAGATTGCAAGCGGAACAAGTTGAGGACCGAGCGCCGTCACCGATCGATCATGGAGGCCGGCACCCACAAGGGCTCGGACGCCATAACTAAACGGAAGCGCCTCGGCGGGCAGGCGGAGCCATAAGGGAAGGACCGAGATGGGGTAGTAGACGCCGCCGAGGAGGAGCATCACCGGGGACACGAGATTGGAGACGTCGTTTGAACGTCTGAGAGCGAGGCCGATGGCGGAGAAGACGAAGCCCAATCCCCACAAAGCGACCAGGAACAGGAAGACGCCAAGGATTACCGCAGGCCAGTTGGGATCGAAGGCGACGCCAAAGACGAAGTGGCCGAAGATCAAGGTGGCAACGGCGGCGAGCCCTGTCTCGAACGCGCCGGCCAGGGCGAAGCCTGTTAGCCAGCTGGTTCGGGGGGCGGGGGCGAGGAATAGACCGGTCAACGTCCCGCGGATCCTTTCCTCATCAAGGACCTGGCCGACGTGGTAGAGCATCGTGAAGATGAGAGTGCTGGCAGCCGTGCCGATTACGACGTACGGAACCAGTCCGGGACGAACTCCCCGGTAAATCAGACCTGCCGTCGCGAGCTGGAAGACCGGGAGACCGATCCACAGTCCGAGATATCCCAGTTTTCCGGAGACGACAAGCTGCTGCTTCATCCTGACAACCCAGGAGGCGGTAAATGATTGAAGCATGGTGGACAGCGGTTCCTTCCCTAATAGAGATCAAGCTGTCCCAATCCACGAGCAACGTGCTCCATCCACTTGAGTCCGAAAACTCCAATCACGACATACACCAGAGAGATCAGGACGCTCGTTAGCAAGCGGCCTCCGGTGGTGGACCAACTCCCGTGCTCAAGGACCGCCTGGCGGAATGCCTGAAGGGCGGCCGTGATCGGAAGGGCATTCGAGATCGGCTGGACCCAGCCTGGAAGCGCGGATACGGGAACCGCAAATCCCGACAGGAGCAGAAGTGGCGGCTGCATGACATTGGCGATGAGATTGCCCCGGCGAGACAGAATGAAGAGACCGGCGAGCAGGAATCCCATGGCCAGCGAGGCGAACGTAAGGGACAGGGCCGCTGCCACGGCCACCAGGGGATCCGAGATCATCAGCCTGGCTCCCGTCACCACACCGAGGATGACGACAGCGACGAATGACGGGAGGAACCAGATCAGGGAACCGAGGCCGTAGCCTGCGACCACGGCGCTTCGACTGGCCGGAGAGAGGAAGAGGGAAGCGGAGGTGCCCTCGTCTCGCTCCCACTCGAGGGCGGAGCCGCTGGTCCATATGCTGGATGCCAGAAGAATGGATCCGAACACACCTGTTACCAGAAATCCCGATAGCGTCGTGCCGTCGACGCCTGAGCGGCCGGAAGCGGCATACATCACTCGCCACGTGGCAAAGGTAAAGATGGGGCCCAGGGGCCATCTGACTATCTGGATGAAGTAGGCACTGAGGCGGAGGATGAAGGCGCGAGCTGTGGCCAGGGTCACAAACCAGGCATGGGCCGGCGCGCTGAGATAGGCGTCGTCGAAAGCGATCACTCGAACGACCTGCCGGCAATCGTCAGAAACGCGTCCTCCAGAGATGGCTCTTTCACGCGGATGGACCGGACAGATGCCTCATTTGACCGGAGGACGGCGAGGGCGCCGTCCAGAGCGGAGGTTGTGTCGGCACACATCAGGATCCACTGGGCATCGCCATCCTCGGTCGTGGACGAATCAACGGAGCGAATTCCGGGAAGGGAGCCCAAAATGGCTCCGACGGTCTCGGCCCGGCCATTCATCGGCCCAACGGTCACAACGACCCGGCGGGATGATTCAACCCGACCCTTCAACTGGTCTGGAGTGCCCTGAGCCACGATAAGCCCCTTGTCGATGATGGCTATTTCATCACATAGAGCGTCGGCCTCGGCCATATCGTGGGTGGTAAGCAGGACAGTGTGGAGAGGTGCGAGGGCGGCAATTGCCCGGCGAAGGTCGATGGCGGCGGCCGGATCCAGACCGATCGTGGGCTCGTCGAGAATGAGGATCGGAGGATTGTGAACGAGAGCCTTGGCAAGATGGAGGCGCTGTTTCATGCCCCGGGAGTAGCCCTCGACGCGCTCCCCGGCGCGTTCCGACAGTCCGACCAGTGCGAGTTTTTCCTCGACTGCGGGCCGAATCAAATGGCGCCGCATTCCATATAGGTGGGCGAAGTAGATCAGGTTGTCGCGAGCGCTGAGTTTGGCGTAGAGACCTCGGTCTCCTCCAAGAACCACACCCAGACAGCGACGAACGTTTCTGTCGTCGCGAACCACATCGAATCCGCCGACGGTGGCCGAACCGGAGGTGGGAAGCAGCAACGTGGAAAGCATCTTGATCGTCGTCGTTTTGCCGGCGCCGTTAGGTCCAAGCATTCCAAACACCACGCCCTGAGGAACGCAGAGACTGATGTCCTCCACAGCAACAATGGGCTCACGAGCAGAGAACAGGTGCTTGCGCCTCCAGTAGAGGCGGCGGAGGTTGCGAGCCTCAAGAGCGCCACCGGTTCGCTGATCCTTCGGTTGTGCCATTAATCTTTCCTAGCGATTAGATTTAGTTCATCTCTACCTCATGATATTTTATGCGGTCTTTCATATTCTGTGATTCCCGCCACATTCTTCGCGGACTCGGATTGGATTAGTCTCAATCCGAGGCCTGGGGAGTAGCATGTCGACGGAACTGCGAAGAGAGACTCAACCAAGGAGCGACTTGGGGTCAGGCTTGGCGTAATTCAAAACCCGGGGTCATCAGCAGGAGGCCATTCGTCGAGATGCACATCGCCTCGTAGTTAGCAAGGCTCATCGTCCAGCGTGGCCCTTCCTCCCCCATGGCGAAGGCCGCCGTTGCATAGGCGTCGGCGGTCCCAAGCTCCTCTCCTACGATGGTGACCGAGAGCAGACCCTCCGGAACTCGTCCCGTATGTGGATCGATGATGTGGCGTCCGCGGGCATACTCGCCAGAGGTAGCTACAGCGCCGCTGCTCACCTCCACAAAGCCCGCAATTTTGTCGGTCTCTATGGGATGCTGAATGCCTACCTTCCAGTTGCTTTCCGGCAAGGCTCCGCCCTCTACCCTCACGTCCCCACCGGCGTTAATCATGTAATTCCTCGCTCCTGCCTTCCGCAGCTTCTCGGCTGCGCCATCCACAGCCCATCCCTTCACGTACCCCGAGGGGTCGATGCCGACGGCGACACTTTGCCCGTGCGCCCCCTCAAGCTCGAGCGGCAGAGCCCTCCCGTTCACGTCGAAATAGCCGCCGGTATCCCCACGGAGCTGATCACACCGCTCCAAGACCTCACGAACCATAGCGGGCAGCGAATCGCGTGTCACTCGCCCACTGTTGAGATGACTGATTGCGCTGTTAGGTGTGTATGTGCTGAAGATCTCATCCACCTCCCGAAACCAGTCAAAGGCTCGGTCAAGTACCTCAGGACGAATCTCATCCCGCAGGTCGATCGTGATTGGCATGCCCATGATCAGCTCGGTTCTGTGCATTTCCGCCATCCCTCTCGGCTGCCTCGCTATCCCTTTCCAAATTCGATCTTAAACTTGCCGCTTCCGCATTCACAAAGCCGCTCGAGATCATGGCGACATCCCATGACGAGCCCGTAACCACGCCCTGACTCTGGCCTTTGTCACGAAGTCATCATCTTCCTCCTATGGAATCGTCACGTTCGATCGGCACGCTTGAAATGTACACATCAAAACAGAGAGAGGGACATCCCATGAATCAGACCGCTCTTCGACGTCGCACACTACCCATTCTTTTCGCCGCCCTCGCCACGGGCAGTGTCTATATCGCCAATCCTGTGCTGGCCGCTACCGCGACCGCCAAGAAGGTGACCTACAAAGGACCCACTGTCGACGACAGGTTTGGCGCCGCTAAGGTCTCGATAGTTGTGGAAAAGAAGAAGATCATAAACGTCAAGGCTAACGCAAACCCTGACACACCACGGTCCCAGCACATCGACCAGGACGCCCTACCGATCCTCAAGAACGAGGTGCTGAAGGCCCAGAGCGCGAAGATTCAGCCGGTGTCGGGCGCGACGATTACCAGCCAAGCCTACATTTCCTCGCTCAAATCCGCTGTGAGCAAGGCCAAAAAGGCGAAAGCCCTCTAGCAGGGAACGGCATGGCAGGCCGATAGATAGGAAACCAGGCAATGGCAAACACCGTACTCTATCCAGACCTTGTAAAGGCTGACGACGAAGATGTCGAAAACCGCGTCGGGAGGTGGCGAACAGCCACCGCCCCGGCCGGGGTGGTAGCAGCTTCAACCAGCCAAGCGCGTCACAGCCACCTTCAAACGTGGATCGCTCGACTCGTCCAAATTGTCTTCCTCGCCAACCTTTTCGTCATAACGGGTCTTTGGGCCGTGAACGGCAATGTTAGCTCCGTTCATGATGAGGCAGCCCTTTTGACGAGTGCCGGCCGAATCACCGGACTCTGGGCGGCGTACTTCCTCCTCGTCCAAGTCCTGCTTCTCGCACGACTGCCCTTCCTCAAGGCACTGGCCGGTTCGACCGTCTGGCTGTCTGGCACAAGTGGAATGGACGCCTGACGGTTCTGCTGATCGTGGCTCACGTCGGCTTCATCACGGCTGGTTACGCTCAGATGGACGGCGTGGGTCTATGGTCCGAAACTGTGACACTGGCTACGCAGTATCCGGGCATGCTTCAGGCGTACATCGGAACCGCTCTGCTCCTTCTCGTGGGAGCGACATCCGCCGTGATCGTCCGGCGCCGGCTACGCTACGAATTCTGGTACGTCGTGCACCTGATGGCCTATCTGGGCATTTTCCTGGCTTGGTTTCACCAGATACCGACAGGTAACGAGCTTGTGGTCAACCCCGTTGCCGCTGCCTACTGGACAGCTCTCTACATTCTGACCTTGCAGCTGCTCATCGCCTTCCGGATTCTCCAGCCAGCTGCTACGAGGACTATGGCATGGAATGCGGGTGGTCGATGTGGTTCCCGAAGGGCCGGGAGTATTCTCCTTGCAGATCGCTACACGCCACATTGATTGGATGGATGTACAGGCAGGCCAGTTCTTCCTCTGGCGGTTCCTGGGCGCTGGGATGTGGAGGGAGTCGCACCCCTTCTCGATTTCAGCCGCCCCCAGCGACGGCTCCCTACGCATCACCGTCAAGGCTCTGGGCGACTTCACCTCCCGCCTGGCCAGCATCAAGCCTGGGACTAGGGTGATTGCGGAAGGACCCTTTGGCTCGTTCACGAGCACTGCCCGACGCCACCCCGGGGCAGTCCTCATCGCCGCAGGGATCGGAATTACGCCGATTCGAGCCTTGGTCGAGGAGATGGATGGCGACCTGACTCTCATCTATCGGGCTATGAATCAGGATGAGCTGGTCTTCCGTCACGAGCTGGACGCGCTGGCTCGGCCTGGGCTGCGTATCCACTATGTCGTCGGCGACCATCGCCTACCCGAGAATCGCCACTTACTTTCCGAAACGCACCTCCTTGAGCTGGCTCCGGAGATCGCTCATGCCGACGTGTACATTTGCGGTCCGAGTGGCATGTGCCAGCGCGCTCAAGCGCACTCTGCGCCGCCTCGGGCGTGCCGAAATCTTCCATCCACATCGACGAATTCAGCTTCTAGGAGTCAAGGAGACTTTCATGCGCCGTTCATTTCTCGGCCGCACCGTACCGGCCCTGCTCACCGCCGTCAGCGTAGGCATACCCTCACGTCGGCGGCCGTAATCATCCTTCGAGCCATGCCGACGCCGAGCTCCAGCAACAGTGCAGCTGCCGCCCCTCCCACGGCAACCACGAGCCAGTCGGCGCCGTCAGCGAAGACGACGTCGACCCCGACCCCGACAGCCACCACCTCTACCACCCCACTACCTCCGCCGCCAGTACGGTCTCAGGGTCGGTGGTGGACGACCAGTTCGGCCAGGTGCAGGCCAGGATCACGGTCAAAGCTGGCAAGATTATCGGCGTTTCCATCACCGCGCCTGAGGGCGACCCGCGTTCTGCGTCCATCAACCAGCAGGCCATTCCGTATCTGAGGAGTGAGACCCTCCAGGCCCAAAGCGCCAACATCGACGTGATCTCCGGCGCCACGCTTACCAGTGAGGCCTACATGCAATCGCTTCAGAGCGCTCTCACCAAGGCGGGCATGTAATGTGGCATTTGGCCAGGGAAGCCCGGCCGTAACTGCTCCCCGCAGGCTACCGCGCTGTAACTTCCGTTTCGTATCGGCGAGCTACACTCGGTACGTCCTCGCCATTCGCCCTTCGGCAGGCGGAGGTAATGCTAGCTCTGCTAGGCAGCGGAAACAGCTCAGAGAAGAGACTGACGGGCTTGGTGTCGCGCCTCAGCTATCGTGCCAGGATAGCTAGCATCACGATTACCGAACCAAGCGCAACGAGGCCTATGGTGACACCCAGGAGATCCAGGCAAAGACTCTTAAGCATGGGTCCGGCAGTGCGCCGGAGGGCCACAGCAACGCCCCCGAACATGGGGATCTGTTCAACATTGCGTGGGAGTGAGTCGACGGGAATGACGTGGTAACCGGCCGCCGCCCACTCGTTGGCAGGATGATTGCGACGGCTCAGCTCCCGGTCCGTCACGAGACCGAGGATGATGAAGCCGGAGGCCGTCGCAAGCATTCCCAGCGGCCCGAAGACCAGCAGAACGTAGACGATGGCCAGCGAAATGAAGGGAATGGCGAAACGCACAGCCGTCCAGAACCAGAACTTCATGGGCCCAGCTTACGCGCTTACGGACCGGTTAACCGTGCGATAGCACACTTTGGGTTGCCCTTATGGGCTCCGTGCCGCGTCTCTAGAGCTTCCTTAGTCTCCGACGCGGCCGTCGATGCGTTGACGGAGCAGGTCGGCATGACCGTTGTGGCGCGCGTACTCCTCGATCATGTGGGTCATGATCCACCGAAATGAGGGTAGGGGATCGTCCGGCTGCTTCCGACGTGTCGCCAGCTGGTCGAGTGAGGAGACGCTGCGGCATTGCGCCGGGAGCGTTCACACTCCTCCACCCACCAGCGATATGCCTCGGCTGGGTCCTGCTGGTCGACGTCGTCGAAGTCGCCATCAGGATTGCTCTCGGAATAGTAGAGAGGCGGCGCATCGACACCTTCGAGCGTGCGCGAGAACCAGCCGCGCTCGACATCTGTCATGTGTCTGATCAGGCCGATCAGCGACAGCGTCGACGGAGGAACAGCGCGTTCGCGCAGCTGCTCGTCGGTCAGGCCCGAACACTTTAGGGCCAGCGTAGCCCGGTGATAGTCGAGCCAGCCCTCGAGAGTCGCTCGCTCGTCAGTGGTGAACAGTGCTCGTGGGCGCGATACGATCGGGCTTGGCAATAGGCATCTCAAACTCCTGTCTGTTCGTCAATGGCGCTTGCGGAGAAAGTCCGCATGTCCCGTGGGCGGCCATACTCCTCAATCATGTGCGTGAGGACGAAATGCGGGGAGACGTTTTCCCTGGGCGCGCCGCTTCTAAGTTCCGTTTCTCAAGCCATTTTCTCAGAACCGCACTCGCCCCTTGAATACGATCCAGGTCTCGCAGGGAGTTGTGGAGATTTGCTGCCTGCCGCTGCTCGTTCCTTCATAGAGACGAATGGAAGTGCATTCCGTAAATTGACGGGTCGGGACTGCTACGTCACTCGGATACAGAAACACACGAATAGTTTCTGTGCTGTACTATACAGTAGATGAATGATCGAGAGATGCTGCTCGACCGGCTGGAACAACTCCAGCCCCAGCTCCGCAAACGAATCGAGGACGCCGAAGTCCACGATGAGTTCATCCGCACCTACGGTGGAGTAACAGTCCATCAGCTGGGTGTCCTAAGGATACTCATGGAGGATGGGTCCCTTACGATGAACCAGATTTCGAGCCGCATGCACACGGGTGCCAGCGCTACCACTCAGCTCGTCGACCGCCTCGTGCAGCATGGGCTCGTGGAGAGGATGCCCGACGCAACCGACAGAAGAGTTCAACGGATCGTCATCACGGCGAATGCAACGCGTCTTGTGAGCCAATTCAAAAGGGCACGAAGACTGCGGTTCATGGAGCTTGCGAAACGGCTAACCGACGAAGAGCTGCAGACCCTCGTAGGCTTCCTGGACAAGATGCTCGGCAGCGAAGAAACCAGGAGTGAGCAAGATGAATAACGCAGAAAGCCCGTCACCATCGCACTTCACGCACCGACAGATCCTGGTAATCATGTCGGCGTTGATGCTCGGGATGCTCCTTGCCGCGCTTGATCAAACAGTCGTTTCAACTGCGTTACCAACGATCGTCGGTGATCTTGGCGGGCTCAATCATCTCTCGTGGGTGGTGACCTCCTATCTCTTGGCATCCACCATTTCCGTGCCCTTATATGGGAAACTGGGCGACCAGTACGGTCGCAAACCATTCTTTGTGTTTGCAATCTGCATCTTCCTCGTCGGGTCAATGCTTTCGGGCCTTTCCCAAAACATGGGAGAGCTCATTGGGTTCCGTGCGCTTCAAGGGATGGGCGCCGGAGGTCTGATGGTCGGAGCCCAGGCCATCATTGGCGATGTCGTTTCTCCTCGCGAGCGCGGTCGATATCAAGGGTTTATGGGAGGCATGTTCGCTATTTCCAGCGTCGCTGGGCCACTCCTCGGCGGATTCCTTACCCAAAGCGTTTCATGGAGATGGATTTTTTACATCAACGTCCCAATAGGCGCGGTGGCACTGATTGTGGCCACTACCGTCCTCCGTCTCCCCCGAGGACACATCCAGCACCGGATTGACTGGGTGGGTGCGGCACTGCTCGCCATCAGCGCATCCACCTTAATTCTGCTGACGACATGGGCTGGAACACAGTACGCCTGGCTATCGACGCCGATCATCTCGCTGGCGATTGTCTGCGCGGTCTCTCTCTGTGCTTTCTTCTTTGTAGAGCGGCGTGTGCCCGAGCCAATCATTCCTCCGAGGCTCTTTCACTTTGCCACCTTCAGGATTGCCAGCGCGGTTGGTTTCGTCATTGGGCTTGCCATGTTCGGAGCGATTGTATTCTTGCCGCTCTTCCTCCAGCTCGTGAATGGGGCGACCCCGACAACGTCTGGCCTCAACATGTTGCCACTCATGGTTGGATTGCTGGGCGCTTCGATCATAAGTGGACAGGTCATTAGCAGAGTTGGGCCGCTACAAAATGTTTCCGGTCATGGGCACGGCGCTCGCAACCATCGGGTTGTTCCTGCTCTCGACGATGAACGCATCAACGCCGATTGTCCTGATGTCGCTGTATATGGTCATCCTCGGGGCAGGTCTCGGGCTCGTCATGCAGGTGCTGGTGCTCGCCGTCCAAAACGCTGTGGAGCACAAAGACTTGGGAGTCGCCACAAGCTCCGCCACGTTTCTCCGCTCGATTGGAGCTTCACTTGGCGTTGCCATCTTCGGTGCTGTCTTTAGCAGTCAGCTCACGTCGAACCTTCGGAAGGACCTGCCGAAGTCAGCCTTGAAAGGGCATCTCAATCCGACTTCGCTGCAGGGGAATCCGGCCGCGTTTGCGAAGCTGCCTCCAGCCATCCACCACGGTGTCATCGAGGCGGTGGCCAATTCGTTGCATGTCGTCTTCCTGGCGGCAGTGCCATTCCTGATCGTGGCGTTCGTCCTCACCCTATTCATCCATGAGGTTCCTCTGCGCACCCGGGCCGGAACTCCCGTGGGCGAGAGCATGGGGCTCGACGACTCGCCCGACATGCCGGCCGAAAACGTGGCGGCAGCCGGAACGGTGTAGCTCAAGCAATAACGGCGGAGCCTCCCCGGCCGAAACACGGACGAAGGAATCCGGCTTTGCGGCTACTTTTGAGGGTTCGGGGTTGACAACGAAGCGGTCGTTACGGTTTGCGTAACGATCCCTGGACGCTCTTTCGATAAACTGACGGTGAAATGACAGCAGCGTCAAGCGTTTCCCGGGTTCCATTCCTTCGGCGGCGCATGAAAGTGGCCGAAGTCAAGCCTGAGCGTGTCGAGACAAAGGCATCGACCCCCGCACCGCCGCTCGACATTGCGCCTGACGACCCGCTCCTCCCCTATCTGCTTTCGGCGTCCGGAACCGTGGACATCCAGGACCTGGATCTTGACTCTCCCGCGCTTCGGTCTATGAAGGAGGTGGGCATCGAGCTGGTGGTTCCTCTGGTATCCCAGGGAGAGCTCATAGGGGCGCTGAATCTCGGGCCGCGTATGAGCGAGCAGCAGTACTCTTCGGATGACCGGAATCTGCTGAACAATCTGGCGGCCCAGGCCACCCCGGCTCTACGTGTAGCTCAACTCGTCCGCCAGCAACAGCAGGAAGCAGCAGAGCGGCAGCGTATTGAGCAGGAGCTGCAGGTTGCCCGGCTCATCCAGCACACGCTGCTTCCCAAGAGCCTTCCTCAAGTCGAGGGCTGGCATCTGGCGGCGCATTATCAGCCGGCAAGAGCCGTCGGAGGTGACTTCTACGATTTCATCGACCTGGAAGACGGCCGGCTTGGCCTTGTTGTGGGTGACGTGACGGACAAGGGTGTCCCGGCAGCTCTGGTGATGGCGACGACCCGCAGCGTGCTGCGGGCGGCGGCCGCCGTCGGTGACCGAGCCGGGCGAGGTGCTCAGACAGGCCAACAACAAGCTCTGCCCCGACATTCCGGCGAATATGTTCGTCACCTGCCTGTTCGGGGTTCTCGACCCCGGAGGCGGGACGACTGGTGTACGCCAACGCCGGTCACGATGCTCCATATCTGCGGTACTGCGATGGTGTCAAGGAGCTGCGCGCTCGCGGGATGCCGCTGGGGCTGATGCCGGACATGGAGTACGAGGAGATGGAAGCGGAGTTTGCGCCGGGCGACGCGGTCCTCTTTTACAGTGACGGCCTGGTCGAGGCCCACAATCCCCAACGGGAGATGTTTAGCTTCCCACGATTACGTGATCTGATGGCGGAACAGGAGAGCTCCACGCCGGAGGCGCTCGTCGACTTCCTGCTCAGCGACCTGTCTTCATTCACGGGTCCGGCCTGGGAGCAGGAGGACGACATCACGCTGGTGACGCTGCAGCGGCTTCGAAATGTGGCGAGGTACACGTCGTTTGCAACGCGAGATGCTGGATCAGGACAAGATGCAAGATTCAAAGCTCAAAGGTCAAGGTTCCGAGGATAACAGTCAAAAAGAGGAAACAGCTCCAACATCTCCTGTCCAGGGTCGCGGATCAGGCGAGGAGTGCCCATAACTGGCGCTCAAGACCCAATAGCCAGACAGCCCGATCGTCGTGGCCGAGTTCTCGGTCCCGAGCGCTCGCGGCAATGAGCGGGAGGCCATCGAACGGGTCCGTCGACGCTCTATCGGACATCGCTTTGCCAGAGAGCACGATGGAAAGGGTGCAGACCGCGGTCGGCGAGGCAACGATGAACGCGATGGAGCATGGAAACGGCTACAAGCGTGACGTTCCGGTACTCCTTCGAGTGGAAGTCTTGCCCGAGGCCGTCAGAATCTCCATCACGGATCAGGGTGGCCCCATTCCCCTCGATTCCGAGGAACCGGACCTCGAGCTGAAACTTGCCGGGGTGCAGAGCCCTCGCGGGTGGGGCATGTTTCTCATCAAGAACATGGTAGACGACATGCAGGTTCTGGACGATGCCTCCAGCCACACGCTGCAGCTGACCATTCATCGGCAGCAAGACGTTCATGGCTAACCAGGAGCTCAAAGTAGCCGTTCGAAGGCTTCCCAACTTGGCCGTTCTGGACCTGGAAGGTGAGATCAATGGCTCCGCGGAGGCATCGCTGAACGAGGGCTATCAGGAGGCTGAAGTTTCAGGCGCCAGCACCATCCTGCTCAACTTCTCGGGTGTTGACTACATCAACAGCACGGGCATAGCGCTGATCGTCAGTTTGCTGGGTCGCGCCCGAGCGAGCGGCAAAGAGCTGCAGGCCTGCGGTCTGAGCCAGCACTACGTGGAAATCTTCAACATCACCCGCCTGACCGACTTCATCACGGTATTTCCCGACGAGCCGGCAGCGACGAGATCACTTTAGTAGCCCCGACCCATCGAGAGAGCCAGGAACGACCAGGAGATCCCGAAACCTCATATAGGAGGAAGCGATGACCGCGACACAGACATTTGAGGTCCGCAGCGCCGGAGCTGCCGGCATCATCGATATCACCGGTGAGCTCAACGCATCATCTGACGGCGCGCTATCGGGGGCATACGCCAAGGCATCAGAGTGCGGTGAATTGGTTCTTCTAAACTTCTCAGGCCTTGAGTACATGAACAGCTCGGGCATCGGATTGCTCGTCACCCTCCTGATCCGAGCCAACCGACAGAAGAAGCGCCTGGCCATCTGCGGTCTCAGCGATCACTACCGGCACATATTCCAGATCACCCGGCTCGACGACGCCATGAAAATCTATGGAACCGAGGAGGAGGCTCTGGCCGCCGAGCGGAAGTAGAGCCGGGACAGATAGCCACAAACAGCAACAAAGACAACCCGGGAGTATCCACGATGACCGACACGGAAACTGCCGAAGGACCTGACAAGGCTCCCCGCGACGCCGCCAACTGGGCTCGGCAAACCGATGCTGCGAAACTCTCAGCCGTTCCTCCCGGCGCTCGTAACCTCAACGTCGAGGGCAAGCAGGCGGTGGGACCGCTTCAGGGCTTCGGCCCAATGTGGCAGAAGACGTATCGTGTTCGCCTCACCGGCTGCTCCGCGACTCCAGCGGAGGTCATCGCTGCTTGGCGCACGAACTTTCCCAAGTTCTGGCCGCCCAAGAACCGGTTCTATGCCCCGCTGACCGGGATCGCTCCGGGCGAGGCGGCGCTCATCAATTCCTCATTGCCCGGTGGCATGCCACTCTCCACCGGGGTCATCGTCCTCTACGCCGACGACGAGTCCTTCACGCTCATGACGACGCAGGGCCATCCCTTCTCCGGCTGGGTCACCTTCAGCTCCTTCGATGAGAAGGGTCAAGACGGATCGAACTGCACGGTTGCGCAGGCTCAGGTTCTCATGCGTGCCAACGATCCACTCTACGCGGTGGGCATGCGATTTGGAGGTCACAAGCAAGAGGACAGGATTTGGCAACATACACTTCGATCTCTATCCGAACACTTCGGTGTAACCGGCGAGGTTGAGACTAACTGTGTCTGCCTTGATCGCAGAGCGCAATGGAGACGGGCCGGTAACATATGGCACAATGCCGGAATCCGGTCGGGGATGTATGTGATGGCGACTCCCCTTCGTCTTGCCGGCAGAGCTGCGAAGCGGACGCAGCCCCCTGTCTAGATGTCAAGGATAGGGCCTTCACTATGTTCGGGCGACCGGGCACTCCTCGACCCGATGGTTACGACGACCGCTTTCATGGTCGCCGTGCTGTTCGATGGTCTATGCACGGAGCCGGCGTCCGCCGTCTTGCAAGCTCTCCCACCCTTATCCATCTCGTTTTGGCCCCCTGAGCAGTGCTAGATATTTCCTCCGACCAGCGCTGGAAGCAAGCGTCTTGGCTCCTCCTCGCGCTCTTGGGTGCAGTAATGTGGCTCTTCGGACCTGCATCGCAGTCCCTGGGTATTCGGTCGCTATGCCGACCGACCTCCTGCACCGCTTATCGGCTGGATGCCGTGGGCGCCTCAGCACTATCGGCTCATCACGTCTCTCTCACGGCTTACGCCGTCCTGACTCTAATCACCCTCGGCCTCCTTTCGGTCACGTGGTATGGCCTGGCCGGTCTGATTATGCTGCGCAAGCCGGACGATAGGGGGGCGGTCTTGGCGGCATTCTTTCTCGTCCTATTCCCCTTGCTGGAAATTGCCACGTGGATTCCCTCAGCGCCTCTTCTCTTGAAGACCGTGCTGCCTGCGGTCGGGATCACCGTGTTACTGCTCTTCTGCCTCCTGTTTCCCGATGGGCGGTTCGCACCCGCGTGGACGCGGTGGATTATTCCCCTCGCCATCTTGGGCGGTATATCGGCAGTTTTTCCGATGACGATCCGAGCTCCCATATTCGCCATCGCCTTGGCCGCTGTGGTGGCAGCGCAGATCGCGCGATTCCGCTCAGTACTGTCGTGGTCCTACCGACAGCAGACCAAGTGGGCACTCTACGGTGTGGCCACCGCCTCAGTCGGATTCGCAGCGCTTGTTGTAGGCGCCATCCTGCTTCCCTCCACGCAGACCGGGCGAGGCGGCCTGTTCACCAGCTTTGCCAATAGTACGGGGCTCGCACTGGCAGCTTCTCCCATACCCGTCACCATCGGCATCGCAATCCTCCGGTACCACCTGTGGGACATCAACCGTGTCGCCAGCCTCACCCTGGTGTACTCGACGTTGACGATCGTGCTAGCCGGAATCTACGCCGGTGGTGTGATCGGGCTTCAGCACGTTCTTCAGCTCGTGACGGGAAGGGGGTCGTCCATCGCCGTTGCCCTCTCTACCTTGGCGGTAGCCGCCCTATTTGGTCCCCTCAGGCGGCGCATCCAAGCTCGAATTGATCGCTACTTCTTCCGAGCAAGATATGATGCAGCCCGGATTGTGAGCAGCTTCGCCGGACGTCTGCGGCATGAGTTTGAGCTGACCAATCTCACCCACGACTTGACTGGCGTCATCGAGGAAACGCTCAGCCCGGAGCATGTGTCGATCTGGCTAAATCGGGAAACGCGGGATTGATGAGTCTGGATGTGCAACAGCTCTCGTGACGGTTCACGGCCAATCGCGGAATACCCGCAGCTATGACGCGGTGGTGGTCGGCGCCGGCCCGAATGGTCTGGCTGCAGCCATCGAGATGGCGCGAGCCGGCCGCTCGACACTGCTGATCGAGGCCGAGGAGACGGTAGGAGGCGCTGCTCGATCGCAGGTATTAACCCTTCCCGGCTTTATCCACGATGTCGGGGCCGCTATAACGCCTCTCGCCATAGAATCGCCCTTCATGCGCGGTCTTCCCTGGGCGGACCTTGGAGTGGAGTGGATCCGACCACCAGCGGCTGTGTCCCATCCACTTGACGGCAACAAGGCAGCTATTCTGCAAGGCTCAGTCGAGAGCACGGCGGCAGCGCTCGGGAACGACGGGGCGAGATATCGACGATTGATGGATCGCACCGTGCGGGAGTGGCCACTTGTGGCCTCTGCGCTACTCGCCCCTCCACGGGTGCCACGTCATCCGCTGGCCCTGCTCCGTTTTGGGGCATCTGGCCTTTGGCCGGCAACCGTTCTGATTCGTCGCTCTTTTGACACGGAGGCTGCGCGAGCCCTAATGGCGGGCCTTGCAGCCCATTCGGTGCTTCCGCTCTCTCAGATCGGCACCGGCGCATTCGCGCTTCTCTTCGCGGCCACCGGCCACACGACGGGGTGGCCCTTTCCACGTGGGGGCATGCAGAGGCTCTCGGATGCCATGGCGACGTACTTCGAGTCACTGGGGGGAGAGATCGTTACCAGCTGGCGGGTCGAAAGGCTCGAAGATCTTCCAAAAGCGCGCTCGATCCTGCTTGACGTACCGCCCTGCCGCCTCGTGGAGATGGCCGGTGAGGCGCTGCCGAACCGCTATCGGCGCCGCCTGCTGAGGTTTCGCCGCGGACACGGCGTCTTCAAAGTCGACTATGCCCTATCGGCGCCGATCCCCTGGGCATGCCCGGAGATCGCGACGGCGGCAACGGTCCACGTTTGCGGAACGTTGGAGGAAGTTGCGGCGTCGGAGGCGGAGATTGGGGCCGGGCGTCACCCGGAAAGGCCATTCGTTCTTTTGGCCCAGCACTCGCTGTTTGACCCCGGCCGGGCCCCAGGGGGCAAGCATACGGCCTGGGCATACTGTCACGTCCCCAATGGCTCGACTGTCGACATGACAGATCGCATCGAGTCTCAGATCGAGCGGTTCGCTCCTGGTTTCAAGAACGTTGTGTTGGCCCGGCACACGATGGCTCCCGCCGACCTCGAAAGGTTTGATGCGAACCTCCTCGGGGGAGACATCACAGGAGGAGATCAGGACCTTCGCCAGATCGCAGCTAGGCCTGTGCTGAGCTTCAATCCCTACGCCACACCCATTCCCGGAGTCTTTCTCTGTTCGGCCTCCACGCCGCCGGGAGGTGGTGTGCACGGGATGTGTGGCTATTGGGCTGCTCAGTCGGCCCTGAGAGGTCGTTGAGTACAGTCATACACGTGTGCAGAGAGGCGACGGAAGTAGGGGCCTACCTACGAGGCGTTTCTCCGAGTGATCGTTGACATCGACCCACTGGCCTGTCATGCTGACAGTGGCTTTGAGACGACGAGGACCGTGACGGAGGCGAAGGAAGTGGGGGCTGTTCGCCGTCACAGGGGCGAGTGGTGCGCAAGGAAAGGAATCGCAATTGTCGGCGTGTAAAACGAACGCAGAAACCTGGGTGTCGGTCGACGAAGGATGGGGCCGCAGGGCCGTGGACTTCTCGACCCTGAGTGAGCCAAGCAACTGCAGGGAGTATGTTGCAATGCATCACTTACTTGGCATCGAGGCCGGTGATCGGCTGCTGGACGTGGCTTGTGGATCAGGGCTGGCCATCGAGCTGGGGCGGCTTCGCGGAGCCACCTGCGCGGGCATCGACGCATCAGCCAGACTCGTCGCTGTCGCTCGGTCACGGAGCGGGGACTCCGACATCCGAATCGGAGACATGCACCATCTGCCTTGGGAAGACGGCGCCTTTGACGTGGTGACGAGCTTTCGCGGTATCTGGGGCACGACACCTGACGCGGTCGCCGAGACTCACCGCGTTCTGCGATCTGGCGGCCGCCTTGGTCTGACTGTCTGGGGACACGTGAAGGTGTCCCCTGGTGCATGGGCCCTGGCACCGTTTCGCCTTGCCGCCCCGGAGAAAGTCGACAACCAGGCAGCTATGGTGTCGTTGGGCCGGCCAGGAGCAGGCGAGAGGCTACTCGAGTTGTGCGGATTCGTCGACATTCGCCGCGTTGAGGTGCCATTTGCCTGGGAGTTTGCCGACCCTGATGTTTTCGCCCGTGCGGTGGCGTCAACCGGACCTGCCTATGAGGCGATTCAGAGTGTCGGCGAAGAAGCTTTCTATCAGGCCGCGGTTGAGCAGGCTCGTGCTCACGTCCGTGAGGGCCTGCCGCTTCGAGCCGAGATCAATGTCGTCGGGTATCTGGCCCGCAAGCCTGAGGAGGACACAAAACGATGAATCCCAGCTACCTCGAAGAACCTTCGATCACCCCCCAAGCACAGGAACTATACGACGAGGATTTGGCAGACCATGGCTTCGTATGGAACGTATCCCGGCTTTGGGCCTACCAGCCAGACACGGTGAAGGACCTTTTCGAACTGATGTCACAAGCATTCAAGCCCAGCGGCCTCCACTTCCGCCAGCGGGGCATTCTCGTCACTGCTGCTGCGTCGACCCTCGGTGACTCCTACTGCTCGCTGGGGTGGGGCGGTAAGCTAGCTAACGCCTCGGACCCAACCGTTGCCGCAGGTGTCCTCAAAGGTGAGGATGCGGGGTTGACGGAGCAGGAGAAGGCGATCGCATCGTGGACGCGCAAGTTCGTCAACGACCCGAACGCTACCACGCCTCAGGACATCCAGGAGCTTCGCGATGCCGGACTTTCCGATGAGCAGATCTTCGCCATCACTGCGTTTGCGGCGCTCCGAGTAGCCTTCTCCATGATCAACGACGCACTTGGAGCCACCCCCGATGCTCAGCTCGTAGAGTCTCTGCCCACAGCGGTGACTCAGGCCGTAACCTACGGTCGTCGCGCCGATTCTGCTGCTCCCGAGCCCCAGTGAGCTCATATTTGTTTTGCCGACGAATATCTCTCCCTACTTACACCCAGCCAACTTGGGACGGCAGTCCGACGGTGTCAGAGATCCGAGTACTGTGAGGAAATTCGGTCGCTCAAGGCGTAGCAACAGGCTCGCTCTCACCATTCCTTAATGCGTGGCTCGAGTCGAGCCGCCCTCTTTGGTAGAGGCTAGACAGCTGGAACCGCCCGGGTGCAGCATCTGCGTCGCGAACACCGGCGACTTCGACCGGAGAGCCGGTGTCCAGGCGCCACTTCCACCACCGGCTCTGCGCGGCGCGAGCGCCCTGGCCGATCAAGCCCTGTACTGGTCTGCCGATCCAACCGTGCTCATTTCGCCGGTGCCGATTTGTGAGCCGCTCGTTCAGTACGCGGACCGGCTCTTCGGAAGGCGGCCGACCAAGGTCTTTGTCCCGACGCCGGGTCAGTCCGATCTGACAGGGGACGCAGCGCATGATGTAGGCCTCCTCGGCCGGATTGCGGACGCCGTGGGAAACCAGAAGGTCGTGCTTCGGCCGTGGGGAGCCGTATCCGGCATCTACGATCTCGCGAGCGCTCTGGAGCAAGCGGGCGTCGAGGTCGACACCTCCGAGTTTCCCTCGCCGGACGCCCTCGGGTCGGTCAGGACGCTCGATTCCAAGGTGGGATTTCGGTGGCTCATTGAGAATGACGCGGCCCTCACTGCACGCGCGCCCATGCCCGAGGGGCGGGTTTGTCACTCCGTCGGAGATGTAGCTGGCAGTGGTGAGCCGGGTTCTGGCAAGGGACGGCGGAGCCGTGGTCAAAGCGGATCTCGGCACCGGCGGTTCGGGAGTGATCGTCGTCGACACCGAACGAGCCCGGATGTCGCGACCAGCGCTGGAATCGTGGCTGAAAGACACGATGGCGAGGCGGCCAGCCCTCTTCCAGAAGGGGCCATTCGTTGTCGAAGCTCTCGTCGGTGAGCGCGTGGGGTCGCCAGGTGCAGGCGGGGCAACCTTCGTGACCGTCGTTATTGGAGCTGACGGAGACGTCCAAGTGCTCGGCATTGCCCGCGAGATCCGGGACGATGCTAACCGGATTTCGGCGATTGAGATCGGCAAGGATGTTGAGGCCTCCGCTCCCCGCGAGCTCTTCGACGAACCCGTCCGGAACCTAGCCCGGGCCGCGGCCAGTCTAGGATATCGCGGTCCGGCCGTCTTCGACTTCATGGTGAGACCGACGGCCCCACCGTTGGTCCTGGAGATGAACCCGCGACGGGGAACCACCGGCTTCATCTACACCGTTGCTCAGGCCCTGTTCGGAGCGGATTGGATGCAGCGGCACTGCGGCGTGATCCGCCTTCCTATCCCCATCAGCGCCTCGAGCCGGATGGATCCGGAGCGTGCGCTGGAAGTCATCGAAGCCACGAATCGGCACCTCGACGGGGCCGGCCACATTGCTCCAGTGAGCCTGACGTGGCTCAGCCTACCTCGGCCTGGTCTGGCCGTTGCCGTGTTCGCAGCCGACAGGGACGCTGTCGCCGCCTCCGAGCGGCTCCTCATTGCTGCACTCCGCTGACTGGAACATGCTCACCGTGTTCATTAGCGGCCAGCTAAGGGTTCGACCAGCCACGTCGTGCTCTGGGCTTAAGGAGGGTGGTACGACCAGGAAACGCCAGGACGTGCCATGATTGATTGCTGTAGGGCTAGATAGGGGGAATCTCGCTTACGAGGAGGGATCGTGAAGGCCACACGGCACCTGACGTCGATCATCGTCGCGCTGGTTCTCGCGGGCACAGTTCTGTCATTGTCGATCGGGGAAGCAAATTCTCATGCGATTCGGCAGGTGCCGAATAGGCCGACGCCCACGTCGGCTGCCAAGGCGTATCGATTCCTTGATGGCATGATGGATCGATACGTCACTGGCTCTCGTCTGCGACTGGTACAGAGCTACACGGGCGGTGTGTTGGGCAAACGCGGGTTCACGGATTCGTTTCCGTACGACGATGCCTTGATCATCGACGCGTTTCTCGCCAGAGGACGAAGCGGCGACATTCGTAGAGCCAGGGTTCTGGCCAGCTCGCTTATCTACATCCAAGCTCACGATCCTGATCACGACGGCCGCTTCCGGGCCGCCTACGCCCCAACTCCACTGACCAGCCCGTCGAAAATCCGTGCCACCGACATGACCACTGATGTTGGAGAGCTGGCTTGGGTGGGTGACGCATTAGTCCAGCTGTACGCCCGCACCAGAAGCGCCATGTACCTTCGCGGCGCACAGTCCATGGCATTGTGGGTACAGAAGCATGCCCGGGATTCCCGCGGTCAGGGCGGCTACACGGGGGGTCAGCATCCCAACGGGTCGCCGATCCGCTGGAAATCCACCGAGCACAACCTTGACATCTACAGCTTCTTCGACCTCCTGGCCAAGGAAACCGGCGACCGCACATGGGCAAAACGAGCGCTCTGGGCGCGAAGGTTCGTGAGATCCATGTGGGACGCTTCGGCGCGGGATTTTCTACGCCGGGACTGGCAATAACGGCATCACGACCAACCGCGACTTCTTTCCGGAGGACGTGAACACGTGGTCATATCTAGTACTGAAGGCCAGCGCGTATGCCGCTTCGGTCACCTGGACGGAGACCCATCTGAGCGCATCCGGCCATGGATTCAGCGGCGTAAGCTTCTGCACCGGCGACCGGAGCGGTGTCTGGTTTGAGGGGACGGCTCACCTGGCCGATGCCTTGGAGCTTCGCGGGCGGCCAGGTGATCGGGCGAAGGCACGCGCCTATCTCAGGGACATCGAGCATGCGCAGGTCGCCGGACCAAACAGCGACGGCCGGGGCATCATCGCTGCATCGAAGAATGGTCTGCGCACCTGCGATGGTGACCTGTACTATGCCTCTCTCCATACCGGGAGCGACAGCCTGGTATTTGCTGGCCCTGCGGTCAGTCGACCCTTTTCTCCCCATAGTCTGATGGCCCCCCGCCAGAAGAGCGTCAGCTTCTCACGAAGACGAGGGCTGATCCCTTTGAGAATGATGAGCTGGGAGGAGCCTGGTCGGTGACGTCGCCGTCAGAAGTTGGCGGTGTTCGGATCTGCGCCGGCACGGACGCCGGTGTCCAGAGCCGAGATGCGCATCCATCTCATCCTGGCTCAGCTCGAAATCAAAGATGTCGATGTTCTCCCTGATCCTGCCCGGATTGGTCGACTTGGGGATGACCACGAGACCGAGCTGTATATGCCAGCGCAGGACGATCTGGGCCGGGGTCTTACCATGCTTCGCGGCCAGGTCCACAAGGATGGGCGGCTCAGCAGGGAGTCCTTGGTCTTCTGTCCGCCGAGGGGATACCAGCACTCCACCTGAATACCGTGATCCCGGCGTAGCGACGAACGTCGCCCTGCGCGAAGGTCGGATGCAGCTCGATTTGATCCACTGTCGGGACGGTATCCGTCTCGCCCAATAGCTCCTCAAGATGTTGTGGCGTGAAATTGCTGACGCCAATGGCCTTCACCCGTCCAGTTTGGTAGACCTTCTCTAGCCCCTTCCAGGTCTCGACGGCAAGACCCCGCATCGGAAGAGGCCAGTGGATCAGGTAGAGGTCTAGGTAGTCGAGCCTCAGCTTTTCGAGGCTCCGCTCAAAGCCTTCCTGGGCTTTGTCGTAACCGTGGTCCGAGTTCCACAGCTTGCTGGTGACGAATATCTCCTCGCGAGGAATGCCACTCTGGCGGATAGCCTCGCCCACTCCCTCCTCGTTGCCGTAGGCTGCCGCCGTGTCGATGAGGCGATACCCGGCCTCGAGGGCGGTGGAAACGCTCTTCACGGCTTCGTCATTCGGTACCAGAAAAACGCCAAGGCCAAGTTGCGGCATGCGAACGCCATTGTTCAGAGTGACGGATGGAACCCCTGCGACCTGCAGCTCGTCTTTCATCGAAGTCATGACGTACCTCCCTTTTCTCCTGTGGGAAACTTGCAAGCCGCGGGCCGTCCGTCGTTTGCGGGTGCTTCAGCTGACCTTTTGCTCAGGCGCGGCTGTTCCAGAAGACAGCGACAAATAGCTTTGTTACATGCCGTGATTAGACGGATGCGAGTGGGCGCGCAGCACTGACTCGACCACGAAGGCGGTTCCAAAAGCAGTACCGCTGACAACAAGTAGGAGCGCGAGGAAGGGCGCCACTCCAGGATGGAGAGTATGAGTGTTCACGATCCAGCGGAGCCAGTCGCGAAAGGCCAGGGCAGCAATGGCGCCGATGCACCCAACGATCGCGGCGTCGAGCAGCCGTCGACGCAAGCCGCTCAACGGGCGCGAAGAATGTATCACCCCTAGGTACGAACCGGCCACCATGGTAAAGGCAAACATACCCATCAAGAGCACCGCGATCACCAGGAGTGTCAACGACGGCAGATAGCCTTCCCGGACGCCCTGGTTTGTGCCCACAGCGATGCCAAAGGCCGCAGAGGCGAGGAACGCAGCAGTGACGGGATGCCTCCGAACTTCAGGGACTACGTGCAGATCGAGCCAATCCGCCAGCCTCAAGATGAGTGGGCGCAGGCCACCGAGTCGACGAGCTTGCCTCTTTCCGGCTTCAAACGCGTCGTCAAGCCAGTCTTGCTGTGCCGCCCCGGACCCGGCACCTATTCGTGGCGCGGCGAGCAATGTCATACCTGCGTATGTGCTGCAAACCGTGCAAACCGTCAGTCCTGCAATTAAGACGCCCGTGCTGTTCGCGGTCCAAGCCGAGCGGTTCGCACCAAATGCCACGGCGAGCCAGTCGGTTCCCAGCGCGACGACCATCGTCAGAGCTACGACACGGCAGCCCCGCAAGATGTTGGTCGCACGCACCCTAGGAAGTGGTTCCGAACGGCGACAGAGCGAAACCTGCACAAGGTAGAAGGCTGTGACAAGGGGGACGAAGAACATCGAAAACGAGTAGACAGTGTCATACGGATCGTTCGTCCAAGGGGCGTGGTCATACAGGAAGTGCATCTGTTTTGTTGGCGCCGTGTACAAGAAGAAAACGATAGCTGCGGCAGTAGTCACATAGACTGCTCGTCCGATTCGTCGACGAGCGGGATCCCCGATAGGAAGCTGATCGGTTTCTGCCCCGGGTCTCGGCTCCATACCCATCATCTCCCGAAGCCCACTCGTCTATCTGCTTGCGACCCGGCGACCTCGGCGGTCTGCGAAGTCGAAGGTGCTCGCCAATCCGGCGCCAGATGGACCATAACGTTGTATGTAACAAGGATAACCGCGAGGTGCATGGTCATCAAGACCATGACCGCCTTCAACGACTGGCCGCGTATCAGGATGTACAGATCGGGAAGATAGAGCACCAGGGTCCCAAGAATTGCAAGTCGTAGGTAGAGCCAACGCGGTTGCGGACTGACGTAGGCAACAATCGGCCAACCAACGCACGCAAACAGAACGCCAAGAATGGTGAGCCTTGCGTAATCGGAGAATTGGAAGTGGGGATATCCCACCGTCGACGGGAAGATGTGGGTCCCTACGAAGACGATCAGCGCATCAGCGGCAAGCGTTCCCAGGACGGCTATAACTGTCGCCAGTGCGGCGCGGGCCAGCGATACTCGCTGGCGAGCCGATTGCAGGTCAATCTTTACCAGCTGTAATAGATCGTCGAGCGGTTTCGGTAGTTCAAACATCGGTGGCCTTTCTTCAGGAAGGTAGGGACTGGTGCCCCGGCTGGACATGCGTTGCGACATCGAGTGAGCCCTCCGGATGAAGCGCAGCCAGAGCCGAAACCTGATCGGGTCTCGGTATCGTCAGAATAGCCGGCTCATATGAAATTACGCATGGGAAGACTCGGATGTTTCGTCGGAAGACGCCGCATCCTCAGCTCGACGGGGATGGATACGTCTCTTGCACAACCACTGTAACGTGGGACTCTGGCGGCATCTCACACACCGCGACGCAGAGCGGAAAGGCATCTGGGGCTACAACATTGCGAGCGCTGAAGTGTGCGGTGACTTCAACGGTGGATGGGAGGCATGCTAGCGAAGTCGAGGGGTCGACTCGAAGGCAAAGTCAACCTTGTCTTGGTTCACTGAGAGCAGTGCCGGTCTGGCTGACAAAGGGAGCCCCCTAGGTCGCGTTGAAGCTCACTTGACGGTGACGGAGGGTGCCATCTCAGCCTGTTCTTTTAGAAACGCATTGCGTCTCAGCATGAACCTCTTGAGATAAGCGGTCAGCACCAGCGCGTCCACGATGCGGCCGAGCAACCCGAACGGAGATTGGAACTGAAAGACCTCGTGCATCCTGGTTTTGCCATCTCCGGCTTCGCTAAACGTGAAGCGGTGAGTATGGCTGGCGAATGCACCCGAGATCATTTCGACTGCAAAGAACTTCGGGTATTCGAGCGCCACTATCCGGGAGGTGAGCCGGCGCAGCTTCCACAGGTGGCGAGCCTCCCACGTCACTTCGTCGCCAAGTTCAAGCAGACCGCTGGTTTTTCCTGCAACCACACGCTCAGGGACAAAGGACGACTGCGTGTGGACATCGACGCTCCGGGCAAGGTCAAAACTCGCCCTATCGGTGCTCGAAATTCTGTTTCCAGGATGAAGGTGGGCACGTCACTGTCCCGCGGAAGCTGAACGTAGCGCTCTGCATGGGCGCAGGTCGTCGGTACGGAACGGACCGCGTTCTGGAAGACCAGCCCGTATTGAAGCTTCACTAAAGGCAATGGTTGGCAGCAGATCCGGGGAAGGTCGGCAGGACGGCCTGCTGGGTTGGACGACACCCTCAGCCAGAATCCTGACTTGCGCCAACGAGACAAGCGGAGTGGTCATGAGGCGCTCCGCGAGCCACCCGACGATGTAATGAACCCAAATGGGTGCACGGAAGAACAGCCGACGCTTCCCAACCACCCGTGCAACTCGCCGCACCGCATCTCCAAGCAGGAGCTGCTCTGGGCCAAGACGGCAACCGTCTGATTGCTGAGCCGTCCATCTACCAGTGCTGCCCGACAGATATTGACAACGTCGGCAACCGCGACCGGTCGAACCGGCCGGTCCTTTATCCCAACCAAAGCAAAGGCAGGGAAAGTGAAAAGGGCATGGCTGAGGTGGTCGAGCATGTGGTCGCCCCGACCGTAGATGACCCCGGCTTTGAGAATCGTGAAATCGATTCCCGATCCACGTACGATCTCTTCTGCGGAGTACTTCGACTCGTGGTAGCCAGAACCGCAGTCCGGACGAGCTCGCAGAAAGCTCAACATCACGATCTTGCTGACACCAGCAGTTCGTGCTGCTCGAACAACATTGCGCGTTCCTTCTATATGTACGGCACGGTATGTCTGTTTGCCGAGCTCACGGTTGATGCCAGCACAGTGGGCGATGCCATGACACCCCGCAAATGCAGCCTGTAGCCCCTTGATGTCGTCGAGTCCCGTTCGGATCCAGGTCACATTCGGGTGAGCGACTGTTTCCTCTTCATACGGCCCGATACCTCGAGCCACGAGGACAACCTCATGCCCATCGGCAATCAGCCGATGGGCCAGGTGTCTACCCACAAACCCCGTGCCGCCGGTGATCGCAATCTTCATTCGCTACCCTTCTTTCCAATCCTTCGGCGAAGTGCTATCAGCTGCGAACAACGGCGCGCTGCGGAGATTGCTCGTCGAAGTCAGCAGACCCGAAATGGCTACTTCTGCTTTCATCACTAACAATATAGCCTATTAGCTAAATATGCAGGATAGACTTCTTACCTGAGGCGAACCCCGAGAGTGGTTCGGCCGAAAAAGGAATCGCGCCAAGGGCTCTTGGTTCCCTGACTCCGGGAACGAATGCCACTCCACGGTCACGGGAGGAGCAGCCCTCCGTGACCGTGGAGTAGGAAAAGTGGTGGAGGTTCGGTTACTTGTTCTCTGACGGACCGGTAACCAGCTCTTTGATCTGTTCAACTGTGCTCTGATGTTTTCCGTTTGAGGCTACTGGACCGCCGGGAATGGCAGAATGCATGGCGTTTGGGGATGCCGGGAGGTGCGGCTCCTCGCCAATGGCAAACGGTGCTTCGATATACGAGAACTGGCCGCGCCCATCAATGGACATGCCGTTGGCCCATCGCCCCTGGCCCGCTGTGCTTTCACCTGGCAGGCTGTATCCCATGAACTCGAAGGCATGCTCCTGCTGCTCCTTCTCGAGCGGGAAGTCGGCCGGCACCGGGAGGCTCTCGGTCAAACCGCCCAGCTCTTCTATTGCCGCCATCCACTGAATTTGATGCATGTGGTCGCGAGCGATCATGAACGAAAGCATGTCGCGCACGCCCTTGTCCGTGGTGGACTCGTAGACGCGCGTTGCGGCGAGCCGTCCGAACATCTCCGCATTCGCATCAGCGTAGAGATCGGCGATGAGGTTGCCGCTGGCATTGATATAGGAGCCGTTCCAGGGGTTACCCATAGCATCCTGTGGCGCGGCTGCACCGCCGGTTGCGATGATGTGCTGCGGGTTTGTGCCCAGAACCATGGAGTTGGTCTTCCCATTGGCCTTCGAAAGCTCCTCTTGCTCTTCAGGTGAGCATCCGACGAGGAGATTGCCAATGCATGCCGCCAGCATCTCAACGTGCGCAATCTCTTCCGTCCCCGTATCCAGCAGGAGATCTTTGACCATTGCCAAGCGCTTATCATCGAGATCACCGTGAATCCCCCAGGCCTGGAAGAGGTACTGGTTCATGACGGTCATCTCGCCCCATTTACCGCCCAGTAGCTCCTGAATATTGCGAGCTAAGACAGGGTCCGGCCCTTCAACCCATACGGGGTACTGCAGCTTCTTTCCGTGTAGAAACATATCGACTCGTCCTCCCATGTAAGATCAGCCTTTTTGAGCGACTGTCAAGATGCCAAAAGCAAAACTTGTGCCGGGCGAAAGGCTCGCTGACCGGTAGTCGGTGCGCTATCCCGAGTTCGAGATGCGTCTCGACACCCACTCTCGATATGCACAAGAGGAGGCATCATGGCCGCCAGCCCCATCGTCCACGTCGATATTCCGCTAGCCGATCAGGAAGCGGGGGCAGCGTTTTACAAGGAAACATTCGGCTGGAACATTGACAGCTCTTACCCTGGCTATCCGATGTTCGACTCTGAGGGGGGGCCCGGTGGAGGATTTCCTCACAAAGGCAGGGGAGAGCAGGACATGGGAGCCGTAACGATCTACCTCAAAGTGCCGAACATTGAAGATGCCTTGGGGAAGATCGAGGCGAACGGTGGGAAAAAGGTCTCGCCACGCGTCGAGATCGACGGTGGCCACGGAGCTTTCGCCATGTTTGAGGATCCGAGTGGCAACGTGCTGGCAATCTACGAAGCGCCTTCGCGCGGGTGACCGTCTGATCTAAGCCGGCTAAGGACGCGAAAGAGGCTCGGTGCGA
>CAWCYJ010000010.1:0-125807 GCA_963799725.1 uncultured Pseudomonadota bacterium
GCAGGTTTGCGCCGGCCGGCCAGACCTTTGCCCTTGGGCATGCATCCGCGATAACAGCCGCTTCTGCAGGGAGCCACAGACAGACGCTGCGGATGAGGAGCGGTAGCAGACGGCCCCGATCGGAACGTACAGTTGGGGTTCGTATCTGGGCAGTACAAGTAGGCCGGTAGCAGAATGAATTCTGACCCTACGTTAGACGGACCGTGTGTGCCCTGCGGCCCGGGCAGGCGAGGGGTGACGGATCGGATTGGAGGCCGGCCAGGGGTTGATCCGGCGGATGAGGAGCGGTAGCAGACGGCCCCGATCGGAACGGACGAGTCGGGGTTCGTATCTGGGCAGTACACGTGGGCCGGTAGCAGAATGAATTCTGCCCCTACGAGAGTCGGACAGTGTGTGCCTGCGGCCCGGGCAGGCGAGGGGCGACGGGATCGGATTGGAGGCCGCCAAGGGGTTGATCCGGCGGATGAGGAGCAGTAGCAGACGGCCCTGATCGGAACGGACAGTTGGGGTTCGAATCTGGGCAGTACACGTAGGCCGGTAGCAGAATGAATTCTGCCCCTACGTTCGGTCACGTCACCTCGTCTGCTTCGCCATCTCATCTTCCGACGGTAGCGCCTTTTCAGACCGCCGCCTTCTCGACCGAATTGGATTTCGCCTTCGGCCGCCAATGGAACTCCCGGTCAACCGACCGCCCTCTCGCGTCAGGCGCATCGCTGATTCCAACGACGGACGCTGAGACTGTGAGCCCAACGCCCGTCGCTGAGATCTGCCCTACTTCTACAATCGCTCGACCGGGCTCAAGCTGATGTGTTGGATGTTCCCTTTGACGCTGAACGTGTAGCTCTGCGTCTTACTCGTCCGGAGGGGATCGTTCAGCTTCGATCCCTGGCTGTATACGTTGTAGCCGATTGCGCTCTTGATCCCCTTCCAGGTCACGGTCGTCGAGCCACCACTCCGGGTCACCCTCCGATTGCTGAATGCCGGTGCTCTGCTTGGGTTAAACGTGGAGGCTGCTCCCCAGCACAAGACCGTGCTCCCGTTGCTCTCGACTCCACAGGATTGGGTTCCTCCCGCTGAGACCGAGAGGAAGGTGCCGGCCGGAGCGTCTGACTGGCCACTGCTGTTCAGTCCCCAGCAGATGGCATTCCCATTCGTTCGGACGCCGCAGACGTGGGAGGCACCTGCCGACACGGAATTAAAGGTATCAAACGGTGGGTCTGATTGGAGTGAGGAATCATCCCCCCAGCACTGAACGGTGGAGTTGACAGCTACTGCGCAGGAGTTGGTGTCGCCGGCACTCACCTGCACAAACGGACCAACCGTCAAGGACGGAGCCTGACCACTGGCATTACTTCCCCAGCATTTGACGTTATCGTTCGCCAGGACCCCGCAGGAGTGGTTCAGACCGGCACTGACTTCCAGGAACGGTCCGGCGGCCACCACCTGCTCATCTCCCCAACAGACGACGGATCGGTTGGGACGCAGTCCACAGGAGTGTGCTCCTCCCGAGGTCACGGTGAGGAACGTCCCTCCAGGGGGTGCTGCCTTCTCGGCGGTGGTGGCTCCGCCCCAGCAGTAGACGATATGGCTTGGGGTTAAGGCACAGGTATGATCTTGTCCGGCGCTCACCTGGATGTAGGGACCGGGCTTTGTCACGGTATGGGTGCTTTTGCTCGCCGTTCCATTCAGTTGACCGTAGGTGTCGTCTCCGGTACAGGTCACAGCTCCTGCCACCGAGAGCGCACAGGTATGACTTCCACCGGCACTGACCGATGCTTGGGTGTACGTTCCCCCTCCCGGGGGCCCTCCCTGTCCGTAAAAGGGGTACGATGCCAGAGGAGTTCCGTTCGCCTGACCGTATTCGTCATCTCCCCAACAGAACGTAGTCCCGTTCGACTTAATCCCACAGGTGTGGTAACCACCCGCACTAATCTGGAGGAACGTTCCGCCACCAGGAGCCGATCCCTTTCCGTAGAGAGGGATCTTTGCGGCCGGAGAGCCGTTGGTCTCACCGAAGCCGTCAAAGCCCCAGCAGAATGAGGTCCCATTGGTCTTGATCCCACAGGTGTGATAATCACCCGCGCCTATTTCGCTGAAGGTTCCACCTCCCGGGGGCGAACCCAAGGAATAGGAAGTTCCTGTTTGTACGGGACTGCCATCGACCTGGCCGTTGAAGTCATTACCCCAGCACAAGACGGAGCCATCCGTCTTGATCCCACACGTGTAGTTGTATCCAGCAGTTATCTGGGTGAAGGAGCCGGCAGCGGGTGGTGAACCGGATGAGTAAAAAGGCGACACCAAGTTGGGATTTCCATCCACCTCCCCATCGGCGTCATATCCCCAACAGAAGATTGTTCCGTCTGTCCTGAGACCACAAGTGTGATTGCCGCCTGAAGTCACCTGACTGAATGTGCCGCCGCCAGGAGGGGAGCCAGCTGAGTAGTGGGGTGACGTAGAGTTCGGCACGCCATCCACCTGACCATATTGATCATCGCCCCAGCACAGGATGGTTCCGCTCGTCCTGATGCCGCAGGTATGCGTCTCGCCAGCACTCACCTCAGTAAACGTGCCGCCTCCCGGAGGGGAGCCCGAGGAGTAAGATCCTGGCACTCCATCCACCTGACCATATTGATCATCGCCCCAGCACAGCATGGTTCCGCTCGTCCTGATGCCGCAGGTATGGTTTCCGCCTGCGCTCACCTGAGTAAACGTGCCGCCTCCTGGAGGCGATCCCGATGAGTAATAGGGTGATGTTGCATTGGGAGCCCCATCCACCTGACCATACTGGTCATATCCCCAACAGAGCACTGTACCTCCAGTCCTGATTCCGCAGGTGTGATTTTGTCCAGCGGAGATTGATCCCACGACGAATCCGGACGGAAATCGGGCCACAGATGCGCCTGAATAAGCTTGTGCACTGCCCGTGTTCGCTGCAACACCAAAGAGCGCAACTATCGTCAGTAATGCCGCTAACACTCGTACCGTCATTTCGGACCACCCTTTCAATCTTGACGACTAATTTCCATGGTAGCTGCTAAGGGGTGTCCATGCCACCTCACGGCGGGGAGGTGGAGCGGCAACTCCAGACGGAATCCAGCCGGCTAGCTAGCCTTACGCTGTAGCGGTGAGCTGGCCAATGGGCCGGTGGTCGACCTCTGATTCGAGACGCGTTTCGAGGGCCGGCTCGTGGGCGAGTGCGCCTAGGAAGGCTTGTACGACGGCGGGATCCCACTGTTTACCGGCTCCGTCCTGGAGAACGGTGATGGCTTGAGCGGCGCTCATGCCTGCACGATAGGGCCTGTCGCTGGTTAGTGCATCGTAGCTGTCGGCCACCGCGAGAATGCGAGCACCCAACGGGAATATCGTATCCCGCGATCCCGGAGGGGTAGCCGTTGCCGTCCCAAGATTCATGGTGATGCCGCACGATCTCAACGCCGTCCCGAAAGTCTTCGTGGCCACGGAGAAGGTCGGCTCCGGCGTCCGGATGCCCTTCCATTACTCGTCGCTCCTCTGGGGTCAGAGGCCCCGGCTTTAAGAGGACACTGTCTGGGACGCCGATCTTCCCGATATCGTGGACCCGGGCGGCATTGAGCACCATCGCTGCGTCGTGGCCACTGCTCCCGAGTGCTGTCAGAATCGTCTGCACGTGGGCCGTCACTCGGCGGGAGTGGCCGCCGGTGTACGCATCCCGCAAATCCACGGCATCGGCTAAATGCGTCAGTAGCACGGTTGTCGTATCCTGCAGCTCTCTGGTTCGCTTTCCGTTGAGGTACAGCATGACGATGGGAATGACCAGCAGGGCGGGAGTCCATGGCAGTGAGGCGAAGCCGGCCGCACCCAGCAGGGCCACCAGGTATTGAGGAATTTCCAATTCCGCCCCGGTCCGCACGTAGTCGCCGGCGACCCGCAACATCGACTCACCCTTCATGCGAGGGATGGTTATTGGAAAGGTGAGGATGTCTTCAACAAATATGGTTCCAGCAGCGCCGATGAGAACCAGGCTTCGGAGCCACGGACCATGCGCCGGAATGTGAGCCACGACTGACCCACTGAAGACAAAGACGGTCCAGCGACCGGCAAAGAGTGCCCGTCTGCCCTGAGTCCAATTTCGCGTACGAATGAGCTGTCTGGAGCCCAGTCCCATACCGACGAGCGCACCCAGTGCAGCGATCGGCACAGGCAGCAGGACGGCCAGAAGGTACATCGGTACGTCCGTAAAGTAAATGAAGCCCCGAACATTCACCCGTACGGGATAGCGCAGAGCCGCCCACTCGGCCACGATGCAGCCGACGAGAAGAACCAGCTGCGTGGCATTAAGTGCCAACCCGGCCGGCCCGGCAACCCAGTAGTACAGCGCCGGGAGGGCCACCGCCAGACACAGCGCGCCTGTACCGAGTACCGCATAGGTAGAGGCCGGATGCCTCAGCGGGTTTAGCGCGTTTTCGGATTCAGAACGGGCATTCAGCGACTTCAGGGACCGAATGAGAGAGAGTTCCACAAATCACGATAACGAGATCCAATCCGCCCGAATCGGGCCAAATTGGGTATCGCATGGTTACAGTTCCGCAACCATTGTGAAGGGCGGGAGGCCGGTGGAGGGGCGGGAAAGCGTGGCAGCTGCAGTCGGGCCGAGCTCAGTCGAGATGCGATGGAGCTGCCAATCCTACGCCCAGCCATGAGGCCAGCGCATGCACCTGGTTACGCGTGGCCTCGATGGCTTCCGCACCGTGGCCGGGTTCCTGATGGAGGGCCAGGACCTGCAAGGCCGGCCGCGCCTTGTCCAGCTTCAGATCGACACGCGCAACCAGCTGGTCGTGGTGCAGCACCGGCATGACGTAGTAGCCCCAGCGGCGCTTCGCGGCCGGGACATAGGTCTCGAGTCGGTATTCAAACCCGAAGAGATCGAGGAGGCGTTCCCGATCATGCACCAGCCGATCAAAGGGTGAGAGCAGGGCGTCACGCGCCACAAAGTCTCGCTCGGCGAGGTCGGGTTGGACCACCCAGCTGCCCTCCACGCCTTCGATCTCAACCGGGACTCCCACGTTACCCAGCTGGTTTGCCCGCACGAGACCCAGCGCCTGCAGCCGCAGCTGCCGGCGAGCCTCTAGCGCCTCCGACGGAGACACGAGCGGGACATCCTGAGGGAAGACCCGGCTTGCCAGGTCCCACAACCGCTCGTTTCCCCGTCTGTCTGCGACCGCGATCTTTCCCCGGCCTCCGAGGAACTCGAGCATCTGTCCAACGTTGCGGTCGTGCGTCCAGCCGCCCGACTTCCACGGCGCCGTCGATCGATCCTCGAACTGACGCGAGCGAAGCGGACCACGCTGCGCGAGCTCGTCACAGATGTACTCCTGGAACGAGAGGTTGGCGTCCATCCACTCACGTACTCGCCTCGGCCAGGCCGTGTCTCCCTCTGGCCAAGTCGCCATGCTGGGACGATACAGATGGAAATGAGCCGTGGGGTAGATGAAGGCGCGGTACTCGAATAGCGAGCGTTCGCGATAGGTGAGGCGGGCCAGCTCCTCCGGCTGGAAGTCGTTCCCCAGCCGGCTCCATAGAACGAGGTGTTCGGTGCGCGCCACGGGAGCCATGGGATCGAGCTGGAGGAACCCCAATCGAGTGACGGTCTCCAGGATGCTACTGGGGCGATCGACATCGAGCAGCTGGGCCATGACTGCAATCTGTCTCGCCCGGGCACGGGTGATCCGCACGGCTACCGAGTTACGGGCATGACGACCCAAGCGAAGCGTAGCTGTTGCTGTAGTCGTAGACGGAGTTGACCGCTCCGCCGTTCTGGTTCGTGCTTGGGCAGCAGATTCCAGTTGAAGTTGGTGTTGCTGCGTCAGCCTTGGAAACGTCCGTTAAAGTTTCCTCCAGTTCCATCAGTTCCAACTTTCAACGATTGGATAGTAACAAGAAGGCGCCGTTGTGCGCAACGACAGGGTGTAGGCGGGAGCGGGATGCCAGCGCGCAGGTTCACGGAACCTCTGAGAGGGGACGCCGAATGGTTCGGCATCCAAGAAGCCGCGGGCCAGCGCAATTCTGGGCGGCGTTTAGTAGCCGGTCGGGCGCTGTGAAGGTCAACCAGCTGGGTCACGGCGGGGATATGCAGGGTGCTAGATTGCCCCCCGCTCTGAGCGGCGGCGGCTTCAGCAATTAAAAGGAAATCAGCGAGGTCAAGGAAGTCATCGGCCATTTGAGGCCGAGCTTACTCGGCGAGTCGTTCGAGAATCCGTTGATTGCGGGCTAGTGACTCTTGGAGGCGGGCTTGAAACTTCTTGTCCTTCCGTCGTCGCTCGATGTGATCCGCAATGGCGGTACGAACAGCCTCGGCAACTGGAGCTCCATCGGCTTGGGCGACCGCGTCGAGAGCCTCGGCCTGATCTGCCGTGAGCCGGAGAGTCATGCTTCTCATCGTGCGCTTCATGCCCCAGCATAGTTGTTAGGTATCATGGTGTCAAGCCACCTCGCCGCCTGCTCGGACGCCTACGCTGGTTTTGCCAGGATCGCCTCGACGGTTGATGGCCGGTCGCGGCGATGCATGATGGCGGGCGATCGTCTCCGCGCCTCTACCTGCAGTGGTCACAGCAGCCTCGTGGGCAGGCACAAGGGCAGCCCCTACGTTTCGCCACCCGCCGATGCCATGCGTACGAATGCCCGCATCCGTAGGATCGGCGATCGGTAGCCGATCGCGGTGGCGTTGTCCACAAGAGGCAGCGTCCAGGGGCGGCCCCAGCACCTGTCCTGCGATGCGGCCCGAAAGACCATCCGCAATACACACCAGTCGGGCGATTAATCGCCCCTACGTTTCGCCACCCGCCGATGCCATGCCGTACGACAGGTCGCCCGCAATCAGCGATCGGTAGCCGATCCCGGTGGGGTTGTCCACAAGAGGCAGGTCGAGGGACAGGCCCCTGCGCCTGTCCGGCGATGCGCCACGAGAGGACGTGGTCAATACGAGAGGCCGTGCGCGATACACAGCGTCCGGGCGATGTTGTGCCTCAACCATCGGAGGGGCGCGGCGGGGATAAACCCCGCACTACATTTACCCCCGCTCCGCGCGGTAATTACTCCGGTGAGGCGGAAGTGGCGAGGGCCACAGCCTCTTCGATCAGTCGCTCGAGCGTGAATGTCCGGCCCACCTTCCAGGCGGCGTCGAGGGCGCTTTCGTCGATGCCGGCCTCTCGGGCCAGCTCCCGGAGGCGGCAGGTCGCTCGGTTGAACCGGACCCCGCCGATCGTCTCCATTGGTTCCTGACGGGCGTTGTTGAGCCCCTCAACCGCACCCAACAACCTCGCCCCATCGAGAATCTGTCCTTGGAGGGCCGCCGTTACCGCCAGGCCCTGGCTTGACGTTATGATGATGCCGTCGTTGTAGACGTGAACGGCCAGGTCGAGACACTCGGCATGTCGCGCCCGCGCCAGTGCTCAGGTCGCCCCGTGCCTGGGCCGTGATGGAAAGCACGTCCAGGGCCAGCGCCTGGCCGTTCACATCGCCCAGCTTCCTGCGCAGCGCGAGGCTCTCGGAGCCGATCTCCTCCGCTTCCGCCAACCGGCCGCGCTCGTACGCTACCTCGGCCATGTTGCTCAGGAGGTTGGCGATACCCCAGGTGTCGCCCAGCTCGCGCCTTATGGTCAGGCTCTCTTCCTGATATCCCGCCGCCGTCTCGGGGTCTCCTTCGATCCAGGCCATCAGTCCCAGGTTGTTGAGCACCACGGAGATGCCGCGTCGATCGCCTCGCTCGCGATAAATCTTCAGGCATGCCGCGTAGTCGACGCGAGCCTCGTCCATGCTTCCCGTGTTCCGTGCCGCGGTGGCCAGGAGGTTCAGGGTGTCGGCTTCGCCCAGCTCATCCCGCAGCTCGCGCATGCACGCCAGAGCATGCCGGCCGAACGTCCGCGCGGCATCAAAATCGGTTTGGGTGTTGGCAAGGGCCGCCGCCTCCTGCAATAGCCTCGCCCGCGGGGCGTCGCAACCGCCCGGCTCCCGACCGTCAACGAACGTGGTGATGAGCTCATCGATCCATCGCCGGCCCTCCACGAGGTGGGATGACATCCTCCAGAAGCGCGCCAGAGCCACTCCCATGCGGACTCCCACCGCAGACTCTCGCGCTTCGATGGACCAGCGCAGGGCGCGACGGAAGTTTCCCAGCTCGCGCTCGATCTCGGCCATGATGTCCGCCTGATCGGGCCCCGTCAGTCCGGTCTCGGCTCGCTCCGCCAGTGCGAGAAAGAACTCCGCGTGGCGCCGGCGAATATCCGCTCCTTCAGGGAGCAGGTCGAGCTTGTCGCGAGCGTACTCGAGGATGGTCTGGAGCATGCCGATCCTGGCCCTGCCCGAGGAGTCTTCGCTCTGGGTGATGAGGCTCTTGTCGAGCAGGCTCTCGAGATCGTCGACGATATCCCGACCTGCGAGGCCGCAGATCTCGTCGATCGCCTCGATGCCCGCCCCGCCTTCGAATGCCCCGAGCGAGGCAAGCAGCCGCTTCTCTTCTTCAGTGAGGAGCTCGTAACTCCAGTCCAGCGTGTTCCGAAGCGTTTGCTGGCGGTCGGGCAGGTCTCTGGCTCCCACGGTAAGAAGGTCGAGCCGGCGGCCGAGGCGGTCCAGCAGGCTTTGAGGCGGCAGTATTCGAACGCGAGCGGCGGCCAGCTCGATGGCCAGAGGCAAACCGTCGAGCATGCGGCAGATGGCGGCGACCGCCCGTAGGGTAGCGGCATCCTGGCGAAGGCTCGGATGAACTGCTCGCGCCCGCTCCAGAAACAGCCGGACGGCAGGATAACTTTCCAGTCTTCTATCTTCCTCTGTTTCCAGCGGAGCGGCCAGGGGAGAAAGCTGGAATCGCTGCTCGGTCCGAATCTGGAGGGGAGTCCGGCTGGTGACCAGGACCCGGAGGTTGGGAGACGCCTCGACGAGCGCGTTCACGACCAGCGCGGCATCGACGACGTGCTCGAAGTTGTCGAGAACCAGAAGCAGTGACCGGCTCCGAAAGTGAGCGATCAGCTCCTCCACACCCGCGTCCGCGCCAAGGCCATGGTGCTCGCCGATCGCGCCGGCCACCAGACGGTGATCTCGGACGGCCGATAGGTCAATGAAGGACTTCGCGCCGTCAATTGTGCTCATGACTTCCAGCGACAAGCGCGTCTTGCCGATGCCGCCCGGCCCCGTCAGCGTGACCACCTGCTTCTCTTGCAGAAGCTCGCAGCAACGCCGCCAGCTCGGCCTCGCGTCCAATGAGAGAGGTGAGAGGCCGGGGCGATTGCTTCTGGATGTCCCCGTTCTCCTCCTGAGGCTTCGCCGGCGCGCGAGGCCCGAGTGCCTGCTCGAGGAAGGTGGCACGCTCGCCGTCCACCAGCCCGAGCCCATCGGCGAGCATGGCGACCGTGTCGGCTCGGGGACGCTTTCTCCGGCCCCGCTCGAGGGCGGCGATGGCGTCGGTGCTGAGTGCCGGAGCGAGCGGCGAGCCCGTCCTGAGAGAGGCCCGCCTCTAGGCGACGGCGTCGAAGCAGCTCGGGAAAGCCTACGGTCTCAGTGGGCACGAGCACATCTCATTCGCGCGTTTTGTCAGGGTATTTGTCAGGGCACTGTCACTGGGAGGAGAGCCTCTTTTGGCTCAGACTCTACCTTGAGCCCCAAGAGGGGTCACGAACAAACTTTCACCAACACAGGGAGCAGCAATGGAAACCGAGTCCGGACGAAGAGAGCGTGCAAGAAGGACGCCGCAACTTCCTTCTCACCGAACTTGACAGCGCCTTCCCGACTGGGATTCGTCCCAATCTACCCCGTCCGAGGACACGCAAACGGCCTGAAGAACCAGAGGAAACGACCAACACCCCAGGAGGAACTCTATGAAACGACTCATCACCGCCGCGTTGATCACACTTGTCTGCACGCTGTCGGCGCCGCTCGCGGGCATGGTCTCCACGGTCGCCCACGCCGATAGCTGCAATCCGTCGATCTCCATCGGAGTCGACATGCTTCAGCTCACTGGCAGCCGCCGTCGCCTACAGCGATGGCGTGAACGGCGGGGTGACGATCACGTTGGGAACAGGCACCTATGACGGCGGCGTGACCATCGGCAGCCAGCCAGAACGGTCTCACCATTCAAGGGCAGGGCGCAGGGCAACACCATCATTTCGGGAGACGGCGGTACCGGCACGCGGCACGGTCATCCATGCCGAGTGCTGTCAGGTGACGCTTTCGGGCCTGACCATCACCGGAGGAACCAACTCCGGCATCGTCAACGACGTCGCCAACGAGGGCGACTCCAACCCGCAGTCGGGCCTGACGCTCGACAACGTGTCGGTTCAGGGCAACACGTCTCCCTCCGACGGTGGCGGGATTCTCAACGAAGGCCCCATCGTCGGCGCACGGCTGACGCTGAATGACAGTACGGTCACGGACAACGCCGCGGCCCGGAACGGCGGAGGAATCGCCAACAACGGAAGCTCTCAGTATCCGCTGTACGGTTACGTGACGATGGAGCAGAGCACCATCAGCGACAACTGCGCCGGCTACGCCGTCGACAACAGCGGCGTCTGCTCCTCTCCAACCGGCATGTCGGGCGACGGCGGCGGGCTGTACATCGAGCATCGCCGATCTCCAGATTCACGACGCCACCATCGAGGACAACACGGCTTCCGGAGATGGCGGCGGCATCTGGCATGACGCGGCCGGAGACGGCTCGAGCGGTCAGTACTGGAACGAGATCCTCACGAACATGACCGTGGCGAATAATGTCGCGGGCGGCACCGGAGGCGGCTTCGACGTGGCCAGCGTCAGCACCTTCGACACGGTGATCCTCGACAACGACACCATCGCCGAGAATCTCGCTCACACCGGAGGTGGCCTGGCGGTGGCGCCGCTCATCGAGGCCGAGGACGGTCCCACGGAGCTGATCAGTACCATCCTCGCCGGCAACCACGTCGATTCGTCCGGTTCCGGCGTCGACTGCTCCGGCGTTCCCCAGGACTACATCGACCCCATCAATTACTTCGACCAGCCCAAGGCGCGCCACAACATCATCGGCAACAACAGTGGATGCTCCTTCGGAGAGGACACGTCGGCCAGCCCGGAGGACATCATCGGGACGGCCTCGCAGCCCGTCGACGTGAAGCTCGGCATGCTCGGCAGCAACGGTGGAACCGTGGATACGATGGCCCTCGGACCAGGTAGCCCAGCCATTGGCGAGGGCGATCCCGTTCAGTGCGGTCTCGGATCCGGGATCGCTTGTCGGCGATCACGACGCCCGGTTCGACCCTCGAAACACGGCATCTCGCGGCGATGTCTGCGATGCCGGCGCCTACGACACCGGAGGTTCGGCCACGACGGTGCCCGGAGAGCCTGCCGTTTCGGCCATCGCCGGCGACGGCACCGCGACCGTCAGCTGGACGCAGCCCGCCAACAACGGTGGTCAGAAGGTCTACAAGTACGAGGTCGAGTGCGTGCCCGGCTGCGGCGCGCAGGACGTGGACGCGAACACGTTCTCGACCACGATCAGCGGCCTGCAGAACCATCAGCGCTACGTCTTCCTGGTAGCTGCGATCAGCAAGGCAGGCATCGGAGCGGCCGGCACGTCCAACAGCGTCACGCCTGTGACCAACTGGTACGTCAATGCCGATAGCGGCCAGGACCCAAGCTCCGGCTGCGCAGGCAATTCGCAGACTGCGCCCTACCAGACCATCGCCTACGTTCTGAACAGCTGCGCCGTCAACGGCGACATCATCCACCTCGAGAGTCCGCGAAGCAAGAGCTACGACGGCAACCTCACGATAAGCAAGGACGTCACGATTCAGGGTGACAGCCCCACCGGCGCCGCCATCTCGGGCGGAACACCCGTCGTATCCATACCCTCCGGCGCTACCGTCACTCTCGAAGGCGTAACGATCACCGGCGGCGGCCAGGGAATCGAGAACCAGGGTAATCTGACCGTCAAGGATTCGCGAATCACCGGCAACGGCGGCTCGACGACCAAGGCCGGAGCCATCCTGAACAACGGAGGCTCCCTCACCCTCGACTCGAGCACGGTCGACGGGAACAACGGCTCTTGGACCGGCGGCATCTGGAGCACGAAATCAGGCGCCAGCCTGAACATTCTCAACAGCACGATTGCGAACAACTCCCGCGACGTGCCGGCCCTCGCCGCCAGCGCCATCTATGTCGACGGCGGAAGCGCCAGCCTTACGGGCGATACGATCACACGCAATCACGGGGAGTCGACCGGCGCTGACGCCATCGAACAGGGACTCGCTTCCGACTACCAGTGGGAGGTGAGCGGCTTCTCCCGTAACGAACACGATCGTCGACGGGAATTACGGGCCCGAGGAGTACACGGGTTACGACTGCGCCACATTAGCGGCACCGGGTTCACCGGATCCTACGATCTGATCGGAGGCGCGAATGGGTGTCCGGGCTTCGGCAACGACGGCTCAGCAACGCGGCCAATCACATGATCGCCGGAGTCGACGCGAACCTCGGCGTGCTGGCGGCCAATGGCGGCCCCACCCAAACGGCAGCGCTCGGTCCCAACAGCCCGGCCATCGGCGCTGGCGATCCCTCGGTCTGCGCCAACATGCTGGGCGGCGTCGACCAGCGAGGCGCGACTCGCGCAATGCGTCATCCTGCGACATCGGCGCCTTTGATACCGACGGCGGACCGACGGCTCCGGGAGCTGCCGCAGAACGTCTGTCGGCGACGGCAGGTGTTGACTCGGCCGGCGTCAGCTGGACGGCTCCCAACAATGGAGGCAGCTCGGTCACCGGTTACACCGTCACCTGCAGCCCCGAGCTGTCCGGCGCCACGCGGCCTGACGGCGGGTCCCACGGACACGAGCACAACCGTCGGCGGACTCACTGCCGGTACGCAGTACACGTTCACCGTCTACGCCACCAATGCAGTGGGCGCCGGCGAGCCTGGCACGACGAACAGTGTCACGGTCAAGTCGCCCAAGCCGAACGCTCCGACACTCGCTCTGGATCCTGCCAGTGATACCGGATCCTCCAACAGCGACGGCATCACCAGCGACAACACGCCCACCTTTAAGGGCACGGCCGATCCCGGCGTGACCGTGAGCGTCTTCTCGGACGGCGGCTCGACCGCCATCTGCACGGATCAGGCCGGCGGCTCCGGCAGCTGGAGCTGCGCGCCCTTCGACACCGCTTGCCGACGGCACGCATACCATCACTGCCACGGCCAACAACGGCTTCGGCGACAGCGATCCAAGCAACGCCCTATCGATCACCGATCGCCACGCAGGCCCCCGGCGGTTGCCATCGACGGCGCCAGCGAGCCCTCGGCGCAAACCAACGCCACCTCGGCCACCTTCACCTTCACGGCGCAGGATCCGACCGACGCGCTGTCCACCTACACATGCACCCTCGACGGAACAGCCAGTCCCTGCGCCGGCCGACCGCCGCTCCGGCCTACAGCGGCCTGAGCCGACGGCTCGCATACCTTCACGGTGCAGGCCACCGACCTGGCCGGCAACACCGGCTCTGCCACCTACACCTGGCTGGTCGATACCCAGGCGCCGACCACCGTTGCCACCGGCAGCCTCACCGACACCGGAGCGTCCTACGCCTTCGCTCCCTCGACCGGTCTCGGCCCCTGGACCAACGACGCCAGCCGGCGTCACCGTGAATCTCAGCGCCGCCGATGCCAACGGCAGCCTGCCCGTCTCGGGCGTGAAGGCGGTCGACTACAGCGTCAGCCGGCGCCCAGACCACGCGCCAACACGAGCCGTGTCCGGCAGCTCGGCCACGGTCAAGATCACCGCCGAGGGCGCTTCGACGATCACCTACTACGCCGTCGACAACGCCGGCAATGCCGGAACGCCGCAAACGGTCACGGTCGACATCGACCGGACGGCGCCGGCGCTGCATCCCTCGGTCTCTCCCAATCCGGTCGTGCTCAATGGTCAGGCAACAGCTACTCCGGGCGCGACGGACGCCGCTTCGGGTGTCGCCAGCCAGAGCTGCGCCACGCCCATCGACGGCCAAGGTCGGATCGTTCTCCCTAGCCTGCACGGCCACCGATGTCGCCGGCAACACGGGTACCGGCCAATGCAGCCTACAGCGTGACGTATGGCATCCACACAATCCTCAACACGTCGGTACTCGGGATCGGAGGCCGTCGCGCTTCAGCTGCAGGATGCGAACGGAGCCAACGTCTCGTCCCGAAGCACGCGCGTGACCGCGCTCTGTGTCGTCGTCGCCCATACGACGCCGGCGACCACCTCATGCGGATCGAACAAGGCACTCGAGCGACGGCTTCACCTACCTGCCGCTCATGGGCGGTCTCTACGCCTACGTGGTGAACACGAGAGGCCTGGTGGTCGGTCAGCAGTACGATCTGCTCTTCCGCGCGGCCGGCGATCCGGTCGTCCACGCCGTGACGTTCACCGAGAAGCGGCCCGGCCTGCTGGGCTCACTCTCGGTTCGGACCACGACGAAGGCTTCGCCTGCGAAAGCGAGTGCGCCGAAGCTGCGAACCGGAATCTGGACCGTGCCCAGCAATCGGCCCAGTTCACGGTTTCTAGCCAATCCGCATATGCCTACAGCTGAGTTAGACGTTCGAGCTCCGTCTTCGTGAGAAAGTGCCGGGAGCATCACGCTCCCGGCATTTCCAATCGCAACGCGTTCGACAGGCTAGGTCATGCAAGGGCTTGGGATTGAGTGCCGGTTGAAAGCGCTTCCACCATCACACTCGGCAGGTACGATTGCGATTTGTTTTGTTTTATTTGGTTCGGGCCTCGACGAACAAATCCGCTACAGTCATAACCGTTGGTTGCATCCTTGTAACCTTCGAAACCCTCCCGCAACTGGAAAAGGGGCAGCATCGTGGTTAAGGTAGTCCTAGCCCAATTGGGGTAGACCCTCTCAGACATCAAATCCATGGCAGGGAAGTTTAAGGATGAAGAACTTGCGAACATCGATCATCGCAGGAGTGACACTCTCCGCTGCAGTCGTTCTGGCATTAGCCTCCACGACCAGCGCATTCGCAGTCTTTGGGTGTCGCACCGACCCCACCGTGATGTTGTCGAATGGGTACAACGTGCAGATGTGGAACCAGATCGATACGGACATCTCGAACGTGACGAGCGTCGACGTACGTTCTTCACGTGCCCGAGGGAGTATCCGTGACCGGCATATCCTACGATGACACCGGGTATTTGGAGCACGTTCAAGTGCTGGCGGACCAGAAGGCTGGTCAGTACTCCGAGACCACCACGGTGGACACCACCTCGCCGAAGACGGGATACACGGCGTACGCCATTCGTCATGACGGGACAACGGCCTCGGCGAAGGCCGCCACGCCCAAGAGCGTCACCACGCACTGGAACACCTAAGAGCAAGCACGGCTTACGGTTTACGCCCAAGAGCGAAAAATTCTCGCTCTTGGGCATTCGTTTTCTTCTCGTGAGACAAGTTCAGCATCGCGGATTCGCGTTGAATGTTAAGTCAGTCAGTTATTTTGTTCGACCACGGAGAGCCCCGATCGAGACGTGTGATTGGGGTTCGCGGCGCCAGCAGCGCACGTGGGCCGTAGCAGAATGAATTCTGCCCCTACGATGGGTCGAGCCGTTGTGCCTCTGGGTGATGGTAGGCGGTCAACGAGAAGATGGTTCGCAGCAACGGAGCGAACGTGGCGGCCTGGTGCCACGGCATGATGAGAGGTCGGATTGGGACGTCGGGTGCAAGCAGACGAGGTGACGTGAGCCGACGGACCTTGTGCCGGCTCGTGACGACAGGGGATGGAACCACCGGATTGCAGTCCGGCGAGGGGACGGAGCCGGTTGCCCGGCTCCCTTCCCTACACTCGCTTAGTGGTTGGAGTAATTACAGGCCAGCGTGCCGGCCAGGACGATGTCGTCTGAAAAGGTCGAGTCGAAGGCGTCGATGAAACCAAGTCCCATCACCAATCCATTGTTGGAAAACGTGATTGCTCCACCCTGGCTGGGAGGCGTTCCGCCGGGCCAGTAAGTGTTCGAGAACGGCCCACCCGGCCCGTCGACCACGAAGGTGGGGTTGGTGGCCTGGTAGTGAAGGTGGTACGTCTTAAAGCCGTCGAAGCCTTGAATGGTCACGCGCAGCGTGTACGGCCCTGATGTCGCTTTTGCCTTGAACACACCGGTCTTGCCGGCCGCAGGGCGGCTGCAGGCTGCCGATTCGAAGGTGGCCGCCGGTGTCCTGCCATCGTTCACGCTGTGCTGAAACATGGTGATGCCCGCTTGCTGGCACTTGTCGGCGCTGGCGAGAGCCTTGACCTCGAGCTCAGGCGGCGAGTCGCTGCCCGTCGTGGTTGATGCTATCCGCACGTCACCGGTCTTCGGCAGGGGATAGGTTCCAGGCCCCTGCTCGCCACCGCGGCAAAAAGTCTCGTCGAAGTCCTGCCCATGCCCGACTCGCTTTAGCTCACCACCGCCGAGGTTGACCCAAACTTCCATTCCGGAAGGCACAGATGGAATGATCACCTCCATCTTGTTTTTGTCGCTCGCCGGTTTGAGGGAGATGAGATTCGCGCCGAACTGCTTGGCAGAAGGGAATTTAATGCTTTCCGACTCCGCCTTGATTACCTCAGGAAAGTTGAACTTGGGAGCTGGGCCGAATCGCGGCGTTGGATTCGTCTCGTCTGCCCAAAAGGAGGCGACATCGCATCCCAAGAGAGTCGTCGGGGACGGACAGGGTGGGCTGGGTGGAAGCGCCTCAAGGGCCTGGTCCAATCCATCGTCCCAGTTCGGTTTGTGCGCGACCACATCCTCGATGGAAGCCTGGAGAAATGCCCAACCCGCGGAGGTCGGCATGGTCGACGACTTCAGGACCGATTGGACGAACAGATAGGCGCCGTATTCGTGGCCCATCCCGAACGTGTCCATCGGCATGGTGGGATCGCCGGTAACGTAGTGGGCATACTTCGCATGATCTTGCGAGCCAAACCAGGACTCGGCGGCCGTGGCCGAGGCTTCAAACCACCAGTTGTCGAAGGTGGGCGCTAACTTGATCTCCGCAAACTGCGCCGCGTGGAACAGCTCGTGATACACGATCGCAGACAGGGCATTGCCCGTGCGAGTACCGTCAACCGCCACGGAGGCCCAGGTGAGGTGCTGGCAGAGCCGCGCTGTCTCGCCATCGGCTTTCCCGTGTGTCTCCTGGAGCAGTAACGGATCGACAAACACTGCGAAGGGACCACTCTGGCCGGGCTGCAGCAACGAGGGAATGTGAAGGCCCCGCTCGTAGACCCCCAGGATGTTCTTCGTCTTGATGGTCGCTGCCACCGTACGGGCGACGCCGGCCGCACTGGCCGGACTGTACACGACGAATCCGGTTCCTTTAACGGAGGGCAGCTGCGTCTTGTAGTTAATGCAACCGCGTGCGTCGTTGAAAATCCCTCGAGATGTGGCCGCGCTGTTGGGCGCTGGCGGTTGCAGGGACGAGCATAAGTCCCATGAGCAAAAACACCGGAGCGAGGCGCCGGATGAGATGATTCGAGCTTCGGAAGAGACTGACAAAGGGCAGCAACCGCATCTTGTTTCCTTTGCGCCAAGCTTCTGGGCACTTTGTCAGTCTACTTGGATTGGTGTGCCTTGTCTAATGTCTCGCGAAGGAGCAACCCCTTCCAAACATCACCAAGGCATACGAGACCTGGCTCGCTCGCCCATCGCCGAGGCGCTAGGCTTGAACCATGCTGAACGAAAGGCCGGTCGCCACCGGCATTCCCTCTAACCTCGAAGATCGGGCCGCTGAAGAGCTCGAGAGTGTCTTCGGTGAAGGGCATCCGATCACAAGCGGCATAGCCCCTGGCCGCGTGACGCTGGTTGGCGAGCACGTTGACTACGCCGGAGGCAAGATTGCCTGCATGGCGGTGGATCTGAAGGTTGCCGCCGCGACGAGGACATCGAAGGATGGAAGGTGGCGAGTGATCAGCCGCGACAGGGTGGTGGAACGCGCTGAGCCCAGCATGAACCGGGACATCGGAGACAGAGTGTTTGCCGCCTGCCTGGCTGCCGCAGAGGTAACAGGCGACAGTTCGGCCACCGAAATCGCCATCGCAGGAGATTTGCCGGAGGGAGCCGGCCTTAGCTCATCCGCAGCCGTGGTTTGTGCGACCCTGATGGCTCGTCTCAACGCAGCCGGCATCTCAGTTACGAGTCGGGAATTGATTCAGCTGGCGATTCGGGCCGAACGGGAGATTGCCGGAATCCCCTGTGGAGACATGGATCAGTGGGCGGTCGTGGCGTCCCGTCAGTCCTCCGTGCTTATCTTCGACGCGGCAGCTAAGTCCGCCGAGTTTGTTGCCTGGCCGTGGACGGACATCGTCCTCGTCGCCGTCAATACGGGCACGCCGCACGATATTGGAGGGGAAGGCTATCGCACGAGACGGCACGAAGCCGAGGAAGTGCTTCGCCAGCTTGGAGTGCGAAGCTGTCAGCAGATCGGTGAGAGTTGGCGGGAGATCGAAGATAGAACGCTTCGGAAGCGAGCACGCCATCTGTCGCTTGAGACTGAGCGGGTTGTTGAGGCAGCGGGGGCCTTGAAGAAAGGAGACGCGGTAGAACTCGGACGGCTTATCTCTTCGAGTCACGAGTCCCTAAGGCGGGACTATGAGGTGTCAACCGAGGTGGTGGATGCCGTCGTGAGAGCGGCCATGCACGTGGACGGCTGCCTAGGAGCACGACTAGTTGGTGGTGGGTTCGGAGGGAGCGTGATAGCTCTCTGTAAGGAGAAGGTAGCCGAGCGGATACGGGAGGCGATGGCAGCGGCGTGCGGAGTGAATGCTTCGAGCCAGGGATGGATTCTTCGACCGGCTCAAGGTGTGTTGCCGATGTGACGGTTGTCGTCAGATCGCGGGTAGGTGGGGCCGAGGCGGCGGCGCCGGTTGTCGAGGAGTTATCTTCGCCCATGGGAGAGCCCCGATCGGGACGTGTGATCGGGGTTCGGACCGGGGTAGTGCACGTGAGCCGGTAGCAGAATGAATTCTGCCCCTACGTTGGGGCGAGACGTTGTGCCTACGGCGGGGTGACCGAGGATGGGCCAGGGGATTGCGAGGGTAGGGCAGTTGTGGGCGGATAATCGAGAAGTCTTGCAGCGGAGTGAATCTTGACCGCAAAGATATGAGCAACGATCCTCCGTCGCCTGCTAGGAACCGTGTGACTCCAATCGGGGACATCGTGGCCATCCCGCTGCGGGGCGCCTGGATGGGCAATCGTGGGATCCTTCACCGCGACCGAGACATCGTGCGATTTCACGCCACCTACCTCTGGATCACCTGCGCTCTCGAGTTCCGTGGACGATGGCGGCAGCAGTGGGAGCCGCATCGATACACCTACCTCTTCTTTCACGACGAGGCGGTATCATTTTCGGCCGGCCACCGTCCCTGTGCCGAATGCCGTCGAGGGGCGTACAATGCCTTTCGCTCTGCCTGGTCTGAAGGGCTCGGAGTGGATCTGCCTTCGGCCTCCCAGATGAACCGGCAGATGCACGGCGAAAGGCTCTGGCCAGGCACTCACCGTCGCCGCCTCCACGACATGGCATGGAGTGAGCTGCCTGACGGAACGTTCGTCATGCTGGAGGACGGGCCAGCGGTCGTGGTGCAAGATCACGTGGCGGTCTGGACCTATGACGGATATCAGCGTCACCGGCGGAGGCCTCGCGTTGGATCAGCCCGGGTCATCACACCTCCCTCCACGGTGGCAGCCCTGCGGGCAGGGTACCCGGTTCAGATCGACGCTGCAGCCCTGCAGGCATCGGAGCCCGGAGTGAGGGCTTCACGGTCGGGAGCGCGGACCCCCTCACCTCGAACCGGCGTGAGGACGGAAGAGCCAAGATGGAGTGTGGATATGGCACCTGAAGTCGACGTCGTAAGGCACTATGTCGATCTGAAGCTCGACGAGATGATGTCGATCCTGAAGGATCTCGGGGATGATCGCGTCAATCTACGACCCGCGCTGGAAGGCGCCAACAGTCCTTACGCCATCGTGACGCACTGCCTTGGAGTGATGGAGTTTTGGGGCGGTCAGGTGGTTGCAGGACGAGAGATTCATCGGGACAGACCGGCGGAGTTTGTGGCGCAGGGGACAGTGGCAGATCTAGCAGCCAAGGTCGACAAGGCCAAGGAACAATTCCGAGCGGACATGGCAGAAGCGAGGTTCAACACTCAGCTCCAGCAGCCGGCCGAAAGGCCATATAGAGGTCTGCCGGGTCCTGAGCCGACGCAAGGCAACGTACTGCTGCACGTCCTGGAGGAGCTGGCCCAGCATCTGGGTCACATCGAGATCACCCGCGACATCCTGGTTGCCCATCCAGCAGAATAGACTGACGCTACAACAGAGGTAACAACTGATGCCTGCCCAGAAGGAGACCACGTACCATAGCCCGCCGGTTGAGCGCCTCCTGCCGCCTGATGACAGGGAGCCGCCGATCAGCGCGGGGCAGTGGCTTGCTGAGATGGAGGATCTAGCCCGCGACATCGGATCGTTGTGGCCGGAGGGAGTCTCAGCCGTCGAGGCGATACAGGAGCAGCGCCGAGACCTGTAAGCGTCTTGGATGCTGGCGTGTGGATGGTAGACCGAGTGTTAGTCGCCTGAGTTGAGGAGGTCGTGGAGTGCGGCGGGGGTAACGTTCGAGCTTCCGGAGGCGCATGTTTAGGCCGGCGGAGGTGTGTAGGGCTGAGGGGTGGAACCTGCCGTCAGGTTGAGCATGTTGGAGATGCCCTTGACACTTCGATCGAACTCCGCCACGTGGGGAAGATTGAACGTGTGCTCCGCGAATTTGAGAACAGAGCGGAAGTCGTACTGGCTATGATCGACGAATCCCGGCTTGCTGTAAGGCGAGATCATCAACATCGGGACTCGTGGTCCAAGCGCATATTTCGACAGTTGAGGCGGTGGAACATGGTCATAAAAGCCGCCGAAGTCATCCCAGAGCAGAATGATGACCGTGTGGTCCCAGTACTGTGACTCGCCGATAGCGTTGATCTGCTGAACCGTCCAGTTTTCGCCGGCGCACATGCTCTGTGGAGGGTGCTCGCTTTGAGGGAAGTTAGGAATCACGTAGCTGATTGCAGGCAGGTTCGGGCCGCTTTACATCGGCAAGAAAGTTGCTGGTTGGCACAACGTTTGTCTTGTACTCAGGTGAGTTATAGATGTGGTTGATGGCAGCCTAGAGACGTCCAGATGAAACCCGCCTGGTTGGACGTGGGCGAATAGTACTTCCAGCTGACGTGGGCCTGATCGGCCTCGTCGGTCAAGGTGGCTGAGGCGGCTGTGACGGCATTCTTGGGACCAAAGCACGGATAGACCTTCTTGGTCTTACCGTTGTTATAGGTGTCCACATAGACGGATGAGCGGCGCTACAGCCCCACGTGTTAAAGCCCTCCGGACCGTGGGGATTGCCTATCACGTGGTCTGCATTGCCCTGAATGAGGGCCAGGTGGTTGGGAAAGCTCGGCCCCATAACCGTGGAGAAGAAGTGGTCCGCCAGCGCATACTGCGAGGCGTACTGATAGTAATCGGGGATTTGCCACCCCTCATACTCGGAATCGGATACGTCCTGACCGTTTTCGTTGGATCCGTTCAATTTGTAAAAGTCGTTCATCTTGCCGCCGTTGACTCCCTCAAGAGCGGCACTGCTGGAGTGGAGGCAGGTCGGCAGGGAGCTCATCAGGAGTATCCCCATCAGAACGGAATTCGTCCCTTCCTGAGCGACGTTCGTTCCATTGGCTCCAGGGAACTGACCAAAAATGTTGTCGAAGGAGTGGTTCTCTTTCACGATGATGACAACATGCTGGATCTGGGGGCACGTTGCGCAAGTCGTAGCAGGCGTCTGCTTTGCAGCAGTGGCAGAAGTACCCACCAGCCAGAGACCCGCACACATAAGGACCGTGATTGCCACGGCCAGGAGTCTCAAACGGAGCTCATTCGACAGGAACATTGAACGCCTCACAGTGCGATCACTCTGACAACTCTTTGCTGAGTATAGGGCAAAGTGGCCTTGGTGCACGACTAAAGGCCCAGCGCTTCCAGGCGCCAAAGCCTCTTCCTCCTATTGAGGCCGGGTCCGAGACCGCTATCAGAAGTCCATGGAAGTGTCTCGCCGGGCGGGCTTGGCAGTCCCGCGCCCACACGGCGGTTCAGTCAGTGTGCTGCCGCGTGTAAACGATCGGGGGGCCGCCTACCTACTCATCGGCTTAACAACCGTCGTGCTTCTGGCCTTGGCCCTAGGGCTGCAGCGCTTCACCGACTTCTACTCCGTCGACGGAGATGTAAAGTACCTGGCAGCTCTCGCCATATCGCACCATCCGTTCAATCCCTCGATCCCCTATCCCGCAGCTCACTTCGATCCAGCTGGCCATTACAGTCTGCCGCTGACTGGTTGGTATCACGGCCACGACTATGCCGGCTACTCCCTTCTGTTCGAGTACCTGGCAGGTTTCAGTCTGGCGCTCTTCGGTAGCGCTGGTCTTGTCCTCCCATCGATCGTGGCAACCGTCGCCATCCTTTTCATCCAGTTTGAGCTTGCCAAGATGATCGGGCTTCGGAGCTGTCGCCTGCTGAGTATCGTAGTCACGGTCGCAGCGACTCCACTGTTGTTCTACGCGATCTCGTTTTGGGAGCACTCCTGGGGAGTAGCTCTCTTCTCGCCGGCTTCCTCTTGCTCCTCAAGACAGCATCTTCTAACGAGGAGAGAAGCGCATTGTGGGGTCTACCTATCGGAGCACTGTTCGCTTCGGCAGGTCTCATGCGACGCGACGTTCTCCTACCGGCTGCCGTGGCGCTGATTATCGTCCCTCTGGTCTTTTCGAATCGGCGAAACGCCGGGGTATCAGTTGTGGCCGCGATGACAACATTCCTCCCCATCAGCCTCGTCCTGCTGCTTCATCCTGAGCCTTTGGCATTCGGCCTCACTCACCTCGCGCCCGGAAGAGGCGGCATCGGCATCAAGGCGGGAGTGACGATGATCGAGAAGCTCGAGTGGCTAACGCGCGGCAGCTACGGCACTCTGATTTTTGCCTTGAGCACCTTGGCGCTTCTGCAGGCGAGACGCTTCCGTCCATCATGGCTTCCGGTCATTGCCGCCGTGGGAGCGCTGGTCACCGGCATCGCTTTGATCGCGGAGCTGATGACGCACTTCACATTTGCCGATGAAAACCCTTTGACGTTTTGCCCCCTTGCCGTCCTGGGGATCTGGGCCGTGCTGTTTCTTCCCAAGGTCCGGGAAGAGCAGCGGACCGTCATGGCTCTCTGGAGCGTTGCAGCGTTCGGGACGTTGGCGGTGATCTTCGCGGAGTACGACTCCGGAGGAGCTCAATGGGGGCCGAGGTATCTTCTATTCGTCTTTCCGCTGCTTGTGCTACTTGCTCTGAGGGCAAGACAAGAGTTGCTCTCCGGGCTGCGTGGAGCACTTCGGCACCGGATTTTCAACTACAGCTTCGTCGTCATATTGGCCTTGAGCTTCTTCATGCAAGGCCTCGGTGTGACTGAGCTGTTGGTCAAGCAGGAGCTCGCGGCAACCACCATCACTCGGATCGAGAAGCTGCGACCGCACGTCATCGTTTCCGCCTCCTCATTGATCGACATGCTGGCGCCAATGTATTCCGACCACTCGATGCTTTACGCGTCCAGCCAGCAGGATCTGACGAAGCTGATGCATCGAATCCGGATGAAGCGGCTAGCCCAGTCCGTGACGATGGTTTGCGACCCACGTATTGGTTGTCGGTGGAACGGCTACTCAGGCTGGAGTCACACCAGGGTCGGCCGCGTGAAGAACAGCCTCAGCTACGCCGTGTACACCCGGACCAGCTAGTCCCAGCGGCAAGGTGCCCATGATGCCGAACGACCGTACCTGTGTCTCGGCGAGCCCCTACACGTCGTCCCTGCCTACGCCATGCGCGCAAGACCAGGCACGCAATAGCGATCGGCCGATTGATCGGCTGTCGGGCCGTGGGGAATGTCAAACATCCGGGGCGCGGCGGGATAAACCTCAGGCTACATTGGCTGTCGGCGACTGCGTCTGCATTGCAGTTCAAGGGCGGAGTTGCCGAGGCCGATCACCCGCTGAGGGCCACGGATAACCCGAGCTACATTGGGCCTCGCGGAGCGGGAGCGAGGTATTCAGGCTAAGGGCGTTGTTGAAGGGGTGTTAGTCGCCTGAGCTGAGGAGATCGCGAACTGTGGCGGGCGCAACGTTCGAGCTTCCGGCGGCGCAGGTCTGGGTTGGCGGAGCCGTGTAGGGCTGAGGGGTCGAACCTGCGGTCAGGTTGAGCATGTTCGAGAGGCCATTGACCGTTCGATCAAACTCGGCCACGTGGGGAAGGTTGAACGTGTGCTCAGCGAATTTGAGTACCGAGCGGACATCGTACTGGCTATGATCGATGAATCCCGGCTTGCTGTAGGGCGAGATCATCAACATCGGGACTCGGGGGCCGAGCGTATATTTCGACAGCTGAGGTGGTCGGACATGGTCGTAAAAGCCACCGAAGTCATCCCAAAGCACAATGATAACCGTGTGGTCCCAGTACTGCGACTGGCCGATGGCATTGATCTGTTGAACCGTCCAGTTCTCCCCCACACACATGCTCTGAGGAGGGTGCTCGCTTTGAGGCAAGTTGGGAATCACATAGCTGATCGCCGGAAGGTTCCCGCTGTTTACGTCGGATATAAAGTTGCCGGATGGCACGACGTTTGTGGCGTACTGGGAAGAGTGGTAGATGTGGTTGATCGCAGCCAGAGTCGTCCAGATAAAGCCAGCCTGGCTCGACGTAGGCGCATAGTACTTCCAGCTGACGCCTGCCTCATTCGCTTCGTCCGTCAAGGTGGCTGAGGCCGCCGTAACCGAGTTCTTCGGACCGAAGCATGGATAGGCCTTCTCGGTCTTACCGTTGACATACGTGTCCACATAGACGGATGACGCAGCGCTACAGTCCCACGCGTTCGAGGTCTTTGGGCCATGTGGATCGCCTATCACGTGGTCGGAGTTGCCCTGAATGAGGGCCAGGTGGTTGGGAAAGCTGGGCCCCATGACCGACGAGAAGAAGTTGTCTGCCAGCCCAAACTGAGAGGCGTACTGATAGTAATCGGGGATCTGCCAGCCTTCGTACTCCGAATCTGACACGTCCTGACCGTTTTCGTTGGATCCGTTCAACTTGTAAAAGTCGTTCATCTTTCCGCCATTGACCCCCTCGAGGGCCGCACTGCTGGAGTGGGGAAGGTCGGCGGGAAGCTCGTCAGGGGTGTCGCCCATCAGAACCGAGTTCGTCCCTTCCTGAGCGACGTTCGTTCCGTTGGCTCCAGGAAACTGTCCAAAGATGTTGTCGAAGGAGTGGTTCTCTTTCACGATGATGACAACATGCTGGATCTGGGGGCACGTTGCGCAAGTCGTAGCAGTCGTCTGCTTCGCAGCAGTGGCAGATGTACCCACCAGCCAGAGGCCCGCACACATGAGGACCGTGATGGTCACGGCCAGGAGTCTCAAACGGAGTTTATTCGACAGGAACATTCGATCCCTCACAGCGCGATCATTTTGACAACTCTTTGTTGAGTATAGGCCAAAACGGACCCCTGTGCGCTATTGATTGCCTACGCTTCCGGACGCCAAAAGCGTCTCTCGAGAGCAACGGAACGACCTGGCTGACAACATGGGCGACGAGGAAACGTCGCAAGGGATGCCCTCGTGAGCCGGGCGCAGGATGAATCGACGGGCGGACCGTTTGTCCCTGCGCCTTGGTGGCAGACGGAGAGCGACGGCTTCGCATTGGCACAGGGGCAGGTTACGGTTCCAAGGCTCCTATGGCGACGGGTGCGGAGCCGGAGCACATCACTTTATGGAGATGAGTCAGTCCCTTTCGCGGGGAAGGGAATCAGCCCATGGCCTGAAATGGGGGCTGAGCCTGCTGCGAAGCGAGCCTTTTATCTGCTACGCCTCGATCGCCGGAGTCATCGTGGCTCTCGTGATGCTGGCATTGAGGATGGGCCACTTCACGGATTTCTACTCCATCGACGGTGATATCAAGTACCTGGCTTCGCTCAGCCTTGCCCATCACCCGCTGAATTCTTCGATCTCCTATCCCTTTCATCGGTTCGATCCATCTGGAAAGTACACGTTGCCGCTGACCGGTTGGTACAACGGTCACGACTACGCCGGCTATTCGCTGCCCTTTGAGTACATCGGTGCGCTGTTTCTCGCCCTGTTCGGGAGTGCGGGACTAATCGCGCCATCGATCCTGGCGACGGGTATGTTGATGCTCGCCCAGATGGAGCTGGCCTCCCTCATCGGGCTGCGTGGCAATCGTGCGCTGCTTTTGATCACGACCGTCGTCTCCAGCCCGCTTCTTTTCTACGCAATCTCCTTTTGGGAGCATGCCTGGGGAGTTGCACTCCTGCTGGGTGGATTAACGCTTCTCCTCCGCGCCGCCTCAAGGGAAAAGCTCCAATTATGGATCGCCGTTCCAGTCGGGTTCCTTTATATATCTGCAGCTCTGATGCGCAGGGAGATGCTGATCCCGGCGATCATCTCTCTCGTTCTGCTGCCGATTCTCTTTAGGAAGTGCGAGGTTTTCAAGCTGTGTTTGGTCACCGGAGCTCTCATGGGCTCTGCCATTGGCGCCATCCTTCTCTTCCATCCGGAACCCCTGGCTCTTGGCCTAACCCACGTCGCACCGGGGCGAAGTGCTATTGCGGCTGGAGCGACGAACAGCAAGCTCCATCGGCTTCAATGGCTTGCGTATGGCGGCCCCGCCACAGCCATCCTCTTGGGCTTCTCGGCTATGATCGCTGTCTTTCACTTCTGGAAGCCCACACTTAACGCCATCGCCGTTCCCGCCGGCTCGCTGATCGTGGCCGTTGCCTATACCGTCTTTATCCTCGGTCACTTTACGTTTGCGTCGGAGAATCCCATCGCATACTGTCCGTTGGGGATTTGGGGCGTATGGTCAATCGTCGTTCTCAGGCCGACATCCAAAGATTCACGCAATCAGACAGCTCTCTGGATTCTGGGGATGCTTGGGGTCCTGGGAATCGCTGTGAGCGCAAGTGATTTCGGCGGTCCGCAGTGGGGCCCGCGATATCTGGTCTTCGTCTACCCCGTGCTCATTCTTCTGGCTTTCAAGCTACGCCAAGAGCTGAGAAGCGTCACGTCGATAGGCTGGCGTCCACGGGTTGCGGAGTACTCTTTTGTCGGGCTTCTGGCGATGAGCGTCTTGCTTCAGATTGCCGGACTGCTGAGCATGTCGGTTAGCAAGAACGAGGTGGCTAGGGCGCAGGCGGCTGTGGCGGCTACCAGACCCACCGTTGTGATCTCGGCGGATCCTTCCATCGACAGCCTTGCGCCTTTGCAGCCGAAGAAAACCCTGCTATTCGCCCCGACGGCACGACAAAGGTCAGGCCTACTGTCGATGCTCAGCCGCGCCAACGTCCGGCGGCTGGTCTTGGTCTGTGGTCCGGGACACGCCTGCCACTGGAACACCCTGGCCGGCTGGACTCACGGACGGATCAATCGCCGTAACCGGCACATCCTTAGCTTCGCCATCTATCGACGGGGATGAGCCTTTAGCATCGCAAGCTCCAGCCAACGTGTCAAATGATCCCGACACGACTGTGATCGCCGAGCATCATCTTGTAGGCGATGGGCTGGGCTGGAGAGCGGGTCAGCTCGACGTCGCGACCGATAAGGGAATCTTCTATCCGGTGCGGGACGTCGTGGATGCGAGTTCGCTCCATCACGATTGAATGTTCGATCTCGCTACCGAAAATCTGACAATTTGGACCAATCGCGGTAAATGGCCCAATGTAGCTGCGATCAATCGTGGTGTTCGACCCGACGATGAGGGGACCGCGCAGAGTGCTGGAGGAGACCTTGGCGCCTCGACAGACCACAACGTTCCCTTGAATGGTGCAGTCGGGACTCACCTCGCCCAAGACCTCTCGCCTGACATCTTCCAACACCAACCGGTTGGCTTCCAACAGATCCGCCATCTTGCCCGTGTCGATCCACCATCCGCAGAGTTGGCCTGCCCGAACAACCGCGCCCCGGCTGATGAGCCAGGAAATGGCATCCGTGATCTCCAGCTCCCCTCTGGTGGATGGCGTAATCATCTCGACGGCTTCGAAAATTGCCGGGCTGAAGAAGTAGATGCCAACGAGAGCCAGGTTGCTTCTCGGATGCGATGGCTTCTCTTGAAGACTAACGATCCTCCCGTTCTCCATCTCGGCGACTCCAAACTGCTCCGGGTTAGGCACTTTATAGAGAAGGAGATTAGCATCGTCTGCAGTGTCTCGAAATGCGGATACAAAGGCGGAGATCCCGTTCTGGATGAAGTTGTCACCGAGGTACATGACGAAGCGATTCTCTCCGATATAGGTACGGGCGATTTTCACGGCATGCGCCAGACCCGCAGGCTCCTCCTGCGGAATGTATGTCACGGCGGCGCCGAACGAGGAGCCATCACCCACTGCCCGGCGAATTTGATCCGCCGTGTCCCCTACGACGATCCCAATATCTGTGATGCCTGACGCCACGATGTCCTCGAGCACGTAGAAGAGGACAGGTTTGTTGGCGAGGGGAACAAGCTGCTTCGCTCCCGTGTAGGTGAGCGGACGGAGACGCTTGCCCTTTCCACCGCTTAGGACGAGAGCCTTCACTTGGAGGACGGCGAGTGCTTCACTGGCACCTCACAAAGAGTGGGATTGCCGGGCACGATGGTTATCCTTCGATTGGGTCTCGCCCTGCGTCGGTATTTACCCGACTGTCGTAGGTGGATCGCCGAAGGTTGCAGACGCCGTATCATCAGCATAACCCGAATCATCGGCGATGGGCATCTCGATAACCATCCTGGTCCCGCCCGTCTCGGGAAACAGGGCCACAATGGTGCCTTCGTGGTGCTCGACGATCTGGCGGCTGATGTAGAGGCCGAGGCCCATACCAGAGCGGAAATCGCTACCGTGGGCCTGATAGAAGCGTGAGAAGAGCTGATCACGCTTGTCCGGAGGCACTCCGAGGCCGTGATCCTGCACGACCAATCTGACTCTGCCAGGGACTGCTTCACTCATCTCCACTTCAATAACGCCGCCATCTGGGCTGAATTTAATGGCATTGTCCAAGAGGTTGGCCAGCACCTGCTCGAAGCGGAGAGGATCCACAAAGGCATCCAGAGTCTCCGGCATGGACACTGTTATGGCTGGAGCATCGGGGCGATGCCTTGACTGTTGGATCATTTCATCGACAAGTCCCACGAGATCAACGTGCGACCGATTTAGCTCGAGACGGTCTTCCTGAAGCCGCACCGTTTCCAGCAGCTGGCTGATCAGTCGAGAGAGTCGGTTCGTCTGGCGATCAATGGAATCCGTGATGCTCTTGAGGCGTTGGACATCAGGCGTCTTGTCCTGGCTCAGGCTTCGTCCCAGAACGTCGATCGCCAGTCGAAGACTGGTCATGGGCGTCTTGAGCTCGTGAGCGGCGACTGATAGGAACTCATCCCGCATCTGAAGCGCCGCCTCAGCTACATCCGCCTTTTGGGTGGCCGCTTGGGCAACCTCCACGAGAGTGGCATGGTCGATGGCCAGGGCAACACGGTCGGCCACAATTTGCAAGAACTGGGCTTCCGACTCCGTGAAGGTGCGTGGTTGCAGACTGCCAACGTGCAGTACGCCACGTGACCTTGCCCTTTGACAGCAGTGGCACTCCGAGAAGTGACCGCACTCCCTTCTCCCGAAGAATCGGGTTCAGAACCAGGCTGTGCTCAACGTCCTCCAGGATTAGCGGCTTTCGAGTTGCAGCGATGGTGCCGGCAAAACCACGGCCTAAGGGGATCCTAACGTTTTGCTCGACCTCCTCCTCAACCCCCTTAGCCGCGCGAGCTTTGAGCCACTTGGAATCGGGCTCCTTAAGGAGCACGGCGGCCGTGTCTGCGCCGAGGATTTCCCGCACCTTATCCAACAGATCGCCAAGCATCTCATCGAGATCGAGATGAAGCAAGGCCGTCTCAGTAATACTCTGAACACGTCGTAGCTGGCTGATCGCTGTCTCTGCCTCTACGCGCGCCAGCCGTTCCTGTTCGTACAGCTCATCGCGTTGCGCTTCCGCCAGCTTCCTCTCCGTTAGGTCACGCGTTACCTTTGCATAACCAATCACCCGGCCATCGCTATCGTGCAGCGCAGTGATAACAATCCCTGCCCAAAAACGCTCGCCGTTCTTTCGCAGCCTCCATCCTTCGTCTTCACTACTGCCATTTGTGGCCGCTAAACCCAGGAGATATTCCGGCCTCCCGGCCAGAAGCGCTTCGACCGGATAGAAGATCGAGAAATGACGGCCGAGGATCTCCTCCGGCTTGTAACCCTTGATGCGCTCCGCCCCGGCATTCCAGGTTCTGATGTTCCCGTTGGGGTCGAGCAGGAATATTGCATAGTCACGGATGCTGTGAACCAGCAGCTCGTAGAGATGGTGCTCGGATGCGACCATATCCTTGAGAGACGGTCGGTCGGCGGAATCGGCTGGCTCCTGTTCTGGGTGAGAGGTTCCGGTAGGCTTCTTAGCCATTGGCCGGCTCAACCTCCAATTCCTAGTTGTTGTTCTCGACATCGGGGCACTATTCTTTGTAGTGCATGTCAGCCCAATCGGTCAGGAGTCTCCCGTACTTTTGTGGGACCAATAGAATCATTTAGCGTGTTTGTCGAAACGGAGAAAACTTCAACCGCCGCTCGGTACTCGATCTTTAGTCACGGATCATGGGCACTCGCGTCGGTTCGCCATCGAGAGCCAACGACTTGATCAGCTCCCCTACCGCTGCTAAGGTTTGCCTTACCGAGATAACGAAGAGCCCTCTGGTTGACCGTCGAGGCGAAACCTTTGGCAAAGTGGACGATGTCATCGTGCGCTTGGGTTCAGACGGATACCCTCCAGTCACAGGACTGCAGGCCCGTATCGGCGGACGAAAGGTATTCATTCCCATGGACCAGGTGGCGGAGCTTCGGCCTAGTAGCGTCCGGCTAACGGGGGACACGGTAAACCTGCTTAGGTTCGAGCGCCGAGAAGGCGAAGTGCTTCTGCGCAACGATATTCTGCGGCACCGCCTTATCAACGTAGAGGCCGGACGGCTGATCCGGGCGGACGATATCGAGCTGGGGTTCGTTGACGAGGCGTGGCGCGTCATAGGCATCGACATCGAGAGCAGAAGCATCTGGGATCGCGCTCTTCATCGCCCGTCGAAGGAAAGTAAGCTGACGCTCGACTGGAGTCGGATTGAGCCCTTCGTAAGCCACGTGCCCACTTCCAAATTGAGATTGCCGTTACGCCGCTTGGAGCGCCTTCATCCTGCCCAAATCGCAGATCTAGTCGAAGCCGCGTCTCATGAGGAGGGTGAGGAGATCATCACGGCGGTCCACGGGGACCCTGAGCTTGAGGCAGACGTCTTCGAAGAGCTTGACACGGAGCATCAGATCGAGTTTTTGGAGAACCGATCGGATGTCGATGCCGCGGAAATCCTCGATAGCATGGCGCCGGACGATGCCGCAGATCTCATTACGGATCTTCCGCAGGACCGCCGGACTTCCATACTCAACCGGCTATCGCCCGTTCAGCTCGCCAGAGTTCGGAGCCTTCTGGCCTACAACCCCAATACAGCCGGGGGGCTCATGAACCCCGAATTGGTGGCTGTGCGGGATGACGCATCGGTCAAGGATGCGCTGCATGCGATTGCCGAGGCGGCCACCCCACTCAGCACCCTCTATCTCACCGATCCTAACGACCGCCTGATAGGTCAGACATCCGTCTCCCAACTCTTGAAGGCGCCAAGTGACGGCAAGGTTGCCGAGACGTTGGAGCTGGTTCCTGCTCGCGCCGAGGTGGATGACGACTTCACCGAAGTGGCGCTGATGATGGCGGACTACAATCTCATCTCACTGCCCGTGGTGGACGATGAGGACCGGCTCATTGGAGTGGTCTCGGTCGACGATGTCCTTGAGACGATGATTCCGGAGGACTGGCGACGCCGAGCTGACAACAGCGGAGACTAGCTCTCTCAGGAAGGCGAATAGGGCACGTTCCTTGCGGATTTCCTCTCATTACTTCTGAGGAGGATATCGAACATGGCCGAGCTGGATGGAGTAAGAGTAGCCGTAATCGCCAGCGATGGCGTTGAGCAGGCGGAATTGATCGAACCGGTCAAAGCGCTTCGGGAGGCAGGCGCCGCGGCAGACATCTTCGGTCCGAAGCCGGGGAGCATCCAGGGTTTCAACCATATGGACAAGGGGGATGAGATCGAAACCAACGGGACTCTGGATGAGCTGAACGCCGAATCATACGATGCGGTGCTCCTTCCGGGCGGAGCTATGAATGCCGACTTCCTTCGGGTTGATCAGCGCCTCCAAAGATTCCTGCGACAAATGGATGACGCGAACAAGCCGTTTGCCGTGATCTGTCACGCTCCCTGGGAGCTCATTTCCAGCGGCTTAGCCCGCGGCAAGCGAATGACCAGCTATCACACGATCCAGGACGACGTGAGAAACGCCGGAGCGCAGTGGGTTGACGAAGAGGTAGTTGTGGATCGCAATCTCGTCAGCAGCCGGCAGCCAAGCGACATCCCGGCCTTCAACCGAGAGATGATCAAGGCATTCTCCAAGACGCCAGTAGGAGTGAGTAGTTAAGAGGTCTAAGCGGGCTCCTTCCGCTTAGTCCGCTCTGTCGCGTGCAGCGCTCGAAGGTTGTACGCGATAGAGCGAGTCTCTAGCTAGCTTTTAGGGCCTCGGTCTGCCGGCGGCTCTCGGCATGCGCCAGCACGACCAACAGGGCGAACTCCTGAGGGCTGATGTTCTCGGGAGCCTCTGCGTCGATGCCCTGCTTCCATACACCCGGTAGCCAGCCCTCTGCGTAGGCCTCGAATACTTCCGGATGCACATAGCTGTTGCGACAGATCGTCTTGGTGTTGCCTAGCTGCGAAGCCGCCACGGAACATGCCTCATTGATGTTCCGTTTAAGCTGGGTCTGCGAGGACGACGGTCCAAGCTCGGCGAGCACAGATGCAGCCAGCACGCTGGCGGTCCAGGTTCGGAAGTCCTTGGCCGTAAATGGCTGCCCGGTCGCCTCGTGAAGGTACTCATTCACGTCGGCGGAATCTACACCGCAGACCTGCCCGTGCTCGTTGATATACCTAAAAAGCTCCTGTCCCGGAAGCTCTTGGAGGCGGCGGATCATGGAAGTCACACGCCGGTCTCTCACCTTCAGCCCGATGTCCTTCCCGCCTTTACCTCGAAAGTGCAAGCGTAGCTCTGTGCCGGACACATCGACGTGATCGGCACGGAGTGTGGTGAGGCCAAACGACTCGTTCTCGCGTGCATACTGCGCATTTCCCACGCGAATTGCCGTGTGGTCGAGTAACCGCACCAGAGTCGCAAGCACCCGCTTTCTACTGATCCCGCGAGTGGAGAGGTCTTCGTCGACCTTGCGTCTCAGAGCGGGAAGACACTCCCCGAAGAGCAGCATGCGGTGGTACTTCGTTTCGTCGCGGATGCGGCGCCACTCCGGATGGTAGATATACTGCTTTCGTCCACGGGCGTCTCGACCTGTGGCTTGGATATGGCCATTCGCCGAGGGAGCGATCCAAACATCGGTCCAGGCAGGTGGAATGGCCAGCTTTCTGGCCCGATCAAGAACCTTGCTGTCCTGGAGCCTTTCGCCCTTTGGTGAGAAGTATACAAAGCCTTTACCGGCTCGCCGCCGCCGTATCCCGGGAATAACGTCGGAGACGTAGCGAAGCCCGGCTTCCTCCGCCACTTCCTCAGGCTCGAGCTTCTCGATCGACGGTATGAGTGAGCTTCCGTCTGGAGCGATCTCCTCGACAAGAGAGGTGAGAGCGGACACAGCGGGTTCAACTTGCGATTCGGTCATAGCGGGCGCTGCCGACGCAATTGTTATGCCAATGGTTCCGGCGATCACCATCGGGACGCGAAGGCGATCCGGCCTGTCGATCGGGCCTGTTTGCAGGGCTCAGGCTATGGCCGGCCGGGAGCGATTGACCTCAACTAGAAATGGACGATCTTTCGGCTGTGCAGGATAAACCCAAAGTCGGTCCAGAACCAAGTGATGAAGGTTCGCTCTGAAGCGTGGTACGTGTCGAATCCCTTTGCACCCGGCGTGTCGGTCCGAACCTGCATTGCCAGGTGGTTCTTCCAAGGGATGATTTTCCCATCATTAATCTCCTGCTGAAAAACCAACCGGCCGCCGCTGTAAACCCACAGCTGCTGAGAGTGGCAGTAGGCGGAGCAGGCGGCAGAGGTGGTCAGAAAGACGCCATCCGCGACGCCAGGTCCTGTTACCTGGTACGCCAGATGTTTGAGGATGCGTAGTTTTTGTGCGGCGAAGACGGCCTTTGGATCGGCGTTGGATACCGACTTGACCGACTTCTTTTCGATCACCTTGAGCTGAGGTCGGAGAAGGTTGTGGGAAGGATCCACGTGCCAGAGGCCACTGGTGGCCACAAGACTGAGTTTCCCGTGCTTCTTGTCAAAAGCATCAAAGGCAACGGCCACATGTGTGGCCGGTGTCCCATTGGGTACCTGGTCGTCTGCCATGGAAAGCTTCAAACCGATCTGGGGAGCAAGATGCTGCTTCCACTTCGAAAACTTCGTCCCAGCTTGCATGGAGGGACTGAAGCACTGGTACGCCGATCCAAACTGGCGACGATCGATGGCCATGTAGAAGCGGACAACCGCATTCGTAGCGGTACCGGCAGCGAAACAGGCGTCCTGGCCGCCCACCGATTGGGCCTGAGCCGGAGAGATGAAGGCCGAAAGCCAAACAGCCAGGACCATCAACGGTACCCACCGCGCCTGGCGATGCGTGGGGTAGTAGCGACTTCTAGTGCTCGACATGCTCCTATCCGTGAGAACCCTCCAGCCAAGTCTGTCCGACGCTCCCCCTTGAATGCAAACACATCCCGTTTGTTGCCCATGGCTTTAGGTCTCAATCAAGAGAACTTATGGGGGCGAGATCGAAATTCTTGATCGCCAGAGTTTGTCCAGGCTAAGAGACGAACTCTGGGCCGATCGAAAGTTCCACAATTGGACATGATCTTCAGAAACGGAGAGACTATCAGGCTAAACACGCGCTCGCCCCTCGCCCTCCGCCGCGCAGGCGTGCCACTCGCACAATTGACGACCCGGCACGTCATGGGCAACGACCTACTCGAGGAGCTTCTCACAGAGCGCCTTGAGAAAAACGAGCTCCGAGGCGGTTCGCCGGTGTTGCGAATAACCGGCGCAGCGGCCGATGCGAGCAGCCAGAGATGAATACCAGCACGGTTTGGTCTATGACGCGTAAATCCCAGGAGTTTCGGAACTGGCCGAGGATTGAGTTGGACTCTCGGGCGCTCCGGATTGGACATGACTTCGAAACGGATGACGGGTCGTACGCCTGGGAGTACATTTGTTTTTTGGGCCCGGCAGCTTTCACCTTCACTACTCTGTTGCAATGTCGCGTGGACCAGCTGCGCGCGTACGATCGGCTGGTGGAAGTGCATGAGTCACCGCTGATTGATGCCCTCCGGGACCCGCCGGAAGGATTGCACCACTATCGTATATTCTTTGACGATCCAGGATGCTACGAGGTCGTCGCGGCTAGCTTCCGGTGCCCTGGGTAACTACAAGTAGCGGCTGGAGCGACTGGATGCGCACGCTCACAGAGGCCTTCGAGCTGCCGGATGCGATCACAAACGTGCCCTGCCCTCACTGCGGACACACGGAGCTGCACTTGCAGTTTCGAGGGAATGATGAGGCTGACAGGCTAGGATATGGCGCTATGTGGTGCGGCCACTGCAATCACGGAGTCTTCCTCTCGCGCGTCATCGTGCCTCAAGGCTTCGACATAATCCCGAGAGACGTCCCATACAACATCCACAACTTCATCGAGGTGAAGCCAGGTGACGACGACGCAGTCGTCAGGCGGCGATTCTAAGAATCCGGTTAGAACGCGACCCTCGACCTATGGCCTGCGGGTGCAGAACACGATTGGCCGGGGATGAGCACGCGGCAGTCGGCTTGGATGATGGGGACAGCGCGATTGTTTCAGCTGACCCCCACTCCATCGACCTGTCGGGAGACGTGACCAGGTTGTTTGCGCACGCGCACCCCTACGGTGAGTTCTCGACAAGGCCTTCCCCTGAAGATATCGATGCTGTTGGGGACCTCGGCCAAAGAAGCTCCTGGCTGATCGAACGGGTCCAAACTTCCCGGTATTGGATCCCGTAGGGTGGCACTACTTATCCGCGGCTGGACCGTCTGCCGCATCTGCGGCAACACCATCCAACTGGGAGATGCGGCAACAACATTTCCCGCCTTCGTTGCAAACAACAAGGATCCGCTTAAATTTTTCAGCGATGGCGCCTTCCATGAGACTTGCGTTTCCAACAATCCGCTCGGACCCGCAGCCTACGTGGCGTGACGAGGTCATCTATCACGGCCATCCGACGCGCCGACTCTGTGATGTCTGCGGTGAGCAGATACTTCAATCCCGACGAGTATGTTGGGTTTGGCTTCCTGACTGGCGACCCGGACGAGCCGGCCTCAGCTTTCAACTTCGTGCACCTCCATGAGCACCACATCGCCCTCTGGCCACGACGCCAAACCGCGGTCGAAGCGCTGGAGCGCTTAGCCTCAATCGCCTGTTGGGAAGGCACAAAACTTCAGTTGTGCCTTTTGCCGCTCTTGAAGCGGAGCCGGATCGGTGAAGCCGGAGCGGTACGCGAGGGGCGGCAGATCGAGATTAGTCCGAAAGCAGTTCTGCGGAAGGCGCCCAAGAGACAGGGACAACGCGTTCCGGCAAGACGGCGGGCAGGAAGTCGGGAGAAGGCGATATGTGCTCCTCGTCCTTTCGAAGGTTTGGAGGTCGCTCATGCCACCGAAGACGACTTCAGTCACGCTGCCGCGCTAGCCCCCGGCATTGAGGCGGAGAGGCTCTTCGTGCCGCTTTCGGGGGCACCGGTATCTCGTGGTTACAGCCGGCTTCGGAGTGGAAGAGAACCAGGCAGACATTTTCCACAGCCCCTTTTCCTAGTCCCGGCTAACGAGGCCTGCAACAGCTAGGTTGTTCGGGCACAAGGCATGGAGGGCGCTACCACTGGGTCACGTAGGACGCCCTCCACCCAAGGGCACTGCAGGGAGGAGGGGGTTCGCTCTCCACACACTCCATGGGGCTAGAGCGTGCGCCAAGCGACCATCCTGAGCTGCGGCGGAGGCCGCCCCCGGCTGGGAGTCAGCAAATGGCACTCTCGACCGATTCGAGGATGGGATTGTAAGGGAGGTGTGCGTCCAAAGCGGTGGCTGGGCAGGCGAGCGCCCCATGGGCTTGTCCAAGGAGAACTCCCCATATTGGTAGTGTCGGTTCAGCTCCAACGTCCCAGAGCTGGTGGCCGCCCAGCTTGTCTTCAGCGGCGTGAGGGATTTTCGGTTCGACCTGGCCACAAGCGTGTCGCCCGCGCTAGCCCGGAAGCCCGACGGTCGCGGCCTCCACCGATTTGGTCGTACACTCGTCCTAAACGATCTTTGGGAGCATACCGATGCGAACCTTAAGACACGCACTCACGGCAAACACTCTGCTCTCTCTGGCACTAACCGGGTTCGCCGCCCACGGTGCGAACGCGTCGCCTGCCGCCTACCCGGCTTCTCGGCACTGAGGAGCGGGCGGGCTTCCGTGAGCGGGTTCCGCGTACAGGCGCAATTGAGCCTCCTCGCCTTCGCGGCTCCGCGGCGCGAGGGCTGGAGGGGCCTCTGCGAGATCGTCGGGCTGCTCAGTCAGGACGGAGAGACCCTGTTCGGGTGCGAAGCCGAACGCATTGACGGGGGCAAACTCGTCCCCGGTGAGGTCAGGTCGGTGGTGCTTCGTTTTTGGGCGCCGGTCCCTGCGGATGTGAGCCTTCCGCGAGATGTACGGCTGTTCGAGGGCCGCACCCTGATCGCGGCTGGCTGTGCCTGCAACATGGAGCCTACCTAGCTGAACGCCCCGGCGAAGGGCGCGGATCTGGGACGAGGAGCTTCCGGATGCAAGCTGCAAACCGTATCGGGGGAGCCTCGAAAGCACGGCATCCGGGGCGCCGCAAATGAGGTTCGGAGAGCTGGAGCGGTCGAGGCGATGATCCCGCGCGTAGGCCAGCTCTACGGGCTGCTCGGCGGAACCCACTCCATCACGGGAGCCAACGCCCTGGAGATCGTCGTGCCCTATTCCGGAGAGTACGGGCACAGTCGGCTGTTCCGAACGGATTTCGCGGTCTCGTACGCCAGCTCTTCGGCCTTGAGGTCCGACGTCGAGGCCTGGCTCAACGTCTACAAGACAGGCGGCCGAAATCACTACACCATCGAACTGCCAAAACCGGTCACACGGGAGGCCGCGGACCTCTTCAATGGGCTCTTCGGCCGTAGCGCACCGTGAGGCCGGGACTACGACGGGCTGCAGGCAGGGTCGGCGACCCGGCCGCGACCACCGAGGCCCGCGTCGGGGCCCCTAGATTCCTCGGGCGGAGGGGCTGGCAGAGATCTATCACCGTCGGTTCGCGCGCGAGGCGACTGCGCTTGTCGGCCAGTACGATGCAGTGTATAGTATTGCGCCGCTCTTCGCGGGTAACGCCTACGAGGCGTTCGACAGACGCGTGGCCAGCATGGCCAAGGAGGAGAATCAGAGGCGGAGATGATGAGCCCGCTTCTCTTCGTTGCCCGTTCCGAGAAGGCTGACTGGATCCCGCTAGGACCCGTTAGGCGTCGCCTATACGACGCCCTCCGTGCGCAACAGTTCTCTCTGCCTAACGTCGAACCGTTCACACGTAAGCTATGGGGTGGTGCTACCTGCCGGAGACCGCGATGTTGTGGAAAAGACCTAACCATTGATGGCGGCCGGCAGCGACGTGGGGCGTGCCGTCGAAACTGGGCGAAAACAATTGTCCCGCCCCAAAAACGAGGACGTGGCGCGGGCCCTCAACGCGCTCTTCGAGAGGGCCGGGCTTTGACTGGCCCTCGCATTGCCTCGGCGATCCGGCGGCTCCTAGATGGGACCGAAGCCCCGGGCCGGCGTGAGGGTGCCGCAGCCGAATTGGGCCTGTCCGACGTTCCGGACGCTCGGGAGGCGCTGCTCACGGCTGCCTCCGACGACGAGGCTCCAGCGACCGTCCAGAGGGCTGCTGCCCGGGCTCTAGGGGACCTGCACTACAGGCTGGGTACCCTTCTCGAGGTGCCGCTCTGGGCATTGACGGCAGCGGCGAGCCACGAGTTTGATGAGCATGTAGGGAATCTTCAGAGAAGCCAAGGCCGGTCGGCTGACGCCGGTAGACGCTAGTGGGGCAGCGGCGCTCTTCAACCAACTCTTCGGTGGGTCCATGACGATTCGTAGTCTTCTCCAGACGGCCTCGAACGCGTCAGCCCCGGTAGCTGAGCGTGCCAGGGCGGTCGACGCCCTATCCACTAGCGACGTCGAAGACGTTCGCGAAGGGCTTATCAGGCTCGGAGCAGATGAAGACGTTCCAGAGGCTATCCTGAGAGCGGCGGGCACCGCTCTCGCGAAAATCCACTGTCGCCGTTTTGCGACTGCAGATGTCCCGAGGCACGTGGAGCACGAACAGGCCTACCGGGTCGCTAGAGAGGTGCTGGGGCCAGCGTACCTGGCATTCGACGAGGCGGTGGGAGACCTGATTCGGGCACAGCATGGGGGTGTGGAACAGGTGTGATGTGACCAGGCGGTCCGCACCAATCAGACAACGATTGATCCGGCGGCCCCAGGTCGGCACCGAGGAGGTCTCGCTTTTCGCGGGGCCCGCTGTCGAGATTGAGTCGATCCCTCGACCTTGCGGAGCAAGCCCTAACCGTCGACGCCCAAAACAAGGCGAGGATTCGTACTGTCCGGCCCCAAAAACTGGTCCAATTTGAGTGTCGCGGCTTGAATCTATGATGGTGCCAGTTGGAGGGATTATGGCGGCAGCGACGAAACACTCCCTCGAGAGGATCATTGCCAGGTTGAGATAGGTCGAGAAGCTGCAAGGACGGAGATGTCGATTCCGAATCTTGTACACGTTTGGCCTAAACATCCATCCAATGCGTTCAGCCTAAGCTAGCCTGGTGAAAGCTAGATGAGCGGCTCCAGCGACGCTAACTCGCGGAGTGATCGGCGGCTGCCGGAGCAAGCGGAAGCCTTGGTCGACCGAAGCTAGGCGTCAACCGTGACCTTCCGCACGGGTTCCAAGGTGGATAGTGGGTGAGGCGGCAAGGCGGTGGCCGGACAGCCTCCGCCGCGTGGCTAGGCAACGTGGTGCCCGAAGTGTTAGAGGACACTTGATCAAGTATTGCTGGCGGCTGCCAAGACGAGGGAGTGCAAACATCGATGCCCAGGCTAAGAGGCTATTGCGTCGAGGGCCCGGAGGTCTTCAAGGCTGAGCTGGATTTCGGTGGATGCCAGATTCTCCTCTAGGTGCGCGACCTGACTCGTGCCCGGAATCGGAAGCATGATCGGGGAGTGGGCGAGCAGCCAGGCTAGGGCGACTTGAGCCGGGGTCCGACCGAGTCGCCGGGCGATATCGACGACTGTTTCAATCTCGTCTTGCTTCCCAATGGCCAGAGGGAAAAACGGCAGGAAGGGAATTTGCTCCTGTTCACACCTTCGCACAGTCGACTCATACTCTCGATCGATCACGCTGTAGCGGTTGGATACGGTTGCGATTGGTGTGATTCTCAGCGCAATCTCCAATTGGCCGAGGGTCACGTTGCTTAGGCCGATCCGCTGGATTTTCCCTTCACGCTGCATGGCGAGCATGGTGTCGAGGGCTTCCTCAAACGTCACCTCCGGTTGATCCATAAACCGTAGATGGACGACAGGAATGGAATCGAGACCAAGCACACGCAAGTCTCGCTCGCAGCCGGCGCGTAGGGCCGCTTCGCTGTAGTCGCTGTGCCACGAGCCGTCCTCACGCCGCGATCCTCCCAACTTGGTGATGATGACAAGGTCATCCGGATACGGATGAAGGGCCTCATTGATCACGCCATTTGCAACGTCGAGACCGTAGTACCAGGCGGTATCGATCACCCGGATTCCCAGCTCGTAGGCACGCCGCACAACACGAATCGCCTCCGGACGATTGACCGGAGGTCCCCAGACTCCCGGACCGGGAAGTCGCATTGCACCAAATCCAAAGCGCGGAACCGTTCGATCATCGATTTGTACGGTACCGGCATCAATTGCCTTCACGACCATCCTCCACGGCTCTTGGTTCTTCGCAGGCTGGGCAGGGGCTTGCATCGCTCGGACCGATTCACTGCCCGCATCTCCGGTCGAGTCACCGGCTGGGTCTGTTTTTCGCCGGCTGAACGTCGCGAGTAAACTTCGACTACTCGGTCTAGTCGAGCCCTCCCTCGTTGACATGCTCGGGAAGTATCTTCAAGATCACGCGCTGTTCCTCCGGCCGCCGGAATGGATACTTGTCCTGCCCGAGGTACTTCTTTGCGAGACGGTCGATGTTCTCGTCTGCCCCATCTGTCGTTACCTCAACGACTCGCCCTCGAACTGAGGCCAGCCTGTAGGCATTGTTGGGATCGATCACGTTTACAGCCACTCGTGGGTCCCGCTTCACGTTGCGAGCCTTCTGCCGGTTGGCTGCCGTGTTGATCAGAATGTGGCGGCCGTCGGTGTCAACCCAAACCTGCGTGATCTGAGGAGATCCGTCCGGCATCAGCGTCGCGATCTGACAGAATGCCGGCTCCTGGAGCAGTTTCTTAAAACCTGGCGAAATCTCGGTCCCTGTTGCGTCAGTAGTCATACGTCTCCCCCTTTTGGTGATGTCTAGCGGCGTGCAAGGAGCGTTCCACGGACCTCGTTTCCATCAATCTCGAAAGAGCGGATGAAGCAGACGCTCCGTCGCCGTCCTTTGACATTGCCCCTGAGCCGTCAGCGATAGACAATGCTACAGTGACGGTATCGGCTGACATCATTCACCCTTTTCCGCCTCTACTCGCGCGCCTGAATCCGGCGACCACCGAGTTTCCAATTGAAAGTGACGGAAAGGACGACTGATGGTGTCACAACAAAGCGCCCCACCTGCTCTCGGGACGTCGAGCCGGCTTGATGCTCGGTCGTTACTTGCAAGCGTCTTTGGCTACTCGTCTTTCAGGCCCCTGCAGGAGGAAATCATCGAGACTCTCCTCGATGGAAGGGATCTTCTTGCGCTCATGCCCACCGGGGGAGGGAAGTCTCTAACCTACCAGCTCCCTGCCCTGCTCTTGGACGGCACTGCTATCGTCATCTCGCCCCTCATTGCCCTGATGAAGGATCAGGTCGACGCACTTCGCGCCAGAGGTGTCGAGGCCGCCTTCATAAACTCTTCGCTCACGCCGGCGGAGTCCATGCGCCGGACAAATATGGTGGCCAGGGGCGAAGTCAAAATTCTTTACGTCGCCCCTGAAAGAGTTGCCACGCAGGGCTTCATCCGACTGCTCCAGTCGATCAAGGTTTCACTGATCGCCATCGACGAGGCTCACTGTATTTCTGAGTGGGGTCACGATTTTCGACCCGATTACCGGCTTCTGCGCTCCCTTCGTGATCTGGCTCCCTCGGCGCCCGTGGCTGCCTTCACCGCGACAGCTACAGCCAGGGTGCAGCAGGATATTGTGGCTCAGCTCCAGCTGGAGAAGGCCGCACACTTTCGTGGTGACTTCAACCGGGCCAATCTGTACTATCAGGTTCGTCCCAAGACAGACCCCGATCGGGACCTCGTTCCCTACATTACTTCCCGTCCGAATGAATCCGGGATCGTCTACTGTCTGAGCCGGAAGGATACAGACAATTTGGCGGGAGCGCTGCGAGCGGCAGGGATCAAGGCAATCTCCTATCACGCCGGTCTAGAGGGAGACGAGCGACAGAGGCGTCAGGACGCTTTCACCACCGATGCTCAGCAGGTTATTGTGGCGACCATCGCCTTCGGTATGGGCATCGACAAGCCAGACGTTCGCTTCGTGATTCACTATGATCTGCCGAAGACGCTCGAGAACTACTACCAAGAGAGTGGCAGGGCAGGAAGGGACGGGGATCCCAGCGACTGTATCCTCTTCTACAGCAAAGCGAACGCCATGAGGTCCCGCTGGTTCGCAGAACAGAAGGCCACAGATCTTGAACGCACGATTGCTCTTCAGCAGCTATCGGATATGGAGAGCTGGGCAGAGAACACGACCTGTCGCCGCGTGGCCCTGTTGCAGTACTTCGACGAGGCGTTCCCCAAGGGACAAGAGCACTGCTGCGACAATTGTGACGCTCCACAATCGGTCCAGGATCTGACGGTCCCGGCGCAGATGCTCCTTTCCTGCGTTAAACGCACAGGCGAACGGTTTGGCGCCGCCCATGTCATTGACGTTCTTCGAGGTTCAAGATCCTCCCGCATCCTCCAACTTGGGCATGACACGCTTTCAACACACGGCATCGGACGGGACTTATCGAAGGAGGAGTGGCAGGAGCTGACCCAGGACTTGATTCGCGAGGGGTACCTCGCACGGACGACAGGCGAGTACAGAACGCTGAGCGTGACCGAAAAGGGTCAGCGGGTCCTCTTCGCTGGGTTGGAGGTGCCCGTAAGTAGACGGAAAAGGACCGAACGGGAAGCGACTCCCAGAAGCAGCTCGATCCAGCATCCGGAGCTATTTGAGCGTTTAAGGCTCCTCCGAAAACGGCTGGCGGACGAGGCAGGATTCCCTCCCTACGTTGTCGTCCACGATTCCTCACTTCGCAACATGACCGAGAGGCTGCCTCTCACTGTCGAGCAATTTAGTCTCGTCCCAGGCGTGGGATCCAAGAAGAGCAGGGACTACGGGCCTGCCTTCCTGGCCGTTATCGCTCAATACATGGAGGAAACCGGCGCCCAGCAGCGGGCAGCTCCGGAGGCTCGACCGGCCCAGAGGAGACGCCTAGGCGGCAGCTTCGATGTCTCCCTGGAATTGTTTAAGGAGGGAAAGTCCTTCTCGCAAATTGCCGCCGAGAGAGGGCTCGCCCAATCCACTGTGGAAGCACATCTGGCCGCAGCGATCGAAGCCGGTAGAGATCTGGAGATTGGAGAGCTGATAAGTCCCGAACGTCAGGCCACCATCGAAGCCGTGCTGCGGGATCTTGGAGAGAAGGGGCTTGGTCTGGTGAAAAAGCGGCTGGGCGAGGATTATGGCTATGGAGAGATCCACATGGTCCGAGCGTGGATGGAACGACCGCTATAACGGCGGCTGGCAGGGCGTTCTGCCATCTTCACGAAATGTCTGCCGCACTCATCGGCAAGCGAGGTCAGTCGACCAAGAACAGAAGCAAGTCTTGGCTGGCTTAAAGACTTATAACGCCATGCCGGATGCCGATGGTCACGGCTTCCGTTCGACTCTCGGCATCCAGCTTCCCGAGGATCGAGCCGATGTGGAACTTGACGGTATGCTCCGAGATCCCCAGCCGCTGGGCGATGGTCTTATTCCCGATCCCCTCTGCCAGCATGCCCAGGACCTCAATCTCTCGAGGCGTCAGCTCCTCTATCTGCTCAAGGTTCGAATCCAATGGAGACCTTGAGGAAACGAGCGCGTGAGATTGCGTCGGGTGCACGGCGATTAACCCAGCCGCCGTCGCCTCGAGTGCGGCGATAATCTCTTCGTCCTCGGCGTTCCGGGGCAGCATGGCTCGAGCCCCCTTTCGCAGCGCTTGAAAGTCGGAATCGCTCGGGTTATCCAGCAACACCACCACGCTAGGCACATCAGCGAGTGGCTGGGAGGACAAGCTCAGGTCACTCCCGACGAGATCTGCCAGGACGATATCCGGCTCATGAGATCCAAGCATCTCCCTCAGCTCAACGCTGGTTGAAGCGGAACCGAGAGTTGTGAAGGAGACGCTCGAATTGACGATGGACTCGAGCCCGGCTCTAACGGAACCAGCAACGGAGAATACGAGCACCGACTTCAAGCGGCCCGCTTCGCTCCCTTGCGATTCGTCGGATCGGCCACCAAATCAATGGAAAAGGTGATCTCGGCGCCAGCTCGAAGAATCTTCGCATCGAGTCCGGCGCCGGCTTTGGCTAATTCGCTTCGGAGGGCAGCCGCAGAGGTAGTTCCGACTCCGTTTAGAGTCAGGACGATATCGCCGAACTGAATTCTTCCGTCAGCCGGGCTGCCACTCACGACGTCCACGACGAGTAACCCGACCTGCCCTTGAGCTCCAGCTGGGTTAACCACGATTGGCTGTACACGGATCCCCAGCTTCGGTGCGGCCAGAGCTTGAAGCGATCGCTCCACCTCATATTCCGTGATGGCGACTGCCAGTCCTCCAGCCACCATGCTATTCACACCGACAACGTCTCCCTGAGCGCTCAGCATTGGGCCGCCAGAATATCCCGGCTCCAAGGCAACATCCGCCTGAATCACAGACGTTCGTTCTGGATCGGTTGGTCTGGCGATTGAGTGGACGGGGCCCATGACGAGAGAGTTTGGGGCGACGAGGGGATTGCCGATGCATAGAACGATCTCGCCTACACGTAGCGCTGTCGAGTCTCCAATGGGGGCAGGCATCAGCTGACCCTTTGGAATGTCGATCGCCGCGAGGTCTCGTTCCGGCCACGTCTGCCGAACCTGTCCCTCGAAAGCAACCCCGCCCCAGCCTTCGATTTGAAGTCGTTTACGTCTGGCGACGTGAGCATTTGTCACAACTGTGCCGTCCTTCCAGACAATTCCTGAACCGGAGGAGTGACGTCCGGCGCGGATCACGACGACCGATCTGATGGCACGCTCGAATACCGTTTGGAGATCGGCTTCGATGTTTGCAGCGGTCTCTGGTTTCGGGAAGAGCTTAGCCACGTTTTCCTTCTCTCCCTGGCCTATCGCCCACAGTTACCGGAAGTTCCGTATCGATACCACCCCGGATGATTCTGATCCTAACCTGCTTACCCACAGTATCGGGATCGAGAAGCGTCTCGAGAGTCGCCGGATGATCGATGGGACTGCCGTCGAGACCAATCAAGATGTCGCCCACCAGAGCACCAGCTTTCTGCGCGGGACCATCCGGTTCGACCCCGATCACGATCAGCCCTGTACCCTGCTGCAAAGCCAGCTGAGTCTTCGTCGACTCCGGCAACACCACGGGTTGCATCTTTAGGCCAAGGTAGCCTCGCGGAATTCGGCCAGAACGCAGCAGCTGCTCGGTCACGCGATTAACGGTCGAGGTCGGAACCGTCACCGACATGTGACGCGACAGTCCTGAGGTGTTGATGCCGAGAATCCCTCCCTCTCCATCAATGAGCGGGCCTCCGGAGAAGCCAGGGTAGAAGGTGACATCCGGACGGATTAGCTGATCAATCCTGCCTCCCGCCGACGTGCGCCATGCACCGTTGACGGCGCTGACTGCGCCGAAGCTCACGGCCAGGCCTGACTCTGGTCGGGCAACGGCAATAGCAAGCACTCCGACTCTCACCTGCTTCTCGACGGGTTGACTCGACGCGGGCAAGCCGGTTGTATCGACCTTGATGATCGCCAGATCGGTACTTGGATCGCGGCCTCCCAGCACGGCTTCGCGTCGTGAGCCGTCGGGGAAGGTTACCTTGATGTCTTCGTCTCGTTGGACCACGTGGTCGGCCGTGACAACCACACCCGGCTGCCAGTAGACACCGCTCGCGGCCCCACGGCCACGAGCCGACACGGTCACAACCTGCTTCCCGACCAGCTCCACGGCATCAGCCATGGCGTTGGAAAGGGCGGTCAGGGAACTTGTAGTAGGGCTATCTGTCATCGTCTCCTCCAGCATCTCCATTCAGTGTTGAGGGAATGTCCTCTACTTCCAGCCTCGTGTCTGAGGGCCGCAGCGCGCACCGGTAAAGCGGCTAGGTTGTGACCTGGAAGAACGGGGAGGAGGAGGTGCTGTTGCCGGCACGCGGGGCCCCAGGGACGTGGAGGGCACGGCGTAGGGGATACCGATCCGCTCTCGCATGCCATCGATCGGATTCCGGCCCGGCAGGCGTGGCCCGGATCCGGGCGTCCCGAGCGCATCCAGCGCCGGCCCACGAGCTCTCGCCGCTAGCCGGTCGCTGATTTATCCCATGCGGTTAAAGGTCTACGCGTCCGGTCGCCTGTCTCCGCCTTCATCCTCATAGTCAATGTCATCGTGCCCAGCCATGAACACGCATTCGAGAGACGCAACTATTCGGATCAGATGGTCGGGATTCGCACACTCCTGGGCACTACCCATGATGTTTTCACAGAGCCGGGTGATGCGTTCGATCACAGCCGCCACTTCGGTCTCGTCCATGCCACCCCTTCCATTAGGCTGCCGGACCGCTTTAGAAACTCGACTACTCTACGCTAACCGCTCTGGCCTCCTCAAGAACACTTTCGACAGGCGGTAATCCATTGTCTCCTGCCCAAACGTAGCGGATGGATCGGGATTTATCGATCACGAATGCGGTCCTACGCGCGAGATTGGTCAGGAAAGGAGTTCCGTCAGCAAGGATATCGTATGCCCTAAGTAACTCGCGATTGAAATCGCTGACCAGAGGGAATGTAATCCCTAGCTCTCGAGCAAATGCGAGATGACAGTAGGGGCTATCTACACTGACGGCCGCGATCTCGACTTCCGTACGGCGAAACTCGCCGTATGCGTCCCGAAATTGGGACAGTTGATTCCTTCAGCCGCCGGTGAAATCGAGCGGAAAGCTCGTCAGCACGACGGCTTTGTGTTGATCAAGAAGCGATCGAAGTGAGACCTCTGAAATGGCGTCGTTGACGACGGTGAGAAGCGACCATTCTGGTGCGGCCTCTCCCAAAGATAGTGCCAATGCATCCTCCTCCCGGTCGGTTACTACTTACTCTAGTGCCCATCCGGTTCTCGAGCATCTATTCCACGATTTCGCGGATTCGCGTCCAAGCGGGACGTAGCCCGGCCCCTGTGTGGCCGGGCGTCCCGCCCTACCCAACCCTGCCGGTCCTCACCCCGATGATTGGCACACAACACTACCGTGACTGCTATCAATCCCCCTATCGATGAACATTGAGCGCTACCGTCGTACCGCACGGCATCGGCGGTGGCAAAACGTAGGGGCTGCCCTTGTGCCTGCCCACGATGTCGGTGTGACCACTACACGCTGAGGCGCCGAAACGGTCGTCGCTCACTTCACCGGGGTACGTACGTCAACTCAGGGGTCTGAGGACGATTGGTCATGTCATTCATCCTTTGGAATCCGCGATTCCATCTTCCGCGTTTCATGGCTGTGCCAATACTACCGACCGCCGCCCTTGTGAGATCGTGGGCAGGCACAAGGGCAGCCCCTACTCCTCGGCCTACGTCACCCTAGCCGAGGTTTGTCGCCGTCGTGGCCAATGTTAATGTAAGCGCGTCGTTTTATTGCCGCGGTGGGAAGAGATCCTCGCGGTGCCGAGTGCAGGTCGTGACGAAGAAGGTGGCTCCCGAGTCGTGGCAATCAAAGACGGGGAGCCACATTCGAGGCATCGCCCGTCCCTCCCTCTGTCTCTCATGGTCGGACCGTGCAGAATCGGACTCGGCTGGGCACAGAGGGGCCGGGCTAGGTCCGATCCGGCTCTCTTTCGATCAGATCTGCCAAGATGCGAGCGACTTTTGGCATATCGTGATAAGCCGTGTGCATCTTTTGCCAGAGGCGGCGGGGCGTGGCAGTCCTAGCCAGAAGGTCTTCGGCGATTGTAATGGTCTCGGTGGCCTGAGAGCGGCCGGCCTGTAGGTCTGGTTGAACGAGTGAAAGGCCATTGGCTTCAAGGTCTTCGCCAACCACAGACGGAGGCACGCCGGTATTGGCGACGACAAAGTCAGGCGGCCTCCCAACCATTCCCGTCACGGCATCAACGTGACCGGAGTAGTCAAGCTGGTCTGTCTGACCAGGCTGGGTGGTTGTATTGCAGACAAAGATAATCTTGGCACTGGAGGTTGCAAGTGCCTCTCGTACGCCACGCACCGTAAGAACGGCCCCCACGCTTGTCCAGAGACTTCCCGGCCCGAGAACAACATGCGAGGCGTTGACGAGAACGTCTCTCGTAGGTTCCCATACTCCCTCGCGCTCGCCGTTAATGAAAAGCCGCTTGATAGCTGCCTTGCCGGGACGTCGCACCTCATACTCGCCGGTAACCGACTCTCCTCCCTCAAGCACTGCCCCGAGATGGATGTCTTCGACACTTACAGGCAAGACATCCTCAGAGACGCCCATCATGGCAGCCAGGCGAGCACCGGCAAGGCCAATATTGCCCGTCTCTTGTGTCAAGGCGCCCAGGATGAGGTTACCAACCGCCATACCGTCCAGATCTGGATGGTTATCGGCCTGTAGCCTTCGTTCCGAGACCTGAGCCCACTCGGAATCGGGACCGGCAAGGGTGCTGATGCAGTGGCGAAGATCACCTGGAGCCGGAAGACGAAGCGTCCGTCTGGCGACACCAGTGCTCCTTCCGGTGTCGGTGGAGGGAACGACAATCGCATATCGAGCAGCCGGCAACCGGGCACGTAAAGCTACAAGTAGCTCTGGCGCACCGGTACCTCCACCGATGAACACCACGAGGGGGCGATGCGCTGTCCTGGACGGCATGTGCGAAGGTTGCTATACTCCCACAGGTTATTCGATGCTAATCATAGGCATAGATGTGCCGTGGGGCGACTTGCCATCCAATTGTCCTAACTGCCTGAAGAGCAAAAGCCAACCGCCGGAAGCCGGTGCGGGTCCGCCAGGGGAGCTAACGTGAGACGGTGGATTCGAGCCGAGTGGTCCGTGAACATATGGCTTGTCATCCTGGCCGCCGGAGTTATGTTGCTAGGCGCGGGGCTGGGCGAGGGAGCTCTCAATGTGCTGCGCCACATCCTTCCCGGCAATGTTCTTGACGACATCAGCCTTCGTTTTGCCGGCAAGATTGTTCAAGGGCTGGTCATACTCGGGTTTGGTACTCTGCTAATCGTTCTCGCACTATGGCAGCTCCATCGGAGCCGGTACGGAATCACGCTGTCATTGGTGGAACAGCAGTCGACCGGACCCGTCGTTATCAATCCGATTACCCGACAGGGCCTACCCAACGTTACTGTTTTCAGCGGCCACATGGGACTGCTCATCGTTCTAAACGCCCTTAGCGACAGCGCAGGACGACTGGTTGCTGTACCGGCGGTGGGAAGTGACTACCGCACCATTGGCCGCCTCGTAAGGACATCTCATCCTGACGCTAGAGTGCTGTTCGCGACGGCGCAAAATGTTGATCTCTGCGCTCGTTTATCCAATGGCGAGGTGGTTGTCGGAGCGTCCGAGATCGAGCGAGATCTCGGCGATACAATCTCCGACCTCTTCCTTGCATCAGAGGGCTCGAACTCGGAGGAGACATCCGCCTGGCCGGTCACGCAAGATCTGGAAGCCGCGGTGGACTCGTCTGACATGATCGTGTTTGGACCGGGATCCTTCTTCACGAGTGTCATCCCATCGCTTCTCGTTCCCCGTCTTCGTGATCGCATTGCCGGCAGCAAAGCGGCTACAGTCTTCATCTGCAGCATTATGACCGAGCCGGGCCGCACAGATGGCTGGACGGTGGGAGACTACATCGCACGGTTCCGCGACTTCGCGGGCTTTGCTCCGCAATATACGGTTGTGAACCGAAGCTATCCTGGCTCCAACATCCTCAACCGATATGAGGTAACCGGCTCGTTTCCTATCATGGTCACCCCCGAGGAGCACATCGACGCTTCCAAGGTGGTGCTGGGGGGAAGTTTCCCCGGCTCGACGATCCTAACCATCGGCGGTTCAACCGTTATCGAGGCGGACATTATCGACGTGATTAACGAGACACGGTTAACCCTCGATCCCGAGAGGGGCACCTCGACCGAGGAGACAGTCACCGTAATCCGTCACGACTCGGCCAAACTGGCCAGAGCGCTTCGGGGGATCATTACGCAAACTCGATCTCACGTCCTGGCCGGATGAGCAGCTCCATGGCGGCTCCCACTGTTTGTGTCTTTGAAGACGAGAAGGCAGCCAATTTCCTGCCTCTAACCTATACCCGGCCGGTCTTCGATCTGCGCTGCGGGATGCGGACCCTTTTCGAGAAGATCGGCCTGGTTTACAACGGCTGCAATGTTCGCCACGTCTGCCGCCCTTACCTCATCAGAACGGCAGACTCGCAGAACCAACCTTCACTCATCGGAAACTCTCGTGACCTCCTGCGATCGTATGCCCAAATCCTATTCATCAACGGTCGACTCCTGGCAAAACGGGATCTCGATCTGGAAATCACTCCTGACGGCGAAGATGCGTTGTACGTGTGCGGCGAAGACCTGGTTGCAGCGAGGCTCTCTGGCTCGCGGTTGACGGTTGGTCTTAAGTGGCTTGCCGAGCAGGACACCGAGAGTGTCATGGCCACCATCGCCCGAGAGGTGCGGGTTGAGAGGGTAGACGTCCAGCTGGCCGCGTATCCTTGGGACTTGATTCACCAGAACGGGCAGGAAATCGTCGCCGACTTTTCCATGAGTAGGAAGGTCGCCAGGGGAGACGCCATCCATGAGGGAGCTTCCCTTTACAACCAGGAAGACATCTACGTGGCGCCGACGGCCGAGGTCATGGCAGGAGCGGTCCTGGATGCGCGTGGCGGCCCAATTTTCGTGGACGATGGAGCCCTGGTTCAACCATTTTCGTTCGTAGAAGGGCCATGCTACATTGGCCGGCACGCTCGAGTGGTTGGGGGCAAGATTCGTGAGAGCACCAGCCTCGGTCCCTATTGCCGCGTTGGGGGCGAGGTGGAGTCGAGCATCTTCCACGGGTACACGAACAAGTACCACGACGGTTTCATTGGACACAGCTACCTCGGAGAGTGGGTCAACGTAGGAGCGATGACGACGACCAGCGACCTGAAGAACACCTATGGATCCATACGGATCGAGGTCGATGGTCAACAGCTGGATACCAACCTAACCAAGCTCGGAAGCATCGTGGGAGATCACGTCAAGCTGGGAATCGGCGTCCTGTTGAACTCCGGTAGCACGATTGGGACAGGATGCAACCTCTTTGGGGGCGGTATGCTTCCCAAGGTCGTTCCTTGTTTCGTGTGGGGAGGGGAGGGATCGTATCAGGAGTACGATTTCGACCGCATGCTCCAGACCGCACACATCGCCATGAGTCGCCGGGAAGTCGAACGTACGGATGCCCAGAGCGAGATGCTACGCTACGTTTTCGACATCACGGCTCAGCTGCGGCGCTCCGGACGCATTTAGCACCTCCTCCGGAGCCTGCAAGAGCACGTACCGGACTTGCCCTACGACCGCGCAATGCTGATACGTGAAACGCCTTCTGCGAGAATGCGCTAGGTCCTAGTTTCAAGGAGGAGATGTGAGCACGTCTGTACAGGTTAACCCTGCGATCTTTCGAGAATACGACATTCGGGGAATCGTCGACGAAGACCTGACAGTTCCGGTGCTTAGGCTTCTGGGACAGGCCTACGGCACGCTCCTGGAGCGCAAAATCAAGCGGTCAGGGCGAGTTGTAATCGGTCGCGATGTCAGAGCCAGCTCAAAGGCTTTTTCCGATTCCTTCGTTAAAGGTGTTCGGTCAACTGGCCACGAGGTAATCGACGTAGGCGAGGTGCCCACTCCGGTCCTTTACTTTGCTGTCGGAGCCCTGGAGTGCGATGGCGGCGTGGTGGTTACGGCAAGCCATAACCCACCGGAGTTCAACGGCCTCAAGCAGCGTTGGCGATCGGGCGGATCGAGTGTACCGCTCGATCCTGAGGAAGTACAAGAGATCCGGAAGATCATCGAATCTGGTTCCTTCGCCTCCGGTGAGGGAGGGTATCGAGAGCATGACATCCTGCCCGAGTACATCGACTACGTGAAGAGCAGAGTCTCGATCGATCGTCCGCTTAAAGTGGCCCTTGACTCCGGCAATGGCGTTGCCGGCCCAACTGCCGTAACGATCTTTGAGGGGCTGGGAATGGACGTCGTACCTCTTTTCATTGACCCCGACTCCAGCTTTCCCAACCATATCCCGAATCCTCTCAAAGAGGAAAATCTGGTTGACTTAATCGCTGCAGTTAAGCGAGAAGGCTGCGACATCGGTATCGGTCTTGACGGGGATGGGGATCGCTGCGGAGTCATCGACAACGTCGGCGCCATCCTCTGGCCCGACATGTACTTGATTCCCCTGTCGCGTCGTGCCCTCCAATCCGGCCCAGCAGCCATTGTCTTTGACGTTAAGACCAGCATGGCGCTGCCGGAGGATATCAAGGCTCACGGGGGCGTTCCGATTATGTGGAAGACCGGCTATCCGAACATCTCCGAGAAGCGTAAGCAGGAGCATGCACCGCTTGCTGGAGAGTTTAGTGGCCACGCCTTCTTCGACGACCCTAGAATCGACTTTGACGACGGCACCTTCACCGCCTGCAACATTCTCGAGTACCTGTCTCAACAGAAAGAGTCTCTCTCGGAGGTCATGGCTTCTGCGCCACATTATTTCGCTACTCCGGAGCAGCGACTTTTCTGCCCCGACAGCGAGAAGTTCCGGATTGTCGATAGTGTCAGGGCTTATTTCCAGCGAGATCATGACGTGATCACTCTCGATGGGGCAAGAGTGGACTTCGGAGACGGGTGGGGTCTGGTTCGGGCTTCCAACACCGAGCCGAATCTTACGATGAGATTTGAGGCGAAGAGCTCTGAGCGAATGAATGAGATTCGGGATCTCATGCTGGAGCATCTAGCCACCTACCCGGAGCTTGACGTTACCAAGATCCTTTAACCGTCGGTTTCCGGGAAGCCACACTAATCAGACTTCTTCGTTGAATTAGCCTTGAGTCTCTGTGCGGTTATGCCTCCAATACCAGACGCCCCCAATCAGGATGACGGCTACCACCGCAACGACTCCAACTACCGTGAATGCTCGGATTAACTTGTGGAGGAGTGGGAGATTGTGCCCCAGCTCGAATCCTGCAACTCCAAAGATGCACGCCCACGCAACCGCGCCGAGCACATTGAAGAGCATGAATTTCGGCAGATTCATCTTGTTGATGCCCGCCAGCAGCGCGACGACAGCTCGTCCCACGGAAACAAACCGCCCAAGGAAGACCGTCTTCTCTCCATGACGATTGAAGAAGCGTTCCGCCTTCTCGAGATTTGCTTGGTCGAGCCTCACAAAGTGGCCGTAGCGCAGAACGATGGCCCGGCCTCCGGTCCGGCCAATGCTGTAACTGACGCAGAACCCGACCGTCGCTCCTATCGCTGCGGCGGCGATCACGAACGGAATCTTCAAACCGCCGTTGCCGGCATAGACGGCACCCGCTACCAGGATGGTTTCTCCGGGGAACGGGATACCCGAGGCCTCCAGGGCTACAAGCGTGAAGACTGCAAGGTATCCCCACGTCGCGAGGATAGAGTTCAAAGATTGACCGAACATGATGAATGCTATATGGCTCCGAATATAAGAAAGTCGGACAAATGGAGGGAAGCAGGAATCTGCTGCGAAATTCTTGTCCCGGTTCAGACGCCTCCAGAGTACAGCCCCAAAGATGTTTGGCCTGGAGGTAGCAGCCAGCTGACATGACGCAAGATGATGGCCCCCCAAAGACTCCACAATCCGTGGTCATTCCCGAGCAGGTTCGTCGAGCCAAGTACATCAGCCTCACAACGTACAGGAGGAGCGGCGCGCCTGTTTCAACGCCCATTTGGTTTGCGATTGAGGGAGAGAGGATCGTTGCCTTTACCGGCGCACAAACCGGGAAGGTCAAGAGGATACGATCGAACTCGTCTGTCAGTGTCGCCCCCTGCACGTTTCGCGGAAGGCTGACCGGCGAGACCTTGAAGGCCACCGCCTGCATCCTTCAAGCGGATCGATCCGACTCGGTCATGCGCCTAATTCGTCGAAAGTATCGCATTACGAAGACGCTTCTGGATCTGTGGGTGGGCCTCATCCGGATTGTGGTCCGCAAGCCGCAAACGCACTCGGTTTGCCTCGAGATCCAGCTGGTTGCTCCGGAAAGCTAAAGGTTATCCAACCTGTAGAGCTGTGACCTTCAACCGACCAAGAGGCAGCGGGCTATGGTGGGAAATCCCCATCCCACGCGACTTCCCACCATGTAGGCTTAACGTATCGCCACGAGGAGAATGTCCATGGAGTTTGAAGACGTTGTACTAAAACGCCGTATGGTTCGTCATTTCACGGACGAACCGGTACCGATGGAAACAGTAGAGCAAATCGTGCGTCTCGCTCAACATGCTCCAAGCGCCGGCTTTAGTCAGGGAGTTTCCTTTGTGGCCGTGACTGATCAGACCACCCGCAAACGCGTTGCGGAGCTGGCAGGGGAGCAGGGCTACACGCAGTCGCGGCTGGCTCCGATGCATCCCTTCATCTCAGAAGCTCCAGTCCAGATCATCATCTGTACGAGCGAGAAGGTGTATAAAGATCGCTATCGAGAGCCTGACAAACGTGGCGAAGACGCAGAAGACGAAGAGGATCCTGAATGGCCGACGCCCTACTGGCACACAGATGCCGGCTGCGCGATGATGCTGCTCTTGCTTGCGGCGGTCGATTGCAACTTAGCCGGTGCCTTCGTGGGGTTATGGGACAAGGAGGGAATGCGTCAGCTCCTTGGCATCCCAGACGACTTCCACCCAATAGGTATCGTCCTCATTGGGCACCCCGCTCCGGATGTAAAATCTCCCTCCCTGAAGCGAGGCCGTCGAAGGTTGGAGGATGTCCTACACGTGGGACATTGGTAGGCTCCCAGAGGTCGTAGCACCGCCTCGAACGGCACGAGGATTGCCCATTGTGATGCGATGAGTCTTGATTTTAAGGGAGCTCGCGATGGCATCAGTGGAGAAAACGATTGACGTGGACGTACCGATTGAGACGGCATACAACCAATGGACTCAATTCGAGTCATTTCCCAACTTTATGGAGGGTGTCGAGTCAGTGCGACAGCTCGACGAGAAGCGCCTCCATTGGAAAGCGGATGTCGGTGGCCAGGTTGAGGAGTGGGATGCGGTGATCACAGAACAGATACCGGACACCCGCATCGCTTGGCGGAACATCGATGGTATTGAGAATGCCGGCGTTGTCACGTTTCATCGACTGGATGACAGCCGTTGCCGAATAGCCCTCCAGATGGAGTACGAACCTCGCGGAGCTGTGGAGAGCATTGGCGACGCGCTGGGGTTTGCCTCTCGTCAAGTCGAAGGTGACTTGGAGCGCTTCAAGCGATTCATCGAAGAGCGTGGCAACGCGAGTGGCGCCTGGCGAGGCGAGATCGAACGACCCGAGAGTGGCGTTGGCGTCGGAGCAGGAAGTGCGACTGCGACTCCAACCACCTCAGTGCTGGAAGAGGAGGAGCCTCCTCTCTTAACTTAGGGAAATAAGCACCGAGGCCTTTAAAGTGGCGGCGGCCTCTTTCAGCTTAGGCCGCTGCCACCAGTCCCAACGCTTCTAGAGGCCGGCTGCCAGCCGTTCCTCGGCGTAACGCGATAGGCCGCCCTTGGCCATGATTTCCTGCACGAACTCAGGAAAGGCCGCGGATTTGAAGGTTTCACCCTTCGTGAGATCACGAATCTCGCCGGCGTCTGGATCGATCTCCACTTCATCCCCTTCGTCGATCCGATCAAATGCCTCGGCCGATTCAAAGATCGGGAACCCAATATTGATCGCATTTCGGTAGAAGATTCGAGCGAAGCTTGGGGCTACAACCGCCGCGGTACCGGTTGCCTTGATCGACAGGGGCGCTACCTCTCGCGAAGATCCACAGCCAAAGTTGCCGCCGGCAACGATGATGTCGCCTGGAGACATCTTCTGCACAAACTCAGGATCAAGATCGGCCATACAGTACTTGGCCAGCTCCTTCGGGTCGGTAATGTGACAGTAGCGCCCCGGAATGATGACGTCGGTATTGACGTCGCTCCCGTATTTCCATACCTTGCCACGTAGGGTCTTCATAGCTACTCCTTTGACATGAGCACTGACTTCAATGCCGTCTTCAACTGGTCGGCTGCCCACATAGAGAGACGGCCGAACCTGAAATTTCTATGCTCTTCTAGGCTGCGACAGCAGCTCGATCGATGGCTGCGGGAGCGCGGTCTCCAACAACGGTCTGGGGCCCGGTAAGCTCGCCGGCAACGGCTGAGGCGGCTGCCACAGCAGGATTTGCCAGATAGATCTGTGCGCTGCGGGCACCCATTCGGCCCACGAAGTTCCGGTTCGTTGTGGAGACGCAAACCTCGTTGTCCCCGAGGACACCCATATGGCCACCTATACAAGGTCCACAAGTGGAGGTGGAAACGATGCAATCGGCCTCGGCGAATACATCGATCAGCCCCTCGCGCAGAGCCTGCTTGTACACTTCCTGGCTCCCGGGAACGATGATGCAGCGGACTCCTTGCGCTACCTTCTGACCCTGCATGACATCCGCAGCCTGGCGCATGTCCTCTATCCACCCGTTGGTACAGGTGCCAATGACCACCTGATCGATCCGGATATCGTGGGCATCCGAAACCGGGTGAGCGTTACCGGGGAGGCTGGGGTAGGCCACCTGCGGCTCGATGGCGGAAGCATCAATCTCGATCACATCTTCATAGTCGGCATCCGGATCACTTTGGAACTCTGTGTAGTGCTCCTTGTGCACGCCAGAGAGAAACTCTCGTGTCAAGTTGTCGACGTGAAAGATGCCATTCTTAGCGCCGGCCTCGATCGACATGTTTGCCATGGTGAAACGGCTCGCGAATGGCATGTCGGCGAGAGCTTCTCCGTGAAATTCCATGGCCTTGTATGTCGCGCCGTCAACCGTGATCTTTCCGATGGTGTAGAGAATCACGTCCTTCCCCACGACCCACGGATTCACCTTACCGTTGTAGATCAGCTTGATCGAAGGGGGTACCCGTAGCCACGTCTCGCCAATGGCCCAGGCCACCGCGACGTCGGTCGAGCCGACTCCGGTTGCGAAGGCACCCAACGCACCGTAGGTGGTGGTATGAGAGTCGCCCCCAATGATGAGATCACCTGGACCAACGAGACCGTTCTGAGGTAGGACGCAGTGCTCGATGCCTGCTCGCCCCACCTCGAACCAAACGGCCTTCTGATCGAGTGCGAACTCACGTACGCGCTGCACCAGCTTGGCTGTTGTGATGTCCTTGTTAGGAGTAAAGTGATCCGGCACGAAAATGGCACTACTCGGATCAAGGATCCGATCCGCGCCCTTGATTTTTTTGAACTCGTCGATGGCTAGGGCCGCGGACAGCTCGTTGGCCAGGTTCACGTCCACTTTAACCATCAGAATCTCGCCCGGACGAACGGTGTCGCGCCCAGAGTGAGCTGCCAGAATCTTCTCGGTGATTGTCATTCCCATCGGTTCTACCTCGAACTGATTCTATCCTTTGATCCTCCTGTGATTCACCGGATGACGAGGGCGACATTCCTCGAAGCCGGCAGAAGATCCTGGCGATATAGCGGGGCGTAGGGCTCGGTCAACTCCGAATGGGCCTGTAAGTCCTCGACGTGAGTCGCACGATGTGGCGTACAAATAAGCCATATGACGACACCCCAGCCTCCAGCCGAGCTTCCTCGTCGAGCTCCTTCAGAAATCGGGCTTTCGGCATCCGTGTTGGAGAAGTTAGCGGCCGAGCTTGAGTCGGAGGCCTTCGTCAAGATCAGCAGTGTCGTTATAGAGCGAGGAGGCAGCGTCGCTTTTGAGCGCTATTTCAATGGTTTTGGCCCTGACAGCTCGATGGATACACGATCCGCGACCAAAACTGTCACAAGTGCTCTGGTCGGAATTGCCATTCACAAGGAGCTCCTGGAGAGCGTAGAAACTCCCGTCCTTTCTTACTTCTTGGACAAGACTCCTGTGGCGAATCCCGACCCGCGTAAGGATCAAATCACAGTCGAAGATCTCCTGACCATGAGCTCGTTATTGGAGTGCGACGACTCTAACGAATTCTCGAGGGGAAATGAGGAGCGCATGTATCTCATCGAGGACTGGGTTAAGTTCGCACTGGACCTCCCGGTTCGTGGGTTCCCTTCATTTGCCACGCCCCCTGATTCGTCCAAGTATGGCCGCAGCTTCAGTTACTGCACGGCAGGAGTCGTCACCTTAGGAGCCCTTCTCGAAAGAGCGACGGGAATGCCGGTACCAACCTTTGCGCAACAGTATCTGTTTGATCCATTAGGGATCGAGGGAGCCATCTGGCAGTTTCTGCCGACCGGAACTGCGATGTGCGGAGGCGGATTGCGTCTTACGAGTATGGGGCTGCTCAAACTCGGGCGGCTCTATCTGAACGGTGGGAGATGGAACGGGCAGGAGGTTATTCCCGCAAGTTGGATCGCCGAGTCGCTTCGGCCTCATGCAGATGTCGACGACGAAACGGACTACGGGTACCTGTGGTGGATTCGTCGGTTCGGAGAGGCGCCTAAGCAGTTCGGCGCCTGCTTGATGCAAGGCAATGGCGGCAACAAGGTTGCCATCTTTCCAGAGCTAGATCTTGGCGTCGTTATCACCAGCACCAACTACAACATGCGAGGCATGCATCAGCAGTCCGACCGCATTCTCCAGGAGTTCATCATCCCGGCGGTTGTCAGCTAGGCAATCAGTCTCCGCACCGATCGGCTAGGCCGAAAAGCGTTCGACTATTTCTCGAGCCTCGGCCTCGGGCAGTACCTTATCGGACGATTTGCATGCGGTGAATAGAGCCTCGACCAGATGCGGTTTGGCCTCAATGTGACGCTCCTCCAACCAATAGAGCACGTTGGATTGTCCGCTCATCGGACCAAGCTCTATGACCTGTCGCCGTCCAAAGTAGTCGCTGGGGACGCCCGAGTACACTCGATTGGCCAACCACTCGTCGCCCTTCCTCATCGCCTTGATGATGGCGGCAGCATGAACTCCTGTGCCTGTGCGGTAGGCATCTGCTCCCATCACCGGGTACGTGCAGGGAATCTCGATCCCGGTCATCCGGCTCGCGAGCTCGCAGTACGCAGACAGTACGGACAGGTCACGCTCAATCCAGTTGTATAGCTTCAGGTTGATGAGGATCTGATCCATGGCCGCATTGCCGACGCGCTCTCCCACTCCCAATGCTGTTCCATGGATCCTGTCGGCGCCCGCGAAGGCCGCGGATAGGGCGTTCACCACGCCCAACCCCCTATCGTTGTGTCCATGCCAGTCGATCTTTACGGGTGAGCCAATCTCCTCCACCAGCTTTTTGGCCCAGGTAATCAGATTGAACGCCCCCTCAGGCGTTGCGTGCCCCACGGTATCGCACAGACAGATCCGCTCTGCTCCTGACTCGATTGCGAGCGTATACAGACGACGCAACGTTTCCGGTTGAGCCCTCGTCGTATCCTCTGTGACATACATGACCGGAAGGCCAAGCCTCACGGCATAGCTCACAGCCTCCGAAGTATGCCTAAGCATGGTTTCCAAGGTCCAGTCCTCGGCGAATTGCCGAATCGGACTGGATCCGATGAATATCGACGCTTCGATTGGTATGCCCGCAGACTGAGATGCTTCGGCTATCGGTTGGATATCGACTTTGAGGGTGCGAGCCGCACAGTTTGCCTGCATCTGCATCCCGGCATTCGCCATCTCTTGCGCCAGACGCTTCACGTCGGCAAGCACGTGTGCCCCCGCTCCCGGCAACCCGATGTTCGCGGTCTGCATTCCCAGCTGTTCCATCAGGTACAGCATCCGAATCTTGTCTTCGATCGAAGGCGTACGGACGGAAGGCGACTGGAGCCCATCACGGAGGGTTTCGTCGTCTAGCTCAATGTCTCGAGGTGGCCACGTGGGCACTGGCCCGGCAATGTTCCAATCGAAGATGAGGTCGGATTCCGAGGTCATGGCAGCTATTGTCGCGCTACTCCGCTGCTAAGGCAAGGCGTGACTGTTCTAGACGGCAACCGCCGCCCGCGTACGGAAGAATGACACATAGCGGAACAGCTCGAAGTATGAGCGGGCAACGTTTGGCCATGTCATGTTGCGGCTGAAGCGGTAGGCCTTCTCCTCCATATGGAGCAGCTTACGGCGATCGTTCAGCAGCTCCGTGACGGCAGTTCCAATTGCTTCCGCGTCCCGGAAAGGTACGATCACACCGCGACCGTCTGCCAGCATTTCGAGGGCATAGGTAAATGGGGTAGCTACAACCGCTTTGCCACAACCCACGGCATATGCCATCGTCCCACTGACGATTTGATCCTTGCCGAGGTAGGGCATGATGTAGACGTCCGTAGCGGCCAGGTATCTGACCAGCTCGCTATTGCTCAGGAAACGGTTGTTGAACTTGACGTGATCCGTCAAATTCAGGGATCGGGTTAGCTCGATCAGGCTGTTCCGGTAGGATTCTCCCTCCCGACTGCGGATAACGGGGTGCGTCTCCCCCAACACGAGATAGAGAACATCCGGGTGAGACTCCACGACCTGCGGCAGGCCTTGGATGACGTATTCAATGGCCTTACTCGGGCCGATGAGTCCAAAGGTCGAAAGCATTCGTCGACCGGAAAAGCCCAACAAGGACTTGGTGCGCCGTCTGATCGTTTCCTTTCGACTGAATACGGGCACTCCGTGGGGTATTACGTGTACTCTCTCCGGCGGCACGTTGTAGGCATTCAAGATCAAGGGAGCAGCAGCGTGAGCCAGGACCACGACGGCAGAGGAAAGGTTGATCATTTCCTGAGTAACCATCTTGAAGTGCCCTTGTGGCTCAGGCAAGACGGTGTGCAACGTCAGCACGATGGGACGATCGCAAGCCGCCATAAAGTCGAGAATGTGGTCCCCGTCCTCGCCGCCAAAAATCCCGTACTCATGCTGAATGTTCACGACCTGCACCCGACTTTTGTTCAATTCGAGCGCGGCACGGCGGTAGGAAGCACGATCCTCCGACTGAATCTCCAGACGAACCCGACCTTGATAGTCATGCAGGTCGTAGTCGTATTTGGCTCCGTAGTCCGTCATGGCTACAACGGTGGAAAGCCTGGAGGGATCGATCGTGTCGTACGCGTTGACGAGGTCGTAGGAAAACGTTCCAATGCCGCACTCTCTGGGAGGGTACGTCGATAGGAATGCAACTCGTGGCGATGCAGCGCCTGATCCCGACTCCCCAGCCGCGTACGGAGCGTTCACCCTGTCCTCCTAAACTCCGGATTTACTCTAGCATATGTAGCACCCGCCTCCACGAATGTCAACACTAATGAGCATGACGTTTGTCAGCAGTTGCTCCCCTCGCGCACAATTCGTGGACAGTTTTTTGGGCAAACACTCGCGTTTTCCCCGTATTTACGCCAAAAGGAGACGATGTGCTCGATCAGGGCTCACCTAAACTATTGTTGCGGGCGGCCAGCGGTTTTCCCCGTATTTACGCCACAATTCGCTGATTTGACAGCTTCGCCTCGTTGTCTTGACACCAAATAGCCCACATGGTACGTTGACTCTGCGTTTTGCGTGCTGAGCCTGTGTGGAAGGGGTCAGAAAGCCCAGGCTTCAGTGCGACTTTATTTTTACGGAGGTCGCATGTGAGGACAAGACTTTTGCTTGTCGCGCTGCTGGCTGGGATGGCTCTCAGCGCTCTGCCGATCGCGTCCGCCATCGCTGCTCCGAGACCGGTGGCCCTATCCAGTAGTGCGTCAGTTTCCGGAAGCGCGGTCGTCGCGGAGGCCGAAAAGTACCTCGGCTATCCCTATGCGTATATCGGAGACAGCCCTGCTACTGGATTCAGCTGTATTGGATTCGTCTGGTACGTTTACCATCAGCTGGGTCAGAACATTCCCGGAAGCCTCGGACCTGCGATGGCCGCATTCCCAACCGTCGCGGAGAAAAACCTAGAACCGGGAGACATCGTCTTCTTCCAAGACACAGAGTGGGCTGGAGTTTCCCATGTGGCTATCTACATTGGAGACGGCAAGGTCATTGGAGCCGACAACCCATCTGTAGGAGTGGCTATCAATAGTCTCGTCAATGACCCCCAGGACGGGAACTACTGGCAGGACCACTACCTGGTAAGCGAGCGCCCCTGGACAGGCGCAGCCGGAACCGTACCGGTTGGCGGCAGCGGCGTTCGAAAGCATCGACACCACTATCTCACCGTTCTCGTCTCTAGCTTGAACGTTCGTAGCCTTGATTCCCTGACCTCATCCGTCAGGACAATCGTCCCCTACGGGACACGATTGCTCATTCGAGGTTGGCGACCGGGATGGATTCGGATTCGAACACCAGGCGGCGTGGTCGGCTGGGTGGTGCGAGCAGGCGTATCGGTTCGAAATCGCACTGGCCCTGAAGACATTCCGCAGCGACACCAAGTCGCACGTCCTCGGACATTGCCGAACGTCAGAACCGTCAACGCTTATGCCCTTCGAGTGCACGTTGCCCCGTCGTTCCGTGCTGCCATCGCTTTTAATCTCATTCGAGGCGATCGTGTTGGCTTACTGAGGCACTTCAACGGCTGGGACAAAATCGAGATCGCCAACGGATCTGTAGGTTGGGCTCCAGCACGTTTCATCGGGAGTCAGACGAATACGACGGGTCGGGGGCCACATTCACGGTCATCACCCGCTCCGCTACGGGGTGAATGTTCGGAGCCTGCCAAGCGCGAGATCTACAGTCATCGCGGTCAGCAACGGCTATCCGGTCAGGGTACTCCAATGGTCCCGTGGCTGGGCCCGCATCCAACTGTCCACTGGAACAGTCGGATGGGTGTGGCGTCGCTTCCTCAGTCACCGGCATGCCGCCCTTCGAACGGCTGCACCGAGAAGTACACGGCGAGTCACCGCACACAGGGTGCTTCGTACAGTCAGCGGACCGCGAGTGACAGCCACCGTACGCCTACACGCCACGGCCGGCTTGTCAACCAAAGTGATCGGCCTTGTTTATGCAGGCCAGCACGTCACTATTCTGGGCTCGGTTTCCGGGTGGTACTACGTACGCCTCAGCAACGGAGCACGCGGCTACATAGACGCCGCATACGTTTCGCGCTAATCGTCTAGTCGTCTAGGTAAGACCCGGCGTCTGCAGACGCCGGGTCTTCTATTTTCCGGCTGATGTCGGCGTCCCTGCGTATTGCTAGCATCGAATGCAAAGTCACCGGGATGGAGCAACGCTGTGCTGAGAGAAGGCCTTCTGTACCTATCCAAGAGCGACGGGGTTCGCCGTGCAGCGACGAGCAACCCGATGGCCAAGCGACTGGCTCAGCGTTTTGTTGCAGGCGAGACTTTGGGTCAGGCTCTCGAGGTTGTACGTCGGGTGAATGCTTCCGGGATGCAGGCGACACTCGACGAGCTGGGGGAGAACGTCCACTCTTACCAGGAAGCCGGACGAACCGCCGATTCATATTCTCGAACGCTTGGATCGCTCTCAAACGAAGGTCTCGAGGCGAACATCTCCATCAAGCTGACGCAGCTGGGTCTGGACCTTGGGCCAGACATTGCCCGGACGCTCGCAGGCAAGGTGGTGGCCTCTGCCGCAGAGCTCTCCGGCTTTGTTCGCATCGACATGGAGGGATCGGCATATACGCAAGCCACGATAGAAATCACGAAGGAGATTCATGCCATCACTCCGTCGGTTGGGACGGTGATACAGTCCTATCTCTATCGGAGCCAGGATGACGTTCGTGAGCTGACGAGGCTCGGCATCAGAGTTCGGCTAGTCAAAGGGGCCTATCTGGAGCCACCCTCGGTCGCCTATCCCCAGAAGGCTGAGGTGGATGAGAACTTCAAGCATCTGGCTGATCTGCTACTCACAGACGGCACGTATCCCGCCTTTGCCACCCATGACGAAGTGTTGATCGAGCTCATAAAGACTCGAGCTGCTCAGATGGGGCGGCCTACGGGCGAGTGGGAGTTCCAGATGCTATACGGCATCCGGCGCGATCTACAGCGCTCACTCCAAGCCGAAGGCTATCGCGTAAGAGTTTACATTCCCTATGGGACGCAGTGGTACCCATATCTGATGCGAAGGCTGGCGGAAAGGCCCGGAAACTTGATCTTCGTCCTGGGCAATGTGGCCCGGGAGGCGCGAGGCGCTTCCTAAAGGGACTTCATGCGCATTGGTTCACCTGAGAACCAAAAGGAACACGACAGTCCAAACGAGAACGAAGCCCAGGAACGGCGCCGTGTAGGAAAGCGTTTCGAGGAACTTTGTCCTGAGGTCCTCAAGGCGAAGAGTGTTGAAACGGTCGTGAGACGTCGGATAGAGCGGGTAAGCGGCGCGCATTTGAACCTCCTATAAAGAACGTATGTACTAGACCACCTGTTCTAATATAGCAGAGGTGAGGGCCTGGGCTTGGCCTCGCTAGCCGAGCCGACTCTATTCATCGTTATCACTTTCGTCAAGAGATGGACGTGCCCGATTTTTGGCTGCATATTGGCAAAGATCCACTACTTACTGGTAGAATAGAGGGCTGCAACGGTAGTATATGCGGTATTCGATCCGGCGATATTCGACCCTTGTAGCGGTCGTTCACCCCCCGTTTCGCTAAGAGAGGTCAGCCAAAAATGCAATCGCCGGTTCAGAGTTATGGCGCTAAGGACATACAGGTACTCGAGGGTCTCGAAGGAGTTCGGCGCCGCCCAGGGATGTACATCGGTGGCACGGACGAGAAGGGTCTCCATCAGCTCATCCAAGAGGTCGTTGACAATAGCGTCGACGAGGCGATGGCTGGTGCCTGCGATGAAATTCTGGTCACACTTCTGGCGGATGGCAAGGTCCGGGTGCGTGACAACGGGAGAGGCATACCTGTTGAGAAGCACAAAGTCGGGAAGTCTACGCTCGAAGTTGTCATGACGCGTCTCCACGCCGGCGGGAAATTTGACAAACGTGGGTACAAGGTATCTGGTGGCCTCCATGGTGTTGGCGTTTCTGCCGTCTGCGCACTCTCCAGCTGGATGTCGGTGGATGTACGCCGGGATGGAAAGACTTACCGGCAAGAGTACTCAGAGGGCAAGCCAACTACGCCTGTGCTCGAAATCGGACCAGGTGAGGGAACGGGTACGGAGACCACCTGGAGGGCCGACGAGAAGATCTTCGGCACCGACTACGTCTACAACTTCGACCAGCTGGCCCAGCGGCTACGGGAGATGGCCTTTTTGAACAAGGGTCTAAAGATGACCCTTATCGAAGAGGAGGGTGCTGATGGCCTACCTCGGGAGATTAATTTCTACTTCGAGGGTGGAATCAACTCTTTCGTTCGGCACCTGAACAAGAACAAGGTCGCAATCACTCCGAAGCCCATCTACATGCAGAAGGAATTCACCCACAACGATGAATTCTCGGAGATTGAGATCTCCATGCAGTACACGGAAGATTTCTCCGATAGCGTCCTTTGCTTTGCCAATGCTATTTACAACCCGGATGGTGGCACACACCTAACGGGCTTCCGCACGGCTTTGACCCGAACTCTGAACGATTACGCCCGTAAGTCCGGAATGCTCAAGGAGCAGGATCCTAATCTCACAGGCGAAGATGTGCGTGAAGGCCTGACAGCTGTGATTGCCGTCAAGCTGCAAGAGCCACAGTTCGAGGCACAGACGAAGGTAAAGCTTTCGAATGCTGAGATTCGGACGCAGACCGAGGTCACGGTGGGTGAACAACTCGCTCAGTATATGGAGGAGAATCCCTCCGACGCTCGGCGAATCATCGAGAAGTGCATCACTGCTGCTCGCGCCCGAGAAGCGGCACGCAAGGCCCGAGACCTGGTCATTCGGAAGTCGGCAATGGAGGGCATGGCTCTCCCTGGAAAGCTGGCCGACTGTCAGGAGCGTGATCCAGAAAAGAGCGAGATTTATTTGGTCGAGGGCGATTCCGCCGGTGGAACGGCTAAACAAGGGCGTGATCGTCAATTCCAGGCGATTCTTCCGCTCCGGGGGAAGATCCTTAATGTCGAGAAGGCTCGCCTAGACAAGATCCTCTCCTACGAACAGATCAAGTTCTTGGTCACGGCTCTAGGAACGAGCATCGGAGAAATGTTCGACATTTCCAAGCTTCGCTACCGGCGGGTCATCATCATGACGGATGCCGACGTTGACGGGGCTCACATCCGGACGCTGTTACTCACCTTCTTCTTCCGACACATGAAAGACATCATTGACGACGGCTGCCTTTACATCGCCCAGCCTCCGTTGTTCAAGCTTTCGGCAGGTCGAGAGCGCGCGTACGCCTACAGCGACGCAGAGCGAGATGGAATTGCCAAAGGGATGAAGGGCAAAAATATCCACATCCAGAGGTACAAGGGCTTGGGTGAGATGAACTCGGATTTGCTCTGGGAAACCACCATGGATCCAGCGAACCGTGTTCTGCTACGCGTCGACGTTCCCGATGCCCTTCAAGCTTCTGACACCTTCGATATTCTGATGGGCAAGAACGTCGATCCAAGACGGAAGTTTATCGAGACTCACGCCAAAGAGGTTAAGAACCTCGACGTATAGGCTCAAGGGCATCGCTTATCCGCTTGCGCTCACTGTCCGAGGCAGCGCCATCACCGCTTCCCCGTCGACAACCGTCCCCCGCGCCGTCACAGCGCGAGTGTATAGCCTGACAGTGTTTCTTGATGTATCGATGGCCGCTACCTCCACCGTAGCGGTAATCTCCTCATCGATGTACACCGGCTTTAGGAACTTCAAGAGCTGTCCCACGTAGACACTCCCAGGTCCCGGTAGGGCGGTACCTAGAAGGCGGGAAAATAGCCCTGCCGTAAGCAGCCCATGAACAATCGGACGGCCAAAGGTCGTCCGGCGAGCATAGTCGGGGTCTGTGTGCAGGGGATTATTGTCGCCTGTGACTCTTGAAAATGCCAAGACATCTGTTTGAGTAAATCTTCTGACCATAGAAGCGGATTGGCCGATCGAAAGGGACACAGTTATCACTCCCCCAAAGAGCTACGAGAGGCGTCTCGTGAATAGTATGCCTTGAAAAGTGGCTCTCCAGTGGCAAAGTTGACCAATATGCTCCTGCTGGCGTATACTGGCGTTAGTGGCCCCTGCGGGCCATATTTTTATTTGTGAGATCATGCAGGATATGGCAACACAACAGCAAATCCTTGTAACACAGGAAGAAAAGAACAAGATTGAGACCGAGCTCGCCGAGCTGGTCAATGTAAGGCGCCCTCAAATTGCCCAAAAAATTGGCCAAGCAGCCGCCGATGGCGACCTCTCAGAAAATGGCGCCTACCACGATGCGAAAGAGCAGCAAGGCCACATAGAAGGCCGAATCGCCGAGCTAGAGTTCGTTGCTCGTAACGCGGTCGTGGTGGAACCCGATACGAAGGGTACAGCTGGAATGGGCAACACCGTGGAGATCAAGGACGAACGAGGGAAGACCAAAGTCTACCGACTTGTTAGCGTACACGGAGCCCGCCCTTCGGAAGGGCTGATCTCGGTAGAGTCGCCATTGGGTGCGGCGCTATTCGGAAACAAGTCGGGCGATCAGGTGCGTTACCGCACTCCAAGTGGTGAGGAACGAGCCGTCACGATTCTTCGAGTGGAATGACGGCTGCCGCTTCACCGTCTCTCTTGGAAAGCGCCAGGGAGGCGGCCACCAGGGCGCACGTTCCCTACTCGCACTTCAGAGTCGGGGCTGCGGTGCTTGGCGAGAATGGGCAAGTCATTCTCGGTTGTAATGTGGAGTCCGCAAGCTACGGCCTGTCGTGCTGCGCAGAGCGCGTAGCTCTTTTCGGATGCGTGGCATCGCAGGTGCGACCCACCCGGTTAGCAGTTTGCTGTCTTGATGCCCCTGAGGGCTCACCCGCCACCAGCAAGACGCCGTGCGGAGCCTGTAGACAGATCATTCTGGACCTTATGGGAAGGGATGGCATCGTTGAGATAGACGGAGTTGGCACGTTCACGGTCGACCAGCTACTCCCCCATGGGTTCGTCCTATGACGGGCCCCCTACGTGTTACGGTCTTCGGCTCCGCTCGAGTTGCCGAGAATACGGCGAATTATAAGGATGCTGTGCGGCTCGGCCGGCTTCTGGCCGAGGCAGGGCACATCGTTGTATCCGGAGGCTATGCCGGCGCCATGGAAGGGGTGAGCCGTGGCGCTCACGAGGCTGGCGGCCGCGTGGTCGGTGTGACAATGACGCCATGGAGGGAGTGGCTTACCCCGAACCGCTACCTATCCGAGGAACGAGCGGCGGAAAGCCTCTTCGCTCGAATCGAAGCTCTTATCGAGAGCGACTGCCTGATTGCCCTTCCAGGAGGGGCAGGAACTCTCGGCGAGGTCGCGATGGCATGGAATCTCAGGCAGACACGAATGATACCTCAAAAGCCGGTCATTCTCGTCGGACAAGAATGGTCGCGTATGGTCTCCGCTTTCGAGGAAAACCTCATCATTGATGCCAAGGATCTCGCTATGCTGCGCCTCGTCGGATCAGTTGAAGATGCTGTGATCGCGGTGGGGGAAGCAGAGATCGTCCCGAGTCCTGCGGCTCGAGGGTAACTCTAGGCTGATATCGGTGCGTTGTCTGCTGGCGAGCTGCCATGCCAGCCGGTACTTCAGGCCTGTGGCAACACAGCTAGCGTATGAGCGGCTGAGGACGCACCCCCACCTAAACCTTGTGGTCGACGTGCTTGAAGGGCCCCTTGTTATGCAGAAGCCCAAAGCTGACTACGGCAACTGCGGCCCATACCACCGCCGCCACGGCCAGGCAGGCGGCTCCCGCTACCCGTGTGCTCAGAGCGATCACGATGAAAGCGAAGGCCAGTAACCCAAGAGATCCAAAGAAGGCGCCATGGGCGTTGCTTTCGCTGGCCTTTTTCCCCTTCTTCTCTTGAAGGAATGTCAATGCAGCGGGCATTATCGTGGGAAAGGCCAAAAGCACTCCTGCTTCGCGCGCACCAATGGTAGTCGCAACAACACTAGCTACGACCGATATCAAACCGCCAAGCACAAAGCGGACGAGCATGCCGACAGAGAGCACGCTCTCCGGACGATGAATGGAGAGCTTCATACAAGCCCGCCGTAGACTACGAAATACCCTCCGATCCCTACTGCGAGCCAAATCACGATCGTGGCAAGGGATCCGACGAGAGAGTTCGTTCGTTTGATAGTCGGCTCAGCCACTAAGACGTAAACGATCATCGCGCAGGCGCCCACCGCCATACCAATAGCCTCCTGCTGAACGGTGACACCACCCTCACTGATAAAGCCAATTCCCAGACTCGCGAGGGCAATCGAGGGGGCAGCGGCAAAGATGCCTGCGGCGTAATGCGGATGAATCATGTCGCAGATCAGCGCGAATGCTACCACCAATGAACCACCGACAAGGAACTTCACAAGCAGCAGCAGAATCACGTAAACGTGCCTCACGTTAAGACAAAATTGGCACTGCCTTTACGCATGTGCCGTGCCAGTCGACTTTTTCTCCCAGGATATGGCCTTTGTGGAACGAAAGGGAGGTTTGATCAGTTGGCCATGGAGGCTTTGGGACGACCCTCCGCAAGTAGAATTTGCCATGCTTGATTCGATCGACGAGGTACAGTCTGCCTTTACCTCGCAGGGATATATCACCGATCGCGGGCTGGCTACCTCCGTATACCTTGCACTGAAGCTACAAAAGCCCCTGTTGGTGGAGGGTGAGGCCGGCGTGGGGAAGACGGAGATTGCAAAGGTATTGGCTTCTATTCTCGATGCCGAGCTGATCCGGTTACAGGGATACGAAGGAATCGACGTTAGCTCTGCGCTCTATGAGTGGAATTACGCTAGACAGATCGTTGCCATACGCATGGCGGATGCGAGAGGGGCTACGGGCGATGAGCTTCCGGACGTATTTGGCCCTGACTTCTTGATCAGCCGTCCGCTGTTGCGCGCCCTCCAGTCGCCAAATGAGTCGCCGGCTCCGGTTCTTCTTATCGACGAGCTGGATAGAGCTGACGACGAGTTCGATGCGTTCCTTCTTGAGGTTCTTTCAGACTTTCAAGTAACCATTCCAGAAGTTGGAACCGTGAAGGCCGATCAGCCACCACGGGTCATCATCACGTCAAATCGAACTCGCGAGCTTCATGACGCTCTCCGTCGGCGATGCCTCTATACGTGGATTGAGTATCCATCCGTGGAAAAGGAAACAGCGATCCTGGCGGCGAAAGCACCGGACGTCTCAGAACGGCTCCGGCAGCACATTGTTCGCTTCGTGCAGGAAATCCGATCTCTCGAGATCTACAAAGTACCCGGGATATCGGAAACCATCGATTGGGCCCAGTCCTTAACGGCTCTTACTCAAAAGGACTTGGAGCTGGATGTCGTTGAGGCGACCCTGGGAGTTCTCCTCAAGAACCGCGAGGACATAGATCGAGTCGCCCCGCTCACTCCGGAGCTCATCCAGCGAACGGTTCGGACCAGCTGAGTAATTCCCTCTTACGCAACATCGCTCAATTTGGGCGTCTCCTACGACGCCTTGGCGTGGCCACGACTCCGGATCAATTGGAAGGGTTCCTTCGCAGCATGGAGTTGGTGGACCTGTCCCGTCGCGAGGATCTACGCCTCGCTGCTCGCTCGCTCTTCGCTTCCAGTCGCGGGGAGGTTGATCTGGTTGATCTCGCTTTCGACGCCATTTGGGCGGCCGCGGAAGGTTCAGCTTTCCTTGAGAAAGCTCCTGAAAACTGGGCCATGGACGAAGCGGAAACGGTCAACCCCGACCGGTCAGCAGACGGCAAGTCGGATAGTAAGTCGCGTCTAAGTACCATGGTTTCTACAGCCAACCCAAAGACACTTCCAGAAAACGGGAATCCTACAGTAGACAGCGCTGCCGGTGCTTATAGCGCAGATGAGTCGCTGCGAAGAAAGGACTTTTCAAGATTCTCTGACGTCGAGCTTGCTGAGGTCCAGAAGTTCCTTCGTAGCATCGACTGGAAGCCAATCGAAAGGGAGTCGCGTCGCAAGAGATCCGGCACACGTTCCGGGGAAATTGACATGCGACGGCTCCTTAGGCACAGCCTCAGGCATGGAGGAGAGATCATTTCTCTACCTCGACGGGGGAACCGTTCAAAGCGGCGAAGACTCGTCTTACTGTGCGACGTGAGCGGCTCGATGGACCGCTACTCCCGTATACTGCTGCAATTTTTGCACTGCGTCGAATCCAACTTCGGTGGCTCTGAGGTCTTCGTATTCGGCACGCGACTGACCCGGATCACTCACTTGCTTCGCGAGAAGGATGTTGATGCTGCGATCGCAACCGTTTCGGCGAAAGTCCAAGACTGGTCTGGCGGCACAAGGATCGGTGAAGCCCTGGGCGACTTCAACAGACACTGGGCGAGGCGAGCAGGCGCTCTGGGAGCCGTTGTCATGATCATAAGCGACGGGTGGGACCGCGGCGACCCTTCCAAGCTGAGGCAGGAAGTGGATCACCTCCATCGAATGAGCCACCGACTCATTTGGCTCAATCCCCTTCTTGGCTCCGCCAATTATCGGCCCGTGACTCGAGGCATGGCGGCGGCCCTACCTTACGTGGATGACTTCGTACCCGCGGACAATCTTGCCAGCCTTGAGGCTCTCGGTCGGCTCATCAGCCAATTGCCGAGAACAAGGGGAGCGACAGCACAAAAGACAACTGCCTACCAGCTCTAAACCGAAGGGTTGATTGCTTCGGAGAGTCGATGGACCTACCTAAGTCGACCGGCGAAGCGTCTTATTGGCTTAGCCTGCGGTTTACCTCATCCCAATTGATCACGTTCCACCAGGCATTGAGATACTCTGGCCGCCGGTTTTGATATTTGAGGTAGTAGGCATGTTCCCAAACGTCGTTCCCGAAGATCGGATGCTGCCCGGCACTCAAGGGCGAATCTTGGTTCGCAGTTGATAGGATCTCCAATTGGCCGCTCTCCGTCCTTACCAACCAAGCCCATCCGCTACCGAAGCGCTTGACGCCGGCATCATTGAACTGGGCCTTGAAGCTTTCGAAGCCACCAAAAGTGCTTGCAATGGCTTCTCCAATCTCTCCAGTCGGCTCACCGCCGCCATCAGGGGACATCAGCCGCCAGAACATGGAGTGATTGGCATGCCCGCCGCCGTTATTCCGTACGGCTGCTCGAATGTCTTCCGGCACTGAGTTTAAGTCTCGGAGAAGATCCTCGACACCTTTGCCATTCAACTCGGGATGCTTCTCAATTGCAGCATTCAGATTGGTGACATATGCCTGATGATGCTTATCGTGGTGCAGGTGCATCGTCTCTGAGTCTATGTGGGGTTCCAACGCTTCATATGGGTAGGGTAGCGCGGGTACTTCGAAAGCCATTTCTCCTCCTTTTTGACGGCACGACTCACAGATCCGGCGTCGCGCCAGCCCTCACTTCCACCGTACACCCTGATGCATTAGGCCGTCGCATCGCTCGGGCTCAGGTCAGAGTCTCAAGGTGTTGTCGTTGTCTCCATCCTACTTTTGCTGCAACAGGAGACCATGCACTGGGCCACCGGAAGCTGCCTCATACTCACCCACGGCCAAACAAGCCCCGCTGGCCGGGCAGCCTACTGCTCCCACATCGACATTTGGCTCCGAGTTTTGAGCAGCGGCCGGAGTAGGCGCCGTCTCGGTTGTCCAGTGCTGACCTGAACCGGTGTCAAGGAAGCCCAAGCTGTCGCCGTTCCCGTCTACGTACTGGCCCGAAATGACGCAGCTTCCTGCAGTGGTGCAGCCGACAGACGTAGCAAGACCGTTGGCGGCATTGCCCCCGGGTATGGGTGTCAGCTGATGGCTCCAATTGGCTCCACTGCCAGTTGCAATGAAACTGAATTCGCCATTCTGATTTGAGTAAGTTCCAAGGGCTGTACAGGCAGTCGCGGAGGAGCAGGCAACGGAGTACAAGTCCGCGCCGAGAATCTGGATCTCTTTGGCTGTCCAAACATTCGCCGCATCCGACACCACCAGTCCCTCCTCATTTCCGGCAGAGTCGAAGTATTCGCCAACAGCGGTGCACTCCGAAGAATCAACGCAGCTGACACTTCCCAGCTGGGATTCTTGTCCCGCTGTTGCCTTCGCGTTCTTCGGCAACGGAGCCTCAAGGGCCTTCCACTCGCCGGCGCTCCAGGTGAGGATCAAACTCTCGGCCGGCCCCTGAGAACCATGGAAGTAGTATCCGGTGGCAACGCATGTCGTCGCGGATGGACAAGCAATTGAGGACAGGTAGGACTGACTCAAGTTGCCAGGATTCTTCGGAAGCGGCGAAGTTGTTGCTGTCCACCCACTCTTTCCCTGACGAAGTATCAATCCTTTGCTATTGCCGCTGGCATCCAGGTACACCCCAACCGCTATGCAGGCGCCTGGTTTGGGGCATGCCACGGAATTCAGCTCCGACGCTTTGAGGCTACCCTTAGCGGCTCCCGTTGGAAGCCCCGGTTCGGCCATTGTCAGCTTTCCTGCCGACCAGATTTGAACCACTGCCTCCGGTCGCGTTCCCGTAGCGTCGGTTCCGATTCCGACGGCTACGCAGGAATTCTTTGCGCCGCAAGACGTTCCATAGAACGTAGCAATCTCGGCGAGGCCCTTCGGCGGACTGACCGCGGCCGCCGACCACTTACCATTGGCCTCCGTCTCCATTAGCCCCTCCAATCCAGACGTTCCTGCAGCCACGCAGGACCCAGCTGCGAAGCACGTGGCGACATTTAGGATAACGTCGGGAGCGACTCCGGCGCCGACGGGATGTTGAGCTTGGCGGGGACTCCAGGTGTTTGCGCCGCCTTCGCTAATCAACCCCTGAAAGCTTCCACTCGCGTCAGTGTAGAAACCGGTGGTTACACAGAATGCAGTGCTCGCGCATGATATGTCGTCCAAGCCGCGATAACTGCCGAAAGCGGAAGACGGTAGCCCTCCCTTTGGCACGCCGACTGTGGCTGCTGACCACGAGGATCCGTTCTGCCTATACAGAAGCGTTCCGGTCTCGCCTCCATCCGCTCCGCCGGTGGCGCCAACTGCCACACACTTGCCGACAGCAGGACAGGCGAGAGAAAATAACGCTTCAAATGGCTTAGCGGCACCCTTCGGCGGTACCGAGGTAAACATCCATTTGCCCTTCACTTCCGTCTCAATAACGGTTCCTTCTCCTTGAGACGTCGTTGGGTAGGCGGCGATAGCCACACAATCATTAACGTCAGGACACTGGATAGCGTAAAAACCGAGGCTGACTGATCCCTGGTCTGCCGCATTGACATCGGCGTTAGAAGGCAGCTTAAGCGTCTGGCTTTTCCAGCTCGCGGCATGGCCGGTGAAGACAAGCGGGATCAAGCTCATTGCTCGAGCTTGTAAACTCACCAACCACGTTGCACACCGTGGCGGAAGCACACGCCACCGAGTCGAGCTGCAAAGTGGTGCCGCCAGTTGGGGCATGCGGAATGTAGCCGGTCCACTTTCCAGAGGATAGGGTGTAGATAAGACCTTGAAGGTTGCCATTGTTATCCAAGTACCCGCCAACGGCAACACAGTCGCCAGCGGCAGGGCATACGACCTGGATAAGGGCGAATGGATCCGCAGCGGGAACGGAAGCTGGCAGTCCAGGCTTGCTGGCCTTCCAGACACCCTGGCTCAAGACCAACGTCAGGCCGAATTCATTCCCATTGTCGTCTTGGAAGTCGCCGACGGCTTCACAGGAGCCGGCCGATGTACACGAGACGGAGTTCAGCTCTGCTGCGGGATCGGGGGTACCGGCTTCCGAGGGAAGAGGAGAGCGAGTAGCCTTCCATGTGCCTCCCGTCTCTGTTTCAATAAGTGCCTCTTGGGCATCCGCGGTTGTGTACGCACCTACCGCCACGCAGTCACCCTGCTTGGGGCAGGCCAGATCGTAGATGGCGGGACCGCTTCCGGGAAAAAGCGCGGCATCGGTCGGTAATGGCGCTTCGACTTCCTTCCAGCTCCCCCCGGCTGAGCGAGTAAGGATCATGGGAAGACTAACGCCCTCGGCATTCTCGTAGGTACCAATTGCGGTGCAAGCTTTTGTTGCATCGCAGACCACGGAGTAGACTTCGGCCTCCGGATTCAAGACCTTGGTTGGAGAAGGCGCTGTGGTGGCGGACCATGTAGAAGCACCACGTCCAACCGTTCTTTCCGTGTCAGGGTGACTAAAGCGGGACACAGAACCCCCGAGCAGCCTGTAAATCCTCTGTGGGGTCCGGTTGACGAGCGCGGGAAGAGCCTGGGACGACTTCGGTCCCTGATCGCTCAATCGAGACTTGAACGCCTTGATCCAACCGCTTCGTACCGGCAGACTCGGTCGAGATGGGATAAATTTCGACGAAGCTGGGCTAGCGACAGTGGAAAGTGGTCGGAGGGATTGATACGATGCGGGGCTCATGGCCGAGGCACCCATCGCCGTGATTGACACGGATGCGAGCGAGCAGGAAATAAGGCAGGTCAGAAACCAGCGCATGGACTTCGTCCTCCAAAATACAAGGCAGTCACGATGACGCCGGAACGTTTGGGGGTCGTCCTAGCCTGGAGCGACCCTAGCCTGCGTCTCCCATACGATCGCGAACGGGTGTCAAAGTTTAGCAAGGATGGGTGGTTTTCTGCACGGAGCGCGCTAACTCGTAACGACTCTTGTCCCAGAAGGATTCGTTGCCTCACAATTCATCTAACCCGCGAGAAGGATGGGTGGCGACGTTATCTGTTCCCTAAGCAATGCGCCCAGGGAAACCCATTCACATGGACAGGACGGCTTGAGGGAGTAGACGGATCAGGAGGTCCTTGACGACTTCTACATGCACCGCCTCTGTGCGCATGTGACCGATAGCGAGTCGCAGCGTGAATTGTCCGTGGAGCTCGGTTCTGGATAGGTATGCCTCTCCGCTCTCATTGACAAGAGTTAACAACCGGCGATTCAGTGCATTCACCTGACCCTCGTCCCGAAACTGGGCCGGGCGAGCTCGGAAGCAGACAGTGCTGAAGATCCTCGGTGCCATCATCTCGAAATCGCTGGAAGCAGCGACCCAATCCTCAAATTGGCTTGCCAGTTCGATGTGACGGCGTAAGAGGTTACGAAGTCCCTCGACTCCATACGCCCTCAGAACGAACCACAGCTTAAGAGCTCTAAACCTTCGTCCCAACTGCGGCCCGTAATCCATGAGATTCGTCGCTGTCTCATCGTGCTCCGTCTCCAAATACGTCCGCAGAAGACTGAAGGCGCTCTTCAGCGTTTCCGGTTTGCGCGTATAAAACGCCGAAAAGTCGAGGGGCACGAATAGCCACTTGTGGGGATTCACGGTTATGGAGTCCGCTCTTTCGCATCCGTCGAGCACCCAGCGAAGCTCTGGAAGCACTCCCGCGGCTCCCAGCGTAGGCGGCGTCAACGTGGAGCCAAAGCCCCTCCAGCTCACAAATATCGGCAATCACAGCCACCGGATCCACGCTCGTCGTAGACGTCGTCCCGACCGTTGCAACGACGCAGAAGGGGAGGAACCCATTGCGTCGATCCTCCGCGATTGCCTCCCTTAACTGACCTACTTCTAGCCGGAAATGGTCGTCCACGGCAATCTTCCGGACGTTGTCCTGCCCAATTCCGAGAACAATGGCTGCTTTTTCGACAACTGAGTGCGCCTCTTGCGAAGTGTATAGGCGAAGCTGCGGAAGGCTCGTCAGACCTTTGGTACGGACCTCGGGCAGTGCCGCCTGTCGGGCAGCCGCAACCGCACAAAGCGTCGAGATCGAGGCGGTATCGTACACGATGCCAAAGAGACCGTCGGGCAAGCCGAGCATCTGGGCCAGCCAGCCAAGGACCACCTGCTCGATTTCCGTCGCCGCGGGCGAAGTCTCCCACAGCATCCCATTGACGTTTAGCGCTGCGGTCAACATCTCCGCAAGAACACCGGGCGGCGATCCTGTGATGGCGAAGTAGGCCATGAACTGCGGGCTGTTCCAATGCGTGATCCCCGGCAGTACGATACGCTCGAACTCATCGAGCATTCCCCGGAGTCCTAACCCCTCCGGAGGCGCTTCGAGAGGAAGCTCTTCAGCAATCGATCCCGGTGCCACACGACTCAGCACGGGATAGTTCTCACTGTTGCCGAGGTAGTGGGTCATCCAGTCGACGGCCCGATGGGCCTCCAAGGAGAACTGCTCTAGATCGTTGGTATCCGTTGCCTTGCTCTTTTCCGACGCGATGGTCTCACGCACTCACCCAGAACATCGAGCTCCAATCAACGAATGTACTCCTGAAGGTGGCACCAATAATGATTGACGGCTCAGAGATATCACCTCTGCAGGAGTATAAGTGCCGGCGCCAAGTCGATTATCGGCTGAAGAGTGGAGTACACCTGCGCCGGCACACGGCTGATGTTTGAATCGGGCTGGCGCTTCAAGCTACTGCTCCTGTGGCTATCAGGAATAAGTCTGCGCCTTACGGTGTTGGCCGTTCCACCTTTGCTGCCGAGGATTCACCAGGACCTACACCTTGATGAGTCAGCAATCGGATTCCTAACGGGAATACCCGTCCTCCTGGTTGCCCTGGCAGCGGTGCCCGGCTCCCTCTTGATTGCCAAACTTGGGCCAAGGAGGGCGCTCATGCTGTCCTTGACCGTCATCGCCCTTGCAGGTGCAGCGAGGTCGCTCGGATCATCACCTCTGATTCTCTTTTCCATGACCTTCGTGATGGGCTGCGGGATTGCGGCTGCTCAACCTGCCATGCCGTCCCTCGTTAAAGCCTGGGTCTCAGAACGAGTCGGACTTGGAACCGGCAGCTTCTCCAACGGCATCCTAATCGGAGAGATTGTTGCGGTGGCCGCAACTCTACCTCTTGTCGTCCCCTTATTCAATGGTGACTGGTCGCTTGCCCTAGCCTCGTGGTCCATTCCGGTGATCGTAACGGTGGCACTTATCGCCCTTTTCTCATCTCACGAAGTACGCTCCTCCGAGCTACCTCGCCTCCTGTGGTGGCCGGACTGGCACGATCCTCGAATCTGGAAGCTTGGATTGATTCTGGGTGGCGCATCGAGTGCCTACTGGACGGCTAACGCTTTTATACCGGAATATCTCAGAATTTCCCACGAGGGAAGCTTGACCACGCTGGCCCTGACAACTCTCAATGTGGTCCAGCTTCCTAGTTCGATCCTCGTCGCACTTCTACCGAGATGGCTTATTGGCCGTCGCTGGCCCCTCGCCGGGTCTGGAGTGCTGACAATCATTACGGCGACCGGCATCGCAATTTTGCCAGGAGGGTGGGTAGTGGTGGCCGCAGGCCTACTCGGCTTTTCCACGGCTATGGTCTTTGTGCTAACGCTGGCACTGCCGCCAGTGCTGTCGGCCTCAACAGACACACATCGCCTCAGCGCCGGGATCTTCACGATTGCATATGTATGTCCATTTCTGGGCTCGCTCCTTGGAGGCGTGCTGTGGGACTCTAGTGGAATGGCGTGGACTGCCTTCGCGCCTCTATTCATCGGAGGTTGCCTCATGCTTGCCCTGCCTGTTGGCCTCAATTTGACAGCGACCCATGGATCTTCTCTTGAGGAGGACCGATTTCACGGCGCGGACGTGGCTCTCTGAGGTCGGACCACAAGGAGGTTGAAACGGTCCACCCAAACTTCGAAACGGCAATTAAGCACCGTCGAGCATCCAGCCAAGGACGCGAGTAGACCGACCGTGTGCCGTAACATGGATACATCACTCAGGTCGCCTCGATTGGCGCCCGTTATTTAATGGCACCGGTAAGGCGAGGCGCATCGTCCGGGTGAGTCCGGCGCTCAAATAAGCCAGCTGGACCGGACAACACCACGGTGCGCTTGCCGCTAGGAGAAGGATCCACTTGCACCGCTTGATGGACGAATAAAAGGATGGCCGTAGTGGCATCCACTGGCAAGAATCTGAAGCTGGCCTTGCAGAAGGAGGGCCGGCTTACTGAGCAAACCCTCGATCTGCTGAAGGGAGTGGGTCTCGAGTTTGAGACCTACCGAGCGCGCCTGTTCGCTGCATGCCGCAACTTCGACCTCGAGCTTCTATACGTCCGAGACGACGATATACCGGAGTATGTGGCTGACGGTGTGGTTGATTTGGGGGTTGTGGGAAGGAACCTAGTCGTCGAATCAGGGTTTGATGTCTGTGAGCTACTGGCTCTGGGGTTCGGATTCTGTGAGCTCGTCGTGGCCGTTCCCAAAGAGAGCAATATCCACGACCTGGCCGGCCTCGCGGGGGCGAGAATCGCAACATCCTATCCTCACTCCGCCGAAAGACACTTCAGATCGCGGGGACTGGACGTGAAGCTGGTGGCTGTCAGCGGCTCCGTTGAGCTGGCCCCAACCTTGGGTGTTGCCGACGGTATCGTGGAGCTAACGGCAACCGGGAGTACCCTTCGCATCAATGACCTCAGGGCCATTGACCGGGTCTTGGAATCCGAAGCCGCACTCATAGGTAATCCCGTCGCATTGGGAACGCCTGCTCGACGAGCCAAGATCGACCGGTTGCTGATGCGCTTCCGTGCCGCCCTCGTGGCGAAGGACTACAAGTACGTGATGATGAACCTGCCTCGAACGGCACTAGGGGTTGTCGAGTCGGTTGCGCCTGGTATGAAATCGCCGACGGTAGTGCCACTTGCGGACCCGGAATGGGTAGCAGTGCACACGGCGGTTCGGGAGGAGTTCTTCTGGGATGTTATCGAGAAGCTGCGAGCCGCGGGAGCAACCGAAATTCTTGTCACTCCCATCGAAAAGATGATCCGATAAGGTACGTAGGGGGTCGCTCCTTGCAAAGTCGATCCGCCCGAACCGTTCGCTGTTCTCAGAATCGTCGATTCCCCGCCGGATGGTGCCTCGTGAGGATCTTAAGAGTCGAGAAGGGAGAATCGCTCGACATCCGTGGTCTGCAGGGTAAGGACTCGACTGATGAGACCGTCCGGGAGAGCGTGCTTGAGGTCGTCAGTCAGGTCCGAAATGGCGGAGACGAGGCATTAAGAGAGCTGACGAAGCGATTCGACCGCGTCGATATCGAAAATCCGCGAGTAAGCGACGCCGAAATTAGCAACGCCTATGGTTCCGTCAGCACCGAGTTTCTAGCAGCCATTAGGGAGACGCGAGACTCGGTTCGGCGATTCCATTCTGCTCAAATCCGAGATGAGCCGATTGTACAAACGCGACCAGGCGTTCGAGCTTGGCGGTCCTGGCGACCCATCGACAGGGTTGGACTTTATGTCCCTGGGGGAACCGCTCGATACTCTTCGAGCGTCGTAATGATGGCCGTTCCTGCCGCTCTGGCGGGTTGTGACGACATTGTTCTGGCTACACCACCCGACCAGCAGGGTGGGGTGCCCGCTCAGATTCTCGTCACGGCAGCTGAATGTGGCGTGACGGAGATCTATAAGATGGGCGGCGCTCAGGCCATCGCGACTCTCGCCTACGGAACCGAAAGCATACGGAAGGTCCGGAAGATCATCGGACCAGGAAATGCATACGTCACTGCGGCGAAGCTTGAGGTCTTTCCCCACGTGGCCATCGATCTGCCGGCAGGTCCGTCAGAACTTTTGATCATCGCCGACGAGACGGCTAACGAGAAATGGATTGCGGCTGACCTAATCGCGAACGCTGAACATGGGCCGGATTCGTTGGTTATGCTGCTGACAACGAGCAGAAGGGTCATCGAACGAACGTTGGGCGAGGTAGAGCGTCAGATTCATTCGCTTCCACGTCGAGACATCGCGGCTGCGGCACTGGCCGCAGGAGTAGCCGTGGAGGTTTGGGACCTGCAACAGGCGAGTGACATTAGCAATAGGTTCGCTCCGGAGCACCTCGAGCTGATGGTCGAAAAGCCTCACGACCTCTTGGGTGGGATCGACAATGCGGGTTCCGTATTCCTTGGTCCATGGTCATCGAATGCGGCAGGTGACTACGCCACGGGCACGAACCATGTGTTGCCTACTGGAGGATTTGCGGCAGTGTTTTCCCCACTCTCGCTCGAAGCTTTCGGCCGTTATATGGAAGTGCAGGAGCTAAGCGAGGAGGGAGCGGAGGGATTGGCGCCGAGTGCCGCGACCATCGCTCGGTCTGAGGGGCTTGAGGGACACGCGCTGGCGTTGCAAGCTCGCGTGACGAAGCGGGGTGGGGTGGCACTGGAGTCGTGAGGTCAGGAGACAGTCACGCTGCTCTGCGAAGCGACGCCGACAAACTCCGGCTCTACCGAGCCGTAGACACCCTCGAGACCCTTTCTCGGCGTTACGGTGTGGCGCCCGAAGACTGGATCAAGCTCAATCAGAACGAAAACCCTTACGGAAGCGTTCCCGAAGCTCAGGAAGCATTACGTCATCTACCGCTTGAGCGCTATCCCGATAGTCAGTCCCTTGCGCTCCGGGATTCGCTCGCTCGATACTGCTCGGCTCCGATGGAACGCATCGTTGTCGGAAACGGCGGAGACGAGCTTATTGATCTAGTGCTTAGACTCCTCATCGATCCCGGTGATGAAGTCATCACATGCACACCAACTTTTGGCTTTTATTCAGTGGTGGCAAGTCTCAATCGAGCGCACGTAGTGGAAGCCAGGAGAAATGAGGCGTTCGAGGTCGAGGTCCAAGAAGTCCGGCGTCACATCCGCAGTAATACGAAGGTCATCTTCCTCTGCAGTCCGAATAATCCAACCGGAACTCTAACGCCTTCCTCAACCTCGAGCGCTTGCGCATCTCGGTCCGCTCTTACTTGTAGACGAAGCGTACGTCGAGTTCTCAGATGGCAGCTGCCTCGAAGGGATTGGGTCGCTTCCGAATGTGGTGGCGATCCGAACTTTGAGTAAGTGGTGCGGCCTGGCCGGTCTTCGGGCTGGATACGGTATCTTTCCGGAGTGGTTGGCTGCTCGTTTGCTGGGCATCAAACCGGCCTACGCGGTAAATGTTGCAGCTGAGGCGGCTGGAATCGCCTCTCTCAACAATCTTCCGGAGCTGCGGCGGCGGGTTGGGACTATCAAACGCTCTCGTGAGCGATTATTTGATCAACTCGAGTCCCTGCAGCTGCTCAAGCCGCATCCAAGTCAGGCGAATTTCATCTATTGCACGGGTAACCCATCGGTCGCTGCCAAAGAGGCTTACGACTATCTTCTAACGCAGGGAATCCTGGTTCGTTTCTTTTCAGATCCACCTGCCATGAGAATCACCGTCGGGACCGACCAAGAAAATGAGCGGCTCATGGGCGCCTTGCACCAATTTGAAGCGGAACGCCTGTAGCCGGGGCTCGATGGAGAATGTTTCACGTGTTACCTTACGGTGAAACAACAACAAGGGATAGCATGACAGAGTTCGAAGAGGGCGTCCTTGTCGGGCTATTGGTCGGTGAAGGGCACTTCGGCGGGGACGGACGCCAACCGCACGTAACCTTACGCATGCACCTTCGGCACCAAGCCATGTTCGACTGGATCAATCGCACCCTCCCCGGAGGAAAGCTTTATGGCCCCTACCACCATTCGGATCGGCATTACCTTCAATGGATGGCGCGAGGACGATTCCTGCGAGACGTCCTTCTTCCTATCCTTGATCGACGCCTAACTCCCGAGCTTGACGGTCCGTCATTTGAACGATTCAGCCGTATGAAACTTCTCTACGCCGATCAACTCGGAACCGCAGAAACAAAGGTCGGGTAAGGTGACGCAACGGCAGAGCGAGCGGAGCGCCGAAAAGCAACGAGCAACAACGGAAACAAGGATCGAAGTAACGCTTGATCTGGATGGCTCGGGGGCTGCCTCGATTGACACTGGAATTGGCTTTTTTGATCACATGCTGATGCTCCTCGCCAAGCACAGCGGCATTGATCTAAAGATCGCGGCCAAGGGTGATCTGGATGTGGATCCTCATCACACCGTGGAAGACGTCGGACTCGTCCTTGGGGACGCCCTCAACGAGGCATTGGGAGATAAGTCAGGCATTGAACGCTTCGGTTTCGCTTACGTCCCGATGGATGAGGCACTCGTGCGTGCTGTAATCGACCTGTCTGGAAGGCCATACTGTCACAGCTTCGTCTCCGTGAGATCAAAACGTCTGGGCAACTTCGACACCGAGCTGGTCGACGACTTTATGGCTGCCCTCAGCTCCCGTGCTGGGATGAGCCTGCACCTTGATGTAATTCGAGGCCGCAACAGCCATCACGTGGTTGAGGCGGCCTTTAAAGCCACGGCACGTGCACTTGGTCAGGCCGTAAGCAAGGGCAGGGCTGGAGTGCCCTCCACAAAGGGGACGCTCTCCTCTTAAGCGGATCATGAACGAGTACGTCAGTATCGTTGACTGCGGTCACGGAAACCTTCTCAGCGTCGCAAACGCGCTAAGGCGTCTCGGCGTCGACTGCACCCTTGTGGAATCGCCGGCACAGGTTCGAAACGCTCGACGCTTGGTCTTCCCGGGACAGGGTGCAGCACCCTCCGCGATTCGCTCCATGGAAGCAACGGGCATGGACTCGGCTCTGCATTCGGCCATCGAACAAGGCGTCCCTACTTTGGGGATCTGCCTCGGAATGCAGTTGGCCCTAGAGCGGAGTCAAGAGGGACCTACACAGTGTCTGGGCCTCGTCCCCGGAGTGGTGCGACGATTCGACCTGTCCCCAGAATCGCCTAAGGTGCCCCTTATCGGTTGGAACCGCGTTGATCATGACTCGAACGCCCTCTTCCAAAACATTCCAAATGGAACCTACTTTTACTTCGTCCACTCATATTTCTGTGAGACAACATCCTCGCACTCAATCGCCTGGGCCGAGTACGGAGTAAGGTATTCTGCGGCTCTCCAAAAAGACAACTTCTGGGCCACGCAGTTTCATCCCGAAAAGAGTGGCAGATTCGGACTGCAGCTACTGAGTAACTTTCTCGGCATGTCATCGTGATCATCCTTCCCGCAATCGACCTCCTGCAGGGACGCGCTGTCCGGCTACGTCAAGGAAACTTCGATTCCGTGACTGATTTCGGAGAGCCGCTCGGGTGGCTTCGTCGCTGGAGTGATGAGGGAGCCAAGGCGATCCACGTCGTCGATCTGGATGGTGCACGCGAAGGCCGCTTGGCGCAGCTGGATCTGATTCGGGATCTCGCGCAGACGCCCGTTCGAATCCAAGCCGGCGGAGGCGTACGGACGGTACAGGACGTCGAATCACTGGTGAGCGCTGGGGTCTGGCGTGTTGTCGTAGGTACATCTGCTCTCCAAGATCTCGAGACTCTTCAAGAAATCCTGCAGCGATTTGGCGACAAGATCGTGGTTGCACTCGACAGTCGCGACAACAGGGTCTTGACACATGGCTGGGCTCAATCGCTCGACGCCTCCCCCATCGACCTTTCAACCGAGTTATCCCGAGTTGGGGCGTCCAGATTCGCCGTTACAGATGTCGTACGAGACGGCATGTTGACCGAGCCAAACTACGACCTGCTTGCCTCCGTCGTAAGAGCGTCGGGACGGCCCGTAATCGCTTCAGGAGGCGTATCAACCCTTGACGCCGTACGCCGGCTTCGGGAACAAGGTATGGAAGCCGCAATCATCGGACGGGCACTCTATGATGGAGAACTCGATCTCCGAAAGGCCATTGAGGTAGCGGATGACGGCTAAGCGAATCATTCCTTGCCTTGATGTCATGGACGGACAGGTGGTGAAGGGAGTCCGATTTGACGGCTTGCGTGAGGTAGGGGATCCTGTCCTTCTTGCCAGGTCGTACTACGAGCAGGGAGCGGACGAAATTGTTTTCCTCGACATCGGAGCTTCGCCCCAGGAACGCCGAACGTTGCTGGAGGTTGTCCGCAAAACGTCGCAGCAGATCTTTGTTCCACTTACCGTTGGCGGAGGTATTCGGTCTGTCGATGACGTGCGGATGACGTTAGGAGCCGGCGCCGACCGGGTCAGCATCAACAGCGCGGCCGTCCGAAGACCGGAGCTTCTCGATGAAACCGCTGAAGCCTTTGGCAGCCAGTGCGTTGTTCTGGCCATTGATGCGCGGCAGCGAGAACAGGGTTGGGAGGTCGTTGTGAACGGTGGCAGACAGAGCACGGGCATGGATGCGATCGAATGGGCGAAAGAGGGAGAGTATCGAGGCGCGGGAGAGCTGCTCGTGACAAGTATGGATAGCGATGGCACCAAAGCCGGTTACGATCTGGAGCTGCTGCGGGCAGTCGCTGGGTCCACCCATATATCCGTTATTGCGTCAGGTGGCGCCGGAAGCGTGGAGGATTTCGTTCTGGCTGCAACTGAAGGTGAAGCGGACGGTATACTCGCCGCCTCGTTGTTCCATTTCGGAGAGTTAACGATCCAAGACGTGAAACACGGCATGCAGGCGCGCGGAGTGGCTGTCAGATGCGAGTAAACGGCGATGAGAGGAGGCAGGAAGAGACTTTGGTTCCTTTGGACGGCATCGATTTCGGGAAGGGTGGCGGCCTGGTTCCCGTCGTGGTCTTTGACCACCAGTCCCGCACCGTATTGATGGTCGGCTACTCCAATCGGGAGGCATTGGAAAAAACCCTGGAATCCAGACGGCTCCATCTATGGAGCCGGAGCCGAGAGAAGCTCTGGCTCAAGGGAGAAAAGTCGGGTAATTACCTGCTAGTCGACTCCCTCTGTGTCGATTGCGACGGCGATACGATCCTTGCCGAGGTATCGCCGGCGACTGGAACAACGCCAATCTGCCACACAGGCGCGGATACCTGCTTCTCAAATCGCCTTATTTGAAGAGTGTGCAGGTTTCAGACGTGTCCTATCCGTTGTACTGGTCAGTCTGGCTGCCGGTCATGGCCCTGAAAGGCATATAGCGCCGCTTGTCTCGGATTGTCGAAATTGCGGTCACTCTCCTGCCACGTGGCGGGTTCGCCCTGGTCATCGAGCCAGGCGATTCGATAACCTCCAGCCTCCTCCCTGATTCTGGCTAGAGAGCCCGAATGATCGTGGAAGATAACCTCGTTGGCCCCCTCTCGCACGATAGAGGACCAGAGGTCATTGACAGCTTTTTTCATCTGGGCAAGGCCGCTGTCACTTTCAGACGCCACGACTTAGTAACTCTCCACCGAGGCTTGATCTGAGGAGGGACGCGTAGGGGCGAACGGGTGCAATTCTCCTACTGGCCAAAGCCACTACCGCTCTACCCTAACGCGTCACACAAAAGAGCGTGGTGATTCGTTCGAGCTGGCCCTGATGCGGAGTTTGAGGAAGGAGAGTTATCCGTCCTCGCGGTCAGGGTTATCCAGTCGGAAGAAGTTGCTTTGGTGTCCGTCAGACTTCCGTTCTTGAAACAGAAAGACCAAGTTCCTCTCGTCGAAGGGCCGGAACCACTCATCCCAGCTAATCTCCTCAAGGTTGTCGCCACCGTAGCCGGGGAAGTTGAACCTTAGAACACCCTTCCGATCACCGTGCTCCGTTCCGGGAACGGTTGACGGGACGCCTCCACGCTCCTCAGCCCACTTCTTGATCACATCATGATTGCGGGTCGCGAGCGTCTGTCCATCGTGCTCGGCATGCTCGTCTGGCGAATTGATCCACCTGGCTCGCTTCGTCGACTCGGAAAGCTTGTCCTCACCTTTGGTCGTCGTTTCAGCCATTCTGTAGGTCCTCCAATATTGAGCCTTGACATATAAGTCAGCACAAGACGTGCCATTACGCGACTAATAACGTCACTTGGCGGTCTGATTTTCCCAACGCTCGCTTCCACAAAGCCTTCTATCTTCATCACGGATTCAGGCAAAGCCTGTACGCTACGGTCAGATGCGCGACACAAAAGATGCTCAGACGATTTCGCCCCCGAGAGATATCTCGGTCGTCGTGTGGCTCCGACTCATGCGAGTTTTTATGAAGGTAGACAGGGTGACGTCGGCCAAGTTTCGGAGCGCGGGCCTCAGCCCTGCAAGCTTTGATGTTCTTGCCCACGTGGCTTCGTCTGAAGGTCAAACGCAGCAGGAGCTTGCCGACTCGCTTCTTGTAACCAAGGGGAATATCTGCCAGTTGCTAGACCGAATGGAACGCGGCGGCTTGATCGAACGGCGACAGGAGGGACGTAGCAACCGGTTATTCCTGACGTTCAAGGGACGTGAGCTGGTACGTTGGGTGACGCCAGCTCATGAGCAGGTTCTCGAGGAGTGCTTTTCGACGCTGGAGCCAGCCGAACAGGCCACCATGCTGAAGTTGCTGCGAAGAGTGGATCGTAGCGTTGACCACATGATGAGGGAAGACGATCCCTGCGGGCAGTCCTAGGCCGGCCGAAATCGGCTGGAAGCGTCGCCTCTGCAGCTGCTTCCAAGGTTTCGCGGAAGTCCGTGCGTAGCCGAGTCAGCCATCGCTGGAGGGGAATGGCGAGTGGTCCTGCGCCTAGAAGATGTGAGATTAGCTAAGGGGTTAGAGGATGAGTGGATTGACGATTCGGACGGCGAGTGAGGAGGACGAGCCTCGCATTCTCGAAATCGAGAATCAAAGCCGTGATAGCGAGCCTAAGCGCTCGATAGACACTTTCCGATTCTACGAGCGGCCTGAAAGCAGGCCGGCAGGGGACCTCTACGAGAGAACCGTAGCAGACCTCGACGGAATCGTGGCGGGATGCGGATTGCTGAACAAGGCTATGTGGCAAAAAGCTCCGAATACCTACGTGGCGAGCATCGCCGTCGCTCAAGAGTACAGAGGGCGTGGATTGGGCTCGTCAATCTATCGCTCCATGGAGACGCGAATCCGAGATATCGCCGCCAAGAAGGTCTACTGCTACGTCTCTGAATCTCGTGCCGAAGGCCGAACGTTCGCCGAGAATCGAGGATTCCGTTCCACTGGACGGAGCGCCCGGCACTCCCGCCTGGAAGTGGCGAAGGCTAATACAACTGGCTTTGAGGGCCTGGAGAGGAAACTGCTGGATGGCGGTCTCAGAATCGCGACTCTCGAAGAGCTGGGCCCCCGTGATCCGGACGTGATTCGCCAGCTTTGGGATCTCGATAGACGGACTGGGAAGGATATACCTGGCTCGGAAGAGTTTCAAATGATTCCATTGGATCTGTTTGAACGAGAGTTGCTCCATTCTCCCGGTTCGAGCCCTAGTCACTTCTGGGTTGCAGCTGATGGGAATCGGTTGGTGGGCAGCCTGGCACTTGAGATGAGAACCGAGACTGCTGCCTTCAATGACTACACAGGCGTGCTCAAAGAGTATCGAGGCAGAGGAGTGGCTCGTGCTCTTAAAGATGCGAAGCCTTCAGTGGTGTCGGGAAAACGGTGTAGCTTACATCTACACAGAGAACGATGCTGAGAACAGCCGCATGCTCAGTATCAATATCAGTCTTGGATACGAGATGCTGCCGGCTTCACTTGAGCTGCTAAAGCAGTTTGATTAACGCCGTTTCTCAACAGCAATCGCGTCAGCGATCGTGAGATGCGGCGGCTAGAACTGGATGGACGCGCTATTGTTAGGCAAAAGATTCTGGCATGATGAACCGTAGAACTTAGTGGAGGTACCGAAAACATGCGCAAGCTCTTGGTGATTCTCTCCTCGTTGACGTTGGCTGCATTCGTGGGACTGACGGCACTCAGCTTTCCACATTCCACCCTTGCCTTTGAGAAGGTGCATACTCATGCGATTCATAAGCAGGCTAAGAAACATGTGGTCACGATTAAAACTCATAGTTCGGGCACATTCTTCTTCAGTCCTTCAACCATCACCATCAAAAAGGGCAGCTCTGTGACCTGGCACAACATGACCAATACGCTTCATACGATTACAAGCAACAACAACAAATTCCCAAGCAAGAATATCGAGCCAAAACATACCGTCACCATCGTCTTTAAGAAAGCAGGAACGTACAAGTATCACTGCATCATCCACTCAGACATGAAAGCCAAGGTGGTGGTTCAAAAGTAGGTTTCGCATCACAGCAAGGCAATTGTTCTTGTGAGCCAAGCCTAAGAGTAGATGGTTCGAAGCGCTATCGCCTAGGCAAGCGAGTTACCTGCCTACTTGCTCCGGCTCAGTCCTGGCATTTTTGTCGGAGCTGGACCGGCGAAACTGGCAGCCGTTCAGAGCGACGACCGGCTGGAGAGCAGGTCGATGGTGAGTGCTGCGGTCCACGAGAATCGATTCGTCCCATAGCCCTCGCCGGTTAGAGGGTTGAAGTATTCACGAAAGCCCGATTGCGCAACCAGCTGAATCGTTGCCTCTTCAATCTCCTGGGCAAGCTCCCTCTCGCCGTATCGCAGAAGTCCTTCCCGCAGCAGCCAGTTCGTGTTGACCCACACGGGACCGCGCCAGTAGTTCTCAGGGCTAAACCAAGACGAATCTAGTGACGTTGTAGGGACCGGATAACCTTCGGACGGCCAGAATTTGTTCGGAGCGCGAAGGTCTTGCAGCAGGCGCTGGGCACTGCCGGCTGAAGGGACGGAGGAATATAGAGGTACATATCCAGAAACCGTGTCCTCTTTGAGCAGCTTCCCAGCGACCCGATCAAAGTGATAGTACGCTCCTGACGCCTCGTCCCAGAGTTTGTCGCGGATAGCCTTTGCAGTCTGCTCGCGATGCCTAAGCGAGGGAGCTGGATCGAGCCTGGCAATTTCCGCAAGCTCAGCAAGGGCCTCACATGCGCGGCAAAGAATCGAGTTGAACAGCACGTCCTCTATCTGCAGCTGCGCCTCCGATAAGTACTGGGCCCAGTTGTAATCCTTCTCCCTCATCTGCTCCAATAACCAGACGAACAGATCGTAGTCTTTGTCGCTGGGACGCGACGCGGCATTCACGTGCAATGTGTCAAGCCGCTTATATTGGGGCTTGTAAGTCAGGTGGACTCTTGAGCCGGCATCGAGATATGGAGGAGTATTGTCGAGCCCACACTCCCACGGATGCAGCACAACAATCAGCCCAGAGCCGTCCGGATTGCGCTCGCGATACAGAAATTCGTGGAGGGCCGCAACACGAGGACAGATTTGGCTGGCAAACGCCTTGGCACGATCCTGATCCGGATCGTTCCGGCATGCGGCTAGTGCAGCAATGGCGAGGACCGGAGGCTGCGTGATGCCAGAGGTGGCAACATCCTGAGGAGCTTCCGGCGACCTCTGACTTTGCCAGACGTCGGGGCCGGGAAAGTATCCTGACGCTGCCGGGTTGAAGACGATCTGCGGCACCATCCCGTTCGACCATTGACCCCGAAGTAAGGCCAGCAACTCCTTCTGAGCTCTTGCCGGGTCGTAGCGAGAAAGGCCGATGGCAATGAAGCAGGAGTCCCAATTCCACTGATGTGGATACAGGTCGGGTGAAGGTTTGGTAGAGTCACCTGCCCGGTTTCCCTGCAGAACATCGCGTGCCTCTGCCAACAGCCTGGCTCGATCCGCTTCGGTTATCGGATGCCTCGTCATTTTTCCCAAATATTTACCTGAATCGGCTAAGGTTTCATGCTTTTTCGGTTAAATTGGAGCAGAAAGGGGTCGAGCCACCCTAATGAACGAAACGACCCTACAGCGTACACTCGTCGCAATAAACGACGGGCTGGCGGCTATGGACGGTGCAAAGCTGGTCGCCCTGCGACCTCATCCTGCTGCGCGCGACTCTCTTGTGGCTGCGGTGGATTTACCCGATTATGAGCCTTCCCTGGCGCTACTCCCCCTGGCGGAAGCCGTTTATAAGCAACTGGGCGTGCTCGTACTCTTTCGCACGAACCGCGCCCCTGACGCATAGCTGATTCAAGTTCCGAAGAGACAACAGGGTCCGAGCTGACGCAGGGCTGAATGCCCCTCACGTCCCAAGGGATAGTGGCTTGCAGAGAGGGGCTAGCGGTTGTCGAATCGTTGCAGTAGAGCCGGTATTTCCCTGAAAAACGGCCATTTTTCTGCCTGCCCAGGTAGAATGAGCTTGAACGCCTCCAGGGATTCGAGCATATATGAGCACCACACCGTCTTCGCCTTACACGGCTGACCTGTTTTCCTATCACCGGCGACCTACAAGGGTTGTCATGGTTGGGGACGTCGCGGTCGGCGGGGATAACCCAATTCGAGTGCAGTCGATGACGACGACGCTAACCAAGGATGTGGAGGCAACGGTTAGTCAGGCCGAACGCCTCGTCATGGCGGGCTGTGAAATCGTGCGGATCACGACTCCAACGCCTTCCGACGCTCGCTGCCTTGAACCGATTCGTCGCGAGCTGCAGAAGAGGGGCATCAGCGTGCCGCTCGTAGCAGACATTCATTTCAGCCCTCAGGCCGCGATGGTCGCGGCTGACTATGCCGACAAGGTGCGAGTCAACCCTGGAAACTACGTCGACTCGCGCAAGTTCGCCGTACGTGAGTACACCGACCTCGAGTATGAAGAGGAGGTTCTGCGGACGGCTGAACGCTTTACCCCTCTCGTCCTGAAATGTAAGGAGCGTGGCATCGCCATGCGCATCGGGACGAATCATGGCTCGCTTTCCGACAGGATCATGAACCGCTTCGGAGACACGCCTGAGGGGATGGTTGAATCGGCACTGGAGTTTGTACGTGTGTGCGAACAGCACGACTATCATGACATCATCCTGTCAATGAAGGCCTCCAATCCAAAGATCATGATTGCGGCCTACCGCCTCTTGGCAGCCCGCATGACCGACCTTGATATGCACTACCCATTCCATCTCGGAGTCACCGAGGCAGGAAACGCAGAAGACGGCCGCATAAAGTCAGCTGTCGGAATTGGGAGTCTACTTGAAGACGGCATAGGGGACACCATTCGGGTATCCCTCACGGAGGAACCGGAGGCCGAGATCCCCGTTGCCATCGCGATCGCATCTCGCTATGCCGACCCGACAAGGCCGAAACAGGCAAATGGCAGCGATACCAGCAGTCGTCCTGCCTGGGATCCCTTCCACTACGCTCGCCGGCAGACTGAAGCCGTCGACATCGGAGGCCTTTCCATCGGAGGATCGCAGACGATGGCTGTCTTTGCGCCGCTAGAGGATGGTCTCGCCGATAACGTTCAAGCTTTGCCGCGCATCCTTCGGTGGGCAAGTCCGGCTGGCCGCCGACAACCAAAGCCTGACGCGGCGCATTTGGAGCTGAGGTCGGAGGGGGATGTCCGGATGCTGGAAAGGATGTCTTCCAAGCTCCGCGAGTTTCCCGGCGCTCGCTTAGCCCTCGTTGCCGCGTCACATGACGTCAATTTACTCTCGGCGGCTGCCCCCCTGGCCGATGGGCTTTACATCCGGTCTTGGGGCTCTGATACTCAGGAGACTCCTATTGTCGAGCTTGCGGCCCGAGCCCTGGATCTTGGCAAAGGCATTATCCTCTGTGGATCCTGCGCCGCTTCCCGGTCTCTGGACGATGTGGTCGAGGAATTGATCCATGGGGCCTCGATCTTGGAAGCGCAAGGTGTCAGTCACGCCCTCACTCTTGAGGCGCCCGAGGAAGCAGTTATTGACGCTTATCGATTGTTGGCGGCTCGTGCGGCGGAAGTGTCAATTAAAAGTCCAATTCTGTTGCAGATCGACTGTGACGGGAGACAGGGTCTCGAGTCTCTCCTACCAGCCTCCATCTCCATAGGCTCCCTGCTGTGCGATGGAATCGGTGATGCTGTGCTGCTGAAGGGAGCAGGAGACTCCATCAAACTGGCTTTCGACATCCTTCAAGCGACCGGAGCACGCATCACAAAGACCGATTACGTCGCCTGCCCCTCATGCGGACGCACGCTATTTGATCTTCAGGAAACTACTGACCGAATCAAGTCGCGAACATCCCATCTCGTCGGCGTCAAACTGGCCATCATGGGGTGCATTGTGAACGGGCCGGGTGAGATGGCGGACGCAGACTTCGGTTATGTGGGCGGTGCACCTGGCAAAGTGAATCTCTACGTGGGCAAGGAATGCGTCGAGAAGGGAGTTCCAACAGAAACTGCCGACGAGCGGTTGATTGAGCTGATCAAGTCACGCGGGAAATGGCAGGAGGAAGTCCAGGACGACCTAGCTCCTGAGGTGCTGGCGGCAACCTAGCCAGTTGGATGTGCTCCCCTCCGCCTCGCGGGAGCAGCTCAATCCCCACTGATCTGGCATTGACACGGTGTGTACCGCGACCTGTACCAAAAGAGGGCAACCTGCCAGTGATTAGAATTGCAGCATCAGGCGTGCAAGAAGAAAACTGGAGGCCTTCATGGATATGGTGTCGAGAGTCGTCGAAATCTTCGTGCATGGTACTCGTAGCTCAAGACCTGAAGACCTCGAGCCGACGCCTATGGTTCCAGTCCGACAGGTGGAGGCGGTAGCAAATCGTGGTCTGAAAGAAGACTCCCGGTACTTCCGTAGTGTCCCGCAAGGAACCGAGAGGAAGCGCCAGGTGAGCCTCATAGACGAAGCGACAATCTGGCGACTAGAGCGCCAATTCGGGCCGATCCCTCGAGACATCATCAAGTCGCAGATCGTAATCGAGGGAGACCTCTTCCTCCCTGCACTCCTTGGTAAGACCCTCATATTTGACGGTGGAGCTGAGATCGTGCTGTCGATTCCCCGTAATCCATGCTTCGCCATGGACTTAATCAAGCCAGGAGTGAAGGATGCGATGGGAGACGGCCAGCAAGGCGCACTGGGTATGGTGCTGGCGTCTGGCACCATCACCGTGGGCAGCGGCATCGTCGTCGCGGACACGGCGCAAGCGGAGCCGGAGTTGGCTCGCATCTAATCGGCACACCATCGGAGCGGCACCCGGGAGTACGTGAGGAGAACATCCCTCCGCCCCCGATCTGAACGTCACCGACTGATGACTCTCATCTCCTACAGGACCGTCTAAAAGACGGCCGCCGGTCGGATATCTATCGAACTAGGTTGAGATGAGTCTTCTCAAAAAGGCGGCTAAGAAGGATCTAGGCTGCCAACCGTGCCACTTCAGTCAGCAAGTCGTTCAGCGCAAATGGCTTTTCGATATAGGCCTCTGCCTCCATGCTATGGGCCTGCTCTCTCCCTTTGGTCGCCGCGCTCAAGACGAGTATCGGGATCGGCGGATCCGGTGCGAGCCGCTTCAGCTCCTCAGCGAAAGCAGCCCCTCCCATCCGCGGCATCATCAGATCCACCACGATGACATCGGGAGCGCTCTCTTGCAGGCGCTCCAATCCGATGAGCCCGTCAGCCGCCAGAGTGACGTGGTATCCCTCCGACTCGAGAGCCAGTTTCAGTAGCTCTTGTATGCTCGGGTCATCGTCCAGCACCAAGACTTTCTTCATCTCTCCGTCGAGGCAGGTAGTGACTTCGACCAAGATGCGGTTAGAAGTGTAGCTGTTGTGGGCCATGAAGTCGTGCCTCTTTCCTCGCGTGTGTTGACCAACTAACTCTAGACCCCTGAGCTGGGTGGATTAGTGCGAAGTGCTGCCTATGACTAGTGGGATCCCAAAGCTGGCGTGCAGAAACGGCAGGGCACTATCGAGCAGTTCAAGCTGTGAGCCGTGCTCAGGGCGGCGCAGTCAGTAGCGGCCCCATAGACACGCATGTTTATGTGGATTCGGCGGTAGGCGACCTAGCAAGAATCAGACCATGCGTCTCAGATGGATCAGTCGCGACTAATAATTCTCCCGTCTTATGCTGATTGTGAAGTAAGGGCTTGTTGAAACAAAAGCGGGGGTGGGCAAGCAATGGATCCAAGCACTGAATCCTCCGATGACATGGGTGGGCGTGGACTCAACCTCGACGAGATCCAGGATTTGGCCCGCCGGCGTCTCCCGACCAGCCACTACGATTACATCGCGGGTGGCAGTGGGGATGAGGCGGCACTTCGGGGCAATCGGGAGGCATTCCGACGCTGGCGGTTGGTGCCAAGAGTTCTTCGAGGGATCGATGCTGTAGATCTCGAGATTTCGGTCCTTGGCACGACTGTGAGCATGCCTCTTCTGCTTTCGCCCGTTGCCTTTCAGAGGCTTGCCTGTCCGGAAGGCGAGCTGGCAAGTGCTGCCGCAGCTCGATCAGCTGGAACAATCTTTACCTTAAGCACTCTGTCTACGCGCACGATTGAAGAGGTGGCAGACGTGACACCCGAGTGGTGGTTTCAGGTGTACTGCTATAGGGATCGCGAAATAACGCGAGATCTGTTCTCTCGGGCGGAAGCGGCGGGCGCAAAGGCGCTCGCCATTACCGTCGATACGCTGCAAACTGGGCGGCGTGAGGCAGACGAGCGCAATGGCTTTTCATTACCGGAAGGAGTCGAGTTAGTCAACATTGCGCGTCCCGAAGGCCGCGCAGTTTCCGGCCAAGCCGGCGTGTCTGGCTTAGCCGCTTACATGAGCAGCCTCTGGGATCCGTCCCTAAGCTGGGCCGATATCGACTGGGTGGCGGCAAACACGAAGCTCCCCATACTCGTCAAGGGCATACTCTCTCCTGCGGACGCGGAAATAGCTCTCGAGCATGGAGCGCAAGGGATTGTGGTTTCGAACCATGGAGGTCGCCAGCTTGATTACTCCATAGCCACCCTCGATGCACTTCCCTCAATTGTCCAAGCAGTTGGAGGGCGGTGCCAGGTCTTTCTCGACGGGGGAGTCCGTCGTGGGACAGATGTGATCAAAGCCCTCGCCCTCGGAGCCACCGCCGTCATGATTGGCAGACCGTATATCTGGGGGCTGGCAATAGACGGTCAGCGAGGCGCTGAGCGAGTCCTGGAGATGCTGCGGACGGAGCTGCTGCTCGACATGCTCCTCTGTGGCGCCCAAAACCCCAGGGAAGTCAATGATTCTCTCATTGTCAGATCAGGCGATTCCTGAAAACGAGGTTCGGTGGGCTGCCCAAGAGGTGCGGCCACCGAAACAATGGATTCGTAACCGCGGTACCGAAGCGGTAAAGACCACTTCTCTAACTCGCCACAGCGGGCTAGCCAGGTTGGCGATCAACGGCCTCTCGGGGCAGGACCCCCGGGCTACCACGCCTCTCCGAAGGCATCCATATGTTAGGTGCCTAGCCCCTTCTTCCTAGGAATGCCGGTACTTCCGGGTGATGTACTTTCCGCAACCACTGGGATACGCTCGTTTCGAAGGGCCACCAGGGAGAGAGCAATCGGGCCCTTCACTCTCTGCTCGACTCGGTGCAGAAGATTTGGCTTTTGATGGGGAGAGAACGATGAGCGCAGCAGCCGCGACGATGACCCTTGAGGACGAGCAGGCTCTAGGACAGCGTATTCAATCTGGAGACGAGGGGGCTGTCAACACGTTGGTCGAATCCAACCTTCGATTTGCCATGTACATGGCAAATCGCTATCGACGCGAGGGCGTTGACGTGGATGACCTGATCCAGGAAGCAAACATCGGCTTGATGCTTGCCGCCAGACATTATGATCCCGAGCGTGGTGTCCGATTTACGAGCTATGCCGGCTGGTGGATCGAGGCTCAGCTACGCAGATACCTTAGCCGGCATACATCTGTCGTTCGTATCGGCGAAAGTACTCAACAGATCGCACGCCGACTGCGTCGCGTTGAAGAGAGACTACTGCAGCTCCACGACAAAGTGACCCTTGAGATGGTCGCGAAGGAAGCGGGTATCGACCTCGAAACGGCGGAGTTTGCCATGGGCGGAATCTCCGCGGCTCCTCTCTCACTCGATCGAACCATGGGCGACGTGGAAGGCGAATTCACGCTCCAGGACATGGTGGCAGACGAGACGACCGAGCAGGCCTTTACCCAGGCGGAGGTCGAGACAATACTCGGACCTTTGCTTGAAAACCTTGACACTCGCCAGCGTCAGATCCTTCAAATGCGCTACGGCGAGAACCGAACTTGCAACGATATCGGGGAGGAGCTGGGGCTTTCCGGCTCTCGAGTCCAACAACTAGAAGTGCAGGCTATTCGGTCCCTTCGACGTCGCCTCATGACGCCTCACCGGGCTTCCCACATGCAAGACATCTCCGCCGCCTAGAGGCTGAGGGCAGCATTTCGCAGCCGGAGATGCTCAGACTTTAGTCGCCGCGCTCACAGCCTTGGCACCAGCATTTGGGTGTCGCTCTTCCGAAGAATTGGCTGCATCCAGAAGCCGTCTACGTAGGATTCGATCGGCCGAAGGTCGCCGAACCTCGCTAATGAGACTGGTTCGTTGCATGATCCAAATCAGGTAGCCGGAAAGATCAATCTGGTACCAGCGAAGGCCGTGAAAGGCAGATTCGGGGAAAGCGTGATGATTGTTGTGCCATCCCTCTCCCAACCCGAAGAGCCCCACAACCCACTCGTTACGGCTCTGGTCTTGAGTGTCGAATGACCGCTGGCCAAATTGATGACAGATCGAGTTAACTGACCAAGTGACGTGGTGAGTCAAGAGTACGCGAACCAGACCACCCCAGATCAGCCCCCGCCATCCATCCACCAGGAACGGCACCACAAACCCCAGTGCCATCCAAACCACAAAAGTCCGAGAAATGAAGACGGCAACCCGGTCGTTTAGAAGATGCTTGGCATCCCGCTCCGGCACACCCTGCGCTCCGTCACGAAACATCCAGCCTATATGCGCGTGGAAAAGTCCCTCTAGCGGGCTATGTGGATCGCCAGGCTTGTCCGCGAGCCTGTGATGTTTCCAATGGGTTGCCACCCATTGAAGGACACCGCCCTCCACGGCCATCGAACCCAATGCCAAGAGAACAAATTCGACAACCGGATTGGTTTTAAAGCTTCTGTGAGTAGCGAATCGGTGGTATCCAACGGTGATTCCGAATCCGCTGAGGAAGTACAGGATAATCAGCATCCCAATATCGATTGGCACCACCTGTCGCTGCCAGAGCTGAACAATGGCGAAGCCGGCGGCTATTAAGGGAGCCACCACACCAACGAGCGTGATGCCCTTTGCCACCCATCCGTTGCCTTTGATTGCTTCACTACGCGTCTCTATAATGTCTATCTCCTAGTTGGTCTCTGGCTCGCTCAGGCTTTCTGTAATGCTTGAGAACGTGCTGAGTGCTCCATCCTACAGCACTAGGTGTCGCGAGTCTACTTCCCCGGCGCATCGGCCTGACCGAGTGACCTGAGCGGTTGTGACACCGTCTGAAGTGCTTCGAGCTTTGGGATCCTCACCCCTTGCCGTTAAAGGCGGAGTGATTCAAGGAGCGAGAAGTTCTGCCGCTCCGGAGAGCTCAGCGATCACCTGGTCAACCTCATCCTTCGTCGTATACCGTCCAATCGAAAGTCGAACGGCACCCGCCGCGACATCCGGCGCAATTCCCATCGCCATCAGGACAGTGGAGGGCTCGGTCGATGCCGAGTGGCAGGCCGACCCAGTCGAGGCGGCTATTCCGGGCGCCGCCTCAAGTAAGGCAGAGCCGGTCACGCCCGGACAGGAGATGTTTAAGGTATTTGGAAGACGTTTAAGCGGATGACCATTGATCACCAAGCCGGCGATTGTGTCGATTAAACCTTGCTGCAGCCGGTTTCGCAACCCGCACATCTTCGTCTGAGCTTCCGGAAGGCATTCATTCGCCATCCTTGCTGCAACTCCGATTCCCACAATCCCTGCGGTGTTTTCAGTTCCCGCGCGGCGCCCGCACTCATGGTTTGAGCCATGCACCAGAGAATCGATTTCAGTCCCCTGCCGAATGAAGATTGCTCCAACTCCTTTAGGCCCATAAAGCTTGTGCGCCGCGAAAGTCAGTAGGTCAACATCCAGATCGCGTACATCGACAGGGACCTTTCCAACGGCCTGGGCCGCGTCAGTATGAACAATGACATCTGGAAAGCACGCATGGACGGCCCGCGCAATTTCCTTCACCGGTTCGAGGACTCCGACTTCGTTATTTGCCAGCATAATCGAAACCAGAACAGTCTCCGGCTGCACGGCATCTACAACATCGTCCACCGAGACCATGCCCATCGCGTCGACGGGAACGGTCGTCACTCCCACGCCAAATCGGGCCTCCAGATAATGGAGAGTGTTTCGCACGGAGGGGTGTCATGACGATCTTCAATGCCGCACCAGCTCGTCCGTTCGAGACAGAGCTGCCCGATCTTGTAGACGTCCTGGTGGTCAACGCCATCGAGGTCGAGACGCTCGGCGGCGGCCGCGTAAACTCTTTGGAGAGCGCCGCCGCTGCCGCTGCTGCGCTGAGTTCGCGCTTCAAGGCAGTCGTTGTCACGGTCGGTGGCGACGGGGTCGCGTTCTGTAACCAGTCCGGGCAACGGCTAAGCTTGCTAGGCATTCCTGTAGCGGTCGCGAGTCCGCGCGGGGCCGGCGATGCTTTCGTCGGGACGCTGGCGGCCCGCGTCGCCATGGGCGATGCTTTGAATACCGCTCTTGCTGCTGCCAACAAGGAGGCGGCACAGCTGGTATCGACACCTGAGCGCCAGAGACCGCTTCACGTGCTGCTGCAGAAAGTCGATGTGACCTCGCAGGAGCTACGCTAGCCAGCGTGGTGCATGTGTGGACGGCACCCGGAGCGCAAGGGGTCTGGCGTGATCTGGCTTCCGGAACGAGTGCGGTCACGTGTCCGGCCTTGAACGCGGCCCTTGACCGCTGGCCCAGATGGGTTTCGCCGAACAAGCCCCAAACACGGATGCGGCATCGAGATGCCTTTGCACCACTCGGGGTGTCCTGTTCGTCGGTTCGACCGGCTGCCATCTCCTGCGTCTGCCCTTTTGCTCCTCGGCGGTGACGAACGGCTAGGCGGCTTGCGGCGAGTGCCGGTAAGCCGTGCCGTTCGCCATCATGGCCCACAGGGTGCGGGCCATCTTGTTGGCCAGCGACTGCGGCCAGCTTGCGCGGCCGGCGCTCCAGCAAGGCAAGCAGCCAGGGGCTGGCGGTCTTGCTTCCTGGCCTGGCATGGCGGATCACCGCCATAGCACCTACGACCAGCAGCTGTCGAAGCCGTTCGTTGCCGGCCCGGCTGATGCCGCCCAGGCGCTGGCGGCCGCCCGTCGAATGTTCTCTGGGCGTCAAGCCGAGCCACGCCGCGAAGTGGCGAGCGGAACTCGAACTGGACGGGGTCAACCGTCATCGCCACTGTCAGCGCCGGGACTGCCGCGAGATTGGGGGTGCAAGCCTGGAGGGGTATGTTCACGTCTGTTCTCTGGCTGGGAGTGGATGCGTGGCTTGGATCGTGAGGCTGGTAACAACTGGGGCTGATGGCGAGGAACAGTGCGCCGACGTCATGACGATCAACCGGCCCGATGATCTCGGCGATGTTGCCAATCTGGGTTTGACCCTGGCCGACGGAAAGCTGTTGCTGGCGGGCCTGCAACAGGAGGTCGTCGCCGCCCAAGCCAGGAACCACGCCGTGCGACGGCCTGACTGCCGCAGCTGTCGCCGTGTTTGCTGCGTGAAGGACTACCGCGAGCATGCGGTCGCGACGTTGTTCGGCCGGGTCGCGGTGCGGCTGCCGCGATTTCGCTGTGCCGGGTGTGGCGGGATCGAGGCCGGCATGGGATGGCCAACACATTGCCGATCGACACCAGAGTTGGATCAGCTGCAGGCGCATCTCTGCGCCCTGATGACCTATCGGGTGGCGGCCGGCGTGCTGGCGCAAATGCTCCCGGTCGATGCCGGGACGGATCCCGAGACCTTGCGCCGTCGCACGCTGAACATCGGGGAGGTGCTTCGGGATGAGGCCGCGACCAAGCCGGTAAGGGCCGCGTCGGCGGTTGTGGTGACCTTGGATTCCACCTTCATCCGGAGCTGTGAGGATAGCGAGCGGCATCTGGAGGTCCGGGTCGGCAATGTCGAGACGGCGTCTGGTGGGCGGCAGGTGTTCGGCGCTGTCGCGAACGCCGGCACCGACATCGTAGCCCTGATCCGGCGCAGCCTCGACGCCCTCGGGCGGACCGCGGATACGGCGTTGACCGCCTTCACCGACGGCTGCTCTGGGCTCCGGCGCAGTCTCGCCGATGCCGGCGTCGTCGGGGCACCGATGCTCGATTGGTTCCATATCGCCATGCGGCTCCAGCACCTGAAGCAAATCGCCAGCGCGCTGTCGGATGACGAGCCGGCGCGGGCGGCGGCGAAGACAGTGATCGTCGAGGCGGTCGAACGGCTGCACTGGCGGCTGTGGAATGGCAAGGCCAAGGATGCCCAAATCAGCATCGATCGTATCGGCGCGGTCGTGCATCATTTCCAGGACGAGCCGGGCGAGCCGGGCAGGCGGAAGTCCATCGCGCCGTCACGAAAGCTGTGGACCGCCTTGCACGTGCTGGATGGCTATCTCACCGGCCAAAGCGACTGGATGGTCAACTACGCCGAGCGGCACCGCGCGGGTTTGCGCGTTGGCACCTCGATCACGGAAGGGACGGCCAACTTCCTGGTAAATCGCCGCATGGCAAAGTCGCAGCAGATGCGTTGGTCGCGACGACGGGCCGATCTCCTGCTGCAAGTCCGCTGCGCCGTCTACAACGGCACACTCGGTTCCGGATTCGGACAGAGATTCCAGCCAGCCAACGACCCTCACCCGCCAATGGCGGTAGCCGCCTGACCCCCAGTTCTGCGGCAGTCCCAACGCCCGACGCTCGGCCAGCGCTCTCAAGGGCCACACTCATCGCTGCCCACCACTATAGAGCGGCACCATCGTTTTCAGCGTACAGTTCGTGCCTGTCAGTTGCAGTCGGAGACTTCCCTGCGGCGAGACCCGACCCGTTACCTCGCCCTTCGGGCCGTTGCCGCTCATAGGCGTCATCGTCCAATTCACGTTCGTCCCGTCAGTCGTGCCCTGGACCGAGCTCACACCGGAGCCGTCTTTGAAGAACACAACTCCCGAGAGCGTTTGTCCCGAACGAAGGACGTGGAGCACCACTGGAGGGCAGCCCGGCGAGCCGGCCGTCTCCTTCACGTAAGAGTCTCCTGAGCTCATCTGGCGTGCTTGCACCGGCGGCAGCACGGTAAGAGCAGAAACGGCTATACCAAGAAGAGAAAGAGTGAGCTTTCGCACAATGATGTTACCTCTCGTTTTTGGTCGAGACTATGACGGTAGGTTATCTTTATTAGCTTTGCAACTAAGACATCTCCTTTCTGGCGACGTGTTCGTTAGTTACCAGTTGGCAGCGGGATGGAGAATCCGTCTTTCGCCAAAGCGTCACGAACGTATTGAAAACGCTCGTATTGGGACAGCGTGATCGGCCCGTTGTAGGCCTCGCCCTGCGGCTTGCGAGGTGGATTCTTTATGTACATCCGCATCAAATCCTTGATTGCCGCGTTGATCGTCACCAGCACCCACGTGTGCTCGGTATAGTTGTTCATGAAGATATCATACCGCTCCTGCGGGTCTTGCCACAAATCGAACACCTGCGGCACCGTCGCCACGTATGCCTGGGGCCCCTTCCAGCCCAGGTTGCTGTCGACCGCCAGACCGCCGGTATCCGCACCGTCGTCGCCGCGGATGTTGAACACGGCCTTATAATTCCCCACTCGCGCCGCACCCGGCGTGAGCTCGTTCTCCGTGAAGTAGAACCAAGAATCGCGCGGAGATTTGTCGGTGCCGAACAGCACAGGCGCGAGGTCGTAGCTATCGAAGACGATCGGCTTACCCTCCCGATCGTTCTCGGGCACCTTGGCACCTCCAAGTGCTGCGAACGTCGCCATGTAGTCCAGTCCGCCGACGATCTCCGAATTCTTGCTGCCGGCTTTGATGCCTGGTCCCCAAGCGATCGACGGCACGCGCGAGCCGCCCTCGCGGTCCGTCCCTTTCGTGCCGCGGAATGGCGTATAGCCGGCGTCCGGATACACATCCTGCCAGGCGCCGTTATCGCTCGTCCAGAAGACATATGTGTTCTTGTCGAGACCCAACTCCCGCACCTTGTCCATGATGCGACCGATCCGCGTATCGTTCTCCAGAACCGAATCCGCATACTTGGACTTCGACATCGACTTGTGGATGAACTCGGGTGCCGGCAAGTTGGGCTGGTGCACCTTCATGAAGTTGATGCTCATAAAGAACGGCCCATTCGTTTTGCCGTTCTTGTCCAGATACTCCAGCGACGCCTTTTCCACATACGCGTCGAAGAACGGAATCCCGACCATCCCCTTATCAGGCGTGTTCACGTACTCGCCGTTGATCTTGAAATCTTCCTTCGCCTGCTCTCCGGCATTTCCCGACAACGCGCCCTTCGTGATGCGCTGGAACATTTCCCGCAGCTTCGGATCCATGTCCGGGAACCAGTTCGGATCGCCATACGTATAAGCGTTGAGGTGATACAGCCCGCAGTACTTCATCTCGTCGTAGCCCTGCGCGTTAGGCAGCGCGTAATCCGCCTCGCCGAGATGCCATTTGCCGGTGAAGAATGTCTTGTACCCGGCGGTTTTCAGCACGGACGCCAGCGTCCATTCCGCGGCGGGCAGCCCGCCTCCCTGGCCCTGGAAGGCCACCGTCGTCATGCCGCTGCGGTTTGGGATCCGACCCGTCTGCATCGCGGCGCGGCCCGGCGTGCAGCTCGGCTGCGCGTAGAACGAGGTGAACATCATGCCTTCGGCGGCCAGCCGGTCGATGTTCGGCGTTGGCATCCCGCGTGCCTCGCCGCCCAGATAGGCGCCAGCGTCCCCGTAGCCGAAATCGTCCGACACGATCAGGATGATGTTCGGCTTTGACCCGGTGGACGCAGTCACAGGCCCGACCGTCGTGGCCGAGGGCTGTGTGCCCTGCGCCGTCTGCGCGCCGGACGGTGCTGTGACCATCGCTGCTGCTGCCGCCGTTGTCGTGCCCAGCAGCACTCCGCGCCGACCGAGACGACCGGCGGCACGACTATCTTTCTTCTCGCTCATGATGCACTTCCCTTCTCTCGTATGACGCAACGGAATCCGACATGACTCGTTGAGGTATCGACCGGTTCGGCATGGCGTGCTGCTGGCCGGTAGCGACGGCAGTAATTGGGCGCACAGAGATGCGATCCACCCTTGATGACCTTGCGCGGAATCTTCGTATCCGGCATCGATGGGTCATAGCTCTGCGCTTCCGAGCCGCCGCGCGGATTTTGCGGCACGCAGCACGCCTTCGCCGAGTCCGCTGAGTGCTTGGCGGACCACCAATCGACCGTCCACTCCCACACATTGCCGATCATGTCGTACAGCCTGTAGCCGTTCGGCGGATACATCCGAACCGGGGAGGTGCGCCGGAATGCCGACTTGCGCTCATGCGGGAACGCGCCGTGCCAGGTATTCGCCATCGCGCGCGCGCCAGGCATAAATTCGTCGCCCCAGGCGTACTCCGCACCCTCCAGCCCGCCGCGCGCGGCGAACTCCCATTCCGCTTCCGTTGGCAGCTCCTTTCCCGCCCATTCGGCATAGGCCAGCGCATCGCTGTAGGTCACGTGCACCACCGGGTGGTTCCCCAGCCCCTTGATGCTGCTCTTCGACCCGTACGGATGCCGCCAGTTCGCGCCCTTCATCAGCGTCCACCATTGACCCCAGTCACGCAGATCCACTGGATGCTTCGGATGCACGAAGACCAGCGATCCGGCGAAGATCATCTCCGGCAGAGCGCTAGGATAATCCTTCGGATTCGGTACGGTCTCCGCGAAGGTGACATGCCCCGTATCCTGAACGAACTTCTCGAACTGCTTGTTCGTCACCGGCACGCTGTCGATCCAGAAACCATCAACCGCTACGTGATGCGCCGGTGCCTCTTCGGGATAATGCTCGTCTGACCCCATGCGGAACGCCCCGCCGGGCATGTAAGTCATGTTGCGATACGATGCACTATCGGACGTCTTCAGAACGTCTTCCATTCAAAGCCTCACGCCGTTCGAAGTATCAGGTCTCGAATGGAAAGACGACCTTCCAGTCGCGCTTCATATCCACGACGAGCCAACCGCGCTGCATCGCCTCATCCCATGCCTTGTCGAGTTTCCCGACCGATGAATAGCGGTCATAGGCCCATTCGCGCACCGCGTCTGTGTGGTGCACCAGCCCCATAGAATCCACCATCCATCACGTCCTCCGACTATGCGTGGAGCATCGATGCCGCGCCTCGATTGCTAGCGCGGCCGCTGCGGCTTACCATCACGTCGTCGCATCGATGTGGCGCGCCGGCTGCCGATAGTGCACGTCTCCTCGTGTGAGGGTCGTAGTTTGCCCTCGATAGGTGACACCGTGATATATGCTGCTCCTGAAATCTACCATTGCACGGTGAGCATATGCTGGAGGTCCGCGACTTGGAGCTAGTCGAGGCCATCGTCACACACGGCAGCTTCGCACGTGCGTCACGCGTGCTCGGTGTCAGTCAGCCGGCGCTCACACGGCACGTTGCTGCGCTTGAGCAGCGGCTCGACGGGATCCTGTTCATCCGCAGCAGCCAGGGTGTTGAGCAGACCGATCTTTGCAGAACCCTCGTAGCGGAGGCAGGCGATCTCCTGGCTCGTTTCCGTGCCCTGAGTACGCGCTTCAGTCATGCCCGCAGCACTCATGAAACTGACGTCGCCGTCGTCGCGGGAACCTTCGCCGCGGAGACGGTTGGAATGGAAGCGCTGGCACTCATGCTGGCAACCAGCCCGCGTGCGCAGATCCGCTTCGCCTCAATGAATTGGCTGCATGCGCTGGCATATTTGCGCGACCGAGAAGCCGAGCTGGCAATCTTCGAAGTTAGCGAGTGTGGCGACGAACATGACCTGGTTATCGAACCTCTGTCTCGGCATCCGGGCGTATTTGCTGCCCGTCCTAGTCACCCGCTGGCAGGCAGAAACGGACTCTCCCTGGCTGAGATCTTTCACTATCCAGTATGTTTCATTGGCCGCACGCCGGATCGTATCGGACAGGCCTTTGTGACGGCGCGGGAAATCGCGCAACGAAACAGGGACGCTTATCCAGCCTTTCCCGCGGCAATTGTCGAAAGCCCGATCGCCGCCCTTCTAGCGACGCGCGGTTCCGATGCGGTGGTGCCGGTGACAGGTTCGCTCGCTCGTGCATGGCTACGCAGTGGTGAGATCGTTCCGTTGCCTTGGCACGAGCCATGGTTCGCGACGAATTTTGGCATTGTCCATCTGAAAGTCCGACCGCCGTCGGAGGCAGCCAAGACCTTCATCGACTGTGTCCGGCATGCAGACGAAATGGCGAAATCGGACGACGCAATGCTTCTTGCTGCTATCGAAGCATCCCGTTCGCCAAACAGGTGCCAGATAGAGCTGGCGGCGAACACGCCGGTCTGTGACCTTGAGCGATAAGTGATGCGACTTCGGGACTGCCGCAGAACTGGGGGTCAGGCGGCTACCGCCATTGGCGGGTGAGGGTCGTTGGCTGGCTGGAATCTCTGTCCGAATCCGGAATTGAGTGTGCCGTTGTAGACGGCGCAGCGGACTTGCAGCAGGAGATCGTAACTGGGGCAGATTGCCGGGCGATCAGGTCGCGCTTGCAGCCAGTTCGACGAGATCGGGCAGCGGCGGGACGGCGGCGGCGGCGGGCACGTGCAGGCGGTCGCCGAGGTAGCCGAAGAACGACACACCAAGCTTGCTGCAGGTCTTCATCAGGCCGAGCAGGACGTCGCGCGCCGTACGCCCGGCCGTGCTCATGGTGCCGCCGGAGATCTTGCGCTTGATCACGCAGGCGCGTAGGTCGTTCTCCGAGCCGTTGGTGTGCAGCGGGATGTCAGGGTGCTGGAGCACGCGCAGCAGCTCGTCTTTGCGCCGGTGCAAGCGGGCCAGCAGCCGGTCGAGCATGACGTAGCCGGTGCGGCGACGGAAGATGCGGTCGAAGCGAGCACGCAAGGCGGCAGCCCGGCGCGGGCAGGGCGCGCGCTTCCACGCCTTGAGGTCAGCGTAGAACCACCAGATCAGTTCTCGCGTGACCTCGACCGCCCGCCGCTGCTCCGCTGTGGCCGGCACCAGCTTGTGCACGAGGCGCTCGGCGTGCACCCAGCAGAGCGCGTGGCAGCCGACCCGGAACTGGCCGGCGTCGTCGGAGACGATCACCGTCCCGTCCAGCAGCCCATGGTGGCAGACCGCACCCCAGAGTGCCCCTTCGGTGGCGATCAGCACCGGGTCCGGCGTGACCGCGAGCTGGTCGATGCCGAGGGCTGCCAGGTGCGCCTGCCACGCCGCCGTGCTGGCGAAGAGCTTGGCCCGATGCGTCGCCAGCGTCTCGATCACCGACCCAGCCAGGCTGCGCCCGCGCATATACTCCAGCGCCGCCGCGTTGACGACGTAGTCGCCATAGCCGGCCCGTAGCACTGCGAGGAACGCCTCCCGCGACTTCGCCGTGCCGGTGCGGAAGACGGTGAAGCGATCGTCGCCGAGTTGCGTCGTCACCCCGTCCTTGCGCGCGTGCCGGGCCGCGGTGTCGTCCACCGTGATCCAGCGTGCCGTGGCCAGTCCCGCCCGCAGCACCTCTTGGTCCTCGGCCACGAGGTCGTCCAAGGGCGCGGTCAACAGGCGCACGATCTGCCGCTTGGAGATCGCCACCCCGATCCCCTCCAGCAACGCCGTCAGCCGCTCCGTGGTCACCTGCCCCTGCGCGTGCAGGGCCAAGACGAAGCGGCGCAGCTCCGGCCCGACCCCGCCCACGGTGCCCGCCGGCAGCGGTGCGACCACGGTCTCGCCCGACGGTGTCAGCCAGCGCTCACGCCGGTAGCGGATCACCGCGGCCGACAGGTGCAGCTCGCGCACCAGGTAATCCTCATAGCCTTTGAAGCGCGACCCCGCGGGCACCGTGGCCTTGAGCACGCGCTCGGCGGTCACCGCGTCCCGGTCGCGCTTGGCACCACGTCGGCGCCGCGAGCGCTTCCTGCTCTTGCCGACCGCGCCAGGCTCGGTCGCCTTCTCCATGCCCGAGGGCCGCAACGGCGGCCGCGGCGGCAAGCCCTTCAGTCGTGCCACCTCGTCGCGCAACGCTTGGTTCTCGGCCTGCAATCGCTGCACCTCGCCGACCAGCGTGCCGACGAGGTCGCGCAGCTCGGCAAGCGAAAGGCCCTCCAGCAATGCGGCATCCGGCAATGTCATTCAGAGCGTGAATCACGCTCGCGCCCTCAGCGCAACCTCCTCTGCCCGGCTTTCTGCCCCGGTTACCAGGAGATCGGCCCGTCGTCGCGACCAACGCATCTGCTGCGACTTTGCCATGCGGCGATTTACCAGGAAGTTGGCCGTCCCTTCCGTGATCGAGGTGCCAACGCGCAAACCCGCGCGGTGCCGCTCGGCGTAGTTGACCATCCAGTCGCTTTGGCCGGTGAGATAGCCATCCAGCACGTGCAAGGCGGTCCACAGCTTTCGTGACGGCGCGATGGACTTCCGCCTGCCCGGCTCGCCCGGCTCGTCCTGGAAATGATGCACGACCGCGCCGATACGATCGATGCTGATTTGGGCATCCTTGGCCTTGCCATTCCACAGCCGCCAGTGCAGCCGTTCGACCGCCTCGACGATCACTGTCTTCGCCGCCGCCCGCGCCGGCTCGTCATCCGACAGCGCGCTGGCGATTTGCTTCAGGTGCTGGAGCCGCATGGCGATATGGAACCAATCGAGCATCGGTGCCCCGACGACGCCGGCATCGGCGAGACTGCGCCGGAGCCCAGAGCAGCCGTCGGTGAAGGCGGTCAACGCCGTATCCGCGGTCCGCCCGAGGGCGTCGAGGCTGCGCCGGATCAGGGCTACGATGTCGGTGCCGGCGTTCGCGACAGCGCCGAACACCTGCCGCCCACCAGACGCCGTCTCGACATTGCCGACCCGGACCTCCAGATGCCGCTCGCTATCCTCACAGCTCCGGATGAAGGTGGAATCCAAGGTCACCACAACCGCCGACGCGGCCCTTACCGGCTTGGTCGCGGCCTCATCCCGAAGCACCTCCCCGATGTTCAGCGTGCGACGGCGCAAGGTCTCGGGATCCGTCCCGGCATCGACCGGGAGCATTTGCGCCAGCACGCCGGCCGCCACCCGATAGGTCATCAGGGCGCAGAGATGCGCCTGCAGCTGATCCAACTCTGGTGTCGATCGGCAATGTGTTGGCCATCCCATGCCGGCCTCGATCCCGCCACACCCGGCACAGCGAAATCGCGGCAGCCGCACCGCGACCCGGCCGAACAACGTCGCGACCGCATGCTCGCGGTAGTCCTTCACGCAGCAAACACGGCGACAGCTGCGGCAGTCAGGCCGTCGCACGGCGTGGTTCCTGGCTTGGGCGGCGACGACCTCCTGTTGCAGGCCCGCCAGCAACAGCTTTCCGTCGGCCAGGGTCAAACCCAGATTGGCAACATCGCCGAGATCATCGGGCCGGTTGATCGTCATGACGTCGGCGCACTGTTCCTCGCCATCAGCCCCAGTTGTTACCAGCCTCACGATCCAAGCCACGCATCCACTCCCAGCCAGAGAACAGACGTGAACATACCCCTCCAGGCTTGCACCCCCAATCTCGCGGCAGTCCCGTAGCGTGGAGAGCGTCTCTTGAGCGACGCGGAAGGGGACAAGCACGAGGCGCTGTTGCGGCAGCAGGGCGTGCTGGCCAGGTTTGGGGAACTCGCGCTGCGGTCGGACGACCTGGACGAGATCCTGACCGAGGCCTGCCGCCTGGTGGGCGAGGCGCTCGGCACCGACCTCGCCAAGGTGATGGAGCTGCAGGAGGACGGCGAGGCCCTACTGGTGCGCGCAGGCGTTGGCTGGAAGCCCGGCGTCGTGGGCGGTGTGCTCCTGAAGGCAACGGAAGCGTCCTTCGAGGGCCACGCGCTGAAGACGGGAGAGCCGACGATCTCCCCCGACATCGATCAGGAGAGGCGGTTCGGGTATCCGGCGTTCCTGATCGAGAACGGCGTCAGGGCGGTCGCCAACGTCGTCATCATCGGCGGCCAAGGCAGGCCCCCGTATGGCATCCTGGAGATCGACAGCCGCGAGCCGCGCCAGTTCGCCGACACCGACACCGCTTTCCTGCGCAGTTACGCCAACCTGCTCGCCGCCACGGTAGACCGCCTGCGCGTCATTGGGGAGATGCGCAACGGCGAGGCGCGCCTTCGTCTCGCCCTCGACGCCGCCGAGATGGGCTCGTTGGATCTGGACCTGCTGCACGGCAGCGCACGCCGCTCGTCGCGGCACGACCAGATCTTCGGCTATGCCGATCCTGTGCCCGAGTGGGACCTGGCGATCTTCCTGGAGCACGTGGTCGCGGAGGATCGCGAGGCGGCAACAACGGCGCTCCTGACGGCGATGACGCCGGGCGGTGATCTCGCCTTCGAATGCCAGATCAAGCGGGCTGGCGACGGCGAGGTGCGCTGGATCGCCGTCAAGGGCCGGACCGACTTTGCCGATTACCCTGGAGTGGCAGGCCCGATCCCGGTCCGCATGGTCAGCGTCGTCCGCGACGTGACCGCGAGCCGGCAGGCGCAGGACTTGCTGCGCCGCTCGCACGAGGTGCTCGAGGAGCAGGTCGGCGAACAAACTCGTGCCCTGGCCGACGCCAACAGGCAGGTAACGCGGGAAGTCGAGGGGCGGGAGCAGAGCGAGGCGCGCTTCGCGGCGGCGTTCCGGCTGGCGCCGGTGCCGATGAAGGTCTGCCTGCTGGAGGGCTTGCGCATTCTGGATGTGAATGAGGCCTTTGCTGCGACCCTCGGCCACACCGCCGCGGACGCGGTCGGTCGCACTGCGGACGACCTGAAGCTGTGGGACAGCGCGGCGGCGCGCCGGCAATTCGAGCAGGATATCCAGGCGACCGGCCGTGTCCGGACCCTCGACGCCAGGCTGACCACGAAGACGGGGTGGCTGCTGGACTGCCTGGTCTCGGCCGAGACTGTTACCCTGCAAGGCCAGCGCTGTGTCCTGACCGTTCTGCAAGACATCACGGAGCGCAAACGCTCGCAGGCTGAGCTGTTCGAGGCGATCGAGGCGGTGATGCGGGACACATCCTGGTTCAGCCGTACGGTCATCGAGAAGCTGGCGCAACTCCGCCATCCCGAGCGCTCGCAGCAGACCCAGGCCGACCTGGCCGACCTCACGCGACGCGAGCAGGAGGTGCTAGGGCTGCTCTGCCAAGGTCTGAACGGGGAGGACATGGCCGGCAGGCTGGACCTGTCCCGCAACACCGTGCGCAACCACCTGGCCGCGCTCTACCAGAAGATCGGCGCCCGCGGCCGCAGCGAGGCGATCATCTGGGCACGCGAGCGCGGCTTCACGGGACCGACGGGAAGAGCGCCCGCGAGATGACGTTTCCGGGAGAACGCTGCTTCCACTCAAAAGGACTAAGGCGACTGGTATCGCTGCATCTGTGAGGCGACCTAGGGCTGCCCCTATCTCGCCGTCACCGATGCGACGATCTTCACCGAGGTCTTTCCATCCTTGGTCCTTACCGCCGTGTCTCTGGCCCCGCCAAGGGGCTGAAGGGGACGGCCATGGACGAGAACCCGATCAAGGTCGCCGCAGCGCAGGTGAGGAGAACGATCAGGCAAGCGATCCGCACGATCACCGGCGAGACCGGGAGCCAAGCCGACGGTACGGCTAAAAAGGCTGCTGGCAACGCGGAGAGTGGCGCCGGAGATACGGGAGACACGAAGGACGCGGCCTCTACAAAGCCGTCCAAGTAAGAAGGAATCCGCATCCAGCGCGTGCGCAGCACGGAGCACCATCGCGAGAGCGTGGTGCTGCGGCAGCAGGACGCTGTCATCACCCGCATCGAGGCGGGACTGCAGTCGGACGGCGCTGGCCGCCGGCCCCTCGGGACTGCACCAACCCCCCTTGCCATTCAGGAGCAAGCACCATGACCGAACAGACTGTCGTCGCCGTGTATGACACGGCCGCCCACGCCGACGCTGCCATCCGCGACCTTGAGGCGGCGAACGTGCCGTCCACCGCAATCAGCCGCCATGCCCAGAACACGATGGCCGGCACCTCGCCGAGCGCCGCACCTGCCCGCGAGCCCGGCTTCTGGGCCAGCCTGTTCGGCGGCGAGTTGTCCGACACCACCACCTACGCCCGCAGCGTCGAGAGCGGCGCGACCGTGGTCACGGTCCAGGTGCCCGAGCAGCACATCACCCGGGTCAGCGACATCCTGGAGCGGCACGATCCGATCGATTTCGACGAGCGCGCCGCCAGCTACGGCACGACCGAGACGACGACCACCCGCAGCACGACCACGCCCGCCATGGCGACCGGAGCGACCACGGCCAGAGCTGCCATGCCGACGGCCATGGAGAACGATAGTGGCATGATCCAGCTCGCCGAGGAGCAGCTCACGGTCGGCAAGCGCGTGGTGAACCGCGGCACCACCCGCGTGCGCCGCTACGTGGTCGAGACCCCCGTCGAGGAGCAGGTCTCCTTGCACAGCGAGACCGTCCACGTTGACCGCCGCCCGGTAACCGATGGGCGCCCCGTCACCGCAGGCGACTTTACCGACCAGGTGATCGAGATGGCGGAGACGGGCGAGGAGGCCGTCGTCGGCAAGACCGCCCGCGTGGTCGAGGAGATCAGCTTGCACAAGGAGGGCGTGGACCGCACCGAGACCGTGCGCGACACCGTGCGCCGCCAGGAGGTCGAGGTCGAGCAGGTTCCCACGTCCCAGACCACGGCGGACCGGACGGAGACTAGTGGCCCGGCAACGCCGGCCGCACGCGCCACGAAGGTCTGAACCGCCCGGCTGCAACACTCCGGGGTGCTCCCAGGGCACCCCGGACGGCCCTCGGAGGCACCATGTCCGCGAACACCTACGGCAACCAGCCGCGACCCGGAGCAACGAGCGTCGAGACCACGACGATGGTCGGCGGTGGCGTCCACACGCACCTCCGCATTGCCTGGTCCGCCATCTTCGGCGGCGTCATTCTGGCCATCGCCGTCCAGCTGCTGCTGAGCCTGCTCGGCGCGGGCATCGGCCTCGGGACAGTGAACACCAACGCCGGGACTACGCCGGATGCCAGCAGCCTGGGCATCGGGGCGGGTATCTGGTGGGTGGTCAGCAGCTGCATCGCCCTCGGGATAGGCGGCTTCGTCGCCGCTTGGCTCGCCGGCATCGAGCTGCGCTTCGACGGCGTGCTGCACGGGCTCATCACCTGGGGCATCGCGACCCTGGTGACGCTCTACCTGCTGACCTCGGCTCTCGGGGGCATCATCGGCGGCAGCTTCTCCGCCCTGAGCGGTGTCGCGTCCGCGGCGGGCAGCAGCGTCAGCGCCGCGGCCAAGCCGATCGCGCAGGCGGCCGGGGTGACGCCGGACATGGTGCAGCAGCAAGCCCAAGCTTACCTGCGGCCAGCGAACCCGGATCCCGCGGCGATGAGCCCACAGGACGCGCAGAAGGAGGTGGCCAGCAACCTCGCCACCTACGCCAAGAGCGGCCCGGACGCCGGCGCTGCCAAGGAGCGCGTCATCAGCATCATGGCCGCGCAGGGCAAGATCAGTCACGACGAGGCCGCCAAGCGCTTCGACGACGCTCAAGCCAAGCTCAAGCAGACCCGCGACCAGGCGGTGCAGACCGCCAAGACCGCGGCCGACGACAGCGCCGCCGCGGCGTCCAAAGCGTCGTTCGGAGCTTTCGGCTTGCTGCTGCTCGGCGGCCTAGCCGCAGCCATCGGTGGCGGAGCTGCCGTGCAGCGTCGGGTCATGGTGACCGAGCGGCGCATGGTGCGCTGAGCCGACGCCGCCAATGCGGAACCGGGCCAGCCTTGCCGCTGGTCCGACTTCGTTCTCGTGCCTGCTGACTGACCCGGCCATCGAGGACCGCTGACCTTCTCACGCCGGGTCGCAACCCCCAAGACTCACGCAGGAGACCCATCATGCGCATCCCCCCCTCGCTCGCAGCCATGGCCCTTATACTCGGCCTGGCCGCGCCGGCGTTCGCCCAATCGGGAACAACGATGTCGCCGCCAGCGCCCAATGCTGGACAGAGCGCACCTTCTGCCGCGAACAGCACTCCCGCCGGCAGCACGACCACCGATTCCAGTGCGGCCGGTGGCGCCAGCCCCACCATGGGCGCACAGACCGGAACAGCCGGCATGGCACGGCCCGCGGCGCCCAGCGGCTCGACAGGCAACAACCCGTCTGGCGCGTTCGACCGCACCGTGCCGCAGCCGAAGCAGTGAGCTACGCGTACAACACGCTGACCGCCATTGCCGGGGAGGTCTGAGCCACACAGCCCAATCTCCCCGGCGATCACATCACCTTCCTCTACTCGTCTCTCCAACGATGCACAGGAGCTTGAACATGGGACTTCTCGATTCGGTTCTCGGTAACCTGATGGGCGGCGGCGCAGGCGGCGCCTCCTCCCCCATGGGTGGCGTCCTGTCGGGCCTGCTCGGCGGCGGCGGACAGGCCAGCGGCATGGCCGGCGAGGGCACGGGGGTTATGGGCGGTGGCCTCGGCGGCCTCGTGTCGAAGTTCGAGCAGGCCGGGCTGGGCCACGTCGCCCAGTCCTGGGTCGGCAACGGCGCGAACCAGCCGGTCTCGCCGGGGCAGCTGCGGAGCGTGTTCGGCGAAGACCAGGTCCAGAGCATGGCCAGCCAGGCCGGCATGCAACCGCAGGATTTCCTCTCCCAGCTCAGCCAGCATCTACCGAACGCGGTGCATGGCGTGACCCCGAACGGCCAGTTGCCGGACGAAGGCACGATGTCGGTCTGAACCAGTCCCGCCCACGGTTGGGTCGTGGGCGGCTTTCCCCTGCGCAGGCGCGCCAACCCACACGGAAGGTGGATGCCATGGTCAACCGCACGGTCGCGATGCTTCTCGCAGCCTCGTTCCTCAGCGTGCAATGCGTGCCGGGCCCGGCACTGGCGCAAAACCCGATGGGCTACCAGCTGCTGTCCGCTTCCCAGGCCGCCGAGCTGCCGCGCCGCGGTGGTGCGCTCGGCATGGATGTCGGACCGGCGCAGAGGCTTACCGACGCCGGCATGACCTTCGAGTTGCTGCGCGTGAATGGGGTGCGCCAGAACTCGCCCGCTGCCCAGGCCGGGTTCCACGTTGGCGACCAGATCATCGCGGCCGACGGGCGCGTGTTCCCCAGCGTCGCCGCGTTCGCCGCCTACGTAGGGTCGGTGCAGCCAGGCCGGCAGATCGCGGTCGATTACATCCCGGCCGGCGGCGGGCCGCAGCAGGCACAGCGCGTGGTGGTGACGGTCGGCGTAGGCGGACGGGCAGTTCCTGCGCAACAATTCCCCGCGCAGCAGAACGATCAGGCCCGGTCCACGGGCATGTCCACGGGCACCAAGCTCGCTATCGGGGCCGGGGCTGCGGCCCTGCTCGGCTGCTACGAGCTCGGCTGCTTCTCCCGCTCGAAGGCCGCCGTGCCCGGTGACGCCCTGCAGCAGCAATATCGACAGCAGCAGCCGGGCGAGTTCCAGCAGCAGCGATGACGGTAGGCGCCAAGATGCTGGCCGGGACGCCTCCGAGCGCTCGCGCCGCGTGCGGGTGCCCTGAAAACAATCCAACCTGCCTGTCATCGGTGCAACGCGCCGATGACAGGCCAAGCATCAACGGAGGCGCACATGAGTGACAGGAGCGGGACGGATGCGGTCGACGAAGCCGCTGCCACCGCCCAAGCGGCCAGTAACGCGGCGCGACAGGCAGGCGAACAGGCCAAGCAGGCCGGTGCGCAAGCGGTCAGTACAGCGAAGGACGTGGCGCAGGAAGCGCAGGCCCGGGGCGGCGCTCTCGTCGAAGAGGTGGGGAACCGCGCGTCCTCCGCGGCCCGGGCGCAGAAGGAGGGCTTGGCCGGGCGGCTGGACGACATGGCCCAGGCGGTGCATCGCTCAGGCGAGCAGTTGGAAGGGCATCAGGACTGGATCGCGGGCCTCGTCGAGCGCGGCGCGGACGAGCTCTCGGCGTTGGCGAATACGCTGCGCACCAACGACCTTCGCAGCCTGATGAGCAACCTCGAGAATCTTGCCCGACGCCAGCCAGCGCTATTCGTCGGCGCTTCGCTCGCGGCCGGCTTCGCCCTGGCGCGAGTCGGCCGGGTCGTGGCCGCGGGCGCCTCGAGCGCCGACCTGCCCCACATGCCGGACCTGTCGCCGGCGAAGACCCCGCCTGGAGACGTTCCATGAGCGGGAGTAGGCACGAGGGCACGCAACACAGCCTCGGCGAGATCGTCGGCGGCCTCGCGACGGACATTCAGGACCTCGTCCGCGGCGAGATCGCGCTCGCGCGGTCTGAGCTGGACCAGAAACTCGACCGCGTCATCGTGGCGGCGATCTGGTTACTCGGCGGCGCGCTGGTGGCCTTCGCGGGGCTGGTGGTCCTCCTTGAGGGTATCGCGGCGGCTCTGGGGCTCGTCCTCCCGGCCTGGGCCGCCCTGTTGATCACCGGCGTCGTGATCGTCGTTGTGGGCGCCGTGATCGCACGGTCCGGGCTGGCCATGCTTTCACTGAAGACTCTCACCCCCGACCGGACCGCAGCCAGCCTGCAGAAAGACGCGCGCATCGTGAAGGAGCACACCTGATGTCCGAGAACACGTCCGATCCGGACCGCATCGAGCGCGACCTCGACCAGACGCGGGCTCGGCTGGACAACCGGCTGAGCGAGCTGCAGGACCGGCTCTCCCCCGGCCAGGTCCTGGACGATCTGACGAACTACTTTCGCGGCAGCGAGGGCGCCGATTTCGGCCGCAACCTGCTGGACAGCGTCAAGGCGAACCCGCTGCCTGCGGCGCTGACCGGCATCGGCCTGGCGTGGCTGGTGGCTGCCAATCCGCATCCGCAGCGCGAGCCGTCCGACGGCCAGGCGATGCCGCTCGGAACGGACAGGGTGCGCGTGTTCGGCCGCAGCGATCCCGTCCCGACGACGTCCGACGCGATGATGGCGCGCGTTCGTGATGCCGAGTTTGGCGTGACGCGCCAGCAGGGCGAGGCGGAACACCTCTACAGCGCGCGCCTCGACGAAGCGCGCGGCCAGGCTATCGGCCTGACCCGGCAGGCCCAGGAGACCGCCGAGGTGTTCGGCCAGCGCATCCAGGACGCCTTATCGAGCGCCGCGCAAACGGTGACTCAGAGTGCGCACGATTTGCGCGACCAGGTCGGCAGCGCCGCAGGGCGTCTGACCGGCATAGGCCAGGATGCCGGCCAGCGCGCTGGCCATCAGTTGGCGCAGGGCAGCCAGGCAGCCAGGCAGATGGGCGGCAACCTGCTCTCGACGCTCTCCGACAGCCCGGTGCTGCTCGGCGCGCTCGGACTGGCCGCGGGTGCCCTGCTCGGCGCACTGGTGCCGCAGTCGGAGCAGGAAGAGGCTGCCCTCGGCGGGATCGCGGGCCAGACTCGCGCGACGGCACGCGACCTCGCGCAGGAGGCGGTGGACCGGGGCGGCCGGGTCGCGCAATCGGTCCTCGAAGCCGGCCAGCGCAGCGCGAGCGAGCGTGGGCTGACCGGCGGGAAGAGCGCCGGCGATTTCGTTGACGCGGCCCTGAGCGGCGACCTGGCCGGGACCGCCAAGCAGGTCGCGCAGGACGTGCTGCGCGCGGGCGACGAGGCGGTCCGAAAGGAAGGCTTAGGACAGGGCAAGGGCGACACGAAGACCTCTTCGGGCACCTGATGAGGACACTTATCTCGCATGGCTTGTCGGCGCCTTGATCCTGAGGCGTCGCGTTCGGGGCGATGCCGGGACGGAGGCTCTCTTATGTCCGTTTTCGGCTGGCTGGGTGTTGGCCTGCTCGTGGGCTTTGTCGCGAGCAGGCTCTACGAATGCACGAGCGATGACTTCTTTCTCAGCATCGTGCTCGGCGTCCTCGGTGCCATCGTTGGTGGCTGGATCTTCAGCCTCTTCGCCGACGGCAGCGGCAACGGGGTCAACCTCTACAGCTTCCTTGCCGCCCTCATGGGCGCTGCCATCGTGCTCCTGATCTACCACGCCATCGTGGGCAGGCGGACATCGTGACGTGCAGCCTCCATCCGGCACCGGCACGCCGTCGTTCGCCGCCAAAGGCACGTTCGCACCCTGACCCAACTTCAACACCGCAATTTACCAAGTAGCTGAACCAGCGACAGAAAACGGGAAAATCAGGAGCGCGTGGCACCACGCCGAGGTCGCCGGGGCTTCGGGGACAGTGGCGGGACGGCGGTGGCCGTTGCGGGCGGGGGAATACCTTGGATGCGTGGCGGCACGGCGATGCCGCAGACACGGAGCGACGTTGCCGCAATGGCGCCAACCTCGGTGCGTATCGTCCAAGTCTTGCCGCCCTGTTCCACCTCGCCCTGCTGCAGGCGGTCGAGGTCGCGCAGCACGTCGCCCCATTCCGGCTTGAAGCCGGCAGCGCGGCAGCGGCGCAGCAGCTCGTCCTGCAGCACGAGGGCGAGGAAGGAGCAGAACACGTGGCCGCGGATGGCGGCGTCCGAGGAATGATAGATCGGCCGCGTACGCAGGGTGGATTTCGCCTGACGGAACAAATCCTCCACCCGCAGGAGCTCGCGATACCGCAGCATGGCCTGCAGCGGGCTGACGCGGGCATTGGTGCGCAGCACGAAGATGCCGTCGTAGCGGGCCTCGTCGGCCAGCTTGCCGGCATCGATCTCGAAGGCTGGGTCAAGCTTGCCCTTGGTCGTCTCGCCAGGTGTGCTGGCACGGCGCAGGTAGCGGCGATAGGCGGAGTTGCCGATCAGCGCCTTGTCGCCCTTGCGCAACTGTGCCTCGAGGCCTGCGATGATGGCCTGGCGGTCGGCTCGGTCCTTCTCCGCCTCCGCCTCGTTGCGGCAGACGATGTAGCGGCGGCCCTCGATGCGGACCTCCTTGGCGAAGAGTTGGGTTTCGGCGCCGTTGGCACGCTCGACGACCAGGGGCGTGAAGGCACGCTCGTCGGCCAGCACCACGTCGCGGACCAGCCGGTTGGTGCGCTCGCGGGCACCAAGGATGTACTCCAGCCCGCGCTCCTCAAGGGCGCTGATGGTTGCTGCCGAGATCATGCCGCGGTCGGCGACGACGCAGATGCGGCCGACCGCGAAGCGCGAGCGCAGGCGATCTATGACCGGAACGAGGCCACGAACGTCTGCCGTGTTGCCCGGCCACATCTCGGTGCAGAGCGGCCGGCCCTCAGCGTCGACCACGACGCTAAGGATCATCTGGTTGAGGTCGGGGCGGTGATCCTTGGAGTGTCCACGTCGGCCGAGGGTCTCGCCGCCCGCGCCCTCGAAGCGCAGCGACGTCGTGTCCATGAAGACGACGGAAAGCTCGCTGAACAGGTCGCGGTGCTTGGCGAATAGTGCTTCCTCGACGCGGTCCTTCACGCAGCGTGGGGCGAACGGGGTGGCGCCGGCCTGCTGGTCGGCGGGCAGCTCCTCCCCGAGCCAGGCCATAGCCCGGTAGAGATGGTGCAGGGCGAGGCCGTCGACCTCGGGGATGGCGTAGTCCTCCCTCCACTTCTCGCACGCGCGGTCGGAGCCTGAGACGAAGAGCCGGTGCAGGACGGTGGTGAAGACCGCGCGCTCGACGTCGAACTCGAAGCCGCGCCCTTCGAGCAGCTGCTCGACCACGGCGCGGCAGCCGGTCTCCTCCCACAGCCGCCCAAACAGCAGCGGCGCGCCGATGCGGCGCATCGACAGGCGCAGTCCGTCGGTATCGGCGGCAAGCGCGGAGAGGAGCACCACCTGGTCACAGAGGCGGGCACCCGAGGCGAGCAGGGCGGCGAGGCCGCCAGAGGCGGTGAGTTCGTCGACGCGGCCGAGGGTGGCGATGACGTGCTGGCGATGGACGCCATCCTCGCGGCGGTTCTCGACGACCTGGAGGTAGGCGCGTGGGCCGGAGGTCTTGATGCGGAAGAACATGACGTGGGGGTAAGGACACCACGTCGTGTGCCGATTCGCAAGCGTAGAAGCCATGATGAACTATGTTGCGTGGCACCACATTTTCAACCTGCGGTGCGGCCCGAACCCGAGAAACCCAGCTAAATCAATGCCGGAAAACATCGTGAGCGCGAGTCACTGTCCAATTTGGGCCTGAAGGTGGCTGCGCCATGAACGAGAGTAGGCCCATCGACCCGCCCCGTCTCAGTCGCGTCGCCGTCGAGCACCCTCGTCAACGTGGTGCGCAAATCAGGCGTGAGGGCGCAGCTGCCCCAACCCCGTTTGGGATCAGGCAGTGCGGACATAGTTCGGGCGTATGAACTCCAACATACGATTGAGCGCGTAGGCAGCCGTGGTGCATATGTGGACGGCACCCGGAGCGCAAGGGGTCTGGCGTGATCTGGCTTCCGGAACGAGTGCGGTCACGTGTCCGGCCTTGAACGCGGCCCTTGACCGCTGGCCCAGATGGGTTTCGCCGAACAAGCCCCAAACACGGATGCGGCATCGAGATGCCTTTGCACCACTCGGGGTGTCCTGTTCGTCGGTTCGACCGGCTGCCATCTCCTGCGTCTGCCCTTTTGCTCCTCGGCGGTGACGAACGGCTAGGCGGCTTGCGGCGAGTGCCGGTAAGCCGTGCCGTTCGCCATCATGGCCCACAGGGTGCGGGCCATCTTGTTGGCCAGAGCGACTGCGGCCAGCTTGCGCGGCCGGCGCTCCAGCAAGGCAAGCAGCCAGGGGCTGGCGGTCTTGCTTCCTGGCCTGGCATGGCGGATCACCGCCATAGCACCTACGACCAGCAGCTGTCGAAGCCGTTCGTTGCCGGCCCGGCTGATGCCGCCCAGGCGCTGGCGGCCGCCCGTCGAATGTTCTCTGGGCGTCAAGCCGAGCCACGCCGCGAAGTGGCGAGCGGACTCGAACTGGACGGGGTCAACCGTCATCGCCACTGTCAGCGCCGTGACCGGTCCGACGCCGGGGACCGCGGCCAGGCGCTGGCTGACTGGGTTGGCCTTATGCTGCTTGGCCAGGCGTTGATCGAACTCCGTCAGCTGCGCATCCAGCTGCGCGATGACCCGGCCCAAATGGGCCAGTGTTTCCTTGGCGGCCTGCGGCATGTCCGTGCTGGCAATCTTCGTCAGCAGCGGCTCGACCTGCGCCATGCCCTTGGCTGCGATCACGCCGAACTCCGCCGCATGGCCGCGTATGGCGTTCACCAGCTGCGTCCGCTGTCGGACCAGCAGGTCGCGCGCGCTCAGGTCCATCGCTTCCGCCTGCCCTTGAGCAGGCTTCACCGGCACGAAGCGCATGCTGGGGCGAGAGGCCGCCTCCGAGATCGCTTCGGCGTCGTTGCGGTCGTTCTTGCCACGCTTGACGAACGGCTTGACGTACTGCGGCGGGATCAGCCGCACCGTGTGTCCCAGTTCCTGCGCGAACCGGCCCCAGTGGTGAGAGCTGCCGCAGGCTTCCAGCACCACCTCGGTGGGCGACACCTTGCCGAGGAACCGCTCGAAGCGAGCGCGGGTCAGGTTCTCGCGTAGGATCGGGTGCCCGCGCTCGTCCGATCCATGGACGGTGAAAACGGCTTTGGACGTGTCGACGGCAATGCGCTTAAACTCCATGGCGGACGGCTCCCCTGATGGACGCTTTGACAGCTCCGATCTTGGCACATGATGCCGTGGGTGCCGTCCACCCCAACATGGATCGTCCCCACTCTTTTCAACAGTTTAAGCTTTCCCTAAGATACGCTTAGGGACTCAAATCGGCATCGCTTGTTCCGTAACAATCGCAATTTACCCTCCAATTGCGAACTCTTATCATCTGGGCCTCATCCACACTGCGCGTAAACAGTTGAATCTGCTTCAGAGTTATCTTGAGCTCGATGCCCGATCCATGCACCACGGCTGCTCGCCATCGTACGCGCCGTCCGCGATCACCGCGCCGAGCGGTCCGGAGATCTGGTCGAGCAAGGGGATGACCTGAGAAGCGTCATCCTCATCGTTGCTCGTCAGCTCGCAGGCGAGAACCTCGCCGCTGTCGGCGTCGACCGCGACGTGAAGCTTGCGCCACTCCCGCCGGCCACGCTCGCCGTGCTTCTCGACCAGCCACTCGCCCGCGCCGTAGACTTTCAGGCCTGTGGCATCGACCACCACGTGCACCGGCCCGGCGCTCGCCTGGGCGCGGGCCAGCGCCGTGGCGAGTGCCAGGCCGGGACTGCGCCGGGCGAACGTGGTGTGGTCGGGCACGCCTACTTCCAGGTCAAGCAGGTCTACGATGGACCGCAGCAGGCCCTCGGTCTGCCGCCAGGGCCGGCCAAAGGCCAAACGCAGCAGGTGTCCGGTCTCGATCGCTACCTCCGAGTAGTCGCGCGGACGACCAGGCTCGCCCGTGCGCGGCGGCTGCCACGCTGCGAGCGCCTCAGGCGTGACCCAGACCGTGAGGCTCCCGCGCTGCTGCAGCGCCCTATCATACTCGGGCCAGTTCTGGACGCGGAAGCGTGCCCTGGGGATCTTGTGGCGGCGCACTTCATTGAACCTGTAGGGCATCAAGCATCCAGAGAACGAGGGAGCGGCCCTATACGCTCCACCCTCGCCCCGCCCAAGTCGGGAGCCGGCGAATTATGCGCCATCCGCTGACGCTTACTCGTCACCAGCAGCGCCTGTGTGAACGCGTGGACCGGATCCTTGCCATCGTCCAATCCGGTCAGCACGACTGCGATGCGGGCCAACCACCGTCTCGAACCCGACAGCCGTCATTCGCGGGTGGACGAGGCGGGATCGGCATGCGCCAAGGCCTGCAATCGTTGCCGCGTGGATCGGATCACCTGGTCGCAATGCGCCATGGCCGCCTCGAGTGCCGCGTAGTCGATGGGCGGCCGTTCGAACCGGGCTGCCGGAGGCGACGGTGCGGGCGGCTCGTCAACCGGTTCGGCCAGGGACGCGAGCGGCGGGCGGCCGCGACCGCGCCCCGGCCACGGCCGGCGCGGCGGCACGGTGGCATCGCGGATCGGCGCCATGCCTGCCAGCCCGAACAGCCGCCGAGCGGAGCGATGCGTCACCTCGACGGCAATTCCATCCACGACGAACTGGTCCAGCAGCTCGGTCCCCGACTTGATCGACATGCCGGCCACCCGGGCGAGGGTGGTCGCCGACAGGAGCGGCGCCGCCGCGAGCACGTCGACGGCGAGGGCGGCACGCGAGGTCCGGCGACGGCCAGCGACCTTCCCGCGCGCCGCCAGCCAGCCGCGTTCGAGATCGCGCAGCAGTTGGAGGTAGTCGAGCGCCTCGGCCGCGAGCGCGTGCAGGAAGGCGCAGGCCCAGTCGGGCTGCGCTTCAGGTGCCTCGGCGCTCAGGGCGCGGGGACCAGTAAGCGGTACCGGGACCCGAAGCAGGCCGCGCTTGACCCAGTTGCGGATGAGGGCGGCGCGGATGGGTGGCGGGCTGCCGCCAGCCTCCAGCCACACCCGAAACCCGGCCGCGATCTCCACGAGCGAGTGCGCCCCAGCGAGATGACGCTCGGCAGCCTGGACCTCGCCCTCCTGATCGAAATCCGGTTCGGTGATCCATTGATGCAGGGTCAGGGCAGCACGGGCTGCCTCAAAAATCGCGCCGCGGTCGACGATCCGCAGCGCGTGGTCCATGCGCAGCCGGAGCCCTTCGAGAACCGCCGCCAGGTGCCAGGGATCGATGCCGTGACCGTCGGCGGCGGCCTGCCGCCGCACCGCTTCCAGCCGCGCGCGGTAGAGAAAGGCTGGGCGCAACGGGTGATTGTCGAGCGCCTGGTCGAGCCGGCCGAAGGCGCCCGCCGCGCCTTCCAGGGCCGCGCAAAGCTTGGGCGCCGTCGCGAGACCGCCCGGCGACCGGGGCGCTAGGTGGGTGCCGAACATAGGGGCGACTGGAGAACGCGATAGCTAAGATGCCCGTCGATCGCTGGACGACCGCCGGCATCGATCCAGAAACCCGCGCTGCCGGAAGCCCTCTGCCCCAGCCTTGAACAACTCGGATACCGCCAGAGGCGCGAAGGCCACCTATTCATCGTCGGATGCCTCGTCGGGCAGGATGCCGGGCGCGAGCTCTTCGGGGGTCGGCAGGGCGTCCGCCAGCATCGCCGGCAGGGCGTCGGCCAGCAGCAGGCGGTAACGCGCGACGCCGATCGGCGCGTCGACGTGGCGGAGCGCGTATTCCACCACGACGCGGTTGTGCTCGCGGCATAGGATCAGCCCGATGCTGGGATTGTCGCCCGGCTCGCGTCCCGGTCGTCCAGCGCCGCGAGGTAGAAGTTCATCTTGCCGGCGTGCTCGGGCTGGAACGGGCCCGTCTTCAGGTCGACGGCGACAAGGCAGCGCAGCCGCCGGTGGTAGAACAGCAGGTCCACGTAGAAGTCCTGGGCGCCCACCTCGAGGCGGTGCTGACTGCCGATGAAGGAGAAGCCTTTGCCCAACTCCAGCAGCAGATCCTTGACCCGGGTGACGAGGGCGCGTTCCACGTCGCGCTCATGCGCGGCTTCGCGCAGGGTCAGGAAGTCGAACTGGTAGGGGTCTTTGAGCACCTGCTGCGCCAGGTCGGACGTCTCCGGCGGCAGCACGCGCTCGAAATTGGTAACGGCCCGACCTTGGCGCTCGTGCAGATGCGTGTCGATCTGCACGGCGAGGACGGGACGGCTCCAGCCATGGCTAAGGGTGGCCTCGGCGTACCACAGGCGGGCAGCCGGATCTTTGACCGCGAGCAACTCGATATTCTGGCCCCAGGGCAATTTGCCAACGATCCGTTGGAGAACTGCCGGGTCGGGCCAAGCCTCGGCAAAGGCACGCATGTAGCGCAGGTTGGCCGAGGAGAAACCCCGCGCATCCGGAAACTCGGCGCGCAGGTCGGCGGCTAGCCGGTCCACGACCTTGCTGCCCCAGCCATCCTGGGCCTGACGCTCGAGGATGTCGCGGCCGATGCGCCAGTAGAGGCCGATCAGCTCGGCGTTGACGGCGAGGGCGGCACACCCGGGCTTCACAATCCGGGTCTTGAGGTCTGCGAGCCACGCGGCATAGCCGGCTGGCGCGGGACGGAGGGAGATATCATCAGCGCCGGCGCGCCGGCGCCGTGAAGCTGCGCGCCATCGGCCGACGGCCGCGCCGAGTTGGCGCCATCCCGGCGCATGATGTCCGTCGCACCTTCACCGATCCTGCTTCAAAGTCTTACACGCTAGCTTACCCTAGATGGGCTTAAGGCTCAAACAACCTATATTTCCTGGAGGCGTCCCGGGGAGGTCTTTTCTCCGCCTCTGTATGCCTGGTAGATGCGCTCCCCGGAGCCGTGCCGCGGTGACAGGAATGCGACGACGGAGCGCCTCCTGGCACCCTCGAGCCGATGCGCGGACCGCAGACGGGGCCGCAGATCGACGGCCAAATCTGGGCCTTTCAGCCGCACCGAGCGGCTATCCCGCGGCTGCCTCCGGCGCTGGCCCCCTCCCCTGCCCTGCGACGCGCCGGCGCCCTGCCCGCGTCGCCAGCTCTCGGCCACCT
>CAWCYJ010000011.1:0-9678 GCA_963799725.1 uncultured Pseudomonadota bacterium
CCCTGCCGCTAAGCCGGGCGTATTATGAAACACTGCGATGAACATCAAATCCTAGGAGCCCCATAGGAGGACCGAATGATCGTTAAGCCGTTGACGGCATGTCTTCTTATTGTTCGCGACGGCCGGCTTTGCAGTTCGTCCGGCAGCGGCCGCAGGCTCGGGGGCCGATCCTATTCAGTCGCTACAATCCCCGTCCCATCCGTCGCTTACACGGTCGAGGGCATAACCGATGGAGGGGAAGCAGTCGGCATCATGCAGGACAGCGGTACCCACGGTTCCACGCCTTCGAAACCTACAAGGGTCGGACACGGAAACTGCCTGATCCTCACGCGGCCGAGATCGCGCAGGTTTGGGCAGGAGGCAATACCGTGGCCGCTTGGGCTATGGCGAATCATGGTTCCGTCTGGTGGTCGATCCCGCTGCCGGCTCCTTTGCTGGAACCGTATTTTCCGGCTGGACTGTCCTACCCGCAACGGATGGCCAACCTTGGGGCACCTCGGGGACCCGTTCTGCATCCACTACAGGCGTTTCGCCCACTGGTCTCATCGTCGGAAACGAAACGCTTGGCTCCTCCGCCTCCGCCGTCGTGTGGCTTCCTTCGGCAGGACACTATGTCGCAGCCGCTCTTAGGCATGAGAGCGGCGTCGGGGCGAATGCCATAACTTCCGACGCTGCCGGGGACGTGCTGGCCAAGACCGCATCGACCTCAAGTCCGCTGCCCCTCGTCTGGCTCCGGACGTGGGGGTCAGTGCTTCCCGGTCGCATCTCCTGCGCTGTGGCAGCGATGGCTCACCGAGCGCTCGGGCCATCTTCTCGTCTGCGCCAACCGCCAAGGGGACTAGAACGATCACCGTTGGCGGCCAATGCGAAAACAATGCGACCATCTGGACTCTTCGAGTCAGCGAGGGCCTGGGAGGATTACGCGCTCCAAACGGACCATTCTCGAACGATCACCGCCGCAGCCGCCGAACAGCGGCTCCGCCCAGCCGAGCTCGATCCAGGCGTTTACGAGCAAGGGCTGGCCGGTCGGTCAGATATGGCACCCGAAGCACGACATCTTCCGGGTGGAGGTTTGGACGTCCCTCAAGCATGCCCCAGTTGATTTGAACAAGATCGCCCACCTCGATTTGTCCTTCTGGAATGCGGCTGTCGCGACCAATCGTGGCGGAGACATCCTGATCGCTTCCTACGCCGAGGATGGGACCGAGCTTTGGGCAGGGATTGCCAAGCCTAAGGGATAGACGAATTTCGTCGGCCGTTCGCAGTCCCGGACCACCCCGAACCGCTTCTGAGACCGCCAGCTAGTACGGCGGCTCAGGATCGTATTGGATGTGACGCCGGACCTCGCGGGCTTTGTCCGGTGAGCCGAGGCGTCCTACAAGGTGGAGGGCCATGTCGATCCCTGCCGAGACGCCGGCGGAAGTGATCACATTCCCGATGTCGACGAAGCGGTCCTTCGGACGCGGGATGATCCGGCGTCCCAGAGGGAGTAGCTCGTCGAACGGAGCTCCAGTACGTTGTCGCCGGCTGCCCGTCGAGTAGGACCAGCATCGGCATAAACAAGCGCTCCGGTGCAGACGCTGGTCATCAACGTCCCTTGCGCCTGCAGGTGCCGAAGGCGCGTGCGGATCCGGTCATCGCCTAGCTGCGCTCTCGTCCCACGGCCTCCCGGATAGACGAGCACATCCACCGGTCCCATTGCGTCCCAGGTGCGATCTGCCAGGACACGCAGGCCCTTGGCGCAGGTTACAGGCTCTTCACCGTCACCCACCAAGAAGACCTCGACATCCTCCGGATGCACGAAGTGCCAGGCGGCCAGCACCTCCATGGCCCGACGAAGTCAAGCTCCTCAGCCCCCTCAAAGATGGCAATCGCGATCTGGATGGGTGGCAATTCTCGTTACCTCGTCAGCTGTTGGAGAGCGTTATGGTCGATGGGCTGCACGCCGGTCATGAGGGTATTGTACTGTCGATGCCGGCTCATCCTTGCAGCCCGGCAGGCGCATCGCCGGCTCCTCTAGGCAACGAATGGCCGCCAGCCTCGCTAGGAGAGCTGGCGGCCTTTCTCCGGCCTTCTTCAACCGAGGCGGTCTGCCTCGTGTGACTTGCGTCGTGGTTACCTATGGTTTCGGCGTCGGTGGCTGTTGTCGTTGTCCTCGTTGTTCGGCTGGACATGTACGCCCATGCCGAGAAGACGAGCACCGCGATACCGGTAATGATGTCGCTATTCCTCGGCCGTCGCATGGCGAGCGTAATTGAGCACGTAGGGGGAAGCGATCACCATATTCCCTGGAGTGCCGTGAGCCCGCTGATTATCTCTGATTGCGCCGGGCCCGATCGGTAATTCCCGAAGACCCGGGTCGCTCCCATGCTGGCGACGACGATCCCCAGGACCAGGTCGTTGGCCCGTGCTTTGGGCGTATTACCGGCAAATGTAAGCACCCATGGGGCAACGATCAGCCAAAGGCCCGCGACAAGCGTCGCCCAGCTGGCCAGGATGAACTGTTCGCCGCGTGCCCCGACATCTCGCGATTTGTCGTTGCCCGATCGGGTACTTGCAAAGACGGGAGGATCGGAGTACAGCCGTACCTTCATTCGAATCGCGGTCGGCCACCGCCGACCCGCCGTTCCTTCTGTTATTCGCCACGTTTCGACTCCTTATGTCTGATAACTTCCTCGGCACGGCTCATGGAAAATGCATGCCACGGAGACATTAGTCCTTGTCGCGACGACGAAAACCCTGTTGGATGAGAATGCCGTCACGGATTCGGAGAGCGACGGCTCGCCCGGCCACACAGGGGCCGGGCTACGCCCGCGAGGGTCCTCGAGCCGGGCCTCCCCCCCCCACCCCCCACCCCCCCCCCCTCCCCCTTCGAGAGCTCGTGCAATGGTGCCCGCCAAGACAGCCTCGCCCAACCCTGCCTCCCCTGACGACGGATCCAATGCCGACCGCGGGAACCTCGTCTGGCTTAACAACCATTTGCGCCCCCGATTCTCGAATATGTATTCCCGGATTCCCGTCGGGTCCAAGCGGGACGTAGCCCGGCCCCTGTGTGGCCGGGCGTCCCGCTTCGCACAAAACCGCATCCGAGATCAAGAACGGCCGGGTGCGGGAGACCCGAGAGCCGCTCTAATGTGGTCGTAGAACCGAGCCTGTCATCGGTCCTCCGTCAGGCATGTCGGAGGGTGGAGAAGCGCGGCTCGCCCGGCCACACAGGGGCCGGGCTACGGTCGCGAGGGCCATGTGCCGGGACGTCGAGAGACATCCAATTTGTACCTGCCGAAGACAGAGCGGCAAGGACGGGTGGACCGATCCCCGGATTACCGGGAGCGGGATGCAGCCCGGCCCTTGTGTGGCCGGGCGTCCCGCTTCGCACAACGTGCATCCGGGATCAAGAACGCCCGAATGCGGAGAATTGAGACCTCCCACCATGTGGCCGTAGAACCGAGCCTGTCATCGGTACTTCCTCAGGCATGTCGGAGGGTGGAGAATTGCGGAGCCTTGCCCGGCCACACAGGGGCCGGGCTACGGCCGCGAGGGCGACGTGCCGGGACGTCGAGAGACATCCAATTTGTACCTGCCGAAGACAGAGCGGCAAGGACGGGTGGACCGATCCCCGGATTACCGGGAGCGGGATGCAGCCCGGCCCTTGTGTGGCCGGGCGTCCCGCTTCGCACAACGCTTATCCGGGATTAAGAACGCCCGAATGCGGAGAATTGAGACCTCCCACAATGTGGTCGTAGAACCGAGCCTGTCATCGGTACTCCCTCAGGCATGTCAAGGGTGGAGAATCGCGGCTCGCCCGGCCACACAGGGGCCGGGCTACGTCCGCGTGGGTCGACGTGCCGGGACGTCGAGAGACATCAATTTGAGATTCGCCGAGAACAGCACGGCAGGGAAGGGTATCAGCAGCTTTAGCCTCGCACCTGCCCGGGCGCCGTTCACCTCGACGTCAGATACAGAGGCAGATGTATCGGGAAGGTTCATGCGACCAGCTCAAGCGGGAGGATGGAAGGACTTCACTGTCCATGGAGCGCTCGCAACCGGCGTAGCCCGTCGGACGTGAGGCGCCACCGGGCAGGTAGCTTCTCGACCAGTCCTGAGCGCGTTGCCTTCTTGGTATGCGCCTTCCGAGCAGGCTTATCCAGGACGGCAGCAAGCAGTTGATCGACTGTCTCCGAGGCGGCTGTGGCGTTGGCATGTGCGTCGGCGACGGCGCCGATGGTGATGAGGAGCTTGTCGATCGCTGGCCAATCAACGACGTGGGCCTGCCCTTCCAGCACCGCTCGGCGCAGGACCACTGCCTCGTTCTTTTGCCGATCACGCAGCGCCATACACGGCTCACCCGTGGTGCGCAAACCTCATCGCTCCCTGAAGCTCCGCGATCAGAAGCTGCCGCAGAGGCTGGAGCAGCTCGTCGCGATACCGCTTTGCGAACTCGTCCCGATCCTTCCGAACGGTGCCCGAACCAGCGTCGGAGGGCGTGTGAGGGGCCGATCGCCTTCATCCAAACATCAAGGCGGACGGCTTCCATAACCCGCGCACCCATAAATGATCGACGAGCACGCGCAGCCCATCCCCCGGCTCGACGGGATCGTAAGCGCGTCTCAAGCCGACCGCCTCGGCAAGAACCCGGAATCTTGCTCAATATGTGTCTCTTCAATTCTCGCCGACGTTTTTTTTTTTTTTTTTTTTTTTTTTTTTTTGGGGGAAAAAAACCGGACTATCCTTGGGTGATGTGACGGGATCACGATCGCTGTAAGACGTCCGTGACTCCTGCCGCCGTAGTGGAGGCGGACTCTCCCGAGATTGGGTTAGGCGGGCGAATAAGGAAAGGAGTTGAGCATGCACCAACGTTTCGATGCGCGCGAAGCGGCCCCGGAAGCATATCGGGCGATGGCAGGACTTCAGCGCTACGTCGAGCAGTCGTCGCTTCCTCGGGAGCTGCTGGAGCTGGTGCGCATGCGGGCGTCCCAGCTCAACGGCTGCGCCTACTGCCTCGACATGCACAGCAAAGACGCGACGGCCATCGGATTGCCGGCCCAGAAGCTGTTCGTCCTCGACGCCTGGCGTGAGGCGCCCTTCTATGAGGAACGCGAACGCGCGGCTCTCGAATGGACGGAGGCGCTAACGTTGATCGCGGAGAATCAGGTGCCCGATTCGGTGTTCGAGGCGGTTCGGCCTCACTTCTCCGATCGCGAGCTGGTCGAGCTGACCATCGCGGTCGTTACCATTAACGGCTGGAACCGTCTGGCCATCAGTTCCCGGCAGGAGGCCGGTACGTACCAGCCCCCACCGGCAGCCGGAAGGCGCGACCCGAACTGAGCGGGGGTATTGGCTAGGCTCGGCGTCCCACTCTTGGAAGAACGCCGGAGTGCAGGAGAAATTCGACGAGACCGATAATCCAGCCAAGGACTCATCATCCAAGTTGCGAAGCTTGGCCATTGAATGCTTCGCGGATACCCGGAGGAGGACGGTCCGGGCTACGCTCCACATGGTTTCGGACTGGTAAAACGGCATAGGGCCTATCGCCGAAGCGGGGAAATCATGCGAGTCCGAGATATCGTCGTAGTCATTACGGGGGCTGTGGTCCTGCTGTCGGGTGCGGCTTGCGGTCAGCTTCGAGCCGCAACCCCTGCTCATCCCCAGCCGCCCCAATTGCACGTGCGGGGCAACCAACTGGTGAACGCGGGCGGGAAACCCGTTCTGCTACACGGCGTGAACCGTTCTGGAACCGAGTACGCCTGCATTCAGGGGTACGGCATCTTCGACGGTCCCAGTAACGCCGCTTCCGTTCGCGCCATGGCCGCTTGGCATTTCAACGCGGTGCGGCTGCCCCTGAACGAAGACTGCTGGCTCAATGTGAACACCAAGGGCATCAGCCATAAGTACGTCGGTCCCGCCTACCGCAGGGCGGTCATGCGCTACGTTCGCCTCCTAAACCGGTACGGCATGGATGTGCTGTTGAATCTTCACTGGAACGGTCCCGGAAAATTGCAGGCACTCGGTCAGCAGCCGATGCCAGACGCCGATCACACCCCTGCGTTCTGGCGCAGCCTTGCTCGGACCTTCAAGAACAACCCGTACGTCCTCTTTGACCTCTACGATGAGCCCTATCCGGATGACGACCGGAATACACCGGCTGCCTGGACATGCTGGCTGCGCGGCGGTCAGGGACACGAGCCGGGCAGTCACAAGCGGTGCCCGGGCGTGACCTACTACGATGCCAAGGGGCGCGACACCCACAGGGTCTTCCGGGCCGTGGGGATGCAGGAGCTCGTCAATGTTGTGCGGGGCACCGGCGCGAAACAGGTCATCGTCATGGACGGCGTGGCCTACTCCGATTACCTCAATGGTTGGCTCTCACACGAGCCGCACGATCCCCTCCACAATCTCGCAGCGTCCTGGCATCCCTACGATTTCAATCCGTGCGGGAATTCCCTCCGCTGCTGGAACCGGCACATCGCTCCGGTCGCCCGAAGGGTTCCTCTCATCGCCGGCGAGACGGGTGAGGACGACTGCAGCGGGCAGTATCTCAACCGCCTTCTTCCCTGGCTGGATGCCCACCACGCGAGCTACTTGGCCTGGACGTGGGACGTTTGGTACGGAACGAAGTGCCACGTCCATCGGGGACCCAACGGCGAGATTTCGGTCATCGCCAGCTACAAAGGCACGCCATTCCCAGGCATGGGCGTGGAGTACAAACGGCACCTGGCAGCGTTGGCCCGATGACGGTGATCCGCTAGGCGGCGGAGGCTGGTCGTCGCCGAATCAATCATCCGCAACAGCCCGTTCAGCCAAGTCGGGCTGCTCGTCTACAAAGCTAGTGCCCAGAAATAGCTGATTACGCCAGAAAACTGGTGGGCCCGGCCGGATTCGAACCAGCGACCAAGGGATTATGAGAACGCTGTAGCCATGTCCAGCAGCATCTTCCGTCGTCCAATTCGGCATCGAAGAAACGCAACTGTGCAGGGAATGGGGACCAAACGTAGCTGATTTGGCCGTCGGGACTCTGGAACAGCTGCCCGCCGTGTTCGCGCAGCTTGTACGTCCGGCCCGTCGATGGGGAGAACACCAGGGGATGGCCGTGTCCACCGGTAAGCCAGAGATTGCCCGATGCGCCCACGATCAGAGGCTCGAGGCCTCGCCATCGACGGTAGGTCGTGAAGTGGGCCTGTCCTAAGCGCATCAGGACATATCCCTTCCCCGCCTGCAGGTCAATCCAGAGATCGACCCACCTCGCGAAGCCGTCATGGGGGTGCTAGATACTCGACACATTCTTTTGAGTCTCCACGACGGGGATCGCGAAGCGCTGAAAGCGTCCGGAAGCCGGATCGTAGCTGACGAGCAGCGGTAGGCTGGAGCGCTCATTGCCCTTCCTACCCCAGACAGACCCTATATGGATCGACGGCCCAGACACTGCCGTCGCCACTGACTGCGACTCCGGTCAGCGGGGCCGGGGCAGGCACGCTGACGATTCGGAATCGAGTCGCAGCGGGCGCTGCATAGAAGAGCGAGGCATGACCACGAGGCAGGAATCCACGGAAGCCCGGGGCGCGCCCCCTCCCCCGACGAAGTGATAGCCGTACGGATAGTGTGAATTCCAACCGGCCACCCATGCCGCCCCAGCGTGGTCAAAGGCAAGAGATCCGTATATACCCTCACCTCAAAAAAAAAAAAAAAAAAAAAAAAAAAAAAAAAAAAATCGATCATCGGGTCTTGACGGGTGAACGGTGTCGAGAGCAGGATTCAGGCGGAGGCGACTCGATCATTTCCATTTGTGTTGGAATGCGTAGGACCGGAGGAGCAAGGAGATTCGGTGGTTACAAAGAGCACTTCCCGCACGTCGACCGGCGACACTACCAGTCCCAACGCTCTACCTAACGGTAGGGCTACCCGCGGTAGGGAAGACGCATCGGGCGAAGCAGATTGCGGCATCCGTCGGCGCGTTGCGTTTGACCAAGGATGAGTGGATGCTGCCGCTGTTCGGAAATCTTGAGGACGACAACCATCGATCCGTGGTTGAGGGACGCCTCATTTGGCTCGCGGTACGCGCGCTTCAACTCGGGACCAATGTCGTGCTGGACTTCGGCCTATGGAGCCGGGTGGAACGATCAGCATTACGTCATCTCGCCCAGGATGTCGGAGCGAATGTTGCACTGGTCTACATAGAGCTGGACAAGGGAGTACAGCAACGCCAGCGAGACCAACGTCAAGTGAACAGCCCGCACACAACTATCCCGATGAGCGACGAGCTCCTCCTCACGTATCGATCGAAGTTCGAAGTCCCAACCGAAGACGAGCTAGCAGGCACAGCCGATGATCCGCCGCCAGCTGGCTTTCCCACATGGAAAGCATGGATTGCCGATTGGTGGCCAGCCCATGGATGAAGGTCTGGTGGAAAGCAGCTCAAGGATGCGGCTGATCGGATCGGCCACGCATTTCGCACGTCACGGTCAGAGCGGGAACTGGAGTTAGAGGCAGTTCCAGCACTCACGTTCAGTGTGCGGCACTCGAACTCGGGCCCTAGGACGTAGGATCTCTTGGGCGGATTCGAAACGTTCTAGAGAAATGTTTGCAGTACTTTTGCAACACACGCCTCAAATCGATCTGCTTGTCTACAAAGCTAGTGTCCAGAAATGGCGTCGTCACGCCAGAAAACATGGTGGGCCCGGCTGGATTCGAACCAGCGACCAAGGGATTATGAGTCCCCTGCTCTAACCGCTGAGCTACGGGCCCCTGTTTCTCTGCCGATATGTCGATGAGCGTGTATAGCCACGACGGCGAGAAATCCGGTGACTCATTATCTACGAGCACGGGTCCGATGCCAATCCCGTCGTCCATTGCCTGCCGTTCCGGGCCGCCCGTCACCACCGCCAATCTGATGCCGTCGCTCATCTCCTGCCCCGCGCCGCAGACACAATTGGCCCGACTATCGTAGGGGCAGGATTCATCCTGCTACCGGCCTACGTGTACTGGCCGGTAGACGAACCCCGATCATACGTCCCGATTGGGGCCGTGTGCTTACGGCTCCTCATCCGGGGCCGCTACACCGCTCTCACCACCGTCGGATTCGCGCGATCCATCTGCCCATGGACTGACTTTGCAAGCGGAATAGAGTCGGACGCCCTTGTGAGAGGTTAGTCGGGAGGTGGCTGGGCCGTCGAGGCCGCTCGGTTGGAGCTAGCCGGTAGCAGAATGAATTCTGCCCCTACGTTCGCTCACGTCATTTCGTCTGCTGTCAATCGGCCTCATGTACCCGACTGACCCCGTCATCCATCGACCGGCCCACCAGCAGGCACCACCCCGACTGATCCCGTCGCTCATCTCCTGCCCCGCGCCGCAGACACAATCGGTCCGCATATCGTAGGGGCAGGATTCATCCTGCTACCGGCCTACTTGTACTGGCCAGATACGAACCCCGATCAGGTGTCCCGATCGGGGCCGTGTGCTCACGGCTCCTCATCCGCTCGATTGAACCCTTCGACATGGGCATTCGATCTTGCTCCGCAACATCATCTCCCGTTCCAAGGGTGGCGCTCCCGCGTAGACGTGACGGCCGGTGGTCCATGCCACGGCAGGCACGGGGGCACTGCCGCTCTCACCGCAGGCAATGTAGCGCGCGGGTTCATCCTCGTCGTGGCCCAGGACGGTTGACATCGATCACCGCCGCGAGGC
>CAWCYJ010000012.1:0-10397 GCA_963799725.1 uncultured Pseudomonadota bacterium
CCCTACCGGTAAGGTCTGTTCGGGCCAACCGCAGGCTAGTACGGTGGTTCAGGGTCATATTGGATGTAGCGCCGGACCTCGCGGGCTTTGTCCGGTGAGCCGAGGCGTCCTACAAGGTGGAGCGCCATGTCGATACCTGCCGAAACACCGGCGGATGTGATCACGTTCCCGACATCCACGAACCGGTCATCCGGTCGGGGGATGATTCCGCGTCCCAGAGGTAGTAGCTCGTCGAACGAGCTCCAGTACGTCGTCGCCGGCTGCCCGTCGAGCAGCCGGCATCAGCATAAACAAGCGCTCCGGTGCAGACGCTTGTCATCAACGTCCCTTGCGCCTGCAGGTCCCGAAGGCGCGTGCGGATCCGGTCATCGCCTAGCTGCGCTCTCGTCCCACGGCCTCCCGGATAGACGAGCACGTCCACCGGTCCCATTGCGTCCCAGGTGCGATCTGCCAGGACACGCAGGCCCTTGGCGCAGGTTATAGGCTCGTCACCGTCACCCACCAAGAAGACCTCGACATCCTCCGGATGCACGAAGTGCCAAGCGGCCAGCACCTCCCATGGCCCGACGAAGTCAAGCTCCTCAGCCCCCTCAAAGACGGCAATCGCGATCTGGATGGGGGGCAATTCTCGTTACCTCGTAAACTGTTGGAGATCGCCATGGTCGATGGGCCTGTACTCCGGTCATGACGCTATTGTACTGTCCAAGCCGGGTCAGCCTTGCAGGCCGGCAAGAGGAGATCCGCCTCCTCTAGGCAAACGAATGGCCGCCAGCCTCGCTAGAGAGCTGGCGGCCTTTCTCCGGCCTTCTTCAACCGAGGCAGTCTGCCTCGTGCGACTTGCGTCGCTCGTTAGCTATGGTTTCGGCGTCGGTGGCTGTTGCCGTTGTCCTCGTCGTTCCGGCTGGACATGTATGCCCATGCCGAGAAGACAAGCACCGCGATACCGGTAATGATGTCGCTATTCCTCGGTCGTGCATGGCTAGCGTAGTTGAGCACGTAGGGGGCAGCGATCAGCCAGATTCCCGGGAGTACCGTGAGCCCGCTGATGATCTGATTGAGCCGGCCCGATCGGTAATTCCCGAAGACCCGGGTCGCTCCCATGCTGGCGACGACGATCCCGAGAACCAGGTCGTTGGCCCGCGCTTTGGGCGTGTTACCGGCAAAGGTAAGCACCCATGGGGCAACGATCAGCCAAAGGCCTGCGACAAGCGTCGCCCAGCTGGCCAGGATGAACTGCTCACCCCGTGCCCCGACATCTCGCGATTTGTCGTTCCCCGATCGCGTACTTGCAAAGACGCGAGGATCGGTAGCTACAGCGGTACCTTCATTCGAATCGCGGTCGGCCACCGCCGACCCGCCGTTCCTTCTGTTATTCGCCACGTTTCGACTCCTTAATTAGTGATAACTTCCTCAGGCAGGCCTAATGCAACTTGCATGCCATCGAGACATTAGTCCTTCTTGGGACGCAAACTGTCGGTAGCTTGACCCGCCGCTTAGGAATGACAAACTGGCCGTTTGGTGCGCCTCGTGCATCGAACGAGTGCTCGAGCTCGATGGCCTCCTGACCTTTCAGCTGAGCTGGCTGATCTACCGTTTGCATCGTCCTCGTCCTGACCGGGCAGGATGAAAGAGTGGCATCACGGATGAGCACGAAGACGATTGAGCCGGCGACCAATGCGGCCAGGAGAGGCACCTACATCGCCTTCCTCGGCTCCGGTTTCGCCTCGGCAAGCTGGGCCGCACGCATCCCGCAGGTGCGCGCTCATCTCCACCTAACGCCGGCAACGCTGGGATTGCTGCTCCTGGCAATCGCCGCGGGATCGGTCGCAACCCTCCCCTTCTCCGGCCTCCTGGTGCAGCGTTTCACCTCGCGATGGACGGTGATCGCCATGGTTTTCCTGGCGAGTCTTTGCACTGATGATCATCGGCATTGGCTACCTCGTCGGCGTGGTGCCCATCGTGATCGGTCTCTTCCTGTTCGGCGTGTCGAATGGAGCGTGGGACCCGGCCCAGAACGTCCAGGGGGCAATGGTCGAGCGGCGGCTGGGCCGGTCGATCATGTCTCGCTTCCATGCCGTCTGGAGCGTCGGGACGGTCGGCGGGGCAGGGGTCGGGGTCGCCATGGTGGCCCTTCACGTCTCGGTAACTCTGCACCTGGTGGTTGTCGCCATCCTAATTGCCATCGTCGTCCCCCTCCAGGTGCGCCACTTCCTTCCTGATGCGAATGAGGTGGAGACGGCAGAGCCAGAGGCGCGGCAGCCGCGTGGAAGTGTCATGCGGCACTGGCTGGAGCCACGGACGGTCATCATCGGCGTCTTCGTCCTGGCCTTTGCACTAACGGAAGGGTGCAGGGAACGATTGGATCGGCGTGGCAGTCATCGATGGATATGGCGCCCCTGTCGTTCTCGGGACGCTGGCCTTTGCCCTCTTTCTCTGCGGCATGACGATGGCTCGTTGGTTCGGCACAGCCCTGCTCGACCGCTACGGACGCGTCGTCACCGTGCGAGCGCTAGCGGCGGTGTCGGTCGTGGGGCTCCTGGTGTTCATCTTTGGCCACGTCCTGGCTCTCGCCTTTGTGGGCGTGCTTCTCTGGGGCCTTGGAGCTTCCCTGGGATTTCCAACCGGGATGAGCGCGGCTTCCGATGAGGCGTCCGCTGCCCCCGGACGTGTCGGCGTGGTGGCCTCGATTGGGTACCTAGCCTTTCTCGGAGGCCCTCCGCTCATCGGCTTCCTGGGCAATCAATACACCGTCCTGCACGCGCTCATGCTGATCGCCCTCGTGCTCTGCCTCTCCATCGTCCTGGCCGGTGCCCTCAAGCCACTAGTGGGCTCCAACGGGCGGCTTCGGAGCCATGAACCGGTGGATGAACCGTTCTTATAAGAGTTGCGCCGTTTCCCCGCCCACTCTTCTGCCGGTCGTGCAAGCAGGGCCAAGGATTTCCGGCCGGAGGCGGGACGTAGCCCGGCCCTTGTGTGGCCGGGCGTCACGCGTTTGCACAATCCCGCATCCGAGATCAAGAACGCCCGAATGCGAATAATCCCGAGCCTGCGCGAATGTGGTCGTTGAGCCGAGCCTGCCGGCCGCCCCCGTTGGAGGCATGTCGGAGGGTGGAGAATCACGGCTCGCCCGGCCACACAGGGGCCGGGCTACGGCCGCTCCGAAATCGCCCGATCGATGTATTGAGGGCCACCAGCCTACCGCACGGCATCAGCGGTGGCGAAACGTAGGGGCTGCCCTTGTGCCTGCCCACGATGTGGCTGTCACCACGACAGGTTGAGGCGCCGAAACGGTCGTCGCTCATGCCACCGGGGTCCGTACGTCGACGGCCGGGGTTTGAGGACGATTCGTGATGTCAATCATCCTTTGGAATCGGCGATCCCATCTTCCGCGTTACACGGCTGTGCCAACACCACCGACCGCCGCCCTTGCGAGATCGTGGGCAGGCACAAGGGCAGCCCCTACACCTCGGGCCTGCCTCCGCCATGCGGTACGACAGAACGCCCACAATACGTAGCGATCGGGCGATCGATAACCGGTCGATGTGGTGTTGCACATCAACCATCCGGGCCGCCTGCGGGTTCTCGAATATGTATCCCAAGATCTCCGGGACTCCCGCAACTACCATAGATCAAACATGCGCTGTGACTCCTATTGACTCATCAAGAACCCAATTGTTGGCTACGTCTGCTAGTATGGAGCCATCTTCCACGTCCGCCCTCGGCACCATCCTGACCGATCTTGAAAGCCTAGGAGATGTGATGCATCAGCCTCCGTCGACACTCCACCCCCGTCGCCTCCGAATCGCTGTGGCGCTTGTTGCCGCCGCCTCAATGCTTTTAGTCCCCCTGCAGACCCAGGTCTCGAAGGCGCAAGATACCCGGACGCACGTCGAGTTCTCGGTCGGACACTATATCCCGAACATCCCGGAGAGCGGGCCTATCAGCACCATCGCTGTGGACCCCCGCGACCGCCGGGATATTCTCGTAGCCTCCGAAACGGGCGGGATGTTCAGGAGCAGCAACAGCGGGACATCGTGGGTACATGAGGACGGACTGCCAAGTCCTCAGGTGGAGGATATTACTTATCTCCAGGATGGCAGCGATGAACCCATCGCCACGGCCTCACAGGACATGGAGAGCGGGCGTGGGGGTGGCCTCTACGTGGACAGGCCCGAAGGCTGGCGGCAGGTAAGTGGCGCCTTCCCCCCCGCCGTCGGCGGTTGCTCGGCCACGCCCAGTTTTCATGGCATCAGCATCGCTCCGGATACCCACAGCGTGTACGTCGCTACCGATTGCGGTGTGTCTAGTGCCTCGGCCGACCTCTCCAGCTTTTCGCACTTCCAAGTTTCAGGCTCATCCCAGATGACGACCGTCGTCGCCCTGAGCGGTGGGCGGATCATCGCGGGTGGCCCAAGTGGCGTCTGGTACTCGACCAACAGCGGCGGAAGCTGGAGCCAGGGCTTCGAGGTCTCAGGCGGATCGATCGGTGGAAGTCCAGGAGCAATCAACGATCTGCACGGGCTGGCTCCCGATGCGCGTGGTGGAAGCCGTGCTTACCTGGTGAGTCAGGTTGGCGTGTCTCAGACCGTCATCGAGACCCGGCTATTCGAAACCGTGGATGGAGGCCAGACCTGGCACAGGGTCGCGGCGCCGGTCGGTAACGTCGGCTTCTGCGGCGGAATCTCCAATGTCCACTCCGTGATTCGGAACGACCAGGTGTTCCTGTACTTTGGCAACGCTTGCGGCACGAGCGTCGCCCACTTTGGGACGGGTCAAGAGGCGTACTCGGCCCTCGGCCTTGGGAACTGGACGCCGCTCGTAAACCAGCACACTGATACCCGGGACCTTGCTATCGACCCCTCCTCGGGTCTCCCATACCTGCTCAGCTCCGATGGAGGACTTGAGCGGTCCAACAACGGCACAAACTTCACCTTCATTGGTGGGCCTGCAAATGGCCTCGACGCGGACCAGGTCACTGAGGTGACGGGCCAGTACGTGGGTCTTGATAGTCAGCCCGACCTCTACTTCGCGACTCAGCATAACGACATCTGGGCTATGCAGGGGACAAATGAGACTGTCCTCAGGCATGATTGCTGTGAGGGCTTCTTTGTCCAGCTGCGGCCGCATGTGCCCGGAGCGGCCAACGACATCATGGGGTACACCGCCTGCGACCCCTGCGGGAACAGGCTGGCACATATCCATATGGACACGCCCACTCATTGGACAGATGTGGAGACGGGTGTCGGTTCGCCCAAGCTCCTCTATCTCTCCCATTACGTGGAGGCGGTTGACAACCATCACGGGTTCACACCCGGCCTCATGTACACCGATTCAGGCGGCATCACCGGAAGGTGGAGTCGCTTGGCCTTCATATCTCAGCCGATGTACGACTTGCCCAAGGTAAGTCCTCTTAACTCGGGAACTCCCACGCTATATCAAGCCATCAACCTGCAGGCCGACACGAATCAGGAAGCGCATGTGCAGCTCGCTAGGGTCAACAACGTGACATGGGGGGAAACCGCGGCTACCCTTTACCCCGCCATGACCAACTTTGGCAGCCTTGGAGCTCTGCCCACCGCCTTCGCTTGGTACGAAGTGTACGCCGTGGACCCCAACGACCCCAACAGGCTGATTGCTCCCGACGTCAGCGACGGCAACATGAAGATCAGCACGAGCGGTGCAGGCAACTGGACCGACATTCCTCACTTGGACGATACGATCAACCACGGCAGTCAATACAACTTTTCTGTCCCGGTCAACAACCGGCTTGTCCCCAACGCTTCGGTGGTCAGCATCTGTCCCTACGACAGCAGCCGCGTGCTCATCGGCACTCACCAAGGTGGGGCCTACTTCTCCTATGACGGGGGGACCACCTGGACACCGGTCACGGGCTCCAACCAGATCACCAACGCCACCTCGGTCTTCTGGCTCAACGGATGTGGCCGAGCCTACATGTCAACCTACGGGAGGGGCATTTTCTCCATAGCTGCTCAGGTGCAGACCGAGGTGATCGAGCCGAACAATCCCTGCCAACCTGAAATCTGCAGACTCGAGGCCATCGTCACTCACTATCTCCAACGACCCCACCCCTGGCCCAACCCTAGTAACGGCCTCGTCCTTACCGACGGCTCCATCCTGGCGGTTAAGACCGCCAAAGGGATAACCACGGTGACTGTCTCCGACGGCAGCACGGTGACTGCCTACCGCTCCATGCCGAAGAACATCCGAATTGTGCGCAAGGCTACTGCGCCGGTTGTATCAAAGAGCTATGTTCAGGCCCTGTTCTTCAGTGGCGGCAAGCCAGTTGGCGAGATGACGGGCTCAAAACCGTTGCTGCTGTTCCCGCTCGCCAAGGGGAAGGAGGGTGAGATGCTCAAGGCCCCTACGGTGCCATCGCAAGGCACCGTGGATATTAATACCGGCGCGCGGATCGACGGCAACGGCTATGCCCTGCTAAATCCTGGCTCCCCACTTATCGTGGATGCCTTCCCCGCCCAATCCCTGAAGCAGGAGCTGGAGTTGAGCATCGATGGTGATGTAGTCGCTAAGGCGGACCCTGGATCAAAGAGCATCTCCTATGTCGACAAGACACCCGACTTCAGCATCGGGTCTCACACTGTCCGCCTCCTCGCTCTCAACGAAAAAGGCCTCGTGGATCTGGTGTCGGAGCAATTCGTCGTCCCGAATGGGGACAGCCCAGGCGAGAAAGAGTAAGTGGACGCGGGCCGGTTTTGCAGTTGTAGCAATCAACGTCTGAAGCGTAGTTAAGGGCCCCCGCTTCCAAAGCCCTGCCAAAATTCAGTCGCCGCAGACGCCTGCGGAGGTCTAATCTCTGGACCCAGTGAGATATGGCTCCTATGCCCGTTTCATCACCCGTCCTTGAGTTGTGGCGGACGTAGCTCGCTTGCCGCGTTGGCCTCTTCTTTCGGAGGATTCGCCGAGCAAGACGCTGGCGATATCTCACCTCGATGGCAGGTCCGCCGGCGATTGGTGATGTACTCGTCCTCGGGAAGCGGCGACGTAGCTTCCGGCCCTTGTGTGGCCGCGGCGTCACGCCTTGCACAATCCTGCATCCGAGATCAAGAACGCCCGAATGCGGACAATCCTGAGCCATCCGCAATGTGGTCGGAGAACCGAGCCTGTCATTGATCCTCCCTCAGGCATGTCGGAGGGTGGAGAAGCGCGGCTCGCCCGGCCACACAGGGGCCGGGCTACGCTCCGCATGGTTCCGGACTGGTAAAACGGCATAGCGGCCTATCGCCGAAGCTCGACGGGGAAGTCATGCGAGTCCGAGATATCGTCGTAGTCATTACGGGGGCCGTGGTCCTGCTGTCGGGTGCGGCTTGCGGTCAGCTTCGAGCCGCAACCTCTGCTCATCCCCGGCCGCCCCAATTGCACGTGCGGGGCAACCAACTGGTGAACGCGGGCGGGAAACCCGTTCTGCTACACGGCGTTAACCGTTCTGGAACCGAGTACGCCTGCATTCAGGGGTACGGCATCTTCGACGGTCCCAGTAACGCCGCTTCCGTTCGCGCCATGGCGGCTTGGCATATGAACGCCGTGCGGCTGCCCCTGAACGAAGACTGCTGGCTCAATGTGAACACCAAGGGCATCAGCCGCAAGTACGTCGGCTCCTCCTACCGCAGGGCGGTCATGCGCTACGTTCGCCTCCTTAACCGGTACGGCATGGACGTGCTGTTGAATCTTCACTGGAACGGTCCCGGAAAATTGCAGGCACTCGGTCAGCAGCCAATGCCCGACGCCGATCACACCCCTGCGTTCTGGCGCAGTCTTGCTCGGACCTTCAAGAACAACCCGTACGTCCTCTTTGACCTCTACGATGAGCCCTATCCGGATGACGACCGGAATACAGCGGCTGCCTGGACATGCTGGCTGCGCGGCGGTCAGGGACACGAGCCGGGCAGTCACAAGCGGTGCCCGGGCGTGACCTACTACGACGCCAAGGGGCGCGACACCCACAGGGTCTTCCGGGCCGTGGGGATGCAGGAGCTCGTCAATGTTGTGCGCGGCACCGGCGCCAAACAGGTCATCGTCATGGACGGCGTGGCCTACTCGGATTACCTCAATGGTTGGCTCTCACACGAGCCGCGCGATCCGCTCCACAATCTCGCCGCGTCCTGGCATCCCTACGATTTCAATCCGTGCGGGAATTCCCGCCGCTGCTGGAACCGGCACATCGCTCCGGTCGCCCGAACGGTTCCTCTCATCGCCGGCGAGACGGGTGAGGACGACTGCAGCGGGCAGTATCTCAACCGCCTTCTCCCCTGGCTGGATGCCCACCACGCGAGCTACTTGGCCTGGACGTGGGACGTTTGGTACGGAAAGAAGTGTCACATCCATCGGGGACCCAACGGCGAGATTTCGGTCATCGCCAGCTACAAAGGGACGCCATTCCCAGGCATGGGCGTGGAGTACAAACAGCACCTGGCGGCCCTGGCCCGATGAGGGTGATCCGCTAGGCGGCGGAGGCTGGTCGTGGCGGAATCAATCACCCGCAACAGACCCGTTCAGACCAGTCGAGCTGCTCGTCTACAAAGCTACTGCCCAGAAATGGCGTCATTACGGCAGAAAACATGGTGGGCCCGGCTGGATTCGAACCAGCGACCAAGGGATTATGAGAATGCTGGTGCCATGTCCAGCAGCATCTTCCGTCGTCCACATTCAGCATCAAACGAAACGGCTACCGGGCAGGGGATGGGGACCAAACGTAGCTGATTTGGCCGTCGGGACTCTGGAACAGCTTCCCGCCGTGTTCGCGCAGCTTGTACGTCCGGCCCGTCGATGGGGAGAACACCAGGGGATGGCCGTGTCGACCGGTAAGCCAGAGATTGCCCGATGCGCCCACGATCAGAGGCTCGAGGCCTCGCCATCGACGGTAGGTCGTGAAGTGGCCGTCCCGGAAGCGCATCAGGACATATCCCTTCCCCGACTGCAGGTCGATCCAGATCGACCCACCTGGCGAAGCCGTCATGGGGGTGCTAAGATACTGGCTACCTCTCTCTTTGAAGCCTCCACGACGGGGAATCGCGAAGCGCTGAAAGCGTCCGGAAGCCGGATCGTAGCTGATGAGCAGCGGAGGCCTGCAGTGCTTACTGCCCTTCCTACCCAGACAGACCCTATATGGATCGACGGCCCAGACACTGCCGTCGCCACCGACTGCGACTCCGGTCAGCGGGGCCGGGGCAGGCACGCTGACGATTCGGAATCGAGTCGCAGCGGCGCTGCATAGAAGAGCGAGGCATGACCACGAGGAATAGTCGACGGAAGCCCGGGCGCGTGCCCCCTCCCCCGACGAGGTGATAGCCGTACGGATAGTGTGGATTCCAACCGGCCACCCATGCCGCCCCAGCGTGGTCAAAGGCAAGAGATCCGTATATACCCTCCCCTCCGAAGCGCTTATGCGTACGTTCTATGGTGACGGGCTTCTTGCCGAAGGAACCGCGGGTGATCCACATGCCGCCCATGTAGCCAGTGTCGCTCCACACGGCGCCGTCCCGTGAGATGAAGTCAGGACCCCAGCCGACGTAGGCGAGTCCGGGAACGAGCCGGCGGGACCGGGGATCATAGCGTGCTGCGATCGAGGTCTCAGCCCCCAGAGCCGCGCCTACGACGACCTGCCCATTGTTCTCGACGCCGACCGGGCTAAGGCCGAGGTTGGTTCTGTCCCCGGGGTTATGCCGACAGGTCCCGTGTGGAGCAAGGCAATGGATCGTAACGCGAGGAATGCCGATTGTGCGGAGGCCAAACGAACGGGAAGCATCGTGACGGCTTGCGGCGGCCGGGGTTGATGGCTGAGCAGTGGCAAAAGAGACCAAGGCCAGAGCTGCGGCGGCCACGCGCAGACCAGTTCGAGTCTCCGCTATCCGTCCCACACCGTCTATTCCGATCTCCTCCCCTACGCGTCAGGCATGGGCTTTGTAGGCATTGCCTCAGCCTAGCGGTTTCTCAATGAGCCGACGAACGAGCCGGAACCGGGTTGGACGATGGAAAGCTGGGACGCAGACATGGGCTATAAGTCCGAAGCCATCACATCGGCCGGAATCCCGAGAAATCTTTTACAGTACAAGTCTGAATCCCGATGATTGCTATGCGAAATTCCAAGGCGGAAATGGCGTGATTACACCAGAAAACATGGTGGGCCCGGCTGGATTCGAACCAGCGACCAAGGGATTATGAGTCCCCTGCTCTAACCGCTGAGCTACAGGCCCCGTTGTTTCCTCTGCCGATATGTCGATGAGCGTGTATAGCCACGACGGCGAGAAATCCGGTGACTCATTATCTACGAGCACGGGTCCGACGCCAATCCTTGCCCCTCGCCGCAGACACAATCGCCCGCCTATCGTAGGGGCAGGATTCATCCTGCTACCGGCTTACGT